>NZ_JASHKB010000003.1 GCF_030732865.1 Roseitalea sp. MMSF_3546
GAACCCTTGATCACCGGAATGTCGTCGCCGGGGAAGTCGTAGGACGACAGAAGCTCGCGCACCTCCATCTCGACGAGTTCGAGAAGCTCCTCGTCATCGACCTGGTCGACCTTGTTCAGGAACACCACGATCGCCGGAACGCCGACCTGGCGGGCCAGCAGAATGTGCTCGCGGGTCTGCGGCATCGGGCCGTCGGCGGCCGAAACGACGAGAATCGCGCCGTCCATCTGCGCAGCGCCCGTGATCATGTTCTTGACGTAGTCGGCATGGCCCGGGCAGTCGACATGCGCATAGTGGCGCGCATCGGTCTCGTATTCGACATGCGCCGTCGAGATGGTGATGCCGCGCGCCTTCTCCTCGGGCGCCGCATCGATCTGGTCATAGGCCTGGAAATCGCCGAAGAACTTGGTGATCGCCGCCGTCAGCGACGTCTTGCCATGGTCAACGTGACCGATCGTGCCAATGTTCACGTGCGGCTTGGTGCGCTCAAACTTTGCCTTGGCCATTGATGCGTCCTACTGTTTCAGGAGAGGAAGGGTCGGGTTCGACCGATTATGAGCGCGCGACATAAGCGTTCTGTCCGGCAATCGCAAGTGGCAAGTGCCAGCCATGATGCGGCGGCCGGACGCGGCGCAAGGCGCCCGGATATGGAGCGGGTGAAGGGAATCGAACCCTCGTCTTAAGCTTGGGAAGCTTCTGCTCTACCATTGAGCTACACCCGCGCGCGGATCATCATTAGCGGGTGCGGCGCGCGATGCAAGGCCGGCGAGACGATGACGCGCGTTTGCCTGCCAACCGGCCGGGAAGGACGAGCTCCCATGTGCGGATTTGTGTGTTTGTGGAATGTCGGCGACGAGGCACTCGCCGGAACGATGATCGCAAGGATCGCCCATCGCGGACCCGATGCGGTCGAGATCGCCCGGCTGCCCGGCGCACCGGTGGTCATGGCCCATTGCCGGCTATCGATCATCGGCACGCAGGACGGCGCGCAGCCGATCCACCAGACCGACGACCTGCTGGTCGTCAATGGCGAGATCTACAATCACGCCGATCTGCGTGCGATCCTGGGCGAGAGCGCGTTCGAGACCGAAAGCGACAGCGAGACGATCCTGCACCTGTTCCGCTCGGGCGCCTCGCGCTGGATCGCACGGCTCGACGGCATGTTCGCCTTCGTGCTGGCAACGCGCGGCCGCATCATCGCCGCGCGCGACCCGCTGGGCATCAAGCCGCTTTACATGGCGCGGATCGGCGAAGGACTGGCGTTCGCCTCCGAACTGAAGGCGTTCGACGGCATCGCCGTCGACGCGGTCGAGGCGATCGGGCCGGGCACGCTGTTCGACAGCCGCGACGGATGGCGCCATTGGTATCGCACGCCGCATGGCGCCGCCGAGATCGACCCCGATCTCGACATCGAGCGCACCGCGCACGAATTGCGGCTGGTGCTGATCGAGGCGGTCGCCAAATGGATGGTCGCCGATGTCGAGGTCGGCTCGTTCCTTTCGGGCGGGCTCGACAGCTCGATCATCGCGGCGATCGCGCAGAACGTGCGGCAACAGGCCGGCAAGGGTCCGCTCAAGACCTTCTCGGTGGGCATGGCCGGCTCGCCCGACCTCATCGCCGCGCGCGCCGTCGCCGAGCATATCGGCTCCGACCACGCCGAATACGCCTTCACCGCCGAAGACGTCGCCGCCAATCTCGGCCATGTCATCTATCATCTGGAAAGCGCCGACGTCGATCTGGTGCGCAGCGCCATTCCGACCCTGTTCGCTGCGCGGCTTGCCCGCCAGAAGGTCAAGGCGGTGCTGACCGGCGAAGGGGCGGACGAGCTGTTCGCCGGCTATGCCTATCACCACGGCTATGTGGACGATCCGCGCGCGCTGGCCGACGAACTCACCCGGTCGCTGGGCACCATGCACAACATCAACCTGCAGCGGGTCGACCGGGTGACCATGGCCGAGGGGCTGGAAGCGCGCACGCCCTTTCTCGATCGCGACTTCATCGATTTCGCCCAGTCGGTGCCGGCCGCCCTCAAATTGCGGCGCACCGATCCCCGGGCGCGCGAATCGACCGGCGAGACGACGGAGAAATGGATCCTGCGCAAGGCCTGCGCCGATCTGCTGCCCGCCGAACTGGTATGGCGCAAGAAGGCGCAGTTCGACGAGGGCTCGGGGACCGTCGACGCGCTCGGCCAGGCGCTGCGTACGCTGACGGGCCAGGGCGCGGTTACGCGCGAGGACGAGGCCCGGCTCTATGAGCGGGTGCTGCGCGAGCGGTTCGTCGATGCCGACCGGATCATCGACAATGCCGGGCGGTGGACGGCCGATCGGGTCTAGATGCGAGCTTTCAGGAGGCTGGAGCGGGTAGCGGGAATCGAACCCGCATATTCAGCTTGGAAGGCTGCTGCTCTACCATTGAGCTATACCCGCGACGGCGCCGATGGCGCGCTGTGCGAAGCCGGTTCGCCGATGGTGGAGGAGGCTGGATTCGAACCAGCGTAGGCATAGCCAACGGATTTACAGTCCGTCTCCTTTAACCACTCGGACACTCCTCCATGCGGCGAATGCCGGTGCGCGGCGCCTTCCTGCGCCGCGCCGCCTTATGCGGCGGCGAAAATGCCCTGTCAACATCGGCCAGGGCGTCACCGATAATATGGGGGCCAATTCGGTTTTCGCAATCGGCCATTTGCCGAGCAATGCAGACCGGCTATAGCGAGCCGATGAGCGATCCGACCGGCAAGCGCACGCGCAAGGACAGCCATTACGCGCGCCTGCGCCGCGACCACCGCGCCCGCAAGGCCGCGGGCGGGGCGCCGCCGTCGCAGGGTCCGCCCGAGGGCCAGGTCCTCCTTTACGGGCTGCACACCGTGCGTGCGGCGCTCGACAACCGTGCGCGCGTGATCCACGACATGCTTGTCACCGAAAACGCCGCCGCCCGGCTCGGTTTGCCCGATCCGGACGCCCTGCCCTTTGCGGTCGAGACCGTTCATCCGCGCCGCATCGATGCGCTGCTCGGCGGCGAGGCGGTGCATCAGGGCGTGGTCCTTCGCGCCGATGCGCTCGCGCCCAGGACCCTTGCCGATCTCACCGATGCCCGGCTCGTCATCGTGCTCGACCAGGTCACCGATCCGCACAATGTCGGCGCGCTGATGCGCTCGGGCGTGGCCATGGGTGCCGATGCGCTGGTCACCACCGCCCGACACAGCCCGGCCGAATCGGGCGTGCTGGCCAAGGCCGCATCGGGCGCGCTCGAACATCTGCCGATCGTGCATGTGCGCAATCTGGCCAACGCGCTCACGCAGATGGCCGAACGCGGCTTTCAGACGGTCGGGCTCGATTCGCAGGGCCCGCAAACGCTCGAGGAGACGCTGCGCGCAGGCCGAATCGCGCTGGTGCTGGGCGCCGAGGGCAAGGGCCTGCGCCACAAGACCCGCCAGAGCGTGACCGACCTGGCCAGGCTCGACATACCCGGCCCGATCAAATCGCTCAATGTTTCCAATGCCGCCGTGCTGTCGCTCTATATCGCGCACCGGCATGTTGGGGACGCCCGGTGATGCCGGTTTGACGGGCGCGGCGGGGCACAGCACAATGACCCAGACGGGAACGGCGACAGGACCACACGCCCGGGCGGCGCGCTTGCGGCCGGACGCAATTTGGCCTTGATTGGCCGGCAGTGGCGAGCGCGCCTCGCGCAATACTCCCGGCGGCATCGCAAAATTCATACGGGGACGACATGAACGTCAAGACCATCACCGCACTGGCCGCAACGGTCGCGTTCACGGCCGCGTGCACCACCATCGACCCGTTCACGGGTCAGCCGCAGGTCTCGCGCACGGCGGGCGGTGCGGCCATCGGCGCCGGCGTGGGCGCCGGCCTTGGCCTTCTCGCCGGCGGCGACGACCGCCGCAACGCGCTGATCGGTGCCGGCATCGGCGCGCTGGCGGGCGGTGCCATCGGCAACTACATGGATCAGCAGCAGGCGGCATTGCGCGCCCAGCTCGAGGGCACGGGCGTCTCGGTGACGCGCGTGGGCAACAACATCATCCTGAACATGCCCTCGAACATCACCTTCGCCACCGATCAGGACCAGGTGATCCCGGCCTTCTTCCCCACGCTCGATTCGGTGGCCATCGTGCTGCAGCGGTTCAACCAGACGCTGATCGACGTCTATGGGCATACCGATTCGACCGGTTCGCAGGAATACAATCAGGCGCTGTCGCAGCGGCGCGCCAGGGCGGTCGCCGACTACCTGGCCGGGCGCGGCGTCAACCGGCAGCGCATGGCGGTGATCGGCTTCGGCGAAAGCCGGCCGGTGGCCGACAACGCGACCGAGGCGGGCCGGGCCCAGAACCGGCGCGTGGAAATCCAGATCGTGCCGCTGAGCTGAGCGGCACCGAGATCGGGCGCCGCCTCCTTGCGGCGCTGCCGCCTGTCCGCGAAGGGGCCCGGATAGCGGCCCGTTCCGCACCATGTGAACCGCACCGGTCGGGCGTGACGGCGAATGTGACTTTACACGTGCCGCCGCTATGATAATCCCGAGACGGGACAAGCCCCTATAGCTCAGTTGGTAGAGCAACTGATTTGTAATCAGTAGGTCCGCGGTTCGAGTCCGTGTGGGGGCACCACAACCATGCCGGCGGCGGCCGCCGCGATGAACCTGCCATCGGATGCCAGGGTCGGCCGCCCTCGAAACGAGGGCCGATGCGGCGAAGCGACAGATGACAACCGCCCTCGCCTTCCTGTCCTCGGGCACGCCGGACGCCGACGAGTCGGCGCGTCTGCTCGCGGCAATCTACGGCCAGTGCGCGATCGAGCAGGCCGACGTGATCGTGCCGCTTGGCGGCGACGGCTTCATGCTGCAGACCATTCACCGGTTCATGAGTTCGGGCAAGCGCATCTACGGGATGAACCGCGGCTCGGTCGGCTTTCTGATGAACGATTATCGCGAGCAGGATCTGCACGCGCGCATCGCGGCGGCCGAAGCCGAATCCATCCATCCGCTGCGCATGGTCGCCCGGGACGCCGAAGGCACCGCTCACGAAGCGCTGGCGATCAACGAGGTATCGCTGTTCCGCCAGTCCTACCAGGCGGCCAAGCTGCGCATTTCGGTGGACGGCCATGTCCGCATCGACGAGTTGGTCTGCGACGGCGTGATGGTGGCGACCCCGGCCGGTTCGACGGCCTACAACCTGTCGGCCCACGGGCCGATCATCCCGATCGACGCGCCTTTGCTGGCGTTGACGCCGGTCAGTGCCTTTCGCCCGCGGCGCTGGCGCGGAGCGCTGCTGCCCAACCGGGTGACGGTGGACATCACCGTGCTGGAACCGGGCAAGCGCCCGGTCAACGCGGTCGCCGACCACAACGAGGTCAAGTCGGTGCGCCATGTGTGCGTGCGCGAAGAGCGCGCGGTGACCGCGACGATTCTGTTCGATGCCAGCCATTCGTGGGACGAACGCATTCTCGCCGAGCAATTCCGCTACTGACAACGAATAAAGGCCGGCGGCCCAGGGACCACCGGCCATGCGCGCCCCGGCGGAGCGCTTCCGTCATGCGACGATTACATCGTGCCTTCGGGCATGAGCACGGAGTCGATGACGTGGATGACGCCATTGGAGGCCTCGATGTCCGCCGTGACGATATTGGCATCGTTGACCATCGCGCCGTCGTCGAGGCTGATCGTGATGGTCGAGCCCTCCACGGTCTCGGCGGTCATGCCGTCTTCCAGATCGGAGGACATCACCTTGCCGGGCACCACGTGGTAGGTCAGGATCGAGGTGAGTTGATCGCTGTTCTCTTCCATCAGAAGGCTGTCGACGGTGCCGTCGGGAAGCGCCTCGAAGGCCGCGTCGGTCGGCGCGAAGACCGTGAACGGGCCGTCGCCCTTGAGCGTGTCGACGAGACCGGCTGCCTGGACGGCAGCGACGAGGGTCTCGAAGTCGTCATTGCCGGCGGCGGTGTCGACGATGTCCTTCATGTGGCCGTCGGCGAGCGCGGCGCCGGTCATGAAGCCAGCGGTGGCGACCGCTGCGATCGTCGTCTTGATGAAATTCATGAGTAGAACTCCCTGTGAGGAAAATGGGATGTGTCTGCGATGCTCGCGGCATCGAAAGGCATTACGCGTCTGGGGGCGATCGGTTTTCGCGGAACGCCGCGAAGAAGGCCGCCGGTCTTTTCCGCCACAGGGCTTTAAAGCCACAATTGGTGACACAAGCGGTCGGGTCATTGCGGGCGGTTGTTGACAAGCGGCCGCTTTTTTCCTAGGCGCGGGCCAAAGCGCCGCCCGTACGGGGCGCAGCGCGTACGCCAAAACCCAACGGACACACGCTTGGTATCCTTTGCCGAACTTCCCTTGTCGCCGAAGGTGATCAAGGCCGTCGAAGACGCCGGTTACACGGTGCCGACGCCCATTCAGGAACAGGCCATTCCCCATGTCGTTGCCGGCAAGGACGTGCTTGGCATCGCACAGACGGGAACGGGCAAGACGGCCTCCTTCGTTCTGCCGATGATCACGCGGCTCGAAAAGGGCCGCGCACGGGCGCGCATGCCGCGCACGCTGATCCTGGAGCCGACGCGCGAGCTCGCCGCCCAGGTCGACGAGAACTTCCAGAAATATGGCAGGCACCACAAGCTGTCGGTCGCATTGCTGATCGGCGGCGTCTCGTTCGAGGACCAGGATCGCAAGCTGGAGCGCGGCGCCGACGTGCTGATTGCGACGCCGGGCCGGCTGCTCGACCATTCCGAGCGCGGCAAGCTCCTGCTCAATGGCGTCGACATTTTGGTCATCGACGAAGCCGACCGCATGCTCGACATGGGTTTCATTCCCGATATCGAGCGCATCGCCTCGCTGATCCCGTTCACGCGCCAGACGCTGTTCTTTTCGGCGACCATGCCGCCGGAGATCGCCCGGCTCGCCGACCAGTTCCTGTCGGCGCCGGTGCGCATCGAGGTGGCCAAGGCGGCGACCACGGCGGCCACCGTCGAGCAGAAGGTGCTCAAGACCGGCCCGAAGGACTACGACAAGCGTGCCGCGCTTCGGGCGCTGCTGCAGTCGCAGGACGATCTGAAGAACGGCATCATCTTCTGCAATCGCAAGCGTGACGTGGCAACCTTGTTCCGGTCGCTCGAAAAGCACGGCTTTTCGGTCGGCGCGCTGCATGGCGACATGGACCAGCATTCGCGCACCCAGATGCTGGAAGGGTTCCGCAAGAACAAGATCCAGTTGCTCGTTGCCTCCGATGTCGCCGCGCGGGGCCTGGACATCCCCGATGTCAGCCACGTGTTCAATTTCGACGTGCCGATCCACGCCGAGGACTATGTGCACCGCATCGGCCGCACCGGCCGCGCGGGGCGCACGGGCAAGGCGTTCACACTGTTCGACAAGAGCACCGCGAAATATCTCGAGGCGGTCGAAAAGCTGATCGACAAGCAGTTGCCGCATGTCGAAGGCGTCGAGATCGAGGGCGAGGCGGACACCGGCGGCGGCGCGGGCGAGGAACGCAAGACGCGGCGCGACCGGATCCGCCAGGACAATGCCAAGCGCGCCGAAAAGGGCGGCCCGCCGCCCAGAGAAGATGGCGCGCCCGAATCGTCGCCGACGGAAAGAAACGGGTCCGACGAGCACAAGCCGCGCCAGAGCCGCGGCCGCGGTGGCCGGCGCAAACGCGACGAGGACACGCCGGTGGGCTTTGGCGAGGACATCCCCGCATTCATGATGAACGGCCGGTAAGCCGTACGACCGTCTCAAGGGACGGCGCGCCCGCGCCGGGACCTATCCCGCGCTTGCCGGCTGCGCGCGCTCGGCGGTTTCCATTGCAAGTCTTGCCCAGGGCGCCATCGCTTCGGGGCTGTCGAGCGCCTCGTCGGGCACCTGCCAATAGGGCATCGAGGAGTGCCGGCCCGTCCTGGGTGTGGTGTAGGTCCAGCGCGTCATGCCGGCGGCCTCGTATCGCGGCGCGGAGACATCGTCGCCCTTGACGTGGAGCGCGCCGTCGACGACCACCGCGCAGATGCCGGCCGGGCAATAGATCCCCTGGCCGCCGAACATGCGTCGGACCGTCACCGGGCAGACCGGGGCGAACAACTCGATCAGGAAAGCGTCATCCATGCCGTCATGGCCGCCGGCAAACGCCAAGCGGCGGCGATTTCACATCTTGTCGATGCCATACCACACGATGCTGGCCAGCACAGCAGCAAGCTGGATCGCAAACATGTGACGGACCATGAAACCGCCGACGCGCCCGGCGATCGTGCCGGTGAGGCTGGCCGCGGCCAGGGAAGGAATTTCGGTCCGGGAGAAGCCTGTGGCCTGAAGCGTTGTCATGTCTGCGTCTCCTGTCGTTGTTGACAGGATCAAAGCAGATGGCGCGCAGTGGCGATGTGCGGATCGTCACAGGGCGCTCGACCCCGGCCGCCCGGTCAGAGTTCGCCGCGCGCTTCGGCCAGTTCCTTCAGATCGGCGGGCTTGAGTTCGACCGACTCGCCGCAGCCGCAGGCCGAGGACTGGTTGGGATTGTTGAACACGAACCCCGTGCGCAGCTTGGTGACCTCGAAATCCATCTGTGTGCCCAGAAGGTACAGCATGGCCGCCGGGTCGACCCAGACATGGGCGCCGGCATGATTGATGTGGTCGTCCTTCGGATCGGGCTCGGTGACCAGGTCGACCGTGTATTCCATGCCCGCGCAGCCGCCCTTCTTGATGCCGACGCGCACGCCCTGCGCGCCCTGGTCGGCACGCGAGGTGACGATTTCCCTGACGCGGTCGGCGGCCGCATCGGTCATGGTCATGATGGCAAAGGCCATATTGAAACTCCGTGTCTTCCCATCAAGGTAGGCAGGGTGGCGGCGTGGCGCAAGGCAAAGCGGGCGTGCCCCTCATCCTTACCTTCTCCCCGCGAGCGGGGAGAAGGGGGCCTCGACCATCGCGGCTATCGTTTACCGCCGGCTGTATGCCGACACAAAGGCCGCTACAGTCCAAGTCTCCTTCTCCCCGCGAGCGGGGAGAAGGTGAGGATGAGGGGCAATGCACTGGTGTCAGTAGAGCCCCACCGCGATCTGCGCTTCCTCGCTCATGCGGTCGGGCGTCCAGGGCGGGTCGAAGGTCATCTCGACCTCGACATCCATGACGCCCTCGACGCCGCGCACGGCGTTCTCCACCCAGCCCGGCATCTCGCCGGCCACCGGACAGCCTGGCGCGGTCAGCGTCATCTCGATCTTGACCGTCCTGTCGTCCTCGATGTCGACCCGGTAGATCAGGCCGAGTTCGTAGATGTCGGCCGGGATCTCCGGATCGTAGACCGTCTTCAGTGCGGCGACGATGTCGTCGGTCAGGCGCGCGAGTTCCTCGCGCGGAATGGCGGATTGTGCGCCCGGCGCGGCCGTGTCGGCCGGGGCCGGCTCGGCAACCGTGTTCGGTGTGGCTTGATCGTCCATCATGGCCCTACCCTATCAGAAAACCGTCATGCGAAAAACGTCTGCGCCTTCTCGAGCGCTTCGGCCAGCGCCTCGATCTCGGCATGGGTGTTGTAGATGCCGAACGAGGCGCGGCAGGTGGAGGTTGCGCCAAAGCGCGTCAGCAGCGGCTGGGCGCAATGGGTGCCGGCGCGCACGGCAACGCCCGACCGGTCGATGACCATCGAAATGTCATGCGCGTGCAGTCCCTCGATCTCGAAGGAGACGATGGCCGCCTTGTCCGGCGCATCGCCGATGATGCGCAGCCCTTCAATGGCGCCCAGGCGCTCATGGGCATGGGCGCGCAGGTCGGCCTCATGGGCGGCGATGGCCGGGCGGCCGACGCGGTCCATGTAGTCGAGCGCCGCGCCAAGGCCGATCGCCTGGACGATGGGCGGCGTGCCGGCCTCGAAGCGGTGCGGCGGATCGGCATAGGTGACGCTGTCCTCGGTGACATCGAGGATCATCTCGCCGCCGCCCTGAAACGGGCGCATCTCGGCGAGCCTGTCCTTGCTGCCGTAAAGCACGCCGATGCCCGAGGGACCATAGGTCTTGTGGCCGGTGAACACATACCAGTCGCAACCGAGCGCCTGGACGTCGACCGGCAGGTGCACCGCGCCCTGGCTGCCGTCGACCAGAACCGGAATGCCGTGGCGGTGCGCGATCTCGCAAACCTGCCGGATCGGCACGACCGTGCCCAGCACGTTCGAGACATGGGTGATCGCGACGAGCCTGGTGCGCTCGGTCAGCCGTTTCTCGAACTCGGCGATGTCGAACCGCCCTTCATCGTCGACCGGCACCCAGACCAGTTTCGCGCCGTGACGCTCGCGCAGGAAGTGCCAGGGCACGATGTTGGAATGGTGTTCCATGATGGTCAGGACGATCTCGTCGCCCTCGCCGATGTTCGGAACGCCATAACCATGGGCGACCGTGTTGATCGCCTCGGTCGCCGATTTGGTGAAGACGATCTCGTCGACCGAGCCCGCGTTGAGAAAGTGCCGCACCTTCTCGCGCGCGCCCTCATAGGCCGCTGTCGCGGCGTCCGACAGGAAATGCAGGCCGCGATGGACGTTGGCATATTCGTTTTCATAGGCGTTTGTGAGCGCATCGATCACCGCGCGCGGCTTTTGCGCCGATGCGCCATTGTCCAGATAGACCAGCGGCTTGCCATAGACCTGGCGATGCAGGATTGGAAAGTCGGCGCGGATGGCGTCGACATCGTAGCCGGCGTTGGAGATCGGGTCAGCGCTCATATCTGCTTGTCCTTGCGTGCCTGCCCCTCATCCTCACCTTCTCCCCGCCTGCGGGGAGAAGGGGTCGCCGAAAACAGTGCGTCGGCATTCGCAGCACGGCGCCCGGGTCGGGCAGGACGCGAGCCGATCTGGATGTCACCTTCTCCCCGACTGCGGGGAGAAGGTGAGGATGAGGGGCGTTGCGAGACGACCGAAGCATCACCCGTGCGCCTCGAGCCAGGCATCGATGCGCGCTTCGAGCGCATCGACCAGGGCTTCGTCCTTGAGTTCCTCGACGATCTCGGCGACGAACGCCTTGATCAAGAGGCCGCGGGCGGTCTTTTCGGAGACGCCGCGCGCCATCAGATAGAACAGGTGGTCATGGTCGATCTCGGCGACGGTGGCGCCGTGGGCGCAGACGACATCGTCGGCGAAGATCTCCAGTTCCGGCTTGGTCGAAAAGCCGCCATGGTCGGACAGAAGCAGCGTGTTGCATGCCATCTGCGCGTCGGTCTTCTGCGCCGGCTGGGCGACGCGGATCTGACCCTGAAAGACGCCCTGACCCCTGGCGGTGACGACATTGCGCACGGTCTCGGTGGATGTCGTATGCGGCACGAGATGGTCGAGTTCCAGCGTGACGTCGCAATGGGCGTCGCCGCCGATCATGTTGACAGCGCGGAACGCCAGTTCGGCCCGTTCGCCGGTCGCCGCCGCATGCACTTCCTGGCGCACCAGCCGGCCCGACAGGTTGGCGATGAAGACCGTGGCCCTGGCATCCTCCTCGAGCGTCAGCCCGAGGCTTGCCAGATGGCTCGCCTGGGCGCCCTGCTCCTGCACGATGATCCAGGTGACATCGGCGCCCTTGCGCACGGTCAGTTCGGTGACGTTGGAGGCCAGTACCGCGTCATCGGTGCCAGTATGCCGGTCGACGAACAGCGCCCTGGCGCCCGCGCCGACCGTCACCTGGCTGCGCGTATGCACCTGCCCGCCGGCGTGCACGGACTGGATCTCGACGGGCGCCGCGATCTCGGCATCATCGGCAACGCTCAGGCGCAGGCCATCGGAGACAAAGGCGGTGTTGATCGCGCCAACGGCGTCATCGGCCTCGGCCGGCGCCTCGAGCGTCACGCCGCCGACATCGGCGCGCAGGCTGTCGGCCATGGCGTCGAACTGAAGGCCATCGACAGCCGGTGTCTCGGCAAGCGCACCGTTGACGAGCGCGAAGCGCCGCGCGCCGGGCAGGATTGGGTCCACCGGTTTTGCCGGGGCATCGGCGCGCCAGGCCGGCACCGAGCTGAGCAGCCGGCGAAGGTCGGTGTAGTGCCAGGCCTCGACCTTTCGGGTGGGCAGTCGGTTGGCCTTCAGGGCAGCCACCGCCTTGTCGCGCGCCGAAACGGCGCCGGCATTGCCCGGCAGGTCGTTGCAGCGCTGGGCGAACAGGTCGATCAGGGCGGTTTCGGCGCCGGTCAGGGGCGCTTGGGCTTGAAGGTTCATGGCGCGCTCCCCTCAGGCCGCCTGCTCGATGACGCCGGCATAGCCCTGCGCCTCGAGCTGGGCGGCCAGCTCCTTGTCGCCGGTCTTCACGATCTGACCGCGCGAGAGGATGTGCACGGTGTCGGGGACGATGTATTGCAGAAGCCGCTGATAGTGCGTGATCACCACGATGGCGCGATCGGGCCCGCGCAGCGCGTTGACGCCGTCGGCGACGATCTTCAAGGCATCGATGTCAAGGCCCGAATCGGTTTCGTCGAGCACGCACAGCTTCGGCTCGAGCAGCTTCATCTGCAGGATTTCCGAGCGCTTCTTCTCGCCGCCCGAAAAACCGACATTGACCGGCCGCTTGAGCATTTCCATGTCGATGTTCAGCGTCGCGGCGGCCTCGCGCACGCGCTTGATGAAGTCGGGCGTGGTCAGTTCGTCCTGCCCGCGCGCCTTGCGCTGCTCGTTCATGGCCACCTTGAGGAACTGCATGGTGGCGACGCCGGGGATTTCCATGGGATACTGGAAGGCCAGGAACATGCCGGCGCTGGCGCGTTCGGCCGGGTCCATCTCGAGGACGGACTCGCCATTGTAGAGGATGTCGCCCTGCGTGACTTCATAGTCCTCGCGTCCGGCGAGGATATAGGACAGCGTCGACTTGCCCGAACCGTTCGGACCCATGATGGCGGCGACCTCGCCGGCATTGACCGTCAGGTCGAGGCCCTTGATGATCTCGGTGCCATCCTCGGCGATCCGGGCGTGCAAATTCCTAATTTCTAGCATTTTTCCCTCTATGCGTCATTGCGAGGCATATCGCCCCTTGCCCGTTTTCCGTGCCGCCGGTCTATCGCCAATACGGCACCGTTTTCATTCCATCTTTGTTTCGAGCGGGCGGCACTCAGCTCGTCATTCCGGGGCCGCGCAGCGGAACCCGGAACCCAGACCGCCTTCCTTCGCCTTCTCGCCACGATCGCGGATCGCGTCCGATGGATTGTCTCGTTCGTAGCAACTCTCCAGTAAATCCAACCAATCGGGGTTGAAGCCCTCGATCAGGTAGAGTTTCCATGCCCGCCGCCACTTCTTCAGTTCCTTCTCCCTGGCTATCGCCTCAACGATGTTGTCGTGCCGTTCGTACCAGACCAGTGTCGTGCAGCCGTACCGGCGCGAAAATCCCGGTGTCAGACCATCCCTGTGCTCCTGCGCACGTCCCTGAAGATCACTCGTCACGCCGGTGTAAATCGTCCCGTTGCGCTTCGACGCCATGATGTAGACCCAACCGGACAACCGCGTCTCTTACTCCCATTTCTCGGCTCTGGTTTCCGGGTTCCGCTACGCGGCCCCGGAATGACGGCAAATCAGTCTCCTTTCGACCCGAACAGCCCGCGGGCCGCAAAGCTCACGGCGGCGATGCCGCCGAGAATGCCGGCCGAGGTGTAGGGCGAACCGAACGGCGCCCAGAAATAACCGACGGCCGTGGCAACCAGGATCGAGGCGGCGCCGGCCAGCCGGACAGTGCCCGAAAGGTCGCGATCATCGCCCTTGTCCACCATCATGCGCTCCATCAGTGCCAGGCGTGTGGCCTCGCCGTCGCCGCAAAGGGCCTGGCAGGACGGCCAGCAGCGTCCGCTACTGGCGCATCACCCCACGCTTCCCTCGAGCGAGATGCCGATCAGCTTCTGCGCCTCGACGGCGAACTCCATCGGCAGCTCCTGGATGACTTCCTTGACGAAGCCGTTGACGATCAACGCGATCGCCTCTTCCTCCGGGATGCCGCGCTGCATGCAGTAGAAGAGCTGATCCTCGGAAATCTTCGAGGTGGTCGCCTCGTGCTCGAGCTGCGCGGTGGCATTGTTGGCCTCGATATAGGGCACGGTGTGCGCGCCGCAGCGGTCGCCGATGAGCAGCGAGTCGCACTGGGTGAAGTTGCGCGCATCGGTCGCCTTGCGGTGCACCGACACCTTGCCGCGATAGGTGTTCTGCGATGTGCCGGCCGAAATGCCCTTGGAGATGATCCGGCTGGTGGTGTTCTTGCCCAGATGGATCATCTTGGTGCCCGAATCGATCTGCTGGGCGCCGTTCGACACCGCGATCGAATAGAACTCGCCGCGCGAATTGTCGCCGCGCAGGATGCAGGACGGATATTTCCAGGTGATCGCCGAGCCGGTCTCGACCTGGGTCCAGGAGATCTTGGAATTGTCGCCCCGGCAGTCGCCGCGCTTGGTGACGAAATTGTAGATGCCGCCCTTGCCTTCCGCATCGCCCGGATACCAGTTCTGCACGGTCGAATACTTGATCTCGGCATCCTCGTGCGCGATCAGCTCGACCACCGCGGCGTGAAGCTGGTTCTCGTCGCGCTGCGGCGCGGTGCAGCCTTCAAGGTAGGAGACGTAGGCGCCCTTTTCGGCGATGATCAGCGTGCGCTCGAACTGGCCGGTATCCTTCTCGTTGATGCGGAAATAGGTCGAAAGCTCCATCGGGCAGTGAACGCCCTCGGGCACGTAGACGAAGGAGCCGTCGGTGAAGACCGCCGAATTGAGCGCGGCGTAATAGTTGTCCGAAACCGGCACGACCGAACCGATATATTTGCGCACCAGATCGGGGTGCTCGCGCATCGCCTCGGAAATCGACATGAAGATCACGCCGGCCTTGGCCAGCTCTTCCTTGAACGTCGTGACGACGGAGACCGAATCGAACACCGCGTCGACGGCCACCCTGCGCTCCTGCACCCCGGCGAGGATTTCCTGTTCGGCGAGCGGAATGCCGAGCTTTTCGTAGGTGCGGCGGATTTCCGGATCGACGTCGTCGATGGTCTTGGGGCCGGTCTGGCCCTTGGGCGCGGCGTAGTAATAGATGTCCTGGAAGTCGATCTGGGGATAGTCGACGCGCGCCCAATCGGGCCGCTGCATCGTCTGCCAGCGCTTGTAGGCCTCGAGCCGCCACTGAAGCATCCAGTCGGGCTCGTCCTTCTTGGCCGAGATCAGCGCGATGATGTCTTCGTTCAGCCCCTTGGGCGCCTTGTCCATCTCGACGATGGTCTCGAAGCCGTATTTGTACTGGTCCACATCGATCTTGCGAACCTGATCAATCGTCTCCTGAACCGCAGGCATGGCGATCTCCCTTCCGAACAATCCCATCGGCGGCGTTGGGCACCGCTCATTGGAGAATTTAGGTCATAGCGCAGTTTTGAAAAGTTCTAAAGAGAAAAATCTGACTGTTCTCTGCAAGTTTTGTCGGATGTGGGGACTCCCCGCCCCCAGACAAGGCCGCCGGCCAGGCCGGAACGGTTGCCGCGCCGGGTTTTTCGGTGGTCACGCCGCGCGCATCCGTCCGATCAGCGGTGCAAGCGCTTCGCCAAGGGCATCAAGATCGTCGGCGGCGCTTGACGGGCCGATCGACACGCGCACCGCGCCCTCCCGGGCATGAGACCCCATGGCCTCGAGCACGTGGCTCCTGCCGACCTTGCCCGACGAACAGGCCGAGCCCGACGAAACGGCGAAGCCGGCCAGATCGAGGCCGATGGCCAGCGTCTCGGCCTTCACGCCCGGAACGGAGAAGAAACTGGTGTTGGCAACGCGCGGCGCGCCCGCTCCGTGGACGATCGCGTCAGGGGCGATGCCGCACAGCGCGTGTTCGAACCGGTCGCGGCGGTCGGCCAGCGCGGCGAACGCATCGAGCCCTGCCGCGGCCGCCTGGGCCGCCGCACCGAAGCCGGCAATATTCGCGACCGCTTCGGTTCCGGCGCGATGGCCGCGCTCCTGGCCGCCGCCGCCCATGAGCGGCATCGGCATCATCAGGTCCGAACGGGCGACGATGGCGCCGGCGCCCTTTGGCCCGCCGATCTTGTGCGAGGAAACGATCAGGAAATCGGCATAACCCTCTGCGACATCGACCGGAATGCGGCCCAGCGCCTGAACCGCATCGAGCACCAGCACGGCGCCGGCCTTGCGTGCCAGCGCACCGATTTCGGCGACCGGCTGGATGACGCCGGTCTCGTTGTTGACCCAGTGCAGCGCGACGAGCGGCGTGCCATCGCCCCGATCGTGCGCGGCAAGGGCGCGTTCGAGCGCGGCGAGATCGATCAGCCCGTTTGCGTTTACGCCGATCCGCGTGACGTTTTCGGGGGAGAAGCGACCGCCCGCAAGAAGGCAGGG
The DNA here is from genome assembly GCF_030732865.1 of Roseitalea sp. MMSF_3546. Classification (GTDB taxonomy): domain Bacteria; phylum Pseudomonadota; class Alphaproteobacteria; order Rhizobiales; family Rhizobiaceae; genus Roseitalea. The sequence continues at coordinate 16,306 of NZ_JASHKB010000003.1, forward strand.
ATGATCGCTCGCGCCAACGAAAAGCCGGCCCATGGTCAGCGGCGCGCGGCCCATCGACCAGCCGGGGGTCAGAAGCGTGGCGGCCGCCTCGGTCGCGCCGGAGGTGAACACGACATGGTCGGGCTCGGCGCCGACGAGACCGGCCACCTGCCGGCGCGCCTTTTGCACCATGGCGCGCAGCGCGCGCCCGCTGCGATGGACCGAGGACGCATTGCCGTTGACATCGAGCGCGGCAAGCATGGCCGAGCGCGCTTCGGGCAGAAGCGGCGCGGAGGCATTGTGGTCGAGATAGCGCATGGTCATGGCCGGCTCGCGCCGCTCGGGCGGCGGGATTTCCTTGATATTTCGGCTTCGTTGGTCATATGACGGCCTCCGCCCGCGCGTTCAACCATACAAAGCCTTGAATCGAGGCCGCAAAAACGCATTTCACAGGTGGAAACCGGCGCGCAACGGTCGGGCACAGGCCGGTTTTGCCGAGGAGATACAATGCCAGAAGTGATTTTCAACGGTCCGGCGGGCCGGCTTGAAGGGCGTTACCAGCCCGCCAGCGACAAGACCGCGCCGATCGCGATGATCCTGCATCCGCACCCGCAATTCGGCGGGACGATGAACAACCCGATCATCTACAATCTGTTCTACATGTTCCAGAAGCGCGGCTTCACGACGTTGCGCTTCAATTTCCGCTCGATCGGGCGCAGCCAGGGCGAGTTCGACCATGGCGTGGGCGAGTTGTCCGATGCGGCCGGCGCGCTCGACTGGGTGCAGTCCATGCATCCCGAATCGAAGGCGTGCTGGATCGCCGGCTATTCCTTCGGCGCCTGGATCGGCATGCAACTGCTGATGCGCCGGCCGGAGATCGAGGGCTTCATCTCGATCGCGCCGCAGCCCAATACTTACGACTTCTCGTTCCTGGCCCCCTGCCCGTCCTCGGGCCTGATCATCCATGGCAGCCAGGACCGGGTGGCGCCGCCCGATGCCGTGCAGGGTCTGGTCGACAAGCTGCACACGCAAAAGGGCATCCTGATCACGCAGAAGACCATCGAGGGCGCCAACCACTTCTTCACCGAGCATTCGGACGTGCTGCTCGAGGAATGCGCGGGCTATCTGGATGCGCGCTTGCGCGGCGAGTTGGTGCCCGACACCGTCAAGAAGATCGCCGGCCGCTGATGGTCGCAGGCCCGGCGGCCGGCGCCGCGGGCGGCTTGATCTGGGCGCGCGGCCGGGCCAAGAGGAGCGCGCGCCGGCCCGGCGCGGTGATGCAACCGGAAAAGACCCCGATGTCCGCCTTCAAGTCCGATTTCCTCAACGTTCTGAACGAACGCGGCCTGATCCACCAGATCTCCGATCCCGAGGGCCTCGATGCCCGATGCATGGAAGGGCCGATCACCGGCTATGTGGGCTATGACGCGACCGCCACGAGCCTGCATATCGGCAATCTGATCACGCTCACCCTGCTGTACTGGCTGCAGCAGACCGGCCACCGGCCGATCACGCTGATGGGCGGGGGCACCTCCATGGTCGGCGATCCGTCGTTTCGCGACGATCAGCGCAAGCTGCTCACCAACGCCCAGATCGAGCGCAACATCGCCGGCATCAAGACGATCTTCGGGCGCATCCTGCGCTATGACAGCGGGCCGATGGACGCGATCATGGTCAACAATGCCGACTGGCTGCTGGAGCTGAACTATGTCGACTTCCTGCGCGAGGTCGGCCGGCATTTCTCGGTCAACCGCATGCTGACCTTCGATTCGGTCAGGCTCAGGCTCGACCGCGAGCAGTCGCTGTCGTTTCTGGAATTCAACTACATGATCATGCAGGGCTACGACTTCGTCGAGCTCAACCGCCGCTATGGCTGCGTGCTGCAGATGGGCGGCTCGGACCAGTGGGGCAACATCGTCAACGGGCTCGACCTGTCGCACCGCATGGGCGGCCCGCAGCTCTATGCGCTGACGACGCCGCTCCTGACGACCGCGTCGGGCGCCAAGATGGGAAAGACCGCGCAGGGAGCGATCTGGCTCAATGCCGATCTTTGTTCGCCCTATGACTTCTGGCAGTATTTCCGGAACACCGAGGACGCCGATGTCACGCGGTTCCTGAAGGTGTTCACGCGCCTGCCGCTCGACGAGATCGCCCGGCTCGGCGCGCTCGGCGGCACCGAGATCAACCAGGCCAAGAAGGTGCTGGCGACCGAGGCCACAGCCATCGTGCATGGCCGGCAGGCCGCCGAGGAAGCGGCCGAGACCGCACGCAAGACCTTCGAGGAAGGCGCGCTCGCCGAAAACCTGCCGACGGTCGACGTGCCGGCCGCCGAGCTTGGCGCCGGCATGGGCCTGCTGAGCCTGTTCGTCTCCGCCGGGCTTGCCAGTTCGAACGGGGAAGCGCGCCGGCACGTCAAGGGCGGCGCGGTGCGCGTCAATGACGAACCGGTGAGCGACGAGCGCATGACGCTCGACGACTCGTTCGTGAAAGAAGGCGTGATCAAGCTGTCGCTGGGCAAGAAGAAGCACGTGCTGGTGCGGCCGGCGTGAATGTGTCCCGCGAGTCCGGCCTGTTTGCCCGTCATCCTCCGGCCGACCACTTGATCGTCATCGACGAATGAGGGCGTGTCCGGCGCCCCACCTCCCCCTTGAGGGGGTCCGAAGGACGGGGAGCGACGCGTGGCGCGAGCCCGGCGAGTGGCGAGCGAAGCGAGACAGAGCCGGGTGGGGGTTGTCCTCCGCCCGCCTTGCTACCACCCCCACCCGCTCAACCATCGCTGCGCTCGGTTTCGCGTGCCTCCCCTCAAGGGGGAGACGGGCGCGCGTCAACGGAACTCGAAGATCGAGCGGAACAGCCCCGGCGCGATGATCGACAGCGGGTTGATGGTCACCTGCGGCGCGTCGAACGGCCCTTCGAGCTTGAAGGTCACCCCGATCAGGCCGCGCTCGCGGCCATTGCCCAGGATCAGCCCGACGAGCGGGATGTCGGCAAACAGCGAATTGAGCCCGTAGGCCGGCATGAACGTGCCCGAAAGGCGCATGTTGCGGTCCTGGTCGAAGACGGTGCCGCGCAGCACGAAACCGACCAGCGGGCCGCGCACCACGCCGTCGGCGAGCGTCAGGCCGGACGGCGACAGGCTGATCTCGCCCGAGGCGACCTCGAAACGCACGTCCGAGGTGTCGATGTCGCGCTGCACCGCCTCGCGCAGGCTTTCCGATCCGTCGCGGGGGCGCGAATTGGCCAGTTGCGACAGGCGCGGCTCGTCGAAGACGCGGAAATCGACCAGTTGCACCGGACCCGACAGCGTGCCGTCCGCCTCGCCGGCAAGGGCAAGGTTGAGGACGCCGCCGCGCACCTGGCCGTAGAGGTCGGCGAAACGCAGCAACTCGCCCGCATCGAACGCCTCCACCCGCACCTGGCGCGCCGCACCCTGCCCGCTGATGGCGATCGAAAAGGGCATGCCGCTCGCCGTGGTGCCGGTGATCGACAGGCTCTCGACGCCGCCGCCGGCGATCACGAGTTCGGCGCCGACATTGCTCAGCACCTCGCCGCCAAATCCGGTAACGCGTGCGATCTGCGCGTTGACGGTCACCGGCACCGTGTCGCCGCCGGCGTCCGGACCTGCGCCGATCTGCCGGCGCGCATGGCGGATCAGCGCGCGCACATCGAGCGCGGCACCGTCGACATCGACCCTGTATCCGGCGCCATCGCGGCGGATGTCGACGGCGACGTCGTCACCCGGATTGAGCGCCAGCGAGCCGAACCGCGCGCGCGTCAGCCCCGCCGCGCCGACATCGATGCGCCCGCGCGCGGAAAAGGGCTGGCCGAGCAGGCGGAAGTCCTCGAGTGTGGTCGATCCGTCGCGCATGACGAGTTCGAACGCCGCGCTGGCATCGATGCCCGGCCCCTTGGACCAGCCGATCCACGGCAGCAGCAACTCGGCCGCCGTCAGGTCGGCCTCCACCGACATCTGGGCGCCATCGCCCTCGACACGCACCGGCGTCGCCCCGCGCAGCAGGGTATCGAGCCCCGGCGCGAATCTTGCGCGATCGGCGTCATCGAGGCTCAGCGCGATGTCGCGTTCGGCAAGGACGCCGGAATCGCCGAAGGGCAGCACCATGTCGATGCGCGCCGGCAGGCCGTCGATCATGCCGGTCAGATCCATCACCGCCCGCGATGGGTCGACGGCGATGGTGCCGTCCAGATCGGCGAGCTGGCGGCCCTCGAAGGGCGCCGCGCTGGCGCCGTCGGTGATCGTCAGGTCGACGTTCCAGTCCGGCGGCGGGCCGCCCGGCCCGCCATTGAGCGCGAAATCCATGGTGATGTGGGCATCGACGTCACCGCTGAGGTCGGCCTCGTCATAGTCGCGATACTGCTTTGCATTGATCGGCCGAAAGGCGATGATCTCGCCGATGGCGTCCGCCTTTCCTCGAACATGCATGTCGAGGTCGGCACGCACGAGCCCGGTCTCGTCCTCGGGGTTGATCACCAGCAATCCGTCGCTTGCCGTCGCGGTGCGGCCGCTGGGCAGATAGACGGTGCCCGAGCGCAGCGCGATCTGCGCCGTCTGGTCTATGAACATCACGCGTCCGACGGCATCGCGCACGGGCGGCAGGTCACCTGCCACGTCAAAGCGCACGCCCTCGACCTGAAGATCGACGATCGTGTCGCCGCGCAGGCGCTCATCGGTCCCGGGTATGCGGCGCCGCAGCGGTTCGGCGATGTCGAACGTGCCGGAAACGACGCGCCCGCCGGCCAGATTGGACAGCACCCAGCGCCGCGCCGCGCGCGCCACCGGGGCCGGCCAGAACTGCTTGACCCCGGCGATCGTCATGTCGGTGACTTCGACCTGGAAGACGGCGATCGGCGTGTCCTCGCCGAGCGCCACGTCGCCCTCGGCAACCGCTCCGCCGGCTTCCGAATGCATCTCGATATTGGTGAAATCGAGGAATTGTCGCGCCGGATCAAAGAATCCCTGCGCCCGGGCGGCATAGCGCACCGGCGGTTCGGGCGAATCGGCCGGCGCGAGGTGGCCGCGATTGGCGATCAGATCGAACTCGACCGGCATGAAGGGCAGCGCGCCCCGGCCCGGCCAGTCCTCGAACGGCCGGCCGGCATCGCGGATGCGCGCCGAGACCTGCATGGTCGAGCGGCCAAGGCGCCAGTCGTCGCGCTGCATGGTCACGACATCGTCGTTGAACCCGTAATCGAACAACACTCGACCGGAAAACGGCACGAGATCGTCGGCGGAGAGCTTGAAGGCGAGGTCGCGGGGCTCGAGGGCCAGACGCAGCGTGTTGCCGGCGTCACCTTCGCCGCGATGCGTCATCTGCAGGACGGCGCGCATTGGCACCGGCGGCTGTTCGGCGCCCGGCTCGTGATCGCTCATGTCGTCGGAAAAAAGCGTCGGCAGGCGTCGGAAGGGCAGCCGCACACCGTCCACGCCAACGACCAGGCGCGCCGGCTCGCCGGCATCCGCGCGGGCCGGCACTGCGAGTTCGGCGCGCAGCGTGACCGGTGCACCGCCAAGGCGCATGTCGCCGGCCAGTTCCGCCGCGCCGCCGCTCGCCCTGCCCGAAAGGCTTTCGACGATCAGCGGCTCAGCCGCACCGTCCGGGGCGCCCAGCATCAGGCGCGAATCGGCCAGATCGAGCCTCAGACCGCCGGGCTGGCCATGCAGGTGGGTGGCGCCCCAGCCGCGCAACAGGGCGAACAAGCGATCGAAATGGTCTGGAATGTCCGACAGGCGGACGGGCTCGACCGGCCCGCCGTCCATTCCCAGCGCCGCGCGCAGCGCCGGAACCTGGGCAACCAGGCCACCGAGTTCGATGCCGCCAATGCGCGGGCTGCGCCTCAGCAGCGAGAAGGGATCGATGGCGACGGCGAGGCGATCGGCCTCGACGAGCCGCGCCCCGGTGTCAGCCTCGGTCAGTGCAACGTCCGAATAGGTGACGGCCAGATTGGGCGGCCAGTGCAGCCGCACGCGGGTGTCGCCGAGCATGGCGACCATGGTCTCCGGCACCATGCGGCGCAGCGTGTCTTCCGCGGTCCGCTCGAGCACGCCATCGCGGAGCAGCAGGACGAGCGCGCCGACCAACAGCGCGACCAGGCAGACCAGCACCAGCGCGATGCGGCGCAGGGCACGGCCGATCGGCGGCAGGAGCGGCGCATGAACAGGACCACGGCGACGCTCGCGGTGGGACGGCAGTTCATGCAGGGCCGGCGCCTGGTGCCGGTCGAAACGGACAAATTCGACGTCGTGCTTGTTCAAGCCCAGCTCTCGCGATCAACGCCATGGGCGCCCGGGTGCGGAATCGCGATGGACGCCGGACGCACGGACCTTATATCGTCTTGTGCAACGTTTTTCGATCGTTGACCATCCAACTTGCGAGGGAAACCAGACGTGACCAGTCCCGATGCCGGCGCAATGGCGCCCGACTTCAATCTGCCTGCCGACAATGGCGAAACAATGTCGCTGTCCTCACTGAAGGGGAAGCAGGTCGTCCTGTACTTCTATCCCAAAGACGACACCAGCGGCTGCACAAAGGAAGCTGTCGAGTTCTCGGGACTGCTGGAGGATTTTGCTGCGGCCAACACCGTCATACTTGGCGTTTCGCCCGACAGCGTTGCAAAGCACGACAAGTTCAAGGCAAAGCACGATCTGACGGTCACGCTTTTGGCCGATGAAGACAGGCAAGCCATCGAGGCCTATGGCGTGTGGGTGGAAAAGAGCATGTACGGCAAGAAATATATGGGCGTTGACCGCTCGACCTTCCTGATCGATGCCGATGGCCGGATCGCCAAGGCCTGGCGCAAGGTGAAGGTGCCCGGCCACGCCGAGGCCGTGCTTGAAGAGGCACGCGCGCTCGCCGGCTGACGGTCGGGCCAGGGGGCGGCCGCGCCCCCGCCCTTCCGCGGACGCCATCGCCGGCACGACTGAACCGGCACTGGCGGCCACGGCCCGCCGCAATCTTCGCGTGTGGGGCGTGACACCGATTGTTAACCCTAACGATTTCTAATTGCGCCCGAAACGTCGACTGTCGGGGGCATGGGAACGTGAACAAAACGGCCATATTCGGACGCCGCACTGAACCACACACCATCGTTATCGCAAAGGGCAGCCATATCCGGCATTTCACGCTGCGTCCGTGGGTCGCCGCCCTGGCCGGATCGGTGCTGCTGGCCGCCAGTTGCGGCTATCTGGTCGCCACGGGCTATCTGATCATGCGCGACGACATCATCGATGCCGCGCTCATGCGCCAGGCGCGCGTACAGCACACCTATGAGGACCGGATCGCCGCGCTGCGGGTGGAGGTCGACCGGATCACCTCGCACCGGCTGCTCGACCAGCAGTTCATCGAACGCAAGATCGCCGAACTGGCCAACCGCCAGTCGGCGCTGGCGCAGCGCTCGGGCGCGCTGATGCCGCTGGTGGAGCGGGCACGGGCGACCGGTGTGATGCCCGGCGCGGTGCCGGACGAGGTGCTGCCCATTCCGGCGCAGCGGCCCGACCGGCTCGACGGAACGAGCCGGAAGGCATCGCTCGCGCCGTCGATGCGTGGCAGCGCCCGGGTCGATGAAGGGGCCGCGCCCACACAACGGACCGCGCGGCTGCCCGGGGCCGGTGCGCGCGATGGATTTGCGCGCCTGGGCCAGGTCGACACGACGCTCGATGAACTCGAAACGAACCAGTTCGCCCAGTTGAGCACGCTGACGCGCGCCGCCCTTGCCAAGCGCAACGAGCTGATCGAGACCGCCCGCGCCAATGGGCTGTCCATCGATGCCGAGCCGGTGCAGGTCGAGGCCGTGGGCGGCCCGTTCGTGCCCTATGCCGAAGACATGCCCGGCCAGGCTTTCGTCGAAGGGCTGCAATCGCTGCAGGCCGCGCTCGACGCGCTGGACCAAGCGCGCGGGGAGGTCTCGGCCTATCCGATCGCCCATCCCGTGCCCGGCCAGGCCATCACCAGCGGCTTTGGCAAGCGGCGCGATCCCATCATCGGGCGCAGCGCCTTTCATGCGGGCATCGACTTTCGCGCGCCGACCGGCACGCCGATCCGCGCGACGGCGGCGGGCAAGGTCGTCACCGCCGGACGCAATGGCGGCTATGGCAAGATGGTCGAGATCGATCACGGCAACGGGCTGACGACGCGCTTTGCCCATATGAGCCGGATCGACGTCAAGCGTGGCCAGCGCGTCGTCGCGGGCCAGAAGATCGGCGCCTCGGGCAATACGGGCCGGTCGACCGGGCCGCATCTGCACTACGAGGTGCGGGCGGGCGAACGGGCGGTCGACCCGATGCGCTATCTGCGCGCGGGCAACAAGCTGGGTGCCTATCTGTGATCAGGCCGGCGGCGCCGCGTCGATGACGCGAAGCTGCGGCGTGCGCCGCCCGTTCCAGTGATTGATCGAGACCGTGCCGGCCAGATGCAGCGTCCGGCCGGCATGCTCCGACAACAGGCGGCCCAGGGGCTGATCGGCAACCCGAAAGGCGATCGCATCGAGCGGGCGCAGGCCGAGCCCGCGCAGGGACAGTTTCAGATGGCCGTTGCCGACCGGCCGGACCGAGGCGACCTGGTGATGGGGAAACGCAAAGATCGGCTCGGAATGGCCCGTCCCGTAGGGGCCGGCGGCGTGCAGCCGCTCGATCAGTTCCACCGTCACGCCGGCCGATGACAGCGCGCCGTCGATCTTCAGCGTATCGCTGGCGACGAGCGCATCCACCGCATTGCCGGTCTGCGCCTCGAAGAAGGCGCGAAGATCGGCGAGCCTGTCGCGCATCACCGTGATGCCGGCCGCCATGGCATGGCCGCCGCCCTTTTCGAGCAGGCCGGCCTCGACCGCCTGACGCACCAGCCGGCCCAGATCGAACCCGGCGATGGACCGGCCGGAGCCGGTGCCGCGGCCCGCCGCGTCGAAGGCGATGGCAAAGGCCGGTCGGCGCGTCGTCTCGCGCAGCCGCGCCGCGATCAGCCCGACAATGCCCGGATGCCAGTCGCCGCTGGCGGTGACGATCACGGCGGGCGGATGCGCCGACCGCATTTCGAGCGCCGCTTCGGCCTTGGCCTCCTCGACCATGGCCGTCTCGATGGCCTGGCGCTCGGTGTTGAGCGCGTCGAGCCGTGCGGCGAGCGAGTGCGCGGTGTCGGCATCGTCCGTGGCAAGCAGTTGAGCACCGAGCGCGGCATTGCCGATGCGCCCGCCGGCATTGATGCGAGGGCCGATCAAAAAGCCCAGATGGAACGGGTTCAGCGGCTCGCCGATGCGCGCAACCGCCGTCAGCGCGGCCAGACCGGGATTGCGCATGCGCCGGGCGACGACGAGCCCCTTGGTCACGAAGGCCCGGTTCAGCCCGATCAGCGGGACGACATCGCAGACCGTCGCCAGGGCCACGAGGTCGAGCATGCCCATCAGGTCGGGCAGATCCGTCCGGCCACCCTGCCGGAGCTGGCGAGCGACATCGACCAGTGTCATGAAGACCACGCCGGCCGCGCACAGATGGCCCAGCCCGGACAGATCGTCCTCGCGATTGGGATTGACCACGGCGCGGACCGCGGGCACAGGCCCGCCCACCTGGTGGTGGTCGATGACGACGATGTCGGTACCGCTGCCGGCGACGGCCTCGAACGCCTTCGCGCTGTTGGTGCCGCAATCGACCGTGACGATCAGGTCGGCCGTCTCGGCAAGCGCGCGCAGCGCCTCGGGATTGGGACCATAGCCCTCGAAGATGCGGTCGGGGATATAGACCTGCGCCTGGATGCCCAGCTGACGCAGGAACCTCTGCAGCAGCGCACTGGAGGCGGCGCCGTCGACATCGTAATCGCCGAAGATCGCCACGCGCTCGCCATTGGCGATCGCCTGGACGATGCGCGCCGCTGCCGCGTTGAGGTCGGTGACGACGGAAGGGTCGGGCATCAGCGCCCGGATCGTCGGGTCGAGGAAACCGGGCGCGGCCTCGACGGTCACGTTGCGCCCGGCCAGGACGCGCGCCACGATGTCCTCGATGCCGTGCGTCTGGGCGATGTCGAGCGCGATATTGGCCTGGCGCGGGGTTAGGCGTTCCACCCAACGGCGCTCGCAGGCCGAAACGCGCACATCGAGGAACGGCCTTTGATGTTCGGTCATGGCGTCATCTCGCCCGGCGGCGCGATGGCGTCAAGCAGCGCGCTGCGGCTCAGAACTTTTCCATGTCCAGGTGCCGCGCGGTGATTTCGCGGATCGTCTTGGACTGCGAGCGCATGACGATGGTCTCGGTCTCGATGAAATTGCGGGCAAAGCGCACCCCGGCCAGCATCTTGCCATCGGTGACGCCGGTCGCGGCGAACAGTACGTCGCCGCTGGCCATGTCGTGGATCGCGTAGACGCGCCCGGGATCGGCGATGCCCATGCGCTCGGCGCGGGCCCGCTTCTCGTCGGTGTCGAGGATCAGCCGGCCCTGCATCTGCCCGCCCACGCAGCGCAGCGCGGCGGCGGCGAGCACGCCCTCGGGCGCCCCGCCGGTGCCGATATAGATGTCGATGCCGGTGTCCTCGGGGTCGGTCGTGTCGATCACGCCGGCGACATCACCGTCGCCGATCAGGCTGATCGCCGCGCCCGCCTCGCGCACCGCGTCGATCAGCGCGGCATGGCGCGGCCGGTCGAGGATGCAGGCGGTGATCTCGTTGACCGGCACGTTCTTGGCATTGGCCAGCGCATAGATGTTGTCGGCCGGCGCTGCGTCCAGGTCGACAAGGCCGTCGGGGTAGCCCGGCCCTATGGCGATCTTTTCCATGTAGACATCGGGCGCGTTGAGCAGGCTGCCCTTCGAGGCGATGGCGATCACGGCCAACGAATTGGGCTGGTTCTTGGCGCAGACCGTCGTGCCCTCCAGCGGGTCGAGCGCGATGTCGACCTCGGGCCCGCCGCCGGCGCCGACGTTCTCGCCGATATAGAGCATGGGCGCCTCGTCGCGCTCGCCCTCGCCGATCACCACCGTGCCGGAGATCGGCAGGCGGTTGAGTTCGGCGCGCATGGCATCGACGGCGACCTGATCGGCCGCCTTCTCGTCGCCGCGTCCGCGCAGGCGGGCCGCCGCCACCGCCGCGCGCTCGGACACGCGCGCCAGTTCGATCGACAGTTCGCGGGTCAGCCCGGGGGTGTGCATGGTCTCGTTCATCGGCGGCGCCAAATCCGGTTCATCGTTCTGCAGGTCACAGACCATACAGCGGCCCCATGACAAAGTCGAAAAGGGCCCTGCCCCAAACAAAATCGATTTAACGTTGATCGTCCAACTGCGCCGGACCGGGCCTCATTCGGCCTTCTCGATACGGATGACCTGCGGCCGGTCGATCAGGTGGCCGTCACGGACCATGGCCTCGATCGCCTTGCGAATCGCCTGCTCGGTCGTCTCGTGGGTGATCAGGATCACCGTCTTGGGCGGGTTGTCGGCGCCATCATGGGCCGCATGCGCCATGGGCGCGTCGCCGTGCTGGACGATCGATTCCAGCGAGATGTCGTTTTCGGCCATGCGCGTCGCGATCGCCGCGAACACGCCCTTGCGATCATGGACGGTCAGACGCACGAAATAGCCGCCCGAGTGGGCCCGCATGCGCGCCCGCACGTAAGGGGCGAGCGTTGCCGCGGGACGACCGAGCGCCGGCGCCTGCTGGCGGCCGGGCTGGGACTTGGCGATGTCGGCGATGTCGCCGATCACCGCCGAGGCGGTCGCATTGCCGCCCGCGCCGGGCCCGGACATCAGCAGCGAGCCGACGATGTCGGCCTCGACGGCCACCGCATTGGTCACGCCCTCGACCTGGGCGATCACCGAGCCGAGCGGCACCATGGTCGGATGCACGCGCTGCTCGATGCCCGTGGCGGTGCGCTGGGCGACGCCGAGCAGCTTGATGCGGTAACCCAGCTCGCGCGCCGCCTGGATATCGGCTAGCGAGATGTTGGAAATGCCCTCCATGTAGATTTCGTCGGCAGCGATCTGCGTGCCGAAGGCCAGGCTCGTCAGGATGGCCAGCTTGTGCGCGGTGTCGTGCCCCTCGATGTCGAAGGTCGGATCGGCCTCGGCATAGCCGAGCCGCTGGGCCTCGGCGAGGCAGGTGTTGAAGCCGATCCCGTCGTGCTCCATGCGCGTGAGGATGTAGTTCGCCGTGCCGTTGAGGATACCGTAGACGCGGGTGACGTCATTGCCCGACAGCGATTCGCGCATCGTCTTGATGATCGGGATGCCGCCGGCGACCGCCGCCTCGAAATTCAGGATGACGCCCGCCTGCTCGGCCTTTTGGGCGAGCGAGACGCCATGGCGGGCGAGCAACGCCTTGTTGGCGGTGACCACGTGCCGGCCGGCATCGAGCGCGGCGTCCACGCTGGCCAGCGCCGGCCCGTCCTCGCCGCCGATCAGTTCGACGAAGACATCGATGTGATTGCTCGCGGCCAGTTGCACCGGATCGTCAAACCAGTGCATGCCGGCGTGCTCGAAGCCACGGTCCTTTTGCCGGTCGCGGGCGCTGACCGCGGTCACCTCGACGGGCCGGCCGCATTGCGCGGTCAACACCTCGCTCTTGTGCGCCAGAACGCGCGCCACCGAGGCGCCCACCGTGCCAAGGCCGGCAAGCCCGACGCGCAAACTCTCACTCATCTCGATCGTCCCTTCAATGGCGCCTGGAATGGTCGGGCGCGCTCAGCGCCGCGCGGTCAGAGAGACCACATTGTGCAGATTGCTGTCGGCGCTCGAAACGAAGCGCCGGATGTTGCGCGCGGCCTGCCGGATTCGGTGCTCGTTTTCGACAAGAGCGATGCGCACATGGTCGTCGCCATGCTCGCCGAAGCCGACGCCGGGCGCGACGGCCACATCGGCCCTTTCGATCAGCAGCTTGGAAAACTCCAGCGAGCCCAGATGCCGGAACGGCTCGGGCACCGGCGCCCAGGCGAACATGGTCGCCTCGGGCGCGGGCACGGCGAAGCCGGCATTGGAAAAGCCCGACACCAGCACGTCGCGGCGGCGCCGGTAGGTGTCGCGCACCTGGGCGATGTCAGAACCGTCGCCATTGAGCGCGGCGGTGGCGGCGACCTGGATCGGGGTGAAGGCGCCGTAGTCGAGATAGGACTTGACCCGGGTCAGCGCGCCGATCAGCCGCTCGTTGCCGACCGCGAAACCCATGCGCCAGCCCGGCATGGAAAAGGTCTTGGACATGGAGGTGAACTCGACGCACAGATCCATCGCGCCGGGCACCTCGAGCACCGAGGGCGGCGGCGTCGCGCCGAAATAGATCTCCGCATAGGCCAGATCCGACAGGATGATCAGATCGTGCCGGCGGGCGAACGCGACCACGTCCCGGTAGAAATCCAGCGTAGCCACATAGGCGGTCGGGTTGGACGGGAAGTTGAGAATCACGGCCAGCGGCTTGGGTATGGAGTGCTTGATGGCGCGCTCGAGCGCGGCCATGAAGGTCTCGTCGGGCGCGGCCGGCACGGAGCGGATCACCCCGCCCGACATGATGAAGCCGAAGGCGTGGATCGGATAGGTCGGATCGGGGCACAGCACCACATCGCCCGGCGCGGTGATCGCCTGGGCCATGTTGGCGAAGCCCTCCTTGGAGCCCAGCGTGGCGACGATCTGCGTTTCCGGGTCGAGCTTGATGCCGAACCGGCGCGCGTAATAGGCGGCCTGCGCCTTTCTCAGCCCCGGAATGCCCCTTGAGGAGGAATAGCGGTGCGTGCGCGGATCGCGCACCGTCTCGCACAGCTTGTCGACGATCGTTTGCGGGGTCGGCAGATCGGGATTGCCCATGCCCAGGTCGATGATGTCGCGGCCGGCCGCGCGCGCATCCGCCTTCAGGCGGTTGACCTGTTCGAACACATAGGGCGGCAGGCGCCTTGTCTTGTGGAACTCTTGCATGGCGGGCATCCGGTTTGCTCACATGCTATAGCTCGCACCGGCGCAGAAATCGAGTGTCAGCGTTGCTCGATCCGTGCCAGCGTTTCGTCCGAGTGCGTGGCGGCGAGCCGCTGCAACTCCGCCAGCCGGGCCCGGTAGGCCTGCGTCGAGATCCGTCCGGCCGCCCTGGCGGCGGCGAGCGCCTGCATCTGGGCGAAGAGCGCGGTTCGCGTGCGCGGATCGCCGGCCTGCAATCGTGACTGCGGCTCGCGATTGAGGTTGGGATAGGTGCCCGTATTGCGAATCGCGACCTGAGGGACCAGATCGGACCCGTGAGCGGCCGGCGGTGCGGTCGGCGCAAGATCGGCGAATGCGGTGTCGATGGACGAACTCGACGTGCAGCCGGCCAGCGCGCCTCCGAAAAGCGGGCCAAGCGCAATGGCGACAAGGGCGGATCGTGTCAGGGCCAAGGCGTTGGGCCTTCGTTCTGCTTGATGGTCATCGAACTGCAACGCTAGTATGGCCTGAGCAAGGCCGCCGCAAGCCCGGGCCGCGTCGTGCGGCCCTCCGGATGCGGCAGTCCGGACGATTTGGGATGAACAGTCAATGAGCGCAAAGGCAAAAGACCCCGATCAAACCGGGGCCCATGACGGTCAGGCCGATGCGCTCGATGCCTATGTGATCAAGGATCCCGAGGCATTCGCCCGCAACCTTGCGCGGATGATCGAGGCGGCCGGTCACGCCGCGGCGAACTGGGTGGCCCCGCGCGAGCGCGGGGAAACGCACGATACCATCTCCGAGCCGGCCGCCGAGATGGCCAAGACCTTCTCCAAGGTCACCGAATACTGGCTGTCGGACCCGCAGCGGGCGATCGAGGCGCAGACCAGGCTGTTCTCGGGCTACATGAACATCTGGGCCAACTCGATCAAGCGGATGGGCGACCCCTCCATTGCCGAGGCGGTGAGCACGGACCCGCGCGACAAGCGATTCGCCGACGAGGACTGGAAGGACAATGCCTTCTTCTCCTTCCTCAAACAGGCCTATCTGGTGACCTCGAACTGGGCGAGCGAGCTTGTCGACGAGGCCGAGGGACTGGACCCGCACACCAAGCACAAGGCGCAATTCTACATGCGCCAGTTCACCAGTGCGCTGTCGCCGTCGAATTTCATGGTTTCCAACCCGGAGATCTTCAAGGAGACGGTGGCCACGAACGGCGCCAATCTGGTGCGCGGCATGGAGATGCTGGCCGACGACATCAAGTCCGGCAAGGGCGAGGTGCGCCTGCGCCAGGCGGACTATTCCAAGTTCGAGATCGGCAAGAACCTGGCCACCACGCCGGGCAAGGTGATCGCGCGCAGCGATCTGGTCGAGGTGATCCAGTACGCGCCGACGACCGATACCGTTCTCAAGCGGCCGCTTCTGATCTGCCCGCCATGGATCAACAAGTTCTACATCCTCGATCTGAACCCGGACAAATCCTTCATCAGATGGGCGGTCGGCCAGGGCCACACCGTGTTCGTGATGTCCTGGGTCAACCCGGATGAACGCCACGCCACGATGGACTGGAACGCCTATGTCGAGGACGGGCTGTTCTTTGCGCTCGATGCGGTCCGGCAGGCCACCGGCGAGACGCGCGTCAACGCCATCGGCTACTGCGTGGGCGGCACGCTGCTGGCCGCGGCGCTGGCACTGATGGCGCGCAATGGCGACGAACGCATCGCCACGGCAACCCTATTCACCACGCAGGTCGACTTCACCCATGCGGGCGATCTGAAGGTGTTCGTCGACGACGAACAGCTCGAGGCGCTGGAAGCGCGCATGAAGCGCAGCGGCTATCTGGACGGCTCGAAGATGGCGACCGCCTTCAACATGCTGCGCGCGGGCGACCTGATCTGGCCGTATGTCGTCAACAACTACATGAAGGGCAAGGATCCCCTGCCCTTCGATCTGCTTTACTGGAACGCCGATTCCACGCGCATGGCTGCGGCCAACCACATCTTCTATCTGCGCAACTGCTATCACGAGAACAATCTCGCCCGCGGGATGATGCGGCTTTCGGGCAAGCGCATCAATCTGGGCGACGTCACCGTTCCGGTCTACAACCTGGCCACGCGCGAGGACCATATCGCGCCGGCCCTGTCGGTGTTCGAGGGTTCCAAGCTGTTCGGCGGCGCGGTCACCTACGTGCTCGGAGGCTCGGGTCATATTGCCGGCGTCGTCAACCCGCCGCATCGCAACAAGTACCAGTTCTGGTCGGGCCCGAAGGTCGAGGGCACGTTCGCCGAGTGGCTGGAAAAGGCCGAAATGACGCAAGGCTCGTGGTGGCCCCATTGGGACGGCTGGATCCGCGAGCACGACGATGCCGAGGTCAAGGCGCGCAAGCCGGGGATCGGCCGCAAGAAGCCCCTGGCCGACGCGCCGGGAGACTATGTGCGCGTCAGGGTGTGACGGGCGGGGTCGCCCAGACGTGGCCCATCGCAACGCGTTCGCATCCGCC
The DNA here is from genome assembly GCF_030732865.1 of Roseitalea sp. MMSF_3546. GTDB lineage: Bacteria > Pseudomonadota > Alphaproteobacteria > Rhizobiales > Rhizobiaceae > Roseitalea. The sequence continues at coordinate 32,643 of NZ_JASHKB010000003.1, forward strand.
CCCCTCTGTCCCTGGGGTACAGGGTGGGGTGTTTCATGCCGTGCCGATCCGGATTGTCTGACATGATCTTCGACCCGCCGCTGATCGAGGCGCGGCTGATCCGCCGCTACAAGCGCTTTCTGGCCGACGTCACCCTGGCCGATGGCGGCGAGGCGACCGTCTCGGTGCCCAATACCGGCTCGATGATGGGCCTGACCGCGCCGGGCGCGCGCGTCCTGCTGTCGCGGTCGTGCGACCCCAAGCGCAAATATCCGCACCGGCTGGAGATCGTCGAGGCCGACGGTACGCTGGTCGGCATCAATACCGGCCTGCCCAACCGGCTCGTCGAGGAGGCGATCGACGCCGGCATGATCGGCGATCTGGGCGAATATGCGAGCCTTGCCCGCGAGCGCAAATACGGCGCCAATTCGCGCATCGACATCCTGCTCGAGGATCCCGCGCGCGGGCGCGCCTATGTCGAGGTCAAGAACGTGCATCTGCGGCGCCGGGCCGGCCTCGCCGAGTTTCCCGATACCAAAACGGCGCGCGGCGCCAAGCATCTGCGCGAACTGGCGGCGATGGCGCAGGGCGGGCATCGCGCGATCATGGTCTATCTGATCCAGCGCGCAGACTGCGAAAGCCTGCGCCTTTGCCGCGATCTCGACCCCGACTACGCGGCGCAATTCGACCGGGCGGTGGGGCTCGGACTTGAAGCTTTCGCCGTTCGATGCCAAATCTCGCGGAGTGCGATCGTGCCCGAAGCGGTCATTCCCATCGATGAACCCATCATGACGGCGGCGCAATGACGCGCGGGGTCGCCCGGCAGGAACGGACGGACAACATGGTCAGCTATCTGGACGCAGCCATCGCACCGGTCAAGAACACCGGCCAGATCCGGCTTCATGGCGAAGCCGGCTTCGCCGGCATGCGCAAGGCCGGCGCGCTCGTGGCAAGGGCACTCGACGAAGTGGCCCCGCTCGTCGTGCCGGGCACGACCACCAGCCGCATCGACCGGTTCCTGTTCGAGTTCGGCATGGACCACGACGCCGTGCCGGCGACGCTCAACTATCGCGGCTATACCAAGAGTTCGTGCACCTCGATCAACCATGTCGTCTGCCACGGCATTCCCAACGACAAGCCGCTGCGCAATGGCGATATCGTCAATGTCGACGTGACCTATGTGCTCGATGGCTGGCATGGCGACTCCTCGCGCATGTATCCGGTCGGCCAGCCCAAGCGCGCCGCAGAGCGGCTGCTCGAGGTCACCCATGAATGCCTGATGCGCGGCATCGCGGCGGTCAGGCCCGGTGCGCGCATGGGCGCGATCGGCGCGGCCATCCAGGCTCATGCCGAGGGCGAGCGCTGCTCGGTGGTGCGCGACTTCTGCGGACACGGCATCGGCCAGTTGTTCCACGACGCACCCAACGTGCTGCATTACGGCCGCGCCGACGAGGGTGCCGAGATGAAGCCGGGCATGATCTTCACCATCGAGCCGATGATCAATCTGGGCCGGGCGCACGTCAAGGTACTGGGCGATGGCTGGACGGCGGTCACGCGCGACCGCTCGCTTTCGGCGCAGTACGAGCACACGGTCGGGGTGACCGAGACCGGCTGCGAGGTCTTCACCCTGTCGCCCGGCGGTCTTGACCGACCGGGGCTTCCGATCACACGGTAAGGCGAGCGGCCGGGCACAGCGCCGGCACAGCGGGGCGGTGATGGGCGGAGACGATGACGAGCGGCAGGCATTCTTTTCCGAATCGCAAGGGTCCCGCCCGAAGCCGCAACCTCCGGACGAAAAGGTGCCCCGGCCCTCGCCCAATGCCGGCCACAGGGACCGGCTGAGGGCGCGCTTCGCGCGCGCGGGCAGCGAGGCGCTCGCCGACTACGAACTGCTCGAAATGGTGCTGTACCGGTCGATCCCGCGCCGGGACACGAAGCCGATCGCCAAGGCGCTGATCGCCAGGTTCGGATCGTTCGGCGCGGTGCTCGGCGCCGACGCAAGGCGGCTGGCCGAGGTGCCCGGCATGGGCGAGGCGAGCGCGCTCGATCTGAAGATCGTCGCCGCCGCCGGCCGGCTGATGGCGCGCCAGGGAATTGACGACAGGCGGGTGCTCAGTTCGTGGTCGGCGGTCATCGACTATTGCACCGCCGCCATGGCGCATGAGAGCCGCGAGCAGTTCCGGGTGCTTTATCTTGACAAGAAGAACGGGCTGATCGCCGACGAGGTGCAGCAGACCGGCACGGTCGACCACACCCCGGTCTATCCGCGCGAGGTGCTGCGCCGGTCGGTCGAACTGCACGCCACCGCGGTGGTGCTGGTCCACAACCATCCGTCGGGCGATCCCACGCCCTCGCGGGCCGACATCCAGATGACCAAGACGATCGTCGATGTGCTCGCCCCGCTCGGCATCCTCGTTCACGACCATGTGATCATCGGCAAGTCCGGCCATGCCAGCCTGAAGGGGCTGGGGCTGATGTGACGGGCGGGTGTGCGCGTCTCGCCTCCCCCTTGAGGGGAGGCACGCGAGACCGAGCGTGCGATGGTCGAGCGGGTGGGGGTAACAAATGACCGCGATGTCAGCACCGGCACCCCCACCCGGCTCTGCCTCGTTTCACTCGGCACTCGCCGACCTCCCCTCAAGGGGGAGGTTTGACCGCGCACCTCACAACGGAATGTTGTCGTGCTTCTTCCAGGGGTTTTGCAGATCCTTGTTCCTGAGCAGCCGCAGCGCCCGGGCCACCCGCGGCCGCGTATCGCGCGGCATGATCACCTCGTCGACATAGCCGCGCTCGGCGGCGACGAAGGGCGACAGGAACCGATCCTCATAGGACCGGGTATGGGCCTCGATCCTGTTGGGATCGCCCAGGTCCTTGCGGTGGATGATCTCGACCGCCCCCTTGGCGCCCATCACGGCGATCTGCGCCGAAGGCCAGGCATAGTTGATGTCGCCGCGCAGATGCTTGGAGGCCATCACGTCATAGGCCCCGCCGAACGCCTTGCGCGTGATCACGGTCACCTTGGGCACGGTCGCCTCGCCATAGGCGAACAGAAGCTTCGCGCCGTGCTTGATCAGCCCGCCATATTCCTGGCTGGTGCCCGGCAGGAAGCCCGGCACGTCGACGAAGGTGACGATCGGGATCGAGAACGCGTCGCAGAACCGAACGAAACGCGCCGCCTTGCGGCTGGCATCGGAATCGAGCACGCCCGCCAGCACCAGCGGCTGATTGGCGACGAAACCGGTGGTGCGGCCTTCCATGCGGCCGAATCCGGTGACGATGTTTCTGGCGAATTCGGCCTGGATCTCGAAGAAGTCGCCCTCATCGACCGTCTTCTCGATCAGTTCGGTGATGTCGTAGGGCTTGTTGGCGTTGTCGGGCACCAATGTGTCCAAGGACGGGTCGGGGACGGCCGAGGATTGGTGATGGGCGAGTTCGGGCACCGGCGCGGTGTTGGAAGCGGGCAGGAAATCGACCAGCCGGCGCATCTGCAAGAGCGCGTCGACATCGTCGTCATAGGCGCCATCGGCGATCGACGAGCGCGTGGTGTGCACCCTGGCTCCGCCCAGTTCCTCGGCGGTGACGGACTCGTTGGTGACGGTCCTGACCACGTCCGGTCCGGTGACGAACATGTAGGAGCGCTCGCGCACCATGAAGACGAAGTCGGTCATCGCCGGCGAATAGACATCGCCCCCCGCGCACGGGCCCATGATCACCGAAATCTGCGGGATGACGCCCGAGGCCAGGATATTGCGCTGGAAGACCTCGGCATAGCCGCCGAGCGCGGCCACGCCCTCCTGGATGCGCGCGCCGCCGGCATCGTAGAGCCCGATGATCGGCGCCCGGTTCCTGAGCGCCATGTCCTGGACCTTCATGATCTTGCCGGCGTGCGTTTCCGAAAGCGAGCCGCCAAAGACGGTGAAGTCCTTGGCGAAGACGAAGACCGTGCGGCCGTTGATCGTGCCCCAGCCGGTGACGACGCCGTCGCCGGGGATCCTGGTTTCGTCCATGGAAAAGTCGGTGCAGCGGTGTTCGACGAACATGTCGAACTCCTCGAAACTGCCCTCGTCCAGCAGCACGGCCAGCCGTTCGCGCGCGGTCAGCTTGCCGCGGGCGTGTTGGGCCTCGATGCGCTTTTGCCCGCCGCCGAGCATCGCCACGGCGCGGCGCCGGTGCAGTTCCTCGATCACCTCTTTCATGAAACGTCCCCTCGCAGATCGGTTCTGTCCTGCGATAGCAGGGTCTGCGGGCAAGACAATACGGCGTACGGACGAGGCGGGCTATGTGCGAAGCGCGTCGATCATCCGCGCGGCGGCATCCATCTCGCGCCGGCGGCGCTGCCGGACGGCGCGCGCCTGGGCGTCCTCGCCCCATTGGGCGATGTTGAAATCCTCGTCGACATGGGCAGCGGCCCAGGCGTCGTCGGCGCCCCATGCGGCGCGGTAGACGCCATAAGCAAGGACCGCCGAGCCGGTGAGCGTGGTCATCGAATGCAGCGCGGCGAGGGCGACCGGATCGGTCACCTGAGCGACCAGCGCGGCCATGGCCCTGAGCGTCTCGCGCGGCTGGGCGACATGGATGACCCCTTCGGCGAGATGAAACCGTCCGCCGGCCTGGCGCTCGGCCCATTCGAGCGGGCCGTCCCAACTGTCGCGCTGGAGGGCGACGAGCGTTTCGGGCCCCTCGGCCCGGTAGCACACGAGGTCGGAGCCGAAGAAACGCACGATGTCTTCATGCACCGCCTGGGGGTCGGCCGCCACGCCGTCGATTGCCGTGTTGACAAGCCGGAAGGCCGGCATGGTCGACGGATCGATCGTCTCTTCCTGGGCGCCGAATTCGTCGGCGACGATGCGCGCGGCCGGCGCGGTTCCGAGCGCGACGATCGCCTTGCCGGGCGTGCGGGCCGGCCGGCCGTCGAGTTCGACGGCAAAGCCGCCGTCATGTTCGCCGACGGCCACCTTGTCGTAAAACCGCCGGGGCAGGTCGGGTCGCATATTGGCCCGTGCCGCGCCCATCGGATCGGCGGGCTGGTCGGTGTGCAATTGCGCCAGCAGGTCGCGCACGATCGTAACTCCCAAGATGCAGCTTGCGCGATAGCCGATCGGTGGCCCATGCGGCAAGAGCGGTGGCCGTGGCGTTTCGCCACCGGCGCGCCCATATGCGATAGTGCGGCCTGATTCGGCCCGAATTCTCGGACAATGGATGGTCATGGACGACACAGGCGATCTCTTCGGCAATGCGCAGCCGGCCCCCTCGCCCGCCGCGCACGGAAAACCTTCAGCGCGCGGCCGCGCCGGCAAGGCGCAGGCGGCCACGAACGGAAGCGATTACGATGCCGCCTCGATCGAGGTGCTGGAGGGGCTGGAGCCGGTGCGGCGCCGGCCGGGCATGTATATCGGCGGCACGGACGCCAAGGCGCTGCATCACCTGTTCGCCGAGGTGATCGACAATTCCATGGACGAGGCGGTGGCCGGCCACGCCAGCTTCATCGAGGTGTCGCTCGACGCTGACGGGGCGCTGACCGTTTCCGACAACGGGCGCGGCATCCCGGTCGATGCGCATCCGAAGTACAAGGACAAGTCGGCGCTCGAAGTGATCATGACCACGCTGCATGCGGGCGGCAAGTTCGACGGCAAGGCCTATGAGACGTCGGGCGGGCTGCACGGCGTCGGCGTGTCGGTCGTCAATGCGCTGTCGGAGAGCCTCGAGGTCGAGGTGGCACGCAATCGGCGGCTCTACCGTCAGCGCTTCAGCCGCGGCGTGCCGCTCGGCCCGATCGAGGATCTGGGCGAGGTGCACAACCGGCGCGGCACGCGGGTGCGCTTTCGTCCCGATGCGGCGATCTTCGGCGCCAATGTCAGCTTCGATCCGGCGCGGCTGGCGCGCATGGCGCGCTCGAAGGCCTATCTGTTCGGCGGCGTGGAAATCCGCTGGGAATGCGCCGAGGCGCTCGTCGCACCCAAGGATCGCGACAAGACCCCGCTCAAGGCGACCTTTCACTTCCCGGGCGGGCTCAAGGACTATCTCGAAGCCTCGCTGCCTGGCGATCATCGCGTCACCGATCAGGTGTTCGCCGGGCGCACCGAAAAGGCGAGCGGGCATGGCGCGCTCGAATGGGCGATCACCTGGCACACGGGAGACGGATTCGTTCATTCCTACTGCAACACCATCCCAACGCCCGAGGGCGGCACCCATGAGGCCGGGCTTCGCCAGGCGATCACGCGCGGGCTGAAGGCCTATGGCGAGATGGTCGGCAACAAGCGCGCCGCGATCATCACCACCGACGATGTCATGCTGTCGGCGGCGGCGATGCTGTCGGTGTTCGTGCGCGAGCCCGAATTCGTCGGCCAGACCAAGGACCGGCTGGCGACCACCGAGGCCCAGCGCATCGTCGACACCGCCCTGCGCGATCCGTTCGACCACTGGCTGACCGCCTCGCCGCAACAGGCCAACCAGTTGCTCGACTGGGTGATCGAGCGCGCCGACGAGCGCGTGCGCCGTCGCAAGGAAAAGGAGGTCAGCCGCAAGAGCGCGGTGCGCAAGCTGCGGCTGCCGGGCAAGCTCGCCGACTGCTCGCAGAACGCGGCGGCGGGCGCGGAGATCTTCATCGTCGAGGGCGATTCGGCGGGCGGATCGGCCAAGCAGGCGCGCGACCGGGCGACGCAAGCCATCCTGCCGCTGCGCGGCAAGATCCTCAACGTCGCCGCGGCGGGCCGCGACAAGCTCGGCGCCAACCAGCAGCTCGCCGACATCGTCCAGGCGCTGGGCTGCGGCACGCGGTCAAAGTACCGACAGGACGATCTGCGCTACGAGCGGGTGATCATCATGACCGACGCCGATGTGGACGGCGCGCATATCGCTTCGCTGCTGATCACCTTCTTCTTCTCGGAGATGCCGGAGCTGATCCGCAACGGGCACCTGTTCCTTGCGGTGCCGCCGCTGTACAAGCTCAGCCAGGGCGGGCGCACCGCCTATGCGCGCGACGACGCGCACCGCGCCGAGCTTCTGGCCCGCGAATTCAATGACAGCAAAAAGGTCGAGATCAGTCGCTTCAAGGGCCTGGGCGAGATGCTGCCCAAGCAGCTCAAGGAGACCACCATGGATCCGGCCAAGCGGATGCTGCTGCGCGTGGAGATCGACGAGATCGACCCGGCCGGCACGCGGAAGACCGTCGATTCGCTGATGGGCACCAAGCCCGAGGCGCGCTTTCGCTTCATCCAGGACAACGCGGCGTTTGCCAGGGATCTGGACATCTGAGCGCCGCGGCGGGGTACGGGCCGTCGCGCTCAGGCCGCCGCCAGTTCGCGGGCGTGCGCGCGGGCATTGTCGCGCATGGCATCGAGGTGGATCGCGCGCAACAGGTCGACGATGTCGTCATTGGCCGCGTGCGGCGAGCCGCGCCGCTCCTCGTCCATGGTCTCGATCAGCCGGCGCGTGACCTCCTGGACGCCGGCGACAAGCCGGCCGATGGCGATCTCGCGCCACAGCGCCACGGCATGGACCAGCACCGTCTGGACCGGCTCGACCAGTCCGGCCCGGCCGAGCAGCGCGCGCAACTGGTTGGGCCGATGATTGACCATGATCGCGGTCACACGCCCCGTGGGCACCTCGGTGAGCACGGACAGGAGTTCGGCGAGGAAGTCGATCTGGCCCTCGCAGGCCGCGCGCACCATCATCACGGGCGTCAGATCGCCGGTGTCGCCGAGCGCGTCGATCAGCTTTTCGCAGGGCGCGCCGTCCAGCGTCCTCAAAAGCGCGCACAGCGCCTTCTGGCGCGTGTCGCGAATCAGTTCGGGCGCCGCCTCGCCCACCGCATGCCGGTAGAGCGCGCTTTCGCCGAGCGCGGTGCCGGCCGCGCGCATCAGCGCGTAGCGCAGCTCGGGTTCGAGGTCGCCGCGCTGCAAAAGCGCGCCCCGGACACCGGCGTGACCGGCATGGCGTTCGACGATGATCGCCCGGCACCGGGCGCAGATGCGGGCATTGGCATTGGACAGGAGCGCCACCGCGCTGTCGGCCGACCCATGGCGGGCCAGAGCGAGGGCGAGACGCGGCGGGACTTCGGGTCGCGCGGCGATCAGGCCCTGCAGCCGGCCGGAGGCGCCACGCGCTCGCTCGACCAGATCGCTTTCGGCGATCACCGGCGACCGCGCCAGGATCATCGCGGCGATCTCGGTCTGGTCATGGGCCAGCGCGGTCACGATCTGGGCCGGAGCCCGCGGGCTCGTCGACAGCGCCTCGGCGAGCGCCAGGCGCACTTTCGGGGACGGATCGTCGAGCAGCAGCGTGAGCGCCGCCTCGGCGGCGACGCGCTCGTCGATATCGAGAGCGGCGGTCAGATAGGCGCGCGCCAGCGCGGCCGCCGCGGCGGCGCGCCGCGTGACGTCCGCCGATTCCTTCCACTTGAGAAACTGCCGTACGATCAACGCATTGCACCCCGGCTCACCATGCGGCCGACGCTAGGCGCAAATGGTTTACGTTTGGTTCACCATCACCGGCAAGGGCCCGTTAACCCTGGTGTTCCACGCCCGACATTCGTTGACGCGCGTGCCGCCAGCAATGTGCCGCACGTCAAGTCCGCCACGCCGGCTTCAAGCGGCCGGTTCGCCGGCCGGCGCCTTTGCCTGCGTGATCAGCGCGTCGACATCGGGCCGCGGACGGTCCGGGATGACGGCGTTGCAGTGGCCGATATGGACGATCGCCGCCATCCGCTCATGCGGCGCAAGGCCGATGATCGCCCTGCCCTGGGCATCGTCGCAGAACCAGCCGGTCACCCAATTGGCGGCAAGGCCCTGGGCGGTGGCGGCGGTGACAAGGTTCATCGCCACCGCGCCGGCCGACAGGAACTGCTCCCATTGCGGGATCCGGTCATGCTCGGCGGCGGTGGAGACCACGCCAACGGCCACGGGCGCGCGGGCCAGCCGGTTGCGCTCGCGTTCGCGCTCGTCCTCGCGCATCGGCCCGTTGCGACGCTCGGCGAGCGCAGCGAGCCTTTCGCCGATGGCGCGGCCCGCTTCCGGCCGGTAGACGATGAACCGCCATGGCTCGAGACGCCCATGGTCGGGCGCACGGGCCGCGATCCCCAGGAGCCGGCGCAACTCGGCCTCGGTCGGGCCGGGACCGGTGATCTGCGTCAGCGGCACCGAGCGGCGGCGCTCGAGAAAGGCAAGGACGGTTTCATCGGCGGTGCGAGCGGTTTCGGCAGACATGGGCCCTCCTGTGATTTGTCTCCGATATGCGACAGCGGCCTTGAAATTGCCACCCGATTGGGCTTTCAGTTCGGCACCGGAGGGTTTCGTGACGACATTTTCGCGTGTTTCACGTTGTGCGCGCGCCATGGTGGTGGCGGGGATGGCCGGACTGGTCGCGGCCGGGCCGACGCAGGCGCAGGATGAGCAGGAACAGCAACAGGCGGTCGAGCCGCTGAGCTATGCGCCGGCCGAACGCGTTGCGCCGCTGTTCGGCGTCACATCGGGCGAGTTGCTGCTCGATGCACGCCTGACCGAGCAGAGCGCACCGCTTGCCGACGGTATGGTGTGGCGCATCTTCGGCGCCCAGAGTGGCCCCGATGGCAAATTGCCGCTGATCGCCGTCGCCCGCGGCGGGCCGGCGCGCTTCCAGCTCGAGACGGGCAGCTATCTCATCCATGGCGCCTTCGGCCGGGCGGCGGCCAGCGCGCGGATCGATCTGGGCGCGGAAACGGTGCAGAAATCCATGGTTCTGAACGCCGGCGGGCTCAAGCTCGAAGCCATGCTGCCCGATGGCGGCGAAGTGCGGCGCTCCAAGCTCAGCTTTGACATCTTTACCGCCGGCGACAGCGGCGAGCGCGAACTGATCCTGCCCGACGTGCCGCCAGGGCGGACGATCCGGCTGCACGCGGGCACCTATCACGTGGTTTCCGACTACGGCGAGGTCAATGCGACGATCCGGGCCGACCTGCTCGTGGAGGCCGGACAGTTGACCGAGGCGTCGATCGAGCACCGGGCCGCGCAGGTGACGCTGAACCTGGTGCGCTCGGAGGACGGCTATCCGCTGGCGGACACGGCATGGTCGGTGGTCGGCGTGTCCGGCGAGGTCATCGCCGAGCATGTGGGCGCCTATCCGGAAATGGTGCTGGCCGCCGGCGACTACACGGTCATCGCCAAGAATCGCGACAACATATATCAGCGCGACATCACCGTGGAAGCGGGCAAGGACGTCACCGTGCGCGTCATCGCCAACGGCGAAAACGCGACGGCGGCGCGATGACCGCTAGCCACACGGGGCGTTGCGCGCTTGCTCGCCATGGGCGCGGGAGGCGCGGCGCGGGTCGAGCCGGAACACGCTGTCATGCAGGTGCTGCAGCAGATCCTTGCGGTCGGTGTATCCGGCCAGTTGATCCCAGGGCATGACTTCGCCGATCCAGGCCTTGATCTGCTTGCCGTAAAGGCGCTGGAATTCGCGGATGAGCAGCGAGGTTCGCAATGTCAGCGAGAACTGGCTGACAAGATGGAACAGGCGGCCGTTCTGACCCTCGAAATAGACCGGTATGACCGAGGCCTTCGCCGCCTGCACGAGCCGAGCCACGAACATCTTCCACGGCAGGTCCTGTGCACGGCCGAGCCCCTTGGGGGCGGTCGCCACCCCGCCGGAGGGAAAGATGATGATCGTCACCCCTTCCTTGAGCAGGCGCAACGCTTCCTGGCGCGTCTTCAGGTTCAGCGCGAGCGCCTCCTTGGTCTCCTCGAAGGAGACCGGCAGCGAATAGGGCCGGAGTTCGGGCACCTTGAGCAGATCGTTGTTGATGATCACGCGGAACGGCCGGCCGAGCCGTTCGGCCAGCGACAGGAACGCAATGCCGTCTCCGATGCCATAGGGATGATTGGCAATCATCACCAGCGGCGTATCGGGCAGATCGCGCGGCGGCCACGGCCCGCCGGCATCGAGCCTGACCTCGATCAGGTTGAGCATCTCGGTGAAGACGCCGTCCTGCTTGCCGAAGATCTCGCTGCGCCAGAACTCGTAAAGATCGGCGAGGCGGTCGCGGCCCGACATGGTTTCGACGGTCCGGATCACCCAGCGCTTGATCGGCGGGTCCGTCGGCCGCGCATAGGTCAGTTCGGCGAATCTTACATTGCGTGTCATCGTCGTCGCTGGCCCGGACATTGCTTGCCGTGAGGGGACATTAGCAAGTTGCGCAACGCCTGTCTGCCCAGACAGGTTCAAGCCCAACCGACCGGACTACGCAGCGGCCGGGCGGCCGGATCGCTCGGCCCGGCGGCGAAGATCGGGCGGCAGCGCCTCCTGCTGGAGCGCGGCGAGCGCTTCGTCAAAGCCCAGCACGGTCTGGTCGCGCGAGCCCAGCCGACGCATCGACACCGTGCGTTCTTCGGCCTCGCGCTTGCCGCAGACCAGGATCACCGGCACCTTGGTGACCGAGTGTTCGCGCACCTTGTAGTTGATCTTCTCGTTGCGCAGATCGGTTTCGACCTTCAGCCCCGCCCCGCGCAGGGCCTGTGCGATCCGCTCGGCATAGGCGTCCGCCTCCGAGGTGATGGTGGCGACCACGACCTGCACCGGCGACAGCCATAGCGGCAGATGGCCGGCATGGTTTTCCAGAACGATGCCCAGAAAGCGCTCGATCGACCCGCAGATCGCACGGTGGATCATGACGGGCTGCTTCTTTTCGGAATCGGAGTCGATATAGAACGCGCCGAAGCGTTCGGGCAGGTTGAAGTCGATCTGCGTGGTGCCGCATTGCCATTGCCGGCCGATCGCATCGCGCAGGGTGTACTCGAACTTCGGACCGTAAAAGGTGCCCTCGCCCTCGTTGATCCCAGTGGTGATGCGCCCGCCCGATTCGGCCTGCATGCGGCCGAGCACGCGGCGCAGGATCTCCTCGGCATGGTCCCACATGGCGTCGGTGCCCACGCGCTTTTCGGGCCGCGTGGCGAGCTTGACCAGCACCTCGTCAAAGCCGAAATCGCGATAGACCGACAGCATCAGCTCGTTGATCTTCAGGCATTCGGCCTCGAGCTGGTCTTCGGTGCAGAAGATGTGCGCATCGTCCTGGGTGAAGCCGCGCACGCGCATCAGCCCGTGAAGCGCGCCGGACGGCTCGTAGCGGTGCACATTGCCGAACTCGGCCATGCGGATGGGCAGGTCGCGATAGGATTTCAGCCCGTGCTTGAAGATCTGCACGTGACCGGGGCAGTTCATCGGCTTGAGCGCGAACACGCGCTGATCGGCAGCGGGGTCGTCGGGATTGGTCAGCGCATGGGCCGATTTCACCGCGAACATGTTCTCCTGGTACCAGCCCCAGTGCCCAGAGGTCTCCCACAGGGCGGTGTCGAGCACCTGCGGGGCGTTGACCTCCTCGTAGCTGCCTTCGAGGCGGCGGCGCATATAGGCGATGATCGCCTGAAAGACGCGCCAGCCCTTGCCGTGCCAGAACACGGTGCCCGGACCCTCCTCCTGGAAGTGGAACAGGTCCATCTCGCGACCCAGGCGCCGGTGGTCGCGCTTTTCGGCCTCCTCGATCATGTGCAGATAGGCATCGAGCTGCTCGCGGCTCGCCCAGGCGGTGCCGTAGATGCGCGAGAGCATGGCGTTGTCGGCATCGCCGCGCCAATAGGCGCCGGCCACCTTGGTCAGCTTGAAGGCATTGCCGATCTGGCCGGTGGAGACCATGTGCGGTCCGCGACACAGGTCGAACCATTCGCCCTGGCGGTAGATCTTGACGTCCTCGCCCTCCGGGATCGCATCGACGAGTTCGACCTTGTAGTGCTCGCCCATCTCGCCGAACACCTGCCGGGCCTTGTCGCGCGGCCAGACCTCCTTCTCGAAGCGTTCGTTGCGCCTGATGATCTCGGCCATCTTCTTTTCGATCTTCGGCAGATCGTCGGTGGTGAACGGTTCGTTCTTGGCGAAATCGTAGTAAAAGCCGTTTTCGATCACCGGCCCGATGGTGACCTGGGTGCCGGGCCAGAGCTCCTGCACGGCCTGGGCCATGACATGGGCGGCGTCGTGCCGGATCAGCTCGAGCGCACGCGGGTCCTCGCGCGTGACGATCTCGACGGCACCGTCCTCCACCGGATCGGACAGGTCGCGCACGCTTCCGTCGATCGCGATGGCAACGGCCTTCCTGGCGAGCGACTTGGAAATCGAGGCGGCGACCTCGGCGCCCGTCGTGCCGGCGCGATAGCCGCGTTTGGAGCCATCTGGGAATTGCAGGGAAATCTCGCCGGAAGCGGCCATGATCGTCTCTCCTTTCCAGTCCCGCCAACACATGCGGGTGGTTCTGTTGCACCGCGCAGATAGGGGTTTCGGGCCAGGGCGTAAAGATGCTTGATGAGGCCAATGGCGCCGTGCGCGAGACCCATGGCGGGCAAGGGAGGGACAATGGAACAGGCAATCGAGCAGACCGTGGACAATGGCCTGTCGCCGATGTGGTTCGAGGCGATCCTGCATCGGGTGGCCCTTGGCGCCGAAATCGCGGGCGTCACCGCGATCATCCTGGGCGCGTTGTGGGCGTTCGTCCGCGCCGGCCGGGACTGGGCCGACGCCGATCGCAGGGCGCAGGCCTATCACACCTTCCGGCTCACTCTGGCGCGCGGTATCCTGCTCGGTCTGGAATTCCTGGTCGCCGCGGACATCATCGGGACGGTGGCGTTCGACCCGACGCTTCAAAACCTCTCCGTGCTCGCCGTGATCGTGCTGATCCGGACCTTCCTGAGCTTCTCGCTGACCATGGAGATCGAGGGCCGGCTGCCCTGGCGGGAAAAGTGAGCATCGAGACCGCGGCCGAACGCATTAACGCGGGAACGAAGCGGGATCGCCAGCCGTTGGCCGACGGTGGAAACCGCAAGGAGGTTCGACATGGTGGACGAGGCGACCGAACATATGGGCGAGACCAAGCCCATGGCCAACCACGATCACGACATGGTTCATGAAGTGAGCAAGCGGCTCGATGCGGTCTGGCGCTACGACCAGTACATCGCCAATGCCGAAGGACAGGACCGGCTGCGGCAATACTGGATGGACGTCAAGAACCAGGACCTGAAGAACATCGAGACGCTCAAGGAACTGATCAAGGCGCATGCCAACAAGGGCTGCTTCTGAGCGGCGTGCCCGCGCCGGCATCGGCCGGCCCGCCGCGGCCGGCGAGCCGGTCAGGCCCGCATCACCAGCAGCACCGCCGCCAGCGCCGCGAGGATGAGGACAGCGACGATCGCGGCGATGATCGCGACCGGGGCAATGGCGTCGTAACGCCTCTTGCGTGCCGGTTCGCGGCGATTGCGGTCGCTGCCCGGGTCCGCAACGGCTTCGGGGCGTTGCCGGGTTTCGGCCCGGTGGGCCATGTCGACCTGGCTCGGCGTCGGCGGCGCGCCGGCGGCCTCGGCGTCGGTTCCGAGCGGGGCGGCGGCTGGATCGGGATAACTGACCTTGTCCCCGGTCCTGCCGGTGTCGATGTCGTGCCGCAGCCGGTCGGCGGTTGGCTTGTCGTCGGTCACCATGGTGCTCCCTGCGCGATCGATCCGAAGCAGGAACCCGGCGCATGGCGCACCGTTCCATCGGCCTCATGGGCAGTCCGGCGGCCAGCAGTTCGGCCCGCCCCCAGACATGGCTTGAGCGCCGCGATCAGAAAATGAGCTAAAAATGGTGCGGCCGAGAAGACTCGAACTTCCACGGGTTGCCCCACAGCGACCTCAACGCTGCGCGTCTACCAATTCCGCCACGGCCGCACGCCTTGGCAAACCGGCTCTCGCCGACCCGGTGCCGATAGCAAAGGCGGATTCAAACCACAAGGGCCAAGCGGGGCGAATCGCTTCATGAAGGCCGACTTGCATCGGTCGGCGCGATGGGCCATCTGGCAGCGATGAGCCAGGCACCCAGCATGGAAGGACCCCGAACGCGCGGCGATCTGCCGGGCCTGTTTCATCCCGTGCCCGGCGCGCCGCCGGTGCAATGGCGGATCGCCGAAGGGCTGACCGGCTACCAGCAGGCGCTCGCCGTCATGGAAGCGCGCGTTGCCGCCATTCATGGGGGCTACGCGCCCGAACTGGTCTGGCTCGTCGAGCACCCCCCGCTCTACACGGCCGGCACGAGCGCCGATTCCTCCGACCTGACCGATCCGGAACGGTTTCCGGTCTACCGGACCGGACGCGGCGGCCAGTACACCTATCACGGGCCGGGCCAGCGCGTGGCCTATGTCATGGTCGACCTCAAGCGCCGCCGGCAGGACGTTCGTGCCTTCGTTGCGGCGCTGGAAGCCTGGGTGATCGGCACGCTCGACCGGTTCAACGTGCATGGCGAGCGACGCGAGGACCGCGTCGGCGTGTGGGTGCGGCGGCCCGAGCGCGCCGGCCCCGTGCCCGGCACGGCCGCCGAAGACAAGATCGCCGCCATCGGCATCCGGCTGCGCAAATGGGTGTCGTTCCACGGCGTTTCGATCAATGTGGAACCCGACCTCGATCACTATTCGGGCATCGTGCCGTGCGGGGTGAGCGATTATGGCGTCACCAGCCTGGTCGATCTCGGCCTGCCCGTCACGATGGCCGATCTCGACCTGGCGCTCAAAGCCGAATTCGAAACCCGTTTCGGACCGGTCGGCTGAGGTCAGGCGAAGAGCAGGCCGACGCTCCAGACCAGCACCGCGGCGTGCGTGAGGGACACCGCCGCAAGACCTGCGGCAATGGCCACGCGTTCGGCGCCGCTCATCGCCGTCAGCGGGCGCTTCGGCCTGACGCCATTGCCGGCGGTCATCACGCTGAGCACCGCGATGACGAGGCCTGCGACCAGCATCAGATGCAGCGGCACGCCGAGCGCGATGCCCGTGGCGACCATGCAGATGAGCAGGGTCGAGGCGGCCACGCCCTGGCCGAGCCTTGAGGCAAAGAGTTGGCGGATCACCTGCCCGCCATCGAATTTCCACACCGGCGCCAGGTTGCCCAGGTTGAACAGCGCGCAGATGAGCGCGATGACGACCAATGCCCGGGCATGGAGCGGTTCGAGCCCCGCGGCAAGGAGGCTGTGCGCGGCCATCAGCGTGGCGGCCAGGAAGGCCGAGAAGCCCGCGCCCATGAGCGCGGCGAAACCGACCTCGAAACGCGTGTCATAGGGCCGGCCGCCGAGCGCCAGCCCGCCGAGCACGGGAATGAAGATCATCCGCGCGCTGCGATGGCCCATCAGGCGGAAGGCGGCCATGTGGCCCAGTTCGTGCAGCGCGACAACCGCGGTAAGCGTCGCCGACAGGAACAGGCCGAACGCATCGAGCCCGAACAGTGGCCACAACAGAAGCGCCGACACGCCGGCCATGGCCAGTTGGGTCGACGGACGCTCGAAGACGCCGCCCTTGACGAAGCGGCCCGTTTCGGCCCAGATCTTCAGCTTGCCGGCCATGCGCCGCAGCGCGAAGAAGCGAAACACGAAGAAGGCGGCACCCCGGTAGGTGTCGGTCTCGCACAGCATGACGCGGCAGCGCCCGCCCGGCAGCGGCGCGATCGCCACCTCGTAGCGATGGTTGCGCCAGTGGCTCTGGTCGAGGGCGCTGTCGGCGGTATAACGCATCCGGAACCCATGCGGCGCCACGACGTCTTCAAGGGCGAAATCACGTTCGATCGGCTTGCCGTCGCGGCCCTCATGGGCGGTGACGATCCGGCCGGTTCGCGCATCGCCGTCCAGCGGCCGGACATGGGCGATGGCCCCGTTCCAGCCCGCATCGGCGCCGAAGGGGTAAAGCGCCCGCCAGACGCGTTCGGCGGCGCAATCGACGAGCACGCTCGCGCCCACCGAGCGCCGGCCGAGCGGCGCCGCCATGACGAACCAGATCAGGCCAACGGTCAGGGCAAGACCGAAAAGGATGAACACGGCGGGCTCCGCTTGCAGGGGGCCAATCCTAACCCCGAACCGTTGCGAGAGTGTTGCCGGCCCACGGTGCGGCGGCTATTCGAACTCCATGATCACCGCGTCGACGGCCAGGCTGTCGCCGGCCCGCGCATGGATCGCGGTGACGGTGGCGTCACGTTCGGCGCGCAGGACGTTCTCCATCTTCATCGCCTCGATGACGGCGAGCGTGTCGCCGGCCTGAACCTTCTGGCCCGCCTCGACATGAAGGGAGACGACAAGGCCCGGCATCGGGCACACAAGCGCGCGCGAGGTGTCGGCGACCGCCTTTTCGGGCATCAGCGAGGCCAGGTCGGCGACATGCGGGGGCAGGACGTGCACGTCGAGGCCATGGCCGCGCCAGTCGATGCGGCAGCCATTGGCCCTGGGGCGGATCTGGGCGGTGACGGCGCGGCCGCCGACCTCGCCCCGCCAGAGCGGATCGCCGAGGCGAAAGTCGGTCGATACGGCGAACGGCGGCATGTCGCCGACGGTGACATGCATGCTCGTGCGCTCGCCAAGCACCGGATCGGCAATGGCGACATCGAGCCACGCCGTGTCCAGTTTCGCCACCCAGCGCGAGCGGATGCGGCCCGAATGGGGCGCGATGCGCCCGGCATGGCGGTCGAGCCGGTCCTTGCGGATGATCTCGATGGTCACCGCGATCGCCGCCACAATGCGCTGCGCCTGGGCATCGGGCGCGGGCGGGGCGAAGCCGTCGGGATATTCCTCTGCGATGAAGGCCGTCGTCAGACACCCGTCCCGCCAGCGCGGATGGGCCATGAGCGAAGCCAGAAACGGCATGTTGTGGGCAATCCCGTCGATGACGAAACCGTCCAGCGCCTCCGACATCGCCTCGATCGCCGCCGGACGCGTCGGCGCCCAGGTGCACAGCTTGGCGATCATCGGATCGTAGAACATGGGAATTTCGGCGCCGGCGAACACGCCGGTATCGTTGCGCACGACGAGCGCGTCTTCGCAGCGCTCGGCCGGCGGCTGATAGCGGGTCAGCCGGCCGATCGAGGGCAGGAAGCCGCGCATCGGGTCCTCGGCATAGACGCGGCTTTCGATCGCCCAGCCTTCGAGCCCGACATCGTCCTGCGCCAGCGCCAGCTTCTCGCCGGCAGCGATACGGATCATCTGCTCGGCCAGGTCGAGGCCGGTGACCAGTTCGGTCACCGGATGCTCGACCTGCAGCCGCGTGTTCATCTCGAGAAAATAGAAGTTGCGGTCCTTGTCGACGATGAACTCCACCGTGCCGGCGCTGCGATAGTCGACGGCCCTTGCCAGCGCGACGGCCTGCGCACCCATCGCCGCGCGCGTTTCCTCATCGAGGAACGGCGAGGGCGCCTCCTCGATCACCTTCTGGTTGCGCCGCTGGATCGAGCATTCGCGCTCGCCAAGATGGATGCAGTTGCCGTGGGCGTCGGCGAGCACCTGGATCTCGATATGGCGCGGCTCCTCGACGAACTTCTCGATGAAGATGCGATCGTCGCCGAAACTCGATCCGGCCTCCGATTTCGACCGCGCAAAGCCGTCGCGCGCCTCCGCCTCGGTCCAGGCGATGCGCATGCCCTTGCCGCCGCCGCCGGCCGAGGCCTTGATCATCACCGGATAGCCGATCCGGTCGGCGATAAGCGCGGCCTCGTCGGCATCGGCGATCAGGCCCATATGGCCCGGCACGGTGGACACGCCGGCCTTTGCGGCGATCTTCTTGGAGGTGATCTTGTCGCCCATCGCCTCGATGGCGCTGGCGCCGGGACCGATGAAGACGACTCCCGCCGCTTCCAGTGCCTGGCAGAAGGCGGCGCGTTCTGACAGGAAGCCATAGCCGGGATGGACGGCCTGCGCCCCCGTTGTCTTGGCGGCCTCGATGATCGCTTCGATGCTCAGATAGCTCTCGGCGGCCGGCGGCGGGCCGATCCGCACCGCCTCGTCGGCCATCTGTACGTGCAGGGCCTCGCTGTCGGCGTCCGAATGAACCGCCACCGTCGCGATGCCCATGCGCCGCGCCGTCTTGATGACGCGGCAGGCGATCTCGCCGCGATTGGCGATCAGGATCTTGTCGAACATGGCCGGCTCGCCCGTCTTGCTATGGTTCTTGTCCCGGCCTTGTTAGCGAAAACGCGTGGCAGGGCAATCACCTGTTCGGCCTATGGGCCGCACGGCGGCACCGGGCGCGGGCGCGGGTCCGGCCACGCGGATCAGGCGACCTTGTCCATCAATGGCGCCAGCGAGGGATGCAGGTCGGGCGATTCGGCCTTCAGAAAGCGCAGCAGCGCCTTTTCGTTCTCGTGCAGGATGCCGTCGCGACCGATCCGCTCGGCGATCCACTCGGCCTCCCGGGCATCGATCACCTCGGCGGCGGCGTTCGCCGCTTCGAAGGCCTCGTTCGACCGGCGCCAGCCTTCCTCCAGGCCGCCCTTGCCGGTGACGGCGTCGACATAGCCGCGAAGACCGCCGGCGAAGACGCGCGAGAAGAAGCCGGCGACATCGACCGAAGTGTCGTCGAGCCAGGCCTGGCGGCGCAGTGCCTGCTTGCGGTCCACCGGCACGTGCCGCGTGGCGGCCATCAGCGAAAAGCCGATCGCCTTGACGAACAGATCCGACCAGGCCGGATCGTTGTCGGCTTCGACGGTCGCATCGTTGATCTCGAACAGCACCTCGGCCTCCTGGCGCGAAATGCCGGCATGGCCGTCGCCGCCAAAGGCGTAGAGAATGCGGCGCAGCATCGCCACGTCGTCGGCGGTGACCACGCCCGGCCGCGCCATCCGGCCGCCGGCCAGCGGGCCCTGGCCGGTGACGACCACATGGGCGATCTGGCGCAGCGCGAAGGCGCTCAGTTCGGCCGGCATGGAGCGCGCCTTTTCCATCACATTGACCAGCAATTCGACCTCGGTGCGCGTATCGACCACGCCGTCGGTCGCGATCGCCCTGATCAACCAGTCGGCATTGTGCTCGGAAATATAGCCCCGAGGCGGCTCCTGATTGACGAGATAGTCGGTCAAGGCCTCGACGAAGAACGTAACCCATTCGGGCGCCCGGTCGCGGCAGGACCGGTCGAGCGCGAACAGGGCCTCGGCCTCGGCCCGGCTGACGACGCCGTCGCCGAAGACCTCAAGGCGCAGGGTCAGCACGTCCGCCTCGGTGATGCGATTGCGCGCGACCATTCCGGACATCGGCGCCTTCAGGACCAGTTCACCCATCGTCTTTCTCCGCACCGTGGGGCATATGCGTGCCCGTTGAACCGTGCCAGAATAGGCCGGCCGGCTTGAATTTGCCCTAAACGGCATGGTTAAGGCCGGGTTGCCCGCTTTCCCGCCGCCACAGGAAGGACACAGCCGATGGCCGACGCATTGGCCCAGGCCTATGAGGCCGCCCTCCGGCACGAAAAGGCCGGCCGCATCGATCAGGCCGCCCGGCTCTACCGGCGCTGTCTGGCCCTCGATGCCGAAGATCGGTGCGGCGCGGCGATGCGCCTGGCCTCGATGGGCGCGGCACAAGCGCCCGACAAGGCGCCTGACGCCTATGTCGCCACGCTGTTCGACCAGCATGCCGAACGCTTCGACGACATCCTGACCGGCGCGCTCGGCTATGCGGTGCCGATGCAGGCGGCGCAATGGCTGGCCGACAACGCGCCCGGCCCCTATCGCCGCATGCTCGATCTGGGCTGCGGCACCGGGCTTGCGGGGCTGATGCTGATGGAGATGTGCGCGCATGCCACGGGCGTCGACATCTCGCCGGAGATGGTCGACAAGGCCGACGAACGCGCGGCTTATGACGCGCTCTATGTCAACGAGGCGGTGCATTTCCTAACCGAATGGGCGCGCGGCGACGATCGGGAACATGCGCCGTTCGACCTGATCGTCGCCACCGACGTTCTGCCCTATTTCGGCGCGCTCGAGCCGCTGTTCGACGGCGTCGGCGCCAATGCGGCAGCGGACGCGCGGCTGGTCTTTTCCGCCGAGACGCTGCCCGGCCTTGACCATGAGAGCGCGGCATGGGCCATCACGCCGCATCAGCGGTTCGCGCATGGGCCGCACTATCTTCAGGCGATGTGCGCGCGCGCCGGCTTCGCCTCGATTGAGCACCTGGCGCCGATCACCGTGCGCAGCGAGCAGGGCGCGCCGATTGCCGGCTATCTGGTGGTCGCCGCGCGCGGTCGGTAGCCGCGCAGCATGGCGCGCTTGGCGCCGTGGCCGGGGACCTTCTCCACGGCAAAGCCGGCGCCCTCAAGGTTGCGACGCACCCAGCCCGCGGCCGTGTAGGTCGCGAACGTGCCGCCCGGGCGGGTGCGCCCGAACACCGCGCTCATCAGTTCGGCCGACCACATTTCGGGATTGCGTGCCGGCGCGAAGCCGTCAAGATACCAGGCATCGGCCCTGTCCCGCCAGGCCGGCACGGTCCTCCCCGCTTCGCCGGTGAGGAGCGTCAGTTCGGTCCACGCGTCCAGCGCAAGTGTGTGCGGTTGGTCCGAAAGGGGCGGCCAGTGTGACAGCAGCACCTCGCACAGCGGCGCAAGGTCCGGCCAGCGGCCGATGGCGCGGCGGATGTCGCCGGCCGCCATGGGATAGGCTTCAAAGGAGACAAAGCGCAGGCGCTGGCCGGCCCGGCGCGCAATCCGCCATTGGCGCCAGGTCTCCAGCAGGTTGAGCCCGGTGCCGAATCCCAGTTCGGCGATCACGAAATCGCCGCCAACCGCCCAGCGTTCGGCCAGCCGGTTGTGACCGACGAACACATGGGCGGTCTCGGCGCGGCCGTCCTCGCGCGCATAAAAATGGTCGCCAAAGCGCGTCGAAAACGGCATATCGCCGTCGATCCAGTCCAGTCCGTCTTCCGTGGGTTCGTCCATTGTCCGCCCTTCGCCCGCATACGCCCGATATCGCCGTCATCGGCGCCGGCGTGGTCGGGCTGTGGTGCGCGCTGATCGCCGCCCGGCGCGGCGCCACCGTGACGCTGATCGAAAAGCGCAAATGCGGCGCGGGCGCAAGCGGCGGCGTGCTCGGCGCCCTCATGCCGCACCAGCCGGTCGGCTGGAACGCCAAGAAGCAATTCCAGCTCGACGGCCTGTTGTCGCTGCCCGGTCGGATCGCCGACCTCGAGCGCGCAACCGGTGTTGACTGCGGCTATCGCCGCGTCGGCCGGCTGATGCCGATCGCGCATGCCGAAAAACGGCGCCAGAGCGCGCAATGGGCCTATGGGGCGCGCCGGAACTGGCCGGAGGGCCTCGACTGGACCGTCCTGGAGGGCAATCCGGCACCGGGCTGGCTGGCCGACACGGTGCCCGTCCATGGCTGCAACCGCGATACGCTGGCGGCACGCCTGTACCCGCGCGGGCTCGTCGGCGCGCTCGGCGCGGCGGTCTCCGCCATGCCGAAGATCCGAATCAAGGAACAGGCCGAAGCGATTGATGTCGCCGATGAAATCGGGCTTTTCGATGGCGCTGTGCTCGCCCCGGGCGCGACGATCCTGGCCGCCGGCACGGGCAGCTTCCCACTGGTCGATCCGGCCGATCCGCACCGCATCGGGCGCGGCGTCAAGGGCCAGGGGGCGCTGCTGGCGCCGGCTGCGCCGGTCGATCCGGGCCTGCCGATCCTGTTCGACCGGGGCGTTTACGTGATCGCCCACGACAGCGGGCATGTGGCGGTGGGCTCGACGTCCGAGGACAGCTACGCCGCGCCGGAGACGACCGACAGCCAGCTCGACGCGCTGATCGACAAGGCCAGCGCGTTGTGCCCGGCGCTGGACGGGGCGCGCATCGCCGAGCGCTGGGCCGGCGTCAGGCCGCGCGCGGCGGGCCGCGAGCCGCTTGTCGGCCCCCTGCCCGGCCGCGCGCGCCTCGTGCTCGCGACGGGCGGGTTCAAGATCACATTCGCCATCGCCCATCTGATGGCCGAGGCGGCCGTCGCCCTTGCCGCCGGCGAGCCGCCCCCGCAGGCTCTGCCCGCGGCGTTCCTGCCCGAAAGCCGGCTGAGGGAGACGTCACTCACGCCTCCTCGATCCGCTTGAAGAAGCGCGCACTATCGGCCCGTATCGCGTCCTTTCTTTCGTCCTTCATCCGGTCGAGCGTGCCGTACATCATGGCCATGCGCCGATTGCCGGCAAAGCGCTGGCGGTTCTCGATCAGGAAGTTCCAGTAAAGGTAATTGAACGGGCACGCTTTCGGCCCGGCCTTCCTGTTGACGCTGTACCGACAGCCGCCGCAATAATCGGACATGCGGTCTATGTAAGCGCCCGACGACGCATAGGGCTTGGTGGCGAAAAGGCCGCCGTCGGCGAACAGTGCCATGCCGACCACATTGGGCATTTCCACCCATTCATAGGCATCGTGATAGACGATCAGAAACCACTCCTGGACCTGGCGCGGATCGAGGCCGGCCAGGAGCGCGAAATTGCCGATCACCATGAGCCGCTGGATGTGGTGGGCATAGGCGTTTTGTCGCGTTTGCCCAATGGCCTGGCGCAAACACTTCATGTGCGTCTGGCCGGTCCAGAACCATTGCGGCAGTTCGCGCGTCGCCGCAAGCGCGTTGGCCTCGCCATAGCCGGGCATGTTCAGCCAGTAGATGCCGCGCACAAACTCGCGCCAGCCAATGATCTGGCGGATGAACCCCTCGACCGAGTTGAGCGGCGCGGCGCCCGCGCGCCAGGCGGCCTCGGCCTTGTCGCAGCATTCGCGCGGATCGAGCAGGCCGACATTGAGGAGCGCGGACAGATGCGAGTGATACATCAAGGCCTCATCGCTCATCATCGCGTCCTGATAGGCGCCGAAATCGGCCAGCGCATGGGTGACGAACCAGTTGAGATAGCGCGTCGCCTGCCGGCGCGTGACCGGATAGGCAAAGGGCTCAAGGTCGCCGAAGTGATCGCCAAAGCGCGCTGCGACCAGATCGAGGACCTGCTGCGTGGTCTCGTCGACCGACCAGTGGGGCCGGTCCGGAAAAGACAGGCCGTCGGCCGGCGGCGCCCGGTTGTCCCGATCGAAATTCCAGCGGCTTCCGGCGGGCTCCCCGCCTTCCATCAGAAAGCCGGTACGGCGGCGCATCCGACGATAGAAGGTCTCCATGCGCAGCGACTTGCGGCCCTTTGCCCATGCGGCGAAATCGTCGCGCGTCGCGATGAAGCGGTCGTCGGTGCGGATTTCGACGTCGACGTCGAGTTCGCGCTGCCAGTCCTTCATCATCTGCAGAACGCGCCATTCGCCCGGCTCCGTGACGACCACGCGGTCGGGCCCATGGCGCTCGACCGCCTGCCGCAGCGCCTGTGTGAACGAGCTGACGCGATGATCGGGATCGTCGAGCTGCCGGTAGTCGACCTCGAAACCGTCATTGCGCAGATCGTCCGCATAATGGCGCATGGCCGCAAAGATGAAGGCGATCTTCTTCTTGTGATGGCGCACATAGGTCGCCTCGTCGTCGACCTCGCACATCAACACGATATCGCCGTCGCGATCGGCATCGCGCAGCGTGGCGATGTCGCGCGAGAGCTGATCGCCCAGAATGAAGCGCAGCGCGCGCGCCATGACCGCGCTCAGCCCTTGGTGCGCAGCGTCGACCGGCCGCCATCGACACCGATCACCTGGCCGGTGATCCAGGCGCCCTGGTCGGTCAGCAGCAGGCGGGCCAGTCCGGCAATGTCGGCGGGCGCGCCAAGGCGCGGAATGGCATGCATGCCGGCGATCGCTTCGGCCATCTGGCCCGACCGTGTCATCGGCTTGGCAAGCGGCGTGTCGGTCAGGCTCGGCGCGATGGCGTTCACGCGCACATGGGGGGCAAGCTCGGCCCCCAGCGAGCGCGTCAGCCCCTCGACCGCGCCCTTGGCCATGGCGACCGAAGCGTGGGCCGCGAAACCCTGGGCGACCGCGACGGTCGAGAACAGCACGACCGAACCGCCCTCGCCGGCCTTCAGCGCGTCGACCGACGCCCGAATGACGCGCGCGGCGCCGAGCGCGTTCAACCCAAAGTCTGCCAGGTAGTCGTCATCGGTGAGCCGGCCGAACGGCTTGAGATTGATCGTGCCGACGGCATAGACCAGCCCGGCAATGTCATCGCCGCCCGCGGCCGCCGCCGTGGCGACAGCCGAGGGGTCGTTGACGTCGGCGACGCTGTGCGCGACCCCCAGTTCGGCCGCGAGCTCCTGCAGAGCCTGGCCGTTGCGCCCGACCAGATGCACCGCGTGGCCGGAGCGAACGAGCTCGCGGGCGATGGCGGAGCCGATGCCGCCATTGGCGCCGTAGATCAAATACATGCCCAAATTCCTTCCTTCTTGCTCGGGCGCCGGGTCGGGGACGATCCGACGAACCGCGCACTCCGGTGCGACCTAGCGGGCGATGCGGAAGGTCAAGGCAAAGATCGGCGCGCGGTTTGCGCGCGGCGATGCGGCCGAACCTGGTTCGGGTCACGGCGCATTGCCGAAACCAAGGCCGCAATGATGGGTCTGTCCATACCCAGGATCAGCCAGCGCGCGGCGATGCCCATCGACTCTCAAACGCTCTTGTCGCTCGCCGTCGCCACGGTGGTCTACATCGCGTTGACATGGGTGCGCGAGCGGCGCTTTCCGAGCACGAGACTGCTGGCGGTGTTCATGGTCACGGTGCTCGCCGCGCTCATTGTCGTCGACCTCGTCTTGTGAGCCCGCAAACGAAAAGGCCGGCGCTGGGCACCGGCCTCCTTTTCGGTTCGCCGAACGGGTCGTTCAGCCGGCCTTGTCGGTCTGATCCTTGTCGGTGACTTCCTCGTCGGTCTTGCCCTTGGCGGAAGCCGTCGCCTTCTTGCCCGCCTGCTTCTTCGGGGCGGCCTTCTTCTCTTCGGACGTGTTCGAATCCGCCTTGGCCGCCTCGTCCTCCTCGTCATCGGCCATCAGCTCTTCCTTGCTGACGGTCTTGTCGGTGACGTCCACCTCGGTGAGCAGGTGATCGACGGTCTTCTCCTCGAAGATCGGGGCGCGCAGATTGGCCACCGCATCGGGGTTGTTCTGGAAGAACTCGTAGATCTGGCGCTCCTGGCCGGGATACTGGCGCACATGGGACATGACCGCCTGCTGCATCTCGGTTTCGGTTACCTCGACGCCGGCTTCCTCGCCGATCCGCGACAGCACCAGCCCGAGCCGCACGCGCCGCTCGGCGAGCTTGCGGTATTCCTGCCGCGCCTGGTCCTCGGTGGTGTCCTCGTCCTCGAAGGTCCGGCCGGCCTGCTCGAGTTCGCGCGTGATCTGCGACCAGATGTTGTTGAACTCGGTCTCGACCAGCTTTTCGGGGCTTTCGAACCGGTACATCTCGTCGAGCGCATCGAGCAGCTGGCGCTTGACCTTCTGACGGGTCATGTTGCCGTACTGGCCCTCGATCTGCTCGCGGATGATGGTGCGCAGGCGCTCGATGCTCTCGATGCCGAGCTTTTCGGCCAGTTCGTCATTGAGCTCGATCGGCTCCGCCTTCTCGACCTTGACGACATTGACCTCGAAGACCGCTTGCTTGCCGGCCAGGTGGGCGGCCTGGTAATCTTCGGGAAAGCTGACGGTCACGGTCACGTCGTCACCGGCCTTGACGCCGACGAGCTGTTCCTCGAAGCCGGGAATGAACTGGCCCGAGCCGAGCACGATCTGCGCGCCCTCGTCGGCGCCGCCCTCGAACGCCTCGCCGTCGATCTTGCCCAGATAGTTCATGGTCACGCGGTCGCCATCGGCCGCCTTGCCGTCCTTTTCGGACCATTCGGCCGCCGACTGGGCGACGCGCATGACCTGCTCCTCGACCTCCTCGTCGGCGATCTCGACGACCGGGCGGGTGATCTTGATCGACGAATAGTCCTTGATCTCGATCGGCGGCATCACCTCGTATTTCAGCGAGAACTCGAAATCGCTCTCGCCCTCGAGCACCTTTTCGGCCTCGCTCTCGTCCTCGGTCATGTCGATTTCGGGCGGGGTGGCCGAACGTTCGCCTCGGTCGGCGAGCACCGAACCGGGCGTGTCCTTGATGATCTCGTTGACGATCTCGGCCATGAACGACTTGCCATACATCCGCCGCAGATGGCTGACCGGCACCTTGCCCGGGCGGAAGCCGTTCAGGCGCACGCGCGGCTTGGCGTCGTGCAGCCGGTCGGTCAGCTTCGCCTGAAGGTCGGTCCTGGGAACGACGACCTTGATTTCGCGCTTGAGCCCTTCATTGAGGGTTTCGGTGACCTGCATGTTCAAACCTTCATGTCTGCCGGCGCGGGGCCCGTCATGGCCAACCGATCGCGCCCTTGATCTCGACCTCGCTGGATGGCGAATTGGTGCGGATAGAGGGAGTCGAACCCCCACGCCTTGCGGCACCGGAACCTAAATCCGGCGCGTCTACCAGTTCCGCCATATCCGCACGCGGGACATACCGGAGCATGCCGCCAGTGGCGCGCTCTATACCACCCTGACCGGGCGGTTCAAACGAAAAAGCACCGCGCTCACCGGTCAATAGAGCGGTTCGGTGACGATCACCTCGCCGCCCTGGCGCAGCGCCTTGATCTGGGCGGTGCCGGTCGCGTCGACGGCGAGCACCACTTCGGTAAGCTGGCCATCGCGCATGTTCGTTTCAAGCTCGGGCGCGCGATGCTCGTTGGTGTAGAACCGGTCGATGCCGTAATCGACGGACAAATTGACCGTCTGCGCGCTGGCATAGTTCGCGGTGCCCCGCAAGAAGACACCGCCCGGCGGCGGTTCGAGCGATACGCGCACCGGTTCGAATACGCCATCCGGCCCCGCCTCGACGCTGACATAGACCGTCAGGTCGCGTTGCGCATCCACGCCCTCGAGCGCCGCACGCAGCGGGTCGAGCGCCGGGCCCTCGATGCTGGCGGCCTCATAGCCGAGCCGGACATAGCGCCCGCGCAGCAGGTCGCGCGGGTCGACCGGCGCGGTCCTGAGCACGACCTCCTGCCCCTGGCGAAGAATGCGGGCGCGATCCGCGATCATCCATGCCAGCATGGCGCACAGGGCGAGCGTGGCGATCAGTGCGCCGGGCAGCACGAAGCGTTTGGTGGATGCGGCACGCTCAGCCATGGTCATGCTCCCGGCGGGCGGAACGGAAGCGCCGTTCGGCGACATAGATCACAAGCGCGATCGCCGTCAGCGTCAGGCCGACGGCGAAGAAGAAGCCGGCGGTGCCGAGCAGCGTGGCGACCGTTTCGGCATAAAGGAACAGGGTCTCGCCCACGAACAGCACATAGCCGGCATAGCGGATCGGCCGCGAACGGGCGCCATGGGCGAAAAGGGCAAACAGGGCGAAGGCCAGCGTCATCGGGCCGACGACGATCAGCGGCAGCAGGTCGCCGGCCTCGGTATGCAGCGCGAAAAGGGCGAAGACGCCGAGGCCGAACGCGGCACCGGCACGCGGCCGGCGCAGGCCCGGCACGCCGCGAAGGCGGCCAGGGGCGACCCGTTCGGCCCACAGCACCGCCACCGCGAGCGCCAGCGCGATCAGCCAGATCGCCAGCCGGATCGCATCGGGCAGGCCGTCATAGGCGTCGATGACGGCCTCGATCACCGCGCCGGCAAAGGGCAGAAGTCCGACCACGAAGGCGGCAATGGCGGCCCACCTGACCCACCGCGCGGCCATCAGCGTGCCGAGCCCGTAGCCGGCCGCGCAGAACAGCGCAAACCCGGCGAAGACCGGCGTGAGCAGATTGTCGGGCTCCGGCGTTTCCAGATACCACCAGGCGGCCGCGCCCAGCGCGAAAAGGGCGAGCACATGGCTGCGCACGCACAGCGCGGCAAGGCCCAGCCCGGCGGCGAAGCCAAGCATGGCCTGGCCGACATCGCCGGGCAAATGGTACATCTGGCCGACCAGGGCGACACCGCCGACATAGGCCGCGCCGCCGACGAAATAGAATGCCTCCTCAAGGCGCAGATGCCGGCCATGATCGCGCAGGCGCACCACCGCCCCGCCAACCAGACCGGCGCCGATCAGCACCATGACGCCAGCCACGCGTGCAAGCCGCGGGATGGCCTCCCAGTTGGCCGAGATGAACATCAGGATCGCCGCGGCAAACGAAAGCGCGGCGAAACCGGCCACGATCCGCAGAAAGGAAAAGCGCCGGGCCGGCCTTTCGGTCGCCACCGAGAGCGAACCGCGCACGTCGTCAAGAAGGGTTTGCGCGACGTCATCGGAAACGACGCCGCGGCGCTGCCAGTCCTTGATCTGGTTTTCCAGATAGCTCGCCATGCCGGACCGGATTAATGCCTTTTTCTCAACGGTTTACGCAATCACGCCATGTTACGGACCGGTTACCAACAGGGCGGAATTGTGCAATGCAAAATATGCATGGATGCCATGCACAAATCGCGGTTATCAGCGGCACCGGGCGGGCCTATATCGGGCTCGCAACGAACAACAAACCGGATCACACCGGAAGTCAACGGAAAGGACAACGCCATGAACCTGACACGCTCGTTCGCCCAGTGGCGCAAGGCACGCAAGACCTACAACGAGTTGAGCCGTCTTTCGACGCGCGAGCTCGACGATCTGGGTATTGCACGCGGCGACATCGCCGAAATCGCCCGCCGCTCGGTGCGCTGAATACCGATGGAATTCGTCCGCCGGCCTTCCTCCTCCCGGGCCGGCGCGACGATGAAGGGGAGCGGCTTCCTCCCGGCCGCACCTTCTCATGGAACACCTGCCGTCCTCCCCGGCAGGTGTTTTTTTGTGTCCGACAGGGGCGCGGGAGACGTGTTGCCGGCCTCCGGGCCGTGCGCTAGTTTCGCGCCATGAGCGATGCTCCCATTCATGTTGTCGGCGGCGGCCTGGCCGGTTCGGAAGCGGCCTGGCAGATCGCGCGCCAGGGCGTACCGGTGGTGCTGCACGAAATGCGCGGGGTTCGCGGCACCCAGGTGCACAAGACCGACGCGCTGGCCGAACTGGTGTGCTCGAATTCGTTTCGCTCCGACGATGCCGAACTGAACGCGGTGGGCCTTCTGCATGCCGAATTGCGGCTGGCCGGCTCGCTGATCATGGCGAGCGGGGACGCCAACCAGGTGCCGGCCGGCTCGGCGCTGGCCGTCGACCGCGACGGCTTCGCCCGGCAGGTGACCGAGGCCATTGCGGCCCACCCGCTCATCACCGTGGTCCGCGAAGAGGTGACCGGCCTGCCGCCAGCGCAATGGGGCTCGACGATCATCGCCACCGGTCCGCTGACCGCGCCGGCGCTGGCCGAGGCCATCGCCGCAGAAACCGGCCAGGACGCACTGGCATTCTTCGATGCGATCGCGCCGATCGTTTATGCCGACACGGTCGACACCGACATCGCCTGGTTCCAGTCGCGCTACGACAAGACGGGGCCCGGCGGCACCGGCAAGGATTACCTGAACTGCCCGATGGACAAGGCGCAGTACGAGGCCTTCATCGACGCGCTGCTCGGCGGCGAGACGACCGATTTCAAGGACTTCGAGGGCACGCCCTATTTCGACGGCTGCCTGCCGATCGAGGTGATGGCCGCGCGCGGGCGCGAGACGCTGCGCCACGGCCCGATGAAGCCGATGGGACTGACGAACGCGCACAAGCCCGACGAAAAGCCTTATGCCGTCGTGCAGCTGCGCCAGGACAACGCGCTGGGCACGCTCTACAACATGGTCGGCTTCCAGACCAAGCTGCGCTATGGCGCGCAAAAGGACATCTTCCGGCGCATACCGGGGCTGGAAAACGCCGAATTCGCCCGGCTGGGCGGGCTGCACCGCAACACCTATCTGAACTCGCCGGTCCTGCTCGGGCCCGACCTTTCGCTGCGATCGCGGCCCGATATCCGCTTTGCCGGACAGATCACCGGCTGCGAGGGCTATGTGGAATCGGCGGCGATCGGACTTCTTGCCGGGCGCTTCGCGGCGGCGCAGAAGACGGGCCAGCCGGTCGAACCGCCGCCCCAGACGACGGCCTTCGGCGCGCTGCTGGCGCATATCACGGGCGGCCATCTGGTCGCCGAGGACGAGCCGGGCAAGCGCTCCTTTCAGCCCATGAACATCAATTTCGGCCTGTTTCCGCCGCCGCCCGAGGGGGCGATGCGCAAGCCCGACGGCTTTACCGGCCGGTTCCGCGGCAAGGACAAGGCGCTGGCCAAGAAACGCGCGCTGACAGCGCGGGCGCTTGCCGATTGCCGCGCCTGGCTGGGAACCGGCGCGCTGGAAGCGGCGGAGTAGCCGGTCCGCGGCGCCTCATTCGGGTGAAGGACGGGCGGCCTGTGCGCGGTTCGACAGGTGCAGCTTGGCCCGCATGTCGGCGGCGAAGGCCTGGCCGACCACGTTGCGCAGTTCACGGTCGCGCCCGGTCAGCCGGCGCAGGCGATCCGCATCGATGGCAAAGACGGTCGCGGCGGTCGCGGCGACGACGGTCGCGGTGGCCGGCGTGCCGGTCAGTGCGGTTACCTCGCCAATGAAGGTCCCGGGCAGGCATTCGCCGATGCGCTTGCCCCCCGAAATGACGTCGGCGCGCCCCTGTT
This sequence comes from Roseitalea sp. MMSF_3546, assembly GCF_030732865.1. Classification (GTDB taxonomy): domain Bacteria; phylum Pseudomonadota; class Alphaproteobacteria; order Rhizobiales; family Rhizobiaceae; genus Roseitalea. The sequence goes on from NZ_JASHKB010000003.1 coordinate 63,929, forward strand.
TGAGGTACAACAGGTTCGCCACCGGCTGGTCCTCGGTCGCCAGCACGCTGCCCGGTTCGACATCGATCCAGTGGCCGGCGTCGAAGAGCCGGCGGGCCGCGTGCCTTGGCAGGTCGGCGAACTTGCTGGCCAGCAGCGCCTTTTCGTCAGCGGAAAAGCGGACGCGGCGGTCGAGGATGAAGCGCCGGGTCAGGCCGAGCAGCGAGATCGTTATGAAGAAGCACTGGATCACGGCCGAAGCGAGGTTGAAATCGCGCCACAGGCTCAGCAGCATGCAGCAGGCGGCGGCTATGATGACGGTCGGATAGGTGTAGCCGTTGCCGCGCACCGCCCCCAATTGCAGCGCAGCATAGGCGCCGACATGCAGCGCCACGCCGAACAGGCCGACCATCTGGTAGACGGCCACGGTTTCGGGGATCCATGGCGTCACGGCTCCTCCCTTTGCTGCGATGGCGCGCACCACCATATGGCACGCCCTGCCGGCCGCCAAGCATCACGACCGCCGGGCCCGCCGAGCCGGCGTGACGGGCCTTCATATCATCATCGGGAAAGCGCAAAGCGTGTGATGCGCCACTGCGCGCGCACCGGCGAGATCGTCACCGGCCGGGTACTTGCGCCGGCCCCTGCGCGTTCGGCCGCATCGAACACCGCGTCGGCGACGCCAAGCACGGAAAAGGGCGGGCGCAGGGTCCTGTCGACCGATGCAAGGGCGTTCCTGGCCTGGCGCAGATGCTGGCGGCCGAGTGCGACGAAGGCGCTCGTCGCCGTGGCGGCGGCATCGTCATCGTCGCCGGCGAGCCAATGGCTCGCGTCGAAGCCGGCCGCCGACAGCAGGTCCCCGGGCAGATAGACCTGGCCGCGCGCGCGGTGCACCGGCATCTGGCGGATCAGGTTGGCGATGCCGTAGGCGACGCCGGCATGGCCAGCCGGATCGGCGGTGGGGGGCACCGCGCCGCCATTGAGGATCTGGCAGGCCATCTGGATCAGCGCCGAGCCCGTCTCGCCGAGATAGCCCTCAAGATCGGTGCGCGCGGGCATGGGGTCGTCATAGAGATCGAAGATGCGCGCTTCGAGCATGTTGTCGAAGGTGGCGGCGGGCAGGTCAAAGCGGTTGATGGTCTTAAGAAGCGGCGCAGCGACCGGGTGGTGACCGGCCTCCTCGGCCCGGTCGCCGTCGATCACCTCGCGCCACCATTGCAGGCGGATCTCGCCGGGCAGCGGCTCGGAGACAATGTCCCGGATGCGCGCGATCTCGGCGTTGAACAGGAACAGCGCGGCCAGCGCCTCGCGCTTGTCCTCGGGCGCAAAAAGCACCGAAAGGTAGCGCTCGCGATCGGCCGCGCGCAACTGTCCCAGAAGATTGCCGGAGGTGTCGCCCATGGGGGCGATATGGCACTGGCGGGCGAGGTTGGCCAGTGGGGTGGTGCAGAGGGCCTCAGCCGGTTTGTCTTGCTCGATCGGTCGGGCCGTGTCGGATGTTCAGCGGCTTCCTTCTCCCAGCGGGGAGAAGGATACGAGACACATCGAAGCGAAGCTGCGTTGATGTCACAGTTGGATGAGGGGGCGCGATTGCAGGAAATGCCCCTCACCCAGTTGCGGCTGGTTCGCTTGCGCTCACAAGCCTCACATCCCTCTCCCCGCAAGCGGGGCGAGGGAGGCGGGGCGCACTCTACCGCGCATCCTCCACCGCGATCAGCGCGGCGGCGACCTGCCGGTCCTCGGCAAGCAGCACGTTGAATGTGCGCACCGCGGCGCCGGTCGCCATCGACTCGACCGCAACGCCGTGTCCGTTGAGCGCTTCGCGCAGCGGCCGGGGCAGAACCCGCAGATCCTCGCCGCAGCCGACCAGCAGCAGTTCGATGCCGCCGGACTGATCGAAGACCGGCGCCAGGCTTGCCTCGTCGATGTCCTCGAAGCGGGCGACGTCCCAGCCGTGAATGCCCGAGGGCAGGACGATCACCGAGCCCCTGTGCGACATGTCGGCGAAGCGGAAGCCGCCATTGCCATAGGCGTCGATCGGCGCGCGGCCCGGATAGTGCGCGTCGCGGATCTCGATGCCGGCGCGGATGGTGCGGGCCACGGCGCGCCTACGCCGTGTCCATGTCGACGGGGGCGGTGTTGGCCGTCGCCGCCTTCTCCTTTTTGGCCTCGTCGTCCCCCTGCGACAGGGCGCCGGGGCGCAGGCGGAACATGATCAGGATCGGCGCGGCCACGAAGATCGAGGAATAGGTGCCGATCACCACGCCGAAGATCATCGCCGATACGAACGAGCGCAGCACCTCGCCGCCGAAGACGAACAGCGCCGACAGGGCCAGCAGCGTCGTCACCGAGGTCAATATGGTGCGCGGCAGGGTCTGGTTCATCGACATGTCGAGCAGTTCGGGAATCGGCATCTTCTTGTATCGTCGCAGATTCTCGCGCACGCGGTCATAGACGACCACCGTGTCGTTGAGCGAATAGCCGACAATGGTCAGGATCGCGGCGATACTGGACAGGTTGAACTCGAGCCCGGTGATCACGAACATGCCGATCGTCAGCAGCACGTCATGGGTGGTGGCGATGATCGCGCCGAGCGCGAACTGCCACTCAAAGCGCAGCCAGATATAGACCAGAATCGCGGCCAGCGCGGCGAGCACCGCGATGGTGCCGGCGGTCGCCAGTTCGCCCGACACCGTCGGCCCCACCACCTCGACGCGGCGTATGTCGTAATCCTCCTCGAGCGCGGCGCGCACCTTGGTGACGGCGCTCTGCTCGGCGGTATCGCCGCCATCCTGGCTTTCGATGCGGATCAGGACATCGCGTTCCGAGCCAAAGCCCTGCACCTGCACGTCGCCAAGATTGAGCCCCGACAGCGCCGTGCGGATCTCGCCGATATCGGCGGTGTCGGCCTGCGACTGCACCTCGATCAGCGAGCCGCCCTTGAAATCGATGCCAAGGTTCATGTTGACCGTGGCGAACAGCGCCATGGAGGCGACGACGACCGCCGCCGAAGCGGTGAAGGTGTAGCGGCGCAGCCACATGAACCTGATCTTGGTGTCCGGGCGCAAATGCCTGCCAAGGCCGAGCGGCAATTCCTTGGGCTTGCGGCGCTTGAGCCAGAACGCCATCATCCAGCGCGTCAGGATGAAGGCGGTGAACACCGTCGTCACGATGCCGATGGCGAGCGTGACGGCGAAGCCGCGGATCGGCCCCGAGCCGAGATAGAACAGGATCACCGCGGCGATCAGCGTGGTCACATTGGCATCGACAATGGTCGTGAAGGCGCGCTGGAAGCCGGCGTCGATCGCCTGGATCAGACTTCGCCCGCCAAGGCGCTCCTCGCGGATGCGCTCGAAGATCAGCACGTTGGAATCGACCGCCATGCCCACCGTGAGCACGATGCCGGCAATGCCCGGCAAGGTCAGCGTGGCGCCGAGCCCGGACAGCGCGCCCAGGACCAGCGTGATGTTGATCAAGAGCGCCAGATTGGCGATCACGCCCAGGAAACCATAGGCAACGAACATGAAGCCGACGACGAGAAACGCGCCGATCAGCCCGGCGATCTCGCCGGCGGCGACGGAGTCGGCGCCAAGGCTGGGGCCGACCGTGCGCTCCTCGACGAAGGTCGGCTTGAGCGGCAGCGCGCCGGCGCGCAGCAGGATCGCCAGATCGTTGGCGCCCTCGATGGTGAAGTTGCCTGAGATCTGGCCCGAACCGCCCAGGATCGGCTCGCGGATCACAGGCGCCGAGATCACCTGATCGTCAAGGACGATGGCAAAGGGCCGGCCGACATTCTCCTGGGTGGCGCGGCCGAAGCGCTGGGCGCCGGTGCCGTCGAAACGGAAGGTGACGATCGGTTCGTTGGTGCGCTGGTCGAAGCCGGCCTGGGCGTCCTCCAGGTTCTCGCCGGTGACGATTTCGCGGGTTTCCAGCAGATAGGGAATTGGCGGATCGTCGGTCGAATAGAGCACCTCGGTGCCGACCGGCGGACGGCCGTCGAGCGCTTCTTCGACCGGGGTCGTCGCGTCGACCATCTGGAAGGTCAGGCGTGCGGTGGTGCCGATCAGGTCCTTGAGGCGCTGCGGGTCGTCGAGCCCGGGCACCTGCACGATGATGCGATCGGTGCCCTGGCGCTGGATGATCGGTTCCGTGGTGCCCAGTTCGTCGATGCGGCCGCGAATGACCTCGACGGTCTGGCTGACCGCGCTCGCCATGCGGTAGTCGAGGCCCTGGTCGGTGATGGTCAGTTCGAACCGGCCGTCGGCGCCCTCGTCGAGCGTGACCTCGCGGATCGTGCCGCCGGTCAGAACGCCGGTCGAGACCGGCGCGAGCAGGTCGGCCAGCGCTTCGCGCGCGGCCTCCGCCTCGCCGGGATCGCGCAGCCGGAAGCTGACCCGCTGACCCTGGCCGGACAGCCCTGTATAGCCGATGCCCTCGGCGCGCAAGAGCCGCCGCACCTCGTCGCCGACGCTCTCCAGGCGCTGGGCGACCAGATCCTCGCGGTCGAGCATGAGCTGCAGGTGCACCCCGCCCTGAAGGTCGAGCCCGAGCGCCAGCGTGTCGTTGGGAATGACCTCGGGCAGGCTGTCGCGCACCGACTGCGGATAAAGGTTGGGCAGCGCGAAGGCGATCCCGACCGCTACGGTCAGCCAGATCAGGGCCGTCTTCCAGGGGGCGAAATAGAGCATGTCAGGTCACGTCCGCAATCGGTCAGGCGCGGGCCGGCCGGCACCGCGCGTTTAACATAGCGCGCCATTGTGGCAATCGGCGCGCTATCGAAGTCCGGTCCTACGCCTTCTTGGCGTCGTTGGCCGCGACCGGTTCGCCCTTCACGCGCACATCGGCGACCATGGAGCGCACGACGCGCACCTTGGTGCCCTGGGCGATCTCCACTTCCAGTTCGTTGTCCTCGAACACCTTGGTGACCTTGCCGACCACGCCGCCACCGGTGACGATGGTGTCGTTGCGGCGGATCGCACCGAGCATTTCCTCGCGCTTCTTCATCTGCTGGCGCTGCGGGCGGATGATCAGAAAGTACATGATCACGAAGATCAGGATGAAGGGCAGCAGACTCATGATGAGAGACGGACCGCCCGCGGCGCCACCCGCTTGAGCAAACGCCGGTGTCACAAACATGCACAACTCCTTGAGAACCGATATCCCGGAAGGGGACCTTGAAATTTGCGGCGAATATAGTCAGGCAAAGCGCCGATGCAACCAAAGAAGGGTCGGCCGGCGCCATCGCGCGCGCCGATCCTACGCAGGGGCCGAGCCGATGGCGACCGAAGACGCTGGCGCGCTGGCAGCGCTGAACGCAAAGCTCGACCGGCTGATCGCGGCGATGGACCGGCTGGCACCGCCGCCCGCGCCACTGCCCGATTTCGATGCGGCCGAGTGCTTTTTGTGGAATGCGGAGGCGGGCGCGCTCGTTGCCGTCGCCCGGATCAACCGCATCGAGATCGGACTCATCCGCGGTGTCGACCGGGTGCGCGACATCCTGATCGACAACACCACGCGCTTTGCGGCGGGCCTTCCGGCCAACAACGTGCTGCTGTGGGGTGCGCGGGGGATGGGCAAATCCTCGCTCGTCAAGGCGGCCCATGGCGCGGTCAACGCACAGGCGTCGAACGGGCGCGGGCCGCTCAAGCTGATCGAGATCCACCGCGAGGACATCGACGCCCTGCCCCGGCTGCTCGGGATCGTGCGCGATGCGCCGTACCGGTTCATCGTGTTCTGCGACGATCTGTCCTTCGACCAGGACGATACGTCATACAAGTCGCTGAAGGCGGCCCTTGACGGCGGTGTCGAGGGTCGGCCCGAAAACGTGATCTTCTATGCGACCTCGAACCGGCGGCATCTTCTGCCACGCGACATGATCGAAAACGAGCGTTCGACGGCGATCAACCCGTCAGAGGCGGTCGAGGAGAAGGTGTCGCTGTCGGACCGGTTCGGCCTGTGGCTGGGTTTCCACAAATGCAGCCAGGACGATTACCTGGCGATGGTGGACGGCTATGTCGCCCATTACGGGCTCGACGTCGAGCCCGAGCAACTGCGCCGCGACGCGCTTGAATGGGCAACGACGCGCGGCGGCCGCTCCGGGCGCGTCGCCTGGCAGTTCATCACCGATCTGGCCGGTCGCCTGGGCAAGCGGCTGGAGGGGTAGCCCTTCTCCCCGTGTGCGGGGAGAAGGGTTTGCGATTGCCTCCCACTTGAGGGGAGGCGCGCGAGACCGAGCCTGCGACGGTCGCGCGGGTGGGGGTACCGAAGAGGCGCATCGGCCACTCCATTACCCCCACCCGGCTCTGTCTCGTTTGCACTCGCCAGTGGCCGACCTCCCCTCAAGGGGGAGGTGAGCCAAGGTGCAGATCACTCCGCCGGGACGGCGAACTGGTTCATCGTGTTTTCGGTGCCGCCGGCCTTGAGCGCCGCATCGCCGGAGAAATACTCCTTGTGGTCGTCGCCCATGTCCGAGCCGGCCATGTTCTGGTGCCTGACGCAGGCGATCCCTTCGCGGATTTCGCGGCGCTGAACGCCCGCCACATAGCCCAGCATCCCCGCTTCGCCGAAATATTCGCGGGCCAGATTGTCGGTCGAAAGCGCCGCGGTATGATAGGTGGGCAGCGTGATCAGGTGATGGAAGATGCCGGCCTGGCGCGCCGCGTCGGCCTGGAAGGTGCGGATGCGCTCATCGGCCTCGGCGGCCAGATCGCTGTCGTCATAATCGGCACTCATCAGCCGGTCGCGGTCGTAGCTGGTGACGTCCTTGCCGGCTTCGACCCAGGCGTCATAGACCTGCTGGCGGAAATTGAGCGTCCAGTTGAAGGATGGCGAGTTGTTGTAGACCAGCTTGGCGTTCGGCACCTGCGCGCGAATGGCGTTCACCATTTCGGCGATCTGGCCGATATGCGGCTTTTCGGTCTCGATCCACAAAAGGTCGGCGCCGTTGCGCAGCGAGGTGACGCAGTCGAGCACCACCCGGTCCTTGCCGGAGCCCTTCTTGAACTGGAACAGGCCGCTCGGCAGGCGCTTGGGGCGCATCAGCTTGCCATCGCGACGGATCAGCACGTCGCCATTGCCGATCTCGGCTTCGGACACGTCCTCGCAGTCGAGAAAGGCATTGTACCGGTCGCCCAGATCGCCCGGCGCGTTGGACACGGCGATCTGCTTGGTCAGGCCGGCGCCGAGCGAATCGGTCCGCGTGACGATGATGCCGTCATCGACGCCCAGCTCCAGGAAGGCGTAGCGGCAGGCGCGCACCTTGGCGAGGAACTCGGCATGGGGCACGGTGACCTTGCCGTCCTGGTGGCCGCACTGCTTTTCGTCGGACACCTGGTTTTCGATCTGCAGCGCACAGGCGCCCGCCTCGATCATCTTCTTGGCCAGAAGATAGGTCGCCTCCTCGTTGCCGAAGCCGGCATCGATGTCGGCGATGATCGGCACGATGTGGGTCTCGAAATTGTCGATCTTCTTCTGCACGGCCGCCGCGGTCACCTCGTCGCCGCCATCGCGCGCAGCGTCGAGCTCGCTGAAAAGACCGCCAAGTTCGCGCGCATCGGCCTGCTTGAGGAAGGTATAGAGCTCCTCGATGAGCGCGGGAACGGAGGTCTTTTCGTGCATGGACTGGTCGGGCAGCGGGCCGAATTCCGAGCGCAGCGCGGCGACCATCCAGCCCGAAAGATAAAGATAGCGGCCCCTGGTCGAGCCGAAATGCTTCTTGATGGAAATCATCTTCTGCTGGCCGATGAAGCCGTGCCAGCAGCCCAGCGACTGGGTGTACTTGGCCGGGTCCGCGTCATAGGCAGCCATGTCCTGGCGCATGATCTTCGCGGTATATCTGGCGATGTCGAGGCCGGTCCGAAACCGGTTCTGAAGCCGCATGCGGGCGACATATTCGGGATTGATGCCGTCCCACGGCCGGCCATGGGCGGAGATCAGCTCCGAGGCGGTCTGGATTTCATTGTGGTAGGTCATGTCCTGCTCCTGGCGTGGCGGCCCCGCCGTGCGGGCGCCGTGTCGAAATCCTGTAAAGCCTGTCACAGCGCGGCTCCGCCCACGTCCATTCACGCTGCCGGACCGCCATTGCGACGGCTGGATCGGCTCATACGTAACGCCCATTGGCGGAAACGGCACGCGAATGCTGCATCCGCGTTGTCAAAATCGTGTAAAAATGGCTGGCAGATGGGGCGCAGGCTGTCGGATTGTGAAGATTTTGACAAGCGGCGCGACGGCCCACGCGTCATCACGCCCTCGCATGCGGCGAGACGAAGGGTGGGCGCGGTCACGACATGAAGGGCCGGCGTGCGCCGGGCCCGCGACCCCCTACCCCTCGGCGTCCTTCACATGGCCCTTGACGTCCAGGAAGCTGTCGGGCGTCACCGAGATCGTGTCGATGCCGGCCTCGACCAGCAGCCTTGCGTAATCGGGCGAGTTGGATGGCGCCTGACCGCAGAAGCCGACCTTGGCCCCCGCCTTGTGCGCGCGCTCGACGACCGACCGGATCATCCACAGCACCGCCGGATCACGCTCGTCGAACACATCGGCCAGTTCGCCCGAATCGCGGTCGACGCCCAGGGTGAGCTGGGTCAGGTCGTTCGAGCCGATGGAAAAGCCGTCAAAGCGCTCGGCGAACTGCTCGGCGAGGATCACATTGGAGGGGATCTCGCACATGACGTAGATCTCGAGCCCGTTCCGGCCGCGCTCGAGCCCGGCGCCCGCCATCACCTCGAGCACCCTGTCGGCCTCGGTCAGCGTGCGGCAGAACGGGATCATGACGACGACGTTGTCGAAGCCCATCTCCTCGCGCAGCTTGAGGATCGCCTTGCATTCGAGCTCGAAGCCGGGCCGGTAGCCGTCCGAGTAGTAGCGCGAGGCGCCGCGCCAGCCGATCATCGGGTTTTCCTCCCGGGGCTCGAAATCGTGTCCGCCCAGCAGCTCGGCATATTCGTTCGTCTTGAAGTCGGACATGCGCACGATCACGCGGTTCGGATAGGCAACCGCTGCGATGCGCGACAGACCGCGTGCCAGTTCGTCGACGAAGTAGTCCTCCTTGTTGTCGTAGCCGCGGGTGATCTCGGCGATCTCCTGCTTGACGTCGTCATCGCCCAGCGTGTCGAAATTGACCAGCGCCATCGGGTGAACCTTGATGACGTTGTTGACGACGAACTCCATGCGGGCCAGGCCCACGCCCTCGGCCGGCAGCCGCCACCAGCGAAAGGCGGCCGAAGGGCTGGCCAGGTTCAGCATGATCTTGGTCCTGGTCTCCGGCACCTCGTCGAGAGAAATCTCCTCGGCGGAATAATCGGCAATGCCCTCGTAGACATAGCCCTCCTCGCCTTCGGCACACGAGACGGTCACCTCCTGGTGGTCGTGCAGCACGTGGGTGGCATTGCCCGTGCCGACGATGGCCGGAAGGCCCAGTTCGCGGCTGACGATGGCGGCGTGCGAGGTACGGCCGCCATGATCGGTGACGATGGCCGAGGCGCGCTTCATGATCGGCACCCAGTCGGGGTCGGTGGTCGATGTGACGAGAATGCCGCCATCGATGAACTTGTCGATGTCCCTGACATCCTCGATCAAACAGACGGTCCCGCCGACGACGGCACCGCCGACCGAAAGCCCGGTCAACAGGCGCCGGCCCTTGTTGTCGATGGTGTAGGACTTGATCGTGCCCTGGTTGGCGCGCGACTGCACCGTCTCGGGCCGCGCCTGAACGATATAGAGCTTGCCGGTCTCGCCATCCTTGGCCCATTCCATGTCCATTGGCTGGCCGTAATGGTCCTCGATCGTCACCGCCATGCGGGCCAGTTCGATGATCTCGTCATCGCTGAGCACGAAGGCGGCGCGCTCGGCCTTCGAGGTCGGAACGTTGCGCGTGACCGGTCCGTCGCCGCGGCCGTAGATCATCTTGATGTCCTTGGAACCGCGCGCCTTTTCGATCACCGGCTTGAGCCTGGGATTGGACAGGAAGGGCTTGTAGACCTCGTATTCGTCCGGATTGACCGCGCCTTGCACGACGTTTTCGCCGAGCCCCCAGGCCGCGTTGATCAGCACCGCCTTGTCGAAGCCCGATTCGGTGTCGATCGAGAACATCACGCCCGAGCCGCCAATGTCGGCGCGCACCATCTGCTGAACGCCGATCGACAGGGCAACCTCGGTGTGATCGAAGCCGTGATGGCGGCGATAGGTGATCGCCCGGTCGGTGAACAGCGAGGCGTAACAGCGCCGGCAGGCCTCGAGCAGGGCCACCTCGCCGCTGACATTGAGATAGGTCTCCTGCTGGCCGGCGAAGCTGGCCTCGGGCAGGTCCTCGGCGGTGGCCGACGAACGCACGGCCACCGACATGTTCTCGATGCCTTCGCGCTCGCCCAGTTCCCGATAGGCGGCAAGGATGTCGCTGCGAATGTCGTCGGGCCACTGGCCATTGAAGATCGCATCGCGAATCGCCTCGCCGGCCTGCTTCAGCGTCAGCCGGCCATCGTCGAACCGTTCGACGCGGTCGCGGATGAACGCGTCGAGGTCGTTCGCCTTCAGATAGGCGCGAAAGGCGTCCGAGGTGGTGGCGAACCCGCCGGGGACGGCGACGCCCTTGCCGCCGAGTTGCTGCACCATCTCGCCCAGAGAGGAGTTCTTGCCGCCCACCTTTGCCACGTCGCCGCGCGACAATTGCTCAAAGAAGATGACATTGCGGTTTGATTGGAGCACGGACGGCCTCCCGTTTCGAGTTCGGTCGGCGGCACAATTGGCGCTGGTGGCGCCCGGGTCATTGACCCTTGTCAATGGCTGCGCGGTGGTGGCCGCTATGGTATGGGCACAAGGGATCGGGCGCGGCGGGCGCCGCCACAGCATATCGAGGATATCGTGATGGACAGCAACGCGCTGACGGCATTGAGAGAACGGCTGGAGAGCGCGGCAACGCTCGATGACGCGCTGGCAGGCGATGCGGCAGCGATGCTGTCGGACGGCTTCCGGGAACCGATCGCGCCGGAGGCGACCAAGACCGGGCTGCTGGGATCGGCGGAAAGCGCCATTCGCGTCGTCGGCCATGCCTATCCGGGCTGGGCGCTGTCGTTTGACGGTCACGCAAGCCCGCGCGACAACACCAAATGGCGCTGTACGCTCAGGGAATCGCGCGGGCCGGACGACGACCAGATCGTCGGCATCGGCAACGCCAACTCGATGCGCCTGGCGCTTCTGGCGGCGGTGGCGCATATCAAGATCATGCATGCGGCCGGCTATGGCTGAGCGCGCAGGCCGATGGTCGTTTTCGGCCCTTGCGTCCGGTCACGCCCGGCCGCGGCGCAACCGGGGATGACGAAGAGAAGGGAGCGGCGGAGGCGACGAGGACGGACAGGGGGTTCGGCAAACCTACGCGACGTCGTCGATATCGGCATCCTCGCCGCCGGTGACCCGGTGCGCCAGCGCGGCTTCCATGAACGGGTCGAGCGCCCCGTCGAGGACGTCGCCCGGTGCGGTCGATTCCACGCCCGTGCGCAGATCCTTGACCAGTTGGTAGGGCTGCAGGACGTAGGACCGGATCTGGTGGCCCCAGCCAATGTCCGACTTGGCGTCGAACTGGGATTGCGCGGCTTCCTCGCGCCGCTTCATTTCCAGATCGTAGAGCCGGGCGCGCAGCGCCTTCATGGCATTGGCGCGGTTCTGGTGCTGGGATTTTTCCGACGATGTGACGACGATGCCGGTCGGCAGGTGGGTGATGCGCACCGCCGAATCGGTGGTGTTGACGTGCTGGCCGCCGGCGCCCGAGGAACGGTAGGTGTCGATGCGGATATCCTTGTCGGCGATCTCGATCTCGACATTGTCGTCGATCACCGGATAGACGCCGACCGAGGAAAAGGAGGTATGCCGGCGGGCATTGGAGTCATAGGGGCTGATGCGCACCAGGCGGTGCACGCCGGTCTCGGTCTTCAGCCAGCCATGGGCGTTGTGGCCCTTGACGAGCAGCGTGGCGGACTTGATGCCGGCCTCGTCGCCGGCCGAAAATTCCTGCAGTTCGACCTTGAAGCCATGGCGCTCGGCCCAGCGGGTGTACATGCGCAGCAGCATGTTGGCCCAATCCTGGCTCTCGGTGCCCCCTGCCCCCGAATGGATCTCGACGAAGGTGTCGTTGGCGTCCATCTCGCCAGAGAGCAGCGCCTCGATCTGGCGCTTTTCGATCTGGCCCTTGAGCGCCCGGATGGCCTGTTCGGCCTCGGCGACGGTCTCGGCGTCGTCCTCCTCCTCGCCCAGTTCGATCAGCGCGACATTGTCCTCGAGCGCCTGGTCGAACCCCCTGATCGCGCCGATCATGTCTTCCAGACGCTGGCGCTCCTGCATGAGCTTTTGCGCCTCGGCGGCGTCGTTCCAGATGTCGGGATCTTCTGCGCGCGCGTTCAGATAGTCGAGGCGTTTGACGGAGGCATCCCAGTCAAAGATGCCTCCTCAGCAGGGCTATGTCCTGCCTGATGCTGTCGGTCAGCGTGGCGATTTCCGCGCGCATGGGTGAAAGCGATCCGATGAGTTGCAGTTGCGGCGCGGCGGGCGCGCCCTCCCCCGTCACTTAAGTCGGCGCGCCTTGGCTGTAAAGGGCAGCCGATGTCAGAACAGTCCGCCGGCGCCCTCCTGGACGGCCTGCTGCGCGTCGGGCGAGATCTGACGCTGCCGCTCGGTGCGCTGCACCTGGATCGCCACCTGCTCGGCGCCGATGACGAAATAGCTGTCGGCGGGGCCAGTGCCGGGCTTGAACGCCTCGATGATGATGTCGCCGCCCTGGCCGTTGGCGCGCATGCCGGTCTTGCGGTCGATCTCGATGAGGTTCATGCCCGCCGGCAGGTGGAAATCGGTCAGCGGCTCGTCGGCCAGCACATCGGCCATGAAGTCCTTGAAGACCGGCGCGGCCAGGCCACCGCCGGTCGAGCCGCGCCCCATCTCGGTGGGCTGGTCAAAGCCGATATAGACGCCGGTCACGATGGACGGCGTATAGCCGACGAACCAGGCATCCTTGTAGTCGTTGGTGGTACCCGTCTTGCCGGCGATCGGCCGACCCAGATCGCGCAGGATCGTCGCCGTGCCCCGCTGCACCACGCCTTCCATCATGGAGGTCATCTGATAGGCGGTCATCGGATCGAGCACGATCTCGCGGGTGTCGGTCAGTTCGGGTTCGTCCTGGCCGAGCCACTGGCCGGCATTGCAGCCCTCGCACTGGCGGCTGTCCTGCTTGAAGACGGTGCGGCCGTAGCGGTCCTGAATGCGGTCGATCAGCGCAGGCTCGATCTGCCGGCCGCCATTGGCGATCACCGAATAGGCCGAGACCATGCGCAGAACGGTGGTCTCGCCCGAACCCAGCGCCATCGCCAGCACCGGCGACAGATCGTCGTAAAGGCCGAACTGCTCGGCATATTCGGCGACCAGGTTCATGCCCATGTCCTGGGCCAGGCGCACCGTCATCAGGTTGCGCGACTTCTCGATGCCAAGACGAAGCGTCGACGGACCGGCCGCCTCGCCGGTGAAGTTCTGCGGCTCCCAGACCTCGCCGCCCGAGACGAGCTTGATCGGCGCGTCCATGATGACCGAGGCGGGCGTGTAGCCATTGTCGAGCGCGGCCGCATAGACGAAGGGCTTGAAGGACGAGCCGGGCTGGCGATAGGCCTGCGTGGCGCGGTTGAACTGGCTTTCGTGGAAGGAAAACCCGCCGGCCATGGCCAGAACGCGACCGGTGTTGGGATCCATGGAGACGAGCGCGCCGGAAACGGCCGGAACCTGGCGCAGCAGATAGTCGGCCGAGTCCTCGGCCTTGGGCTGGACGTAGACGACATCGCCCGGCGCGACCACCTCGTCGATCGAGCCGGCCGAACGCGTGCCGCCATCCTCGCGCAGTTTGAACGCCCACTGCATGTCGTCGCGGGCGATGGATGCCTCGTCGCGCTCGTCGGTCACGCCGCCGTCGAGCTTGCGCTCGGGCCGAAGGCCGATGCGCACGCCGTCGTCGCCGGTGCCGAGCACGACGGCGACATCCCACTCGGGTACGTCCGGCAGCCGGTCGAACTCGGCCAGCGCCGGCCCCCAGTCGCCGGAAATGTCGATCTGGCCGATGGCGCCGCGCCAGCCCCAGTTGCGGTCGAATTCGAGCAGGCCGCGCTGCAGGGCGATCCGCGCCTGGTTCTGGATCTTCGGGTCGAGCGTGGTGCGCACCGACAGCCCGCCCTCATAGAGCGCGTCGTCACCATAGCGCTCGATGATCTGCTTGCGGACCTCCTCGGTGAAGTATTCCGACGCGAACACGAAGTCGCCCGAGCGGCGGAAATTGACGCCCAGTTCGCGCTGCTTGGCCTGTTCGGCGTCCTCGACGGTGATGTAGCCATTGTCGACCATGCGGTCGAGAATCCAGTTGCGCCGGTCGAGCGCGGCCTCGGTGTCGTCGAAGGGATGATAGTTCGCCGGCGCCTTGGGAAGCGCGGCGAGATAGGCAGCCTCGTGCAGGTCGAGTTCGTTGACCGCCTTGCCGAAATAGGTCAGCGCGGCCCCGGCAATGCCGTAGGAGCCGGCGCCGAAGAAGATCTCGTTGAGGTAGAGTTCGAGAATGCGGTCCTTGGTGTAGGCCTGCTCGATGCGGAAGGCGAGGATCGCCTCCTTGACCTTGCGGTCGATGGTGCGGTCGGACGACAGAAGGAAGTTCTTGGCGACCTGCTGGGTGATCGTCGAGCCGCCGAGCAGGCGCCGGTCCTGGCCCTCGATGACGATCTGCGCATTGGTGACCATGGCCCGGGCGAGCGCAAGGAAGTCGACGCCGGTATGGCTGTAGAAATTCTTGTCCTCGGCGGACAGGAAAGCCGCCTTGACGCGATCGGGCACGGCCTGGATCGGCAGGAACAGCCGGCGCTCGCGCGCGAACTCGCCCATCAGGCGGCCGTCGACCGAATAGAACCGGGTGGTCACCGGCGGCTCGTAGCGGGCAAGCACCTCGTAGTCGGGCAGATCGTCGGTGAGGTCGCCGACATAGATCGCAATTCCCGCGGCGACGATCAGAAAGCCGACGACACCCAGACCAAAAAGATAACCCAAAAGGCGCAGCATTCATCCAACCCGTTCAATCACCTAGCCGCGCGCATCATTGCCGCGCAACTTCCCCTGCGGTGCGGCCACAATGCGACAGCAACATGGCGACCGGAGCCGTATACACCAAAGATCGGCCGGCGTTGCGCCGCGGCCACAAAAATTCGCGTCCGTTACGGTTACACGGCGCCGCAACGTAACCTGCGGCAGTCGCCGTGCCCGCACAACCGGGTACGGTCGGCGCCGTTCACTCGCCCTGCCGCGCGGCGATTCGGCGGCCGGCCAGTTCGGCATATTCGGTCACCGCAGCGGCCAGTTCGGCGGCCATGCCGGCGCGCCACTTCTCGTCATTGAGCAGCACCTCGTCTTCCTTGTTGGAAAGATAGCCCAGTTCGACGAGCACGGAAGGCACGTCGGGCGCCTTCAGAACGCGGAAGCCGGCGAAACGGTGCGGATTGTTGATCATGCGCCAGGACTTGGAGATGTGCGAGACGAGAATGCGGGCGAACTGAACCGAAAAGCCGAGCGTCTCCTGGCGGGCCAGATCGACGAGAATGTCGGTGACCGGACTGAGCTCGTCCTCATAGGTAATCCCGGCAATCGAATCGGACAGGTTCTCCGAGCGCGCGATCTCGGCGGCCACGTCGTCCGAAGCGCGGTTGGAAATCGTGTAGACCGTGGCGCCGCGCACATAGGACTGGCGCACCGAATCGGCATGCAGGGAGACGAACAGCGAGGCATTGCGCTGGCGCGCGAAGCGGACCCGGTCGTTGAGCGCGATGAAGACATCGTCCGTGCGCGTCATGACGACGTCTATGCCGTCGATCTTCTCGAGTTCGGCGCGCATCTGGTGGGCGAATTGGAGCACCACGTCCTTCTCGCGGGTGCCGCCGACGCCGATGGCGCCCGAATCGATGCCGCCATGGCCGGGATCGAGCACGACGACGAAATCGCCCTGGTTGGCAAGGCGCGACAGCGGCTTGGCGCCCAGCCGATCGGACTTGCCCGAGCGCACCACGATCGAGCTGGTCTGCATGGTGTCGATCATTGCGCGGCGAAAGCTCTGCGCATCGGTCGTCGACAGATCGATGGCAAGCCGGTAGAGCCCGTCCGAGGGCCCCGATTCGATGCCGTCGACCCGCAGCGGCTCGGCGAGCTCGAAAATCATGCGCGAGGACGCATTGCCCATGTCGCCGTAGCGCACCGTCTCGAACAGGGTTCCCAGATCGTCCTCGTCGAGTTCGAAGCCATAGCCGATGCGCTCGAAGTCGAGCACCAGCCGGAACGGATGGTCGAGCAGTTGATGGCTGACCGAGACCTGGCGGTCAAAGCCGATCTCCAGGCGCGCCCCGGCCCCGTTGCGATCGTAGGAGACGCCGATCTCGACCGCGACGGGCGCATCGAAGGCGGTGCGTGCCGGCGCGATGGCCAGCAGCAGTGCCACAAAGACCATGGCAATGGGCCAGGCCGGTGCCCCCGCGCGCCCGATGGTGCCTGTGATGCCGCCGGCAACGGTCATGATCGGCTTCCCCGCCCCTTGTTCGCTTCGCCCGAAGGCGATCATAGGACAGCCATGGTTAATCGCGTCTTTACCAAGCCCGGGCGCCCGACGCCACCGGCGCCTGTGGCGTCCGCGACCGGCGGCTGCCCCGTGCCGCAATAAAACAGCTTGCGTGCGCGCTGCCAAATACCTAGTTTGTAACAAGCGGTTCGACGCCGGAATTGCGGGCGAACCGCCGCAGGATTACCTGAGCGCCGCCGCGCGTGGCGCCAAGGTCATGACCGGAAACCGCATCGCAGTTTCCCACCCCCGCATTGCGGGCACAAGCCGTGGCCGGCCCCAACTGCCGGCCCACACAACTGAATCGCCGTTCGGCCATGTTTATGAATGACATGACATATTCCGACCGCAGCCCGGCCTCGAGGCATGATGTCCCGGCTCGGCGCGTTGAGGAACTGTCGGCCCGGCGGCACAACAAACAACCGGGCAGGCGACGGCCAATAGGGGCATCCAGGCTCGTCGTACGTGCCGGCGCGGGGCGACGAAGCGTTGCCCATCCTCGTATGAAGGCACGCGCCGCCAGGCCCGGCGGAAGCAGAACACATGTCAAACAAGATGATTATCGATTCCTCCCACCCGGAGGAAACACGCGTCGTTGTCGTAAAGGGTAACCGCCTCGAAGAGTTCGACTTTGAATCCCAGCACAAGAAGCAGATCCGAGGCAATATCTATCTTGCCAAGGTAACGCGGGTCGAACCGTCGCTGCAGGCGGCCTTCGTCGATTATGGCGGAAACCGCCACGGGTTCCTCGCCTTCTCCGAAATCCACCCGGACTACTACCAGATCCCGCTGGCCGATCGGCAGGCGCTGCTCGAAGAGGAAGCCGCCCTTGCCGAACAGGAAGCCAGCGAGGACGATGACGACCAGCGCCAGGCTTCAGATGGCGAGGAGCAGCGTTCGGGGCGCGGGCGGCGCCGGCGCGGCCGGGGACGGGACCGGTCGAAGGCCAATGGAAAGGCCGCCAGCGCCCTGCCCGACGCCGAGCCGGTGGCGATGGACGACCTGCTGGCCGCATGGGCCGATGACGACAGCGAGCCAGGCGCGGCCAGCCATGCCTCGGTCATGGCGACCGATGCCGGCCCGGGACAGACGGTTTCCGGCGATCCGGGCGATGGCGACGATGACGACGTCGACGACGACGACAGCTTCGACGATGTCGGCGAGGACGATGCGCTGGAGGATGCGCGCCCGCGGCGCCGGCCCTCGCGCCGCCAGTACAAGATCCAGGAAGTCATCAAGCGCCGGCAGGTGATCCTGGTGCAGGTCGTCAAGGAAGAGCGCGGCAACAAGGGCGCGGCGCTGACCACCTACCTTTCGCTGGCCGGGCGCTATTCGGTGCTGATGCCGAACACGGCGCGCGGCGGCGGCATCTCGCGCAAGATCACCGCGGCCTCGGACCGCAAGCGGCTCAAGGACATCGTCAAGAAGCTCGACGTGCCCAAGGGCATGGGCGTGATCCTGCGCACGGCGGGCGCCAACCGCACCCAGAGCGAGATCGAGCGCGACTACGAATATCTGATGCGGCTTTGGGACAATGTGCGCGACCTGACCCTGTCGTCGACCGCGCCGGCGCTGGTCTACGAGGAAGGCAGCCTGATCAAGCGCTCGATCCGCGATCTGTACAACAAGGACATCGACGAGATCACCGTTGCCGGCGAAGGCGGCTATCGTGAAGCCAAGGACTTCATGAAGATGCTGATGCCCAGCCAGGCCCGGGTCGTCAAGCCGTGGAAGGACACCGCGCCGATCCTCGCGCGCACCGGCATCGAGGCGCAGCTCGACAAGCTGATCCAGCCGCAGGTGACGCTCAAGTCCGGCGGCTACATCATCATCAACCAGACCGAGGCGCTGGTCGCCATCGACGTCAATTCGGGCAAGTCGACACGCGAGCACTCCATCGAAAAGACGGCGCTTGCCACCAATCTGGAAGCGGCCGAGGAGGTCGCCCGCCAGTTGCGCCTGCGCGATCTGGCCGGGCTGATCGTGATCGACTTCATCGACATGGAGGAAAACCGCAACAACCGCGCGGTCGAAAAGAAGCTCAAGGAGTGCCTCAAGCGCGACCGCGCGCGCATCCAGGTCGGCCGGATCTCCCATTTCGGGCTTCTGGAGATGAGCCGGCAGCGCATGCGCGCCTCGGTGCTCGAAAGCACCATGCAGGTGTGCAATGCCTGCGGCGGGACAGGCTATGTGCGCTCGCCGCAATCGGTGGCGCTGCACATCATCCGCTCGCTTGAAGAGCACCTTCTGAAGAACGCCAAGCATCACGTCACCGTGCGCACGCCGGCCGACAACGCGCTTTACATCCTCAACAACAAGCGCGACACGCTGGCCGAGATGGAACAGCGCTTCGGCGTGACGATCACCGTCGCCATCGACAACGAGATCGGCGCGGACATGCTGGCGATCGATCGCGGCGAGATCTCGAACCTGCCCAAGAAGGACAGCAGCGCCATCGCCATTGGCGACTGGGACGAGGAGGACGCGGACGTCGAGGAACCGGCGGCGGCGGAGGCGGCGGTCGAGAGCGCCGAGCAAGCCGGTCCGGTCGAGCCCGACGGCAAGGATGACGACGAGCAGCCATCGCGCCGGCGCCGACGTCGGCGGCGCCGCAGCGGTCGCGACCGCGACGATGAAGCCGAGACGATCGCCGAGGGACAGGCATCGGACGAGGACGACGATGGCGCCGGCGGACGACGCCGCAAGCGGCGTTCGCGCGGCCGTCGCGGCGGACGCAACCGGCGCACGCCCCACATTCCGGCGGCCGAACCGGTCGGCCCCCTCGCGGACATGATCGCCGCCGAAGCCGCCCGGAGCGAGGCGGACGAGACCAGGGCGGACCAGGCCCGGCCCGACACGGCACGCAAGGACGCGGCGAAGGACGAAGCGCCAATGGCTGCGGACGGCCAGGCCCATCGCGCCAATGGCGATGGGCGCAAGGGCGATGGGCGCAAGGCCGACATCGCCGAACCGGCCGAACCGGCCGAACCGACCGCGCGGGCCGCCGCGCCGGAGCCCGAAGCGACCCAGACGGCGGCCCGCGGCGAACCGGGCGATGGCGCAAGCGCCGGCGCCTCGGGCGCGACGGCCGATGAAGGCGGCGGCGAGGACAAGACCGAAGACGGCGAGGAGCGCGTGCGCGCCACACCCGAAACGGTCGATCTGGAGGTCGAGCCGGTCATCGTTTCCGACAGTGCCGTCGATACCGAGCGCAAGCCCAAGCGCGTGGGGTGGTGGGCCCGCGGAAAGAGCTTCTTCTGAGCCGACCGCGCGACGCCGATCGGGAGACCGCGTCCAGGCCCGGAGCTTACCTGGCGGCGGGGTTGCATCTTGCCGAAAGGCCGGTCGGTCTTGCGACGGAGCGCTGGGCTGCGAAAAAGCGGCGCAATCGCGTCGGATCGGTCGCCAAATGTCGGTGTCGCCAGCCGCCCACGCTTGCCCGGGTCGCGATTGCGCATTAGGCAGGCGCAGCGAACACGCATGAAGGCGCCACAGCCATGGGTAGACATGTCCTGATCCTGCACGGACCGAACCTGAACCTTCTGGGCCGGCGCGAGCCGGGCATCTATGGAAGCCGGACGCTCGACGAGATCAACATGGAATGCGAGCGGCTCGGCGCCGAACTGGGGCTGGAAGTCGCGCACTACCAGTCCAACAGCGAGGGCGATCTGGTCACCATGGTGCAGGAGGCCGGGCTTGCGGGCAAGGCGATCGTCTTCAATCCGGGCGCCTATTCGCACACCTCGATCGCCCTGCGCGATGCCATTTCCGGCTCGGGCGCCCAGGTGATCGAAGTGCACATCTCCAACATCCATGCGCGCGAGCCATTCCGGCACGGCTCGATGATCACGCCGGTGGCGCGCGGCATGATATGCGGGCTTGGCACGGACGGATATCTGCTGGCGCTGCGGGCACTTGCGGCCGAGCCCGCTGCGGCGTAAGCGGTCACATCAAGGGCGACGGCGCAGATCTCGGGCGCCGGTCACCGGGCATCAAGAGGACACAATGGCGGACAAGAAATCGGCGTTCGACAAGGATCTGGTCAGCGATCTGGCGCGCATTCTCAACGAGACCGACCTGACCGAGATCGAGGTCGAGCAGGGCGAGATGCGCATCCGCGTCAGTCGCGAGGCGCCGGCCCAGTTCGTCAGCCACATGGCGCCGTCGGCACCGCCGGCCGCCCCGCCCGCGGCCGCCGCACCGCAGCCCGCAGCCGAATCGGCCGAGCCGGCCGCAGGCGCCGCGCCGCAGGCGCCGAGCACCGAGAATGCGCTGCCCGCCCCCATGGTCGGCACCGCCTATCTGGCGCCGGCGCCGGGCGCCGAGCCGTTCATCGCCGTGGGCGCGAGCGTCGCCGAGGGGGAAACGCTGCTGATCATCGAGGCGATGAAGGTGATGAACCAGATCCCGGCGCCGCGCGCCGGCACGGTGACCGCGATCCTGATCGAAGACGGCGAGCCGGTCGAATTCGGCCAGCCGCTGCTCGTGATCGAATAGCGGCAGGGACGGTTCGTATTCGATGTTCAACAAGGTCCTGATAGCCAATCGCGGCGAGATCGCCCTGCGCATCCTGCGCGCCTGCAAGGAGCTGGGCATCCCCACCGTTGCGGTCCATTCGACCGCCGACGAGATGGCGATGCATGTGCGGCTGGCCGACGAGAGCGTGTGCATCGGTCCGCCGCCCTCGCGCGACAGCTATCTGAACATTCACCAGATCGTTGCGGCCTGCGAGATCACCGGCGCCGACGCGGTCCACCCCGGTTACGGCTTTCTGTCCGAGAACGCCAAGTTCGCCGAGATCCTGGAAGCACACAACATCACCTTCATCGGCCCGACCGCGCAGCACATCTCGATGATGGGCGACAAGATCGAGGCCAAGCGCACGGCCGCCCGGTTCGGCATTCCCGTCGTGCCCGGTTCCGACGGCGGTGTCAGCGACCCGGCCGAGGCCAGGCGCATCGCCGCCCAGATCGGCTATCCGGTGATCATCAAGGCAGCGGCCGGCGGCGGCGGGCGCGGCATGAAGGTGGCGCGCAGCGAGGCCGATCTGGCGCTGGCGCTCGACACGGCACGCTCGGAGGCGGGCGCGGCCTTCGGCAGCGATGCGGTCTATGTCGAGAAATATCTGGACAAGCCGCGCCACATCGAGGTGCAGATCGTCGGCGACGGCGCAGGCAAGGCGGTGCATCTGGGCGAGCGCGACTGCTCGCTGCAGCGACGACACCAGAAGGTGTGGGAGGAAGCGACCTCGCCGGCGTTGAACGCCGAAAAGCGCGAGGAGATCGGCATGGTCTGCGCCAATGCGGTGGCCGAGATGGGTTATCGCGGCGCCGGCACGATCGAGTTCCTTTACCAGGACGGCGCGTTCTACTTCATCGAGATGAACACGCGGCTTCAGGTCGAGCATCCGGTGACCGAGGCCGTGACCGGCATCGATCTCGTGCACGAGCAGATGCGGGTCGCCTCGGGCGCCGGGCTTTCGGTGCGGCAGGACCAGATCTTCTTCAACGGCCATGCCATCGAGTGCCGGATCAATGCCGAGGATCCGCGCACATTCATGCCCTCGCCGGGCACGATCACCCATTACCACACGCCGGGCGGGCTGGGCGTGCGCGTCGATTCGGGCGTATATGCCGGCTACACGATCCCGCCCTATTATGACAGCCTGATCGGCAAGCTGATCGTGCACGGGCGCAATCGGGTCGAATGCATGATGCGGCTGCGGCGCGCGCTCGGCGAGTTCGTCATCGACGGCATCGCCTCGACGTTGCCACTGTTTCAGGATCTGGTCGAAAATCCCGACATCGCCAATGGCGACTACGACATCCATTGGCTGGAGAGCTACCTGGCCGACTCCGGGGCGAGCCGGTGACGATGCGATAGCGGTTGCGATCGATGGCCGAGCATGACGGCAAGAACAGCGAAAGCCGGATCACGCCGCAGGTCCTGCTCAAGGCCTATTCGGTGGGACTGTTCCCGATGGCCGAGGATGCCAGCGACCCGACGCTCTACTGGGTCGAGCCGGAGATGCGCGGCATCATCCCCCTCGATGCGTTTCATGTTCCCAGGAGCCTTGCCAAGACGGTCCGGCAGGGCCGCTACGAGGTTACGGTCAATGCCGCCTTCGGGTCGGTGATGCGGGCCTGCGCGGAACCCGCGCCCGGTCGCGGCAAGACGTGGATCAACCGCACCATCCTCGAACTGTACGCGAAGCTGCACGCGATCGGCCATGCGCACTCGGTCGAGGCCTGGGACGACGATCAGCTCGTGGGCGGGCTGTACGGGGTCACGCTCGGCCGCGCCTTTTTCGGCGAGAGCATGTTCTCGCGCAGGCGCGACGCCTCCAAGGTGTGCCTGGTGCATCTGGTCGAGCGGCTGCGCGAACGCGGCTTCGTGCTGCTCGACACCCAGTTCACGACCGAACATCTCAAACGCTTCGGCGCGGTGGAGGTGCCGCGTGCCGACTACGAGCACATGCTCGCCGAGGCGCTGATCGGCTCGGCCGTCTTCGACTGAGGCGGCCGGGTCGTCTCGTCGTCCTCGGCGCGACCGGGCACGAGGACGCAGGCGGCAATCGAAGGCCGCTCAGGTCTGCGGCGGGGGAACTTCGGAGTCGGCCTTGCAGCCCTTCAGCCAGACGTCATATACCGCGTGCTCGATCGCATTCAGGCCGGGACTGTCGGCAAACATCCAGCCCGCGAAGATCCGGCGGATCTTGCGGTCGAGCGTGATCTCGTCGACCTCGACGAAGGTCGACGAGCCCGGCGGCAGGTCCTGCACGCGCGAGTAGCACACGCGCGGCGTGATCTGCAGCGCGCCGAACTGCACCGTCTCGTCGATATAGACGTCGAACGTGATGATCCGGCCGGTGATCTTGTCGATTCCGGAGAACTCGGCGACGGGGTTGGCGATCTTGTCGGCCTGATCGATGGCCGCCGCGCCGTGCGGCATGACGGCGACGGCGATGCCGGCGAGCAGGATCGTCAGGGCGCGAATCGGTTTCATGGCGGCACGATAGGTCATTTTTCGGTTCGTGTTCATGGCTTCCGATAAACGCAAGCTGTGACCAAATCAGGGTCGGCGCGGTCAGTGCCGGACGACGCCGCTGCGCCGTGCCGACATGAAGCGGCAGTGCGACCCCTCGAGCACGGCGCCGCACAGGATGCCGGTGCGGTAAACGCCGGTGTCGATGGCGATGCGATTGGGAAAGATCATCGGTCGCGGATGGATGGTATGGCCGTGCACCACGACCTTTCCGAGGGACCCGCGAAACCCGAGAAACGGCTCGCGAATCCAGAGCAGATCGTCGGGCGCCTGGTCCTTGATGGCCACATCGGGCCGGATGCCGGCATGGACGAACAGGAAGTCACCCTGGACATGAAAGAGTGCGAGCGACTCCAGGAACGCGCGGTGGGCCGCCGGCAGCGCCGCGGAAAAGACGGCCGAGAGCGCGTCGAGGTCGCGGCCGGCATGGTCGTGATCGATGCCGTAGGATCGCAGCGTCTCGCGCCCACCCCAGGCCAGCCAGCCCGAAGCGACGGCATGCGGATCGGAGAGCATGGTCAGCATCCAGTCGTCATGATTGCCCTTGAGGCAAACGAGCTTCGAATCGGCGGCCCTGCGGGCGATCAGCGTCTCGATGACGCCGGGCGTGTCGGGGCCGCGATCGCAATAGTCGCCCAGACACACGATGCGGTAATCGGCGGGCGGGTTCTCGGCCAGCTCGGCATCGATGGCCTGCAGCAGCGTGTCGAGCAGGCCGCGATAGCCGTGCACGTCGCCGATGGCGTAAACGCGCATGCCCTGTGGTAAGCGCGCCTGGCTATAGAACATCGGTGCGGTCTGTCGCGATCAACCGGGCGTCCAGGCGTCGTAGTCACCATCGGCGCGCGGACGGGATTCGGGGTTGAGCATGGACCCCCTGGGCCGATAGGCGCCGGGCGTGCCGGTCATGTTCGGCTCGAAGGGCCGCTCCCAGGGATGGGGCGTATAGTCTTCCTGGCTCGGCGGGATGTCGACACGATGATGGAGCCAGCCGCTCCAGCCCGGCGGGACCGTCGAGGCCTCGGCATAGCCGTTGTAGATCACCCAGCGGCGCGTTGCCCCGTCGGCGTCCTTGCCGCCTTCGTAGTAGACATTGCCGAATGCGTCCTCGCCCACGCGCCTGCCATGCCGCCAGGTGAAATAGCGGGTGCCGAGCGTCTGGCCGTTCCACCAGGTGAAGAACTGCGTCAGAAAGGTCTTCATGGTCGAGCTCTCGTTCGTCGGGGCGTTTATCGCGCCGCCCATGCTGCGATGCAAGAGGATCGGGACGCAAATTCGTCAGGCGTTCGCGCCGATCTCCTCGATGGTGACCTTTTCGGGATCGAAGGCCAGATAGCCCTTGAGCACCTGCGACCCTTCCAGCGGGCGGTCATAGGTCCAGGCGATCTCCTCGCCCTCGAAACCGAAATAGGAGGCATCGCCCTTCAGCGGACAATGCGTCGACTTGCCGGCGACGGCGTCCAGCGATGTGGTCGCGTCGGATCGGGGGATATAGATCACCGGATCGTAGATGTCGTGGCCGGACTCCTGGACGCGGATCGCATCGGTGCTATCGGCGAGCATGCGGCCGCGATGATGCACGCGCACCCTGCGGCCGACCGGCTTGATGCGGGCGAAATGGGCGTCGGTGTCGGGATTGCGTATCGTGGTGTCGACCATCGGGTCAGCCCTTCGGTTCGCGTTGGTCCTTGCGGCACGGCCATGCTGGCCGGTGCCCGCTGACCAGACAACCGGACGCGGTCGCCTGGGTTCCATGCGCACCCGCCGGCGTGCGGGCCGGCCGCCCGGCCCGAGCCTAGCCGCCCTGTCCGGGAACCGACGGGGTCTCGGAGCGGAAACCGCGCGGCATGTCGCCGATCTGCTCGTATTTGCCCGTCAGCGCGTTGACCACCGATTTCTCGCGGGCGCCGAACTTGATTGAGGCGCGCGAGAACAGATGCGCGCTGACCGGGGCGGTGGCCAGAATGAAGGTGACGGCCGCAAAGGCCTTGGCGATGACGATGCCCTGCCCCGAGGCCAGGCCGGTGCTCAGAAGGATCAGCCCGGCGCCCAGCGTGGCAGCCTTGGTGGTGGCGTGCATGCGCGAATAGACGTCATCGAGGCGCACAAGGCCGATGGCGGCCAGGAGCACGAAGCCAGCACCGATGACGGCGAACACCGCAAAGACCAGCTGCAGCAATTCAAGCATCAAGATCGCCTCCCCTCTTGGCCACATCGACAAGATATTTGGCGAAGACGACCGTCGCCAGGAAGGAGACCAGCCCCAGTGCGACGGCGATGTCGAAATACCAGTAGCTGCCGATATACATGCAATAAAGGCCGATGAAGGCGACGCCGGAAACGGTCAAGGTGTCGAGCGCCCAGATCTTCTCGTCCAGGCCACGGCCGACGACGATGCTGAACACCTCGATGACGAAGGCGACGGCGAGCATGGCCATGGCCAGGAGTATAAGCGCGTCGGTTATCGCTGCTGCATAGCCCATATCACATTGGCCTCGAAGTTGGTCTTGACGTATTCGATCAGCTTGCCCTTGCGGCTGCCGGCCTTGTCGCCCGGATCGGACGCGTCGATGACATGCATGTAGAGCGTCGACTTGTCCTCGGACACATCGACGGTCAGCGTGCCGGGAATCATCGAAATCATGTTCGCGAAGATGGTGATCTCGACATCGTCGCGCGTGTCGAGCGGCACGGCGAGAATGCCCGGCGCGTAGGCCCAGCGCGAGCGCGGCTGCAACAGCATCCAGCCGATCTGGATCGAGCCGACGACGAGTTCGCTGACGAAGATCCACACCAGATAGAGCAGCCGCAGCGGGTGGCGGAAATAGTTCTTGCGGTCCCGGTTGGCGACCAGATAGTCGCGGATGATGAACCCCGAGACGAGCGCGGCGATCAGACCGACGACGGCGTTGGGCAGGTTGAAATTGCCGGTCGCCAGCAACCACAGCAGAACCAGCACGAAGATGAAGGTGGCGTTTCGCATCGGCGCAGGCTTATGATCCGGTCCGGGTGATCGATCTGGCCGGTCGGCCCGGCGCGGCTTTGCCATCTATTAGGCAGGCCGGCGTGCCGGTGCAAGACAAACCGGGCGCGCCCGCAGCGGGACGGCCGGCTTCATCGTGTCGCAGCGGCCCCGGACGGCGCGCCGGCGCTACCAGATCACCTTTTCCATGATGACGGCCGGAATGCCCGAGCCCTTGACGCCGCAATCGGGCGTGGTGCCGACCTTGCGAAAGCCGTGGTGCTCGTAGAACCGGACGGCGCGGTCATTGGCCTCCTCGACTTCGAGGCGAATCTTGCGCACGTCGGGAAAGCACGCCTCGACTTCGACCAGCAGCTTCTTGCCGATGCCCTGGCCCTGCGTGCCGGGCCGCACGTAGAGTTGATGGAGCATGGAGGTCTCCGTGTCGCGCTGGGTGACATAGGCCATGCCGGCGATCTCGGCGCCGTCGTCGCAGACGATGAACTCCGAACGCGGCTTGTTCATGCGCTGCTTGAGCGCGGGCACCGAATGCCAGGCGCTGGTCAGCTCGGCCACCTTCTTGCGGCCGTAGATCGTGTCATAGGTGTCGTGCCAGGTCTCGGTGAGCATTGCCGAGATGGTCTCGAGGTCCTCCGGGGCCGCGGTGCGGATCCACATTGAAGTCAGTCAGGGTCCCTGCTCGAGCGTTGCCCCGCAGATTGACACATTGCCGGCAAATGACAAGAGGGAAGGCCGATCGGGCGCCATCGGCGCCCTTGCGGGCCGGAGAGCGGCCCTCCCCGCGGTCAGTCCGCGATGCCGAGCTTGTCGCGCACCAGCTTGTTGACCGCCTGGGGGTTGGCCTTGCCGCCGGTCGCCTTCATCACCTGGCCGACGAACCAGCCGGCAAGGTTGGGCTTGGTCCTTGCCTGCTCGACCTTGTCGGGATTGGCGGCGATCACCTTGTCGACCTCGGCCTCGATGGCGCCGGTGTCGGTGACCTGCTTCATGCCGCGCTCGTCGACGATCCGTTCGGGGTCGCCACCTTCCTCCCAGACGATCTCGAACAGGTCCTTGGCGATCTTGCCGGAGATGGTGCCCTTCGCGATCAGATCGATGATGGCGCCCAGTTGCCGGGGCGAAACGGGAGTCTGTTCAATCGTTTGGCCGGACTTGTTCAAGGCGCCCAGAAGGTCGTTGATCACCCAGTTGGCGGCGGCCTTGGAATCGCGACCGCTGGCAACCCTTTCGAAATAGTCGGCTACGGCGATGTCGGAGACCAGCACCGAGGCATCGTAGGCGGTCAAGCCCTCGGCCATGAAGCGGGCGCGCTTTTCGTCGGGCAGTTCGGGCAGGCTGGCGGCCAGTTCCGCGATGAAGGCATCGTCGAATTCGAGCGGCAGCAGGTCCGGATCGGGGAAATAGCGGTAGTCGTGCGCCTCCTCCTTGGTGCGCATGGATCGGGTCTCGCCCTTTTGCGGGTCGAACAGGCGGGTCTCCTGCTCGACCTCGCCGCCATCCTCGATCAGGGCGATCTGACGGCGGGCCTCGTGCTCGATGGCCTGGCCGACAAAGCGGATGGAATTGACGTTCTTGATCTCGCAGCGCGTGCCGAAGGCGGCGCCCGGCCGACGCACCGACACGTTGACGTCGGCGCGCATGGAGCCCTCGTCCATATTGCCGTCGCAGGTGCCCAGATAACGCAGGATCTGGCGCAGCTTTGTCAGATAGGCCTTGGCCTCCTCGGCCGAGCGCATGTCGGGCTTGGAGACGATCTCCATGAGCGCGACGCCGGACCGATTGAGATCGACATAGGACATGGTCGGATGCTGGTCGTGCATCGACTTGCCCGCATCCTGCTCCAGATGCAGCCGCTCGATGCCGATCTCCACCTCTTCATATTCGCCGTTGCGGTCCGGGCCGACGGCGACCTGCACCACGCCCTCGCCGACGATGGGCTGCTTGTACTGGGAGATCTGGTAGCCCTGCGGCAGATCGGGATAGAAGTAGTTCTTGCGGTCGAAGACCGAGCGCTTGTTGATCTGCGCCTTCAGCCCCAGCCCGGTGCGCACCGCCTGGCGCACGCATTCGATGTTGATGACCGGCAGCATGCCGGGCATGGCCGCATCGACAAGGCTGACGTTGGCGTTGGGCTCGGCGCCGAAGGCGGTCGACGCACCCGAGAACAGCTTGGCCCTGGAGGTGACCTGGGCGTGGACCTCCATGCCGATGATGACCTCCCAGTCGCCGGTGGCGCCGGCGACGAAGCGTTTGGAATCGGGCGTGCGGGTGTCGACGAGGGTCATGGGTGGTGTCTTTGGTGCGGGCTTCGATGATGTCTGGATGTCCGGCCGAATGTCGGAACATGCCTCGTGGTTAGTGCATGCATGCGGGCTCCGCAAGCGCCCGCGGGGCGCGTACGGGCGGCGGGGGCGTCCGGCAAAACCTTTGATCGAGGTCAAGGCCGGCGGGCCGGACGCGCTGGCATGATCGGCGCAACACAGCAAGGAAAGCCGATGTCGATCCTCACTCAATTGACCATGCGCCAGCGCCATGCGGCCCTGTTTCAGGCCATGTCGGACCGGCTGGGCCTGAGCGAAGCCTTCGCGCGGCGCGCCGGCCATGGCGATGCACCGCGCCGGGCCGTCGACCGCTGCATGAGCTGCGATCAGGTGAGCGCCTGTGAGAGTTGGCTGGCCGAGAACGCCGCTCCGGTCGAGGCGCCGGGCTATTGCCGCAACCACGACATGTTCGAGCGGCTCAAGCACGATATCGAGGCCGAGGGCTTCAAGCGCGCCTGACACGATTTCTCCCCCTCCCAACCGACTGGCCGGGCCTTCATCTTCCGATGAGCCCGGCACTTTTTTGACCGCGCCTGGCCCGATCCGGGCGCGCGGCTGGACATTGACGCTCTGGTCGCCTATTCCATCGCCGTTCGAAGGAGTGTTCATGTCCGGTTCTTCCGAGGCCCGATAACGCCCTGACCGCGCCGGTCCGCTCGCAGCGGATGGCGGGTCGGGGCCTGACATTGGCAACCGGCCGCCCGGTCGGGCGGCTTGTCTTTGTCTGCGGCCAGCAGCCGCCTATCGAACGAAGAACCCATGGACATTTCACGCGCCGAACAGCGCATCCTGCACCTGCTTGCGCAGGGCGGGCACATTCAGGCCACAAAGACGGACAAGCGCGTCGTGCACGTCGCTTGCTACACGCGCGAGGGATGGCGCTACCCCGATCTCGATGTCGCGCTCTTCCGCAAGCTCAAGCGACGCCGGACGATCCGTTCGCTCAATGGCGGGCCCTACCGCATCACGCGGCGCGGGCTCGAACTGGTCAGAAGCCAGATGGACAACCGGTGAGCGTGACGGGCGCGGCCGACGAGCCGCGCCCGTTTGCCGGCCTGGGCGCCAATGCTATATTCGTTCCGTCAAGCGATGGAGCCGGCGATGAACGTCCAAAGCCCGCCGAAGATGAATTTCGAGGAGTTCATGCGATGGGGCCCGCGCCAGGACCGCAAGTACGAGTTGGTGCGGGGGGTGCCGGCGATGCTGCCATGGGTGAGACTGAAGCATTCGCGGATCGTCATGGCGCTCGTCCAGACGATCGGACCACAACTGAAGGGCACGGAATACGAGCTCGCCGATGCCGAGTTCGCCTTGCGGACCGGCGAGGACTCCTCGCGCTTCGCCGACCTTCTGATCATACCGGCCGGGCTGCCCGGCGATACGCCGCACATCGACGATGCCATCGTCGTGGTCGAGGTGCTGTCGCCTTCGACCCAGCACAATGATTTCGGGCCCAAGCGCGAGGAATATCTCGGCCTTGAGAGCCTTGACACCTATCTCGTCTTCGATGCCGACGAGCCGCGCGTGTGGCAGTGGACTCGCAACGAAGATGGCGGCTTCGCTATCGAGCCGATCATCCTCGAGGACCGCGACGCGGCGGTCGAGCTTTCGCGGCTCGGCGTGATGGTTCCGCTGGCCGACATCTATTCGGACCTGGCCGGTGTCAGGAGCGACCCATGAACGTCCAAAGCCCACCGAAGATGAATTTCGACGAGTTCATGCGCTGGGGCCAGCGCCAGGACCGCAAGTACGAACTGGTACGGGGGGTGCCGGCGATGCTGCCTTATGTCAGACGCAATCACTCGCTCATCGCCGGCAATGTCTACTTCGCGTTGAGAAGCCGCCTGGACGGTGACGCCTACAGCGTCCACGCCGGCGACTTCGCCATCCCGACCGGTGACGATACGATGCGGTATGCCGATGTGTTCGTCGAAACGGCCGGGGGCTCGGGCGACGCACAATGGACCGAGAGCGCAATCGTCGTGGTCGAGGTGCTGTCGCCTTCGACCCAGCACAATGATTTCGGGCCCAAGCGCGAGGAATATCTCGGCCTCGAGAGCCTTGACACCTATCTCGTCTTCGATGCCGACGAGCCGCGCGTTTGGCAGTGGACGCGCAACGATGACGGCGGCTTCGCTATCGAGCCGATCATCCTCGAGGACCGCGACGCGGCGGTCGAGCTTTCACGGCTCGGCGTGATGGTTCCGCTGGCCGACATCTACCGGGACTGAGACGCCTCAGCCTTCGATTTCGGCCCGGATCGCCGCATGCTCCTGGGCGAACGATCCATCGAACGGCGCCCGGCCGGCGCGGCGATACCAGTAGCGCGCATTGCCTTCATCGCCCTCGATGCGGTGGCACAATGCGTGGATCCAGTCGAACAGCGCCTCCCCCTCATGGGCCTGCGCGATCTGGTGGGCGCGCTCATAGCCCGGCCCGACGGTGAAACCGTCCTGCTCGAGCGCATCGAGTGCCGTGCGTGCCTCGCTCACCACCATTTCTCCGGCGTGAACCGTCCCGCAGCCTGTTCGATCACGTAAGCGGTCGCAAACAGCGTTTCCTCATCGAACGGCCGGCCAATCAGCTGGAGGCCGAGCGGCAGGCCATTGCCGTCAAGACCCGCCGGCACGGCGATGCCCGGCAGGCCGGCCATGTTCACCGTCACGGTGAAGACGTCGTTGAGATACATCTTCACCGGATCGGCGTTCATGTCCTGATCGCCGATGCCGAAGGCGGCCGAGGGCGTCGCCGGCGTCAGGATCGCGTCGACGCCGTCGGCGAAGACCGTCTCGAAATCGCGCTTGATCAGCGTGCGGACCTTCTGGGCGCGCAGATAATAGGCATCGTAATAGCCGGCCGACAGCACATAGGTGCCGATCATCACGCGGCGCTTGACCTCGGCGCCAAAGCCGGCGGCGCGCGTTGCCTCATACATCTCGGTGACATCGCTGCCCGTCACGCGCAGCCCGTATTTGACGCCGTCATAGCGGGCCAGGTTCGAGGACGCCTCGGCCGGCGCGACGATATAATAGGCCGGCAGGGCGTATCTGGTGTGCGGCAGCGAAATCGGTTTGATCTGGGCCCCGGCCTGCTTCAGCCAGTCGATGCCCTGCTGCCACAGCGTGTCGATCTCGGCGGGCATGCCGTCCATGCGGTATTCGGCCGGCACGCCGATCGTCATGCCCCTGACGGACCGGCCGATCGCCGCCTCGTAGTCCGGCACGGGCCGATCGACCGAGGTCGTGTCCTTGGCGTCGACGCTCGCCATGGAATTGAGCATCAGCGCCGCATCGCGCACGTCGCGCGTTATCGGCCCGGCCTGGTCGAGCGAGGAGGCAAAGGCGACGATGCCCCAGCGCGAACAGCGACCATAGGTGGGCTTGAGCCCGACCGTGCCGGTGAAGGCCGCCGGCTGACGGATCGAGCCGCCCGTGTCGGTCGCCGTCGCGCCCGCGCACAGCCAAGCGGCGACGGCGGCGGCCGAACCGCCCGAAGAGCCGCCGGGCACCAGCGCCTTGTTGTCGCCTTCGGCGCGCCAGGGGTTGATCACCGGCCCGTAATGCGACGTCTCGTTGGACGAGCCCATGGCGAACTCGTCCATGTTCAGCTTGCCCAGCATGACGGCGCCGTCGTCCCACAGGTTCTGCGTGACGGTCGACTCATAACGCGGCGCAAAGCCATCGAGGATGTGGCTGCCGGCCTGGGTGTGCACGCCGCGCGTGGCGAACAGGTCCTTGATGCCGAGCGGAATGCCCTCGAGCGCGCGCGCCGCGCCGGCGCCGATCTTTTCGTCCGACTGCCGCGCCATCTCGCGCGCCCGATCCGGCGTGACCGCGACATAGGCGTTCAGCGCCTGGTTGGCAGCCTCGATCGCGCCGAGATAGGCATCGGTGAGCTCCAGCGCGCTGCATTCCTTGGCCAGGAGCTTGTCGCGCGCCTGGGCGATGGTCAGGGACGTCAGATCGGTCATGTCTCGGTCAGGCCAGAGTGGTTCTTTCGCGTTACTCGACGACCTTGGGCACAAGGAAGAAGCCGTCCTGCGATGCGGGGGCGTTGGCGACGATGTCGTCGGCCCGGTCGCCGTCGGTGACCACGTCGTCACGGGTCTTCATGGTCATCTCGGTCACCGAGGTCATCGGCTCGACACCGTCGATATCGACTTCGTTGAGTTGCTCGACGAAGCCCAGAATCGCGTTCAGTTCGCCCTCGAGATGCGCGGCCTCGTCATCGGTCACGGCTATCCGCGCGAGCCTTGCGACACGCTTGACGGTGGCGGTGTTGACGGACATCGGGCACTCCGGGGAAACGACGATTGCGTGTTCCCGCTATAGCGACGCGCGCGGCCCCGTGCAACGGGCCCGGTGGCGGCGCTACAGCGTCACCGCCTGGCCGACCTTCGGCACCAGCACCTTGTCCGCCTCCTCTTCCATCGACGCCAGGAACGCATCGGGGGTCTGGTCGATGATCGGAAACGAACCGTAATGGCAGGGCACGACGCGCGTGAAGTTGAAGAAGCGCCTGCACGCCAGCGCGGCGGTCGCCCCGCCCATGGTGAACCGGTCGCCGATCGGCACGATGCCGACCTGCGGCCTGTGCAGTTCGGCAATCAGCGCCATGTCGGAAAAAATGTCGGTGTCGCCCATGTGGTAGAGCGTCGGCGCATCGGCGAATGTCAGCACAAGGCCGGCCGGATTGCCCAGATAGACATTGCCGCCGCCACCGGTCTGCCGCGAGGAGGAATGCTCCGCCTTGACGAAACTGGTGGTGAAGCCACCGCAATCGACCGTGCCGCCATGATTGCCGGGATTGATCTTGTGTTCGTCGAGCCCCTGGCCGACCATATGCATGCAGATTTCGAAATTGGCGACCAGCATGGCGCCGCTGGCGGTGAGGATATCGAGCGAATCGCCGATATGGTCGTCATGGCCATGGGTCAGCAGCACATGGGTGACGCCCTCGGCCACCGCCTCCCAGCCGCCGTTCCAGGACGGGTTGCCCGAAAGGAAGGGGTCGATCAGGATCTGCGCGTCGCCGGCCTCGATGCGGAACGCCGAATGGCCGTACCAGGTCAGTTTCATCGTCAACACTCCTCGCAATTGCGCTTCGCCCACACTATGGATCGCACGGTGCACCGTCCATCGGGATGCGAAAAATGACGGCACTCATCGATGTCGAGGACATTGCGGGCTCGATCGCGCCCGGCCAGACGGTGGCCGCGCTCGATGTCGGCACCAAGACCATCGGCGTCGCGGTCAGCGATCGCGGCCTTGGCTTCGCCCATCCGCGCCCGGTGATCCGGCGGCGCAAGTTCGGCGCCGACATGGCCGCGCTGAAGGCCGCGCTCGCCGGCGACAATGTCGGCGCGTTCGTCGTCGGCCTGCCGGTGAACATGGATGGCAGCGAAGGCCCGCGCGCGCAGTCGACCCGCGCCTTCGTGCGCAACATGGCAAGCCATTTCGAATTGCCGGTCGCCTTGTGGGACGAGCGGCTGTCGACGGTGGCGGCCGAGCGCGCGCTGATCGATCAGGATGTCAGCCGGGCCAAGCGGGGCGCACGCATCGATTCGGCGGCGGCCGCCTTCATCCTGCAGGGCGCGCTGGACCGGATCTACTCGGCGGCCGGGGAAACCTGAGCGCGCTCGTAGCTGTCGGGCTGCTGCGCCGCCTCGCCCGGCTCGCGGCGGACAGCCCACCAGCGGGCGATCGCCTTGCGCCGGCGGAAGGCCAGTATGCCCATGATCAGGAAGGTGTCGACGATGCAGGCCTTGATCAGAAGGCGCACGATCACCTCCTTTTCCATGCCCAGGATCTGGCCGTAGATCGCGAAGACCAGATCGTGCGTCGACCGGCTGAAGAATGTCAGGCCCAGGCTGATGTCGTTGAGCGACAGCCAGTACCAGCCCCACAGGAAGCCCATGGGCACGAACCAAAACCAGAACACATAGCGCATGACCGCTCCATCGTTCGTGCCCGCCGGCGGTGGCCCGCCATGGCCGGACTATCGGCCTTATGCATTGGCGGCTCAATGCAAACCATTCGTTAAGGTTAACGGGCCGGGACCGGCCATGGCGGACCCGCTCCGGACCGGTTCGGCGGATCGGTTGCACCGTGCGGCGCGGCGGGCGTAAACGATGGCAATGGCCATCATCTTCGCGGCGATCTCGCCGATCTTCCTTCTGATCATCGCCGGCAACGGACTGCGCCGCCTGCCCGTGTTCGAACCGGGGCTGTGGCGCGGGCTCGAGCAACTCGGCTTTTACGTGCTGTACCCGGTGCTGCTGTTCACGACGATCGTGCGGGCGGATTTCTCCGGGCTTGCACTGGGGCCGGCGATGCTCGTCCTCGCCATCGCCTGGACCCTGGTCGGGCTCGCGGCACTGGCATCGTGGCCGCCGCTGCGAGCCCGCGGCGTGTCAAGGCCGACATTTTCGTCGGTGTTTCAGACCGCCACGCGCTGGAACGGCTTCATCGCGCTCGCGGTCGCCGAGGAGATGTTCTCGCCCGAGGGGCCGGCCATGGTCGCGCTTGTCATGGCCGTCGTCATCATCCCGCTCAATGTTGCCGCGGTGACCGTGGTGGCCTGGTTCACCGACAGCCACGCCAACCCGATGCGCACGGCGCGCAAGGTCGCAACGAACCCGCTGATACTGGCGACCGCGGCAGCGCTGATTGTCCGGCTCGCACCCTTTGCCCTGCCCGGCCCGGTCATGGAGGCGTTGCATCTGGTCGGACGCGCCGCGCTCGGCATGGGCCTTCTTGCCATCGGCGCCGGGCTGAAGATCACCGGCACCGGCCTTTCCGCATCGAGCCTGTGGACGCCGACGCTGCTCAAGCTCGGCGCTCTGCCGGCGCTGGTGGTGGGACTGTCGCTGGCGCTGGGCATCGGCAGCGAGGAGATCGCCTATCTGTCGCTGTGCGCGGCGGTGCCGACGGCGATGAACGGCTTTGTCCTGGCCCGGCAGATGGGCGGCGACGCGGAGAGCTATGCGGCGACGGTGACGGTGCAGACGGCCCTGTCGTTCCTGACGATCCCGCTCGTGCTGGCGATCACCGTTCAGTTGACCGGCGGGTAGAGCGCGTCGAGCAGCGTGCGCGCGTCAAAGCGCCCGTCGAGCATGCCATAGGTGGCCCGCCAGGCGCCGCCCAGCCGCGTGTCGGCAAACGCGCCCGCGAGCCCGCCCATGCCCAGCCGTTCCAGTTCGGCGGCCGCGGCGGCAAGGGCGAGCTGCTCGGTGGCGATGCGCGCGGCGCCCTCGTCCTCGGCGGCCAGCGACAACGCGGCGCGGATGACGTTGATCGTCTTGTCGGCGCGCGCGCCAAGGTCGCGGGCAAGACCGTCCAGGATCGCCTCGAGGGTGGCCTCGGACCGCTTGAAGACGCGCAGCAGATCGAGCGCCATGACGTTGCCCGAGCCCTCCCAGATCGAATTGACCGGCGCCTCGCGATAGTGCCGGGCCAGCACCATCTCCTCGACATAGCCGTTGCCGCCGAGGCACTCCATCGCCTCGGCGAGAAGCGGCGGGGCGGCCTTGCACACCCAGTACTTGACGACCGGCGTCATCGCCCGGGCAAAGGCGCCCTCGCCCGCATCGCCGCGCGCGGCGTCATAGGCACGCGCCAGCCGGAACGACAGCGCCGTGGCCGCGGCGACGTCGATCGCCATGTCGGCGAGCACGCGCGTCATCAGCGGCTGGTCGATGAGCGCGCCGCCGCGTACCTTGCGCCGCCTTGCGTGATGGACCGCCTCGGCCAGTCCGGCGCGCATGATGCCGGCCGAGGCCAGCGCGCAGTCGAGCCGGGTCAGCGTGACCATTTCCAGAATGGCGCGCAGCCCGCCGCCCTCCTCGCCGACCCGCTGGCCGACGGCACCGCCGAACTCGACCTCGGCGGAAGCGTTCGAGCGGTTGCCCAGCTTGTCCTTGAGCCGCTGGAAGTGCAGCCGGTTGGGCTCGCCGCCGGACAGGATGCGCGGCACCAGAAAGCAGGTGATGCCCGCATCGGTGCGCGCCAGCACGACAAAGGCATCGCTCATCGGCGCCGACAGGAACCATTTGTGCCCGGTCAGCCGGTGCAGGCCGCCGCCGGCCGGCTCGGCCCGCGTGGCCATGCCCGAAAGATCGCTGCCGCCCTGCTTTTCGGTCATGCCCATGCCGATCAGCAGGCCCGATTTGTGATCGGGCGGCCTGTGGGAGAGATCGTATTTGCGCGTGCTCAGCCGCGGGCCCCATTCACGCGCCAACCGGGGCTCGACCATCAGCGCGGCAAACGAGGCGCTGGTCATGGTCAGCGGGCACAGATGGCCGGTTTCCAGACCCGCCATCAGATAGAACCGCGCCGCCCGGGCCAGATGGCCCTCGCCCGCCCCGCGCGCGATATCCTCCCAGACCGAGCTCGACAGGCCGTAGCTGACCGAGCGGCGCATCAGCGCATGCCAGGCAGGGTGAAACTCGACCTGGTCGAGCCGGTGACCCTGGCGATCATGGGTGCGCAGGCGCGGCGGGTTCTCATTGGCAAGCCGCGCCAGATCCTGCGCCTCGGCCGACTGCACGAATCGGCCGATCCGGTCGAGCTCCTCGAGCACGTTCGCATCGAGCCCGTGGGTCAGCCGCAACAGCAGCGGGTCGCCGCGAAAGGCATTGTGGCCGGTCAGCGGCGGCGGCTGATTGGTGACGGCGTGGGTGGAAACGGCGGACATGGCGCGGCATTGCTCCTGTTGGGGCGAGCCTAACCCGGCAGCCGGTCGGGGCAAAACGGCAACTTGGCCCGATCGTCGGGGCAAAGGCGAAAAAGCGTGCATAGCGGCCGGCCGGCCGCTTGCCGCGAGGCGGGGTTGGGCCTATGCCACCGCTTCAGCATGGCTGAACCCGCGCCCTTTCCCGTTTTCGCCCACCGGCACCTGCTCGGCATTGCCGGGCTGTCCTATCCCGACATCGCCCAGCTTCTCGACCGGGCCGATGCGGCCGTCGACATCTCGCGGCGGCGGCTGAAGAAGTCGGCCGTGCTGCGCGGGCTGACCCAGATCAACCTGTTCTTCGAGGCCTCCACGCGCACCCAGGCCTCGTTCGAGCTTGCCGGCAAGCGCCTTGGCGCGGACGTGATGAACATGTCGGTGGGCACGTCTTCGGTCAAGAAGGGCGAAACGCTGATCGACACGGCGATGACGCTCAATGCCATGCATCCGGACATCCTCATCGTGCGCCACCAGGCGGCCGGCGCGGCGGCGCTGCTGGCGCGCAAGGTCGGCTGCGCGGTGATCAATGCCGGCGACGGCGCGCACGAGCATCCGACCCAGGCGCTGCTCGACGCGCTGACCATCCGCCGCCACAAGGGCAGGCTCGACGGGCTGACGGTGGCGATCTGCGGCGACATCCTGCACAGCCGCGTGGCGCGCTCGAACATGGTGCTGCTCAACATCATGGGCGCGCAGCTTCGCGCGGTCGGTCCCTCGACGCTGATGCCGGCGGGCATCGAGGCGATGGGGGCGCGGCACTATGCGCGCATGCAGGACGGTATCCGGGGCGCCGACGTGGTGATGATGCTGCGCCTGCAGCGCGAGCGCATGACGGCCGGCTTCGTGCCCTCGGTGCGCGAATATTTCCGCCATTACGGTCTCGATGCCCGCAAGCTCGCCCATGCCGCAACGGACTGCCTGGTCATGCATCCGGGCCCGATGAACCGGGGCGTGGAGATCGCCTCGGAGATCGCCGACGGGCCGCAATCGGTCATCGAGGAGCAGGTGGAAATGGGCGTCGCGGTGCGCATGGCGGTGATGGAAGCGCTGCTCGATGCGCGCAAATGGGAGGGCGACGCTTCGTGATGCCGATGACGGACGATGCGGTCTACGAGAATGCGCGGATCGTCGACCCGGCGCGCAACCTCGATGCGCGCGGATCACTGGTCGTGCGCGAGGGGGCGATCGTGGCGGCCGGGCCCGAGGCGCGCAATCAGGGGGTGCCCGAGGGCGCGGCGCGGATCGACTGCGCCGGCCTGACCGTCATGCCCGGCCTCGTCGATCTGCGCGTGCATATCGGCGAGCCGGGCGGCGAACATCGCGAGACGATCCGTTCGGCCTGCGCGGCGGCCGCCGCCGGCGGGGTGACCTCGCTCGTCATGATGCCCGACACCGATCCGGTGATCGACGATGTCGCGCTGGTCGAGTTCGTGGCGCGCACCGTGCGCGAAATCGACACGGTCCGCGTGCATCCGGCCGCGGCGATCACCAAGGGGCTTGCCGGGGCCGAGATGACCGAGATGGGAAATCTGCGCGAGGCGGGCGCGGTGATGTTCACCGAAGGGCGCCAGACGGTGCGCGACGCCGCCGTGATGCGCCGTGCCATGACCTATGCGCGCGATCTGGGCGCGCCGATCGCGCACCACACGGTCGAGGCGGACCTTGCCGGAAACGGCGTGATGAACGAGGGACTTCTGGCGAGCTGGCTCGGCCTGCCCGGCATTGCGCGCGAGGCCGAACTGCTGCCGCTGGAACGGGACCTGCGGCTCGCCCGGCTGACCGGCGCGACCTATCACGCCGCAAAGATCTCGTGCGCCATGTCGGCCGAGGCGATGCGCCGGGCCAAGGCGGCGGGCCTTGCCGTGACGGCGGGGGTCTCGATCAACAATCTGGCGCTCAACGAGAACGACATCGGCGAATACCGCACCTTCTTCAAGCTGTCCCCGCCCCTGCGCCACGAGGACGACCGGCTGGCCATGGTCGAGGCGCTCAGGAACGGCACGGTTGACGCCATCTGCTCGGACCATGACCCGCAGGATGTCGATACCAAGCGGCTGCCATTCGCCGAGGCGGAGGATGGCGCGGTGGGCCTGGAGACGCTGCTGAGCGCGGCGCTGCGGCTCTTCCATTCGGGCGATGTGCCGCTGATGCGCCTCGTCGACGCGCTCACCCACAGGCCCGCGCGCATAGCCGGGCTCGAGGCGGGCACGCTCATGCCGGGCCGGCCGGCGGACTTCATCGTCGTCGACCTCGACGAGCCCTTCGTGCTCGATCCGGCCGATCTGAAGTCGAAATCCAAGAACACCGCCTTCGATGGCGCGCGGCTGACGGGCCGGGTCAGGCGCACCGTCGTTGCCGGCCGGACCGTGTTTGGCGCATGATAGCCTGGGCGAAACGAAAGGACTGAGCGATGGAGGCAACCGGCGCGTGGCTTTCGATGGCCGCCATCGCGGCGCTGGTGGGCGGCTATCTTTCGGGCTCGATCCCGTTCGGCCTGCTTCTGACGCGGGCGGCCGGGCTCGGCGACATCCGCGCGATCGGCTCGGGCAATATCGGCGCGACCAACGTTCTGCGCACCGGCAACAGATGGCTGGCCGCGGCCACTTTGCTGCTCGACGCGCTCAAGGGCCTGGCGCCGGTGGTCATCGCGGGCGCGTACGGGCTCGAGGCGGCGATGGCGGCAGGCCTTGGTGCCTTTGCCGGCCATCTTTTTCCGGTCTGGCTCGGATTTCGCGGCGGCAAGGGCGTTGCCACCTTTGCCGGCATTTCGCTCGGCTATTCCTGGGTCGTGCTGCTGGCCTTCGCCGTGGCCTGGCTGCTCACCGCCTTTCTGACCCGCTATTCCTCGCTGGCCGCTCTGGTCGGCGTGGCGGTGACCACGCTGACCCTTTTCGTGCTGGGCGAGCCCGGGCTCGGTTCGCTTTACGTGGTATTGACCGGGCTCGTCGTCTTCAAGCATCGTTCCAACATCGCGCGGCTGCGCGCGGGCACCGAAGGCAGGATCGGGCAGAAAGGATGACGTTTTGGGCGAACCGGGACAGGCCGATGCCGAACCGCGCGCGGTCCGTTTCGCATTGTCCGAGCGCCAGCGCGTCGCCTGGCTGCGGCTGTACCGCACCGACAATGTCGGCCCGGCCACCTTTCGCGACCTGATCAACCATTGCGGGTCGGCCGAGCGCGCCCTCGCCATGCTGCCAGAGTTGTCCACGCGCGGCGGACGCAGGCGCTATCCGCAAATCCCGAGCGCCGAAGATGCCCAAGCCGAAATCGACGGCCTTGCGGCCATCGGCGCCCGGCTGGTCGGGATCGGCGAGGCCGACTATCCGGACCTGTTGCGCCTTGTCGAGCACGCCCCGCCGCTGATCGCCGTCAAGGGCGAGCCGGCCGCCCTGCATCGGCCGGCGATCTCCATCGTCGGCTCGCGCAATGCCTCCATGGCCGGTCTGACCATGGCGCGGCGGCTGGCCGGGGACCTGGGCGCGGGCGGCCATGTGATCGTTTCCGGTCTTGCGCGCGGCATCGACGGCGCGGCCCATGAGGCGGCCCTTGCCACCGGCACGATCGCCGTGCTCGCCGGCGGGATCGACCGCCCCTACCCGCCGCAGAACGCACAATTGCTCGACCGGATCGCGTCGGGCGGTGCGGGCTGTGCGGTCACCGAAATGCCGCTGGGCTGGGAGCCGCGCGCCCGCGACTTTCCGCGGCGGAACCGGATCATCGCCGGACTCTCGCTGGGACTGGTCGTGGTCGAAGCCGCCGCGCGATCGGGCTCGCTGATCTCGGCCCGGCTGGCCGGCGAGATGGGCCGGATCGTCATGGCCGTGCCGGGCTCTCCGCTCGACCCGCGCGCCCATGGCACCAACATGCTGATCCGCGACGGCGCCACGCTCGTCACGGGCGCGGCGGACGTGCGCGAGGCGCTGGCGCCGCTCGACGGCGCCCCGGCGCCGCCGGAGCCCCGATCCGCGCTCGAGCCGGAGGGGACCATGACGGTGCCGCCCGATGACGATGCGCGCGCCCGGCTCGTCTCGCTTCTGGGACCCACCCCGACCGCGGTCGACGACCTGATCGCCGAGACCGGGCTTTCAGCCTCGCAGGTGTTCCTGATCGTGCTGGAACTGGACCTGGCCGAACGGATCGAGCGTCACTCAGGCAACCGAATCTCGCTTGTTGTCGGCCACGCGTAGCGGGCGCTGGCCGCGCACGATATCGCTGGCCTCGATATAGGCCATTTCGATCATGAATGTGAGCAAGTCACAGCGCTCGGCCTCGGCCATGGTTCGCAGTTCGCCCAGCAAGGCCTGAATGTAGCGAATGCGATCGAGACGCGACTGACGTATCTCGGTATGCATGTCTACCCCATACACTTTGCGCAAATCAGCGCTGTTGCCGCCCGGAATCGACTATAGCAATCATCGGTTGTATTGCAACGTCATGTACCACTACAGATAACATGTTTTGTCGCGTTTTCCATAGGGAACGCGGCGTCAGCATTCCGACAATTCACGTCGCCCCCCTTGACCCGGCGGTGCGCCACGGCCATCTCCTTGCCCGCCTGCAGCATTTGCCGGTCCATTGCCGGGACGAAAATCATATCATGGAAGTCGTGGTCGTTGAGTCGCCCGCCAAGGCGAAGACAATCAACAAATATCTGGGTTCGGACTACAAGGTGCTGGCCTCGTTCGGCCATGTGCGCGATCTGCCGCCCAAGGACGGATCGGTGCTGCCGGACGAGGATTTCGCGATGTCCTGGCAGGTCGACACCGCCTCCAACAAGCGGCTCAACGAGATCGCATCGGCGGTCAAGAGCGCCGACGGGCTGATTCTGGCGACCGACCCCGATCGCGAGGGCGAGGCGATCTCCTGGCACGTGCTCGAGGTGCTCAACAAGAAAAAGGCGCTCAAGGACAAGCCGGTCAAGCGCGTGGTGTTCAACGCCATCACCAAGAAGGCGGTGATGGACGCCATGGCCCGGCCGCGCGAGATCGACGCGCCGCTCGTCGAGGCCTATCTGGCGCGCCGGGCGCTCGACTATCTGGTCGGCTTCACCCTGTCGCCGGTGCTGTGGCGCAAGCTGCCCGGGGCGCGTTCGGCCGGCCGGGTCCAGTCGGTGGCGCTGCGGCTGGTCTGCGACCGGGAAACCGAGATCGAGCGGTTCAAGCCGGAGGAATACTGGCAGATCGTCGCGCATCTCAAATCGTCGGCCGGCGCGCCGTTCACCGCGCGGCTGACGGGGTTCGACGGCGACAAGATCGGCAAGATGTCGATCGGCGACGGCGAGCGCGCCGGGGCGATCAAGACGATGCTCGAGGGGGCGGGCTTTGCCGTCGCCTCCACCGAGGCCAAGCCGGTCAGGCGCAATCCGCCGCCGC
The DNA here is from genome assembly GCF_030732865.1 of Roseitalea sp. MMSF_3546. Classification (GTDB taxonomy): domain Bacteria; phylum Pseudomonadota; class Alphaproteobacteria; order Rhizobiales; family Rhizobiaceae; genus Roseitalea. The sequence goes on from NZ_JASHKB010000003.1 coordinate 106,964, forward strand.
CCTTCACCACCTCGACGCTGCAGCAGGCCGCCTCGGCCAAGCTCGGCTTTGCGCCCGCGCGCACCATGCAGATCGCCCAGAAGCTCTACGAGGGCGTCGATCTGGGCAAGGAGACCGCCGGCCTGATCACCTATATGCGGACCGACGGGGTGCAGATGGCGTCCGAAGCGGTGGCCGGCGCGCGCGATGCCATCGGTGAGCGGTTCGGTGCGCAGTTCGTGCCCGACAAGCCGCGACACTACGCGTCCAAGGCCAAGAACGCCCAGGAGGCGCACGAGGCGATCCGGCCGACCGATTTCGCGCGTGCGCCGGACGCGATCCGCGGCAAGCTCAATGACGAGCAGTTCAAGCTCTACGACCTGATCTACAAGCGCTCCATCGCCAGCCAGATGAAGGCCGCCGAACTCGAACGCACCACGGTCGAGATCGTCGCCGACAATGGCGGCAAGCGCGCCAGTCTGCGCGCCACCGGCTCGGTGGTCACCTTCGAGGGCTATTTCGCCGCCTATACCGAGCACAGGGACGATGCCGGCGCCGAGACCGAAGACGATGCCGACAAGCGCCTGCCGCCGCTGGCCGAGGGCGAGGCGTGCGGGCGCGAGACGATCGAGGCGAGCCAGCATTTCACCGAGCCGCCGCCGCGCTACACCGAGGCCTCGCTGATCAAGAAGATGGAGGAGATCGGCATCGGCCGACCCTCGACCTATTCGGCGACGGTATCCACGCTCAAGGATCGCGACTATGTGCGCCTGGACAAGCGCGCGCTGGTGCCCGAGCCCAAGGGGCGGCTCGTCACCGCCTTCCTGCAGGATTTCTTCGAGCGCTATGTCGAATACGACTTCACCGCCGATCTGGAGGAGAAGCTCGACCTGATCTCCGACGGCAAGCTGGCCTGGAAGGACGTGCTGCGCGATTTCTGGCGCGAGTTCTCGGCCCATGTCGACGACACCAAGGAACTGCGCATCGCCGATGTGCTCGACGCGCTGAACGAGCGGCTCGAACCGCTGGTCTTTCCCAAGCGCGAGGACGGGTCCGATCCGCGTATCTGCCCCAAATGCGGCAGTGGCCGGCTGAGCCTGAAGCTGGGGCGGTACGGCTCGTTCGTGGGCTGTTCGAACTATCCCGAATGCACCTTCACGCGCCAGCTCGGCGAAGAGGGCAATGGCGAGGCCGACGCGCTGGCCGACGGACCCAAGGTGCTTGGGCGCGATCCGTTCACCGACGAGGAGATCACGCTGCGCACCGGCCGGTTCGGCCCCTATGTGCAGCGCGGCGAGGGCAAGGGCGCCAAGCGTTCGAGCCTGCCAAAAAGCTGGAAGCCCGAGGAGATCGACTTCGAAAAGGCGCAGGCGCTCTTGTCGCTGCCGCGCGATGTGGGCGTGCACCCCGAAACCGGAAAGATGATCTCGGCCGGCCTTGGCCGCTACGGCCCGTTCGTGCTCCATGACGGCAAATATGCCAATCTGGAGACCATCGAGGACGTCTTTTCGATCGGGCTCAACCGCGCGGTCACCGTGATCGCCGAAAAGGCGGCCCGCGGCGGACGCGGACGGTCGGCGCCGGCCGCGCTCAAGGAGCTGGGCGAGCACCCCCAGGTGGGCGGGCCGGTCACCGTGCGCGACGGGCGCTACGGCCCTTACGTCAATCACGGCAAGATCAACGCGACGATCCCCAAGGGCACCGATCCGATGAGCGTCGATCTCGACCAGGCCGTCAAGCTGATCGCCGAGCGCGCCGAAAAGGCCGGCAAGAAGGTCGCCGGTCCGTCAGGCGCGGGAAAGAAGCGCGCTTCGAAAAAGAAGAAGGCCGCTGCCGGCGATGGTTGACGGTCGCCCCCGTCCGGCTCTTGCTCCGGGCCGCCGCAGCCGAGCCCGGAATGACGGCACGCGCGAGCGCGGCTCCGCGATGACCGCTGTCGCGGCTTCCTGGCGCGTTCGATGAGCCGCAAGCCGCAAAGGTCGCGCGGGCTGCCCTCGCGCGAGGATATCGCGGCGTTCATCCGCGAGAACCCGGACCGGGCAACCAAGCGCGACATCGCGCGCGCCTTCAACCTCAAGGGCGATGCGCGGGTCGCGCTCAAGCATTTCCTGAAGGAGCTCGAGGAAGACGGGCTGTTCGAGCGCCGGGGCAAGCGTTTCGCGCCGCCGGGCGCGCTGCCGCCGGTCATGGTGCTCGAGGTCACCGGGCGCGACGCCGATGGCGGGCTGCTTGCCCAGCCGGTCGAATGGGACGACACGCGCGGCGCCACCCCGCACGTCGCCATCCGTCCGCCCAAGCCAGGCCGCGCCAGGGCGCCGGCGCCCGGCATCGGCGACCGCGTGCTCACGCGCATCGGCGAACAGGGCGAGGACGGAAGCTATGCGGGCCGGGTCATCAAGCGGCTGGAAAAGCGCAAGAGCGCGATCCTGGGCGTGGTGCGGCGCACCGACAAGGGCGGCTACCGCATCGAGCCGACCGAGCGCAAACAGAACGAACTTGACGTCGACAGCGCCCATCTGGGCGAGGCCAGACCGGGCGATCTGGTCGAGATCGCGGTCACCAGGACCGGCCGGCACGGGCTCGCACGGGCGCGCGTGCTCGAGGTCATCGGCTCGCTGAAGAGCGAAAAGGCGGTCTCGATGATCGCCATTCACGCCCATGGCATCCCGCACATCTTTCCCGACGCGGTGATCGCCGAGGCCGAAGCCGCCGAGCCCCCTGCCCTGGCACCGCCGCGCGAGGACTGGCGCGAGGTCCCGCTGATCACCATCGACCCCGAAACCGCCAAGGACCACGACGATGCCGTCCATGGCATGCCCGACGACGACCCGAAAAACCCCGGCGGGCACATCGTCACCGTCGCCATCGCCGATGTCGCCCATTTCGTGCGGCCCGGCTCGGCGACGGATCGCGAGGCGCAAAGACGCGGCAACTCGGTCTATTTCCCCGACCGGGTCGTGCCGATGCTGCCCGAGCGCATCTCCAACGATCTGTGCTCGCTGCGGCCGGACGAGGACCGGCCGGCGATGGCCGTTCGCATGGTCTTCGACGCCCAGGGCCGCAAGAGGCGCCACAGTTTCCATCGCATCATGATGCGCAGCCATGCAGCGCTGTCCTACGAGCAGGCGCAAGAGGCGATCGACGGAGCGCCCGATTCCGTCACGGAGCCGATCCTTGCGAGCATTCTCGAGCCGCTCTGGGCCGCCTATCGATGCCTTCTGCGGGGCCGGCAGGATCGCGAACCGCTGGAACTGGACATTCCCGAGCGCAGGATCGTTCTTGGCGAAGACGGCACGGTGGACAAGGTGGTGGTGCCGCCGCGCCTGGACGCGCACAAGCTCATCGAGGAATGCATGATCCAGGCGAATGTCGCCGCCGCCGAAACGCTGGAGAAGAAGAAGCAGGCGCTGGTATTCCGCGTCCATGACGCGCCGGCACTCGCCAAGCAGGAAGCGCTGCGCGAGTTCCTGAAGACGCTCGACATTCCGCTGGCGCGCGGCGCGCAGCTTCGCCCGTCGGCCTTCAACGCCATCCTGTCGCGAGTCGCCGATACCGACCATTCGCCGCTGGTGCACGGCGTGGTGCTGCGCTCGCAGGCCCAGGCCGAATACTCGCCCGACAATATAGGCCATTTCGGCCTCAATCTGCAGCGCTATGCCCATTTCACCTCGCCGATCCGGCGCTATGCCGACCTGATCGTCCATCGCGCGCTGATCCGGGCGCTCGATCTGGGCGAAGGCGACGAACTGCCCGACATGGAACTGGACCGGTTGCGCGAAATCGCCGGGCTGATCTCGGCGGCCGAGCGGCGCGCGGTCAATGCCGAACGCGACACGGTCGACCGGCTGATCGCCGAGCATCTTTCCGATCGCCTCGGCGAGACGTTCGCGGCGCGCGTTTCGGGCGTCACCGGCTCGGGGCTGTTCGTCACGCTCGATGCCTATGGGGCCGACGGCTTCGTTCCGGCGGCGACGCTGGGCGATGAGTACTTCCGCCACGACGAGGCGCTGCACGCCATGGTGGGCGAGACGAGCGGACGCGGCTACCGGCTGGGCGATCCGGTCGAAGTGCGGCTGGCGGAGGTCCAGGCGATGGCCGGCGCGATCCGCTTCGAGATGGAGAGCGCGCCGCGCGATCTGGGTCAATCGACGAGATCCCGACACAAGGCCCGCAAGGGCCGGGCGGGCCGTGCGGGCACGAAGCGGTCGCGCAAACGCGGACGCGCAAGACGAGGATAGACCGGTCATGAGCGAGAGTTTTCAGCCGCAGACCTTTGGCGGCAACCGCACGCACCGCAGGCGCCCGCTGTGGACGGCGATGGCGCGCGGCGCCGCCGGGCGATGCCCCAATTGCGCGCGCGGGCCGCTGTTCGCGCGGTTTTCCAAATCGGTCGAGCACTGCGCGGTGTGCGACGAAGCCATTCATCACCACCGTGCCGACGACCTGCCGGCCTATCTGAACGTGTTCATCGTCGGCCATGTGGTCATCGCCGGCTTCGTGATCGTCGAGCGCGTCACGCAATGGTCGTCGTTTGCGCATCTGGCGCTGTGGCTGCCGCTGACGATCGCCATGTCGCTGATGCTGCTGCAACCGATCAAGGGCGCGGTGATCGGCCTGCAATGGGCCAATTTCATGCACGGCTTCGGTGGCGAGGAGGATGCGGTCGCCGATCCGGACATCGACCCGGCAAGCCATGGCTGAACCGGCGGCCGCGCCGGGCGCGCTGCGGCCCAAGGCCGCCGCCTCGCTGCTGCTTGCCGACATCTGCGGGCGCGCCCCGCGGTTTCTGATGGGCCGACGGCCGGCGAGCCATGTCTTCATGGCCGGCAGACGCGTCTTTCCCGGCGGCCGCGTCGAGCGCGCCGATACCCTTGCAGACGGGGCACTGCCGGTATCGGCCGACGACATGGCACTGCTGCAATCCGAGCTGCGCCCCGCCCGAACAGACCGCCGCGCCCACGGCTTTGCACACTGCGCGATTCGCGAGACCGCAGAGGAAACGGGCCTGGCCGTGGGCGCGAGCACGCTGGCCACGCCGGTCCGCTACATCGCCCGCGCGATCACGCCGCCGGGGATGGCCCGCCGCTTCGACACGCGCTTCTTCCTCGCCGTCGTCCGGGTCCCGTTGCCGCCATGCGCAAAAGGCGACGGCGAATTGGACGGGATCGGCTGGTATGCGGCCGAGGACCATGGCGAGGCGGACCTTCACCCGATCACGCGGCTGGTCATCGACATCGCGACCGGGCGCCTTTCGGCCGACCCGGACCTGACAGATCCGGTGCAGATCACCTTTCACCGCCTCGTGCGGGGGCGGCCGCGGATCACCGCTCACCGCTTGACTTGAGCGCGCCGATGGGTCATCTGGACGCCAACGCTGGAGCGCGGCGCGCATCCGGCATTTTTGTTTGACCCGGACCTCGTCCGACGCGGAGCGGAACTGCTGCCATGGCCAAAGCGACAACCATCAAGATCAAGCTGCAATCGACGGCCGATACGGGCTATTTCTACGTCACCAAGAAGAACAGCCGGACGATGACCGACAAGATGGTCAAGCGCAAATACGACCCGGTGGCCAAGAAGCACGTCGACTTCAGGGAAGCCAAGATCAAGTAGCGGCGCCCCGCTCTCGCCGTTGCGTCACGACCGGCCGCCCGGCACCGCCGCGGCGGCCTTTTGGCCGCGTCAGGCGGCCCTTGCGATCACCCGGTTGCGGCCGGCATTCTTGGCCTCGTAAAGGGCGGTATCGGCCTTCTTCAGCAGCGCGGCGGCGTCCTCGCCCGACCCTTCGGCAAGCGTTGCGACACCGACCGAGGCTGTCACCGGGATCTGGCCGGCGCGGCCGAGCGGAAACAGCCGCTCCTCGACGCCCGCGCGCAGCCTTTCGCCGATCTCGGCGGCCAGGACGGCGGGCGTGTCCGGCATGACGATGACGAACTCCTCGCCGCCATAGCGGCAGACCAGGTCCATGCCGCGCACCTGGGCACGCAGGCGACGGGCGAATTCGCGCAGCACCTCGTCGCCGCCGTCATGGCCGTGCGTGTCGTTGACCGCCTTGAAATGGTCGATATCGGTGATCAGCAGCGACAGCGCCCGCTCGCGCCGATGCGCGCGGTCGACCAGCGTTTCAAGGTGGGTGTCCAGATAGCGCCGGTTGTGCAGGCCGGTCAGCCCGTCGGTGACGGCCAGCTCGATCGATTCGGCGACATTGGAGCGCAGCCCGTCATAATAGTGCTTGCGACGCACCTGGGTGCGCAGCCGGGCGGTGAACTCGTTGGGATCGACCGGCCTGACCACATAGTCGTTCACGCCCAGATCGAGCGCGCGGCTGATCAGCGCGTCGTTCTCGGTATCGCTGACCAGCAGGATCGGCAGATAGCGCGTGCGGTCGAGCGAGCGGATCTGCGAGACCAGGCGCAGCGGGTCGAAATCGGCGAAGTCGGCCGACATGACAAGGCAGTCGAACCGGCCCTCGGCCGCCGCCAGCACGCCCTCCTGCGGATTGCGCACATGCTCGATGCGCGCCTTGCCGCGCAGGATGGCGGCGAACTTCTCGAACACCGAGACCCGCTCGTCGACGAGCAGCACCTCGGCGCGCTGGGCCGCATCGGCCGGCTGGCGGCCGAGCAGTTCCTCAATCGCGATGTCGCGCGTTGTGTGGGCGCGCAGGCGCAATTCGTCGGTGAGCATCTTCAGGCGCACCAGGCTCTTGACCCGCGCCAGAAGCTGCGTCTCGTTGACCGGCTTGGTCAGGAAATCATCGGCGCCGCATTCAAGGCCGCGCACCCGGTCGGCCATCTGGTCGAGGGCGGTGACCATGACGACGGGGATGTCGAGCGTTGCCGGGTCGGACTTGATGCGCCGGCAAACCTCGAAGCCGTCAATGCCCGGCATCATGATGTCGAGCAGCACGATGTCGATCGGCTCGTCGGCCAGGATGGCGAGCGCCCGCTCGCCGTTCAACGCCGTGGTGACGTCGTAATACTCCATGGTCAACCGGCGGTCGAGCAGGTCGAGATTGAGCTGGTTGTCGTCGACGACGAGTATGCGTGCGGTCATGACGTCTCACCCCGGCCCGGCACGCCGGCCGGCGTGCTCATGCCTCGCCAAGATAGGACTGAATGGTTTCGATAAACTTAGGGACCGAAATGGGCTTGGAAATGTAGCCCTCGCAGCCGCCCTGGCGGATGCGCTCCTCATCGCCCTTCATGGCGAAGGCGGTGACCGCGATCACCGGAATGGCATGCAGATCGTCGTCGGCCTTGAGCCATTTGGTGACTTCAAGGCCGGAAATCTCGGGAAGCTGGATGTCCATGAGGATCAGGTCAGGCCGGTTGTCGCGCGCCAGGTCCAGCGCCTCCAGCCCGTTGCGGGTGCGCACCGTCTCGTATCCGCTGGCCTCGATGATGTCGCGGAAGAGCTTCATGTTCAGCTCGTTGTCCTCTACGATCATGACGGTCTTGGCCATGCTCAACCCCCTTGCTGCGCACCGGTGCGGGCGAGTCTCGCCGCCCTTCTGAGTGTGCCCGCCCCACCCTTTGCTTGGCTATAGGCCGATATGATTGAAAAACAACCAATCCCGGAGGCCCAATGCGACCGCACCCGTCAAGTCCGATGCAAGGCGCCATGGATGGCGACGCCCACTCGCTGGCAATCGCCGCGCTGGGCTGGATCGCCGCCGACCGGACGATGCTCGGCCGCTTCGTGGCGGTGACCGGTATCGAGCCGGAGACGATGCGCCAGGCGGCCGGCGAGCCCGGCTTTCTTGCCGGCGTGCTCGACTTCCTGTTCGCGCACGAGCCGAGCCTTGTGCGCTTTTGCGAGGAAGCGCATATCGACCCCGCGGCACTCGAACGGGCGCGCCAGGCGCTGGGCGGGGGACCTGCGCCCGGACCGGGCGATCTGGCCTGACCGGACGCCGCCGGCCAGGCCGCCGCACGCCGGCTTGACGGGGCGGCGTGTTCCTCATACGTTCGTAGCGCTCACTCGCCTCGATCATGGCGCTGCGATGGCCCCTTTCTGCCGCGATTGCCTGGCGGCCGCCTCCACCGGCGGGCGGCGTTGCGCGGCCTGCGGCAGCCCGCGGCTGGTCGCCCATGACGAGCTCGACACGCTGGCCATCGCCCATGTCGATTGCGATGCGTTCTACGCGGCGGTCGAAAAGCGCGACGACCCGTCCCTGCGCGACCGGCCCGTCATCATCGGGGGCGGCCGGCGCGGCGTGGTCTCGACCGCCTGTTACATCGCGCGCATCAAGGGGGTGAAGTCGGCGATGCCGATGTTCAAGGCGCTCAAGGCGTGCCCGGACGCGGTGGTGATCAAGCCGGATATGGCCAAATATGCCCGCGTCGGCCGGCAGGTGCGGGCGATGATGGAAGCGCTCACGCCGCTGGTCGAGCCGCTGTCGGTCGACGAGGCGTTCGTCGATCTGTCCGGCACGGAAAGGCTGCATGGGGACATTCCGGCGCGCACGCTCGCGCGCTTTGCACGGCAGGTGGAAGAGGAGATCGGCATCACCGTGTCGGTCGGCCTTTCCTACTGCAAGTTCCTGGCCAAGGTGGCCTCGGATCTCGACAAGCCGCGCGGCTTCTCGGTGATCGGGCGCGCCGAGGCACGGGCGTTTCTGGCGCGCCAGCCGGTGACGCTGATCTGGGGCGTGGGCAAGGCCATGGCCGGCAAGCTCGAACGCGACGGCATCACCCGCATCGGCCAGTTGCAGACGCTGGACGAAGCCACGCTCCTGAAGCGGTATGGCGCGATGGGCCGGCGGCTTCACCGGCTTTCGCGCGGACAGGACGATCGCAGCGTCGATGCGCGCGCCGGCGTCAAGTCGATCAGTCACGAGGTCACCTTCAATGACGACCATGGCGATGCCGAAACGCTGGTTCCGGTGCTGCGCACGCTGAGCGAGAAGGTGTCGGCGCGGCTGAAGGCCAAGGGACTGGCGGGGCGCACCGTGACGCTGAAGCTGAAGGACGACAGCTTCCGCACGCGCACGCGCAACCGCCAGCTCACCGACCCGACCCAGCTTGCCGATCGCATTTTCCGCGTCGCCCTGCCGCTGCTGGAGCGCGAAATCGACGGCACCCGATACCGGCTCATCGGCGTGGGCGTTGCCGAGCTTGCCGATCCGGCGCGCGCCGATCCGGGCGATCTCGTCGACCCGCAGGCCGGCCGCCGCGCCCGGGCCGAACGCGCCATCGACGCCCTGCGCGGCAAGTTCGGCGAAGGCGCGGTCGAGACCGGCTACACCTTCGGCACCGATCACCGCGGCCGGCCGCAGCGCGATCGCTGAAACGTGCGGTGACGCGATCGAACCATCGTGCCGCAGCGGCTCCGGGTCGGTCTCATCACAGGGCGCCCTAAGACACCAGTTCGACCTCGACGACACCGTCGATCGCCTTCATCGCGCTGGCAACCGGCGCACTGACGGCATAGCGGCCAGGCAGTTCGATCTCGACCTCGCCCCCCCCGTCGGGCTTGAGGATGATCAGCGACACCGGGCTCGCGCCATTGGGCTGCAACTGCCGGGCAATGGACGGCGCCGGCGCGCTGTCGCGCATGAAAACGCGCAGCATGTGCGCGCCATCGCCGCCATCGGCGTCGTCGAGCTCGTTCATCGAGGTCACCATCAAGGTCATCGACCCGTCATCGCGGTGCCGCACGGAGACCGTGACCACGAACGATCTGCCCGGTTCGGCGATGTCGCCATATTGCTGCAGCGTCTCGGAGAACATGACCACTTCATACTGCCCCGTCGCATCGGACAGCGTGACAATGCCCATCTTGTTGCCATTGCGCGTGCGCCGGACCTGACGGCTGGCCACGGTGCCCGCCAGCCGGCCCGCCTCCGCGCCGCGCTTGATGGCGATGGCGAAGTCGGCGTAGCTCTGAACGCGCATCTTGTCGAGCCTGGCGCGGTGGGCATCGAGCGGATGGGCCGAAAAGTAGAACCCGATCGCCCGCAATTCGCGCATCAGCCGTTCGGCGTCGCTCCAATGGACACCGGCGGGAAGCACCAGCCTTTCGGGTTCGCCTGCCCCCACGGCGCCAAAGATGTCGACCTGGCCGCTGGCCGCCTCTTCGGCGACGCGCTGCGAAAGGCCGATGATGCGTTCGATGCCGGCGCTGAGCGCCGCCCGGTCATGGCCGAAACAGTCGAGCGCGCCGGCCTCGATCAGCGCTTCGAGCGTGCGCCGGCCGACCAGCTTGGGATCGATGCGGCGGGCAAAGTCCTCAAGGCTATCGAAACGGCCATCGGCACGCGCGGCCACGATGTGATCGACGGCGGCCTCCCCGACCCCCTTGATCGCGCAAAGCGACCAGTAGATCCGGTTCTCGCCCACCTCGAAACGCCGATGGGAGGTCTGCACCGAAGGCGGGGCGACCTCGATGCCCAGCCGCAGCGCATCGCGCCTGAAATCGTCCAGCTTTTCGGTCTGGGCCATGTCGAACGTCATCGACGCGGCCAGGAACTCGACCGGATGATGGGCCTTCAGATAGGCCGTCTGGTAGGCGAGCATGGCATAGGCGGCCGCATGCGACTTGTTGAAGCCGTAATCGGCGAACTTGGCCAGAAGATCGAAGATGAAGTCGGCCTGCGCCTTGGAGACGCCACGCTCGACGGCGCCCTCGACGAAGCGCACGCGCTGCTTGTCCATCTCGGCGCGGATCTTCTTGCCCATGGCGCGGCGGAGAAGATCGGCTTCGCCGAGCGAATAGCCGGCGAGCACCTGGGCGATCTCCATCACCTGTTCCTGATAGACGATCACCCCTTGCGTTTCCGCGACGAGGTGATCGATCTTCGGATGGATCGAGGCGATCTGCTCGTCGCCATGCTTGCGCGCATTGTAGGTGGGGATGTTGTCCATCGGGCCGGGCCGGTAGAGCGCGACCAGCGCGATGATGTCCTCGATGCGGTCGGGCTTCATGCCGATCAGCGCCTTGCGCATGCCCGGGCTTTCCACCTGGAAGATGCCAACCGTCTCGCCGCGCGACATCATCTGATATGTGGGCTGATCGTCGAGCGGCAGCGCGGACAGGTCGATGTCGACGCCCTTGCGCGCGATCAGACTGACCGCAAGCTGCAGCACGCTGAGCGTCTTCAGGCCAAGGAAGTCGAACTTGACCAGGCCGGCCTGCTCGACCCATTTCATGTTGAACTGCGTCACCGGCATGTCCGAGCGCGGATCGCGATAAAGCGGGACGAGTTGCGACAGCGGGCGGTCGCCGATGACGATACCGGCCGCGTGGGTGGAGGCGTGCCGGTAAAGCCCCTCCAGTTTCAGCGCGGTGTCCAGCAACTGGCCGACGATCGGCTCGCGGGCGCGCTCCTCGCCGAACTTCTCATCGCCCTCGATGGCCCTTGCAAGCGTCGTCGGATTGGCCGGATTGTTCGGCACCAGCTTGCACAGCCGGTCGACCTGGCCATAGGGCATTTCGAGCACGCGGCCGACGTCGCGGAGCACGGCCCGGGCCTGCAGCGTGCCGAAGGTGATGATCTGGGCGACCTGATCGCGGCCATACTTGTCCTGGACGTAACGGATCACCTCGTCGCGCCGCTCCTGGCAGAAATCGACGTCGAAATCGGGCATCGACACGCGCTCGGGATTGAGAAAGCGCTCGAACAGCAACGAAAAGCGCAACGGGTCGATATCGGTGATCGTCAGCGCCCAGGCAACGAGCGAGCCCGCACCCGAGCCGCGCCCGGGCCCGACCGGGATGCCCTGGGCCTTGGCCCATTTGATGAAGTCGGCCACGATGAGGAAGTAGCCGGGAAACCTCATCCGCTCGATGACCGACAATTCGTGCGCGAGCCGCGCCGCATAGGCGGCCCGGTCGTGGCCGGGCGCCAGCCCCTGCCGCTCGAGCCGCGCGGCCAGCCCGGCCTCGGCCTGGCGCCGCAATTCGTCCGCCTCGGCCTTTTCGGCCTGCTGCGCGCTCGTGCCTTCGGGAACGGCGACATAGCGCGGCAGGATCGGCGATTGCGGCCGCGGAAAGAACGAGCAGCGCCGGGCGATCTCGACGGTGTTGGCCGCCGCCTCGGGCAGATCGTCGAAAAGGGCGACCATCGCCTCGGGCGGCTTGAGCCAGTGATCGGCGGTCAGACGCCGGCGATCGTCCGTCGACAGCAAGGCCCCCTCGGCGATCGCCACCAGCGCGTCATGGGCATCATAATCCTCGGCGGCCAGGAAGAACGCCTCATTGGTGGCAACCAGCGGCAGACCGTGACGATAGGCAAGCTCGACACTGCCCGCCTCGATCGCCGGATCGAACGTTCCATGACGCTGCAGTTCGACATAGAGCCGGTCGCCGAAAACGCCCCCGAGCCGTTCGAGGCGACGCTCGGCCTCGGCTTCATCGCCGGCCGCCAGCGCCGCGCCAAGCGGACCGCGCGGTCCGCCGGTCAGGCAGATGAGCCCCTGGCTGCGTCCCTTCAGCCATTCATCGTGCACACGCACGGCATCGAGATCGGTGCTGTCGAGATAGGCGCGACTGATCAAGGCGACAAGATTTGCATAACCGGCCTGGGTTGCCGCCAACAGCACCAGCGGCGCCCGATCCGGCGCTGCGCCATCGCGCCGGCCCATCCCGTGCCGCGCGCCCGAAAAGACGATGTCGACCTGACAGCCGATGATCGGCTGGACACCGGCGGAGGCAGCCGAGACCGAGAACTCAAGCGCCCCGAACAGATTGGCAGTGTCGGTCACGGCGATCGCCGGCGTACCGCTGCGCCGGGCCCAGTCGACGATCGTCTTGAGCGGCAATGCGCCCTCCAGAAGGGAGAAGGCCGAATGGGTCCGCAGATGCACAAAGCCGGGCTCGCTGCCCGCGACCGCCGCCGACCCGTTTTCCGCCAGCGTCTCGTTCATCCCCGTTCCTCCAAAACCGCCTGCCGGCACGCCGGCTCCGCTCGACGCCCAGACTCACCGAGCGGCCCTGCCCTGCCCAGCGGCGCGGCGCATTGTCCACGCCTTCCGGCGCCGCCCTTCCGGTTCAGATGTAACCGATCGCCATTGCCAGCATGGCCACGAATGACATCACGGCGGCCAGCGACGCCATGTCCCGCACAATCCCGATCATGCCTGTCCTCCTGTACGCTACTTTTTCTTCTTATGTTCCATTTTCGTTCTTGCGTCAAGGGACAAAACCTGCAATTATTCGCCTGACGGTCGGCCGGCGCCGGTCAGGCCCGGCGGGAGTCGGTGAGCGCGAAGGGAACGAGCCGCCCTTCATTGAGCGTGACGATACGGTCCATCCGTCGCGCCAGGGCGTGGTTGTGGGTGGCGAACAGGGCCGCCAGGCCCGACTGTCGAACGAGCGCCTGCAGGGCGTCGAAGACATAGGAGGAGGTGTCGGGATCGAGATTGCCGGTGGGCTCATCGGCCAGAAGCACGAGCGGCGCGTTGGCGACGGCGCGCGCGATGGCCACGCGCTGCTGCTCGCCGCCGGACAGTTCGGCAGGGCGGTGGCTGCCGCGGTCGGCCATGCGCATGTATTCGAGCAGTTGCCGGCTGCGCTTTGCGGCCTGGTGGCGCGACAGGCCGGCGATCATCTGCGGGATCATGACGTTTTCGAGCGCGGAAAATTCGGGGAGGAGATGGTGAAACTGGTAGACATAGCCGATGTCGTTGCGCCGGCGGGCGGTGCGGGCGCGGTCGCTCAGCGAGCCGCAGGGGCGCCCGGCGAGCCAGACCTCGCCCGCATCGGGGCGTTCGAGCAGGCCGGCGGCATGCAGCAGCGTCGACTTGCCGGCGCCCGAAGGGGCGACGAGCGCGACCATTTCGCCGGCCGCCAGTTCGAGATCGGCGCCCCGCAGCACCTGCAGGCTCCGTCCGACCTCGTGATAGCTGCGCGAGACGCGTTCGAGCCGCAGGACGGGCGCGGGCATCACTCGTACCTCAGCGCTTCGACCGGGTCGAGCCGGGCGGCACGGCGCGCCGGAACGATCGCGGCGAGCAGCGACAGCGTCAGGGAAAGGCCGACCACCGCCAGGGTCTCGCCGGGATCGATGCGTGCCGGGATTTCGGTGAGAAAGCGGATCGTGGGGTCCCAGACATCGGTGCCCGACACCGCGTTCAGAAGGCGCTGGATGGACTCGATGTTCCAGCACACGATCAGCCCCAGCAGCAGGCCGGTGGCGGTGCCGACGACGCCGACGCCGGTGCCCGCCATGATGAAGATGCGCAGGATGGCGGACTGGGTGGCGCCCATGGTGCGCAGGATGGCGATGCCGCGGCCCTTTTCCTTGACCAGCATGATCAGGCTCGAGACGATGTTCAGGGAGGCGACGATGACGACGATCGACAGGATCAGGAACATGGCGTTGCGCTCGATGACGAGGGCCGAAAAGAAGGCGGCGTTGCGCTGGCGCCAGTCGACGAGAAAGAGCGGGCGGTCGCCGGCCTGTTCGATCAGCGGCTTGTACCGGTCAACGGCATCGGGGTCGTCGACGAACACCTCGATGAATTGCACCGTGCCTTCGGAGTTGAAGTAAAGTTGCGCCTCCTCAAGCGGCATGAAGATGATCGAGGCGTCGTATTCGGACATGCCCATCTCGAAGATGGCGGCCACCGGATAGGACTTGACGCGGGGCGTGGTGCCAAAGGGCGTGACATCGCCCTCGGGCGACACAAGGGTGATGCTGTCGCCGACGACGAGGCCAAGGTTCTGCGCCATGCGCAGGCCAAGGGCGATGCCGGTGCCGGCATCATAGCCCTGAAGGGAGCCTTCGACGATATTGCCGGCGACCGCCTCCAGCTCGGCCAGATCGTCGGGCCGGACGCCGCGCACCAGCGCGCCGGTGCCCGCGCCGACATTGCCCGAGGCCAGCGTCTGCCCCTCGACGACCGGTATCGCGCGAATGACGCCGTCAAGGGCGGCGATGCGGCTCGCCACATCGGCGTAGTCGTCGAGCGGGCGTTCCATGGGCTGGACGATGACGTGACCGTTCAGGCCGAGAATGCGGTCGAGCAGTTCGGCCCGGAAGCCGTTCATCACCGACATGACGATGATCAGCGCGGCAACGCCCAGGGTGACGCCGACGAGCGAGATGATGGTGACGACGGACACCGCCGCCTCCTTGCGGCGCGGGCGCAGATAGCGCCAGGCGATCATGCGTTCGAACGCCGAGAACGGTCCGGCTCCGGCGTCGGCCGGGCCGCCGGCCGGCGCGGTGGCGGGCTGCGCCGCTGGGCCGTCATGCCGGTTCACGGCCTAGCCTCCCGCAATGCGCGCAATGGCGGCCTCGAGCGACATGGCCTGCCTTTCGCCGCTCGCCCGGCGCTTGATCTCGACCTGCCCCTGCTTGATGCCGCGCGGGCCGACGATCAGTTGCCAGGGCAGGCCGATCAGATCAGCGGTGGCGAACTTGGCGCCCGGCCGGCCGTCGGTGTCGTCGTAAAGCGGGTCGCAGCCGGCCTGCCCAAGCGCCTGATAGGCGCGCGCCGACCAGTCGTCGCAATCGGCATCGCCCGGCTTCATGTTGATGACCATGGCACCGAAGGGCGCGATCTCGTCCGGCCAGACGATGCCGTCCCGGTCGTGGCAGGCCTCGATGATCGCGCCGACGAGCCGCGAGGGACCGATGCCGTAGGACCCCATGGACACAGGCACCTCCCTGCCGTCGGGACCGGCGACGGTGGCGCCCATGGGCTCGGAGTATTTGGTGCCGAAGTGGAAGATGTGGCCGACCTCGATGCCGCGCGCCGACAGCCGGTCGGTCTCGGCCATTGCCTGCCAGGCCCGTTCGTCGTGCATGTCGTCGGTCGCCGCATAAGGTCTCGTCCAGGCCTCGACGATGGCGGCGATGGCGGCATCGTCGCCGAAATCCACGTCGGCGTCGGGCACCTGCATGTCGAGGAAGGCGCGGTCGCAGAAGACCTGCGACTCGCCGGTCTCGGCCAGGATGATGAATTCATGGCTGAGGTCGCCGCCGATCGGGCCGGTCTCGGCGCGCATCGGGATCGATTGCAGCCCCATGCGCGCAAAGGTGCGCAGATAGGCCACGAACATGCGGTTGTAGGCGGCGCGCGCGCCCTCGAAGTCGAGGTCGAAGGAATAGGCATCCTTCATCAGGAACTCGCGGCCGCGCATGACGCCGAAGCGCGGGCGAACCTCGTCGCGGAACTTCCACTGGATGTGGTAGAGATTGAGCGGCAGGTCCCTGTAGGAACGTACATAGGACCGGAAGATGTCGGTGACCATCTCCTCATTGGTCGGTCCGAACAGCAGCGCGCGATCGTGGCGGTCGCGGATGCGCAGCATTTCCTGGCCGTAATCGTTGTAGCGGCCGCTCTCGATCCACAGATCCGCCGGCTGGATGGTCGGCATGAGGATCTCGATCGCCCCGGCCCGATCCTGCTCCTGACGCACAATGGCGTTGATCCGGTCGAGCACGCGCTTGCCAAACGGCAGCCAGCTGTAGATTCCCGCCGATTGCTGGCGGATCATGCCGGCACGCAGCATCAGCCGGTGCGAGACGATCTCGGCCTCCTTCGGGTTCTCCTTCAGGATCGGCAGGAAGTAGCGGGAAAGTCGCATGACGGGTCCGGTCTGGCGTGGTGGCGGAAAAGCCGTGGAATCGGTCATCGGTATGGCGGGCACCGCGCCCTTCTAATGCGGCAACGACCGATTGCAAAGGCGCAATGCGGCCCCGCCCGTCTTGCCGCTAAAGCACGAATTGGGGCGGCTTATGACATTTTTTCAAGAGTTAGTCGCAATTTACCGGTGACAATCGCCGCGTGTATTGCTAGCGTCCGGGCGCAGCGTGCGGCGGACTTTCGCCAAGCGCCCCGAAACGGGTCAAAGTCTTGGGAGGATGCTGATTTTCCGGCGCCTTTTGGCTGCCCCTTCCGCGGGGAAGGATACGGAAATCACCCGTTTCAAATGGCAGGACTTCGGTCCTGCCATTTCTTTTGCCGTGGCAGGACTTCGGTCCTGCCATTTCTTTTGCCGTGGCAGGACTTCGGCCCTGCCATTTCTTTTGCCGGTTCCGCCGCGCCTTGCTTTTTGGGCGCAACGCACTTGCGCGGGCCCGCTTACTCCCGGGCCGGCTCGACGGCACCAAAGTCGGGCACGATGGCCGGAATGTCATCGAGGCCGAGCCCGATCACCACCGTGACAATGTAGAACAGCGCGAAGACGACGATGGCAATCGCCGTCGTCAGCATCACCTTGTAGCCCATGCGCGGGGCCACGGGCGCGCCGGCCTCGGTGCCATCGGTCACCTCGCCCTGCTCGTGCTGGGAGCGCACGCCGAACGGCAGCACCGTGAACAGCACCACCCACCAGATGATGAAGAAGATGGCGATCGCCGAGAGCCAGCCCATCAGCGCGCCACCTGCTCGAGTTCGATCAGCGTGCCGTCGAAGTCCTTCGGATGCAGGAACAGCACCGGATTGCCATGGGCGCCGATCTTCGCCTCGCCATCGCCGAGCACCCGCATGCCGTCGCGCATCAGCCGTTCGCGCGCGGCGGCGATGTCCTCGACCTCGTAGCAGACATGATGCATGCCGCCGGCGGGGTTGCGTTCGAGGAAGGCGGCGATGGGCGAGCCCTCGCCGAGCGGAGCGAGCAATTCGGTCCTGGTGTTGCCCAGATCGACGAAGACCACGGTCACGCCATGTTCGGGCAGCGCCTGCGGCGCCGAGACCCTCGCCCCGAGCGTGTCGCGATAGCGCCGCGTGGCCGCGCCAAGGTCGGGCACGGCGATGGCGACATGATTCAGGCGCTCGATCATGGCCCCGTCTACACCCGGTCGACCAGCACCGTCACCAGCGGCTTCTTGCCCCAGGCGACGCGCGCGGCGGCGCGAACGGCACGGGCCGCGGCTTCCTCGACGGCATCGAAATCCTTGCGTCGGCCGCGCGGCATGCTCTCGAGGGCGCCGACCACCGCGTCGAAGATCAGATCCTCCATGTCCTCGCCATGCACGTCCTGGCGCGGCAGGCCGATGGCGACAACCTGCGGCTCGCTGGCGATCTCGTATTGCCGGTCGAGCACCAGCGAGACGGCGACATGGCCGGCAAAGGACAGCCTGCGGCGCTCGATGACGCCGACCGCATCGTCATCGCCGATGATCCTGCCGTCCTTGTAGATCTCGCCATGGGGCACGTCGTCGACGATCTCGGGGCTGCCCGGCGCAAGGCGCACGAGATCGCCATTGCGCGCGTCGATCACGTCGTCGATCCCCGCCTGCCGCATCAAGGCGGCATGGGCGGCCAGATGCGCCGGCTCGCCATGGACGGGAATGCCGACCCGCGGCCGCGTCCAGCCATACATCTGGCGCAACTCGTTGCGGCGCGGATGGCCGGAGACATGCACGAGCGCGTCCGCATCCTCGATCACGTCGATGCCCATGTCGATCAGCCGGTTCTTGGTCTCGTTGATCGCCTTTTCGTTGCCGGGGATGGTGCGCGAGGAATACACGACCAGGTCGCCGGCGGTCAGCTTGACGTCGCGCATCTCGTCGCGCGCCAGCTTGGCAAGGGCCGCGCGCGGCTCGCCCTGCGAGCCGGTCAGGATGATGACCACCTTGTCGCGGGCCAGATAGCCGAACTCGTCTTCCTCCACGAACGGCTCGAGCCCTTCCATGAAGCCCAGTTCGGTCGCCACGTCGACCACCCGCTTGATCGATCGCCCCATCAGCAGGACACGGCGGCCGGCCTCCTGCGCGGCCAGCGCGATCGACTTGATGCGGCCGACATTGGACGAAAAGGTCGTGATCGCCACGCGTCCGCTGGCGCCGGCGATGACCTCGGCCAGCCCCTGCGAGACCTGGCGCTCCGACGGCGATTCCCCCTCGCGCATGGCGTTGGTGGAATCGCACACCAGCGCAAGAACGCCCTCCTCGCCCAGTCGCCGAAACCGATCCTCGTCGGTCAGCGGGCCGAGCGCGGGGTCGATGTCGTGCTTCCAGTCGCCGGTATGCAGCACCAGCCCGGCCGGCGTGCGGATCGCCAGCGACATCGGCTCGGGGATCGAATGGGTGACGGCGATGGCCTCGATCTCGAACGGGCCGATGGTGAAGCGGTCGCCGCCGTCATAGGTCGTGACGGGAATGTCGGGCGCGCCCTGCTCGCCTTGCGCCTTGGCCTTGAGCATGCCGGCGCCGAACGGGGTCATGTGCACCGGCATGGACCCATCGGGCGACAATCGCTCGTAGAGCGACAACAGCGCGCCATAGTGATCCTCGTGGGCGTGGGTGATGACGATGCCGGCGAGGTTGGCGCGCTCGGCCTCCACGAAGCGGATGTCGGGCAGGACCAGATCGACGCCCGGCAGATCGGGTCCGGGGAAGGTGACGCCGCAATCGACCATCAGCCACTGGCGGCGCCGGGCCGGCCCGAAGCCGTAAAGGGCCAGGTTCATGCCGATCTCGCCGACACCGCCCAGCGGGACAAAGACCAGTTCTTTGGTGTTGCTATCGGCCATCGGTGTTCGCTTTCGTCATGGCGCGCGGGGCGAATCGCCGGCCACCGCGCCGAAATGCACATCGCCCGCCGTTATCACGCGCGTTGAGCCGTTGTCATGCCGGATGACCAGGCGGCACTTTTCGTCAAGCGTCTCCAGCGTGCCGCGCAGGACGCCGTCCTGGGTGCGGATCGCCACCGGCGCGTTCAGGCCGGCGGCGCGCTCCAGCCATTGCGCGCGGATGGCGCCGATGCCGGCGCCGCGGTCCCACAATCGGTAGGCGCCCAACCAGGCATCGCTGAGCGCCACGAGCAGATCGGCCGCATCGCCGCGATAGCCGCGTGCGCGCAGATGGGTCGCCCGATAGGGCGTGTCCTGCGGGTGGCTGACGACATTGACGCCAAAGCCGATGCAGACCGCGTAGCCGGCATCGGGCAGGCGAGCGGTCTCGAGCAGGATGCCGGCGAGCTTGGCGCCGCCGATCAGCACGTCATTGGGCCATTTGAGCTCGACGCGGGCCGCCGATGCGGTGTCCGCGTCACGCCCGTCAACGCCATCGACGCCGAGCACGGTGCCCAGTTCGGGCGCGGCGATCTCGAGCGCGCGCGACAGCGCGATGCTCGCCACAAAGCCCAGCACCGCCAGTTCCTCGAGCGTGCCGTCAACGGCCAGCAACAGCGATGCGGCCAGATTGCCCTTGGGCGTCGCCCAGGGGCGACCGCGCCGGCCGCGGCCGGCGACCTGCTCGTCGGTGACGAACCAGACCGGCCCGCGTTCGCCGGCGGCCGCCTGCGCCAGGGCATGGGCATTGGTCGAGGCGATGGTCTCGAACGCCTCAAGGCGATAGCCGGCGCCGCGCGCCCGGTCGGAGAGTTCGAAGATCATGAAAGCCGCCGCGAACGGATGCGCCATCGGGCACGGGCGGCGAGGCGCAACACCGCAACCATCAGAAGAACGTCCGGGCGGCCGCCTCGGCATAGGCGGCGATCGGCCCGCCGATGACGATATAGGCCAGGACGAACAGACCGCTTGCCCCCATCACCAGCCGCAGCTCGCCGGCGGGGGCGACGAAACGGCCCTCCGGCGCGTCGAACCACATGATCTTGACGATGCGCAGGTAATAATAGGCGGCCACGGCCGACGACAGCACGCCGATGATGACGAGCGGCCACAGGCCCGCCTCGACGGCGGCAAGGAAGACGTACCATTTCGCCCAGAAGCCGGCGAGCGGGGGTATGCCGGCGAGCGAGAACATCAGCGCGGTCAGGATCGTCGCCATCAGCGGGTTGTTGGCGGCATAGCCGGCCAGATCGGAGATCTGCTCGACATTGCCCTCGTCCTTGCGGCGCATGGCCAGGATGAAGGCGAAGGTGCCGAGCGTCATCGCCAGATAGATCGCCATGTAGAGCATGACGCCCTGCACGCCCGCGACGGTGCCGGCGGCCAGGCCGACAAGCGCGTAGCCCATATGGCCGATCGACGAATAGGCCATCAGGCGCTTGATGTTGCGCTGGCCGATGGCGGCAAAGGCGGCCAGCGCCATGGACGAAATGGAAATGAAGACGACGATCTGCTGCCAGTCGGCGGTGACCGGCTGGAACGCGCCCATGACGGCGCGCACGACAAGCGCCATGGCGGCCATCTTCGGCGCGGCGGCCAGAAAGGCGGTCACCGGCGTGGGCGCGCCTTCATAGACGTCGGGCGTCCACATGTGAAAGGGCACGGCCGAAATCTTGAAGGCAAGACCCGCCAGCAGGAACACAAGGCCGAACAGAAGGCCGAGCGAGCGCTCCTGGCCGGCGATCGCCGCGCTGATTTCGGCAAATCCGATATGGCCGGTGAAGCCGTAAACGAGCGAGATGCCGTACAGCATCATGCCCGAGGACAAAGCGCCCAACACGAAGTATTTGAGCCCCGCCTCGGTCGAACGCACCGAATCGCGATTGATCGCGGCGATCACATAAAGCGACAGCGACTGCAGTTCGAGCGCCATGTAAAGCGACAGCAGATTGTTGGAGGAGACCATCAGCATCATGCCCAGGGTGGCCAATGCGATCAGGATCGGGAACTCGAAGCGATCGAACTTTTCCTCGCGCGCAAAGCCGACCGACATGACCAGCGCGACCGCCGAGCCGGTCAGCACCAGGAACTTCATGAACAGGGCGAACGGGTCGTGCAGATGCGCGCCGGCGAAAGCCGGGCCCAGCGGCGTGAAGAACACCATCCAGCCGGCGGCGGCGATCAGCAGCGCCACGGTGAGCGAGGTCACGATGGCGTTGGCGCGATCCTTGCGCGCGAAAACGCCGACCATGAGCAACGCCATCGCGCCGACGGCGATGATCAGCTCCGGCGCGGCGATGACGAGGCTTCGAGCAAGTTCGGATGGGGTCATGGACATCGCTCAGTTGATGGTCGCGGCGAGATCGGCGCCGGCGGCCGCGGCATCGAGCGCGGCCTGATAGTCGATCAGGAGCGCCTCCACCGAGGGGCCGATGACATCGAGAACCGGGGCGGGATAGACGCCGAAGAAGATGGTCAGCGCGACGAGCGGGTAGAGCAGCGTCTTTTCGCGCGGCGACAGGTCGACCAGCGCCTTGAGCGTCTCCTTTTCGAGCGCGCCGAAGATGACGCGTCGATAAAGCCACAATGCGTAGCACGCCGACAGGATCACACCGGTGGTGGCAATCAGCGCAAACCAGGTGTTGACCCTGAACAGACCCATCAGCGTCAGGAACTCGCCGACGAAGCCGGAGGTGCCCGGCAGTCCGACATTGGCCATGGTGAACACCATGAAGACGACGGCATAGGCCGGCATGTTCTGGACCAGCCCGCCATAGGCGGCGATCTCGCGGGTGTGCAGCCGGTCGTAGACGATGCCCACGCACAGAAACAGCGCGCCCGACACCAGGCCGTGGCTGAGCATCTGGAAGATCGCGCCTTCCACGCCCTGGGCGTTGGCGGCGAAGATGCCCATCGTCACGAACCCCATATGGGCGACGGACGAATAGGCGATCAGCTTCTTCATGTCCTGCTGCATCATCGCCACCAGCGAGGTGTAGACGATGGCGAACACCGACAGAAGGAAGACGAGCCAGGCAAGATCGGCCGAGGCGAGCGGGAACATGGACAGCGAAAAGCGGATGAAGCCATAGCCGCCCAGCTTGAGCAAGATGCCCGCCAGGATCACCGAGCCGGCCGTGGGTGCCTCGACATGGGCGTCGGGCAGCCAGGTGTGCACCGGCCACATGGGCATCTTGACGGCGAAGGAGGCGAAGAAGGCCAGCCACAGCCAGAACTGCATCTGGGCGGGGAAGTCGTGGGCCAGCAGATCGGGGATCGAGGTGGTGCCCGCCTCCCAGTACATGGCCATGATCGCCAGCAGCATCAGCAGCGAGCCCAGCAGCGTGTAAAGGAAGAACTTGAAGGAGGCATAGACCCGCCGCTTGCCGCCCCAGACCCCGATGATGATGAACATCGGGATCAGGCCGCCCTCGAAGAAGACGTAGAACAGGACGATGTCGAGCGCGCAGAACACGCCGATCATCAGCGTCTCGAGGATCAGGAAGGCGAGCATGTAGGCCTTGACGCGCTCCCTGATCGCCTCCCAGCTCGCCAGGATGCAGATCGGCATCAGGAAGGTCGTCAGGATGACGAACAGCATCGAGATGCCGTCCACGCCCATCCGGTAGGTCAGCCCGCCGCCAAGCCACCGGGCCTCCTCGACGAACTGGAAACCGGGATTGGAGGTGTCGAAGCCGGCCCAGATCAGAAGCGAGACCAGGAAGGTGAAGATGGTCGTTAGAAGCGCGACCATGCGGATGTTGCGCAGGCCCATCTCCGTTTCGTCGGAGATGAACAAGATCACCAGGACGCCGACGAGCGGCAGGAAGGTGACGAGGGAAAGAAGCGGCATGCCGGCCATCACAGCGCGCCTCCGAGCGTGATCCAGGTGATCAGCGCGGCAAGGCCGATCATCATGGCAAAGGCGTAGTGATAGACATATCCGGACTGCCACCTGACCACGCGACCGGTGACGTCGGTGACGCGGCGGGCGATGCCGTCGGGTCCGAAGCCATCGATCAGCCAGCCGTCACCGCGCTTCCACAAAAACGTGCCGAGGCGCCGGGCCGGCCGGACGAAGAGAAAGTCGTAGAGTTCGTCGAAATACCACTTGTTGAGCAGGAACCGGTAAAGGCCGCTGTGCTGGCGTGCGAGCGCGGCCGGCATTTCGGGCGCCCGGATATACATGTACCAGGCCGTCCCCAGACCGATCAGCATGGCGATGGCCGGACTTGCCTTCACCCAGTACGGCACTTCGTGGAAGTCGTCGAGGATGGTGTTGTCGGGCCCGGCGAAAAGGGCGGTGCGGAAGAAATCGTTGTACCAGCCCTCCTGATCGCCGTAGTAGCCGACAAAGGACGAATAGAAGAAGAAGCCTGCCAGAAGCGAGCCGGCGGCAAGGATGTAAAGCGGGATCAGCATGACCTGCGGCGATTCGTGCACATGGTGCATGACGTCGGCGGTGGCGCGCGGTCGGCCGTGGAACGTCATGAAGATCAGCCGCCAGGAGTAGAAGGCGGTGAACACCGCGGCGATCAGCAGCAGGCCGAAGGCATAGTCCGCCGCGACGTTGCGGCCGACAAAGGCGCTCTCGATGATGGCGTCCTTGGAGAAGAAGCCGGCGGTGCCGATATAGGTGCCCGGAATGCCGAGGCCGGTGAGCGCAACCGTGCCGATGATCATCATCCAGTAGGTCACCGGAATGTGCTTTCTCAGCCCGCCCATCTTGCGCATGTCCTGTTCGTCGGAGACGGCATGGATGACCGAGCCGGCGCCCAGGAAGAGCAGCGCCTTGAAGAATGCGTGCGTGAACAGGTGATACATCGCCGCCCCGTAGGCGCCCACCCCCAGCGCGACGAACATGTAGCCGAGCTGCGAGCAGGTCGAATAGGCGATGACGCGCTTGATGTCGTTTTGCACCAGGCCGACGGTTGCGGCGAAAAAGGCGGTCGTGGCGCCCACGACCGTGATCACGGTCAGCGCCGTCAGCGAGAACTCGAAGATCGGCGACAGACGCGCGACCATGAAGACGCCGGCCGTGACCATGGTCGCGGCGTGGATGAGGGCCGAGACCGGCGTTGGGCCTTCCATCGCGTCGGGCAGCCAGGTGTGAAGCAGGAACTGCGCCGACTTGCCCATGGCGCCCAGGAACAGCAGCAGGCAGACCACCGTCAACGCGTCCTGCCGGTTCAGCTCGTAGCCAAGGAAGGTAAGGACAACCTCCTGGGCGGTCTGCGACGGCTCGCCGGCAACCGGGGCGAAGGCGGCGGCGCCGGCGAAGATCGTGTCGAAATCAACCGAACCGAACAGCACGAAGACGCCGAAAATGCCAAGCAGGAAACCGAAGTCGCCGACCCGGTTGACGATGAACGCCTTCATGGCGGCATTGTTGGCCGAGGCCTTCTTGTACCAGAAGCCGATGAGCAGGTAGGAGGCCAGGCCCACGCCCTCCCAGCCGAAGAAGAGCTGGACCAGATTGTCGGCGGTCACCAGCATCAGCATGGCGAAGGTGAACAGCGACAGATAGGCGAAAAAGCGCGGCCGGTGCGGGTCGTGGTGCATGTAGCCGATCGAATAGACATGCACGAGCGCCGAGACCGTGTTGACGACGACCAGCATGACGACGGTCAGCGTGTCGATCCGGAAGGCCCAATCGACCTGAAGATTGCCCGAGGCCATGAACCGGGCGACCTGGACGATGCGCGGTTCGGCATCGGAGAAGCCGACCGTGATCAGCGCGATCCAGGACAGGATGGCGGCGAGGATGAGAAAGCCGGAGGTGACGTATTCGCTGGCCTTGGCACCGATGGCGCGGCCGCCAAAGCCGGCGATCAGCGCGCCAAGGAGCGGCAGGAAGACGATGGCGTGATACATGGCTCCGGTCAGCCCTTCATCATGGACACGTCTTCAACGGCGATCGAGCCGCGATTGCGGTAGAAGACGACGAGAATGGCAAGGCCGATGGCCGCCTCGGCGGCGGCAACGGTCAGAACGAACAGGGCGAATACCTGGCCGACCAGATCCTGCAGATGCGCCGAAAAGGCAATCAGGTTCAAATTGACCGACAGCAGGATCAGCTCGACGCTCATCAGGATGACGATCACGCTCTTGCGATTGAGGAACACGCCGAAAATGCCGATGACGAACATCAGCGCCGAAACGGTAATATAATGGGCAATGGTGATGGTCATGGTTCGGCTCAGATCCCCTTGCCGCTGTCGACATCGACCAGTTCGACGCTTTCGTCGGCCTTGCGGCCGACCTGGCGGCCGACATCCTGGCGCTTGACGTGCGGGCGCGGGTCGCGCAGCGTCAGGACGATGGCGCCGATCATGGCGACGAGCAGCACGAGCCCGGCGATCTGGAAGAAATAGACGAAGTCGGTGTAAAGAATGTCGCCAAGGGCGGCGGTGTTGCCCCGGACCTGCGGGTCGGGAATGGGCACCGAGGGCGCTCCGGGCGGCGCGATGGTGACCGCCTGGCCGACGAGCACGATCACAAGCTGCAGGCCGATGACGATGCCGACAAGGGCGCCGATGGGCGCGTATTCGAGCACCCCGTGCCGCATCGCCCTGTGGTCGATCTCCAGCATCATGACCACGAACAGGAACAGCACGGCCACCGCGCCGACATAGACCGCCAGCAGGATCATGCCGAGAAACTCGGCGCCGGTCAGCACGAACAGGGCGGCAGCGTTGAAGAAGGTCAGGATCAGATAGATCACCGAATGCACCGGATTGCGCGCCACCACGACCATGACGGAGGCGGCGACGGCGACGAAGGCGAACATGTAGAAAAAGGCCGCTGCGAGGCCGGACAGAAGCATTGCAATCCCCGATCGATAATGCCGCGCTCCCTTAGCAG
Organism: Roseitalea sp. MMSF_3546; assembly: GCF_030732865.1. GTDB lineage: Bacteria > Pseudomonadota > Alphaproteobacteria > Rhizobiales > Rhizobiaceae > Roseitalea. The sequence continues at coordinate 133,277 of NZ_JASHKB010000003.1, forward strand.
GCGCAGCATCCAAGGGCTAGGTCATAAGGGCACAATCGCGGTGGATTTGGTCGCATCCCACCTGCCGATCGTGCCCGCGCGGCCAGATCACCGGTAGGGGGCGTCGAGCGCCATGTTGCGCGCGATCTCGCGCTCCCACCGGTCACCATTGGCGAGCAGTTTTTCCTTGTCGTAATAGAGCTCTTCGCGCGTTTCGGTGGCGAACTCGAAGTTCGGCCCCTCAACGATCGCATCGACCGGGCAGGCCTCCTGGCAGAAGCCGCAATAGATGCATTTGACCATGTCGATGTCGTAGCGCACGGTGCGCCGCGTGCCGTCATTGCGGCGCGGACCGGCCTCGATGGTGATCGCCTGCGCCGGGCAGATGGCCTCGCAAAGCTTGCAGGCGATGCAGCGCTCCTCGCCGTTGGGATAGCGGCGCAGGGCGTGTTCGCCACGAAAGCGCGGGCTCAGCTTGCCCTTTTCATGGGGATAGTTGAGCGTCGCCTTGGGCGCGACGAACCGGCGCATGGCCAGGAAGAAGGCGCCGACGAACTCGGCCAGCAGCAGCGATTTGGCGGCTTGTGCGAAAGTGCTCATAACCTCGGACCTTTCCAGTTACGCCCAGCCGGTCAGCTTGAGGAAGGATGCGGTCGCGGCAACCATGAACAGGGATATGGGCAGAAATACCTTCCAGCCAAGACGCATGAGCTGGTCATAGCGGTAACGCGGCACGATCGCCTTGACCATGGCGAACATGAAGAAGACCAGGCACAGCTTGAACACGAACCAGACCGCGCCGGGCACCCAGGTGAAGGGCGCGAAATCGAACGGCGGCAGCCAGCCGCCAAGGAACAAGATGACGGTGAGCGCGCACATCAGGAGGATCGCGATGTACTCGCCCAGCATGAACAGCAGATAGGGCGTGGACGAGTATTCGATCATGTGGCCGGCAACGAGTTCGGATTCGGCCTCGACCAGGTCGAAGGGCGGGCGGTTCGTCTCGGCCAGCGCCGAAATGAAGAAGATCACGAACATCGGAAACAGGCCCAGCCAGTGCCAGTCCAGAAGGGTATTGGGCAGACCCATCCAGGTGCCCAGCCCGTCACGCTGCGACAGCACGATGTCGGTCATGTTGAGCGAGCCGACCAGCAGCAGCACGGTGACGATGACGAACCCGATGGACACCTCGTAGGAGACCATCTGCGCGGCCGAGCGCAGCGCACCGAGGAAGGGGTATTTCGAGTTCGACGCCCAGCCGGCCATGATCACGCCATAGACCTCGAGCGCCGAGATGGCGAAGACGTAAAGGATGCCCACATTGATCGAGGCGATCGCCCAGCCTTCGTCTATCGGGATCACGGCCCAGGCGCCCAGTGCCAGAACGGCCGAAATGAGCGGCGCCATCAGGAATATGCCCTTGTTGGCACCGGCCGGAATGACCGGCTCCTTGATGACGAACTTCAAGAGGTCGGCAAAGGACTGCAACAGGCCGAACGGGCCGACCACGTTGGGCCCCTTGCGGCTTTGCACCGACGCCCAGATCTTGCGGTCCGCATACAGAATGAAGGCGGTGAAGATCAGCAGCGCAACCAGGAACACCAGCGACTGGATGAGAATGATCAGGCCGGGAAGAATGTAGGTCTCGAACATGAAAGCCCGCTTTGTGGTGCCCTTGTGCGCCTATTCGGCGGCCTGGGCGTAAGTCTTGCGCGCAAGCGAGGCGCATTCGGCCATCACGGCCGATGCGCGCGCGATCGGGTTGGTCAGATAGAAGTCCTTGACCGGCGATGCAAACCCCGACTTGCCCAGCCGGCCGTCGCCCTTGGCCGCAAGCGCCCGGACATCGTCGGCAGACCCCGGCTCGATGGTGTCGAGCGCGGCAAGATGCGGATGGGCCTCGAACAGGCGCGCGCGCAATTCGCCCAGCGAATCAAAGGGCAGCGTGTGATCGATGACGGCGGACAGGGCGCGGACGATGGCCCAGTCCTCCTTCGCCTCGCCCGGCGGGAAACCGGCGCGGTTGGTCATCTGCACCCGGCCCTCGGTGTTGACGTAGATCGCCGACTTTTCGGTATAGGCGGCGGCCGGCAGGATGATGTCGGCGTGATGGGCGCCGACATCGCCGTGGGTGCCGATATAGATGGTGGTCGCGCCCTGCTTGCGCTTGCGCAGGTCGAGCTCGTCGGCGCCCAGCAGGAACAGCACATCGTTATCCGTCACCATCTTCGCCGCGCCGAGCCCACCCTTGCCCGGCACGAAACCGATGTCGAGCGCGCCGACACGGGCGGCCGCGGTGTGCAGCACCGAAAAGCCGTTCCAGTCATCGCTCAGCGCGCCGGTCCGGTCGGCCAGCCTTGCAGCCAGACCCAGCAAGGCCGCCCCGTCGCCGCGGGCTAGAGCCCCCTGCCCCACGACGATCAGCGGCCGCTCGGCCTGATCCAGCGTGCGGGCAAAGGCGTGCGATCCCTCGGCGAGCTCCCTGAGCGTTTCGGGGCCGGCGCCGAGCGCTTCGTAATCGTAGCGAAGATCGCCCATCTCGCCGATCACGCCGATGGGAATCGGTGCCGCGCGCCAGGCCTTGCGGATGCGGGCGTTCAGCACCGACGCCTCGAAACGCGGATTGGCGCCGACGATGGCGATCGCATCGGCATCCTCGATGCCGTCGATGGTCGCGTTGAAGATGTAGGAGGCGCGCCCCAGCGCCGGATCGAGCGCGGCGCCGTCCTGGCGGCAGTCGATATTGGGCGAGCCGAGCCGCTCCATGAGCTGGCCGAGCGCGAACATCTCCTCGACACCGGCCAGGTCGCCGGCAATGGCGCCGATCCGTTCGCCCGAGGTGCCGGCAAGCGCGCCCCTGATGGCCGCGAAGGCGTCACTCCAGGAGGCGGGCTTGAGCCTGCCGTCGGCGCCGCGCACATAGGGCCGGTCGAGGCGCTGCGTGCGCAGCCCGTCCCAGACAAAGCGCGTCTTGTCGGAGATCCACTCCTCGTTCACCGCCTCGTTGACGCGCGGCATGATGCGCATGACCTCGCGGCCGCGCGTGTCGACCCGGATCGCCGAGCCGACCGCGTCCATGACGTCGATCGATTCGGTCTTGGTCAGCTCCCAGGGGCGGGCCTGAAAGGCGTAGGGGCGCGAGGTGAGCGCGCCGACCGGGCACAGGTCGATGACATTGCCCTGCAGTTCGGACGTCATGGCCTGCTCGAGATAGGTGGTGATCTCGGCGTCCTCGCCGCGGCCGATCAGGCCCAGTTCGGAGATGCCCGCCACTTCGGTGGTGAAGCGCACGCAGCGCGTGCAGTGGATGCAGCGCGTCATGATGGTCTTGACGAGCGGGCCGATATACTTGTCCTCGACGGCGCGCTTGTTTTCCTGGAAGCGCGAGGAGTCGATGCCATAGGCCATGGCCTGGTCCTGCAGGTCGCATTCGCCACCCTGATCGCAGATCGGACAGTCGAGCGGATGGTTGATCAGCAGGAACTCCATCACGCCCTCGCGGGCCTTCTTGACCATGGGCGTGTTGGTGAACACCTCCGGCGGCTGGCCTTCGGGGCCCGGACGCAGGTCGCGCACGCCCATGGCGCAGGAGGCTGCCGGCTTGGGCGGGCCGCCCTTCACCTCGACCAGGCACATGCGGCAATTGCCGGCGATCGACAGGCGCTCGTGATAGCAAAAGCGCGGGATCTCGGCGCCGGCCTCCTCGCACGCCTGCAAAAGCGTGTAGTGGTCCGGGACCTCGATCTCGTTGCCGTCAACCTTGATCAGGGCCATGGGGGCTTTCCATCTCTCAGTTCGTTTGTCTCACGCGCAGCGCTGGCTCTGCCACAACTTGACGTGCGGCAGGTGCGCCCAGTCGAATGCGTGGTCCGTATTGCCGTGCCGGTCCAGATGGTCAAGCCGTCGGCGTGCTTCATCGGGCGAAGGTCGATGCCCATCCTCCACCCACCACATCGCAAAGTGATGGGACTGGATCGCGTCAAACCACTCGGCCTTGCGCCGGTAAACGTGCTTGTGGACGGTATTCCAGACGTAGTGTTCGAGGTGCCGGGGTGTTTCCCAGACACTCATGTTGAAGATCACCATCGGATCGTCGAACACGCCCATCGCGAGCGTGTTGCCCTCGGCAACCTGATAGCGCCAGACAAAGCCGTCCGAGCGTTCGGCGACCGCGTTCACCTGGTCGATCCTCGCAACGAAATCGGCCATGGCCGGATCGTCGAGCGGTTGCTTTGCGCGAGCAATGTTTGCCTCGGCCAGCAGCAAGGGCTTTCCTCCGTTTTATCGCCGGCCTTGTGCGAGTGCCGGTCAATGGGCCGGCCCGGACGCCTTGGCGCCCGGACCGATGGATTTGTCTCAGCGCGGCTCCTTGCCGAACACCTTCACATATTCCTCGCGGCCACCCTTGGCGAGCGCGGCAGCCTGGGCGATCCAGTCGTCCCGCTCGATGCGGCCCTTGAACTGAAGATAGTCGTCGACCCAGGCCACTTCCTGCGGCGACCAGCGGGAAATCTGCGTGAATGTCCAGATGCCCAGCGAATTGAGCACCTGCTCGAGCTTGGGGCCAACGCCGGCGATCATCTTCAGATCGTCGGGCTTGCTGGGCTTGTCGGCCTTGGCCGGGCGCTTGAAATCCTCCGGCGCCACGCTGGCCTGGGCGGTGTCTGCCCGGGCGGGCCTCGCGGTCGGCGTGGCGACCGGCTCGGCCGCCGGAACCGCAGCCGCCACCGAGCCTGCGCCGTCGCGGCCGGACGCGGTTGCCGCGCCATTGCTGCGCTTGCGGTCCCCTGCCGTCTCGACCAGCCTCGGAGGGGCCGCCTTGGCCGGGCCTGACTTGGTTTGGCCGGTCTTGGCCTGGCCGGTCTTGGTTTGGGTCTTGGCTTCGTCACGCGGCGGTGCGGATCCGGTCGCATCGGCAGAAGCGGCGGGCTTGACCGCCGGCCCGGCGGAAACCGGCGCATCGGCGGAACCGTCCGTGCCTGCCCACGCAAATCCGGCCGGGTTGGCCATTGCCATGGCAGCCATCGCATAGGGCGCCGGCGCGCCATTGTCGCCCGAGGCCTTGAGCGCCGTGCCCATCATGCCGGTAACCGTGCCGAACACGGTGCCCATGACCTGGCTCGCCACGCCCATGGAGAGCGCCGAGCCGGCGGCCATCGCGCCCAGCGGATGAGGCATCAGGCCGGGCATGGCCTCAACGCCCGGCATGGCCCGCGCCATGGTCTTCCAATTGTCCGCCATCGCTTCCTGCCCCGGCCACAGGGTCGGCATCGGCACGTCCTCGGGCACGGCCGTGTCGGCCATGTCCTCCAGAAAGGTCTGGGCGCTCTTCTGCAAGGGCTCCATGCCCGGCATCAGCGCAATGAACGGGTTGTCCCTGACAAAGGGGGTCATCAGTTTCTCTGCGAACGCAAACATCGACATGTTCGTCTCCTTGGCTGTCGCTATCGTTCGCCTGTCCGTGGTGTTTCCTCGTCACTGGCGGGCCGCGATTGCCGCGTCCCACCCGGCCCGGTTTTCGGGCTTCTGGCTGCGTCTATAGCGATGGCCCCGCCATTGTCTTGGCCGACTTTGGCAGTGGGCACCGTTCTTGCTGCATTGCAGCATAGTCTGCGCCGGATTTCTACTCCGCGGCCTGCAAAATCGGCTGGCTCCGGTGGCTGTTGCGCGAAAACTCGTCGATCCGGCGCTCGATCTCGGGCCGGAAGTGCCGGATCAGGCCCTGGATCGGCCAGGCCGCCGCATCGCCGAGCGCGCAGATGGTGTGCCCCTCGACCTGCTTGGTGACGTCGAGCAGCATGTCGATCTCGCGCTTGTGGGCGTTGCCGACGACCATGCGCTCCATGACGCGCCACATCCAGCCCGTGCCCTCGCGGCACGGCGTGCACTGGCCGCAGCTCTCGTGCTTGTAGAAATAGGAAAGCCGGGCAATGGCTTTGACGATGTCGGTCGACTTGTCCATGACGATCACCGCAGCCGTTCCAAGGCCCGATTGCAGCGCCTTGAGGCTGTCGAAGTCCATCGGCGTGTCGATGATCTGTTCGGCCGGCACCAGCGGCACCGAGGAGCCGCCCGGAATGACGGCGAGCAGATTGTCCCAGCCGCCGCGCACGCCGCCGCAATGGCGGTCGACGAGCTCGCGGAACGGAATCGACATCTCCTCTTCCACCGTGCACGGCATGTTGACGTGGCCGGAGACGCAGAACAGCTTGGTGCCGGTGTTGTTCTGCTTGCCGATGCCGGCGAACCAGCCGGCGCCGCGGCGCAGGATCGTCGGCACCACGGCGACCGATTCGACGTTGTTGACCGTCGTCGGGCAGCCGTAAAGGCCGACATTGGCCGGAAAGGGCGGCTTGAGGCGCGGCTGGCCCTTCTTGCCTTCGAGGCTCTCGAGCAGCGCCGTCTCCTCGCCGCAGATATAGGCGCCGGCGCCGTGATGGACATGAACGTCCATGTCCCAGCCAAGCTTGTTGTCCTTGCCCAGAAGGCCGGCCTGGTAGCACTCGTCGATCGCCGCCTGCAGCGCCTGACGCTCGCGGATGTATTCGCCGCGAATGTAGATATAGGCGGTATGGGCGCTCATGGCGAAACCGGCGATCACGCAGCCCTCGATCAGGGTGTGCGGATCGTGGCGCATGATGTCCCGGTCCTTGCAGGTGCCGGGCTCGGATTCATCGGCGTTGATGACCAGGTAATGCGGACGCTCACCGACCTGCTTGGGCATGAACGACCATTTGAGCCCGGTCGGAAAGCCCGCGCCGCCGCGCCCGCGCAGGCCCGACGCCTTGACCTCGTTGATGATCCACTCGCTGCCCTTTTCGATCAGGGCCTTCGTGCCGTCCCAGTGGCCACGGCCCATCGCGCCCTTGAGCGAGGTGTCGCGCAGGCCGTAGATGTTGGTGAAAATGCGATCCTTGTCAGCGAGCATGGTCTTCTCTCAGTCCGCCGGTTCCGATACGATGTCGAGCCGTCGTTCGATGCGGGAAGCGCGCTCTTCCAGCGAACTCAGACGCGCGAACACGCTGTTCATCTCGCCTTGCATCGCGTGCATGGGAAGTCGAACGCCAATCATCTCTTCACGCAAATCCTTCTGACCTTCTTCGATGCGCACGACCCGCTCCTGGACTGACTTCAGCACTTCGTAGATCAGATCGTTTGTCACCTCAGCCATTGCCGCCTCACCTGGGCTTCTTGCCGAAGACACGAGCATACTCGTCAACGCCGCCCTTGGCCAATGCCTTGGCCTGCCTGACCCAGTCGTCGCGCTCGATGCGGCCCTTGAAGCTGAGATAGCCGTCGACCCATTCGCGCTCGGCCTTCTTCCACCTGGCGATCTGGTCGAACGTGTAAATGCCCAGACCGTTGAGCTTTTCCTCGAGCTTCGGCCCGACGCCGGAAATCAGCTTCAGGTCGTCGGGCTCGCCCGGCCGCTCCATGGCGGCGGGGCGGCCGGCATCGCTCGTCCCCTGCTTGGCGCGCGGCCGATCGGGCGATGCGGCATCGTCGGCGCCGCCGACGACATTGTCGCGCGTGCGGCTTCCCTGGGCCGCGACGCCCGTCGCCGAGGCCGGCTTGACGACCGGATCGCTGGCGGCGCCGCGTCCGGTGGGCGGCGCCGCGCTCGCCTTGTCACCGGGCTCGTTGCCGGTGGCGGTCGGCTCGGTCGTGGCAAGCGGCGAAGCCGGCCTGCCCGGAGCGCTGCGTGCCTTGGCCGAGGCGGCCGGGCTCTCGCTTCCGGTCAGTTCGGACCGCCGGCGCGGCTTTTCGGCGCGGCCCGATGCGGTGGCGGCAAGCTTCATGGTCGGATTGCCGCTGTCGACACCCTTGCCGCGCCTGCGCGGCCGGGGACGCACTTCGCTGGCGGTGGCGGCGATGGCCTCGGTCGGGCTCGGCGCCTTCGCGCGCGGGGGCGCCTTGCCGGCCGACTTCGCCCTTCCCTTGCCCGCCTCTTCCGAGCCCGGCTCCGGCGCCCTGGCGTCAGGCCCGCTACCGGCGTCCTGCGCCGAAGCGGTGTCTTCAGCGACATCGAGCAGCGTGGTCAGGCCCGACGCCGGCGCCGAGCGGATGCGATCGATCTGCGGGCCGGGCGCGATGCGTCCGCCATGGCCGGCCTCGAAGGCATCGATGATTTCCTCGAGCCGCTCGGGCGTGAGATCCTCGTAGGTGTCCGGACCGATCATCACCATGGGCGCGTTGACGCAGGCGCCCTGGCATTCGACCTCCTCCCAGGAAAGCGTGCCCTCGGCATTGGGAGCAAAGGGCTGCTCATTGATCTTCCTGCGACAGACGGCCTTGAGGTCCTCGGCCCCGCGCAGCATGCACGGTGTCGTCCCGCAGACCTGGACATGGGCCATGGTGCCGACCGGCTGGAGCTGGAACTGGGTGTAGAAGGTCGCCACTTCCATCACCCGGATGAGCGGCATGTCGAGCACTTCGGCCACGTGCTCAATGGCGGCCCGGGTCACCCAGCCCTCCTGCTCCTGGGCGAGCATGAGAAGCGGAATGACGGCCGACCACTGGCGGTCGCTCGGATACTTCCCGATCCAGACCCTGGCCTCGGCCGAACGGGCGCGGTCGAATGCGAAGCCTTCGGGCTGGAGCGTGTCTTCGGCGAGACGGCGTACGGACATCAGATGTCACCAAACAGGTCTAGAACAGCGGTTTCGATGGCGGGCGGCGAAAAGGTCACCTTGCCCTGCGTGACGATACGGGTGTCGAGCCGACGCGCCATGGCTAACGGTCCACCTCGCCGAACACGATGTCGATCGAGCCGAGCACGGCGGACACGTCGGCCAGCAGATGGCCGCGGCACAGGAAATCCATCGCCTGTAGATGGGCGAAGCCGGGCGCGCGCAGCTTGCACCGGTAGGGCTTGTTGGAGCCGTCGGAGACCAGGTAGACGCCGAATTCGCCCTTGGGCGCCTCGACTGCCGCATAGACCTCGCCGGGCGGAACCTTGTAGCCTTCGGTGTAGAGCTTGAAGTGATGGATGAGCGCTTCCATGGAGCGCTTCATCTCGCCGCGCTTTGGCGGCACCACCTTGCCGTCGGTGTTGGAGACCGGCCCCTGGCCGTCCGCGCTCATCAGCCTGTCGACGCATTGGCGCATGATGTGTGCGGACTGGCGCATCTCTTCCATGCGGATCAGGTAGCGGTCGTAGCAATCGCCGTTCCTGCCGATCGGAATGCGGAACTCCATCTCGTCATAGCATTCATAGGGCTGGGCACGGCGCAGATCCCAGCGGGCGCCCGAGCCGCGCACCATCACGCCGGAAAAACCGCGCGCCCAGGCATCGTCGAGATCGACCACGCCGATATCGACATTGCGCTGCTTGAAGATGCGGTTCTCGGTGAGAAGATCGTCGATGTCCTCGACGACCTTCAGGAAGGGGTCGATCCAGTTGCCGATGTCCTCGACCAGTTCGGGCGGCAGATCCTGGTGGACGCCGCCGGGGCGGAAATAGGCCGCATGCAGGCGCGCGCCGGAGGCGCGCTCGTAGAACACCATCAGCTTCTCGCGCTCCTCGAAACCCCACAGCGGCGGGGTCAGCGCGCCGACGTCGAGCGCCTGGGTCGTCACGTTGAGAAGATGGGACAGGATGCGCCCGATCTCCGAATAGAGCACGCGGATGAGCTGGCCGCGGCGCGGCACCTCAAGCTCCAGCAGCCGTTCGACGGCGAGCGCGAAGGCGTGCTCCTGGTTCATCGGCGCGACATAGTCGAGCCGGTCGAAATAGGGAATCGCCTGCAGATATGTCTTGTGCTCGATGAGCTTTTCGGTGCCGCGATGCAAAAGGCCGATATGCGGGTCGACGCGCTCGCAGATCTCGCCGTCGAGTTCGAGCACGAGGCGCAGAACGCCGTGCGCCGCCGGATGCTGCGGTCCGAAATTGATGTTGAAATTGCGGACGTTGTGTTCGGTCATGGGGCGTGGGTCGCTACTCGTGGGTCGTCGATCGAAGCCGACATGATCAATCGTTGCTCGCGTTCCGTTCGGCCACCTTGCGGATCAGGCCGCCCAGCATCTTGCCGATCTCGCCACACAGACCGAGCAGGCGGTCCGCCTCGCGCACCGCCATTAGGTCAATTCGCGCCGCGAGCATCACCAGGGTTTCAAGCTCCTTCAGCGAGCCCTGTGCGATCCGCAGGAACTGGGCAAAGCTGCCTGCGCCACCCCTGCCGAACCCTTCGGCAATGTTGGCCGGCACCGACACCGACGCCCGCCGCATCTGGCTAGTAAGCCCGAACTGCTCGGTCTTCGGGAAGCCGGCGCTCACCGCATAAACATCCGCCGCCAAGTCCATCGCCATCTGCCAAACTCTCAAGTCCTGGTAGGAGCGAATAGCCCCCGCGTCCTTCACGACCTACCACCCGCGAACAACGACCGACTCATTCACTTCCCTTCCGCCTTCTCATCCCCCGGCAGCACGTATTCCGTCCCCTCCCAGGGCGACAGGAAATCGAAATCGCGGAACTCCTGACGCAGGTTGACCGGCTCGTAGACCACGCGCTTGGCCTCGTCGTCATAGCGCACCTGGACGAACCCGGTCAGCGGGAAGTCCTTGCGCATGGGATGGCCCTCGAAGCCGTAATCGGTCAGGATACGGCGCAGGTCGGGATGGCCGGTGAACAGGATGCCGTAGAGATCGTAGGCTTCGCGTTCGAACCAGTTCGCACCGGCAAAGACGCCGGTGGCCGAGGGTACAGGCGTTTCCTCGTCGGTCGCCACCTTGATGCGGATGCGCTGGTTCAGCGTCGGGCTGAGCAGGTGATAGACGACATCGAAGCGCCTGTCGCGCTCGGGATAGTCGACGCCGGACAGATCGATAAAGCAGACGAACCGCAGCTGCACGTCATCGCGCAGGCGGGTGAGCACGTCGATGATCTGGTCGATGCCCACGGTCAGCGTCAGTTCGCCATGGGCGATCATCGGGTCGTGGTCGACGTCGCCAAGCACGTCGGCGACGGTGCCGGCCAGGTCTTCCAGGCTTTCCACTGTGACCATGTCAGCCGCCCCTAGCGCTCGATCGTGCCGGTGCGGCGGATCTTCTTTTGCAGCACCAGAATGCCGTAGAGCAGCGCCTCGGCGGTGGGCGGGCAGCCGGGCACGTAGACATCCACCGGCACGATGCGGTCGCAGCCGCGCACCACCGAATACGAATAGTGGTAATAGCCGCCGCCATTGGCGCACGACCCCATGGAAATGACGTAGCGCGGCTCGGCCATCTGGTCATAGACCTTGCGCAGCGCCGGCGCCATCTTGTTGGTCAGCGTGCCGGCGACGATCATCACGTCGGACTGGCGCGGGCTGGCGCGCGGGGCGACGCCAAAACGCTCGACGTCATAGCGCGGCATGGAGGTGTGCATCATCTCCACGGCGCAGCAGGCCAGCCCGAACGTCATCCACATCAGCGAGCCGGTCCGGGCCCAGTTGATCAGTTCGTCGGTCGTGGTGACCAGAAAGCCCTTGTCGGCCAGTTCGTTGTCGATCTCGCCGAAGAACGGATCGGCGTGGCCGGCCGGCTTGCCGATCTTCGGATCGACGAGCCCCGTGGGTCGCGGGGCGACAAGGGTCCGGTCGTCGGTCAATCCCATTCCAGCGCTCCCTTTTTCCACTCATATATGAAGCCGATCGTCAAAACGCCAAGGAACACCATCATCGACCAGAAGCCGAACAGGCCGATCTCGCCGAACGAAACGGCCCAGGGAAACAGGAATGCCACCTCCAGATCGAAGATGATGAACAGGATCGCGACCAGATAGAAGCGCACGTTGAACTTCATGCGGGCATCGTCGAAGGCGTTGAAGCCGCATTCATAGGCGGACAGCTTCTCGGGATCGGGGTTCTGATAGGCGACGATGAACGGCGCGATCAGCAGCGCGGCCGCAAGGCCCAGGCAAACGCCCAGAAAGAGAATGACCGGCAGATAGGATGCGACGACAGCTTCCATGATCTCTTTGTCCCGATGTTCGCGCACCACGTAACGGCATCTATCGCAATGCACCATATGGCCGATGGCCGCATATGCCGGCTCGTCGGCCCGTTGCGGCCGAACTATCGCCTCGCTCGCCAAGGTGCAAGGCAAACCGGTCCGCAAACGCACACAATCGGGCGAGCTCGCCGGTCACGACCGCCATCCTGCCGCCGGCATCGGTTGCGGCCGGGGCGCCGTTGCGGGCGGAATTCATTGACTTTGGCCAGGCTTTGGTATTTTTTTGGTATCAAATGCACGGACTGGCCTTGTGCCCATGAACAGCCTGTTTTCGCCCGAAGCGCTCAGTGAAGCGGGGCGGGGCCCGCTCTATCGCCGCCTTGCACGGGGCATCGACGAGCAGATCGCCGCCGGCACGCTGCGGCCGGGCGATTCGCTGCCCTCGGAGCGCGACATGGCCGCGCTGACGGGCCTGAGCCGGGTGACGGTGCGCAAGGCCGTGCAGCACCTTGTCGAACAGGGCCGGCTGGTCCAGCATCGCGGCTCGGGCACCTTCGTTGCCGCGCGCCCCGAAAAGCTCGAACAGTCGCTGGCGCATCTGACCTCGTTCACCGAGGACATGGCCCGGCGCGGCATGGCGGTGCAGTCGACATGGCTGTCGCGGGCGATCCATGCGCCGACGCCGGACGAGGTGATGGCGCTGGGCCTGGGTGCGGCCGACCGCGTGGTGCGGCTGGAGCGGGTGCGCCGGGCCGACGGCGTGCCGCTGGCGATCGAGCGGGCCTCGCTGTCGACGGCGCTGCTGCCGGACCCGGATATCGTCACCCGCTCGCTTTACGAGGTGCTTTCGGCGCGCGGCCTCAGGCCGACGCGCGCGGTGCAGCGCATCACCGCCGGAACGCTCGAAGGTGCCGATGCGGCGCTTCTGGAAGTGGGCGACGGCGCGGCGGCGCTTCGCATCGAGCGCGTCTCCTATCTCGCCTCGGGGCGGGTTGTGGAGTTGACCCGTTCGCTCTATCGCGGGGACATGTACGACTTCACCGCTGAACTGCAGATTCCGGTTCACGACGCAGGACACTGAAAACCATGGATTTTCCCAGCCAGATGGCGCGCGAGATCGCGCAGATCCCGCAAGCGGCCGCGCGCCTGCTCGAGCATTCGGGCACCGATATCGAACGCGCCGGCGCGGCGCTGCGCGCGGCCGATCCGCGCCTTGCCATCACCGTGGCGCGCGGCTCGTCCGACCACGCCGCCGCCTATCTGAAATATGCCATCGAACTGAGTTGCGGGATACCGGTCGCCTCGGTCGGCCCGTCGGTGGCCTCGGTCTATGACCGGCCGCTCAAGCTCGACAACGCCGCCGCGCTGGGCATTTCGCAATCGGGCAAGAGCCCGGATATCGTTGCGATGATGCGGGCGGCGCGCAAGGGCGGGGCGCTGACGCTGGCGCTCACCAACACCGCCGGCGCTCCGATCGCCGCCGAGGTCGACCATTGCATCGATCTGGCGGCCGGTCCCGAGACCAGCGTGGCGGCCACCAAGAGCTTCGTCGCCTCGGTCATGGCTGGCCTTGCCATCCTCGCCCAATGGCAGCAGGACGAGGCGCTGAAGGCCGCCATCGCCGCCCTGCCCGACCGGTTGGCCCAGGCGCTCGAATGCGACTGGTCGGCGGCCGAAAAGCGCCTGGCGCGCGCCGGACAGGCCTATGTGCTCGGTCGCGGGCCCGGATTTGCCATCGCACTCGAAATGGCGCTGAAGTTCAAGGAGACCTCGGCTGTGCATGCCGAGGCCTACAGCGCCGCCGAGGTGCTGCACGGGCCGGCCGCGCTGGTCGGCGCCGGTTTTCCGGTGCTGGCGCTGGCGGTCGACGATGCGGCGCGCGGCCAGGTGATCGAGACGGCCGGCCGGCTCGCCGATCAGGGCGCCGATGTGTTCCTGACCGATGCGGGCGGGGCGCGCAATGTCGCACCGCTGCCGATCGCCCATGGCGATCATCCGCTGACCGCGCCGCTGGTTGCGGTGGTCAGCTTCTATGTGTGCGTGGAAGCGCTGTCGCGGCGTCGCGGGCTCGACCCCGATTCGCCGCCGCATCTGCGCAAGGTCACCGAAACTGTCTAGGCTCTGGCCCAACCCGACGGGCCGCGCGGTGATACCGAGCGGACCCTAGCCGGTCGCGGCCGCCAGCGTCCGGCCCAGATGGCCATCATTGGCATCGAGCGCGGCCTGCGCCGCGGCGCTGTCGCAGTCGAGCGTCAGCATCACCACGGCGCGCTTGATCGAGCCGCCGGCGGCCTTCAGGGCCTGCTCGGAGGCGGCCTCGTCCGCGCCGGTCAGATCGGCGACCATCAGCCGGGCGCGGCGTTCGAGCTTGGCGTTGGTCGGGCGCATCTCGACCATGCGGCCGCGCCAGACGAAACCCAGCCGGACCATCAGCGCGGTCGAAAAGGCATTGAGCGCGATCTTCTGGGCGGTGCCGGCCTTCATCCGCGTCGAGCCGGCGACGACCTCGGGACCGGTGGCGGTGACAATGGCGATCTCGGCCGCCGGGCCGAGCCGGCCATGGGCGTTGTTCATGATGCCGATCGTCAGCGCGCCGCGCCGGCGCGCCCGCGCGATGCCCGCAACGGCGAAGGGCGTGTTGCCCGAGGCGGCGACGCCGATGACGATGTCGGCCTCGCCGACGCCGAGGGCGTCGATCTCGGCTTCGGCCGCCGCGCCGTCATCCTCGGCGCCCTCGATGGCGCGGGTGAAGGCGTCCTTGCCGCCGGCCATGACCGAGACCGCGCGCTCAGGCGGCCAGGCGAAGGTGGGCAGCAGTTCGGCGGCGTCCTGGGTGGCGATCCGGCCCGACGTGCCGGCCCCCAGATAGATCAGCCGGCCGCCAGTGCCGATGCGCGCGGCGGCGCGGTCGACGGCCTCGACGATCACCGCGCTTTGGGCGGAGACGATGGCCGCCGCGTGAAGCTGGCTCTCGGTGATCGCGGCGACGATCTCCGCTGTCGGCCAGTCCTCGATGCCGTCATAGCGCGCCGAGGCGGTTTCGGTGGTCGGATGGGTCATCGGGTTGCCTCGTTGTCGAGCGGTTCAAGCGCAAGGCGCGCGGCGGTGGCCGCCGCGTCGATCTTCGGAAAGACCAGTTCGGCGTCGGGCAGTGCGGCCTCGATGGCGGCGACAATGGCCGGATGAAGCCGCAGCACGCCGCCGATCAGGCCGACCGGCGCCGGTCCGCAGCGGGCGATCAGGGCGCGGGCGAGCCGGGCGATCTCCTCGCCGGCCCGGGTCAGAATGCCCAGCGCGGTCTCATCGCCTGCCCGCGCGGCGTCCGCCACGGCGGGCGCCAGGGCGCCGACGGCGCCACGGTCGCGGCCATAGACATAGGCGCGCGCCGAATCCCAGTCCGCGCCGCCGACGATGCCGGCCAGCGCATCGGCCAGAACGGCGGTGTGCGTCGCCCGCCCGCGCTCCTCGATATCTCGCCAGACCGCGCGCAGGGCGGCAAGGCCGATCCACGCGCCCGAGCCGGCATCGTCGATCAGGACGCCGCGCCCGCCGACGCGGGTGACGGCGCCGTCCGGCGCGATCGACATGCCGACCGTGCCGGTGCCGGCGGAGACCAGATGTCCCTGCCCCGGCGCGAACGCGGCGCGAAAGGCGAGCGCGACGTCGTCGCTCAGCCGGATGTTCGCGGCCGGCGTGCCGAAGGCGCTGGCGAAGATGGCCCGTGCGTCGTCGTCGGTCGCCGGATCGTGGCCGGTGATCCCGGCGCGAATGGCGCCGATGTCGCCGTGCGGGCGCCGGGCGGCGATCGCCGCGATGGCCTCGATGAAGGCAGCGCGCGCCTCGGGGCGATAAAGGTGGCCGTTGGCGCCGGGCGCGGCATGGCGGGCAAGCTCCCTGCCCTGTCCGTCGACGAGCACCCAGCGCGTCGCGGTGCCGCCCATGTCGATGCCCAGCGCCAGCGCCTCACCGGCCCTGCCGCTCACGCCATCGCTCCGGCGAAACGGCGGGTGATCTCGCGCGGATTGGTGATCGCCGTGCCGACCACGACGGCATGGGCGCCGGCATCGCGCGCGGCGCGCACCCGTTCGGGCGTATCGAAGCGGCCCTCGGCGATGACGGGCACGCGGACGGCGCCGGCGAGCGCCTCGACAAGGGCAAGGTCCGGGCCCTGCGCCTTGAGATGGGCCGTCCGGTCGGTGTAGCCCGACAGCGTGGTCGCCACATAGTCGGCGCCCAGATCGGCGGCGCGGCGGCCCGCTTCGAGCGTATCGACATCGGCGAAGACCGCGACGCCCAGCGCCTTGACGGCCGGGATCAGTTCGGCGAGCGGCAGGCCGTCGCGCGGCCGGTCGGTGGCGTCGAGCGCGACCAGCCTGGCGCCGGCGGCGACGAGCGGGGCGGCATCGGCAAGATCGGGCGTGATGTAGACCGGATAGTCGTCGCGATGGCGCTTGGCGATGCCGATGACCGGCAGCCCCGCCGCCTTGCAGGCCGCCACGTCCTCGGCGCCGTTGGCGCGGATGGCGACCGCGCCGCCCTGCGCGGCGGCCTGCGCCATGGCGCCCATGAACACCGCGCCGTGCAGCGGGTTGTCGGCCCGCGCCTGGCAGGAAACGATCAGCCCGGGCGCGAGGATCACTTCAGCGCCCCCGACGTCATGCCGTTGATGAACTGGCGCGACAGGATGATGTAGAGCACGGTGATCGGCAGCGCGGCGAGCGTCAGCCCGGCGAACATGACGCCCCAATCGGTGTTGTATTCGCCGATGAAGGTGGTCAGCCCCTGCGGCAGCGTCTTCAGGCTGTCCTGCTGGATGAAGACCAGCGGGAAGAAGAAGTCGTTCCAGATCGGCACCAGATTGTGGATCGCCGAGATGATCAGCGCAGGCTTGCACAGCGGCAGCATGATCTTGAACATGATGCGCGCCTCGCTGGCCCCGTCCATGCGGGCGGCATCCTCCAGCTCGCGCGGCAGCGAGCGCAGGAAGCCGGTCATGATGAAGACTGTCGAGGGCAGTCCCATCGCCACATAGACCGCGATCAGCGACAGATGGGTGTTCAGTATGCCCATGTCCCGGAACAGGATGAACAGCGGAATGATGGCGAGCTTGAGCGGCAGGGTGAGCCCGGCGATGAAGAACAGCAGCAGGAAGCTGGCGCCGAAGAACTCGTAGCGGCCGATCGCATAGGCCGCCATGGTGCCGAGCATCAGGATCAGCCCGATCGATGTGCCGGTGACGAAGATCGAGTTGAACATGTAGCGCGGAAAGGTCGTCTCCGTGGCGATCCGCACGAAGTTCTCCAGATTGGTGAAGTCGGGAATCGCGAAGGGCTGCTGGAAGATCTCGACATTGGACTTGAAGCCCGAAAACACCATGATGACGACCGGAAACAGCATCAGGAAGGTGTTGGCGATCAGCAGGATCTGCACCAGCCCGGCGCGGCCGAGCGTGCCGACAAGGCCGCGCTCGGCCATCGGTGCGGCCATGGTCGGAGCGGTCGTCATATCTGGATCTCCCTTCGGCGCAGGCGTACCGTCCAGAACGCGGCGACCACGGCGATGAAGGCGAAGATGAGCACGGCGAGCGCCGAGCCCTGGCCGAAATCCTGCACGCCGGCGGACTGGTTGCCAAAGGCGGTGCGGTAGAAATAAAGGCCCAGAACGTCGGTCGAGCCGAAGGGCGAGCCGTCAAGGCCGACCATGATGTAGGGCAGTTCGAACCAGTTGAACGAGCCGATGAACAGCAAGATGAAGACGATGGTCGCCGACGGGGCGATCAGCGGCCAGACGATCTTGCGGATCAGGATCCACTCATTGTCGGTCTCCATGCGCGCGGCATCGAGCAATTCGGGCGGAATGCGCTGCAAACCGGCCAGGAAGACGAGCGTGGGAAAGCCGACCCAGGCCCAGGCGTTGACGAAGATCAGCGCGCCGAGCGCGGTCTCGGACTGGCCGAGCCAGGGCTGGGCGAGGTCGTCAAGGCCGACGGCGCGCAGGGACTGGTTCACCACGCCGAAGATCGGATGGAAGAACAGCTTCCACAGAAAGCCGATGATGACGGTCGAAAGGACGACCGGCAGGAATACGGCGACCCGGTGGAAGGCGGCGCCGAAGGGCTCGCGCCACAGCGCATAGGCGAGGATGAAGCCGAAGCCGTTCTGCACCACCATCAGCGAGAAGAAGACGATGACGTTGTGCATGAAGGCGCGGCGCGTCCATTCGGCAAACGGCTCCTGGAACAGCACGATCCGGAAGTTCTCGAACCAGACGAATTCGCCGCGCTGCAGCCCGTTCCAGTCATAGAAGGCGTAGGCGAGCGCGGAGACGATCGGATAGGCGACGAAGGTGACCATCACCGCAAGCGGCGGGATGATCAGGAAGGCGATCCACAGGCCGCGGCCGGTCAGGCGGAAATTGAGCATTCGTTCGGTCCTCGGCATGCGCCCGTACGTCCGAAGGTCGGGCCCGGACTCGCCGGCAAAACGATCGCCGTTTCAGGGCTCGGCGCGGGGCTCGGCCCCGCAAACCAGGGCGCCGCGCCGCCTCGCATCCCGATACCGTCAACCGGTCCGGGCACGGCGCGCCCGTTCATTGCCGCTTCCGGGCTGCCAGGCGGTGCCGCTTCGGCAGCGGTGCCCGGCACTGGCGGACCCGACGGCGCAGGATGCGCCGCCCTGGGCGGCGCATCCGGTCGTCCCCGTCGCGATCAATCCTGGAACGGTTCGTGATAGGTCGCAATGCCCTCGGTGACCGCCTGGCCGACCTCTTCGGGCGTCGCCTCGCCGGCCATCATCTTCTGCACCTCGGACTGGATCAGCACCGAGCCCGACGGTTCCTGATAGCGAAAGTCGGTGAGCATGACATAGGGGATCGAATTGGCGTTCAGGTCGGCGACCTCCTGCAGCAGCGGGTCCTCGAAAGTCACGCCCGGGATCGGGGTGATGTTGCCCAGCGAATTGGCGAACATCTGGCCGAATTCCTGGGTGGCCAGGAAGTTGAGCCATTTGAGAACGGCCTCCTCGTGCTCGGTCGTCGCGCTGCCTGCATAGCCGCCGTCGAAGAAGGTGGCGACCAGCGGGGTGTCGCCCTCGTCGGCGCCGGGGGCGGCGAACAGTCCGATTTCCAGATCCGGGTTCTGGCTGCGGAAATTGGCGATCTCGAAGGAGCCGCCGGCGAACATGGCCGCAAGGCCGGAGACGAAAAGCTGCTGGGCGGAAGGATAGTCCAGCCCCTGATAGCCGTCTGGCAGATAGGGCTTGATCTCGTTGACCTTCTCCAGCGCCTCGATGAACCGCTCGTCGGTGAAGTCGGCCTCGCCGGCGCGCATGTCGGCGATGAAGTCCTGACCCATGGTCGAGGCGCCCAGCGAGAAGGTCAGCGTCTCGTTCTGCCAGGCGGTCGCGGTGCCGTTGGCGAAGGCGAACATGCCCGCTTCCGTGATCGTTTCGGCGGCGGCGATCAGGTCGTCCCAGGTCTGCGGTTCATCGATGCCCAGATCGTCGAAGATCGCCTTGTTGTACATGACCAGCATGGTCTGCGAGGCGAACGGAACGGCATAGGTCACGCCATCGGACCTCAGCGTCACCGCGTCGACCGCCGATTGCGGGAAGTCGGCCAGCGCCGGGACCTTGTCCTCGTCGAGCGGCATCAGATAGCCGCCATTGGCGACGGCCTCGAAGGCGCCATAGGCGCGCACCATCATGGAATCGGGCGCGTTGTCGGCGGCCAGCGCCGTCGACAGGATGGTGGCGTATTGCGAGGCCTCGAAGGCTTCGAACGCGACCTCGACCCCCGGGTTCTGCGCCTCGAACCGGGCGATGATCTCCTCATATTGCTCGCGATCCTCCTGGCGCCAGGACCAGAAGCTGATCTCCTGCGCGAAGGTGGGGGCGGTGGCCGCGATCACGGCCGGCGCGGCGACCGCGGCGGCCAGGGCGGATAGGATCAGCTTGCGTTGCATGGGTACTCCTCCTTGATGCAAGTGGCGTCGTGTCAGGCCAGTCTGTGGCCGTTGTCGGCATCGAAATAGTGCACATGACCCGGTTTCGGCCGGAGACGCAAAGGCGCGCCATCGTCGATATGGGCGTTGGGATCGGTGCGCAGGGCGGCGAGCGTGCCGTCCTCGAGCCGGGCATAGGTGAAGGCGTCATCGCCCAGATATTCAGTGTAGACCGCCCGGGCGGCAAAACCGGGGCCGGCCTCGCCCACGGCGATGTCGACCGCGTCGGGCCGCAGGCCGATGGTGATGTCCTGCGGCGCGCCTTGAGGCAGGTCGGCGAGCGCGACGGGGTCGCCACCGCCCAGCGTGACGCCGTCGTCCTGCCGCCGCACCGGCAAAAGCGCCATGCGCGGCGAGCCGATGAAGGCGGCCACGAAGGTATTGGCCGGCGTCTCGAACAATTCGCGCGGCGTACCGACCTGCTCGATGCGCCCCTTGTTCATGACGACGATGCGGTCGGCCAGCGTCATCGCCTCGATCTGGTCGTGGGTAACGTAGATCATGGTGCCGCCAATCTGCTTGTGCAGCCTTGCGATCTCAAGGCGCACCTCCGAGCGCAGGGCGGCGTCGAGGTTCGACAGCGGCTCGTCGAGCAGGAAAAGCTGCGGCTTGCGCACCAGGGCGCGGGCAATGGCGACGCGCTGGCGCTGGCCGCCGGAGAGTTCGCGCGGCTTGCGGTCGAGCAGTTCGGTGAGCTGCAGCATGCGCGCGGCCTCGTCGATGCGCGCGGCGATCTCGGCAGCCGGAAGGCCCATGATCGTGACGCCGAACGCCATGTTCTCGCGCACATCCATGTGCGGGTAGAGCGCATAGGACTGAAAGACCATGGCGATGCCGCGCTGGTGCGGGGCGACATCGTTCATCAGCCGGCCGTCCATGTGCAACGTGCCGGCCGTGATCGGATCGAGCCCGGCGATCAGGCGCAGAAGCGTGGACTTGCCGCAGCCCGACGGGCCGACAAACACCACGAACTCCCGGTCGTTGATCTGAAGATCGACGCCGTGGAGCACCTGGACCTGCTTGAAGTTCTTCCTGATGCCGGTCAGCGACAGACGGGCCATCTTGCCTCCGCTCGTTCCCCTGCCCGAATATCGCGTCTTGGGGAACGGGTCAAACCAATTTAATACCAGATTGAGGCCAAACGCAGCGGGCACGGCGGGATGCCGCGCGAACCTTCCCCGCCGGCCGACGGCGGCCGATCCGCGACGACACCGCAACGGACCCGCAATGGCCTGGCCGATGCTCACGACAACGGGCCGATGCTCACGACAATTTGTGCAACACGATGATTTTTGAAAGGAAGCGAAATCGCAAATGGCGCGAGTGACGGGGCTCGAACCCGCGACCTCCGGCGTGACAGGCCGGCACTCTAACCAACTGAGCTACACCCGCATTTGCGCGCCCGCACCATGGTGCGGCCCGGTCGACTTAGGTGGTTCTTCGAACCCTGTCAAGCTGCTCGAAAGCGGATTTGCACGGGCGCCGGGCAGCCCGGTTGCGCGGCGATTTCGCCACGCGATCGCCGTGCCGCGCGCGGCAGACCAGCCGACCCGGCGAACGCCCCGCGCGCAGCGTCCGCGCCGGCCGGTGCGCCGCATTTCGAACCGGGCAGCTTGCGCGCACGCCGTTTGCTCGCTAGATCGCACTCGGTCACGGGCGATTAGCTCAGCTGGTAGAGCGCTTCGTTTACACCGAAGATGTCGGGAGTTCGAGTCTCTCATCGCCCACCATTCCCCCCGCCGGACGAAACGGGCCAGGGCACCGGGCGGATGAACGTGCGTCAGGCGGCGTCGGAAACGCGTTCGCCGGCACTCGCCGGTTCGGCGGGCGCGGCATCGTCATCCTTTCCGGCCGCTGCGCCATCGCCATGGCATGTGCCGCTGCGATAGGCCTCCGACAGCCGATCCAGAGCCATCGGCGCCTGATAATAGTAGCCCTGGAAAAGACGGCAGCCGGCCAGCGAGGCACGATGGTTGTCGTCGCGTGTCTCGATGCCCTCGGCGACCACGATGCGGTCCATCTGGCCGGCGATCTGGGTGACCGCGCTGACGAAGGTGTCGGTGACGATGTCGGTGCCGATGGTCTGGATGTAGGACTTGTCGATCTTGATGATGTCGAAGGGCAGCTTGCGGAGCTGGTTGAACTCGCTGTAGCCCATGCCGAAATCGTCGAGCGCGATCCGGAAGCCGGCCGCGCGGATGTCGGCGATCTTGGCCACGAAGGCGTCTGAGGTTTCGAGCAGCGCGCTCTCGGTGATCTCGAGGATGAAGCGCGACGGCGCCACGCCGCAGGCGTCAAGGATCTGCAGGTATTCGGCCAGAAAGCCCTCATGGGCCAGCTGGCGGGCGGAGATGTTCACATTGACCGGAACGTCGGGCAGACGCGGCATGTCGTGGCAGACGCGGCGCATGACGTAGCGGCCCAGTTCGCAGATGAGCTGCGATCTTTCGGCCACGGGAATGAACTCGGCCGGCGAGATCGCGCCGCGCACCGGATTGGTCCAGCGCACCAGCGCCTCCAGCGAGCTGAGGTTTCCGTTCGCATCGACGATGGGCTGGTAGTGGACCTCGAGCTGGTCCTGCGTGATCGCCGCGCGCAGTTCGCGCTCGATGAAGCGCTCGCGCTGCATCTCGTCGAGAATCGCCGAGCCGAACACCAGCCAGCTTCCCCGGCCGGCATTCTTGACGCGGTAGAGCGCAAGGTCGGCATAGCTGAGCACGTCGTTGAGATCGCGGCTGTGGGTGGGCGCCAGCGCGATGCCGAGCGAGGCGGAGATCGCCGGGCGGTTGTTTTCGATCGCCGCGCCCTGGCGCAGCACTTCCAGATAGCGATCGCAGCATTGGCCGACCATCGCCTCGGTGACGCGCGTGTCGTGGCAGACGAACAGGGCGAGTTCATCGCCGCCGAGCCGGCCGACCACCGCGCCGGGAAAGGCCTGTCGGGCGGCCTGCGCGCAAAAATGAAGGACCGCGTCGCCGGCCGGATGACCGAACACGTCGTTGATCTGCTTGAAATGGTCGATGTCGATGAGCACGACGGCGACCGAGCCATTGGCGCCATGGTTGCCGATAGCCTCGTCGAGGGCATGCAGGAAGTGACCGCGCGTCAGCGCGCCGCTGACCGGATCGGTGGCGTTGCGCGCCTGGAGTTCCTGCTGCAGCCGGCCGACGCGGCGCAGCTTGGCGCGCATGGTCATGTACAGCAGCAGCGCCAAAGCCAGGGTGAGCAAAATGGTGGCGAATTCGAGCCGGCCCACATCCATCTGGCCGTAGCGGGCGAGCAGATCGTTCCGCGACAGCGCATGCGAAAATGCGTGCATGCTGGTCAGGAAGGCGATCGCCGCAATGAGCGCCGTTTCGATGACGGTGCTGAATCGTCTGGGCGGTTCGGAAACGAACAGGTTACGCTTCTTGCCAAGCGTTGAGAACATCGGAAAACCATCCACGGGACCGGGCGCTGCCGCATCGTGCCGACGCGGCCGGAGCCTGCATTGCCAAACATGCCGTCAAACGGCGCAAGACCAGTTCGCACGCCTCATGCGTGGATGTCCCGACATCGTATCGGGATTGTTTCTAGGCTTCCTTAACGCAATTGGGCCAATTGCGCGTTTTGACTTGCTTTTTCCACGCGCATGGCCGGGGTGGCGGATGCACGGCTCGGTGGCCGGCCCGCCGGAGCGGGCCGGTGCCGTGCGGCCAGTGTCAGCTCGTCAGGCGCAGCGCCGAGATGCGGCGGCCGATATCCTCGAAGGCATCCTCCAGCGCTCCGGCATCGCGTGACTGGTAGAAACCGTTCTTGTCGGTCGCGCATTCGCGCATGACATCGACGCCGGCGGCCGAAACCGTCTTGCCGAAAGCGATCGAGAAGACGGTCACGCCATTCGCCTTGGCCTCGGCGCAGGCTTGCTTGGTCCAGTTGTCGGCCTGAGCCAGGTCGGTGCCCCAATTGCCCGGGTTCCAGGGCAGGTTGGCCGAGCGCTGGTTGTCGCCGTCGGTCATCAGCACCATCACCTTGCGGCGGTCGGTCGATGCCGGCCTGGCATCGGTGAACGGCTCCTCGGGCGTCAGAAGGCGCAGGCCCCACATCACGCCGGGCGCCATATAGGTGTCCTGGGTCGGATACATGGCGCCGATCGCGGCGCGAAGCTGGCCGAAATTGCCCGTCAGCGGCTTGATCGGCTCGCCGCACCAGACATTGAGCAGGCCTTCGAAGGGCACGTCGGGGCGCTGGTCCTTGAGCGTGTGGGGCGAGGGGCGCGAGCCGACGCAGCCCCGCCAACGCTTTCGCACGGTCACGTCGCGGCACTGCCATTGCCGGCTGATCTCCTTGCGGTCGCACACCTTGCGCCGATAGGGCACGCCGTCATTGTAGCGCGTCTGCATGCGGCAGTTGGAGTATTCGAACTTGCGCTTCCAGCGGCAGCGGTTCTCGGTGTATTCCTCGTCGTCGGGCACGGTGATCCAAGAGGCATTGCGATTGGCCATGCCGACATTGACGTGATTGGTGAACGGCACCAGGCCGACCCGCACATCGTTGTCGCCCGCCTCGTCCTCGATCTTCGTCACGAAGTCGGTGGCGATGCGCTTGAGGTCGACCATCTTGTTGTCGGCCGACATCGAGTAGGTGTTGTCCAGCACCAGAACCAGTTCCAGATCGGTGCCGCGGTTGATCGGCACGGTGGCGTCGGCCTGGTTGACGAAGACGCCCGGCGCAAGCGAGCCGAAGAACAGCGCGTCGGTGCGCGCAAGGGCGGTCACCGCGATCTCGTCGTCGACGATCTCGATCCGCACATCCTCGACCGCGCCCTCGAAATTGGCATCGACAAAGCGCTTGACGTCGTCGCGCGAGGGCTCGACCTCGTTGACCTCGTGATAGCGGCCGGCGAACAGGACCGCCGCGTCGACCGACGCCTGCAGGCGGACCTGGGTGCGGCTGATATTGGCGTATTCGATGGCCATGGCGACGCTGCCGATGAGCGGAAAGGACGCCATGACGAACATCATGCCGAAATTGCCCGATCGCGATCGGGCGAAACGCCGCAACATTTGCATCATCGTCGTCCGTTCCCGTTAAGGTTCGTGATTGCCCCATCGGACCACAAACTTCTTTCGCGATCGTCAATCCCAGCGGGCAGAATCGATCAATGACAATCTATTCGTGCGGCTGCCTCGCCCTCGCCCCTGCGTTGCAGCATGCTGCGATGCACCAAAGCACTGATTGCGATTTGTCGCGCAGCGGCTAGAACAGGCGCAAAACCATACCGGAGGCCCGAGCGATGAGCGCGCTGTTCCCGCTGTCAAAGTCCGAAACGACCTTCCGCCGGCTGACGGCCGATCATGTCGGCATCGACAGTTTTCGCGGCGAAGACATGCTGGTGGTCGAGCCCGAGGCGCTGCGGCTCCTGTCGGAAGCGGCCTTCGCCGACATCAACCATCTGCTCCGCCCGGGCCACCTGAAGCAGCTCGCGGCCATTCTCGAAGACCCCGAGGCGACCGACAATGACCGCTTCGTCGCCTACGATCTTCTCAAGAACGCCAACATCGCCGCGGGCGGCGTGCTGCCCATGTGCCAGGACACGGGCACGGCGATCGTCATGGCCAAGAAGGGCCGTCGCGTCTGGACCGACGGCGGCGACGAGGCGGCGCTCGGCCAGGGCGTGCGCGATGCCTATGAGAAGAAGAACCTGCGCTATTCGCAGCTCGCCCCGCTGTCGATGTTCGAGGAGAAGAACACGCGCAACAACCTGCCCGCCCAGATCGACATCTACGAGGAGGGCGAAGACGCCTACGAGTTCCTGTTCGTCGCCAAGGGCGGCGGGTCGGCCAACAAGACGTTCCTGTATCAGGGCACGCCGTCGCTTCTCACCCACGACCGGATGATCGAATTCCTGCGCGAGAAGATCCTGACGCTCGGCACCGCCGCCTGCCCGCCCTATCACCTGGCGATCGTGATCGGCGGCACCAGCGCCGAGATGAACCTGAAGACCGTCAAGCTCGCCTCGACGCGCTATCTCGATGGCCTGCCGACGGAAGGCTCCGAAGACGCGCACGCCTTCCGCGATCTCGCCATGGAAACCGAAATCCACAAGCTGACGCAGCAGATGGGCGTCGGCGCGCAATTCGGCGGCAAGTATTTCTGCCACGACGTGCGCGTCATCCGCCTGCCCCGGCACGGCGCCTCGCTGCCGATCGGCCTTGGCGTGTCCTGCTCGGCCGACCGGCAGGCGCTCGGCCGCATCAGCCGCGACGGCGTCTTCCTCGAGCGGCTGGAGACCAATCCGGCCCAGTACATGCCCGACGTCGACGAGGCCGCGCTCGGCGGCGAGGTGGTGCGGATCGACCTCAACCAGCCCATGGCCGCGATCCTGACCGAGCTGAGCCGACACCCCGTCAAGACCCGACTTTCGCTGACCGGCCCGATCATCGTCGCGCGCGACATCGCGCACGCCAAGATCCGCGAGCGGCTCGAAAACGGCGAGCCGATGCCCGACCATTTCAAGGATCACCCGATCTATTACGCCGGCCCGGCCAAGACCCCCGAAGGGTTCGCCTCGGGCTCGTTCGGGCCGACCACGGCCGGCCGCATGGACGCCTATGTCGACCAGTTCCAGTCCTTCGGCGGCTCGATGGTGATGCTTGCCAAGGGCAACCGCTCACGGCAGGTGCGCGAGGCCTGCGCGCGCCATGGCGGCTTCTATCTGGGCTCGATCGGCGGACCGGCCGCGCGCCTGGCGCAGGATTGCATCAGGAAGGTCGAAGTCGTCGAATATCCCGAACTGGGCATGGAGGCGATCTGGAGGATCGAGGTCGAGGACTTCCCCGCCTTCATCGTCATCGACGACAAGGGCAACGATTTCTTCAAGGAGTTGAAGCTGGGTTGACCCGGCCGGTTACCGGCTCAGCCCCTTTTCGTCGAGCTCGGCCAGATAGGCGGCCCAGCGGGCCTCCGTGTCGCGGCCCAGTTCGTCCAGATAGGTCCAGGTGAAGATGCCGGTCGAATGCATGTCGTCGAAGACGATGCGCACCGCGTAATTGCCGACCGGCTCGACCTGCATGATCCGCACGTCCTTCTTGCCGCCGACGGTCTTGCGCTGTTCGGGGCTGTGGCCCTGCACCTCGGCCGAAGGCGACATCACGCGCAGCATCTCGGCCGGCAGTTCGTGGCGGCTGCCGTCGTCGAAAGTGATCGTCAGAAGGCGCCGGTCAGCGGCGATTCGCAATTCGGTCGGCCAGCGGTCGGTCATGGCCCCGATGTGACGCGTCGGGTCTTGACCGTCAAGGAAAACCGATGGACCGTAACCCGATGACGGACCAAGACAATGCACCGGCCATGATCGACCCGTTCGGTCGCACCATTTCCTATCTGCGCGTATCGGTCACCGACCGGTGCGATTTCCGCTGCGTCTACTGCATGTCCGAAGACATGACTTTCCTGCCCAGGCGTGACCTTCTGACGCTCGAGGAACTGGACCGGCTGTGCACGGTCTTCGTCGAAAAGGGCGTGCGCAAGCTTCGCCTGACCGGCGGCGAGCCGCTGGTGCGCAAGAACATCATGCATCTGGTGCGCCAGCTCTCACGTCACCTGGCTTCGGGCGCGCTCGACGAACTCACCCTGACGACGAACGGCTCCCAGCTTGCCCGGTTCGCCGATGAGCTGGCCGATTGCGGCGTGCGGCGGGTGAATGTCTCGCTCGACACGCTCGATGCCGACAAGTTCAAGGCGATCACGCGCTGGGGCGATCTCTCGCGCGTGCTCGGCGGCATCGCGGCGGCTCGGCGCGCCGGCATTCAGATCAAGATCAACGCGGTCGCGCTCAAGGATTTCAACGATGCCGAGATCGAACCCATGATGACATGGGCGCATGGCGAAGGGCACGATTTCACCCTGATCGAGACCATGCCCATGGGCGAGATCGACGAGGATCGCACCGACCGCTACCTGCCGCTCACCGAGGTCCGCGCGAAGCTCGCCGAGCGCTATACGCTCGAGGACATTCCCTACAAGACCGGCGGACCGGCGCGCTATGTGCGCGTTGCCGAGACCGGCGGCCGGCTCGGCTTCATCACGCCGCTGACCCACAATTTCTGCGAAAGCTGCAACCGCGTCCGGCTGACCTGCACCGGCACGCTCTACATGTGCCTTGGCCAGGAAGACGCCGCCGACCTGCGCGCGCCCTTGCGCGAATCCGAAGGCGATGAGCGCGTCGCGACGGCCATCGACCAGGCGATCGCCCGCAAGCCCAAGGGTCACGACTTCGTCATCGACCGGACCACGCAGGCCCCGGCGGTCGGCCGTCACATGAGCGTGACGGGCGGCTGACATGAAGACCGCCATCGTCGGCGGCGGCATTGCCGGCCTTTCGTCCGCCTGGGCGCTGACCAAGCGCGGCCATGACGTTGCGCTCTACGAGAAGGGCCCGATCCCCAACCCCCTTTCGGCCTCGGGCGACGAGCATCGCATCATCCGCCGCGCCTATGGCGGCCTGTCCGGCTATGCACGGCGCATCGACGAGGCCTATGAGGCCTGGGACGAGCTGTGGGCCGATCTGGGCGAAAAGCACCTGGTCGAAAACGGCTTCCTGATCGTCAGCCAGCGGCCGGGCGACGAGGCCGAGCAATATCGCGACGGTCTG
Organism: Roseitalea sp. MMSF_3546; assembly: GCF_030732865.1. GTDB lineage: Bacteria > Pseudomonadota > Alphaproteobacteria > Rhizobiales > Rhizobiaceae > Roseitalea. Next base: position 161,819 of record NZ_JASHKB010000003.1, read on the forward strand.
CGCGCCGGCGGCTATCCGCTCGAATTGATGTGTGCGGACGAGGCGGCGGCGCGCTTCCCCTTTCTGGAGGCGGGCACCTTCCGCTATGCGGGGTTCAGCCCGGAGGGCGGCGCCCTGCTGTGCCGGAAGATCGCCGCCGGGCTTGTGAAATGGCTCCGCAACCATGGCGCGGCCGTGCATGACGACACCAGGGTCACCGCCGTCGATCCCGCCGGGACGGTCACGACGACCGAAGGCGCGCGCGATTTCGACCTTGTCATCGTCACCGTCGGCGCCTGGGTGCTCGATCTCGTGCCCGCGCTTGCCGGCCGGCTGACGACCTACCGCACGGCGGTCGCCTACTTCACGCCGCCGCCGGACCTGGCGCCCGCCTGGGTCGGCGCGCCGGTCATGCTGGACGCGGGCGCCGATTCGGATGGCTACGCCATCGCGCCGATCGGCGGGTCGGGCCTGAAGCTCGGCACCGGCAACCACAAGCGCCCTGCCCCGCCCGATGCGGACCGCACGCCCGCCCCGGGCGAGGCCGACGCCATCCGCAAATGGTTCGCCCCGCCGCTCACCCGGCTGGACGAATACCGGCACGAAAAGACCGTCACCTGCGCCTACACCTTCACCGCCGACCAGCGTTTCCTGATGCACCGGCGCGACCGGCTGTGGGTCGTCTCGGCGTGTTCGGGCCATGGCTACAAGTTCGGCGCGGCAATCGGGCGTCGCGTGGCGCGCCACCTGCCCGATGGCGACGAGGAGGGCCTGCGCGCCTGGCTGGAAGCGCGCGAGCGAGTGGACCGCTGAGGCCCGGACCGGCCTTGTCCGACCGGACCGGGCCGTGATAGCGCCGTGACCGGGATCGGGCGCTCGGGTGCCTGCATTCCCGGTTCGGCGGGGCCGACGGCGCCCCCATCTTGCAGGTTCCGATGCAACTGTCGGCAAATCTTCGCGCCAGTGCCTTCATGGCGCTGTCCATGGCCGGTCTGGTCGTCAACGACGCGCTGGTCAAGACGCTCGGCGGCGCGCTGGGCATCGGGCAGATCATGTTCGTGCGCGGCGCGATCATCGTCGCTTTCCTGGCGGCGTTCGTGTGGCTGCGCCGGGCGCCCGGACGGGCGCGCGACGCGCTGTGCTGGCCGGTCGCGCTGCGCACGTTCGGAGAGGTGGTCGCCACGATCCTGTTCCTGAACGCGCTGTTTCACATGCCCCTGGCCAATGCGACCGCCGTGCTGCAGGCGCTGCCGCTGGTGGTCGCGCTGGGCGCGGCGCTGTTCCTGGGCGAGCCCGTCGGCTGGCGGCGCTTCAGCGCCATCGCGGTCGGCTTTGCCGGCGTGATGCTGATCGTGCGGCCCGGGTTCGAGGGTTTCAACGCGTTCGCGCTGTTCGCCCTTGGCGCTGTGTTCTTCGCCGCCCTGCGCGATCTTGCGACGCGAATGGCGCCGGCAGGAATACCCTCCTTGACCATCTCGCTGATCACGGCGGCGGCTGTCGCGGTGATCGGCCTTGCGCTGATCCCGGTCTCTGGCGGCTGGCGGCCGATGACGCCGGCCATCTGGCTCACGCTCGCCGCGGCGGCCGGCTTCCTGTTCATCGGCTACCACTTCGTGGTGATGGCGATGCGCGTCGGCGAGATCGGCTTTGTCGCCCCGTTCCGCTATACGAGCCTGTTGTGGGCGATCATTGTCGGCATCGTCGTCTTCGGCGACTTTCCCGACGCGCTCATGCTCATTGGCTCGGCGATCGTCGTCGCCACGGGCATCTACACCTTGCACCGCGAGCGCGTGACGCAGGCGCGGCTGCGCGCGGCGACACACTCGGCCGAATCGGCACCGTCGGCGCGGGGCACGTGAGCGATGTCCGCCACCGTCATCGAGCAGAACAACATGCGCGCGATCGGCCTGATGGTGCTGTCCATGGCCATGTTCGCAGTCGAGGACATGCTGATCAAGCTGACCACGGCGACGCTCGGCGTCGGCCAGATCATGCTGGTGCTGGCGGTCTTCGGCGCCGCAGCGTTCTCGCTGATGGCCTGGCGCAGCGGCACCAAGCTCTTGACCCGCGACCTGCTCGACCGCGCGGTCATGGTGCGCAATCTGGGCGAGATCGTCGGCACGATCGGCTTCGTGACGGCGCTGGCGCTGGTGCCCATCTCGGTCGCCTCGGCGATCCTTCAGGCGACGCCGCTGGCGGTGACCATGGGCGCGGCGATCTTCCTGCGCGAACCGGTCGGCTGGCGGCGCTGGACCGCGATCATCGTCGGCTTCGCCGGCGTGATGCTGATCATCCGGCCCGGGTTTGCGGGATTCGATGCCAATGCGCTGTTCGCCGTGATCGGGGTCGCCGGGCTCGCCGCGCGCGACCTGGCAACGCGCGCCCTGCCCGCCGCGATCACCTCGGCGCAGGTGTCGGCCTATGCCTATTGGGCGCTGATCCCGCCGGCCCTCGTCCTGATGATGCTCGATGGCGGCTGGCGGCCGGTCGAAGGGGCGGCGATCGCCTATCTGTGCGCTGCGGTCGTTATCGGCGTGTTTGCCTATTACATCCTCACCCACGCCATCCGGATCGGCGATCTTTCGGTCATCGCCCCGTTCCGCTATTCGCGGCTGCTGTTCGCACTGCTGGTGGGATTCTTCGTCTTCGCCGAACGCCCCGACCTGCCGGTGCTGGCCGGCTCGGCCCTCGTCATCGCCACGGGCGTTTACGCGCTCTACCGGGAACGGGTGCGGAAGGGCCGCATCGAGACCGCCTGATCGTTCATTTTTGCTGATCGCTCGCTTGCGTTCTATTCGTTTGATTGATGCGCAAGGCAATCCTACCGTCCGCCTGCCCCTTGCACCGACGCAAGAGAGCCGAACGCGGAGCGATGAAACATGACGTGCAGATCCCGACCATGGCCGCAACAGGAGCCGATCGACTATGAGCGGGTGCGGTGCGAGGCGCGCCGCGAGCGCCGGCGCGTGATGAACGCGGTGATCCGGTCGGTGTTCACCTGGCGCGCGCGGCACCGGCGCCCAAACGGGGCGTGACGATCGTCATCACCGGCGGCGGCCGTCGGACCCCTTCATCCCGCCTGCAGCGATTTGAGGGAAAGCGGGAACCGGTTTCGCGGCCGCGGCGCGCCATCGGGTCGGCGCCGGTACGGTGACCCCGCGCTCGCCGGACACATTCGACAACCGCGCGGCCGGGCACAGCACCGGCCGCGCCGCACACCGCCGATCCCGGCGGTCACGAACGCGACCGGCAAACCGGACCCTGCCGGCCGTCAGGCCTGGCGCGCCCGGAGCGGTGCGCGGGACGCTTGCCCTTCCCGGCCGGGTTCCGGCCTTTCCTCTTTCCGGAATCCGGGCTACACGAGGGCACCCATCAATTCGGATGCCCTATGTCTCAAGCGATCCTGCCCCGCTCAGGCGTCGCCAGGCCGCCCTTGGCCGTGCTGGTGATGATGGCGGCGATAAGCCCTCTGGCCATCAACCTGTTCGTTCCGTCCGTGCCGTCGATCGCGGCCGATCTTCAGGCGCCCTACGCCAAGATCCAGCTCGGGCTGTCGCTCTATCTGGTCTTCATGGCGATCATGCAGCTGGTCACGGGACCGATCTCGGACCGACTCGGCCGCCGACCGGTCGCGCTTGCAAGCCTGGTCATCTTCGTTATCGGTTCGGTGATGTGCGCCGTGGCGCCCAATGCCGACATGTTTCTGGCCGGCCGGATCGTGCAGACGACGAGCGCGATCGGGTTGATGCTGTCGCGCACCATCGTGCGTGACGTCTACCCGCGCGACAAGTCTGCCTCGATGATCGGCTATGTAGTCATGGCCATGGCGGTCGCACCGATGGTCGGCCCGGCCATCGGCGGGCTGATCGACCAGCTTGCCGGCTGGCGCGCTGTGTTCGTGCTGCTGGCGGCCTGCGGGGCGGTCACGCTGGCTGCGAACTGGCTGATGCTGCCCGAAACCAATGCCAGCCGCGGCCAGAGCGTGCGCGACCAGATGCGCGCCTGGCGCGGCCTTGCGGGCATGTCGGCCTTCTGGCTGTACACGATGAGCGCCGGGCTGACGGCGATGGTGTTCTTCGGTTTTCTGGGCGGAGGGCCGGCGGTCGCCACCGGCGCGCTGGGCCTCAGTCCGTTCCAGTACGGGCTCTGGTTCGCCTTGTGCGCCTTCGGCTATGCGATCGGCAATTTCCTGTCCGGACGGTATTCGCAGCGCCGGGGCATCGAAACGATGATGCGCGATGGCGCCGCCACCACCTTGTCGGGACCGGTGATCGTCCTGATCCTGTTTGCGGCCGGTCTCGACCACCCGGCCTCCCTGTTCGTGCCGCTGATCCTGCTGGGCATCGGCAATGGCATGGTGCTGCCCAACTCGGTCGCCGCCGTGATCAGCCTCAAGCCCGAGGCGGCGGGTGCGGCCTCGGGCCTTCTGGGCGCGCTGCAGATCGGGCTTGGCGCCATCGGCTCGGTGATCGGCGCGCTGGCGGCCGGCGATGGCAGTTCGGCGATCGGCCTTGCCATCTTCTTGTGCATCGTTTCGCTTGGCGGGCTCGTCGGCACGCTGTTGGCCATCCGTTCGCCTCGGCCCATCGAGGTCTGACCGCGGGCATGTGGGCCATTTCGCCGTTGTCTGCGGCGGCCGGCTTGGGCATAGTCGCCCGATGAACACCAGGACGGCAGCAACCGGCGCGACGGGCTACATCATCGAGCCCGACCCGGACGCGCCGGGCCTTTCGGTCGAGGTCGAAGGCCACGACCAGGATGGCAGACCGGTCGTCGCGCGCGTCGTCACAGAACGGCCGCTGACGCTCTACCTCAACGGCCAGGAGATCGTCACAATGATGACGATCGGCGATCACCCCGACCTTCTCGCCGTCGGCTATCTGGCCAACCAGAACATGCTGCGTCCCGAAGACACGATCACCGCGATCGACCATGACGAGGATGTGGAGGTGGTCGTGGTACGCACGGCGCGCCAGACCGATTACGAGACGGTGCTGCGCAAGAAGGTGCGCACCTCCGGCTGCGCGCAGGGCACGGTTTTCGGCGACGTCATGGACAGCTTCGATGCCGCTCAGTTGCCGGCCGGCCCGGGCCTGCGCACCTCCTGGCTGCACGCGCTGACAAAGGCGATCAACATGACGCCGAGTCTTTATCTCGCCGCCGGGGCGATCCATGGCTGCGTGCTGTGCGCGCGCGACAGGCCGCTTGTGTATTTCGAGGATGTCGGCCGGCACAATGCGGCCGACAAGGTCGCCGGCTGGATGCGCCTCAATGGCGTGCACGGCGGCGACAAGATCTTCTATACAACCGGGCGGCTGACCTCGGAGATGGTCATCAAGACGGTGATGATGGGCATTCCGATCCTGGTATCGCGGTCGGGCTTCACCGCCTGGGGCGTCGAACTGGCCCGGCAGGCCGGGCTCACGCTGATCGGCAGAGCGCGCGGCAAGCGCTTCACCGTCGTGTCGGGGCAACACCGCATCGTCCGCGATTTCGATTTCTCCGGTGTGGACGAGGAAAGCCCCGCCCATCGCCGCAAGGGCGCAAGGGACGATGACTGAGGCGAGCCCGCATGGCGAACAGATCGTCGGCGTCGTCCTGGCCGGCGGCCTGTCGCGGCGCATGAACGGTCAGGACAAGGCGCTGATGCCGCTCGCCGGCAAGCCGCTGATCGGGCATGTGATCGACCGGCTGGCGCCGCAGGTGGGCCTGATTGCGATCAACGCCAATGGCGACCCGCAGCGCTTTGCGATGACCGGTCTGCCGGTCTTCGCCGATACGATACCGGGCCATGCGGGGCCGCTGGCGGGCGTCCTCGCGGCCATGGACTTTGCGCGGGCGCGCGGGCCCGGCCTGACCCATGTCGCAACGGCGGCGACGGACACGCCGTTTCTGCCGCTGGATCTGGTCGCCCGGCTCGCAGCGGCGAGCGCGACGCCCGACACGATCGCCATGGCCCATTCGCACGGCCAGCGGCATCCGGTCTTTGCGCTGTGGCCCGTCGGCCTTGCCGACGATCTGCGCGCTTTCCTGGCCTCGACGGAAAGCTACAAGGTGATGGTCTGGGTCGAACGCCACCGGCTTCGCCCGGTCGAATTCGGAACCGAAGGCGGCGACCCGTTCTTCAACATCAACACGCCAGCGGAGCTGGCACATGCAAAGGCCCGGTTTCGCGAGGAGGCACGACCATGACCGACCACCCGCCGTGTTTCGGCATTGTCGGTTGGAAGAACACCGGCAAGACCACCATGACCGCCAGGCTGACCCGCGAGCTGAGCCGGCGCGGCCTGACCATCTCCACCATCAAGCGCGCCCAGTCGGGCTTCGAGATCGATCAGCCGGGCACCGACAGCCATACCCATCGACAGGCCGGCGCCTATGAGGTGGCGATCGTTGCGCCCGAGCGATGGGCGCTGATGCACGAAAACCATCCCGGCGAGCCCGAGCCGCCGCTCGATGACATCGTGGCGCGCCTGTCGCACTGCGATCTTGTGCTCGTCGAGGGTTTCAAGGAAGCGCACCATCCCAAGCTGGAAATGCGCCTTGCGGCCGAGGTGCACACGCCGGCGCTGCACGAGAGCGATCCCACGGTGATCGCGCTGGCCTACGACTCGGTGCCGTCCGACAGCCATCGCCTGCCCGCGTTCCAGCGCGATTCGATCGGCACGATCGCCGACAGGGTCGTCGTGTCCTGCGGGCTCGAGGCCTATCGCCGGCCGGCGAGGTGACGGCGGCGATGGGCACGCTTGTCGACGACTGCTTCGCCCCCGACAGCCGGCGCATGCGCCACGGCGATGTCCTGGCGCTTCTGGCCGCGCGGCTCGAGCCTGTCACGGGCGAACGGTCCATCGCCGTCATGGACGCCCGGGGGCGGGTGGCGGCCGAAGACATCGTCTCGCCGATTGCCGTGCCGCAAAGCGACAATGCCGCCGTCGACGGCTTTGCCTTTGCCAATGGCGCGCATCTGGCCGCGGGCGGCACGCTGCAACTTGCCGGCCGCGTCGCGGCCGGCGACCGGCCGGGCAGGCTCGCGCCGGGGCGATGCATGCGCATCTTCACCGGCGCACCCATGCCGCAGGGCGCTGACACGGTCGCCATGCAGGAGGATTGCGCCGTCCATCCCCGCGAGCCCGACCGCATCGTCATCCCGCAGGGGCTGAAGCCCGGGGCCAATCGTCGACTGGCCGGGGAGGATTTCGGCACCGGCGACCGTATCGTCGCGCGCGGCGACGTGCTGCGCCCGCAGGATCTGGCCGCCCTCGCCGCCACCGGGCACAGCACGATCGCCGTGCGGAGCCGTCTGCGCATCGGCGTGCTGTCGACCGGCGACGAAATCGTCGAACCGGACGCTGGCGGCCTTGGACCGGCGCAGGTGCACGATGCCAACCGGCCCATGCTGCTGTCGCTGGCCGCCTCGCCGCGCGCCGTGGTGAGCGATCTGGGCTTGTTGCGCGACGACCCGGCGTTGCTGCGGCGCACGCTCGCCGAGGCGGCGCGCGGCCACGATCTGATCATCACCTCGGGCGGCGCCTCGCGCGGCGAGGCGGATCACATGCATGATGTCCTCGGCGAATTGGGCACCTGCCATCTGTGGCAGATCGCCATCAAGCCCGGCCGACCGATGCTGTTCGGCCGGATCGGCGACACGGTGCTCGTCGGCCTGCCCGGCAATCCGGTTGCGGCGCTGGTCTGCTTTGCCGTCTATGTGCAGCCCATGATCGGCCATCTTTGCGGCGCCGATGTGCGCCCGCCGACCGGCTACGACCTGCCCGCCGCCTTCGAGATCGGCAGGAAGAAGACCGGCCGGCGCGAATTCCTGCGCGCCTGGACGGCCATCGATCCGCAGACCGGGGCGCTGAGCGCGCACAAGTTCTCGCGCGACGGGTCGGGACTGATCTCGGGACTGCAGGCGGCGCAGGGCCTGATCGAACTGGACGAGGACGTCGCGCATGTCGGGCGCGGCGATCCGGTGCGCTTCGTGCCCTTTGCCGAAATGGGCCTGTGTCCATGAGCGGGCAGGCGCTCGAGGGCGCGGCGGCCGAACCGGGCGCGCGGCACAAGGCGCGCTCGGACACGCTGGTCAGCGGACCGCCGCACAGCGCCCATGAGCGCCCGCTCCGCGCCGACCGCCATGGCGGCTACAACCGCATTTCGGTCGCCCTTCACTGGCTCGCCGCGCTGGCGATGATCGTGCTGACATTCCTGGTGGGCATCGAGGCGATCGAGACCCATGTCCGGCTGGGCATGATCGTCGCCCCATTGCTGGTGCTGCATGCGATCCGCCGGCTGCTGCGCGGCTTTCCAAGGCCGGCGGACGAGCCGGCCCTTGCATCGCTGCTGGCGCGGCTGACAATGATCGCACTGCTGATCGCGGTACCGGTCCTGGCCATGACCGGTCTGGCGCTGCCGGCCGCGCGGGGCGTGCCCTACACGCTGTTCGGCGCGGCGCTTCCCGCCCTGCCCTGGTCCGGCGATCGTGCCCTTGCCGCCCTTCTGGGCTGGGTGCACCTTGCGGCGGCCGCGACGGCGTTCCTCGCGCTGATCGCCCATCTGCTCGTTGCGCTCAGCTACAGCCTGCGCGGCCTGCGCTCGGTGATCGCGCGCATCGGCACGCCCGTCGACCGGGGGCGCTGACGGTACGGTTCGGCCCGGGCCGTCCCTTGCGGATCGCGTCCGAAACACTATCGATGGCGCGCAGCACGAGCAAACAAGTGGAGATCTCGACACATGGCGAAAGCGGCATTCATCGGCCTTGGCGTGATGGGCTATCACATGGCGGCGCACCTGGCCCATCGCCGCGGCCACGAGGTCACGGTCTACAACCGCACGGCGGAAAGGGCCCAGGCATGGGTGGGCGAGCATGGCGGCGCGCATGCGCCGACACCGGCCGAGGCGGCACGCAATGCCGATTTCGTCTTTGCCTGCGTGGGCAATGACGACGATGTCCGGCAGGTGACGATCGGCCCGAACGGCGCCTTTTCGGCGATGAAGGCGGGATCGGTGTTCATCGACAACACCACCGCCTCGGCCGCGCTTGCACGCGAATTGGACGCGGCGGCGCGCCAGGCCGGCTTCGGCTTCATCGACGCGCCCGTCTCGGGCGGCGAGGCGGGCGCCGTCAATGGCGCGCTGACGGTCATGTGCGGCGGCGAGGCGGAGGTCTTCGCGCGCGCCCGGCCGATCATCAACAGCTATGCGAAGATGGTCGGATTGATGGGCCCGGCCGGGGCTGGGCAGCTGACCAAGATGGTCAACCAGATCTGCATCGCCGGGCTCGTGCAGGGGCTGTCCGAGGGTCTTCATTTCGCCCGGCGCGCCGGGCTCGACGTCGAGGCCGTGGTCGAGGTGATTTCCAAGGGCGCCGCCGGCTCGTGGCAGATGGACAACCGCCACAAGACGATGAATGCCGGCCAGTACGATCACGGCTTCGCCGTGGACTGGATGAGAAAGGATCTCGCCATCGTGCTCGGCGAGGCCGACGCCAACGGGGCCGCCCTGCCGGTGACCGCGCTGGTCGACCAGTTCTACAAGGACATCCAGAACATGGGCGGCAATCGCTGGGACACCTCGTCGCTGCTGGCGCGGCTCGAGGCGATCGCCGGAAAACGTTAGGCGCGGCGGCCTATTTCCGGTCGAGTTCGAGATAGTCGAGCGGCATTTCGGTGGTGAACTTGATCTGCTCCATGGCGAAGGTCGAGGACACGTCGCGAATCTCGATCTTGCCGATCAGCCGCTTGTAGAAGGCATCATAGGCCGGGATGTCGGGCACGACGACGCGCAGCAGATAGTCGACATCGCCGCTCATGCGGTAGAACTCGACCACTTCGGGGAATTCGGCGATGACCTCGGAAAAACGCTTGAGCCATTCGGTCGAATGCATGTTGGTGCGGATGGCGACGAACACCGTCACGCGCACATTGACCTTTTCAGGGTCGAGCAGCGCGACGCGCCTGCGGATGACGCCCTCCTCTTCCAGCTTCTGGATACGGCGCCAGCAGGGCGTCGTCGACAAGCCCACGCGCTTGGCGATGTCGGCGACGGCGATGGTCGAGTCCTCCTGCAGGAGACGCAGGATCTTGCGGTCGAGACGGTCCATGAGTGGAAATTCTTTCCATCGTTGCGAGCCTTTACCCGCATAGAATAGAAAACAAATCCGCACAAGCCCGTCACAGACGGCGATGCACCTCGCCCCGCAGCACCGGCAGCAGTTCGGCTTCGAACCATGGGTTGCGCTTCAGCCAGCCGGTATTGCGCCAGGATGGATGCGGCGTCGGCACGACCGTGTAGGGGGCGTGGTCGAGCGCCATGATCGCCCTCCAGTCCGCGACCGTCTCTGTCAGGCTGGCGCGGCGGTGCCTGCCCAGATGATAGGCCTGGGCATGGGCGCCCACGGCGACGACCAGTTCGAGCTGGTCCATTTCGGCGAACAGCCGGTCGTGCCAGGTGCGGGCGCATTCGCGCCGCGGCGGCAGATCGCCGCCCTTTGCATCCAGGCCGGGAAAGCAGAAGCCCATCGGCACGATGGCGATGCGCGCCGTGTCGTAGAAGGTCGCCGCATCGATGCCGAGCCAGTCGCGCAGCCGGTCGCCCGAAGCATCGGTGAACGGCCGGCCCGAGGCATGCACGCGGGTGCCCGGCGCCTGGCCGCAAATGCATATGCGGGCCGTCGCCGAGACAACGCAGACCGGGTTCGGCTCGTGCGGCAGCGCCGTGCGCCCCTGCGGAGCGTCGCGGCAGATGCGGCAGGCGGCGATGCTGCGCCCGAGCGCTTCGAGCCGGTCCTCACTCATGATGGCCGCCCAGCCCGAGCCAGCCGCGCGCTCGCCGGAGCAAGGACCGAGGCTCGAGGCCGGCGGCCGCATGGCGCGGATCGTTCTGCGCGCGCCAGTCCGAGGGACGCTCGAATTCGAGCGCCCACAACCCGCGCCCTGCGCGGCGCGCCTGCGTCTCCTGCCGGCCGTAATCGCCGAAGGCGACGGCCCAGCCGGCCTCGACCATGGCCGCGTTCAGCGTCTCGCCCTCGGGCGCGTCATCGCTCCGGCATACGCCGAGCAGGCGGTCGAAACGGTCGCGCTCATGGCCCTTGCAGCGCACGTCGCCCGTGCCGATCAACGCGGCCAGGTGATCCATGGCCAGGCGGCCGCAGGGAACGGTGCGGTCATCGGCCGCGATGCAGGTCTGTTCGCGTTCGGGCGCGTCGATCCCGCGCAGGCGCACGCGCACACCGGCCACGGCAAGCGAATCGCCGTCGCCGATGCGCGCCGTTCCGGTCACCGTGTCGCTGCCGGCCTCCTGCACCACCACCGCGGCGGCGGCGGTGGCCGCAAGCACGGCAGCGGCGACGATCAGATCAGCCAGCGTGCGCCCACGTCGTCGCCTGTGCCTACCGGCGGCCATGCAAGTCCTTTCGCTGCCATCGCTTTCCCGGCTCCCGCCCGCCGGGCCGGGCGGCCCGTGAAGGGAGTCTTAACACTTGGGAAAGTATGTTCGCGCCCCGATGCGCCGTCTCGCGCAAGCCGAAAACGCGAACCGTCCCAAGGTCCCACCCTCCCTATGCAGGCGCACGACAGCCCCGACAAGACCATCGTCGACCGGCGCAAGTCCGTCCGCAACCAGGAGGTGCGCAACGCGCTGCGCCGCACGCGCGACAAGCTCGCCCTGCAAGGCTTTCCCTCCCAGGACTACGATCGGGAGTTGCTCGCCATCCACGCCAACGCGCTGATCGCCTCGATCAGCGCGGTGCCGCTGCTGATCATCCTGACCGCGTTCGCCGGCTTTTCCAGCGGCTTTGACTCGCGCATCGTCGCCTGGGCGCTGATCGCCAACCTGCTCTATGTGGCCATGGGGCTGCTGTCCAAACGCTTCCTTGACCGCAAGGACAGGTCCGACCCGCGCTCCTGGCGGATGATCTTTCTTTTCGCGCACGGGATCACCGGGTTTTCCTGGACCTATTTCGCGGTCAGCACCTGCACCGATTGCGGGGCCGAGGCGGCGCTGTTCTTCCAGGCTTCGGTGCTGCTGATCGCCATCGCGGCGACCGCGACCATCTGCTATGCGATCCGGTTTTCGATCCTGGCCGGCTTTTTCATTCCGGTGACGATCTTCGCGTTCGTTCATGTCGGCAATTCCACCAACGGCATTCTGGCCTCGGCCATGCTGGTCTGCGCGCTGTTGTTCTTCACCTTCGTCGCCGAGCGGCTGAACAAGGCGTCGGTCGCCTCGATCGCCTATCGCGCCGAGAACCAGGCGCTCATCGCCGAACTGGAGATGGCCAAGTCGATCTCGGACGAGGCGCGCCGGCGGGCCGAGGAGGCGAATCTTGCCAAGTCGCGCTTTCTGGCCTCGATGAGCCATGAGCTGCGCACCCCGCTCAATGCCATTCTGGGCTTTTCCGAAGCCATGCAGAGCGAGATGCTCGGCCCGATCGGCAACGAGACCTACAAGGGCTACGTTGCCGACGTGCACGCCTCGGGCAAGCATCTGCTCGAGCTGATCAACGAAATCCTCGATCTCAGCCGCATCGAGGCGGGCAAGTACGAACTGCGCGAGGAGGCGCTGCGGCTTACCGACGTCGCCGAGGACTGCATGGCGCTGGTGCGCATGAGGGCCAATCAGAAGAACATCACGCTCAAGCCGCAATTCCAGGAGGGGCTGTCGCGCATCCTGGCGGACGAACGGGCGCTTCGGCAGATCCTGCTCAACATGATGTCGAATGCGGTCAAGTTCACGCCGAGCGGCGGGACGATCGAGGTCAAGGTGGGCTGGACCGCAGCCGGCGGGCAATATGTCACGGTCAAGGACAACGGGCCCGGCATTGCGCAGGACGAGATCCCGGTCGTGCTGTCCGCCTTCGGCCAGGGGTCGATCGCCATCAAGAGCGCCGAACAGGGCACCGGGCTCGGTCTGCCGATCGTGCAGGCGCTGCTGGCCATGCACGGCGGGCGATTCGAGCTGAAGTCGAAACTGCGCGAGGGCACCGAGGCGACGGCCTTCTTTCCGCCGGCGCGCACGCTCGAGGCCCTGCCCGCCCAGCCGGTCGCCGAACCGCCGGCGCCCGGTCCCGCCGGCCGGCCGCGGCGGATGAAGCAGCCGGCCTGACGATCGCCGCGAACGAGCGAATCAGTCCGGGTCCTTTTCGCTCACCCCGGCCTGGGCGAAGGTCGCCATGTTGGAATGGCACAACGCGGCGGCCTTGACGATGCCGGCGGCGAGGGCGGCGCCGGTCCCCTCGCCCAGCCGCATGCCAAGGTCGAGAAGCGGCGCCTTGCCGAGTCGCTCGACGAGCGCGCGATGGCCCGGCTCGGCGGAAACGTGTCCGATCAGGCAATGGTCGAGCGCATCGGGCCGAATGGCGTGCAGCACGGCGGCGGCGGCCGTCGCCACATAGCCATCGACGATGACCGGTATGCGCTCGGCGCGGGCGGCGAGGATCGCCCCGGCCATGGCGGCGAGTTCGCGCCCGCCGAGCCGGCGCAGAAGTTCGAGCGCATCGTCCAGATGCGCCCCGTGCAGTTGCACCGCGCGGGCTACCGCGTCGGTCTTGCGTGCCATGCCCGCGGCGTCGACGCCGGTTCCGGGGCCGACCCAGTCGGCCGCCGCGCCGCCATAAAGGCCGTGGCACACGGCGGCGGCGATCGTCGTGTTGCCGATGCCCATCTCGCCGATGCACAAAAGGTCGGTGCCGCCGGCGATCGCCTCCATGCCATAGGCCATGGTGGCAGCGCAGGTGACCTCGTCCATGGCCGGGCCCTGCGTGATGTCGCCGGTGGGAAAGTCGAGCGCCAGGTCGAAGACCTTCAGACCGAGATCATGGGCCACGCAGATCTGGTTGATCGCGGCGCCGCCGGCGGCGAAGTTCTCGACCATCTGGGCCGTCACCGACGCCGGATAGGGCGACACGCCCTGCGCGGTGACACCGTGATTGCCGGCGAAGACGGCAACCAGCGGCCGGGTGACCGCCGGCGCCCGCCCGGTCCACGCGGCCAGCCATTCGGCGATCTCCTCGAGGCGGCCGAGCGAGCCGGCCGGCTTGGTCAGTTCGCCATTGCGGGCGCGGACGGCGGCGGCGGCCCGGGCATCGGGACCGGGCAGGTCTCGCAACAGCGCGCGAAAGTCGTCGAAAGGCAATCCGGTTGACACGAAGGCTCCTTGCATTGGGGTAATCGAACCGCAGGCCGATGGCCGGGCGCAGTTGGACCATCGCGGCCGGCCATGTAAAGCCTGCAACTTCGAGACCATGCAAACGGACCCGTCATGACCAGCCTGCCCGACCGTTCCTCGATCATGCGTGCGCTCGCCTTCCTGAGCCGGTTTCCGGTCGCCGGGCGCCATTTCGAAGGGGCCGGGCCCGGCCGGACGGCCCGGGACGCGGCCGCATTTCCGCTCGCGGGCGCGATCATCGCCCTGCCCGGCGCAGCCGCGATCGCGCTCTTTTCGCTGCTCGGCGCCACCGCGCTGCTTGCGGCGGCGCTGGCGGTGACCGCCACGATCGCGGTGACCGGCGCGCTGCACGAGGACGGGCTGGGCGACACGGCCGACGGGTTCGGCGGCGGCACCGATGCCGAGGGCCGCCTCGCCATCATGAAGGACTCGCGCGTTGGCGCCTATGGCGTGCTCGCCCTCACCGCGAGCGTGCTCTTGCGCACGCTGGCGCTCGGCGCGCTGATCGGCGGGGCCGGTGCCATCGGGGCCGCGCTCGCCTTTATCGGCGTTCAGGCGGGATCGCGCGCCGCGCTTGTCTGGTACTGGTCCGAACTGCCGCCGGCGCGCGATGACGGGGTCGCCGCCGGCGCCGGCCAGCCGGCCGATGATGCTGTCTCCGGTGCGCTGCTCGCCGGGGCGGCGCTGTTTGCGGCCCTGGGGCTCCTGACCGCGGGCTTGCTGCCGACCCTGCTTGCCCTCGTCTTCGCCGCAGCCTCGCTGGCCGCGTTTTCGCGGATCAGCCGGCGGCTGATCGACGGGCAGACCGGCGACACCATCGGCGCGGCCGAGCAGATCGCCCAGCTCGCGCTGCTGGTCGGCCTTGCAATGGCGCCGTGAAGGGCCATTTGAGCGCGGTAACGTTGCGGAGCCAGCCAGAGCCTTGCGGAGCCAGAATGTCCGAACCGATCCAATCGCCCTGCATTCTGGTCTGCTCCATCGACACGGAGACCGGCTATTGCTTCGGATGCGGGCGCACGGGCGAGGAAATCGCCGCGTGGACGCAACTGACGCCCGAACAGCGCCGCGCCGTCATGGACGCGCTGGCCGGCCGGCTGGCGACGATCACCCGCAAGCCCCGGCGGCAGACCCGCCGGCGACGGATCGCCGAAGGCCGCGCCAGGGACAGCGGCTGACAGTACACCGCAACAGGACGCCAGAGCCGACCCATGTTCTACCTTGCCATCATCGTCATCGGCGTTTCGCTGGTGGTCCTGTTCGCCATGGGCGAGACCGGCACGCTGGCCGGGCTCGGCGGCGATCAGATCGCGAGCCTGGTCTTTCTGGGCCTAGTCGGCGCGCTCGTCGCCTCGGGACTGATCGCCGGGCGCCAGCGGCTGACGACCCTGGCACGCCAGTTGCTCGTTTGGGTCGGCATCGTGATCGCGCTGGTTGCCGGCTATGAATATCGCTTCGAGCTGCAGAACGTCGCCAGCCGTGTCAGCGCCGGGCTTATCCCCGGCGCGCCGATGACGGCGACCGATGCCGAGGGCGGCCAGATCGTAACGATCAGCCGCAACCGGCGCCATTTCTCGACATCAGCGCGCGTCAATGGCGCCGAACTGCGCTTCATCGTCGACACCGGCGCCAGCACCGTCGTGCTGACCCACGAGGATGCCGCCGAAGTGGGCTTTGCCACCGAAACGCTCGACTACGCCGTTCCGGTCGCCACGGCCAATGGCATGACGCGGGCCGCGCCGGTGCGGATCGAGCGCATGGAAGTGGGCGGCATCGTGCGCACCGACGTCGCGGCGCTGGTCGCCGAACAGGGCCAGCTGTTCGAGAACCTTCTTGGCATGAACTTCCTGGACACGCTGGCCGGCTTCGAGGTGCGCGGCGACCGGCTCATCCTGCGCGACTAGCTTGAGACGGCGCTGACAACGAAGCGCGCGGCGACCACGAACATGAACACGCCGAAGGCCAGCTCGAGCTGGCGCTTTTGCAGCCGGTGGGCAATGCGCACACCCAGCGGCGCCACCGCGAGCGTCACCGGGATGATCACCGCGACGGCCAGCCAGTTGACATGGCCGGTCGACAGCGGCGGCAGCCCGGGCGCCCCCCAGCCCGCCCACATGGCGCCGAACAGGCCCGGAATCGAGATCAGCACGCCGACGCCCGACGATGTCGCCACCGCCTGCAGGATCGGGCGGCCGTAGAGCGTCATGAAGGTGTTGTTCATCACCCCGCCGCCAATGCCCATCAGCGCCGACACAAAACCGATGATGGCGCCCGCCGCGAACCGTCCGGCGGGTCCGGGCAGGTCGTCGGCGATCTGCCAGCCGTGCCGGGCGAAGACGAGCTTGATGCCGACGGCGACGGCAATCACCGCAAAGACGATCTGCAGGCCGGCCGCCGAGATCGAGGCGAAGACGAGCGCTGCGACGGCCACGCCTGCGGGAACGGCGAGCAGATAGGTGCGCAACAGCGCCATGTCGACGGTGCCGCGCGCCCGGTGCGAGGCAAACGAGCGCAGCGAGGTCGGCACGATGATGGCCAGCGAGGTGCCGACGGCCAGATGCATGCGCACCGCCTCGTCGATCTGAAGGAAGCCGAAAAGCTGGTAGAAGACCGGCACGAGGATCGCCCCGCCGCCAATGCCGAACACGCCGGCGAGCAGCCCGGCGACGAGCCCGGCCGCGGCCAAAGCGAGGGCAAGGGGGGCGATGGTGGCGATCTCGGCCAAGGCGAGGCGACCCTTCCGGCGTGTTGCAGACCCCTTGATCGGCCGGCACACGGGTCCAGGCAAGCCGCCGGCCGTGGCAAACGGTTCGGTCTGCCGCTCAGGCGGCGATGCGCTCGGCGTCGCAGACCGCCTCGTACGCCCGGCGCAGAACATCGCCGTCGGCGTCCGGACGCGGGCCCTGTTCGGAGAGGATGCGGCGCCAGCGGCGGGCCCCGGGCCGGCCGTGGAACAGGCCGACCATGTGGCGCGTGACGTGCGCGGCGCGTCCGCCCCCGGCGACGTGCCGGTCGACATGGGCGGCCATGGTCGCGACGACGGCGGCAAGATCGGGCGCCGGTCCGGTGTCGCCGTACAATGCGCGGTCGATCTCGGCCAGCATCGCCGGTGTCTGATAGGCGGCGCGGCCGATCATGACGCCGTCCATCACCGCCAGCTGCGCACGCGCGCCAGCGAGTGTGGCGATGCCGCCATTGATGCCGATGAAGCGGCCCGGGCGATCGCGCTTGAGCGCGTGGACGAGCGCGTGGTCGAGCGGCGGGACGTCGCGGTTCTGCTTCGGGCTCAGCCCTTCGAGCCAGGCCTTGCGCGCATGCACCCACAGCGCGTCGGCGCCGGCCTCGAACACGCGCCCGGCGAGATCCCACAGCGCCGTGCGCGGGTCCTGGTCGTCGACCCCGATGCGGCACTTGACGGTCACGGGCACCGTGCCTGCCGCCTGCTTCATCGCGGCGACGCAGCGCGCGACCAGTTCGGGCCGGCGCATCAGGCAGGCGCCGAAGGTGCCCGACTGCACCCGGTCGGACGGGCAGCCGACATTGAGGTTGATCTCGTCGAAACCGTGCGCCGCGCAGATGCGCGTGGCTTCGCCCAGCTTCTCGGGCTCGCTGCCGCCGAGCTGGACGGCAAGCGGATGCTCGCACGGATCGAAACGCAGAAGCCGGCCGCGATCGCCATGGATCACCGCATCGGCAACGACCATCTCCGTATAGAGCAGTGCCCGCCGCGAAAGCTGGCGGTGGAACAGGCGGCAATGCCGGTCCGTCCAGTCCATCATCGGCGCGACGGCCAGGATTTTGCCGTTGTCTTTCAGTGATTTATGATACATTTCAAAGTTATCGATTCACGAATGCCGGGCACTGAAATGGACGTGACTGGACGCATTTGTACCCCGCTTGATCGCTCAGTGCACGCCAATTGCGCACCGTTGTCGGGCACCGCTCGGCATGAAGACCATCTTCAAGGCGAGTCAATGGCATTGGCGCGCGCAGGTTCATGCGTGATCATCACAAGGCCAATGCCGAGATCGGCCTGCGACAGTCTCATCAACTGCAGGGTCTGCGCCTGGTGATCGTGCCGGCCGCCATTGTAGAAGACCCCATTCTGCCGAGCAGGTTTGGGTCAAGGCCAGGGATCTTGGCGGCGGGCGAGCTCAATGGGACGTAGGAGCGGCATGGTCGCGGGACGGGGTCGGGCGGTGTTGGCCGGCCGCAGGCCGATCACCGTTCGGTCGCGCCTTTGCCGGCAAGGATGCGTTCGCGGAACCGGGCGATGCGGGCAAGGCGCGTTTCGGACTTCTTCGCGCCGTTGAGGTTGATGACATAGCTCGTCTGCCGCCCTGGCGTCAGCGCATGAAAGGCGTCCGCGAGCTCGGCATCGGCGGCAAGGGCCTCGGCCAGTTCGTCGGGCCAGTCGAGCGTGCTGTGGCGCCTTGATGGCCTCCTGCCAGCCTCGGCATGGCCCATCGCCTGCGCAAGGTAAGACAGGATGATCGGCGCCATCGTCTCGACCCGGACATCATCGGCAAAGCGGATCATGTCGGGATGCGGAGTGTTTGGGCCTTGTCGCTCGAGTATGCCCTCGGGGTCGCTCATCAGCGCAGCGTCAAAGAAGCTGAGCCGGAAATCGCCGCGAAACGCACCGATGATGGCGATGTTGCGGCCGGCATGCATGTAGCACGGATGCGCCCATTTCACCGTCTCGACGAGCCCGGCATCAAGGCATATGCGCCGCAACGCCCGCAGGCCGACGATCCAGCGCCGCGTCGAGCAATCGGACGTTGCAAAGCGTTCGCAACGTCCGCAGCCCTTGACGAAATAGTCCTCGATATCGGTGATCATCGGTGCCTCGCGCGGATGGGCCGAGCCGCCTCAGGACCGAGTCGGCAGGGCCCGACGCGCCCGACGCTTCATGACTGCATGACCACTTCGAACCCGCCATAGATCAGGCGCTTGCCGTCGAACGGCATCGGATTGGCATCGGGCGCCATGCGCGGGTCCTCCATCGCCTTGGCCCAGCCGGCATCGCGCGCCGCCTTGTCGGGCCAGGCCACCCAGGAGAAGACGACGGTCTCGCCCGGCGCGGCCTTGACCGCCATCTTCATCGAGGTCACCTCGCCGTCGGGCACGTCATCGCCCCAGCAATCGACGACCGCGGTCGCGCCGTGCTCCTTGAACACCTCGGCCATCGCCCGCGAATGGGCGACAAACGCGTCCTTGTTGTCCTCGGACACCGCGCACAGCATGCCATCCACATAGCTCATGATCGTTACTCCCTGTCAGCTTCCATGTTGCGTTGCATTATCGGCAAACGCCGCCTCCAGGGCGGCGATATCGATCTTTCTCATCGTCATCATGGCGTCGAACACGCGCCTGGCGCCGTCGCGGTCGGGACCGGTCGTCATTTCCATCAGCCGCTTCGGCGTGATCTGCCATGAGTGGCCCCAGCGATCCTTGCACCAGCCGCACTGGCTCTGCTGGCCGCCATTGCCGACGATCGCGTTCCAATAGCGATCGGTTTCCTCCTGATCGTCGGTCATCACCATGAAGCTGACGGCCTGGTTCGGCGTGAAGGCCGGACCGCCGTTCAAACCCAGAAACGGCCGGCCGAGTACGGTGAATTCCACGGTCAGTTCGGCGCCGGCCCCTCCGTCCGGAAAGTCGCCGGGCGCAAGATTGATGCGGTCCACCCGGCTGTCGGGGAAGGTCGCGGCGTAAAAGGCCGCCGCCTTGCCCGCTTCGCCATGGCCGAACCACAGGCATGTGACGAGGTCGCTCATGCGGCGTTCCCCCGAACGTAGGCCGCGTAGTTGTCGAGGATCGCCTGCCAGCCATCGCGCTGCATCGCGGCAGGATGGGCCAAATCGGGATCGAAGACGGTGCGCACGCGGGTGCCGTCCGCCTGCCGTTCGAAGGTGGTCCGGGCGCGGCGGCCGTCATCGAGGCGCAGGGTCAGGGCGCGTTCGGGGTCGACCTCGTCATAGGTGCCGGCGAAGTCGAACCCCGCCGAGCCGTCACGGGCCTGCATGCGGGCGTTGTGGGTGCCGCCGACGCGCAGGTCGACCTGCGCCGACGGGCAGCACCATTGCGGGCTGGCGAAGTTCCATTGGGTGATGGCGTCCGGTGAGGTG
The DNA here is from genome assembly GCF_030732865.1 of Roseitalea sp. MMSF_3546. Classification (GTDB taxonomy): domain Bacteria; phylum Pseudomonadota; class Alphaproteobacteria; order Rhizobiales; family Rhizobiaceae; genus Roseitalea. Next base: position 182,086 of record NZ_JASHKB010000003.1, read on the forward strand.
AACGCCTGCCACGCCGTGGCGGGCGGAACGGGAACGTGGGTTTCGATGGTGATCGGTCCGGTCATGGCGCTGCTCCTTCAGGCGGCCCTGTCGCCGGCGAAGTTCAGCATCCAGGGGATGCCGAAACGGTCGGTGAACATGGCAAAGCGCTCGGCCCAGAAGGTCTCGCCGGCCGGCATCTCGACGCGCTGCGCATCGCTGCCCAGGGCATGGTGGATGCGGTCGAACTCTGCCCGTGAACGCGGCGCGATCTGCACCCGGAAGCCCTGCGGTTTCGAATACATCGCCTCGGGCGCGTCGGACGCCATGATGGTCGCGCCGTCTATGCGCATCGACATGTTCATGACCAGATCGTCGCCGCCGGGCATGCGGCTTTCGGCGTCGGGTGCGTCGGCGTTGCGGAAAACGCCCATGATCTCGCCGCCCAACGCCTCGGCGTAATGTGTCATGGCTTCAAGGCAATCGCCCTTGAAGAACAGGTAGATGGTCGGCTGCATGATCGTTCCTCCCTGTGGTCGTGATGGCATCGGCCCGTTCAGCCCGCCTCCCCCTTCGCGGACCCGGTCAATGGCCCAGGCGCAAACAACAGTTCGATGTAGCGCTTGAGATGGCCGATGGTCTGGCGCGCCGTCTCGGCGTCGCCGGACGCCTTTGCGAGGATGAACGCGCCCTGGATCACCGCCTGGGTGTGCCGGGCCAGGGACGTCGCGTCCCAGTCGTCCGGGGCGATGCCGCGCGCGTCCATCGCCGCCTGGATGTCCGGCTCGAGCGTCGCCGCGTGGCCGAAGATCGATGCCGCGCAGGCCTCACGAATGGCCGGGTGCGTTTCATAGGTCTCCTGGGTCATCGTACCCACGAGGCAAGTGAACCCCGGCAGTTCCCCCTCGATCATCCCCTTGCGGAATTCGACATAGGCGAGCACGCGCTCAAGCGGGTCGTCGGGCGCGTGGTAGGGCGCGGCCGCGAACAAGGCGCTTGTGGTGTCGATCCAGTACTGCGCGGCGGCGACGCCGAGCGCCTCCTTGCTCTTGAAATGGTGAAAGAAGGCGCCCTTCGTCACGCCAGCGGCGACACACAGATCGTCGATCGTGGTGGCGGCAAAGCCCTGCGTGCGGATCACGTCGCGTGCCGCTTCGAGCAGGCGGGTGCGGGCATCGCCGCGTTCGGGCTGGAGCCTGGTCGGTTTCGGCATGCGGTGAAGATACCAGCCAGTTGGTATGTAGGTCAAGATCGGCTTCTTCCCGCAAGCCGGAACGGTCGAGCGGCCCTGCCCGTGTTCGCCCCTTCTGACGCGACCGGCATGTCACCATGATCAATGGCGGCGTGTCCGCCGCCCTCTTGCGACCTTCGCGCGCCGCCGCGGGTGCCGGACCCAAGGGGTCGCAAGAACGGATGCGGGCCGCGGCGCTGGCAAGACGCGCCGGGCCGTGATAGCGCACCGGCCATGTCGGCCACTCTCAGACAACGCACCGGACAGGCAACGCGCGTGCTACGCGGTCTTGGCCTGGCGCTGACCATCGCCGCGGCGGCCGCCTTTCTGGGCGCCCATTACGGTGCCCCGGCCATGCTGTTCGCGCTGTTGATCGGCATGGCATTCAATTTCCTGGCCGAGGAAAGCCATATCAGGCCGGGCGTGGATTTCGCCGCCTCGACCTGCCTCAGGCTCGGTGTTGCGCTGCTCGGCGTGCGGCTGACCTGGTCGGACTTCGCAGCGCTCGGCCCGGTGCCGGTGATCGCCGTGATCGGTCTGGTCGCCCTGACCATCGGGGTCGGCGTCGCCCTGGCCCGCCTGATGGGCCAGAACGCGCGGCTGGGCCTTCTGACCGGCGGGTCGGTCGCCATATGCGGCGCCTCGGCGGCGCTGGCGCTGGCTTCCGTGCTGCCGCGCGATGGCCGGCTGGAGCGCGACACGCTGTTCACCGTGGTCGCCGTGACGACGCTGTCGACGATCGCCATGGTCGCCTATCCGCTGCTGTTCGCCGCGCTGTCGGCGACCGACGCGCAGACCGGCATGCTGATCGGCGCGACGATCCATGACGTCGCCCAGGTCGTCGGCGCGGGCTATTCGGTCAGCCAGGAGGCCGGCGACACCGCCGTCATGGTCAAGCTGATGCGCGTTGCGCTGCTGCCGGTCGTTCTGATCGCGGTGATCGTCGCCACCGCCAATGGGCGGGCCGAAAGCGGCCGGATCCGCCTGCCCTGGTTCCTTGTCGCCTTCATCGTGCTGGCCATCGTCAACAGTCTGGGGCTGATCCCGGCGCCGGTCGCCGAGACCGCCGAGACCGCCTCGCGCATCCTTCTGATCACCGCGATCGCCGCGCTCGGCGTCAAGACCGCGCTCAAGCAGATGGCCGATCTGGGCGGCGGCTACATCGTGCTGGTGGTCGCCGAAACCGCGATCCTGCTGGGCATGGCGATCGTCATCGCCAAGCTGTTCCTGCTCTAGGGTCTGTTGCATGTCAGCACGCGAAGATGCCTTGCGCCGCTTCCCCAGTTTTGGAAAACTGGAAACGATCACTGGTTCGAGCCGCACGGCAGCGCCGCGCGGCAAACGCCGCAATCCAGCAATGAGGGATATGACAATGATGCCCATGATTCCGCGTGCCGCCGGCGCCGCCGTGCTCGCGCTCGCCATCTGGCCCGCCGCCGCGCAGGCCGAGACCCTGACCATCTCCTGGTGGGGCTTCAATGGCGAAAAGCTCGACAAATACGTCATCGCGCCGTTCAAGGAGCAGTGCGGCTGCGACGTCATCTTCGAGACCGGCAACAATGCCGACCGCCTCAACAAGCTCAAGATCCGCGGCGGGCGCGGCGTCGACGTCATCTACCTGACCGACAGCTTCTCCCAGCAGGGCATCGAGGAGGGTCTGTTCCAGCCCATCGACCGGTCCATGACTCCCAATATCGAGGGCCTGCACGAAATGGCGCAGGCACCGCAGGGCGAATACGGGCCGGCCTACACGATCGGCCGCGTCGGCATCGTCTATGACAGCGAGAAGGTCGACCCGCCGATCACCGCCTGGGCGGATCTGTGGCGCGAGGATCTTGACAATTCGATCTCGCTGCCCGGCATCACCACCACCGCCGGGCCGATGGTCGTCATGCTGGCCGGCGAACAGGCCGGCACCGACGCCTTCGAGGATGCCGACCCGGCTTTCGCCAAGATCGAGGAGATCAAGCCGAACGTGCTGAAGAACTACAATACCGGCTCGGAGATGATCAATCTGTTCTCGACCGGCGAGATTACCGTTTCGCTGGCGCAGGACTTCGCGCTCGGACGGCTGCAGGACGCGGTGCCCTCGGTCGTCTGGGCCGATCTGGAGGACGGCGACATCGCCACGCTGAACACCGTCAACATCCCGACCGGCGCCGAGAACGTGGAACTGGCGCATGAGTTCATCAACTTCATCCTCGATCCCGAGCGCCAGAAGATGCTCGCCGAGGACGGTGTCGACGCGCCGGTCCATGCCGATGTCGAACTGAGCCCGGAAGCGGCCGCCAAGTGGACCTATGGCGAGGAGATGCTGTCCAACCTCAAGCGCGTCGACTATGAGAAGATGAACGCGGCAAAGGGCGACTGGATCGACCGCTGGAACGAGATGTTCGGCGGCTAGAACGTCGGCAAACGAGCCTGCGGCGCCCGCCCGATCCGGGCTGGCGCCAGCCACCGCGCAAGGGGGAAAATCTTTGCTCAAGCGCCTTTCGGGGTGGGCGATGTCGGCGCCCGCTACGGCCCTTGTCGTCGTCTTCCTGATCCTGCCCGTGGGTGCGACGATCGCCGCCACCTTCGCGGTCGGCGGCGGCCCGTTGGCGGCCTATGTCGACTATCTTTCGAGCGGCTTTCGACGCACCGTGCTGTGGCGCACGCTCGAAATCGCGCTGCTGACGACGCTGTTCTCGGTGATCATCGGCTTCTTCACCGCCTATGTGGTCTCGCGCGCCAGCCCGCGCTGGCGCTCGATCCTGATCATCGCGGCGGTGTTTCCGCTGCTCACGGGCGTCGTGGTCCGGTCCTTCGCCTTTCTCATCCTTCTGGGCCGCAACGGCATGGTCAACAATGTGCTGGTCTGGCTGGGCGTGGAGGGCGCGCCGTTTTCCATGCTCTACACCGAGGGCGCGGTGATCGTCGCCATGGTCTATCTGTTCGTGCCGCTGATGGTGCTCACGCTCGTCGGCGTGCTCGAGAACATTCCCGATGACGTGATCCAGGCCGCCGCCTCGCTCGGCGCCACGCCGCCGCAGATCTTCCGCCAGGTGATCTTTCCGCTTGCCGTGCCGGGGCTGATCGTCGGCGCGGTGCTGGTCTTCACCGGATCGTTCACCGCCTATGCCACGCCGCAGCTTGTCGGCGGCGAGAACGTCATGGTGATGGGTACCTTCCTGCATCAACAGGCCATGGTGACCTTCGACTGGGACAGCGCCTCGACGATCGCGGCGATCATGGTCGTTGTCACCCTGGCCGTCGTGCTCGCCATGACGCGCATGGCCAGGCGCCTGAACCCGATGGCGACATGACCGGCCGGCTTTCCCCTGTCCTGATCGGCTTTGCGGTGCTGGTCTATGCGTTCCTGATGGGTCCGCTGATCATCGTCATCGGCGCTGCGCTTTCGGACACCACCTTCCTGACCTTTCCGCCCCAGGGGCTGTCGCTGCGCTGGTTCGAGCGCATCTTCGAGATCGGCGCGTTCCGGCGGACCATGGTGACGAGCTTCCAGGTGGCGACGCTCGCCACCATCTGCGCGCTCATCGTCGGCATACCGGCGGCCTACGCACTCAACCGCTACCGCGTGCAACTTCCGGGCTGGCTGTCGACGCTGTTCGTGCTGCCGGTGCTGGTGCCCGAGATCGTGCTGGGTTTTTCGCTTTTGCGCTCGATCCAGGTCGGCGCCGGCTTTCCGGTGTTCTCGACGCTTCTGATCGGTCACACGCTGCTGGTGCTGCCCTATTGCGTGCGCGTGATCTCGGCGAGCCTTGCCTCGTTCGACTTTTCCATCGAGGAAGCGGCGATCAGCCTTGGTTCGCCGAAATGGAAGACGTTCTTCACCATCGTGCTGCCCAATGTGCGCTCGGGCGTGATCGCCGCGTTCATCCTGGCCTTCATCACCTCGATCAACGACGTCTCGGTTGCGCTGTTCCTCACCGGGCCGGGCATTTCCACATTGCCGATCCAGATCCTCGCCCATGTCGAGCAGTTCTTCGATCCCGTCATCGCCTCGGTGTCGGTGCTGCTCATGGTGCTGACCGTCGCCGTCATGGCGGTGGTCGAGCGCACCCTTGGCCTGACCTTCCTGACCAAGTAGACCGCCCGTCATGACCGCCCCCCTGTCGCTTGCCAACCTGACCGCCCATTACGGGACAACCAAGGTCCTCGACGATCTGTCGCTCGATGTCGGCGAGGGCGAACTCGTCTCGTTGCTCGGCGCGTCTGGCTGCGGCAAGACGACCACGCTGCGGCTGATCGCCGGCTTCCTGGTGCCCACGGCGGGCACCATCCATCTGGGCGAGACGGACCTGACGCGCCTGCCCGCCCACCGGCGCAATATCGGGCTCGTCTTTCAGAACTATGCGCTGTTTCCGCATCTCAGTGTGCTCGACAATGTCGCCTTCGGGCTCAAGCAGCGCGGCATGGCAAGCGCGGCGCGTGCCGAACGGGCCCGCGCCATGCTCGCGCGCGTCGGGCTGACGCCGCTCGAAGAGCGCCTGCCGGGCGAATTGTCCGGCGGCCAGCGCCAGCGCGTGGCGCTGGCGCGCGCGCTCGTCATCGAGCCGCCGCTGCTGATGTTCGACGAGCCGCTGTCCAATCTCGATGCCAAGCTGCGCGTCGACATGCGCGTGGAGATCCGCCAGCTCCAGCGCGCCAACAACACGACCGCGGTGTTTGTCACCCACGACCAGGAGGAGGCGTTCTCGATCTCCGACCGCGTGGCGATCATGGATGCCGGGCGCATCCGCCAGTTCGATGCGCCCGAAACGCTCTATCAGCGGCCCGCCAACGCGTTCGTTGCCCGTTTCGTCGGCTTCGAGAACTTGATCGCGCTCGAGGCGAGGCGGCGCGAGGGCGCGATCGTCCATGCCGAGGGGCCGGGCGGGATCTCGGTCGCCCTCGACCAGGACCGGCTCGGCGCGATCCCCGACCGCTTCACGCTGGCAACGCGCCCCGACGGGCTTCGCGTGACCGCGCAGCCGGAGGCGGAGGGCATTCCGGCCTCGCTCGGCCTGCGCACCTATCTGGGCCGGGCCTATCATTATCAGGCCGAAACGCCGGCCGGCCATCTGGTCGCCTCCGGCCCGCTGTCGCGGCCGCTCCAAAGCGGCGACCAGGCCCGGCTGGTGCCCGAGGCCGAGCAATGCTGCATCCTGCCCGAGGGCGAGATCTGATGACGACGCTGATCCGCAACGCCTGGCTGCTGCCGTGCACGCCGGACATGGCGGTGATCGAGGGCGGCCATGTGCTGGTCGAGGACGGCATCATCGCCAGCGCCGGTCCCGGCGAGGGACCGCCAAGGCCGGGCGCCGAGCTGATCGATGCGGGCGGCGACATCGTCATGCCCGGCATGGTCAATGCGCACGCGCATCTGCCGATGACGCTGTTTCGCGGGCTCGGCGAGGATGTCGACGACCGCCTGTTCCGCTATGTGCTGCCGATGGAACGGCGGTTCGTCTCGCCCGACATGGTGCGCATCGGCACCGCGCTCGGCGCCTGGGAATCGATCCGGGCCGGCGTGACCACCGTCGCCGACATGTACTACTTCGAAACCGAGGTCGGCCATGTGCTGGACGAAGCGGGCCTGCGCGGCGTGGTCGGCCAGACCATCGCCGATTTCGACCCGCCGGACCATGACAGCATCGATGCGGGCTTCGCGCTGACCGAGAAGCTTGCCGACACTTTCGCCGGCCATGACCGCATCACCGCCTCGATCGCCCCGCATGCGCCGTACTCCACCGACATCCCGGTCATGGCCCGCGTCGCACGCTGGGCCGAGGATCATCCGGACGCGCCCGTGCAAATCCATCTCGCCGAGATGCGCAGCGAGATGGACTGGGCAGAAAGGACCCATGGCTGCCGACCGGTCGAAACGGTCGACCGCGCCGGGCTGCTGCGCGACGGGCTGATCGCCGCACACTGCCTTTACCTCGACGACGCCGAGATAGCGCGCATGGCCGCGGCCGGGGTGCGCGTCGCCCACAATGCGCGCTCGAACGCCAAGGCCGGGCGCGGCATCGCGCCGGTCGACAAGATGCGCGCGGCCGGGATACCGGTCGGCATCGCCACGGACGGGCCGATGAGCGGCAACACGCTCGACCTTTTCGCGCAATTCGGGCCGGTCTCGATGTTCGCCAAGCTGCTGGGCGGCTCGCGCAAGCCAATGCCCGCGGCCGAGGTCGTCCGCATGGCGACCGCCGAGGGCGCGCGCGTGCTCGGCCTTGACGACCGCATCGGCACGCTGACGCCGGGCATGGCCGCCGATCTGATCCGCATTTCGCTCGACGCGCCGCGCCTGCAGCCTGTCTACGATCCCTATGCGACGCTGGTCTTTGCCGCCCAGCCCGAGGACGTCACCGCCGTGATGGTCGCGGGCCGCTGGCTGATGCGCGACCGGCAGGTCCTGAGCCTCGAGCGCGCCAAGGTGCTGCGCGATGCCGGACAGATCGCCACCCAGTTCAGGGCCGAAATGGCCCGCATCGATGGAGACGAGACATGAGTGCCGAGCAAGCCGCCCTTCAAAGCGTCGAAGCGACGATCGATACCAGCGTCGAGCGGCTGATGGATCTGATCCGCATCCCCTCGATCTCCACCGACCCGGCCCATGCCGACGACTGCCGGCGTGCCGCGCAATGGCTGTGCGACGAACTGACCTCGCTCGGCTTCGATGCAAGCGTGCGCCCGACGGGCCAGCACCCCATGGTCGTCGCCCATGATCGCGATGCGCCGGCGGGCGTGCCGCATGTGCTGTTCTACGGCCATTACGACGTTCAGCCGGTCGACCCGATCGCATTGTGGCAGCGGCCGCCCTTCGAGCCGGCGCGCGTGCCGCAGCCCGATGGCGATAGCTGGATCACCGGGCGCGGCGCCTCCGACGACAAGGGCCAGCTGATGACCTTCATCGAGGCGTGCCGCGCCTTTAAGGCGGCGAACGGCACGCTGCCGCTCAAGGTCTCGATCCTGCTGGAGGGCGAGGAGGAAATCGCCTCGCCGAGCCTTGCGCCGTTCCTTGAAGCGACCGCCCAGGAACTGAAGGCCGATGTCGTGCTCGTGTGCGACACCGACATGTGGGACAAGGATACGCCCGCCATCACCACCATGATGCGCGGGCTCGTCGGCGAGGAGATCACCGTCACCTGCGCCGACCGCGACCTGCATTCGGGCATTTTCGGCAATGCGGCGGCCAATCCGCTGCAGGTGCTCGCCAATGTGCTGGCGAGCCTGCGCGCGCCGGACGGCAGCATCGCCATCGAGGGCTTTTATGACGACGTCAAGGACCTGCCCGAGGCGGTGCGGGCGCAATGGTCGCGCCTTCCGTTCGATGCCGAGGGGTTTCTCGGCATGGTCGGGCTCAGCCAGCCGGCGGGCGAAGCGGACCGGCCGGTGATCGAGCAGGTGTGGGCGCGGCCGTCCTTCGAGGTGCACGGCATCCAAGGCGGTTTCACCGGCAACGGGTTCAAGACCGTGATCCCCTCGACGGCGATGGCCAAGGTCTCGTTCCGCATCGTCGACGGCCAGGATCCGGACAAGGTGCGCGCGGCCTTCCGCGACCACTGCCGGGCGCGGGTGCCGGCCGACTGCACGATCGAGTTCGCCGAGCATGGCGGCAGCGCTGCGACGGTACAGCCCCATGACAGCCCGATGCTGAACCGCGCGCTTGCCGCGCTGACCGAGGAATGGCAGACCGAGGCGGCGTGCGCGGGCACGGGCGGGTCGATCCCGATCGTCACCGCGTTCAAGGATCAACTGGGCATGGATGCGCTGCTGGTCGGCTTTGCCCGCTTCGACAACCGCATTCACAGCCCCAACGAGAAATACGATCTTTCCAGCTATCACAAAGGCATACGCAGCTGGGTTCGGATCATGGCAAAACTCGCCGAAGGCTGAGTCAGCCCCCGCGCATCGTGAACGCCACGACGATGGCGACCAGCAGCACAGCCGCCGCACACACGCTGAACACCGCATCCTTGCGGGTCAGCGCCGGCGCGCCGGTGACCGTGCGCGGTGCACCGGGCGCCAGCCCGCGCGCTTCCATGGCGAGCGCCGAGCGGCCGGCCCGGCGGATCGCATAGGCCAGAAGCGGCACGATCAGCGAGACCAGCTCGGTCGGACCGGGCACGCGCCGCGGCGGCCGGCCCCGGCGCATGGCCCGCGCCAGGCGGATCTGCTGCATTTCCCGGCCCAGATCGGGCACCAGTTGCAGCGCCTGGAACAGCGCGAAGCCGATCTGCGGCGGCAGGCGCCAATGGACCATCAGCGCCTTGATCAGCGCACCCGGATCGGTGGTGAGCGCGAACACGGCCGAGGCCATGCCGCATGCGATTGCGCGGAAGAAGAGGATCAGCCCCGCCGAGACGGCCGGGGCGCCGAAGGGCGTTTCCGCCGCGACCTTGAGGGCAAACGCGCTGTCCTGCCGGAACAGCACGCTGGTCGTGAAGAAGCCGAAGCCGAACAGGGCGAACGGCACCATCAGCGCCAGCACCAGGAACGGCGAGCGCCGCTCGAGCACGATCAGCGCGAGCGACGCCACGGCAATCGTCGCAAGCTGGAAGCGAAGATCGAACACCAGGATCGAGGCGACGATCCAGGCCATGCAGATCACCAGCTTGGGCAGGGGATGCAGCGCGCTCAGCACGGTGTCCGCTCCAGCCAGCCGAGCACCGGGGCGATGGCGGGCGGAGCCAGATCGGCACGGGCGAGCAGCGCCCCCTGGCGCAGGATGTCGCCGGGCCGGCCCTGGACGAGGATCCCGCCCTCGCCAAGCACGATCACGCGATGGCAGGTGCGCAGCGCGAAATCCATGTCATGGGTGATGACGGCGACCGCCCTGCCCTGCCCGGCGATCGCCTCGATATTGGCCGCGACCTCGGCGGCGCCGCGCGCGTCCAGCCCGGATGTGGGTTCATCGAGCACGATCAGCGGCCAGCGGTCCGTCGCCGTCAGGCAGGCGAGCGCGAGCCGGCGCTTCTGGCCCTGCGACAGCTCGAAGGGGTGCTGGCCGGCCACCGCGCCAAGGCCCCAGCGCTCAAGCAGCGGCGCGGTGGCGTCGGGCGCGGCCGTCTTGTCCAGTGCGGAGGCGAGTTCGTCCCGAACGCTGGCCTGAAGGAACTGGTTTTCGGGGTTCTGGAAAGCGATCGCGCCGACCGGGCCGTCGCGACGGCCGCCCTTGAGCCGCAGCAGGCCGGCGAGGCTGGCACCGAGCGTCGACTTGCCCGCTCCGTTGGCGCCCACAATACCGAGCACCTCGCCGGCCCGGATGTCGAGCGTGACGTGGCGCAGGACGACCGGGCCGAAGAGCGGCGCGCAGGCCGCCCCTTCGAGGCGGCACAGGACGGGGCCGGACTGAATGCCGCCTGCCGGGCGCAGCGGCCGTACCGCCTCGCTGAGCATGGCGTGGGCCTTGCGTCGGTCCGGCGCGGCCAGTTGGCCGAGATTTTCCATGAGATCGCCGACGGTCACCGCCGGCCCTGCTGCGGCAAGACCGGCCGCATGCAAGACACGGTCCAGGCGGCTTGCAAGCGGGGTCCAGATGCCCTCGGCGTCGAGGCGGTCGCCATGGTCGCGAAACAGCGGCCCCGGCGGCCCCGCAAGCCTTTGCACGCCCTGCCCGTCCAGCACAACAACCCGGTCGACCGCCGCGATCAGATCGTCGAGCCGGTGGTCGACGATCAGCACGCCGCCCTGCCCTTCGTCGAGCAGCAGGTCGTAGACGCGCGCCGCCGCCGCCGGCGCAAGGCTGGCGGTCGGCTCGTCGGCCACGAAGAGCGGGGCGTCGGCGATCAGCGTCGCCGCCAGCGCGACGAGCTGCTTTTCGCCGCCCGAAAGCGTTGCCGTGCGCCTGTCGCGCCAATCGGGCGGCAGACCGACACGGGCCATCGCCGCCTCGACCCGTGCGGCGATCGCCTTATGGGGCAGCGCCCGGTTTTCGAGCGCGAAGGCCACCTCGTCGCCGACGCGCAGACCGGTCAGGGTCTGATCGGCGTCCTGGAAGAAATGGGCGACCGTGTCGGCCCAGTCGGCCGGCGGGCGGCTTTCAACCGGCGCGCCGGTGATCTCGACCGTGCCGTCGACCGTGGCCGGCACGGTCTGCGGGATGATGCCGGTCAGGGTCTGTAGCAGGGTCGACTTTCCCGAGCCCGACGGGCCGAGCAGCAGCACGCGTTCGCCCGGCCCGACAGAGAGCGAGGCCGGGCCGACGGCGTCGCGCTGCGCATAGGGATAGCGGACGCGGACATCGCGCCAGCGGGCAAGCGCCGCCGCCTGCCCCTCAAGCGGCAAGGGCGGCGCGACGGTCATGATCGATCCTCAGCCCGGAAAGCACGCCGGTCCTGTAGAGTGCGTTGACGACGATCCAGGCCAGCAGCCCGCCAAGGAGCGCCCCCGACAGGCAGCGCAGCGTGAACATGACGACCAGCAGGGTCGGCGCCAGATCGCCATAGTCGAAGCGGATCCAGGTGTAGATGAAGGAAAACGCCGCCGCACCGACCCCGGCCGCCATCAGCACCGGCAGCGAATAGCGCTTCCAGCGCGTCGCGGCGAACACCGCCTCGGCGCCCGCGCCCTGCACGAAGCCGCTGAGCAGCAGGATCAGCCCCGCCGGCGAGCCCAGCAGGATCTGCGTCGCCGCGGCCAGAACCTCGGAGACGAGCGCGACACCGGGCTTGCGGATGATGGCGGCGGCGATCATCGAGACGATGAACCAGAAGCCCATGAAGACATCCATCGTCACCGGGCCGAACACGGCCTGGGCGATCAGCCAGACCTGCACCCAGCCCAGATACAGAACGCCGAACACCGCGCCGAGCACGGCGATGATCAGGGTTTCGCGCAAGGTCCACAGATTGCCGTCGGTCATGATCCGGCCCCTTTCATGCTGGTTGGAGAAAGTGCGCGCGGCCGCGCCGCGCCGGGGCGATCAGGCGCGGCGGCTCGGGCTGTTCGCCGAGACCGTGACATCCATCGCCACATGGCCCGAGGGCGCGCCGAAACGCGTGAACGCCTCGCCCAGCGCGGCGAAGACCGCGCCGGCATCGCCGGAAAGCCTGGTGCAGAAGTTCTTCGACCTGTCGAAGACAGCCGAGGCCTTCACGAAGTCGATGCAGCCATAGATCTCGTCCATGTGCCCGCCTTCGCCGAGCGGATAGAGCGAGAACTGGCCGACGGCGGCCTGGCCCGTCTCGGGGGCCTTGTCGACCGCTGCCAGCGCCGCCTCGATGCGCGCGTCAAGCGGGCCGGCGGGTACGGCATCGGGGTCCGGGCGGCAGATCGGATCGTCCGGCTCGCCCGGACAGCCGCGCGAGACGGTCGCCGACAGGACGCAATGGGTGCCGGTGCCCGCGGCGGCGACGAACAGGTCGCGCATGGCCGCAAACAGGATCGGGGGCGGGCCGACGATGAGCGTCGTCACATCGTCGGTCTCGATGCGCAGCCGTTCGCGATGGGGATCGAGCGCGGTCAACGCGCCCGTGATGATGCCGACGAAATCGTCGGACATGGGATACAATGCAATCTGTGCGCCGGAAAACATGGCTCGCCTCGCTCCGCTGGTATTACCCAGATCAGCTTGAGGGTTCGCGGCCTTGCGGCCCGCATCTCAGCCCCGGCGATACGGAGCACCCCTGTCGAATGTCTCCGGTGCATAACCGCGTGCTTGCGCCAAGTAAACGAAAAAATGCCGCCCCACCGTTTCGGCGAGGCGGCATTTCACGGATTGCAGCGTGGCGGGAATACCGCCCGCGCGGCGGACAAGCCCGCCTATTCGGCGGCCACGCGCACGCGATAGACGGCCGTCGCGGCGGTCTCGTCGGCCAGCGGTTGGGTGAGCACCCAGCGCACCGTGCGGTATTCGGACGGCGCGGCGAGCACGCGCTGCTTTTCGCCGTCATCGTTGACGATGGTCTTGTAGGCCGGTTCGGTCTGCCAATCCTCGCCGGGCACCAGCACCTCGAACCGCATGGCCTCGCCCGAGCGCGCCGAATCGCCGACAAAGGCGGTGCCCTCGGGGATCGGGCCCTGCACGATGAAGCCGGTGAGCGCGTCGCCCGACTGGTTCCTGTGGGCGATGCGGTATTCGATGACCGAGCCCGGATCGACACGCTCGGCCGGCGCCATCACCTCGTTGCCTTCGTCATCGCGGGTGACGATCATCGCCTGAAGCGAGCTGGCCACCGGCGGCCGATCCTCGGCCGGTGCGGTCGCGGCGGGCTCGGCCTGTTGCGCAAAGGCCGGCAGCGCCAGCACGATCGCGGCGAGCAATGCGGCCAGCGCAATGCTGACCAGCCCGGTGCGGAAATGCGTGTGTTGCTGCTGCATGGTCTGATTCTCCTTGTTGGCCGCCGCGATCGCCACTGCGTGCAGGATCGAATCTCGGCTATCTTGGGTTGTAATTTCGACTTTCATTCGCCTTATCGGAGTGTCCTTGTCAATGCCGGCCGGGCCGTGAGCGCCCTTGCGGCCACCTACTGGATCTGCACCTGAAAATAGAATCGGGCGACGGCGCCCGGGCCGAACGCGCCGGTGCACTGCCAGGAGACCGGTCCGCTCCCGCCATTGCCCGGATCGCCGACCAAGCACGACACGCCCGCGGGCACGGAGGTGGTCGAGGCCGGGCAGTGCGACGGCGCCGGGACGAGCGAGGCGCCCGGCGGCGGCGCCGGCGTGCTGCCATAGGCCGCCGTGAAGGCCGGCGTGGTGTCGAGCACATCGACATCGAAGGCCGGCGCGCTGGTCGGGTTGGTCACGGTCAGCTCGTAGACGAGGATCTGGCCAGGGCTGCCGGCATTGAGCGGACCGAAGGCGGTGGCCGCGGCGCTGTCGTTGCACACGCCCTTGGCGATCTGCAGGGACACCGGAGCGACGACCTCCACCCGGTCGGTATTGGCCAGGCAGTAATCGGGATCGAACCCGCCGGGCAGCAGGCTCGTAACGGCGGCACAACTGCCCCCGTCGCCGACCGCCCGATAGGGGTCGATGTCGAGCGGATCGCCGGCGAAATCGACAAAGGCGACGACATCGAAGACCAGTTCGGCCCCGGTCGAGGCGCCGCCGGCGACCTGAACGCGGGCGATGATCTGGATGAGTTCGCCCTCGACCACGGGGATCGCGCCCGCAATGGGTGTGTCGCCGGGATCGAAGGCCTGATCGCCATTGACGTCGCGATAAAGCTGCACATCGGCGAAGGTCGATGCGGTCGGGCTCTCGCCGATCGTGTTGACGAGGAAGAGCACGGTGCCGGTGGTGCGCATGCGATAATTGTGCGCAAAGGTGACCATCGCACCCGGTGCGGCCGACCGGGAGCGGTCCTCGGTGAGCGTCGGCACGTCGATCTGGCCGAAATCGACACCGGTGTAGGCGGTGGCGGCGGCCGGCACGAACACCACCGCGCCATCGGCCGGGTCGGGATTGGAAAGGCCCGGCAGCGACCCGCCGGCGGCGTTGTCGGAAGCATGCAGCCATTGCGCTTCGCCCAGCGCGGCCGCGACTGTCACCTGCTGGCCGGCCGCCGAGGGAGCGAGCGCCATGAGATAGCCGCCATCGCCGGCCGTCGTCGCCGCGCCGTAGACAGCCTCGCCGGCATCGGGCCGGCCATCGCCGTCATTGTCGTCGAAGGCTGTCACGGCGATGCCGGCGATTCCCGCCTCGGCTGCGCCCTGCACACCGTCATGGGCGGCGGTGGCGCCGGCGGCCGCGCCATTGTCCATGAACACCGTGCCCGAAACGCTGATCGGCGGGTCGACGATGGTGACCTGATGGTCCTCCACCTCGCCCGACGCGGACGGACCGACGGGCATGTCGCAGTCGCCTTGCGCCTGGCAGACGCGGAAGCGCGCAAAGGTGGGTCCGGCGGCGAGGCCGCCGAGAACCGTGCCGCCGACCAGGGCGGCGCCGGCCGTGACGGGCTGGTCGCTGGCGACCTGCTCGCCCGGATCGGTGAAGTCGCCATCGCCGTTCCAGTCGATCCAGACGTTCAGATAGCCCGAACCGACGATCGGCAGGTTGAACACGAAGGGCTGGCCGGGGACGAACGCGCCCGGCAGCGCCGCGCCGCCATCCTCGTCGTTCGCGCCGTCCTGATCGTCGGCAAGGGCGCCGGCGTCCTGCAGCGTGCCGTTGTCGATGTCGGTGGGTGTCGCGCCGATCCGAACCTGTGGCGGGTCGTTGACGGTGTGGCGCGGCCCGCCATCGGCTTGCGTCGTGGCATAGCCGAGGGCGGCCGGCGCATCGCCGAAATCCCCGGCCAGGACGGTGACCGGATGGTCCTCCACCTCGCCATCGGGCGCGGCGGTGGCGACGTCGAGGCCGGCGGCGGTCGACCAGCGGAAGCGGGCGAAGGTCGGGTTGGACAGCGGCGCAACCGGCGGATTGACCAGAACCTCGATAACGCCGTTGGCCGCCCCGTCCCCATCGCCGGTGCCGCCGTCCTGAGAGTCGGTGGCGACCTGCTCGCCGGTATCGTCGAAATCGCCGTCGCCGTTCCAGTCGATCCAGGCTTGCAGATATCCGCCCGCGCCCGACACACCTACGTTGATGGTCGCCGGAACCCCCTGGATCAGGCTTGCCGGCAGCGTCACGCCGTCATCGGCATCGCTGACACCGTCATTGCCGACCGGAGCGGTCTCGGTGGTGACCGCCGCGCCGAGCGTGTAGCCCGTCCGGGTCACATGGTAGGTGTCGCCATAGCCCGTCGGCGCATCGGAATAGTCGGCCGGTCCGTAGGCGAAGTCGAGACCGGAGACGACGCCGCCATCGGCAACGGTCACATTGTCCAGAAATTCCACCGTCCGCGTGGCCGCGCTGCCCGGCGGGCCGACGGTGAAGGCCGGCACGCGCACCCGATAGACAAAGTCGGAAATCACCGCCGGGAAGCGGTATTCGCCATTGGCGTCCGTCGTCACGGTGCGGATCAGATTGCCGCCGCTGTAGAGCTCGACGGTCAGGCCGGCGCCGGCCGCCGCGCCTTCGCCGGAATCGACCACGCGGTCGCCATCGGCATCGACATAGACTGTGCCTTCCAGCGTGCCATAGGGGAAGGGCCGTGCGCCGCGGCAGCCAAGGCCGTCATTGCCGCCGGCGCCTGGGCCGCTGCCCAGCAGGAACGCCGTGCCGGTGCCGGTGGGGTTCAGACCCGGCCCGGCATTCAGCCCGGTATCGATCTGATAGACGTTGCCGCCGGTGTTGCGGTAGCCGAACAGCGTCGCGCCAGTGGCGTCGAACCATCCCGCGCCGAAATTGTCGTTGTAAGGCGGACCGGTTGGCCCAAAACGCACCAGAGACGCCGAACCCGCCCCCGTCAGGTCGACCTTGATGGCGGCAACGCGTCGTGCATTCGAGTCGATGCCGTAGAAGACCTGATCCACCCCATTGTAGATAAAATCCGCTGCATTGATGCCGAAGCCGGCAGCAATGTTGTGGGTCAGGACCGCCGGCGTCTGCTTCCGGTCGACGACATAGATTCTATTGTTGTCTACATTGAACACATACAGATTGCCGTCATCGTCTATATCGCCGGCGGAACGGGAGAAACTGCTGGCGCCGGAAAAGGCCGAGATGTCGATCAGGCCGAGATCGACAAAGCTGCCGGCGGCATCGACGGCGTAAAGACGGCTTGAGTTGTTCAGGACGCCGTATCCGAGCACCGAGTCGCCATTTTCCCACACGCCCCAGGCGCCGTTCTTGTTGCTGCCGGAATTCGGGGAGTTGTTGAAATTGGCGTCGTACTGCCCGGTGCCGGAATTGTAGCTGAGCGTGACCTCGGTGAGGACCGCGCCGCGCACCTGGTAGAAGGTGCCGTCGCAGGCCATCTGGGACATCGCCGTGACGGTCACGGCGTAATCCTCCACCTCGCCATCGGGCGCGGCGGTGGCGGCGTCAAGGCCGGCGGCGGTCGACCAGCGGAAGCGGGCGAAGGTCTGGCTGGTGGTCGCGGTGACGGGCGGGGTGACGATGAAGTCGATGGTCCCGGTCGCGGCGTTCTCGTCGCCGGTCTGATTGTCCTGCAGATCGGTTGCGATCTGCTCGCCCGGATCGAACGTCCCGTCGCCGTTCCAGTCGATCCAGCCTTGCAGATAGCCGTCATTCAGCGCGTTTTCCGACACAGCCACGCTGATCCGCGCGGGAACCCCCTGATAAAGGGCGGGAAGGGTCACCCCGTCCTCGTCGTCGGTGCCGTTGGCATCGTCGCTGGTTCCGCCGGTTCCGGCCCCGGGCTCATCGCGATCGGGCGCCGATGCTCCCATGTAGAGCGCGGCATCGATCGGATGCGCCGCCTCGGCATAGCCCGGCGCATCGCCGAAATCGGCGCAAAGCGGGAAGAACTGTCCCTTGTTGACCGCCTGATCCGCAACCCAGGCATAGACAAGGACGACACCGTTGGCCGGCATGGTCACCGTCATGTCGTGGCTGGCGCTGCCCTGGTCGTGAAAGCCCGTGCTCGCGGGCGAACGCGCAAGCAGGTTTCCGGCACTGTCGCGCACCGCGAGGATCGCATGTTCGGCGAACCCGGTGTCGAGCACGCTGATCGTCTGGCTCGTGCCCGCCGGGGCCTGCCACCGCGTCACCATCACGTGGCTTTCTCCGATGCCGCCGACCGGGCCAGTCGTTAGATCGAGTTCGGCAATCGGGGACGTGCCGGCGATGGCGAAGGTTCCCGTCGCATCCGGCGTGGTGTTCGGGCGCTGCGGGAGATTGTCGAGGTCATAGGTCCAGCCCGTCCGCAGGAAATTGTCGTCATTGCTAAAACCCGACATGGGGCCCACCCATCCGGCATGGCTCATCTGGCAATGGCCGGCGGGCACGACCGGCTGGTAGGGGTTCGATATCGCCACCGTGTAGTCCTCGACCTCGCCATCGGGGGCGACCGAAGCGGGGGTGGCGCCGGTCACGCCCGCATGGGTGGTCAGGCGCAGACGCACGAAGCTGTCGCCCGCCACCCCGCCCGAAAGGCCGGACCAGTTGAGCGTCGCCGTGCCGCCGGATGTACCGTCGGCCACCGCCACGGAGGCGTGTTCGTCAGTGTCAAAATTGCCATTGCGGTCGAAATCGATCCAACCATGCAGTGTCGCCGGCGCGCCGCTGGTGTTGGTGACGGTGGCGTCGAGGGCGTAGCTGCCGGCGGCGGATAGGACGGGCGGGAGGCTGGCCACCCCGTCCTCGTCGTCGGTGCCGTTCGTGTCGTCGCCATCGGCATCGGGGCTGGCGAGCGGGGTCGCATCGGCGTCGATGGCCAGGCCGAGCTGGAGGCCGGCCGTGACCGCGTGCGTGGCCTCGCCATAGCTTGTGCCCGCCACCGGCGCATCCGAGCGGTCGACGGGCGCGGTCGCCAGCGTGACGAACAGATCGCCCGCGCCGGTGCCTTCATTGTAGGGTTCAAGGTCGAGCGCGGCGGTGTCGCCGGACGTGTTCAGCACGACCGGGTCGAACGTCACGGTGCCGGTGCCGGTGTCCACCGCAAAGCTGGTCGAGACCACTTCCGCATTGGCGAAATTCCTGTCGGGGCTGACGAGCAGCGCGAAGCCCTCGCCGGCGGTCAGGCCCATCGCCGCATAGTCGAACGAAAAGCTCAGCGGGTCATTGCCCAGATCGCCGCTGCCCTGTTCTTCCAGGCGCCAGTGGCGGTCAGGCACGCGGTAATCGGCGCCGACGCTGGCAACGGTGGTCGTGGTGAACTGGGTGACGTCGCCGCCCTGATGGGCGGTGATGACATAATCGCCCGACATGTCGTTGACGCCTGCGCCGGCGCCGACATCGAACGTCATCTCGGCGCTGGTCGCGCTGTCGCGGCGGTCGCTCTGCGGACCCAGACAGTTGCTGAAATCGTTGCGCCCGATGGCATCGCGATTGAGATTCTCCGGATGCCCGCTCGTGTATAGGTTTTCGAACGCGCCGGTGAAATCGGCGCCATACTTGGCGCCGAGATAGGCGTTGACCTCGCTGAGCTGGCAGTCGCTGAGCGCCGCGTCGTAAAGGATCACTTCGGCGATCCGAGAATCGTGAAAACTGCTCGTATTCCGGTTGCTGTTGATCTTCAGCAACCGGAATACGAAATTCATGTTCTCGTTGGCGGAATCGACCAGCGTGCCTTCGCTGAAGAGTTCCAGGAGGTTCGAGGGGCTGTTGCGCGCCCGCATCCCGTAGAGTTTGATCACATTGTCTTCGAACGGCCCGAAGGAGCGATCCGTGATGCCCGTGAAAGGCACGTCAAAACTGTCGCTTGCAGAGCGATAGGTGATCTGGAAGGACCCGTTATTGCCGGGCGCATTCGCGTTGGAGAAGAAGGCGTCGAGATTGCTGGGGTTGGGGTCGTCGCTCGCCAGCACCATAAACAGGGTGAAGTTGTTGGTGTTCACATCCGGGATGTTGTTGATCAAACGATCGTTGCCGTCGAAATCGAGGACGGCGCGGCCACCGAACAGCGCATCGCTCGACACATATTCGGGCCGGAAGCCGCTGGTGTCGCCGATGGTCACATCGTGTCCGTTGCTCGACTTGTCCGCCCAGCAGGCGACCTGATCGCCATTGCCGGCCGAGGCGGTGCAGGCGGAGTCGGTGTAGATCGTGCCGGTATCGTCGGCGTCCAGCCACAACACCATGTTGGCGGTCCGGTCCGAACCATCGGAAAAGGTCTCGGGCGGCTGCGCCCGCGCCGGCAGGGCGATCATCGTCGCGACGGCGAACGCGCCCCACAGCGTCGCCAGCGCGCCGCCCCTGACCGCCCGCGCCGCCGCGTGCCGGCCTGCCTGTGTCATGCTCGCCTCCGTGTGCCCAGGTCTCATTGGCCGCCGATCCCCATCCGGTCGAGCAGATCCCAGATCCCCTCGTCGATCTTGGCGCGCACGCGCAGGTAAAAACCTGTGCGGTGGATGTCCTCGATCTTGTCGCGCTCGATGTCAGCCCAGGAATAGCCCAGCGAAACCAACGTGTTCTTCGCCGGCACGAAGCCGATCTCTCCCCCCAGGCCGTAATGGGCCGCGCCAATGTCCGGTTCGACGAACACCGTGCCGTTCAGCCCCAGCACCACGCGCTCATGGGCGTCCCATTCGAACCCGGCGGTGCCGAGCAGCACGGTGCTGTCGAGGTCGAGCCCGTCATAGCGCTGCTCAAGGTGGCGGCCGGCATGACGGGCGCGGATGCGCAGATCGTCGTTGAGCCGGTATTCGCCGCCCAGCGACCAGCTATGGGCCAGTTCGCGCGTTTCGGCGGCGCGGTCGTCGTCATATTCGAAGCCGTACCAGGCCAGCGCCGACCAACGGTTGTGCTCGCCCGGCCGCCAGGCGGCGCCAAGGCGGGCGCGGTTGCGGGTGCGCTCGCCGGCTTCGGCGTCGGTGTAGGCAAAGCGGTTGCGGGCCAGCACCGTGATGTCGCCGAAGCGCTTGCCGAGCGAAGCGCTGGCGTACCAGTTCTGCGTGCCGTCGTCGGTGCGGCTCCATTCGGGGCGCAGTTCGAACAGCGTCGTGCCGTCTTCGTTCTGATAGCCGTAGCCGAGCGTGATCGCGGTGTTGCGGCGGTGGTCCTCCGACAGCGGCTCGACATGTTCGAAGGAGGCGGTGAGGTCGTGATGATCGTTCCATGTCCAGCGCCAGTCGAGCCCGCCGGCAATGCCGCCATCGCCGCCCTCGCGATGCTCGGCATAGCTTGACACATGCTCGTTCCAGGTCACTTCGATGCCGGCGCGCGAGGTGACGGCGTCCTCGCCGGCGAAGTCGGACAGGCCGAACAGGCCCGAGGTCGAGGACGACAATTCGGTCTTGCCATAGACGCGCACGCGGTCATTGACCCGGTAGTCGGCTTCGAGCAGCCAGCGCCGGCGCGAGGCATCGTCGAGGGCCTGCTCATACTCGAGGCCAAGGCGCGCGCCGGGCAGCCAGTCGGACCTGATGTCGAGGCCGACAATCCCCGACCAGGTCTCGCTCGGCGCCGGCTCGCCGGGGCGATCGGTCACCGAATAGCGCGCGCCGAACACCGCGTCGATCTGCTCGTTGAGGCGCAGCTTGGCGCGGCCCTCGACGCCGTAGCGCTCCTCGCCGGTCGGCTTGTCGCGGCTGTAGAGCGCCTCGCCCTCCAGATCGAGTCGCTTGGTACCGCGCAGGGCGGCCTCGATGCGCAATTCGGTGCGGCCCGGGCCGATCGTGGCGCCGGGCGGGTCGAAATCGACGTCGGTGTCGGCGGCGGCGACCGACAGGCGGCCGCGCTTGCCCTCAAGTTCATAGCGGGCGCGGTAGCCTTCGCCGATACGGCCGAGATGGTCCTCGCTCTGGGCGGCCTCGACCTCGAGCCGGCCGTAGCGACCCAGATCCGCCTCGACATAGCCGGCGCGCACCGTGCGGTCGTCGTCTTCGGGCGCCTCCGCCATCGAGCGGACCTCGCGATAGCCGATGGTGACGGTGTCGGTGACGGCAAGGCCGATCTCGCCGCCGATGATCCAGTAGCGTTCGGTGCCGGAATCGACCTCATAGGTGACCCGGATGAATTGCGGGTTGAGGTTGTCGTCGGTCGCCATGACCGGGCGGGCGAAGATGATGGTGTCGGCGAAGAAATCGAGCGTGTAGTCGGTGTTGCGGCGCAGCGTGACGGCGCTGATCGCGACCTCGGGCTGGTCGCGGTCGTAGGCGACGATCTCGACACGCTCGCTGCCGTCGATATAACCGGTCAGGTCGAGCGCATAGGGGCCCGATATGCCGCGGGCAGGGAATTCGCGCACCACCTGGCTCTGGTCGGTGTAGGCGGCGAACAGGTCGACCGTCAGCCGGTCGCGCTCGATATGGGCATGGGCGCCGGTGACCGACCGGCTGTAGCCGCCCAGTTCGATGGCATCGCTTTGCGGGCCGACGGTGATATCGCCGTAAAGGACGTAGGACAGGCCCTTTTCGACCTTGACGTAGAGCTGGGAGTTGGACTGGGCGTCAAAGCCGCGCTCGGCGCTGTCGCCATAGACCGGATAGTAGGCGTCCGGATCGATATCGCGGAACAGGCGATCCTCGGTGTCGCGGTCGCTCTCATAGCGCAGGGTGAGCAGCGCGTCCCCCCGGATCCGGCCCTTGAGGTAAAGCGCCCCGCGCACGCCCTCGATGGTGTCCTCAAAGCCCGACAACTGATCGTCCTCGATCAGCGGGGCCAGGCTGGCGCCGCCCTCGCCGAAGCGCACCGCGCCCTCGATGATGCCGACCGCCAGGCGCTGGTCGAGATCTGGCGTCAGTCGGATATCGGCGGTGTGGGTGCCAAGGCCCGAGCGCACGGTGATCGTCTGCGTGCCCGACAGCGCGGGCGGGTAGTAGTCGAAGATCGCCTGACCGCGGTCGATGAAGACCTGGGTACCGGGCTCGCTTAAGCGGATGTCGGTGACATCGAAGCGGCCGGCGGCGGGATCGAGCGTGACCTCGATGGGCGTGCGGGTCGGCCGGCCCTCTTCGTCGATGGCGCGCACCAGCACCGGGATCGCGGTCGCCGGATCGGCGAGAGCTGTGGGCGGGGCGATGATCTCGAGCGCGGTCGGCTTGCCCGGTGCATAGACGGTGATCGTGATGCCGCCCCGGTCGTTGCCGAAGGGGTCGGTCTGGACGAGGCGGAGTTCGTTGGCGCCGCCCTTGAGGCGCACGGCGATGAATTCGGCAGCTTGCACGCCACCGGCCTGGTACATCGTGCGCTGGCCGATCCGCTCGGCGCCGATGGATTGTCCGTTGACCTCCAGCTTGAGCCTGACCGCCGCCGGTCCCTTGATGCGGATCGAGATGTCGTCGTCGTTGAGGATGTCGCCGTCCTCAAGGTCGAGGAAAGCCAGTTCAGGCGAGAGTTCGCGCGTCAGCGCTTCCAGATCGACCGTGCTCTCGATCGCCTTGCCGTGATCGGTGTCAAGGGCCACCTCCGCCTCGCCGTCGGCGCGCGGCGCGCGCGTTGTGACCTGGGTGGAGGTCAGGCTTTCGGCGCGGCGCGATTTGCCGGCGCCAGCGATGGTGCCGCCAAGGGCAAGGTCGGTGGCGGGCAGCGCAAACCCGTCATCGGCGTGGTTGCCGGCGCGGGCGATCACCGCATCGAGCACGGCGCCGGTGCCCGGACCGATGGCAAAATCCTCCTGCCGGATCTCGCCTCGCTTGAGGTCGACGAAGCGCGTGCCCGGCGCGAGCGCGTCGCGCGTCCGGGTCATCAGGACGGACGTTCCGGCGGGCAGCGTCGCGCCGTCGACGGCAAAGACATGGGTGACCGGGCGCAGGCCGGGCAGCGAATAGTTGCCGTCCGGATCGGTGATGACCACCGCGCCGTTCTGCAGATAGATGCGCACGCCGGGAACGCCCGGCTCGATGCGCTCTTGGCCCGGTTGCACGTCGCGGACGCCATTGCCGTTGACATCGACGAACACCGTGCCGAGCACAACGCCCTCATCGGCGAAGACGCCGTCGGTCGCTTCGACCCGGACGATGTGGCGCGCGGTGTTGGAGACAAGCTGTTGCGGCAGCGCCGGCAGCCGGCCGGTTGCGACGGCGCTGTTGACGGCCTCGCCGAGCGCGGCGCTTGACGTGACGCGCGCAACGTAGCTGACGGTCAGCGTGTCGCCCGGCCCCAGATCGAGCGCGGACAGATCGAACCACAGTTCCGGGCCGACGCCGCCGGTCGGGTCGGCGAGCGGCGCGCCGTCGATCTGCGCGGTCCCTTCAAGATAGGCAAAGCCGGCGGGCAGCGTGTCGGTGAGGGCCAGATCGAGCATTGCCACTTCGCTGCGATTGGCGATCTGCACGGCGTAGCGAATGAACTCGCCGCGCTCGAGGCGGTCCCGGTCGGCGGTCTTGTCGATGGCGAAATCGAGCTTGGCGCCCGGATCGAGCGGAATATCCACGCCGAACGGGCCGGCCGAGGCGATCGCGAAGGCCTCGCCATAGGAGGCGAGCGGATCGACATTGCGGTCATAGCCGGGGAAGACCGTGCGCTGCGAGGGAAAGGCCAGCCCGCCCGGATCGAGCACGGCGATCCGATAGCTGCCCGGGGGCACGTCGGCGAACCGGTAGAAGCCGCTCTGGTCGGTGACCGCCTGGTCGACAGGTGTGCCGGTGGCGCTCAGAAGCGTGACCTGGGCATTGGGCACGGGCGCGTTGCTCAGCGCATTGAACACAAAGCCACCGGGGTTGACGACCAGCGTGTCGGTGAGCGCGGTCGTTCCGCAGCTTAGCGTGGCGGTGACCAGCGTGTTGGCGAGGGCCGAAACGACCCCGTTGAAGCGCGCGGCGGGAACCTGGTCCTGGACCGGCACGGCGGCGCTGCGGAAGACGCCGGTATTGGGGCCGGTCTCGGTCGCCGTGACTGCCTCGCGGTCAAATTCGGGTGTCGAATCAAGGGTGATGGAGATGGTTTCGGCGACTGCGCCATCGCGGTTGCACACGCCCGCATTCACCTGCAACCAGGCATTGGCGTTGACCGGCATCGTCTCGATGTCGCTGGCAAAGGTCTGGTCCATGAAGGCGAGCGTGCCGCCCTGCCCCGTCACGGGCGTCTGGACGCGATTGGACTCGAAGGATTCGGGCTCGCCGGTTCCGACCGGCTGATAGCCCTCGGCGCGGTTTTCAAGCAGCAGCCCGCCGGCATTGGCATTGACCGTCACGCTCAGCCTTACGGTGTTGGAAAAACCAGCCGGAAAGGCGTCCGGCGTCGCAACGTCGCCGTCGGGATCGTAGAGGAAGGCGACGGCATCTACTTCGCCCGCCGGCGGCGGCGTCGTGGTGTAGCTGTGCTTGGGGCCCGTTGCGGCCGCATGGTAGATCGGCCGGAACGTGATGTTGCCGTCGGCACCGGCAAATTGCGTGTTCTGCGGGATCGCATCGCGCACGATGACGCCGGCGCGCGCCACGCCGTCGATCGTCAGCGTTTCACCTTCGAGCGTTGCGGCCGGCGGAAGCGGACCGAGCCCGTTGTTGCGAAGTTCGAGCGCATAATCGAGCACGTCGCCGGCGGCCACCGAGACCGCCTGGGCGCGCTTTGCGATGACCAGGCCACCTTCGGAGGTGCGGGCCGTGCCGGTCGCCAGGTCGCCGACCGCTTCGGCCGGGTCCTGCGCGACAAGGTCGATGAGCCCTTCTTCGGCAACACTGGCGCCGGAGGGCATTTGAAAGCGGACGATGAAGGACGCGCGCTCGCCCGGGCCGAGCGATATCGCGCCGCCGCCCGCAAATGACGGCTCGCCGCCATCGATGGCCCCGTCGCCATTGACATCGCGGAAGATCAGCACGTCATGCAGGGCCAGATCGTCGCCGGTCTGCTGGACGGCGTCGATGGCCGGGTTGAGCGGAACGTTGCCGATGTTTTCGACGAAGAAGACGAACTGGCCGATCACGCCCGGCGAGGCGAGGATCGTCTGGTCCGCGTCCACCGCGATCGCCGGCAGTTCATTGATCACGATGACGGCGGTGTTGCTGAAGACCTGCTCGACGATGCCGAGCGCGGGATTGAAATAGGTCGCCTGGGCCTGGGCGTGGATCTGCGCGCCAGCGGGCGGCATGTCGGCCCGCGCCGATGCGATGGCGAAGAAAAGCACGATCAGTGCACCACATAGGCCGCGAACGATGCTTGGCATTCGTTCCATCCCCGCAACGGCATGCAAATCCGAGGTTACGTGCCCGAACGGGGCGGGCCGCGCGGGCCCACCCCGTTGCCGGCTAGTTGGCCGCCTGGAGCGGCGTGGACGCGCCGGACGTGTCGTTGCCCAGATTGCCGTCGATTTCGACGATGAAGGTCAGCACCGCCGTTTCGCCCGGCGACAGCGTGCCGTATGTGGCGATGACGTCACCGGTGGCACCCTGTCCTGGCTCGGTGCTGATGGTGCCGCCAACCGAGCCGTCGTCGACGTCGGCGAAGCCGGCCACGGCCTCATAGGTCGTGAATGCCGGCGTCTGGTCCCTGATCTCGACGCCTTCGGCATCGCCGCCGCCGGTATTGGTGGCCGTCACGCGGTAGACGATGCACTGGCCCGGACTGCCCGGAAGCTGGCCCTGCTGGAAGGCCGTGTCCGCCGTCCCGTCACAGTCATCGTCGCGCGCCTGCTCCTTGACCAGCTGCAGGTTGCCCGAGACGACGGTGACCGTGTCGGTGACGGCGTTGTTGGCGGTATTGCCGTCGGTGACCGCGCCGGGGGCGGCGTCGGTCAGGGCGCTGTCGATGGTGATCACCGCCTGCTCGGAGGTGCCGTCCAGCGCGCCGGGCGGCACCTGGACGCGGTGGAACAGCAGCACGCTTTCGCCGGGGTCGAGGGTCGCATCGGCATTGCCGATGTTTGCGCCCGCTGCGGTCATGACCTCGGTGATGGAGGTCACGGCAGCGTCGCCGGCATCGAGCACGCCGTCATTGTTGCTGTCGACCAGGATGACGCTCGAAAAGGTCAGGAACGGCGTGGTCACCGACAGCGCGCCATCGGTGATGCCGACATTGCCGACATTGGACAGGGTGTGCGTGAGCACCGCGGTTCCGCCCGAGGTGGCCTGGCCGGTCTGGTCGGGCGTGATCTGCAGATCGACGATCGCGTTGACCGTCACCCGGTCGAGCTTGACGTCGAAGGCCCCGGTGGTCGGCGAGATTGCCTTGAACCAGATGTCGACATCGCCCGGCTTGGCATCGGCCGGCACCGTCACTCGCGCGGTGATCGTCTTGGTGCCGCCCGCGGCCAGAACGCCGGTGTTGTTGGAAGGCGTGGTGCCGTCGAGGAACTGCACGTTCCAGTTCGCCGGCAGGCCGGTGCCGGGCGCCAGGCCGTCGCCGATCGGCGAGCCGGGGGGTGGCGTCGTCGTGTTCGGGTCGGCGTAGAACTGCAGGTCAAAGCTCTGCGGCGTCACCGAGGTGTTCTCGATCACCAGCGCGAAATCGACCGTCGTGCCCGGATCGGTGGTCTGCGTGACCCAAGGATTTCCGGAATTGGTGGCGTCGTCGTCCGGATTGGTGCCGGCCGTCGCCACAATGCCGCCGTCATCGTTCTTGAGGTCGACCGTGTCGGCAACCACCGCCGAACTCAGAAGCGCAACCGATTCGTTGACGATGTTGGTGTCCGACTGGGCGGTGGCGACCACCTCACGCACCCATGGGGGCGCCGTGTCGGACCGCGACTCGGCCGGATCGAGGTCGGCGATCAGCACGATCTCGACCGCACCGCCGGCAGGCACCGTAACGTCCGGATTGCCGTCGGAATCGGTGTCGAGGATGACCTGGCCCGACGCCGTTTCAAAGCGGAAGGTGGTCGAACCGGGGAAGTCCGCTGTCGGCGTGATGCCCGGCAAGGGCGTCGTTCCGGCCAAGTCAGCCGTGGTGTCGCGCTCGGTCAGGTTGAATGTCTCGGTGGCGTTGGAATCGTTGGACAGGATGAAGGAGAACGGAATCTCCGAGCCCGCCGCCCACTGATTGGTCGGCGTCGCGGTGATGTTGCCGTTGGTGCCATCCTCTTCCACAACGTCATTTGTGGTGTCGCTATCGGTGTCCGTGCTCGATGCAAGCGTACCGCCCAAACCGGCCGGATCGTCCGGATAGGTGTCGGTCGCCGGCGGCGTCGTGCCGGATTGGCTGTCGGCAAGCGTGACGCCCAGATCGGCGTTCACCGTGAAGGGCGGGTTCGGCCCCGGGTCGTCGGGATCGCAGGTCGCGCCCACGCAGGCATAGACCCGGTTGTTGTAGGTACCCGCAGGCGTGCCGCCGGTGATGGTCGCCTGGAACGTCACCTCGCCGACGGTGCCGACCGGAACGTCATCGACCGTGAACAGGATCGTCTGGCGATCGTTGCCGGTGTCGAAGTCGTCGACCGACAAGGCGCTCGCCAACGCGACGCCGAAATCGATGGTGTCGCCGGTGCCCGCGGTTGCGTCGACCCCGTCGGTATGGTCATCGGTGAGCGTGCCGCCGAACGACCAGCTGGCCGAGCCCGGCGTATAGGTCAGTTCGGGCGGCAGCGGGTCCTTGATGCGGACCACGCCCGGCGCGCCGCCGGCATTCTGATAGGACAGCGTGACGGTGACCGTGTCGCCCGGCGCGCCATTGGACGGCGTGATCGACTTGTTGGTGAGGACGATCGCACCGGACTGATAGATGATGTCGTCATTGACGGCGTCGGTCTTGTTGGTGTCGAAGACAGACTCGGCCTCGATCTGGATCGGCGTGTCGGTCTCGCTGCCCGCGGCTCCGGCCGGGTAGTTCGCCTGGACGACGATGCCGAACACCTCGCCGGCTGCCAGCGGCGGCGTAGCGGTGATGGGCGTTGTGCTGTCGGCAACGCCGTTGGCGTCGGCGTCGGGGAAGATCTCGACGGTGCCCGTGGCGAAGCCCGTATTGGCGACCGACAGATTGAAGGTATCGACGCCGTTGCCGAGGTTCTCGATCGTATGCGCGAAGGAGACCAAACCGCCCTGGTCCGAAGCGGTCTTGGCGCCGACGAGCGCGTCATCAAGCTCGGGCGTTCCGGCATCGGCCTGGACGCCGTCATAGGACGATTCCAGATCGACCGCGGCGATCTGGTTGACGAGCGTTTCGACCAGGTTGGACTGGACGGTCACCTGAAGACCGCCGGCGGTGGTGTAGACCGCCGTCGCCTGGTTGCCGATCACCGAGCCGGCCGGCGCGATCTGCGCCAGAGCCGGTGCGGCGAACAGCGTTGCCGCGGCGATCGGGACCGTGGCGGACGCCAGCCCTAATCGTTTACGTAGTAGTGTCATGATGGCTCTCATCCCTGGGTTGTGCTCACAAGCAGCCGAGATGGCCGTAGAACGCCGACCGAACCGCTTCGCCTTATAGCGGGGCCATGAGAGGGCGCAACCAATGGATTTATTTAAAGCAAACTTTCTTCCTCAGGTTGCATACGGTTGCGATAGAGGATGGTTAATCAAGTGTTGCGGCCGCAGCGCTGCCGATGGACGCTTCGAACAATCCGCGCGGCATTCTGCGCACAAAGCAAACTATATCTGCTCTATGACAAACGCTTTCACTGCACTAAAATCGATATTTCTCTTGTTTTTTGATGACCGAGACCGTATTTTCTAGATGAGAACTCCATTTACTCAGGATATATATTATCACAACCCTCCCGACATATTCGGAGCCGACGAAAACGTCCTCGTGCAGGACTCCCCACGAAGAAGCCGCATCGATTCCGGTTGCAGGCGATCGGCGGCCGGCCGAACGCGCAAGGACGGGCGAATCGGCGTCGGTGATTCGGCCACGCCCGGCGGCCGGCCGGCCTTGCGCACGCCGTTGCGACGCCCGGCCCGCCGCCTTTGCCGGGCGCGCAAACCGTGCCTAGCTTAAGCCATGAAAACGTGGCACGAGGCGCCAGCCAGCGCTGTCTGACGCAGCGCGTTGATGGAGCTTTGGCAGGGATGACCGAGACCGGCGCACAGGATTCGCTTGTCGATCTGCTCGAGCGCATTCAGGCGTGCCGAACGGGCGAACGCATCAGCGTGGGCACGCTGATGGAGCGGCTCGGCCGAGCCACGTTCGGACCGGCGCTGCTGTTGCCGGCGCTGCTCGCCGTCATGCCGATCATCGGCGCGCTGCCCGGGGTGTCGATCGTCATGGCGCTGATCGTGCTGGTCTTTGCGCTGCAGATGCTGTTCGGCCTGCAAAAGCCCTGGCTGCCACGGCGGCTTTCGACCATGACCCTTCCCAAGTCCAAGCTCGACGCGGCGATCGAGGCGATCAAGCCCTGGGCGCTGCGGCTCGAACGCGTGCTGCGGCCGCGCTGGGGCTTTCTGACCGAGCCGCCGCTATCGTGGTTCGGGGCGCTCGTCGCCACGTGCCTGGCGCTGGCCATGACGATCGGTGCACTGGTCCCCGGAGGCATCGTTCCGCCGGCCATCGCCATGCTGATCCTGGCGGTCGGCTTGACGGTCCGCGACGGGCTGTTCATCGCCTTGAGCGTTGCTTCCACGCTGGGCATGTTCGGCGCCGGAGCCTGGTTGTTCTCGAGCGGCACGGCGCTGGGTTGGCTGGCCTAGGCGAGCCGGCATTGATCGATTTGCGCGCCTCTCGCGTTACCCGTGCAACCGGACCGGATGCGACAGGGAGGCACGCGCCATGCCCGACACCGAAACCGCCGATACCGTCAAGGCCCTGCTCGCGCGCTACGGCCGCAGCTATTCTGCCGAACTGGGCCTCGACCTCAGCCGGAACACGCCGTCGGTGCTGTTTCGATGGCTGTGCGCGAGCCTTCTGCTCAGCGCCCGCATTTCCGCCGATCTGGCCATGCGCGGCGCCAAGGCGCTCGCAGAGAACGGATGGACCACCGCCGAAAAGATGGCCCAGAGCACCTGGGAAGAGCGCACCCGCTGCCTCAACCAGTCCGGCTATGCGCGCTATGACGAGCGTACATCGAGCATGCTGGGCGATGTGGCGCAGATGCTGCTCGAGCGCTATGACGGCGATCTGCGCAAGCTGCGCGAGGAAGCCGGTCGCGATCCGGCGCGCGAGCACGAGCTTCTGACCCGGTTCAAGGGCATCGGCGATGTCGGCGCCGACATCTTCCTGCGCGAGGCGCAGATCGCCTGGCGCGAGAACTATCCGCTGGCCGACAAGAAGGCATGCAATGGTGCCCGCAAGCTGGGCCTGCCCGACACGGCGGCCGAGTTGAGCACGCTGGTGCCGGACGAGGGGTTCGCCGATCTGGTCGCCGCGCTGGTGCGCGCCGATCTCGATGGCGCCGATGCCGATTCGCTGCGCAGGTCGGCCGCCGATTGACGGCATCGCGCCTCGGCGATCGTGCCAATTCGCGCGGGCGCGCGCCGAACCACAACCCCTGATCGGGGGCGAGCGGCCAGCCGCGCGCTGCAGTTGCGTGCGCGCAGGCCAGCGTCGCAACCCACGGTTTGAACGGCCGGAAAACCGCGATTCTCGTTTTGACACGCGCGGATCGGTCGCTAACGCTAAATCGCGTTCGCAACCGTTCCAGACGCATGGCAATCAGTTTCAACGACTCCCCCTATGAAAGTCTCAGTCCGGCGCTGCGCCGCCATGTCGAAAGCAGGCTCAGGCGCCGCGCCTTCCACAAGGGCCAGCATCTTTACACAACGGGCATGGAGCATCAGGGGCTTTTCTGGTTCCGCTCGGGCATAGCCCTTTCCTACAAGACGACCGACGATGGTGACTACGATATCGCCGTACCGATATATCGGGGCGTGTGGACGGCTCCGAGCTTCGTCAACGGCCAGCACGCGATGTCGCAAGTGGCGATGACCACATGCGTGGTCGATTCGATCGATCCGGACGCTTCGGCATCGCTGGCCCAAGACAGGGAATTCATGAAGCTGATTTCTGCCTGGTGCGCGGAGGATTTCTCGCTGCTCGTCAGCGCGTCGGCCACGATCAACCAGGGCCGTGCCGAAGACAAGATCCTCAGCTATGTCCGCAACGCCATCAAGATTTCGCGCAACGATCCCAATGCCGACGAAACGACGATGACCGGCGAACTCGAATGGCCGTTCACCATCTCGCAGATGGCGCGATTCACGCGCTTTTCGCGGCCGCATCTGAGCCTCGTGCTGAGCAATCTGGCCGCCGATCAGCGCCTGGAGATTGGCAACGGCCGGCTCGTCCTGCACTACTGACGCAGCAGCCATCGCGGACGGATCGAGCCGATGCGCCCGCGCGATGCGGGCCCTATCGGGCGGCGCTGACCAGTTCGCCCGGCGTCGTGCGCGTGACGGTGATCTGTTCGGTCACCGCGTTGCACAAGAACACCAGATTGGCGTCGATCGAGACCAGCTTGACGCGGTAATGGGCGGCGGTGTCGGCGGTCACCGACACATGCCGGTCGCTGGCGCCGATATTCGACAGCATCGCCTCGATGGCCCGCGGGCATTGGCTGAACCCGACGGCCTTGCGCAGCAGGAGCTCACGGCTCGCCGGCTCCTCGGCGGCAATTGCCGGCATGCCGGCCGTGGCAGCGCCGGCCAGCAAAGCGGCGGCGGCCAAGCCGCTTGCTCGTTTGATGTAAGACATGGCAGTGTCCCCCGGTCTTCGTCATTGCTCGGTTGCGTTGGCTTGCCTGACCGGCGACGCTTCGGCCGCCTTGACCCCGTTCGGACGAGCCTATGCGTGATTCGGCCCCCGAGAAAAGCGTGTTTGCGCCGCATTTGGGCGCATTTGTTGCAGCGCTGTCGCTTGCCGGGCTCGCCGGCTGTCAGACCTTCGAGCCGCCCGGCGGGCCGCTCGAGGCGCAGGTCGATGCCGATACCGCGCTGGTTGCGCTTCAGCGGATCAACGAAAGGGCGCTTGAATGCTGGGTCAGAAGCGGCGACCGCCGGTTTGCACCCTACGCGCTGGTGCCCGAACTCGACACGGCGGCCGGTGCGCCACGCATCCTGGTCGTCGCCCGCGGGGAGCCGCAGGCCCTGCCCGAACTCGTCATCACCGCGACGGGCGACCCGGTGCGGCTGACAACGTTCGGCCCGCTCGCCGGCCGGGGACTGTCGGGGCGAATCAATCGGGACATTCTGGCCTGGAGCGCCGGGCGCCAGGGGTGCGGATGAGCGGCGAGCGCGATCGGGGCGGCCGCGGCCGCTGCGCGAGAACGACAATGGGCCAAGCCAGCCCGATCAGCGATGGCGCTCGAAGAAGGGCAGCGACTTGCGGATTTCCCGGTTCGCCTGGTCGACCGTAAGGCCGATGTCCTCGAGACCGTCGGCATCGAGTTCGCTGAGGTGAATGCGGGTGCGCCGCTTTTCCAGCTTCTCGCCGATCATCGCGCCCAGGACCCGCATCCAGATGCGGAACGGCACCGCGCCGGCGTTCTCGTAACGCACGCCGGCAATGGTGAATGGTCCACGCCGAAACGGGATTGATTCAATTGTATCCATTGCCGAGCCTCATTGACGTCTTGTGATGTCCTGTCTTTGAGAAAGTGGGATACATTGACACAATTGCTGCATCAATATACAGAATTGTCACCATGACAAATTGGATGCCCGACATTGCCGGCCTCGACGGCCCGCTCTATGTGCGCCTTGCCGACGGCATCGAGCGGGACATCGTCTCGGGTGCTCTGCCCGCCGGCGCCAAGCTGCCGCCGCAGCGCAATCTGGCTTTCGACATCGGGGTGACCGTGGGCACGGTCAGCCGCGCCTATGCGCTGGCGCGCGAGCGCGGGCTGGTGTCCGGCGAGGTCGGACGCGGCACGTTCGTTGCCGGCGCCAGCCGGACCCCTTCGGGCGGCGAACCGCACTGGTATCCCAAGCCGGCGGCCAGCGAGACGAGCGGCGATGACGGCACGATCCGCTTCGACAGTTCGGCCGCCTTTTCCGACCGGAGCTACGCGCAGATGTCGGCGATCCTCGCCGAAATCCTGCGCGAGGGCGACGACCGGATCACCGACTATGTGCGCGGCGTCCGGCCGGACTGGCAGCGCGCCGGCGCCCGTTGGATCGCCACCGGGGCGGGCTGGGAGCCCGAGCCGGAACGGATCGTGCCGGTGCACGGTGCCCATGGCGGCATCATGGCGGTGATTGCCGCCATGACGAGCCCGGGCGACCTGATCGCCGTTGAAGCGCTGACCTATGGCACCGTGCCGCGCAGCGCCCATCTGATCGGCCGGCGCACGGCCAGCATTGCCGTCGACGACAAGGGCATCGTGCCCGACTCGCTCGACAACCTTTGCGCCCAGCAGCACCCCAAGCTGATATTCGTCATGCCGGCCGTGCACAATCCGCTGACGATCGCCATGCCCGAGGATCGGCGCCGTGCCGTCGTCGACATCGCCCGCCGCCACAATCTGTGGATCGTCGAAGACAGCCTTTATGGCAGCCTCGACCGCGATCCGCACACGCCGTTCGCCGCCCTTGCCCCCGAGCGAACCTTCCACGTCTCCGGCCTGTCGAAGGCGGCCGCCGCGGGCGTGCGCGGCGGCTGGCTGGCCTGCCCCCCTGCCCTGACTTCGCGCGTGAGCGCCAGCCACAAGCTGCTCACCGGGGGCAAGAGCTTCGTCATGACCGAGCTTGCCGCGCGGATGGTGCTGTCGGGCGCCGCCGAGGCGCTGCGCGCCGATGTGCGCGCCGAGACCATGTCGCGACTTGCCATCGTGCGCGACGTGTTCGCCGGCTGCGACTTCAACAGCCGCGACCATGTGCCCTTCGTCTGGCTGCGCCTGCCCGAACCGTGGCTTTCGGGAACGTTCAAGGCGGCCGCGCTGGACGAGAACATCCGGATCGACGACGAGGACGAATTCAAGGCCGGACGCGGCGACACCCGCCTGCATGGCGTGCGCATCGCGTTCGCCTCGACGATCAAGGACGAGGCGGTGCTGCAACAGGGCGTGCGCACGCTGCGGCGGCTTCTCGATTCCGGCCCGGCGGCCTATCACAGCTAC
Organism: Roseitalea sp. MMSF_3546; assembly: GCF_030732865.1. GTDB lineage: Bacteria > Pseudomonadota > Alphaproteobacteria > Rhizobiales > Rhizobiaceae > Roseitalea. The sequence goes on from NZ_JASHKB010000003.1 coordinate 216,591, forward strand.
AACTGAGCCGCCACGGCGCAAAGCGCGCCGGGGGCGCGATCAGGCCATTGACAAGTGGGGCGCAGCGGTTTCAACGCGGGGCCCGCAACCCGGCAACAGGACCAGACCCATGGGCTACTGGACACAAACCGCTGCGGCAGGGCGCGAGGTCCTGCCCGACCTGGTGCGCGCCTTCGCCCTGTTCGGCATCGCCCTTGTCAATGTCGAGTTCCTCGCCTGGCCGGCGGTGACAGGCTATCCCGACGCCGCCTTCGGATCAGGCGCCGATTCGGCCGCCTACTTCGCCGTCAGCGCGCTGTTCCTGCTCAAATCCTACACCCTGTTCTCGTTCATGTTCGGTGTCGGCTTTGCCTACCAGATGCGGTCGGCCGAGCGGCGCGGCACCGGTTTCGCCGGCGAGTACTGGCGCCGGGTGGCTGGCCTTCTGATACTCGGCGTGGCGCATGTTGCGCTGCTGTTCCAGGGCGACATCCTGATCATCTACGCGATCCTGGGCGCGGTGCTGTTCGTGTTCCGCAAGGCCGGCCCGCGCACGCTGATCGGCTGGGCGATCGCGGCCTATGTCGTCCAGGTGCTGGTCACGGGCGCGGTCGCCGTCCTGATCTGGCTCGGCGCGACGTTCGCTCCCGAGGTGATGGCCGAGCAGGCCGCCGGCGTCATGGACCAAGCCGCCGCGCGCGCGCAACAGGTATTCGGTGCCGGAACGTTCGCCGAAGCGGTCGCGCTGCGCCTTGAGGAATGGGCCAATTTCATCGTCTTCGGCCTGTTCATCCAGGGCTTTGGCGCCTTTTCCTTCTTCCTGTTCGGGCTGGCGGCGGTCAGGCACGGGGCGATCGCCGATCCCGACATGCCGATCTGGCGCCGCGCGCGCCGCCTCTACCTGCCCGTCGGCCTGGTTGGCAGCGCGCTCGGCGCGTGGGTGCTGCTTGCCGCCGAGAGCGCGCTGGCGCCCCAGATGATGTTCGGCATGTTGATCATTACGGTGTTCGCGCCGTTGTCGTCGGCCGGCTATATCGGCCTGATCGCGAAGTGGGCAAGCGGCCCGCCCGGGCCGGTCAAGGCCTTCCTGGCGCGCGGCGGCACGGCGACGCTGACGGCCTATCTGCTGCAAAGCCTGCTGTTCTCGCTGATCTTCAATGCCTACGGGTTGGGCCTTTTCGGCACGATCGGCGTGGCGGGCAGCACCGCGATCGCCTTTGCGGTGGCGCTGGCTTCGATCGTCTTGTCGAGCGTCTGGCGAATGCGCTTCGGGCGCGGTCCGATGGAGGCTCTGCTTCGGCGATGGACATATCTGGGTGCGCGGTGAGCGGTCGCTGGCATAACGGTGTGAGCGGCGCTACATAGCGGCCATGACGATCCCCAATGCCATTGCCATCACGCCCGAACTGATCGAGGCGCACGGTCTGACGCCGGACGAATATGCCCGCATTGTCGAACTGATCGGCCGCGAGCCGACCATCACCGAACTGGGCATCTTCTCGGCGATGTGGAACGAGCATTGTTCCTACAAGAGCTCCAAGAAATGGCTGCGCACCCTGCCGACCGAGGGCCCGCAGGTCATCCACGGCCCCGGCGAGAATGCCGGCGTGGTCGACATCGGCGACGGCCAGTGCGTCGTCTTCAAGATGGAGAGCCACAACCACCCCTCCTATATCGAGCCCTATCAGGGCGCGGCGACCGGCATGGGCGGCATATTGCGCGACGTGTTCACCATGGGCGCGCGGCCGGTCGCGGCGATGAACGCGCTCAGATTCGGCGAACCCGATCACCCCAGGACGCGGCATCTGGTCGCCGGCGTCGTCGCCGGGATCGGCGGCTACGGCAATGCCTTCGGCGTGCCGACGGTCGGCGGCGAGGTCGGGTTCGACGCCCGATACAACGGCAATTGCCTGGTCAACGCGTTCGCCGCCGGAATCGCCGACACCGACGCGATCTTCCTGTCGAAGGCCGAGGGCGTCGGCCTGCCGGTCGTCTATCTGGGCGCCAGGACCGGCCGCGACGGCGTCGGCGGTGCGACGATGGCCTCGGCCGAGTTCGACGATACGATCGAGGAGAAGCGGCCGACCGTGCAGGTGGGTGATCCGTTCACCGAGAAATGCCTGCTCGAAGCGTGCCTCGAACTGATGGCGACCGGCGCGGTGATCGCCATCCAGGACATGGGCGCGGCCGGGCTGACCTGCTCGGCCGTCGAGATGGGCGCCAAGGGCGATCTGGGCATCGCGCTCGATCTGGACCGCGTGCCGGTGCGCGAACAGATGATGAGCGCCTACGAGATGATGCTCTCGGAAAGCCAGGAGCGCATGCTGATGGTGCTCGACCCGGCAAAAAAGACCCAGGCCGAGGCGATCTTCGCCAAATGGGGGCTCGACTTCGCCGTGGTCGGCGAGACGACCGACGATCTGCGCTTCCGCGTGCGCCATCAGGGCGACGGGGTCGCCGACCTGCCGATCAAGGAGCTCGGCGACGAGGCGCCCGAATACGACCGGCCCTGGGTCGAGCCCGGCGCCTATCATGACTGGGACGATGCGGCGATCGGCGAGCCGGACGATTACGGCGCGGCGATCGCGACCCTGCTGGGCTCGCCGAACCTGTCCTCGCGGCGCTGGGTGTGGGAGCAGTACGACACGCTGATCGGCGGCAATTCGCTGCAGTTGCCCGGCGGCGATGCCGGTGTGGTGCGCGTCGACGGCCATCCGAGCAAGGCGCTCGCGTTTGCCTGCGATGTCACCCCGCGCTATGTCGAGGCCGACCCACTCGAAGGCGGCAAGCAGGCCGTCGCCGAATGCTGGCGCAACCTGACGGCGGTCGGTGCCGAACCGCTGGCGGCGACCGACAACCTCAATTTCGGCAATCCCGAGCGCCCAGAGATCATGGGCCAGTTCGTCAAGGCCATCGAGGGCGTCGGCGAAGCCTGCGCGGCGCTGGGCTTTCCCATCGTGTCGGGCAATGTCTCGCTTTACAACGAAACCCACGGCCAGGCGATCCTGCCCACGCCGACCATTGGCGGGGTCGGGCTGCTGCCAGACTGGTCCGTCATGGCGCGGATCGGCACCATGGTCCCGGGCGATGCGGTGTTCGTTCTGGGCGGCGACGGCACGCATCTGGGCCAGTCGGCCTATGCCCATTTGATCGCCGAACGCGGCGACGGCCCGCCGCCACCCGTCGATCTCTACCAGGAAAAGCGCAATGGCGATTTCGTGCGTTCGGCGATCGGGAACGGCCAGGTGAGCGCCTGCCACGACGTCTCGGACGGCGGGCTGGCGATCGCGCTGGCAGAGATGTGCATCGCCTCGGGCCATGGCATGGCGGTCGAGGTGGGCCAGACGCACCCGCCGCATGCGCTGTTGTTCGGCGAGGACCAGGGCCGCTACGTGGTCACCGTTCCGGCCGACAACGCCACGTTCTTCGCCGTCAATGCCGAGGGCGCGGGCGTGCCGTTCCGCCGCATCGGCGTGGTGGCCGGCGATGCCTTGTCATTGACCGGAGCGGTTTCGGCAAGCATATCTGTGGGCGAGATGCTTCGCGCCCATGAGGGCTGGTTTCCGGACTTCATGGCCGGAGCGGCGCCGGCGGGCGCGATGCGAACACCGAGCGCCGACGAGACAGATCGATGACGATGGCAGTCGCCAGCAGCACCGGGATGGACAGCTCCAGGCACTCCTCGATGACCATGAAGGCGTCCGCGGCGCGTTCGGACACCGTTATGCCCCATGGCGCGAGCCGGCGTTCGATGCCGTCCGCATATTGGGAGACCATCGCCACGAGCGCGGCCAGGGCGATGCAGAGCGCCGGCGCCTGTCGATCGCGCAGCCCGGCCAGGAACGCCCTTGCGTGCCGCCCGATCATGACCGCTGTGGTGCCCACCACGATGCCAAGGATCGCCAGCGACGCCAGCCGCTCGAAAGGCGGCACGCCGGGGCCGAAATACTGCATCGATTGCGACAGGCCGTAGGTCCAGCCGTCATGATTGTCGAGGTCGAGCTCGCGCAGAAACATGATCGTCAGGATCGACGGCACATACCAGTGCCGCAGCGCCGACCGGAGGCCGACCAGCGTCGCATACACGATCAGGCAGACCAGATAGGCGGCCGCCGAGAGCGTTTCGATCGAACTGGCTTCGCCGCCGGCAAGCGAAAGCACGTCGGCGCGCACCAGCATGGCAAGGCCCAGCGCATAGATGGCGGCCGCCCCCGCAAAGCGCGCGAGGTCGGATCGGGAGTGCGGCTCGAAGGTCGTGTCAGTATAGTGCAAGAGTTCTGCCACCGGTTGGCGTCGCATGAACGCAACGCTGCATGTGACAGTTTTGTGAACAGAAGAAGGCAGCCACCACGGTTCAGGAGCCACCAATGCCCATGAACGCCCATGACATCGAACGCATGATCAAGAACGCGATCCCCGATGCGCAGGTCACGATCCGCGATCTGGCCGGCGACGGCGATCACTATGCCGCCGAGGTCGTCTCGGAGAGCTTTCGCGGCAAGAGCCGCGTGCAGCAGCACCAGATGGTCTATCAGGCGCTGCAAGGCAATATGGGCGGCGCTCTGCACGCGCTGGCCCTGCAGACATCGGCGCCGGAGTGAAGGGTGCGCCAGGCGGTCTCCGACCTTGTCGTGCGGCCGTTCCGCCAGGCCGACGGCGAAACCATGGCCGTCGTGCACCGGCGCGCCATACTGGCGACCTCCGACCGGTTCTACAGCGAGAGCCAGCGGCGCAACTGGGCGGCCGGCCTGATCGCCGACAGTTACAGGCGGCTGGCCGATGACGGCGAGTGGTTCGAGGTTGCCTGCATCGGCGAACGCCTGATCGGCTTTTGCGGCCGCGTCGACGACGCGATCCGGGGCCTTTACGTCGAACCGGCCTGGCAGCGGCGCGGCGTGGGGCGCCTGCTTGCCGAGCGCGCCGAGGCGGCGATCCGCGAACGTGGCCATACCCATACCGCGATCCGTTCGAGCCTGCCCGCCGTCGACTTCTACCGTGCGCTGGGCTATCGCGACGGCGAGACCCGGGTTCACCAGACGCGTGGCGGCGAGCCCATGGCCGTGCTGGTCATGCACAAGCAGCTCGCACCGGCAACCGAACCGGGCGACCGGATACGATGATCGGCGGCGGTTTCGGCCGCCGTAGGCTTGTCCCGGAGCGGCCGGCTTCCTACAAATGAGGACGCGCCACGGGCGCCGAACCCGATTTCCAACCGCCGGGCCTTGAACCCGGATGCGAAAGGACGATCAAATGGCAGCGATGAACGAATTCATCGACAACGAGGTCAAGAGCAACGACGTCGTGCTCTTCATGAAGGGCACGCCAGGCTTTCCGCAGTGCGGATTTTCCGGCCAGGTCGTCCAGATTCTCGACTATCTCGGCGTCGACTACAAGGGCGTGAACGTGCTCGCCGACGACGCGTTGCGCGAGGGCATCAAGCAGTATTCGAACTGGCCGACGATCCCGCAGCTTTATGTGAAGGGCGAGTTCGTCGGCGGCTGCGACATCGTCCGGGAGATGTTCCAGGCCAGCGAATTGCAGACGCACCTCGAAGAAAAGGGTGTCGCCGTCAAGGGCGCGGCCTGAGACCCGATGATGCCCGGGCGGCTGACCGGCCGCGTCGGAACACCGGCAATCGCCGCGCCGGCATGCGTGCGCGGCGCCTCGTTCATGCCGTAGTCAGCGGCGAGCAAATCGGAACGCGACAATGACCTGGACCGTCTATCTTTCCGGCGAAATCCACACCGACTGGCGCGACCAGATCGCCGAGGGCGTCGCGCAGGCCGGCCTGCCGGTCCGGCTCACCGGCCCGGTGACGCATCACGAGGCCTCAGACGATGTCGGCGTCGCGATCCTGGGCGCCGAGCCCGACACTTTCTGGCACGACCACAAGGGCGCCAAGATCAACGCCATTCGCACCCGCACCCTGCTCGAGCAGGCCGATGTCGTCGTCGTGCGCTTCGGCGAGAAATACAAGCAGTGGAACGCGGCCTTCGATGCCGGCTTTGCCAGCGCACTCGGCAAGGCGCTGATCGTCATGCATCAGGACGAGCATGCCCACGCGCTCAAGGAGGTCGACGCGGCGGCGCTGGCGGTCACAAATACACCGCAGCAGGTCGTTGCCATCCTCGACTATGTCATCATCGGCACCCTCGCCGGCTACACCGAAAAGGCCGAGGCGGCGCAGTAGACACCGCCCGCCAGGGGGCAGCAATGGCGCGGGCGCGGCTGGCGCGTTTCGCCGCGATCGGCTAAGGAACGGGTCCGGCGCTATGGTGCGCCGGTCCCATACCGATCGTTCCCATGCCCGAACCGGTTACATTCCAAGGCTTTGGCGGCAAGGCGCTGCCCTTTCTGAAGGCGCTCGGCTTTCATCAGGACCGCCACTGGTTCGCCGAAAACAAAGCGCTGTACGAATCGGAAATCAGGCAGCCGCTCGGCGACCTGGTCGAGGCGGCCTCGGCGCGGTTCGAACAGGCAGGCCTGCCCTTTCGCGGCAGCCGCAAGACCTCGCTGTTTCGCATCCATCGCGATGTGCGCTTTTCCAAGAACAAGGATCCCTACAACACCCATGTCAGCGGGCTGATGAGCCGCACCGGCACCAAGAAGGACAACGGGTTCATCTATTTTCACATCGCCAACGAGAGCAGCTTTCTGGCGGCCGGTTTCCACCAACTGGGCAGCGAGGAACTGCACGCATTCCGCCGGCGAATCATCGGCCATGGCGATGACTGGCGCGCGGTGATCGCCGCACTTGCCGCGCGAGCAGACACGCTCGACACGGACGGCAATCTCAAGCGCATGCCGCGCGGCATGGACGATGCGCCCGAGGATTTGCGGCCCTTCATGCTCTACCGGAGTTTCGTCTTTTCGCGCGGGCTCGACGACGCACTGGTGACATCGCCCAAGCTCGTCGATGCGATCGTCGAGATCGGGCGCGCCGCAATGCCGCTGGCCGAATTCGGCTGGCGCGCCCTCGATCCGCTGCGCGAAGGCCCCACCGCATGAGAGCGCAGACGACCGAATCGGCGGGCGGGGCGGCACGGCCCCACAAATCCGGCATGGGCGGGCGCGAATTCATCGTGCTGATGGCGGCGCTGATCGCGATCGTCGCCTTTTCCATCGATTCCATGCTGCCCGCCCTGCCCGTGATCGGCGACGATTTCGGGCTGACCGACCCCAATGACCGACAATTCGTGCTGATCGCCTTCGTCCTCGCCTTCGGGCCGACGCAGATCGTCTTCGGCCCGCTCAGCGACCGTTTCGGGCGCAAGCCGGTGCTTCTGGCCGGGCTGCTGGTCTTCGTGCTCGCCTCCTATGGTGCGGCGCTGACCGGCAGCTACTGGGCGCTTCTGGCCTGCCGGGCCCTGCAGGGCACCGGCGCGGCGGCGGTGCGCATCACCACCAATGCCATCGTGCGCGACTGCTATGCCGGCCGGGAAATGGCGCGCATCATGTCCTATGTGTTCACCGTCTTCATGCTGGTGCCGATCGGTGCGCCGGCCGTCGGCCAGGCGGTGGTCGCGGTCGCCGGCTGGCACTGGCTGTTCGCGCTTCTGGGCACGTGCGGAGCCGCGCTGGCGCTGTGGTCGGGCATGCGCATGAACGAAACCCTCGATCCCGGCGAGCGGCGTGCGCTCGACGCGCGCAGCATCATCGCCGCGTTTCGCGAGATCCTGACCAATCGCATCGCGCTTGGCTACACGCTCGCCGTCACCTTGTTCTTCGGCGGGCTGTTCTCCTTCATCGTGTCGATCCAGCAGATCGTGGAGACGATCTACGGGCTCGGCGACTGGCTGGCGGTGATCTTCGCGGTCACGGCGAGCGCCATGGCGGTCGCCTCGATCGGCAACGCAACCATGGTGCGCAAGCTGGGCATGCGGCGGATCTCCCATGGCGCGCTGATCAGCTTCACCGTCTTCGGCGGGGTGCTGCTGGCGCTCAGCCTGGTCATGGTGCCGCCGTTTCCGGTCGCAATCGGGCTGATCGCGCTGGTGATGATGTCGTTCGGGCTGGTCGCCGGCAATTTCAACGCGCTCGCCATGGAGCCGCTCGGCCATGTGGCCGGCGCGGCCTCATCGGTGCTGGGCATGATCTCGTTCACCGGCGGGGCGGTGTTCGGCTCGCTGACCGGCCAGGCCTTCAACGGCACCGTGACCCCGCTCGCCGCGGCCTATTTTCTCTACGGCACCGTGGCGCTGACCATCGTCCTTTTCACCGAACGCGGCCGGCTGTTCGGCAGCGAGCACGATCAGGACGCGTGATCGCCGCGAACCGCCGCAAAGTCGAACAGCGATGGATCGAGCAGATGGCTCGGGCGCACATTGGCGAGCGCCCGGATCATCGTGTCCTTGCGTCCGGGCATCTTCGCCTCCATTTCGGCGAGCATCGTCTTCATCGCATCGCGCTGCAGCCCGTCCTGCGAGCCGCACAGATCGCAGGGGATGATCGGAAATTCCATCGCCGCGGCGAACTTCGCAAGATCCGCCTCGGCGCACCAGACCAGCGGCCGCAAAACCTCGATATCGCCCTGGTCATTGAGCAGCCTGGGCGCCATGGTCGCCAGTCGTCCGCCATGGAACAGGTTCATGAAGAAGGTCTCGAGCATGTCCTCTCGATGGTGGCCGAGCACCAGCGCCGAGCAGCCCTCCTCGCGCGCGATGCGGTACAGGTGACCGCGCCGGAGCCGCGAGCACAGCGCGCAATAGGTGCGATCCTCGGGCACCTTCTCGGTGACGACCGAGTAGGTGTCGCGATATTCGATGCGATGGGCAATGCCGTGCCGGGCGAGCCATTGCGGCAGGACGTGCCCGGGAAAGCCCGGCTGGCCCTGATCGAGATTGCACGCCAGAAGGTCGACCGGCAGCAGGCCGCGCCACTGAAGATCGATCAGGCAGGCCAGAAGCCCGTAGGAATCCTTGCCGCCCGACACCGCCACGAGCCAGCGCGCGCCGGGGGTGAGCATCGAGAAATCGTCGAGCGCCTGTCGCACCTGGCGCAGCAGCCGCTTGCGCAGCTGGTTGAAGGAAACGCTCGACGGCGCGCCGGCGAACAGGGCCGGTCCCGGCCCTTCGGTGCGCGCCTCGATGTCCGGGTGGTGAACGCTCATGCCCCCTCGCAACGGTTCGGCCTTTCTAACCGAGCCTGGCACAAACAAAAAGGCCGTCCTGGCGGACGGCCCTTTTTGCGCACGGTCAGGCGGTGATCAGCGCGAATACCACTCGACCACCAGGTTGGGCTCCATCATCACCGGATAGGGAACCTCGGCAAGGCCCGGCACGCGGGCATAGGTGGCGGTCATCTTGTTGTGATCGACGTCGATATAGTCGGGCACGTCGCGTTCGGGCAGTTGTGTGGCCTCGAGCACCAGGGCGAGCTGCTTGGACTTCTGGCGCAGCTCGATCACGTCGCCCGGCTTGCAGCGATAGGACGGGATGGTCACGCGCTGGCCATTGACCTTGACATGGCCGTGGTTGACGAACTGGCGCGCGGCGAAAATGGTCGGCACGAACTTGGCCCGATAGACGATCGCATCAAGCCGGCTTTCGAGCAGGCCGATCATGGTCTCGGGCGTATCGCCCTTGCGGCGGGCGGCTTCCACATAGGTCTTGTGGAACTGCTTTTCGGAGATGTCGCCGTAATAGCCCTTCAGCTTCTGCTTGGCGCGAAGCTGCACGCCAAAGTCCGAAAGCTTGCCGCGGCGACGCTGGCCGTGCTGGCCAGGCCCGTATTCGCGGCTGTTGACCGGCGATTTGGGCCGGCCCCAGATGTTCTCGCCCATGCGGCGGTCGAGTTTGTGCTTGGTCGATTTGCGCTTGCTCATGGCATTCCCTTCAAAAAATAAGCCCGGAGCGCCATGCTCCGGACCAAGGAAACGCACCCTCCTCTGCCGACACATGATGCCGGCCGACAGGGCATTGCACGCACGCTTTGCGCAAATGCCCGCGGGATACGTCGGTGTCCGTCAACGGAAAATCGATGGACCGGCGCGCGATACGCCAATGGCGCGATGGTGTCAAGCACCCGGCGCGGCGCCGGCAGCACCACGGCCCGCAACGAAAAAGGCGCCCGAAGGCGCCTTTCCGCGGACATCATCGTCCCTGACCGGCTCGTGCCGGTTACTGGCTGATCGGCGCGGTCATGGCGCCGCCGTCTTCCATGACCGGTCCGTCGACATCGGTCATGCCGGGGCCGAAGTCATATTCGCTGTTCCCGTTGGTGTCGTGATGCATCATCACATAGACACCGTTGGCCGGGTCGAGCGGCGCGGTGCCGTCGATGCGAATGTTCGTGTATTCGCCCGGCTGCAGGGTCGCGTGCCCAAGCGAAGCGGGCGGAGCGCCGGCCGCACTGTCGTGCAGGACGAGGAAGACGGTCTCGTCGGTCTCTGCCGAAATTCCGGTCACGGCATTGCCTTCGATCTTGGCATTGGCCGAGCTGAGGTCCTTGCGGACCACCGGACCGTCGTCATCTTCGTTGGCGTCCTGCGCGAGGGCGGGGCTTGCGATAAGTGCGGTCGCTGCGACCGCCATCAGAATGCGTTTCATTGTCAGCCTCCTGGCTTGTTGGCGTTGTCACGAGGGGCGAACGTGTCTGCCGTTTCCCTCTCGCTCACCGCCCAACACCGGCCGCGCATCTCCGTTCCCCGATCGCCGATACACGGATTGCCCGTCGCGATAAAACATCCGTGACCGCCGGTGACCGGGACACGGTTCAGGCAAGTGCCGGCAGCAGGCCGAAGCCGCGCGCCAGACGCAGCACCTCCTCACCCGGATTGCCGGAGGTGAAGCCGGCGACATCGCTCATGCCCGGATCGCGCGGGCCGAACGCGATGTCTTCGGCCAGCGCCTGCGCGCGGCGGGCGATCGCCTCGGAGGTGTCGATCCAGTCGACCGGCCAGGGCGCGGTCTTGCGCATGCGGTTGACCAGGAACGGATAGTGCGTGCAGGCCAGCACCACGATGTCGGTGCGGCGGCCGCCCTCCTGGACGAAACAGGGCGCAATCTCGCGCGCCACCGCGGTCTCGTCGACGAAGCCGGTGCGCATATAGGTCTCGGCCAGCGCGGCCAGTGTCTCGCTGGCGACCAGCCGCACATGGCACCGGGCGGCGTATTGCCGGATCAGTTCGCGCGTATATTGCCGCCTGACCGTGCCGGGGGTGGCCAGCACCGAGACGAGCCCGGACCGCGTGCGCTCGGCCGCCGGCTTGATCGCCGGAACCGTGCCGACGAAGATCTGGTCGGGGAAATCGGCGCGCAGCGTATCGATCGCGAGCGTCGAGGCGGTGTTGCAGGCGATCACGATCAGGCCGGGGCGGTAGCGCGCGACCAACTCGCCCATCAGATTGCGCAGCCTTTCAAGCAGCGCGCCCTCCTGCCAGGCGCCATAGGGAAAGGCCGCATCGTCGGCGACGTAGACGATGCGCAGGTCCGGCAGGATGATGCGCGCCTCCTTGACCACGGACAGCCCGCCAATGCCGCTGTCGAAGAACAGCACCGAGGGCTGGCGCAGCTCACCCATCCTCGTCCGCCCCGCCCGCACCCACCGGCGGATTGGCCGGACGGCGGCGCGAATCGTCGCCCGGCGAGCCCTGCCCGCGCGGCGCTTGCGGCGAAAACCGGTCGAGCGAGGACACGACACCGCGCAGCAGGCGGATCTCGTCGACCGAAAAGCCCGGCCGCGACAGCACCGCCCGCAGATTGTCGATCTGCGCGGGCTTGCGCTCGGGCGGGCGGAGATAGCCGCGCGCGTCGAGCGCCGCCTCGACCTGCTCGAAAAGGCCGATCAGTTCGGCGCGCGGGGCGGGCGCGAACTCGGGCCCCGCAAAGGGCAGGTTGTCGGCCTGATCGGTGCGGGTCTTGAGGAACTCATAGGCCATCAGCAGCACCGCCTGGGCGATGTTGAGCGAGGCATAGGCCGGATTGACCGGAAAGGTGACAATGTCGTCGGCCAGACCGACCTCCTCGTTGAAGAGGCCGAAACGCTCGCGCCCGAACAGCATGCCCGTGGGCTGGCCGGCGGCAAAGCGCGCGCGCAGATGGGCGCTGGCCTCGCCCGGCCCGAGCACGCGCTTGAACCCGTCGCGCCGTCGCGCCGTGGTCGCGACAACATAGGTCAGATCGGCGAGCGCGGCGGGCAGGTCGTCATAGAGCCGGGCGCGCGCGAGCACATAGCCGGCACCGCTGGCGGTCGCTTCGGCCTTGTCGTTCGGCCAGCCATCGCGCGGATTGACGATGCGAAGGTCGATCAGGCCGAAATTGGCCATGGCGCGGGCCACCATGCCGATGTTCTCGCCGAGTTGCGGCTCGACCAGAATGACGGCGGGCCCCTCCTCGATCGCCTCCCGGTTGCGGTCCGTTCCGGCCATGCGGCTCATCTCCTGCGGTCCAGTCAAGGCACCGCTTATCGCGCCGCGCGCGCTTCGCCAAGGGCGCGATCGGACGGGCGCAAATACCGACGATCGGAGCGTTTGCGCCGCCCAGACCCCTTTGCTATAGCGGCGCCAACCACGCTCGGGCGGCCCGGTTGGGCGCCCGTCTCCGCACGCTCCCACCGAGGTCAAACATGGCAAAAATCAAGGTCGAAAACCCCGTCGTCGAGCTCGATGGGGACGAGATGACGCGAATCATCTGGCAGTTCATCAAGGACAAGCTGATCCACCCCTATCTCGATATCGACCTGAAATACTACGATCTGGGAATCGAGTCCCGCGATGCGACCGACGACCAGATCACCGTCGATGCGGCGCATGCGATCAAGAAATACGGCGTGGGCGTCAAATGCGCGACGATCACGCCCGACGAGGCGCGCGTCGAGGAGTTCGGCCTGAAGAAGATGTGGCGCTCGCCCAACGGCACGATCCGCAACATCCTGGGCGGGGTGATCTTCCGCGAGCCGATCATCGCCAAGAACGTGCCGCGGCTGGTGCCCGGCTGGACCAAGCCGGTCATCGTCGGCCGCCACGCCTTCGGCGACCAGTACCGGGCGACCGATTTCCGCTTTCCCGGCAAGGGCAAGCTGTTCATGAAATTCGTCGGCGAGGACGGCAACGAGCAGGAATACGAGATCTTCGACGCGCCCGGCGCCGGGATCGCCATGGGCATGTACAATCTGGACGCCTCGATCGTCGATTTCGCCCGCGCCTCGCTGAACTACGGGCTGCAGCGCAAGGTGCCGGTCTACCTTTCAACCAAGAACACGATCATGAAGGTCTATGACGGCCGCTTCAAGGACATCTTCCAGGAGGTCTACGAGGCCGAGTTCGAGGACGCCTTCAAGGAAGCGGGCATCTGGTACGAGCACCGGCTGATCGACGACATGGTGGCTGCGAACCTGAAATGGTCGGGCGGCTATGTGTGGGCATGCAAGAACTATGATGGCGACGTGCAGTCCGACACGGTCGCCCAGGGCTTCGGCTCGCTCGGCCTGATGACCTCGGTGCTGATGACGCCAGACGGCGACACCGTCGAGGCCGAGGCCGCGCACGGCACGGTCACCCGCCACTACCGCCAGCACCAGGCCGGCGAGGAAACCTCCACCAACTCGATCGCCTCGATCTTCGCCTGGACGCGGGGTCTGGCGCACCGCGCCAAGCTCGATGGCAATGACGAGCTCGCCAGGTTTGCCAGAACGCTCGAGGATGTGTGCGTGCAGACCGTCGAAAGCGGCTACATGACCAAGGATCTGGCGCTGCTGATCGGCCCCGACCAGAAATGGCTCACAACGACCGGCTTCCTCGACAAGGTCGACGAGAACCTGCACAAGGCGATGGCCTGAGGCTTCCCGTGGCGCCCGGTCGCGGCGCCGCCACGAGCGCTGAACGTGTCACCGATCGGGCCGGCCGCGGCTTGCGGGCGGTCCGGCCGCGACATTTGCGACCCGTGTTTCCCGGGCGCCGGTGCATCCGGGTGCAAATCCCGAAATCGCATCGGACCTTATCTGCCATTCACGGAATCGCAGACCGGCTCCAGGTGACTGTCTTGCCCGGGTCGCGAACGGCGAACCGGTTTCCACGTCGCCTGGAAAGGCTTCAGCAGGCGGTTTCGGCGCATGTGCGGGCCTTGTGGACGCTGTCGCGCAGCACGGATTCGCCCATCGCGCCGGGGACCAGCTCATTGCCGATCACATAGGAGGGCGTGCCCGAGATCCCGAGCGCCTCGGCGAGCCGATAGGTCGATTCGATCGAAGCGGCGATGGCCGGATGGTCCATCTCGCTGCGCAGTGCGGCCTCGTCGGCACCCAGATCGAGCGCAATGGCCATCGCGTTCTGCTCGTTGGCCCGTTCCTGTGTGTTCATCAGACGCTCGTGGAACACGCCATAGCTTTCCGGCATCACCCGGTGGAAGGCCATGGCGACACGGTGCGCGGCCTGCGAATCCTGGCCCAGAATGGGGAACTCCTTGAGCACGAACCTCACGCCGGGATCGGATTCGATCAGGGCGTCCATGTCGGCCATGGCGCGCCGACAGAAGCCGCAATTGTAGTCGAAGAACTCGACCACCGTGACGTCGCCGGCCGGATTGCCGAGCACCGGGTCGGACGGATTGCGGAACAACTCCTCGCCTGCCGCCGCGATGACCTGCTTGCGACGCTCCAGTTCCTGCGCCGCCTGCTGATCCTCGAGCGCCCTTTGCACGTCGAGCATCACCTCGGGATTTGCCAGCAGGTACTGGCGCACGATCTCGCCGATCTCGGCCCGCTCGGCCTCCGAGAAGCCGGAGTCCTGCGCACTGGCGGCCATGCCGGCAACGCCGAGCATGCCCGCGGCGGCGATCAGGGCGATGAGCGGGCGGGTGCGGCGATGGGCGGCGAAACGGGGCATGGACGGTCCTTTCTGGGGCGGCGGTCCCGGTGTCGGTGGTCGATCGTCATCGCGAACGTCGCGAATTTGGAATTTCGAAACGCTGAATGTCGTCGGCACGCAGCCATTGCGGTGCGTTGCGGTCAAAGCGCCGCTTGGCGCGCGCGGCAAAGCGCTTGGCTTGCTCGAACTGGCCGGAATGGAAGCTCGCTTCGGCCGTGGCCAGTTCCGCATCGCCGATCCAGCCCAGCCGCCCATAGGCCATCGCCAGATGCCGATAGGCACGCGGATTGGCCGGGTCGAGCGTGATCGCCACCTCCAGTTCGCCGATGGCGCGGCGGAAGTTCGCCTCCCCGCCGGCGAGCACCAAGGCGTGGCCGAGCGCCACCTGGATGGTCGGCGCGTTGCCGTCCGAAAGCTGCACGGCCCGGCTGAACGCGTCGACGGCGCCGCCGGCATCGCGCGCGCGCAGCAGGATCTCTCCCTTGACCTCGTGGAAATACGGATCGTTGGGCGCCTCGGCGATGAGCTTGTCGATCATGGCAAGCGCATCCTGCTGCGAGCCGTAAAGATGGGTCGCGATCGCCTTGCCGTAGCGCGCGGCCTGGGAATTGGGGTTGGCTTGCACGACGCGGTCGACCGCGTTCGGACCATAGACATAGGCCAGGATCTTGGCCCGCGCCCGGTCATGCCGGACCACCAGGGCACGCGGGTCGGACTTGCCGAAATGCGGGCTCTGGCGCGCAATGGTCTCGAGCGCGGCGAGCCGTTCGCGCGGCAGCGGATGGCTGAGCCTGTAGGGGTTGACGTTGCGCCCGGCCAGCGAAAGCTGCTTTTCGAAGCGCTTGAACGTGGTCAGCAGCCCCTGGGGCGACTGGCCGGTGCGGTTGAGATAGTCGACCGCGGCGCGGTCGGCCGCCAGTTCCTCGGTCCGCCGATAGGCCAGAAGGCCGCGCTGCGCCGCCTCCATGCCGCCCATGGCAATGCCCGTGCCCGCGCCCGCCACCTGGCTGTTGCCCGAGGCGGCACCGGCGACGCTGGCACCCATGCCCACGATCGCGCCGACGGCCGCGATGGTCTGCGCGCGGTCGAGCTGCTGGCGCAGCCGGTCCTGATGCCCGCCGGAAAGATGGCCGATCTCGTGCGCCAGAACGCCGATGATCTCGTTGGGCGTTTCAGCTTCGACCAGCGCACCGACATTGATGAAGATCCGGCGGCCCGACACGAAAGCGTTGAAGGCGCGGGAGTTGACGATGACGATGTCGGTGCGGTCGCTGCGCATGCCCGCGACCCGCAGTATCGGATCGGCGTAATCGCGCAACAGCGCCTCGATCTCGGCGTCGCGCACAATCGGCACGCTGCGCGACTGTGCCTGGACGGCGGTCGCGCCGATTGCAGCCAGAACAATCGCAAGGACCGCGATCTTCAGTCGCCAAAACAAGCCGAAACGTCCCTTTAGCGTTGCGCGCCAGGGACAAATGCCGTAGCGCCGCACCGGTGTTGCTATCGCCGTTTGCTGGTCAATAACAGCGAAAACGTGGCGGTTCACGGGAAATTCAGGACGCCGGGCGAGCACAAGGAGGACAGGACAACGTCATGACAAGGCTATCGAGGCGCGCCGAAGTGGACCCGTTTCTGGCCATGGACGTGCTCGCCGAGGCGAACAGGCTCAAGGGTGCCGGCGCGCCGGTCATCTCGCTGGCAGTCGGTCAGCCGGCCGCCAAGGCGCCCGAGGCGGTGCGCCGTGCCGCCGCCGAGGCGGTCATGACCGGCGATCTGGGCTACACCGACACGCTCGGCCGGCCCGGATTGCGCCAGGCGATCGCCGAGCACTATCGCGACCATTACGGCGTCGACGTGCCGGTCTCGCGCATCGCCGTCACCACCGGCTCGTCGGCCGGGTTTTCGCTCGCCTTTCTGGCGCTGACCGATCCGGGCGGCCGCGTGGCCATCACCGCGCCGGGCTATCCGGCCTATCGCAACATCATCCGCGCACTCTCGCTCGAGCCGGTCGAACTGCCGGTCGGACAGGACGGTTTCGACATCGACGCGCTGCTTGCCGCCCATGCGCGAAAGCCGATCGACGTGCTGCTGCTGGCGAGCCCCGCCAACCCGACGGGCGCGGTGCTCGAGGCGCCGGCCCTGCGTGCCGTGATCGAGGCCTGCGGCGAAAAAGGGATCGCCTTCATCTCCGACGAGATCTACCACCGGCTGCGCCATACCGGCGAGGACGTGACCGCGCTGTCGCTGGGCGAGGAGGTCATCGTGATCAACTCGTTCTCCAAATACTATTGCATGACGGGCTGGCGCATCGGCTGGATGGTGCTGCCGTCGGCCATGGTGCGCGCCGTCGAGCGGCTGTCGCAGAACCTTTACATCTCCGCGCCCGACATTGCGCAGATCGCCGCGCCGCACGCCTTTGCCTGCACGGCCGAACTCGACGCGGTGAAGGCGCAATACCGCGCCAGTCGCGCACTCCTGATGGAGCGTCTGCCCGGGCTCGGCATGGACTTCGCCGCACCGCCCGATGGCGCGTTCTATGCCTGGTGCGACATCTCCCGCCACAGCAACGATTCGATGGATTTCGCCCGCCGCATGCTGGCCGACATCCATGTGGCCGCCACGCCGGGCGCCGATTTCGACCCGTTCGAGGGTGACCGGCATCTGCGCATTTCCTATGCGGGCACGACCGAGATGATCGCCGAAGCGCTCGACAGGATCGAGCGCTGGCTCTGAGCGGAAAGCGGGCCGAATTCGATCCGATCGTGGCGCCTTGCGCGTTCGTGGCGCGCAGGCCTTGCGATGCGACATATCCGCACCATCTAAGTAGAAGGTTCTCCAGGCGACCGCACTTGCGGCCCATGCAACCCAAGGCGAATTGAGGAGTTGGGTCTTTGAAGGCGGCGACCGTCGCCGCGCCCCTTGTTTTCAACAGGCGCCCGCAGGGCGCGGAAAAGAGGAAGGTGTGCTGGACTATTACGCGTTGACGGGCTTTTCCCATGAGGGCGACATCCCAACGCCCCTTGAAATGCTGGAGATGAACCTCGCCGAGACGGCGCTGTTCCTGGATTTCGACGGCACCGTCGTCGACATCGCCGACAGGCCCGACGCGATCGAGATTTCCGATGACGACAAGGGCCTGCTCGAGCGGGCCAGCCGAGCCACCGGTGGCGCCCTTGCGATGGTTTCGGGGCGCAGCATCGACGATCTGGAGCGCTATATCGACGGTGTCCCCTGCGCGCTCGCCGGCGGTCATGGCGTCGAGTTCCGCTTCACGGACGGCCAGCGCGAGACGGCCCGTTTCAACCGCGACAATCTCGAACGGCTGCGCAGCGCGGCCGAGGCCTTCGCGCAGGCCGAACCGCGCATCTTCATCGAGCACAAGACCGCAGGCATCGTCCTGCACTTCCGCCAGCATCCGGAGATGGAAGACAAGGCCCGCACCTTCGCCGAGGCCATGGTGCTCGACGATCCCGAATCGGAGGTGCAGCCCGGCAAGATGGTCTTCGAGATCAAGCCGAAAGCGGTCAGCAAGGCCCGCGCGATCGAGCGGCTGATGGAGACCCCGCCATTTGCCGGCCGGCGCATCCTTTTTGCCGGCGACGACCACACCGACGAACTGGCCTTCGGCGCGCTGCGGCAGAAGGGAGCGATCTGCGTCAAGATCGGCGAGGAGCAGACCAAGGCCGAGTACGCATCGCCCAGCCCGGAGGCGTTCAAGGCATGGTTGACCGATGCCGTGGAGCGCACCCCAAATGGGTAAGCTGATCATCGTTTCCAACCGCGCGCCGGCGCTCGACAGCGCCAACGATGCGGGCGGGCTGGTGGTCGCGCTCAAGGGCGCCATGCGCGGCAGCGGCGGGCTGTGGGTCGGCGCCTCGCCCGAAATCGCCGAGACACCGCGCGATGCGCTCGCCTTCGGGCACCGCGAGGATTTCGACATCGGCTGGTTCGACCTGACCGAGAGCGACCATCGCGACTACTATCTGGGCTATGCCAATTCGGTGCTCTGGCCCGTCTTCCACGGCCGGGTCGACCTCATGGAGGTCAAGCCGGGCTATGCGGAAGCCTATGTGCGCGTGGCCAAACGGATCGCAAGGCTCCTGGCTCCGCATATCGAACCCGACGACCTGGTCTGGGTGCACGACTACCAGGTGATCCCCGTTGCCGAGGAACTGCGCAAGCTCGGCCTGACCAACACGATGGGCTTTTTCCTGCACATCCCGGTTCCCGACATGCAGGCATTCGCGGCCATTCCCGAATACATGGATATCGGGCGCTGGCTTGCGGCCTACGATCTTTTGGGCCTGCAGACGCAGCGCGACGTGGCCAACATGATCGACGTGTTCCGCCATGCCATGCGCGGCGAGTGGCTGCCGCGCGGCGACATGCAGGTCGGCGGCCGGCAGGTTCGGTTGATGAGCTTTCCCATTTCCATCGACGTCGACGAATTCCAGGCCACCGCCGAGCGCAGCGCCGCGCAGATGGACAGCCCGGCCCAGTACCGCATCATCGGCGTGGACCGGCTCGATTATTCCAAGGGCCTGCCGCAACGGTTTCGCGGATACCAGACCTTTCTGGACCGCTATCCGCACCATCGCGGCACGGTCTCGCTGCTGCAGATCGCCCCGCCCTCGCGCGAGGGTGTCGCCGCCTACCGGGCGATCCGCGACGAACTTGAACGAATGGCCGGACACATCAATGGCGAGTTCGGCCGGATCGACTGGGTGCCGATCCACTACATTCACCGCCAGGTGCCGCGCGCCGAACTGGCCGGCCTTTACCGGCACTCGCATATCTGCCTGGTGACCTCGCTGGTCGACGGCATGAACCTGGTGGCCAAGGAGTTCATCGCCGCCCAGAACCATGACGATCCCGGCGTGCTCATCCTGTCGCGCTTTGCCGGCGCGTTCGAGGAGATGAAGGAAGCGCTGATCATCAACCCGCACGATCCCGAAGAGATCGCCGATGCGCTCGATACCGCGCTCAGCATGGATCGCGCCGAACGCAGGCGCCGGCACGGTGCGCTCTATGACCGGATCGCGGCCAATTGCGTCGAGCGCTGGAGCGAACGCTATCTGCAGGAGCTGTCCGCGATACAGGCGGGCAGTCAGCGCGAACCCGAGCTCGATCTGCCCAGCCCTGCCGTCGCCGGCGCCGGCAACGCCATCGTCTGATCGCGCTGCACGGTAAGCGCTGTTTCGGCCCCACCTTTCGCTGTGCGTCGTGATCTGGGATTGGCTCCTTCAGCGGTTTACGGGAGGGAGGTTCTCCATGGACGCTACAATGGAGTTTCTCCCGATCGAGGGAATGCGGCGTCGCAACCGAAGATGGCCCGATGAGGTGAAGGCGCGGATCGTGGCGGAGACGTTGCGGCCCGGCAAGACGGTCGCGGAGGTCGCACAATCACACGGTGTCAAGGCGAACCATCTTTCCTCATGGCGAACGATGGCGCGCCAGGGCAAGTTGGTTCTGCCACCCCCTGAGGACGAGGTGGAATTTGCCGCAATGGTCGTCGCACCGCGCGTGCCCGAGCATGCCGCCACTGGGCCCGAGGTTGCCGAGATCGTGATGGGGGCGGTGACGGTCCGGCTGGAGGCCGGCGCTTCGGCGGAACGGATCGCGGCGATCGTGCGCGCTCTGGCAGCGCCGGCATGATCTTCCCGTCGCACCGGGTGCGGATCATGGTGGCAACCAGCCCGGTCGACTTCCGCAAGGGACATGACGGGCTGGCCGCTCTGGTGAAGAACGAGCTGCGCAAAGCGCCGTTCACCGGCACGGTCTTCGTCTTCCGTGCGAAGCGGGCGGATCGGTTGAAGCTGCTTTACTGGGACGGCACCGGTCTGGTGATGGCCTACAAGCGACTGGAGGAGCACAGCTTCACCTGGCCCGCTGTCCGGGACGGTCTGATGACGCTCACCCATGCCCAGTTCGAGGCGCTGTTTGCGGGGCTGGACTGGCGGCGGGTCCGCGCTGTCGTGGCGCGGGCGCCCGAAGCGGTGGAATGACTGCGGCAGGATGACTCAGGCGGTGTTTTGCGCAGGCGGCG
>NZ_JASHKB010000040.1 GCF_030732865.1 Roseitalea sp. MMSF_3546
TAGTTCCTTCTCAATGGCCATGTGATGATTCTCCTTTCCATCATCATGGCCTCAAGCACGAAATTCCTGACAGTCCCGTGCTTGGAGGCACGTAGCCAAAGGCTGGTTTTCCTGACCCAGATCTGTTCAATCGTTACGCCCATTCAGGTCATCGACTTCTCACGCTCCCCTCGGCGCCGGCGCTGAGTGATCCTGATAGGAAGCTCATGCCACCGCCGGAACCCTGTAGACTTCGTTCTTCGTCAGCATCGCCCAGATCTGCCGGGCCATCTTGTTGGCCAGTGCGATTGCGACCAGCATCTTCGGTTTCCTCGCCAACATCCGCTCTATCCAGCTCTCAGCCAATATCTTGCGACGTGCACTGCCCAACAACCGCGTCATCGCACCGATAATCAGAAGCCGCCGGATATCGGCCTGTCCCGCCTTCGAGATTCGCCCAAGGCGCTCCTTTCCGCCAGGTGAATGCTGTCGCGGGACAAGCCCCAGCCAAGCCGCAGAATTGCGCCCACATTTGAACTGCGCCATGTCGGGACTGAATGCCTCGACAGCCAGGGCCGTCAACGGACCCACGCCCGGCATGGTCTGCAGGCGCCGAGCCGTGTCTGACTGGGCGGCCAGATCCTTCAGCTTCTTGTCCCGCGCTGCGATCCTTCCTGTCTTCTCTGCAATCTGCGCCAGGAGATCCCGGCATTCCTCGCGGATAGTGGCGGGCAACTCGCAGGTCTCCTCCACAAGTGCCTCCATGCGCTTCAGGTGGACCAGCCCCGCAGGAAAGACATATCCGTGTTCATAGAGGACAGCTCGCAGGGCGTTCACATCTTCAGTGCGTTATCGGACCAGTCGATCCCGACCCCGGAATATAGCAGCCCGCGCCTGCTGCTCGACAGTCTTTGGCGCAACAAAGCGCATCTCGGGCTGGCGAGCAGCAATGACGATCGCCTCGGCATCGGCTGCATCATTCTTTTGCCGCTTGACGAACGGCCGAACGTACTGCGGCGCGATCAGTTTAACCTCGTGGCCAAGGCCTTCGATCTCGCGAGCCCAGCAACTCGCGCTGCTGCAGGCTTCGAAAATCACCAGGCTTGGCGCCTGCTTCTCCATGAACACCCGAAACTGTTGGCGTGTCAGCTTCTTGCGAAACTGCACCTCGCCGTTCGACAATGCTCCATGAACCTGGAAAACTCGCTTTGCCAGATCCACCCCAATCATCATATCCTTCATTTCGCCGTCCTCTCCGCTTCATGGCTCATAGATTACCATGCTGGCACATCGCGATGCCGTCTGGGGAGGGCGGCAACCATCCCATCTGTCGATGATTGCGGCGGACGGGTGGGCGTCGCGGCCGGCACGTTCGCGATCCGCCATGACCAGTGCGTGGTTGATCTTCTCGAACAGCGAACCGTCGCGAAAGGCCGCGAACCATCGATAGACGGTCGGCCACGGCGGAAAGAGCCGCCATGTGATGCCGCCGCGCAGCACGTAGAAGATGGCATTCATGATCTCTCGCATCGGCCATTGGCGCGGTCGGCCGGTCCTGGCCGGCGCGGGCATGAATGGGGCGATAATTTCCCATTCCGCATCACTCAGATCGCTTCCATAACGCAGATGATCGCGGCTATGCTGCCGACGGGTGGCCGGTGTCCACATGAGGCTCTCCAACCTGGCTTTGACAACCGTTTGGAATCACATTCGGACCCGGCCATCCAGTCTTCCCCGAGTTTCAGGACAGCCTCTGAGGCGCTGCGGCCAACATATGAAAGCGAAAAGTATTCAAATTATTCCTATTTAGATGAAGTCGGAAAAGACGAGAAAGACTATTCTTATAGTTTTGCGGATTCACTGATATCAAAAATCGCGAGTCATCCAAAGCGAGAAATCGCGATCCATACTTTTTCCCATTTTTACTGTTTGGAAAAGGGTGGCACAGATGAGGCTTTCCGAGCGGATCTGACTGTGGCAGTTCCCGATCTGACTGCCCGTTGCCGCCGCGCTTTTGAAGAGGTGTTTTCGCTTCACGCGCGAAGAAGTGACTATCGCGACGTCTACAGACAGATTTGTGAACGTCGGCAGCGACAGTAGCGCTACAATCTTGGTTGCATCGCAAAAGCAATACACGCTTCTGGTGCTCTCTCGGTATGATCGGCTCGGCGCCAGCAGCCGCTTGCGGACACAGCAATATGCCTCCCATCTGATGGACGCCGGATTTGCGGTGCAATACGCGCCCTTCTTTGAAGATTCATATCTGAAGCGTATCTATGCAGGAGGCAGTGGCCGTGCGACGGCGATCAGGAGCTATCTGCGTCGGATTCATGTGCTGAGGCGGGCCAAAAGCCCTGACCTTGTTTGGCTCGAAAAAGAGTCGTTTCCCTGGTGGCCGGGCTGGCTTGAGAGGCTGTTAACGGGACGACTTACGCCAATCATCACTGACTACGATGACGCAATCTTTCATCGCTACGATCATCATGACCAAGCGTTGGTTCGTACGATATTCGGAGCCAAGATTGATCGCATTATGGCGCAGGCGTCTTTGGTAACCGCGGGCAATGGCTATCTTGCGGCACGAGCTAGGCGGGCCGGCGCCCGCTCAGTGGAGATCGTACCAACGGTCGTTGATATGCAGGCCTATCAGCCGTGCAGGCGAGAGACCACGTCAACCAAAGCGACGGTGATTGGTTGGATCGGAATGCCGTCCACCTGGCGCTCTCACGCCTCCCTATTGGTACCGCTCCTCGATTCGCTCGTCGAACAACGTGTCGCTACCATTCGTGTCGTTGGCGCACATTTCAGGGAGGCGAAGGCGGGTTATGAATTCTGCGACTGGTCTGAGAAGACTGAAATCGAACTGCTTCAGAATATGGACATCGGCATCATGCCACTGCCCGATACGCCATGGACACGCGGCAAATGCGGCTACAAGCTGATCCAGTATATGGCATGTGGTTTGCCTGTTGTGGCGTCGCCCGTCGGTGCGAACAGGGAGATCGTCGAGCATGGCACGAACGGTTTTTTGGCCGCCACGGACCGTGAGTGGCATGAGGCTCTAACGACACTGGCGGCCAACCCGGATCTGCGCAAGAAGATGGGCGCGCAAGGCCGCAAGAAAGTGGAAAGCTGGTACTCGCTTCAGGTGCAAGGGCCGCGCGTTGCCGCAATGTTTCGAGAACTCATCGAGCTGAACAGAGTTGGCCAGAAATGAATGTCCGCGCTTTCTGGCATTTTTCAAATATTCGCGTGATCCATGCTGACTTATTACTTCACATTTGGGTTTATGCTCGTAGCAAATCGAGCGGCATGGGGCGATCGCACGACCAGGCAGGTGGTCTATTGGTCTCTGCTCATCGCCATGTTCATTTTTTCCGGCTTCCGCTATCAGGTCGGCTGCGATTGGAGCGGCTACGGCGTCAATTTCGACATTCAGGCCCGTCGCTCCTTTCAGGACGCATTGGAGTCGCGAGAACCGGCCCACTGGGCGCTGATTACGCTGATCCAACGGCTGGGGCTTTCCTACACCTATCTGAACGTCGCAACATCGGCGATCTTTTTCTTTGGCTTTCACACACTGGCCAAGCGGCAGCCGAATCCGGTGGCTTTTTTGGTTCTGGCCTTTCCGGTCCTGGTCATAAACATGCCGATGTCGGCGATCCGTCAGGCGGTTGCAATCGGCTTTGTCTGCATGGCTTATTCGGCCTTCATCGACAGGAAGCTGATCCGCTACGTCACCCTTCTTCTACTCGGTTCGCTGTTTCATTCCAGCGCGATGATGTTTCTGCTTCTGGCGCCGTTCGTTGTCAGCCGCTATTCGATCAATAGCTTCATCGTGGCAGGCATCTTGTCTGTGCCGGGCTTGTTTTTTCTCTTGGATACGCCAGCCGCAGACCTTGCCGTTTCTCGCTATATCGTGCGCGATGTTGATGCCGCTGGCTCGGCGTTTCGCCTGGGCTTGCTGACGCTGACGGGCATCGGTTTTCTTTTGTATCTCCGACGACCATGGCGCCGCCATTTCCCCGAGGACTACAAGCTGGCCAGCATTGGCGCATGGCTCATGGTTGCCTTCTTTTCGCTCTTTTTTGTTTCGACTGTGATTGGAGATCGATTCGGCTACTATCTCATTCCAATTCAGTTGATGATTTTTGCCCGAATACCCTATTTGTTCCCTGCACGGCGAAGTACGATGATGACGCTCGCGCCCTACGCGCTACTCACGCTTGTCTTCTTCACGTGGACGCAGCTCTCCTGGCATTTCCAGCACTGTTATCTTCCCTATCAAATGCGTTTCGGATAAGCATCGCTGGTTCCCAGAGTAGTTCAAGCGCCACATCGGTCATGCGCCGCAGAGTGGCGAAATCAACGCAGGAGCACGCCTTTCGTGCCGGCCATTGAGAAGCCCCCCATTCCGGAGCTGCGCGTCATCGTGTCCACGCGTTTCGGTGACGAGCGGGGCTTCTTTTGCGAAGTCTGGAACAAGGCCAGCTTCGCCGAGGCCGGCATCGAGGCGGACTTCGTCCAGGACAACCACTCGCTGTCGCGATCTGCGGGCACGATCCGCGGGCTTCACTTTCAGGCACCGCCGCACGCCCAGGCCAAGCTGGTGCGCTGCGGTCGGGGGAGGCTTCTCGATGTGGCCGTCGATATCCGGCGCGGGTCGCCAACCTACGGTCAGTGGTACGGCGCGGAACTGAGCTTCGAAAACGGACGGCAATTGTTCATTCCCGAAGGATTCGCGCATGGTTTTGCCACGCTCGAACCCGACACCGAGATCATCTACAAGTGCAGCGGCTACTACGCGCCGGACAGCGAGGGTGCCATACGCTTTGACGATCCCGACCTTGCCATCGACTGGGGCGTCGATCCGGCCAGGGCCGTCGTGTCGGACAAGGACCGGGCTGCCCCCTTGTTTGCTGCGCTGAAAAGTCCCTTCACCTTCACGGAGTGAGCCGATGCGCCTGCTCGTAACCGGCGGTGCCGGCTTCATCGGATCGGCCGTTGTCCGACAGGCCCCACAAAAGGGCCATGCCGTCATCAATCTCGATGCGCTGACCTATGCCGCGTGTCTCGACAATGTCCGTGAGGTCGAGGGCAGCGCCGACTACCATTTCGAGAAGGCCGACATCCGCGATCCGACCCGGCTCAAAGACATCTTCGCGCGACACGAACCCGATGCGGTCATCCATCTGGCTGCCGAAAGCCATGTCGACCGGTCGATCGACGGGCCGAGCGCCTTCATCGAGACCAACATCGCGGGCACCTACAACCTCCTCGAGGCAGCACGCGCGTACTGGATCAGGTCGGGAAAGCCGGACGCCTTTCGCTTCGTCCACGTGTCGACCGACGAGGTCTATGGCTCGCTCGGCTCGCACGGCCATTTCACCGAAGCGACGCCCTATGCGCCCAACAGCCCCTATTCGGCCTCCAAGGCCGCGTCGGATCACCTGGTGCGCGCCTGGTGCGAGACCTACGGTCTGCCCACCATCATCACCAACTGCTCGAACAATTACGGCCCCTATCAATTCCCCGAAAAGCTCATCCCTGTCGTTATCCTCAAGGCGCTGGCCGGAGACAAAATCCCTGTCTACGGCGCCGGCGAGAACGTTCGTGACTGGCTTTTCGTGGAAGACCATGCCGATGCGCTTCTGACCGTTCTCGAAAACGGACGGATCGGGCGCTGCTACAACATTGGCGGCGAGAACGAAGCGCGCAATATCGATCTCGTGCGGATGATCTGCGCGATCCTCGACACGCGGCTCGATCGGTCCGACCCGCACGATCGCCTGATTGAATTCGTTGACGACCGTCCCGGCCACGATCTGCGCTATGCGATCGACCCGTCGCGCATTCGGACAGAACTGGGATGGCGGCCCTCCGTGTCACTCGAACAAGGGCTCGAACGGACCGTGGACTGGTATCTTTCGAACGAGACCTGGTGGCGATCGCTTCTTGAACGCGGGGGGGTTGGCGAGCGTCTTGGAACGCGCCGGTGAGAGCGCTCGTCTTTGGCAGGACGGGACAGGTCGCGACGGAACTGCAACGGCGCTGTCCGGGCGATTGGCAGTTGACCGCCTTGGGTCGTGATGACGCGGATCTGACCGATCCGGCCGCATGCGCGGCAATCATCGCCGGCGCGGACGCCGATGTCATCATCAATGCGGCCGCCTATACGGCCGTCGATCGCGCCGAGAGCGAGCCTGACCTCGCCTTTCAAGTCAATGCCGCAGCACCCGGCGCGATGGCAAAGGCCGCGGCGCGCGCCGGCATACCGTTCGTGCATCTGTCAACGGACTATGTGTTTGACGGAACCGGGCAGACGCCGTGGAAGCCCGAGGAGGAGACCTGCCCGTTCGGCGTTTACGGACAAAGCAAGCGCGATGGCGAGGTCGCGGTGGCCGGGGCAGGGGGACCGCATGTGATCCTGCGCACCGCCTGGGTGTTTTCCGCCCATGGCCAGAATTTCGTCAAGACCATGCGGCGCCTCGCGGCAGACCACGATACACTGCGGATCGTCGGCGATCAGGTCGGCGGCCCCACCCCGGCCGCGGCGATCGCCGATGCCGTTTATGCCATTGCCGAGCATCTCAGGCGAGGTGCACCGGGCCAGGGGATCCATCATTTTGCCGGTCAGCCGGACGTCAGCTGGGCGGGTTTTGCGCGCGCGATCTTTGCCAGGACCGGCCATTCGGTCGAAGTGGTCGACATCCCCACAACGGACTATCCGACCCCCGCCGCAAGACCGCTCAACAGCCGGCTCGACTGCAGGACGCTTGAGACCGATTTTGGCCTGGCGCGGCCGGACTGGCGAGAGGGCCTCGATGCGGTCCTGGACGAATTGGGAGCGCCATGAGCGAACGCAAGGGCATCATTCTGGCCGGCGGGTCGGGCACGCGTCTGTGGCCGATCACCATGGGCGTCTCCAAGCAGCTCCTGCCGGTCTATGACAAGCCGATGATCTACTATCCGCTTTCGGTATTGATGCTGGCCGGGATACGGCAGATCGCCATCATCACGACACCGGATGACCAGAGCCAGTTCCAGCGTCTTCTCGGCGACGGCGCGGCCTGGGGCATCGATCTGACCTATCTCGTCCAGCCCGCGCCCGAAGGCCTGGCCCAGGCCTATCTGATCGCCGACGCGTTTCTCAACGGCGCGCCGTCGGCCATGGTCCTTGGCGACAACATCTTCTTCGGTCATGGCCTGCCCGAGCTGATGGCCGATGCCGATCGCACGATCGAGGGCGGCACGGTCTTCGGCTATCAGGTGTCGGACCCCGAGCGCTATGGTGTTGTCGGCTTCGATGAAGACGGCAAGGCGCAAACCCTCATCGAAAAGCCCCAGACCCCGCCATCGAATTTCGCGGTCACGGGGCTTTACTTCCTCGACGGCACCGCGCCCGAGCGAGCCAGGAGCGTCGTCCCCTCGGCCCGCGGCGAACTGGAGATCACCGCGCTGCTGCAGATGTATCTCGATGAGGGACAGCTCTCCGTTCAGACCATGGGCCGCGGCTATGCCTGGCTCGATACCGGCACGCATGCCAGCCTGCTCGATGCGGGCAATTTCGTGCGCACGCTCGAAAACCGACAGGGCCTGCAGGTGGGCTGCCCTGAGGAGATCGCCTACCGCGCCGGCTGGATCGATACGTCAGCACTGGCGCGGCAGGCCGAGCGTTTCGCCAAGAACGACTACGGGCGCTATCTGATGCGCTTGCTTGAGCGCTGAGGCTTGCTTGCACGTCCTCCTGACGGTCAATGCGGCGTGGAACGCCTATAATTTCCGACGCGCCCTCATCGCCGATCTGATTGCCGATGGCCATCAGGTCACCGTCCTCGCGCCGTTCGATGACACCGCCGAGCGCCTCGGGGCGATGGGCTGTGATGTCGTGCCGCTGACGATGGACCTGAAAGGTGTCGCCCCGCATCGCGATCTGGCCCTGATGCGCCGCTACGTGGATCACTTTCGCCGGCTCCGCCCCGACGCCATCTTGAGCTACACGATCAAGAACAATGTCTATGGCGGCCTGGCGGCGCGGCGGCTTACCATCCCCGCGCTTCCCAATGTCACCGGGCTGGGAACGGCGTTTTTGTCCGGCCCGGCCCTGCGGCGCATCGCCGAGACCCTGCACCGCACCGCCTTTTACAGGGCACCGACCGTGTTCTTTCAAAACGGCGATGACCGCGATCTGTTTGTCGAGCGGCGGCTTGTGCGCGAAGACCAGGTGCGCCTAGTGCCGGGTTCCGGGATCGATCTGGACCACTTCGCGCCGCCGGAGCGCCAAGAGGCCTCAACCGCGCTGACCTTCCTTTTGATCGGGCGCCTCTTGCGCGACAAGGGCGTCGTCGAATTCGTCGAGGCCGCACGGCGGGTCAGGACAAGCCATCCCGAGGCGCGGTTTCAGATCCTTGGCCAGTTGGGCGCCGAGAACCGCTCGGCCATCGACCCTGAGACCGTGCAAGCCTGGCAGGAGGAAGGGGTGATCGAGCATCTGGGCGCGACGGACGATGTGCGCCCCTTCATTGCCGACGCCGATTGCGTGGTGCTGCCGTCCTATCGCGAGGGCACGCCACGGACCCTGCTCGAGGCCTCCGCCATGGCCCGGCCGGTCATCGCGACGGACGTGCCCGGCTGCCGGCAGGTGGTCGACGATCGCGCGACGGGGCTCTTGTGCCGGGTGCGCGACGCCGACGATCTGGCCGAGAAGATGCTGGCCATGATCGCGCTTGGCCCGGACCGGCGACGGGCGATGGGCCAGGCCGGCCGCGTCAGGATGGAGCGGGAGTTCGATCAGAGGATCGTCGTCGAGGCCTATCGGGATGCGCTTGCGCGCGCCGCATCAAATCGGTAGGGCTCGACGACGAACAAAAGATGAACATTTTGCTCGCATTCACGTCCCGCGCACGCGCATCGAGCGTCTCGTTGCAGGCCACACGGGCGTGTCCGCCGACACCGCAATGCGCCTTGCGCGGGTCTTTGGCACGACCCCCGAATACTGGATGAACCTGCGGCGTGCCTGGGATCTGGCGCAGGCGCGCCAGAGTGTCGACGTCTCCGACATCGAGCCGCTCGCGGCCGCCTGAAACAGGGCCGGTCGGATCGGAACTGCCGCGATCGCGCCTGCATCGCACCGCGATAAACCGCTCAACCGGTCTTCTGCGCGCCCGCCGCGCCGTGACGCTCCGGCACCGAATGTTTGTCGCGCTCGCGCGTCTGCGCCCACAGCTCCTTGGCCGTTTCGAGCGGATCGATGCCATGCTCGGCCCAGAACGCCCGTTCGTCGCCGCGCTGATGCAGCGCCCGGTGATGGGCCGAACACAGCGGCACGGTGAACGCGTCCGACACCTTCCGTCCCATGGCACTGGGCTGGGCGAAGGTGACGTGGTGGGCCTGCGCCCGGTTGCGCCCGCAGATCAGGCAGGGCCGGCTGGCGACATGGCGCAGATGCGCCGGATCGCGCTCGCGCCTTGGTTCGGACAGGGTCAGCGCCGACTTGTCGATCGGCACGGTGGCGGCGCGACCCTTGCCGATCGGCGTCACCGGCCTTGAGAGGGAAGCCGCCGGCGGATCGTCTGAGGGTTCACCAGCGTCGCTTGCAGGGCTGTCAGGGGTGGCGTCGGTCGACGCGTCATCGTCATTCCGGCTTGCCCCGGCATGCTGGCCCTTGTCGGCTGCCCCGTTGCCCGCCCGCCATTGGCCGTTCGCCCCGCGTGGCTGGCCGCCGGTGTCCGGCATCGCGCCGTTGCCCATGCCCGGCCCGGCCTTGACCGGGTGCCCCGCATGCAGCGACAGCCCGAACGCATTGCCGAAGGTCATCAATGCCCGTTTGGTCGCGTCCGTCTCGGCGGCTTTCAGCGCGAATTCGTGCGCCTGGCCCGGCGAGACGGCATTGGCTTCACCCGCCCCCGAGCCTTCCCGGACGATGTCCTGGCCGGCCGCGCGCACGGTCACCCGCACCCGCGTGACATAGACCGCGACATACCGCATGCCCTGATGCTTGGTATGGACGCACTGGCTTTCGACGGTCTGCCGATGCCAGCCATCGAAGCCGAAGATCCGGTTGGCCTCGGCGATCACGTGCCAGCCTTCCAGATAGTGCCAGACCGCCCCGTTCTCGGAGCGGCTTCTGACATGGCGCGGCTTGAGCTTGGCGCGCAGCTGGCGGGTCTGCCTGTCGGAAAACCCCATCACTTCACCCTCACCGACAGGCACGGTTCGGGATTGGACAGCGCTGCCCCGTCAACACCGGTGCCCGCCTTCAGGGCATCGCGCAGGCCGGCGCGATCCAGCCGGGCCGGCTGCGGGATGAAGAACCACTCGGGAATGCGCGCCTCATCGGTGATGACCAGTTTGGGTGGCGCCGCACGCAAACTGGCCGTAAAGTCCGGCGCCATGATCTTGTCGATTCCCGCTTCATCCATGGCCGCGCGCGCCACGGCCCGCTTGGCCTCCGCCCGGCGCCCGATCCGTTCGAGCCGGCCCTTCAGTTCGCCGATCCGCGCCTTCAGTCCGACCAGCAGGTCTTCATCATCGAGCGCCGAGCGGACCAGGCGGGCGATCGCTTCATGCAGGTCGGTCGCGCCCTCGAGCGTGTCGGCGAGCGTTTCGTCGTCCAGATCGGGGTGGGCCTTGAGCAGCTCCTGGCGGAGTGCCGTGAAGTGGGCGAGTTCGAATTCGATCTTGTTCATCGTGTCCTCGAAAATTAAATCTTGTGAGAATTAAAATAAATCATGATAGGCAGAAAATCAATGCTGTTTTCGGCGTCGTGACGGATGCTCACGGGCGAGCAGATCCGCGGCGCACGAGCTATGCTTGGCTGGAGCCAGTCGGAATTGGCAAAGCGGGCAAATCTGGGGTTTGCGACAGTTCAGAGGGCCGAGAGAAGCAGCGGCAGAGTCTCAGGTATGATCGAGACCGTCGTCAGACTCCAACAAGCACTTGAAGATGGAGGCGTCATCTTCATCGACGCCGACGATGAGGCCGGCCCGGGTGTCCGCATGCGCGCGACCGGTGCGCTCACTAGGCGATAGGTTGGGCGACCGCACACGAATTGGAATGGAGGCCCTACCGGTCGGCATCGCCCACATTCGCTGACGGTCCGCAATCCAATCGCCAGGGGCCTCCCACGCTCTCCCGCAAGGCGCAGTGCCACGTTGCTTGCACGCATAAACGAAAGCGCGAGGCGTCCGGCCGCGCCGGAACCATCGCCACAGGCGCGCAACAGCCGATGACGGACACCGTCGAAGCACAGCCTACGGCTGAGATTCGTCGGCCGGCGCCAGCAACAAGCTCCGCGAGCGGGTCAGGTCTCATGCTCGAACGCTCCAGGTGATTGGGTCGACAACCCAGGCTTCGCGATGCGTCGGTGCACCTCACGCGCCGCAACGATCACGATCGACCGGCCGGAGCGGGACTGTCTGCAGGTGTCCAGCTTGCGCCAAAATAGACTTGCACCATTAACTTGAACCGGCTGCTTGTTCTTGTCATGATAGCCGCTCAGGTGGTGGGGTGAGGTCAGCGTTGATCAGATTTCCCTTTGTTTTGGCATTTGTGCTGGCCCTCAGCACGTCTGGCCAGGTCCGGGCTCAGGAATTGGGGGATCTGCTGCGCGGTGGCGCCGCAATACTGCTTGAAATCCAGCGCCAGGAACACCAGCGCACCGCGCAGCCGCCGCAGGCGAGCCCGACGCGCATCGCCCAGTCCGAGCAACGCGCCATGGTGCGCCGAATCCAGGCACAGCTGGCCGATCTGGGTTACGATCCCGGTCCCGTCGATGGCCTGATGGGGCCGCGCACGCGCCGTGCCATCATGGCCTTCCAGCGCGCCTACGGGCTCGATCCGACCGGCGAGGTCAATGCCGTCACCGCCGCCGCGGCCCAGGCGGCATGGACGAGCCGGACCCGGATGGCCGAGCCCGCACCGGCACCGAACACCGTCGTCGAACCGAGCTTTGATTGCGCGCGCGCCAGCACCGCCACCGAACGGGCGATCTGCGCCAATGCGCAACTGGCCGCGCTCGATCGCCAACTCAGCCAGCGCTACGCCGCGGTCCGCGATCGGCTGGCCGGCGCGGCGGCCGATGCGCTCGTCGCGCAGCAGCGCCGCTGGATCGCCCGGCGCGATCGCTGCGGCAGCGATGCGCGATGCCTCGCCGAACACATGACCGCAAGGATCGCGACACTCGACGCCGCCACTGCTGCCGCAGGCGGCGTGGCACCCTCAATCGACGGCGCTGCGGGCGTGCAGCGTCAAGAGCCGCCGACGGACGGGCAAGCCCTGGCGTTCGGCAATGGCGAACAAGTGGGTGAAAGTGCGGCCACCACGGTTGCCGATCCGCGCATGCCGCTCGTCGATGGGCTTCCGGCCCTCTATGCCACCAGCTTTTACCGCAATCCCGATCCGTTCCGGTCGCTGGCCGACAGCCGGTTCGATTACGCGTTCAGACTGCCCTACTTCTTTTACCGGATGCTGCTGGGCGAAGCCGCCGAGACAGGAACGAGCGATCGCTTCGTGCCCTGGACGGCGCAAACGCTTCACAACGACACCATCCGGCAGATCGCCGTGCGCGCACTTGGCGAAGTGCCAAGCATCTTCGACCATACCCGGCGCAGCGGCGAGCGCGGTCTCGAACTTGCCGCCTATATCGAGGCCGCCAGTGCCAATCGCTCCAACATCCATGGCCTGAACGAATTCGATCAGCGCCGGCTCGAGACGGCGATCACCGCCGCGGCGGCAGCGCGCACAAGCAGCGAAGCGATCGCCGCGCGCCAGTCCATGATGCTGATCTGCCGGATCATGCTGCCCGAATACGACTTCGACAACGAACGCTTCAACCTGCCGGTCGCAGCGCTTCGCGACGGTTGCGTCCGCCCGGCGCGCCTTCAGGGGTCCTCGCAGATCCGCTGGATGGATGCGGGGATCGAACTGTCCGTGCGCGCCGGCGGCCTGCCTGCACACTGGCCGATGGCGCCCGAGGCGGCCGAGGCCCTGGTCGGCGACGCCAGCCGCTTGGACCGGCCGTCGGTCTACCTTGTCGCGCCGGTTGATGTGACGGCGAGCCTTGACACGGTCACCGACGGCCGGCGCGACCGCCACACCGTGCGCATCACCGGCGAACGCATCGGACCGTTCACCCTGCGCGATCCGGCCGACCTCGCCCGCATCTTGTACACCTTCGATGATAACGCCCTCGATCGCAGCCGGATCGCGCCGCTGGCCTATCTTGAGGATCCCGGCCAGGCGATCGACCCGCGCCTGCCCTATCGGCACGATTTCGAGACGGGGCGCCTGCTCGCCCTGCGCGCCGGCGCTGACCTCGATGAGGACCGATGGCGCCAATGGCTCGAGGCGCGCGTTCGCCGCGAACAGGAAATCTATCGCGACGATGTCGGAAGCAACTGGTATCGTTATGACGACTGGGGTCCGTTCTTTGCGCGGGCGGACTTTGCCGTCAACGCCGAGCGTCTTGGCGCCTTCAAGGCGTGGTCGCGCGCCCGCGCCGCCGCCCTGCCGGCCACCATGACCATCCGGTCGGACATGTTCTACTATTTGCCGACCGCCGACGAGCCGGGCCGGTTTCGGCTCGCCGACCGGACGTTCGACCGGCGCGACGGCGATCGCCTGCCCGTGCTCGGCGCAAGGATCGACACGGTGCGCGAGTTCAACCTCGATC
Source organism: Roseitalea sp. MMSF_3546 (assembly GCF_030732865.1). Lineage (GTDB taxonomy): Bacteria > Pseudomonadota > Alphaproteobacteria > Rhizobiales > Rhizobiaceae > Roseitalea. Next base: position 13,652 of record NZ_JASHKB010000040.1, read on the forward strand.
GCGACTTGGGCGGGATGACCGTTGTCGGCGCCTACAGACCAGGCGCTCGCACCGCAAGCTGGGTGGACGCGCTGTTGCAGAACGAACTGGGTGGCGGCGCCGATCGCACCGTGCAGGTCGGCGAACGCGGCGTCCTGCTTTTGCCCGCACCGCTGTCCGACTATGATGTCGCCTTGTCCCATGACGCGCTCGCCAGCCGCGCCGCGGACGGCGAGACCGGCATGCGGTTCTGGCTCGACTTGGAGGTCGCGCTCGGCGACAGCGGCATCTACACCGTCGAGGGCAGCGCCTATGTCGCAACCGCCATCACGCCGCAGCAGGTCACCATGCGCCTCGAGGATGGCGCGGTGATCGATCGCGCCGATCTCACCGGTGTTCCAGCGCGCGATTTCGGGCAGGTTGTCACCGATGTGGTGACGACCGATGCGCCCGCCACGGCGCTGACCGAGGAGATCGTCGACCTTTTGCGCCTGCGCCATCTGTCCGACACGGTCGAAAAGGCCGATCTCGAGCGCATGTTCGTGCAGCGTTTCCTTTACGAGAAGGCCGCCGAACAGGCCGGATCGACGCCGCAAGGCGGCACCTTCTTTGCCAATGTCGCCTTCCTGCCCGAGGGCGCCCGGCGCCAGGCAATGCTGCCGACCTTCCGCCAGTGGAGTGCGGCGCGCGCCCGGAGCCTTCCGCAGCAGGTGATCGTGCGCCTGCCCTGGCCGCCGGGCGCGCTCGACCGCTTCGGCCGGCCCAATACGCCGTTTCACGCCCCCGGGTTCACCCGTCACGGCCGCGATTGCACGGCCGCGGTTCTCGACCTTGATGCGGCCGCTCTGGCGGCGCGCGCGTCAACGCTCGGCCTGGCCGACCGCCGTGAACTGCAACGCTGCATCGTGCTGCAGGCCGCCGATCACTATGCCGAGCCGACGCTGTTCCTGACGAACGCCCGGCCACAGCATGCATCGGGCCCCCAATGCGATCGCCAGGGTGATCGTTATTGCCGGCTCAAAGGCGATGCCTACGACATGGTGCCCGGCGCCAGACCGCTTCAGCATCTGTTCTTCGCGCTCGACAAGGTGCCCGGCCTGTCCGGCCTGCCCGGCGAAGGCGTTGCCGGCGCGATGCTGGAACTTCGGCTCGTCGTTGCGGACGGCGAACGCCTTTCGCGGTTCCCGCAAACGCGCGCCGAGAAGGCGCGTGCCGCGATCGCCGAGTTCAATGCGCGCTGGGGCGAGGGGGCCACCCGCGCCGACGAACCGGTGCAGTTCAACGGCATGGCCGCAAGCCTTCAGGCGAGTGTGTCCTCGGCGCGCATCGTCAACGCCGAAACCGGCGAGAACCTGTACGCCCTGCGCCTTGAGGATCCGCGGCCGCTGCCGCTCCATCTGCTGGACGACGATCCCTTCTCCGCGCCGGGCGAGGCCGGCTTGTCCGACGATGGTGCACAGCGCCCATCCGATGCGGCCACCGGCCGCGACATTCTGGGCATCCGCCTTGGCATGACCCTGACCGAGGCCGAGGCGATCGTGCGCGAGCGGATCGATGTAGGCACGGTGCTGGCCGCCGATCGCGCCGATCAGCTTGCAACGCTGACCGACGGACCCATGCCCTACAGTTCCGGCCGTCTGTTCGTTTCCGCCGATGGCAAGGAGGCGATCGCGCTGTTCAATGAGCCGCCCGCCGCACCCGACGAACTGGTGGCTGCGTTCCGTGTCGTCTTCCTGCCGGACGGATCGGTCAGCGAGGGACCGCTGGGCCGATCGCTGATCGAGCGGTATGGCGAGCCTGTTGCGACCGCGCCCGCCGGCAACGCCTACCGCGGCGGCTTCCGCTGGATCTGGGCCGACCAGCCGCTGGAGCATGACTGCACGATCAGCGTTGAAGGCCGCCAGACCGACCTGTGGTCGCAGCTTGTCGAGGGCGATGGCTGGGAACCGCCGCCGCCGCTTTACGACTATCTGCTGCCGCATCTGCGGGCACGGCCGGACCTGCGCCCCGAACGCCTCGATGATCCGCAATTGCGTTCGCGGCTCTGCCCGGACCTGCTGGCCGTGCAGATGGTGAACTACGAGCCGGCACGGCATATTCCGGCCGAAACCTCGACCGTGATCATGACCTGGATGTTCGACGAACTGGGCTATGTGGACGATTTGCGGGCGAGCCGCGATCGCATCGCGGCGGGCGACCCTGTGACCCAAACGCAAGCCGAGGACGCAGAACTGCCGATCGAGTTTTGATGTCCGGTTTCGAACTTGACGCGGCGGTGGCGATGAAGGACGGTCCAATTTATCGCGACAGTGTATGGAACCGCGTGATGAGAGCTTGCCTGCTTGTCTGTTTCTGGCTGAGCCTTGCTATGTCGGCTTCGGCCAGTTCCGTTCTCGATGAAATCGAAGCGCAGATCGGCGAGCGGTCGGACGAACTGGTGCGGGCCGAGCGGTTGCTCGCCGACCCCGATCCCAATCGCCGTATCGCCGCGATGGAGGCGCTGTTGCGGAGCGGAGATCCGGTGTTCGTCAACAAGGCCAAGGAAGTCGGTCTGTACTCGGACGATCCGCGTCTGCGGGCGGCCGCAATCCGCGCCGTTCTGGACGCTGGCGGTCCGATGCGCGCTGAATTCGAGATCCCGGCTGACAACTCGGAACTGACCCAGATCTATGACTGGTTGCGCATGTTCAAGGGCAGCTGGACCCAGGACGCGCGTACGGGCTATTTCTCGTTCGTGGTCGGCGATTTCGATGCCGAGCAGGATTGCTGGAAATGGCATGAAGGGCGCAATTGCGTGTTTCGAATGAGCGGCGAAAAGGTGATGACCGCTGACTGGAGCTTCAATATCGTCGGAACATCGGTGATGGAGCTGGACGACACAGGGACCTTGACCGGCGCATTTCTGGTCAATGGGCGCGGAACGCCGGTCACGATCCGCATCCCGCTGATCGACTGAGCTTCTAGCGAACGGCGATCGAATCGAGGCGGACCGCTTTTCCGGCCTGCCAGCTATCGACGATCGTTATGCGCAATGCGCCGGTTCGCAGACCGGCGCCGTGTGCCAAGGTCAGTTCGCCAAAGGGCGTCATGTCGGCGCGCCCGAAGGACAGCCAGCTCGGCCGATCCGGGCTGCCCGCCCGCCTTTCGACGATCACCGATCTTGGCACCGTCGATCCGGGCGCGCGAACCGCGCGCATCTCCACGCGGCGTATGCTCTGCGTGCCCCCCTCGAGCCTCAGTTCGATCTGCAGCGGCAGGTCGTCCGGTGCGACGAGCAGTGGGTGCGCGCCGTCCCTCATCGCCCAGCAGCTTGCTTCCGGTCGCACCGGGCCGGCCGAGCAGGCCGCGATGTCGCCCGCCTTCCCGAAAAGCCCGATCGTCGTGTCCGCCTCCGTCCGATCGGCAGGCGCGGGCGGCGCTTCCCCGCGATTGGCGAGCAGCCGGTCAAGGCGGGCCACGATGGCATCCATGCGCAGGGCTCTCGCCCGCCTGTCCGTGATGGCTTCGATGATCATGCCGACCGGCTCGCCGCCGGCAGTCACGATTCCGCCGCTTCGTCCACCAAACAGTCTGTCGCCCTCATCGGCGATCTCGATCTCCATCATCTCGTAGGTAATCAGGTCGATGTGGCCCTGCACGCGTTCGATCTGGCCCGCCCCGCTGACGGTGACGAAGCTGGTCTCGCCACCCAGCGAGATCAGGTCCACGATATCGCGCGGCAGGTCCTCAAAGCGTGTCCGGCATCGCTCGGTCAGTCCGCCCGTGACGACCGCAACCGACAGATCCATGCTCGGCAGGAACGACTGAAAGACGCGACCGGCACCCCTGACCGGTGGCGAGCCGGCCGAAAGGCTCAGTTCGGTCGTACCAAGGTGCACGTGCTCGGGCAGGATGACGTAGCAGATCGTGTTGTGGGTAACCGCAAATCCCTGCCCGGCCGGGCTGTTGACCGAAACCGGTTCTGTCGCGGCTCCCATCGTCGTCGTAAAAAGGGCTGCGAGCGCGAACAGCGCACGGTTGACGGTCTTTCTCATGCGATGATCTGCCCTTGTCGTCCCGTTTTCATCGGCCGAAGATGCGGTTATGATCTGTGACGACATTAGCTTGTCTTGGCACGGTTGGGAAAGAGCGCATGGACTTCTGCAAAAAAGCGGCCGTCGCATCGTGCACTTTCGGGCTCCTTGGCTCGTCGTTTGGCGCGTCGGCTCAGGACCTGCCGACATTGATGCCCAAGACCGACCCCGAGCCCTATGGCGAATTGGCCGAAGCCGCCCAGGTTTCCGCGGCGCGCATCGTCGTCGGCGTCGCCCTGGTCGGCGAGGTGCCTGGCAACAAGCCCGATCTGATTGCCCTTGTGCCGGCGGACTGGGCGTCGCACCCGATTTGCGCGCGCCTGATCAGCCCGGATGCACTGTTTGAAGGATTGGCCGAATACAATGCCCCTGACGAGCCCGACAACGATCTGGTCAGGCTGGGCGACAGCACGCCGGCGGGCCCCTGGTTCACCGCCGAGCATTGGACGGAGCTGAAGAAGCGCAACGTTGCCGAACTCGCCCTCGCCGTGACCAAGGGGGCATGCAGCGCGCCCTCAAGCGAATTCGCGCTTTCGGCCCTGTCCGCGAACGCAGCCGAACTCGCCACCACCGTTGCGGTCTACGTGAACAGCCAGGGCGCCGAACGGGTCTTCGCGGAAGTTGCGACGCAGACCGGCGAGAAAGCCGTCACGCTGTGCGACCGGTCCGGATCGCAGAGCACTGTCGGCTATGACCGTCTTTGCCTTGCCGACATCGATGGCATCAGCGGAAAGCTTGAGGTCAGGATCAACCGCGTCAACTACGGTGCCTATGAGGATCCGGTCGACCTGACCATTTATGCCGGCCCTCTTGACTGATGTTGACCGCTCAAAGGGCCATCAGGCTGCGCCATCTGTCACGGTTGCGGATCATCGGCCTGATCCTCGTGCTGCTGGCGACCCTTGTCTTGGGCGTATTTTACTTCATAGCGCAGGACCGGTCGTTTCTGGCCGAATTCGAGACATTTTCCGCCGAGGTCGCATTCACCGACGATACCGCCCGCAACACATGGAGCCTTGCGCCGGGTACGTTGCTGTGCCGGCTCGACCTTGGCGGCCAGCGCCGTGAGACTGACGGGCCGGGGGCCGAAGACGACAACCGGCTGCGTGACCTCATGTGTGAGCCGGCCTCGTTTGACGCCGTCGAGACCGACAGGACTTTGGCGTTTCGTTGGCCGCAGGGTGCAATGGTCGTCGTGCACGCAGGGCCGGGCGGCAGCTTGATCGCCGATATCGAAGCTGTTGCCGAGGGCGATGGCATCGATGTGGGCGCCGGCGCGCCGCTTGCAAAGGGCGATCGGATCGTGCTGCCGCCGGAGCCGTTCTATCGCAGCGGCAGCCTGCCGTTTTCGGGGCAGGTCAGGATCGGTGCCGAGGCAGGGGCTGGCCAGCGCGGCTATCTCGTTGCTGGCCATTACGTCATTCGGCAGACGCTGCCCGGGCGCGACAATCCGCTGACGGTTGCATCAGGCCAGCTCAATCGTGGCGACCGGGTCGGGTTTCGCTTTTCCGACGACCGGGGGCAGGGGGCGGTCTACGGCTTCATATCCGCTTACGCCAACCGCGAGAGCCAGGCGTCGAACGTGCCGTTCCACCTGGTCGCCTACACGGCACTCGGTCGCGGTGAGATGACGATCAACAGGTTTGCCAACCGGACAACGGTCATCAAGCCCGAATGGACCGATCGCGCGATCAACGATCCCTGGCTTATCGGTGCGACTGTCGTCCTGACCCTTGCTGCCCTTTGTGCCGGCATTCTGGCCGATTCCATGGCGCATTTCCCCAATGGCCAGCGCGAGGCCGGAGCGCCGGACGAGTCGTCCAGTTCGGCGGACATCGCTCACTCGCGGCCACCTGAGGGCGCCAAGGCGGGCGAACCCGACGCGCCTGAAGCCACCTCAGGCAGTGCCATGGCCGCACGAACGGCAAGCGAGAGCGATGACTGATCCCAGTCGAATGAGCCCGAACGCGGTACGCGCTCGGGTTCTGACAGGCCCGGACCGGCGACGGGCGATGGGCCAGGCCGGCCGCGCCAGGATGGAGAAGGAGTTCGATGAGAGGATCGTCGTTGAGGCCTATCGGGATGCGCTCGAGCGCGCCGCATCACTTCGGTAGGGTCCAAGATCGAACAAAAGATGAACATTTTGCTTTCGATCTAACGTTTTGAGGGTGTTTGTCTGTCAAACGCGTTCCTTCGGATGGAGGCACGTATCATAGCATGATACAGTTGCCATGATCGTCAGCACGAAGGGAGAACGCGCACCAACTGTGCTGGAGGGCAGATACGCAAAGGCGTTCTCCCCTGATAGGGTTATGCGGACGCGGGCCATGCTGTCGGCCCTTGATGCGGCGATGGTTCTTGACGATTTGCGTTTTCCACCCGGCAACCGGCTCGAACAGCTCAAGGGAGATCGCGCCGGCCAGCACGCGTTGCGGATCAACAAGCAATGGCGGATCTGTTTCGTATGGACGGACCAGGGTCCCGCCGATGTCGAAATCGTCGATGATCATTGAAGGAGGAACGCGATGACGCGGCTCACGGATGCATCGCACCCTGGTGAAGTGCTCGCCGAACTCTATCTCGGGCCGCTTGATTTGAGCGCAATCGCGCTGGCAAGGCGCATTCACGTCCCGCGTACCCGCATCGAGCGTCTCGTTGCAGGCCACACGGGCGTGTCCGCCGATACGGCAATGCGCCTTGCCCGGGTCTTCGGCACGACGCCCGAATACTGGATGAACCTGCAGCGTGCCTGGGATCTGGCGCAGGCGCGCCAGAGTGTCGACGTCTCGGACATCGAGCCGCTCGCCGCTGCCTGAAACAGGGCCGGTCGGATCGGAACTGCCGTGATCGCGCCCACCTCGCAGCGCGGCAAACGCCTCAACCGGTCTTCTGCGCGTCCGCCGCGCCGTGACGGTCCGGCAGCGATTGTGTGTCGCGCTCCCGCGTCTGCGCCCAGAGCTCCTTGGCCGTTTCGAGCGGATCGATGCCGTGCTCGGCCCAGAACGCCCGTTCGTCGCCGCGCTGATGCAGGGCCCGATGATGGGCCGAACACAGCGGCACGGTGAACGCGTCCGATACCTTCCGTCCCATGGCACTGGGCTGGGCGAAGGTGACGTGGTGGGCCTGCGCCCGGTTGCGCCCGCAGATCAGGCAGGGCCGGCTGGCGACATGGCGCAGATGCGCCGGATCGCGCTCGCGCCTTGGTTCGGACAGGGTCAGCGCCGACTTGTCGATCGGCACGGTGGCGGCCCGACCCTTGCCGATCGGCGTCACCGACCTTGAGGGGGAACCGGCCGGATCGTCTGTGGTTGCACCAGCGTCGCTTGCAGGGGTGGCGTCGGCCTGTGCGTCATCGTCATTCCGGCTTGCCCCGGCATGCTGGCCCTTGTCGGCTGCCCCGTTGCCCGCCCGCCATTGGCCGTT
>NZ_JASHKB010000041.1 GCF_030732865.1 Roseitalea sp. MMSF_3546
GTGGCGAGCATCGCCCGGACCGCGACAGGGATGCGGTTGCCGGCGAAGCGGTGCGGGCCACCGAGATCGGCGTGACGGGCGTGCCTTGCTTCATCGTCGACCGCAAGCTGGCGGTATCGGGGGCACAGGCGCCCGAAACGCTGGTCATGGCGATCCGCCAGGCGGCATCGGAAGGGTTGCCGAACTAGCCGGACGCTTGGCCGCACCGGAATTTGCGGCATCCGGCTCTGGATCATCCCCGCGCGCGCTCGAGCGTCATGCCCGCGCAGGCTCGAGCCCCGCACCCTCGTGCGTCATCCCGGCACGTGTTGCCGGGATCAAGCGGCACTGGATACGCGGATCAAGCCCCAAAATCGTGTTCGAGGGGGCGACGTGAGAAGGGGGATGGCGCCCGTGCGGCGATGGGGCCCTTGACGGCCCGCGCCCGGTCAGTGCGCCAGGATATCGCGCACCTGATAGCGCTTGTTGTCGGCGTTCCAGTCGAAGATGTCGCCCACCTGCGGATGCCGGATCGGCTCGCCCGTTTCGTCGGGCAGAAGGTTCTGCTCGGAGACATAGGCGACATATTCGGTCTCCTCGTTCTCGGCGAGCAGGTGATAGAAGGGCTGGTCCTTGCGCGGACGGATCTCGGCGGGGATGGCCTCGTACCATTCCTCGGTGTTGTCGAATTCGGGATCGATGTCGAAGATCACTCCGCGAAACGGGAACATGCGATGCTGGACGACATCGCCAATCCCGAACTTGGCCGTGACCATTTTGCTGGCAGTGTGTCTCATGGCCATAAAATGATGCGCTCGGCCTTTTCTTTCAAGAGCTTGACTCGATCCGGGGCTTGACCGGCGCGGGCGCGGCCCGGTATCGCGGCCGGCACGTTGGGGCCGCCCCGCAAGCGGTGGACGGAGCGAACATGGCAAGCGTCATCGGGCTGGTTCTGCCGTTCTTCGGCCTGATCGCGCTGGGTTTTGCCGCGGCCCGCATCACGCGCCAGCCCATCGAGGCGCTGGGCTGGATGAACACCTTCGTCATCTATGTCGCCCTGCCGGCGCTGTTCTTCAATCTTCTGGCGCAAACGCCGGTGGAGGAACTGACCCGCTGGCGTTTCATCGCCGCCACCACCTTGTCCACTTTCGCCATCTTCGCGCTGATGTTCGTCATCGCGATCCTTCGCACCGGCGGCCGGATCGCCGAGTCCACCGTAATGGGGCTGGCCGCCGCCTATGGCAATATCGGCTATATGGGCCCGGGCCTGGCGCTGCTCGCCTTCGGCGAGGCGGCGGTGGTACCGGTGGCGCTGATCTTCTGCTTCGACAACACGCTGCACTTCATCATCGCGCCGCTGATGATGGCGCTGTCGGACCAGGGCGCGGACCGGCCGCCGGCCTACCGGCTGGCGCTCGATGTCGTCCGGCGCATCGTGTTCCATCCGTTCATCCTGGCCACGATCGTCGGCATCGGCGCGGCGGTGTTCGGCCTGCGGCCGCCGGCGCCGGTGCAGACGCTGCTCGACTATCTGGCCGGTGCGGCGGCGCCATGCGCGCTGTTCGCCATGGGCGTCACGCTGGCCCTGCGTCCGCTCAGGCGCGTGCCGGTCGAAACGGTGTTCATCGTGCCGATCAAGCTGATCGTGCAGCCGCTGCTGGCCTATGTGCTGGTATCGTATGTGGGCGACTTTCCGCCGGTCTGGGTGTATTCGGCGATGCTGCTGGCGGCGCTGCCGAGCGCCACCAATGTCTACGTCATCGCCCAGCAATACGGCGTTTGGGTCGAACGCGCTTCGGCCATGGTGCTGCTGACCACCGTCGGCTCGGTCGCAACGGTCACGGCGCTGCTCTACCTGATGACCAACGCTATCCTGCCGCCTGACCTTTTCTGAGATTGCGCGGGTCGAGCGCGGCCATCGCCGCCTTGACGCTGGCCCCGGGCTCCACTCCCTCGCGCATCATGATGCCGCGCAACGGGCCAAAGTTCTTCAACAGGCCGAGCCCGGCCGCGCGGCCCATCTGGATGGGCACGAAATCGGTGAGCAGCGAGCGGTTGAGCAGGTCGACCGCGCCGGTGCGCGTATAGACATCGGCGCGCCGGCGCCAATCGTAGCTGCGGGTGATGCGCGGCGCGCCCGGATCGGCGCCGGCGCCGGCGAGCACGGCCGCCAGGTCGGCGACGTCGCGGAAGCCCAGATTGAGCCCCTGTGCGCCGATCGGCGGGAAGGCATGGGCCGCCTGGCCGATCAGCATCACCCGCCTGGCGCCGAAGCGATGGGCGACAAGGCTCGACAGCGGCCAGGTCTGCGGCTCGGTGACGCCCGACACCTTGCCCAGCGTGAAGTGCAGGTTCTCCTCGATGGCCATCGCCAGCGCCCGAGGCGCCATGGCGAGCGTGTCGTGCACCCTTTCGGGCCGCATCACCCAGACAAGGCTCGACCGGTTGCCGGGCAGGGGCACCTGGGTGAACGGGCCCTGTTCGGTGTGGTATTCGGTCGAGATGTCGCCATGGGGGCGCTCGTGATCGAAGGCGAGGACGATGGCCGTCTGCGGATAGGCCCATTTGCGCGCGCCGATGCTGGCCGCCTGGCGAACGAGCGAATTGACCCCGTCGGCGCCGATGACGAGCCTGGCCTCGAACGTTTCGCCATTGGACAGCGTGGCAAAGGCGGCATCGTCGTTCAAGGCAATCGCCGAGACCATCGCCTCGACGACGGCAATGCGCGGGTTGTCTTGCACCGCCTTTTCGAGCGCGGCGTTGAGCGCGCGATTGGGGATGTTGTAGCCGAATGCGTCGAGATCGGCCTCGCTGGCGCGGAAGCTGACCGTGGGCGCGCGGAACAGCCGGCCGGTTGCATCGACGATGCGCAACACCTTGAGCGGCGCCGACGGCTCGGCGCAATCGGGCCAGACGCCGTAGTTCTCGAGCATGGCGATGCCCGGGCGCATCAGCGCAGTGGTGCGCGCGTCATCGTCCAGATGCGTGCCGGACGGGGCCGCGAGCACGGTGTCGTAGCCGCAGGCGGCCGCCTCGAGCGCCGCCGCCATGCCCGTCGGGCCCGCGCCCGCCACCACGATGTCGCATGTCCTGGTCATCGCAACCTCCTCGGCTAGCTCCAAATTCCCTTTAACCGGGATTTGGCGCGGCCGGCAGGCGATGTCCACCGGCCAAATGCCGCAATCGGTGTGGAGGAGCGCATGCGCCGGACCGATTGCCCATTGCGCAATGCGAGGCCGGGCGCCTAATCTTTCCCGGTTGCGTTTGACACCGGGCCGACATGAAGACGGACGTCTCCCAAAGCGCCGCCCCGCCGCCGCTGCTGGCCGTTGACGGGCTGACGAAGTCCTTCGGCACGCTCAAGGCCAATGACGCGGTCGATTTCGACATCGTCGAGGGCGAGATCCACGCCCTTCTGGGCGAGAACGGGGCCGGCAAGTCGACGTTGGTCAAGATGCTGTTCGGCTCGCTCTCGCCCGATGCGGGGCGAATCCTGTGGCGCGGCCGGCCGGTGAAGATCGCCGAGCCCTCGACCGCAAGAAAGCTCGGAATCGGTATGGTCTTCCAGCACTTTTCGCTGTTCGACTCGCTGACGGTGGCCGAGAACATCGCGCTTTCGCTGGAGGCGGGCACGCCGCTTTCCACGGTCGCCGACGAGGCGCGGCGGCTGGGCGAGGCGTATGGGCTGACGCTCAACCCGCACGCCATGGCGGGCGATCTGTCGGTCGGCGAGCGCCAGCGCGTGGAGATCATTCGCTGCCTGCTGCAAGAGCCCAGCCTGATCATCCTGGACGAGCCGACCTCGGTGCTGACGCCGCAGGAGGCCGAGCGGCTTTTCGAGACGCTGGAGACGCTGAAGGGCGAGGGCAAGGCGATCCTTTACATCTCGCACCGGCTCGAGGAGGTCAAACGCATGTGCGACCGCGCTACCGTGTTGCGGCACGGCCAGGTGGTCGCCCATTGCGATCCGCGCGCGGAGACCGCGGCCAGCCTTGCGGCGATGATGGTCGGCGCCGAGGTCGAGGCGGTGCGCCGCAGCCCGGCCGATCACGAAGCCGCCGGCCGGAGCCGCACGGCGGTACTCTGCGTCAGCGCGCTCGACCAGAAGCCGCTCGGCCCGTTCTCGACGGCGCTGCGCGGCATCCAGTTGGAAGTGCATGCGGGCGAAGTGTTCGGCATTGCCGGGGTCGCCGGCAACGGGCAGTCCGAACTGTTCGAGGCGCTGTCTGGCGAGCAACTGCAACACGATCCCGATGCGGTGATCATCGACGGCACGCCGGCCGGCCGGCTCGGCCCGAACGGGCGGCGGCGGCTGGGCGCGGCGTTCGCGCCCGAGGAGCGCTTTGGCCATGCGGCGGTCGCCGCGATGCCGCTGACCGACAACATCCTTCTCAGTCGCCACGCTTCGGACGCCAGCGCCTATCTGTCCGGCGGGCGCTTTGCCGTTCTGCGGCACTCGGCGCTCGGCCGCACGCTCGGCCGCGTGGTCAAGGCGATGGATGTGCGCAAGTCTGGCGAAAACCCCGATGCGGCGACGCTGTCGGGCGGCAATCTGCAAAAGCTGATCCTGGGCCGCGAATTCGACCGCCAGCCGGTAGTCTTCGTCGTCAACCAACCGACCTGGGGCGTCGATGCGGGGGCTGCGGCGCGCATCCGCCAGACGCTTCTGGATGCCGCCAATGCCGGTGCCGGCGCACTCGTCATCAGCCAGGATCTCGACGAACTGCTCGAGATCTGCGACCGCATTGCCGTGATCGCCGATGGCGAGATGTCCGAGCCGCTCGACGCGCGCACCGTCACGCGCGAACAGCTCGGCCTTCTGATGGGCGGCGCCGAGCCCGAAAAGCACCATGGGGTCGCCGCATGATGCGCGTCGAACTGGTGCGCCGGTCGCAGCATTCGGCGCTGTTCAGCGCCGTCTCGCCGCTGATCGCGCTCGCCATCACCGCGCTGATCGGCGCGATCATGTTCGCCGCGCTCGGCAAGTCGCCCGTGGCCGCGCTCCATGCCTATTTCATCGAGCCGCTGACCGAGATCTGGTCGATCCACGAACTCCTGATCAAGGCGACGCCGCTGATCCTGATCGCGGTGGGGCTTTCGATCTGCTTCTTGTCGAACAACTGGAACATCGGCGCCGAGGGCCAGTTCGTGATGGGCGCCATCGCCGGATCTGTGCTGCCGGTCCTGTATCCGGGTCTGACCGGACCGCTCGTCCTGCCGGTGATGCTGGTGATGGGGCTTGCGGGCGGGGCCGCCTGGGCGACGATCCCGGCCTTTCTGAAGGCGCGCTTCGGCACCAACGAAATCCTGTCCTCGCTGATGCTCGTCTATGTGGCGCAGCTGTTCCTGGACTGGCTGGTGCGCGGGCCGTGGCGCAATCCGGAAGGCTTCAACTTCCCCGAAACGCGCTCGTTTCACGCCGATGCGATCCTGCCGGAGATGTTCTCGGCCTCGGGCCGGGCGCATTATGGCTTCGTCTTTGCCATCCTGGCGGCGCTCGTCGTCTGGTTCGTGCTGTCGCGCACGCTCAAGGGCTACGAGATCCGCGTTCTCGGCGAGAGCCCGCGCGCCGGCCGCTTTGCCGGCTTTTCGGCGCGGCGCATGGTGTTCTTCGCCTTCATCGTTTCGGGCGCGCTGGCCGGGCTCGCCGGCATCGTCGAGGTCTCCGGCGCGATCGGCCAGCTTCGGCCGACGATCTCGCCGGGCTATGGCTTCACGGCCATCATCGTGGCGTTTCTGGGCCGGCTCAATCCGTTGGGCATCGTCGCCGCCGGGCTGATCCTGGCGCTGTCCTATCTGGGCGGCGAGGCGGCGCAGATTTCGCTGGGCGTTTCCGACAAGGTGGCGAACGTGTTCCAGGGCGTGCTGCTGTTCTCGGTGCTCGCCGCCGACACGCTCATCCGTTACCGGGTGCGCATCGTCCGGCCCGCGCCGGCGCGGCTGGAGCCGGCGCAATGAGCCCGGAGATCATCCAGGCGATCGTGCTGACCACGGCGACGGCGGCGACGCCGCTGCTGATCGCCGCGCTGGGGGAACTGGTCGTCGAGCGCTCGGGCGTGCTCAATCTGGGCGTGGAGGGCATGATGATCATCGGCGCGGTGACCGGCTTCGGCGCCGCGCAGCTCTTCGGCTCGCCCTGGATGGGCGTTTTCGCGGCGATCGTGTGCGGGGCGCTGTTCTCGCTGCTGTTTGCGTTCCTGACGCTCTCGCTGGCCACCAATCAGGTCGCCACCGGCCTGTCGCTGACATTGCTCGGCCTGGGCGTTGCCGGCATGGCGGGCGAGCAGTTCGTCGGCCTGCCGGGCATCAAGCTGCAGCCGATCGCGGTGCCCGGCCTGTCCGAACTGCCGGTGATCGGTCCGCTCCTGTTCGCCCAGGATCCGATCTTCTACATGTCGATCCTGCTCGCCATCGGCGTATGGTGGTTCATCTTCCGCACAAGGGCCGGGCTGACCCTGCGGGCGGTGGGCGACAATCACGGCTCGGCCCATGCGCTGGGCATCAACGTGCTGCGCATGCGCTATCTGGCGGTGATGTTCGGCGGCGCCTGCGCCGGGCTCGCCGGGGCGCATCTGTCGCTGGTCTACACGCCGCAATGGGTGGAGAACATGACCGCCGGGCGCGGCTGGATCGCACTGGCGCTGGTCGTCTTCGCCTCCTGGCTGCCCTGGCGCGTCGTGGTGGGCGCGTATCTGTTCGGCGCGGTCACCATCGCCCAGTTCCATGCCCAGGCGCAGGGCGTGGCCATCCCCTCGCAGTTCCTGTCGGCGCTGCCCTATCTGGCGACGATCGTCGTTCTTGTCTTGATTTCATCGAACAGACGGATGACCATGCGCAACACACCGGCGTCGCTGGGAAAACCGTTCGTCCCCGAGCGCTGAAAAAAGAGCCATTCACGGCCGGGATACGCGAGGTTGTGGTTCCACAGCCTCGGCAACACCACGAGTATTGGGAAGGTGATCATGAAACATATCGCAAAACTCACCCTGGCCGCTTTCGGCGCACTGGCGGCGACCGGCGCCGCGCAGGCGGCCGATGCCAAGGCCTGCTGGATCTATGTCGGCCCGATCGGCGACTATGGCTGGTCCTACCAGCACCATCAGGGCCTGCTGGCGGTCGAGGAAGCCTATGGCGACCGCGTCGAGACCGCCTATCTGGAAAGCGTCTCGGAAGGCGCCGATGCCGAGCGGGCGATCGAGCGCTTCGCGCGTTCCGGCTGCGACATCGTCTTCACGACGTCGTTCGGCTTCATGGACGCGACCAACAAGATCGCGGCGCGCTTTCCCGACGTCAAGTTCGAGCACGCCACCGGCTACAAGCGCGAGACGCCGAACGTCGCCACCTTCAATTCGAAGTTCTATCAGGGCCGCTACATTCTCGGCCAGATCGCCGCAAGCGTCTCCGAGGAAGGGGTGGCCGGCTATATCGGCTCGTTCCCCATCCCCGAGGTGGTGCGCGGGATCAATTCGTTCATGCTCGGAGCGCAGTCCGTCGATCCCGATTTCGAGGTCAAGATCGTCTGGGTGAACACCTGGTTCGATCCGGGCCGGGAGTCCGACGCGGCCAAGGCGCTGGTCGACCAGGGCGTCGACATCCTCGTCCAGCACACCGATTCCACCGCGCCCATGCAGGTCGGCGAGGAACGCGGCATCATGGCGTTCGGTCAGGCTTCGGACATGTTCGCCTTCGGGCCGAACACCCAGCTCACCTCGATCGTCGATGACTGGGCATCCTACTATATCGAACGCGTCGGCGCGGTGCTCGACGGAACCTGGGAGCAGGTCGATGTCTGGGGCGGCCTCGCCGACGGGCACGTCGTCATGGCGCCCTACTGGAACATGCCCTATGAGGTCGCGGCCATGGCCAACGAGACCGAAAAGCGCATCATGGTGGGCGATTTCGAGCCGTTCACCGGCCCGATCAACAGGCAGGACGGCACCGAGTGGCTCGCCGAAGGCGAGACCGCGACCGAGGGCGAATTGCTCGGCATGAACTTCTATATCGAGGGCATCGACGACCAGCTTCCAGAATAGTCGGCCGGTTGCCCCGCTATCGGCAAAGGCGCCTTCGGGCGCCTTTTCCAGTTTGCGCACCTGGTTGAAAAGCGCATTTTCATCAATGCCTTAACGTCGCGCTAACCGTCGTTTCAAGCGTTCGCATTTGCAACCGCGATCTTTGGCGATTGTTCACCAAGGCGCGTGCACGGTTGCACCCGGTAGCGGGAACTGCGCTTGGGGACGACGGGCGGCGATGAACAGGCGATATCTGACCATGGGTGCACTGGCGCTCGTCTTCGGCGGGCTGTCGGTGTTTGCGGCCGATTACTGGCTGCGCCAGAACGTGCGCACCGTGGTCGAGACCGTGCCGGCGCCCGAGCCGATCGTCCCGGCGGTCGAATTCGGCACCATCGTGGTCGCTTCCGAGCCGCTGCGCTACGGCGCCGAACTGGCGCCGCACATGCTGCGCGAGATCCCCTGGCCGACCGACGCCGTGCCGCGCGGCGCCTTCGAGACCATCGACGCGCTGATGGCAGAGGGCCCGCGCGCCGCGCTCGAGGCGATCGAACTCAACGAGCCGATTCTGACCGCCAAGATCACCGGCCCCGACGGGCGGCCGACGCTGTCCAACCGGCTGGCGCCCGGCAAGCGGGCGGTCACCATCGCCGTCAACAAGGTGACGGGCGTTGCCGGCTTCGTCGTGCCGGGCGACCGTGTCGACATCATCCTGACCCAGCAATTCGGCGGCGCCGAGGCGAGCGCCGCACCGACGCCCGGGCCGGCCGGGCCGGCCGGCGAGCCCGGCCGCAGCTTTGCCTCCGATGACGGGCGGCGCATCAGCGCGGTCACGGTTCTGGAGAACGTCAAGGTGCTGTCGGTCGACCAGATCGCCGACGAGCGGCGCGCCGAGCCGGTGGTCGTCGCCTCGGTGACGCTGGAACTGGCGCCCGTCGAAGCGCGCACGCTGTCGGCGGCGCAGTCGGCGGGGGTCCTGTCGCTGCATCTGCGCAAGGCCGGCGAGGGGAGCGATGCGGTGGGCGTGCTGCCGCAATTCGGCATCGACGAGATGGTGACCTCGGCCTATGCGCCCGACACCGCACCCAAGCCAAGGCTCGCCACGGTCACGGTTCGCCATGGCGACACCGCCCAGACATTCACCGTGCCAGACGAAAGGGCCGGACAATGAAAACGCCAATGACGAAACTGGCCGCCGCGATCGCGCTGGGCGTTGCCGTTCTTGCCGCGCCGATGCCGGCAAAGGCCGATGGCGAGGTGGTCTCGATCAGCGGGCTGCGCACCAAGCTGGTGACAGCCGAAAAGGGCAAGCCGCTGACGATCCGCACCAATCGGCCCTATTACGAGATCGTGGTCGGCGATCCCGACATCGCCACCGTGCAGCCGCTGACGAACCAGTCCTTTTACGTGCTCGGCCACGCGGCCGGCACGACCGGCATCGCCTTTTTCGACGAGAGCCAGCGCGTGGTCGGTTCGATCGATCTGGAGGTCAGCGTCGATACGACCCGTCTGAAGTCCTCGATCCGCGAGAACGTGCCCGACGCCGATATCCGCGTGAAGACGACCAATGGCCGGATCGTGCTGTCGGGCTCGGCGCCCGACCAGGTCTCGGCCGACATGGCCAACACGATCGCGGCGCGTTTTGCCGGCGACGAGGAGGTGATCAGTTCGGTCGAGGTGACCTCCTCGCAGCAGGTCCAGCTCAATGTCCGCTTCGTCGAGGTCAACCGCAATGCCGGCCAGGAGCTGGGCGTGCGCTTCCAGAATGTCGGCTATCGCGATCCCGCGCCGGTGATCGGCCCGGACGGGCCGGAATACGCCACGCCCGACAGCAACATCTTCGTGCAGCTGATCAGCGGCGGGCTCAATGTCGACCTTGCGATCGACGCGATGGAGAAGCGCGGCCTCGCCCGCCGGCTGGCCGAGCCCAACCTCGTCACGCGGTCGGGACAGAAGGCCAATTTCCTCGCCGGAGGCGAGTTTCCGATCGCCGTTTCGGACGGCGAGGGCGGGGTGACGGTCGAATACAAGAAATTCGGCATCGGGCTGGAATTCACGCCGACCGTGCTCAAGAAGGGGCTGATCAGCCTGGACATCGCGCCGGAGGTCTCCTCGATCGATCAGGGCATGTCCGTCAACGGCTTTCCGGTGCTGCTGGTGCGGCGCGCGCAGACCTCGGTCGACCTGAAATCGGGGCAGAGCTTCATGATCGCCGGGCTGTTCCAGTCCGAAAACGATCGCGGGCTGGAAGGGCTGCCGGGCGCCTCGCGCCTGCCGATCATCGGCGCGCTGTTCTCCTCGCGCGATTTCCAGCGCCGCGAGACCGACCTGGTCATGATCGTCACGCCGCATCTCGTGCGGCCGATCGAACCGGGCACGCCGACGCGGACCCCGCTCGACGGCACGCGCGCGGCGACCACGGCCGAAAACCTGGTGCTCGGCGTCGACGAGGTGCAGACCTCGGCGACCGGGGCCGGCGAGCCCATTGCGCGGCCGCCGCGCACGACCGGCCATATCCTGACGCTCGATGTCGATGGCGGGGAGGGCTGAGCCATGCGTCATGCATTCGCCATATGCGCGGGATTGCCGCTGCTGCTTGCGCTTTCGGCCTGCAATACGACCGAAGACCCGGCGCTGGAGGGCATGGTGCTGGCCGGCGGGGACGCCATCGCCCACAACAGCGCGCTGCAGATCATCGACCCCTGGCCGGCCGGCGTTCAGGACACCGAGCTGCGCGTGCCTGCCGCGCGTGGCGGTGCGGCCGATGACGCACCCGCCCAGGCACCGCCCGCCGTCGTGCCGGCGCCGATCATCGACGACTGACCCACACCGGGCGGGGACAAACGCAAGACCGACATGACCGACAAGACCAGCACACACAGCATCGTTCTCATCTCGCCGGACCGGCACTTCGTCGCCGAGACCCGGTCGGCCTTCTTCGCGCTGGATCACATTGCGCTGGAGACGATCGAAAAGCCGCTCATGGAGATGCCGGCGGGCGCCGCAGCCCAGGAGGCGGGCGTGGTCATCGTCGATCTCGACGACGCGCCGATGGAAGCGCTCGAGGCGCTTGGCCGGCTCAAGCGTCAGCTTGGCGCACGGGTTCCGATCGTCGTGGCGGTGCGCGAGGTGGATCCGGGCCTGGCGCGCATCCTGGTGCAGATGCAGATCGCGGACCTTCTGACCAAGCCGACGAAGACGGCCGATCTGGTGCGCTCGTGCATGCGCGCGCTCAAGGGCATGGCCAGCGAGGCGGGCGACGAAGCCGAAATCTTCGCCTTCATGCCGGCGGCGGGCGGCGTCGGCAACACGATCCTGGCGCTGCAGACGGCCTTCATCCTGCACAATTCGGCGACCGGGCCGGCTTCGACCTGCGTGGTCGATCTTAACTTCCAGTTCGGCTCATGCGCCGAATATCTGGACATCGAGCCGGCCTTCAAGGTGGCCGAGATCGGCGCATCGGTCGAGCGGCTCGACCGGCAGTTGCTCGATGCGCTGCTTTCGCGCCACAATAGCGGGCTCGCCGTGCTCGCCGCGCCGAACGATCCGGCCGAGCAGTCGACCTTCGATCCCGATGTGGTCACCCGCGTGCTCGACCTGGTGTCGGCCTATTTCAACCATGTCGTCATCGACATGCCGCGCATCTGGTTTCCCTGGACCGAGACGGTGCTGCGCGGGGCCAACCACGTCTTTCTGACCGCCGAATTGACCGTGCCGTGCATGCGCCACACCCAGCGCCTGCTCAAGGCGATCGACATCCAGACCGAGTCCACGGTCAAGCCGGGCGTGATCATCAATCGCTGCGATCCCAGGGCGCGCGAGCCGGGCATTCGCGATTCGGATGTGCGCGACCTGCTCGGCGACAAGCTCGCCGGCTGCATTTCCAACAATTACCGGCTGGTGCGCTCGGCCGTCGATCGGGGCGTGCCCATCCACGACATCGATCCGGACGCCAACGTGCTGCGCGATCTCAGGCGCGTGATCCAGCCGCAGGAGGCCGCGCTCGAAGCACGCCGCGGCGGCCGGGGACTGTTCGGCCTGTCGGCTCTGCCCTTCCGGCGCGCGGGCTGAGGGAAAGACGATCATGGCCAATCGTTTCACCCTGCATGCGCGCAAACCGGCTCCGGCGGCGATCGGACAGGGCGCTGCGGCCGACGAGGCGGTGCGAATCCCCAATATCCGCCCGCAAAAGCCAAAGCCGGCGCCGGCAAGGCCCGCCGAGGCCAGCCATGACCGCACGCTCGACGCGCGCGTACGCATCCATCAGCGCTTTCTCGACGAGATCAATCTGGTCGCGCTCGAATCGCTGCCGCCCGAGCGCATGCGCGAGGAGGTGCACGGGTTCGTCGACGAGCATGTGCGCAACGAGCGCATTCCGCTCAACGCCAACGAGGTGGAAGCGCTGGTCGACGAGATCCTGGACGAACTGATCGGCCTTGGCCCGCTCGAGCCGCTGCTCAAGGACCCAACCGTCAACGACATCCTGATCAACGGGCACCGGAACTGTTTCGTCGAACGACGCGGCAAGCTCGTCCAGGAACACATTCCGTTCAAGGACGAGGCGCATCTGCTGCGCGTGATCAACAAGATCGTCGCCGCCGTCGGCCGGCGGATCGACGAATCCTCGCCCATGTGCGACGCGCGCATGCTGGACGGTTCGCGCTTCAACGCCGCGATCCGCCCGGTCGGCGTCGACGGGCCGCTGGTCTCGATCCGCAAGTTCTCCAAGAACAAGCTCGAACTGCACAAGCTGGTCGAGTTCGGGGCGCTGACAAAGCCGATGGCCGAAGTGCTGGCCGCGGCCGTCTATGCGCGCATCACCACGATCATCTCGGGCGGCACCGGTACCGGCAAGACGACCATGCTGAACGCGCTTTCGGCCTTCATCTCCGAGGACGAGCGGCTGATCACCATCGAGGACGCGGCCGAACTGCAACTGCAGCAGCCGCACGTGGCGCGCATGGAGACGCGGCCGGCCAATGCGGAGGGATCGGGCGAGATCCGCCAGCGCGACCTGGTCAAGAACGCACTGCGCATGCGCCCGGACCGGGTGATCCTGGGCGAATGCCGCGGCGAGGAGGCCTTCGACATGCTGCAGGCCATGAACACCGGCCACGAAGGCTCGATGGCCACCATCCACGCCAACACGCCGCGCGATGCGATCGCGCGGCTCGAGCAGATGCTCGGCATGACCGGCATGCCGATGACGGTGGCCTCGATCCGCAGTCAGATCGCGAGCGCCATCGGGCTGATCGTCCAGCTGACGCGGCTTTCGGACGGCCAGCGCAAGGTCACCTCGGTCGCCGAGGTCACCGGCATGGAGGGCGATGTCATCCAGATGCAGGAGATCTTCACCTTCCGCCGCACCGGCATGGACGCCGATGGCCGGATCCTGGGCCATTTCGAGGCGACGGGCATCAGGCCGCGCTTCCTTGAGGAACTGATCGCAACCGGCGTCGAGTTCCCCGGCGACTATTTCGACCCCGCATTCCGGCCCGAGGGCTGACGGGAGGGGCGATGGAAGCGGAACTGTCGCGCTATGCGGTCTATGTGTTCGCGGCGATCGCCGGCGTCATCCTGGCCGAGACCGCCTATCTTCTGATGTCGGCCAGTTCGGGCTCGCGCAGGGCCGTCAACCGCCGCATGCGCCTGACCGAGAAGACCGCCAGCCAGAAGGACGTGCTCTACCAGCTGCGCAAGGAGCGCGGGCTGGATGGAGCATCGCGCGACACCTCGCTGACCAAGGTGCTGCACCGCATGCGTCTTCAGGCGGCGATGAAGATGCCGCTGGCGCAGTTCGCCTCGGTCACCACGCTCGCCAGCTTGCTGATCGGGGTGACGGCGGGTCTTTATTTCAACGTGCTGGCGGCCGGGTTGCTGGGCGCTGCGGTGCTGATGATCGTCATGCCGATCGTGATCCTGCGCATGCGCCGAAGCGCGCGGCACAAGGCGTTCGGCGCGCAATTGCCCGAGGCGCTCGATCTGATCACGCGCGGGCTCAAGGCAGGCCATCCAGTGCCGATCGCGATCGCCATGGTGGCGCGCGAAATGCCCGATCCGATCGGCACCGAATTCGGGATCATGTCCGACGAGGTGACCTATGGCGCCGATTTCGTCATCGCGCTCGAAGCGCTGTTCGAACGGGTCGGCCATGAAGACCTGCCGCTGTTCGTCACGGCGGTGAAGATCCAGTCGACCACCGGCGGAAACCTGCGCGAGATCCTGGACGGGCTGTCCCACGTCATCCGCGAACGCGCCAAGCTGCGCCGCAAGATCAAGGCAATCTCCATCGAAGGGCGCATGTCCGCCTACATCCTGACCGCCGTGCCGGTGTTCCTGATCGCAGCGCTCAATGTCCTGGTGCCCGACTACTATGGCGATGTGATCGACAATCCGCTGACCTGGTATCTGGGTGCGGGGGCGGGCTTCTGGCTCCTGGTCGGCAATGTGATCCTGTTCAAGCTGGCCGCGATCAAGCCGTGAGGGGCGCGTGATGGATACGGTGACGATCTACGGCGCGGCCCTTGTCATGTTCGCCGCCCTGATGGGCGCCTATGTCGTCGGCGAGCGGCTGGTGCGCGAACGCCACGACCGCAGCGGGCTCAAGCGGCGGCTGGTGATCGATGCCCCCGAAAGGACGTCGCCGACCGCGGCAGTCGAGCGCAAGCAGGCGGCCGAGATCGCCGGTACGGCGGCGCGGCGCGCGGCCGATTTCTACGCATCGAGCGATCCCGAAAACGTCATGCGCCTGCGCCAGATGCTCATTCGCGCCGGCTACATGAACCCCGATGCGGTTGGAAAGTACTTCCTGGCGCGGCTGGCCGGGGTCGTGGCGGGCCTGGTTCTGGGCGGGCTCGGCATCTTTGTTGCCGGACTGCCGCCATTTTCCCTCAATGCGGTGCTGATCGCCGGCATGCTCCTGATCGGCGGCTATCTGGCGCCGACGCTCGTGGTCATGCGCCGGACCGCGCAGATGGCGCTGGAATATCGCACGGGCTTTCCCGACTTCATGGATCTGATGATCGTGTGCGCCGATGCCGGGCTCAGCCTTGAAGCGTCCATCGAGCGTGTGTCGCGCGAGATCGCGACGACCTATCCCTCGCTGAGCCGCAATCTGGTGCTGGTCTCGCTGGAGCTGCGCGCGGGCCGGCCGATCGAGGACGCGCTCAAGGCGCTCAGCGACCGGCTGGCGCTCGACGAGGTGCGCGCCTTTGCCATGCTGCTCAAGCAGTCCAAGGAACTGGGCACATCGCTGTCGGGCACGCTGAAGGTGTTCTCGGACGAAATGCGCCACAAGCGCATGTCCAAGGCCGAGGAGAAGGCGCATGCGCTGCCCGCCAAGATGACCATACCCGTCACCATGTGCATCCTGCCCGTGGTGCTGCTGATGGCGATCATTCCGACCATCGTGCGCTTTGCGGGCTGATAATCGACGGGCTCGGGGCGAAGGGCTCGCTTGCGTTAACCGCGATTGCAAACGGCGATTTTACCGGCCTGTGCCAAAATCGGCCCAACGATCCGGAAAACCGGACGATAGCAGGGGTGGCTGACATGACAATGCGCGCAAACCGTGCGCTGGCGCTTGGTGCCATGGCTCTGGTGCTGGCCGGTTGCCAGTCCATGGCCAAGATCGACACGACCGGCAAGGCTTTCGACACACAGGCCGGCACGCCGGCCGAACAGCGCCTGACAATGGCGACCGCGCAGTATGAGGCGGGCAATTACGGGCTGGCCGAAAGGCATTTTCGCCTCGCCGTGGAATCGCGGCCCGAGAACGGCACCGCCTGGCTCGGCCTTGCGGCGGCCTATGACCGGCTCGGCCGGTTCGATCACGCAGACCGCGCCTATGCCGAAGTGCTGCGGCTGGAAGGGCGCAAGGCATCGATCCTGAACAATCAGGGCTATTCGATGATCCTGCGCGGCGAACTGGAGCGTGCGCGCACGCTGCTGTCCGAGGCGCGGGCACTGGCGCCCGGCAACGCGATCATCGAAGGCAACTGGAAGCTCGCCCACGCCGAAGGGTGAGCGGCGCGCTTCACTGGGCGCGCTCTACTCGGCGGGCTGAGCGAGCATCGGCGCGCCGCGCTCGGCCGCCGCCCGCCGGGCCAGCAGTGCGAACCATGCAATGAGCAGGATCGGCATGACCGCAATGCCCGCCGCCATCATCGCGAGAAGCGCCATGGGCGCCAGGAACAGCACCGCCATCATCGTCTTCTCATAGGGCAGGAAGCCGGCCCGCAGCCCGCGCGCGGCGACGAACGCCAGCGCCGGCGCCAGAAGATAAAGATCGTAGTTCAGGCCGAAGGGCGTCGCCAGCAGCGCGCCGGTCAGCAGCAGTGCACTGCGGGTTTGATGGGTGACGCCCGATCGGGGCAACCAGGCCCAGACGATCGTCGCGGCCACCGCCAGCGCGACCGCCAGATGCACCGTCATCGCCGCGCCGTCGCCAAGGCCCGCGACGCGCAGCGCCGCATAGGTCGAGATCATCTTGTACCAGTCGACCAGGCCGAACTGCATTGTCTGCATGGCGTGTTCGCTCTGGGCCAGGAAGGCCAGCCATGTCGATGCGCCGAACAGGCCAAGCGAGGCGGCAATCAGCGCCAGCAGGGTCGCGCCGGCGGCGGCGATGGCGCGCCACTGCCCTGCCGCCACAAGCGCGAGCGGGATCAGCAGGCCAAGCTGCGGCTTGAACGTCAGCAGGCCGAAAAGAATGCCGGCCAGCACCGGCCGGCGCGGCAGCAGATAGAGCCCGCCGCCGAACAGCGCCGCGCTCAGAAACGCGTTCTGGCCATGGGCGAGGGTCAGGAAGGCGGCCGGAAAGGCGAGCGCGAGGATAACCGTCCGCCGCCCGTGGCCGGCGATCGCGACGAGCATCGACGCTGCGGCGGCGAAGCTGACCCCCATCCACAATCCGAGCGCACCATAATAGGGCAGGGCGCCCAATGGCAGCATGTAGGCCAGATAGTGTGGCGGGTAGAAGAAGGCGAAATAGCCGCTTTGCGGGAAATGGGCGGCCTGGGCCGGCTCGAACAGGGCGCGGTCATAGGGCAGGTGCGGCGCGCCGGCCAACGCTTGGCGCGCGGCGACCCAGTAGGAGACGAAGTCAGAACCGAAGGGCGCGCCATTGGGCAGCAGGCCGCCATTGCTCGCCAGCACGTAGCCGGTCGTCGCCACGATCAGCGTCAGCATCAGCAGCGGGTAGACGACAAGTCGCTGCCGGGTGATCCAGTCTCCGCTTGCCATCACCGCTCGCGCATCGGCGGCTGTCTTGCCCATCGCATTCGACCCATCTGTTTCCGATCGCCGTGCTGCGGGCTTACCGCGCCTTGCTGAATGGGCGGTTAAACGGGCGGCTGACCTGCGGGGAATGCTTGCGCCGCCTTGCCCGTGTGATAATTGAAAACCGTTCGGGGAGGGAGGGCGACATGGCAGACAGCCGCTATGGTGTGAAGCGGCCGACCGAGCGCGACATCATCGAACCAGGGTTCGCAACCCCCTGGGACGCGCCGATGATTCCGCCCTTTCCCTTCCGGTTTCGCAATGCGCGCATCCTGACCGTCTACTACCGGACCGACGCGGAAGCGGCGCGCTTCCTGCTGCCGCCGCCGCTGGTCTCGACCGGCGACGTGGTCGCCATCCACATCTACGACATGACGGACCCGGACCGGCTGGGCCCCTATGGCGAGGCCAATGTCATGGTCGGCGCGCAATTGCCCGGCGGGCCGGCGGGGGCCTATTCGCCCTATCTGTTCCTGAGTTCGGACATCGGCGTCGCCCATGGCCGGGAAATCCACGGTCAGCCCAAGAAGCTGGCCGAACCGCGCCTTGAGTTTCGCGGCGACCTGATCGTCGGCACCGTGGCGCGCAACGGCATCGATGTGATCACCGCGACACTGCCCTACAAGTTCGCACCGGCCGAGCCGGGCGATGTGGCGGCGCATTTCGATTTCGCCACCAACATCAATCTCAAGGCCATCGACCACATCGACGGGCGCGCGGCGATCCGCCAACTCTCCTCGCGCAAGCTCACCGGCGTGACCGTCCATGAATGCTGGTCCGGCCCGTGCACGGTGGACCTGCGACCGAACGCCCAGGCGCCGGTGTTCCGGCTGCCCGTGCGCGAGCCGTTGACGGGCTATTTCTGGCGTGCCGACTTCACTCTGGTCGCCGGTGAGATCATCCATGACTATCTCGCCGCGGACAATGGCTGATGCGCCGCTGCGTGGTGACCGACTACACCTTCGCCAATGTAGCGGCTGAGCGCGCGGCCGCCTTTGAAAACGGCGCCACCTTCGAGGCCCATCGAACCGTGCCCGCCGGCGATGTCGCCCGGCTGGTGCGCGACGCCGATGTGGCGGTGGTGCAGGATGCGCCGGTCGACGCCGAGGCGATCGCGGCGCTGGCGCCGGGGGCGACCGTGCTGCGCTACGGGTCGGATGTCGACACGATCGATATCGAAGCGGCGCATGCGGCGGGCGTGAAGGTCGGCTACGCTCCCGATTACTGCGTCGAGGAGATGGCCGAGCACACGGTGGCCTCGCTGCTGACGCTGCTCCGCAAGCTGCCCGGGCTCGACCGTTCGGTGCGCTCGGGCGCCTGGGACGCGGTGGCGGTCGCACGGCCGATAAGGCCGTTCGCCGAGACGACGGTCGGCTTTTTCGGATTCGGCCGGATCGGTCGGGCGGTCTGGGGCAAGCTCAGGGGGCTGGGGTTTTCGGCAATCGTCGCGGATCCGGCGCTCGGACCGGTGGAGGCCAATGCGCACGGTGTCGACCGCGCCGAGGCGGCGACCGTTTTCGCCGAAGCCGACGCGGTGACGCTGCATGCCGCCGTGACCGAGGACACCGCCGGCTATGTCAATGCCGACCGGCTCGCCTCGATGCGCAGCCATGCGGTGATCGTCAACACCGCTGCGGGCGCGCTGGTCGTCGAAGAGGATCTGGCGGCCGCGCTCTATGCCGGCACGATCGCCGGGGCTGCGCTGGACAGCTTCGTCAAGGAACCGTTGCCGGTCGGATCGCCCTTGCTTCAGGCGGCCAATTGCCTGATCACCCCCAATGCGGCCTGGTATTCCGATACGGCGATCGCGCGCCTGCAGGCAATGGTGGCCGAGGACATTGGCCGGGCACTCAACGGTGAGCCGCCGCGCTGTCCGGTTCGGTTTGTGAACAACGAGGAGACTGCATCTTGAAACTGCTGCGATATGGCGAACCCGGCGCGGAAAAGCCCGGACTACTGGACGATGACGGGACGATCCGCGACCTGTCGGGCGAGATCGACGACATCGCCGGCGACGTGCTGACGCCCCAGGGGCTGTCGCGGCTCGCCGGGCTCGATGCGGCCAGCCTGCCGGCGGTTGCGGGCGAGCCGCGCATCGGCCCCTGTGTCGGCCATGTCGGCAAGTTCATCTGCATCGGGCTGAACTATTCCGACCACGCCGCCGAGACCGGCATGGAGGTGCCCAAGGAGCCGATCCTGTTCTTCAAGGCGACATCGGCGATCTGCGGTCCCAATGACCAGGTGCTGATCCCGCGCAACTCGGTCAAGACCGACTGGGAGGTGGAACTGGGCGTGGTCATCGGCCGGCCGGCGCGCTATGTCGAGGCCGCCGACGCGCTCGACCATGTGGCCGGCTATTGCGTGATCAACGATGTCTCCGAGCGCGACTTCCAGATCAATCGCGGCGGGCAGTGGGTCAAGGGCAAGTCGGCCGACACGTTCGGGCCGATCGGGCCATGGCTCGTCACGCGCGACGAGGTGGCCGATCCGCAGAACCTTGCCATGTGGCTGGAGGTCGATGGCCACCGCTATCAGGACGGCTCGACGAAGACGATGGTGTTCGGCGTGGCCGAACTGGTCAGCCATATCAGCCAGTTCATGTCGCTGCAGCCGGGCGATGTGATCTCGACCGGCACGCCGCCGGGCGTGGGCATGGGCCAGAACCCGCAAGTGTTCCTGAAGGCCGGCCAGACCATGCGCCTTGGCATCGAGGGGCTCGGCGAGCAGACCCAGACGGTCGGCCAGGCCTGAGGGCGACGTCCCGCCGGCGGCCGGTCGCCGGCGGGCCTGACGGACAAGGAAGGAGACGGCAATGACCCATTACGCCTGGGTGCTGGAGGTTCGGCCCGGCTACGAGGAGGAATACAAGAAGCGCCATGACGAGATCTGGCCGGAAATGCTCGAGGCGCTGCGCGCGGCGGGCATCCGCAACTACAACATCTTCCGGCACGGGCTGACGCTGTTCGGCTATTTCGAGACCGACGATCTGCAAGCGAGCCAGAAGGCGCTCGCCGCCCATCCGGTCAACGCCAAATGGGGCGAATATATGGGGCCGATCATGAAGGTGGAGGTCGACCCGTCGACCAGCTTCCCCTATCTGCTGCCGCTGCAGTTCCACATGGATTGAGGCGGCGCGCGGGCCGGCGCGCTGCCCGGTACTGCCGGGTTGGCGGTTCTTTTCCTCTCCCCGGCGGGGAGAGGGATACGAGGCTTGGTCGGCATGGCCGGCCTTAGCCGCAGTCGGGTGAGGGGGCTATGGTGCGCCCTGCGTGACCGCTTGCGTTTTCGTCGCCGTGCCCCCTCACCGGTCTCGGCGCTTGTGCGCCTCGCCCACCTCTCCCCGCCGGGGAGAGGAACGAGCGGGCGGGCACTGGCGCCCCGTCATCTTCCGCTGGCTGACCGCCGACAAAGGCGCATAAACCACCGCCGTCATCCTTGGGCCTGACCCAAGGATCCATTCCGTTCCGGCCGTGAAATGCACCGGCACCGACGGACGCGGCCCGTTCTTCACCGGCGGGCGGGTGCCGCCACCATCACAGAATGGATCCTCGGCTCGGGGCCGAGGATGACGGAGAAGGGGGGCGGACGACCCCCAACCTCCCCCTTGAGGGGAGGTCGGCGATTGGCGCGCGAAGCGCGGCAGAGCCGGGTGGGGGTTGTGTGCGGCCGTAGCGTTCGACTGTTACCCCCACCCGCTCAACCGTCGCTTCGCTTGGTTTCGCGTGCCTCCCCTCAAGGGGGAGGCGGGGTGGCTAGAGCGGTTTTCGATCAGTCTGGTTCGTAACCGGATGATTTGAAGTAGTTTGCGCATTCTTCTGGTTCGAAGATGT
>NZ_JASHKB010000042.1 GCF_030732865.1 Roseitalea sp. MMSF_3546
CACCGTCGACCCCCATGCCTGGCTGACCGCAACCCTCCGGGCCATCGCAGGCGGTCACATGCAGAGCCGGATCGACGAGTTGCTGCCCTGGAATTACGCCGCCAAGGTGTGATCACAACACCGCTTACGTCTAAGAACAGTGGATCCAACACTGTTGCGTTCACCAAACAGCCCTGCGACCATGAGGAACGTTAGCGGCAGCGACCGTTGCCGCCCTAAAGACCGTTTGGAGCACTGTCATTCCTAATAGAGACGCCAAGACTGCCGACGAGGCTCAGTCGTTGCATGCGACAATTTTGAATGACGTTCGTGAGAATATCATTTCAGGGACTTGGCCACCGGGATACAGGATACCTTTCGAGGCTGAGCTAGCCAAACACTACGGCTGCTCACGAATGACCGTCAATAAGGCTCTTACGCAACTGACGCGCGCCGGGTTCCTTGTCAGGAGTCGCAAGGCAGGAACCTATGTTAAAGCACCTCAAAGCCTATCCGCGGCGTTGGAGATCACCAACATTCGTCAAGAGGTCGAGGCTTCCGGCAGGCGCTACGGCTACCGGCTGTTGCAACACATACATCGAACTGCAACCCGCGAAGACCATGACCGGCTCGACGATGACAATCCGGCGCTGGTCCATGCGATCACGTGCTTGCATGAAGCTGACGATAGGCCATTCTGCTACGAGCTTCGTCTGATCAATCCTGACGCCGTTCCCTCAATTGACCCAAACGCATTTCAAGAAGAGCCCCCAGGTGCTTGGCTTCTGCGGATGGTGCCGTGGAGTTCTGCCGAACATCAAATCGTCGCAAGTGCAGCCGATGACACCACCGCCAAGGCTCTAGATATCGCGCCGGGTACGGCTTGTCTCGAGATTCAACGCAAAACAATGAACGAGAAGGGTCGGGTGACCTGGACTAAAATGACTTATCCCGGTGACAAGCATCGTTTGATCGCCAGCTTCTCTCCGGGTTCCAGTTGAGTCAATCGGGATCGATCATCGTCAGGAAATCGTCAACCACAGTGCTTCCGTCGAGCGCCTCGCTGCCCATCAGCGCCGTTACGTAAAGGCCAATGGCCGAAGCAACGGGGCCGCGCCGTGAATTGTCCGCACGAAGATTGGCAACCAGCGCCGGACACATGGCGAGCGATGTACGCATGATCTGCTTCCAATTGTCCGGCAGCAATCCTTCAGCCCGCAGGTGGGACAAAAATGGTCTCCAATAGGCGTCGGCCTTGGCACGCAAGAGATCCTGCCGCAAAGGGCTTAGTCGCCAATCGGTCTCCAGCGATACGGTGTCGCCGTCAAACCGTGCATGCGCTTGGTAGCAAAGCTCGGCCCGTTCGGGATTATAGAGCCAAAGGGGGTGGGCAAACACATTGTGAAAGGTCGCCTTGACCTCGGCGATCAGGGACGGGACATGCTCTCCAGCAAAAGCAGGGTCGAAATAGACAAGGCGAGGTTCGGAACCGGTGCTTTCAAACCAGACATTCGCGTTGTGGGCATCGCCGTGCGCGACAATGCCACCGGCATTGGCCAATGCGTTGGGATGCAGAAGCTCGAAAGCCAGATCAAATATGTCGGTGAATGTCCGCTGCATCTGTTGTCCGTTCAGCACAAGCGTTGCAGAGGACAACTCACGCCACCCAAGCGTTATGCCGGGCAGATCGAAATTCTGGTCGACATAGAACGCCTTGTAGCGTCCTCCAGGATAGGCGCCGGCCGGCAGGTCGACCAGCCGCTCGTGGAAGAGGCGGTGGATGGCTTCTCCGGCGACTTCGTTGGCACCGACCGGATGGAGAGTCTTTCTGGCCACCGTCAATAGCTGTTCGTTCAGCTTCTGCTCGGCGCGGACGGCCTGTAAGTGAAGGCTTGTCGTCCCTTCTGGAGGCGGTTTTCCTTTTTGATGCGCATTGGCATCGAGGTCAAAAAGCACATCGGAGAAACGCCGGTCGTTCCGACGACGGTAGATCAGAATCTGTTCTCCAGGGTCGGTTGACGCCATCACCGGCATATCGACCGGTAAGCCCTCTTGCTGGAGAAGGTCGGCGCGATAGTATTCGCCGCGCATCTCTTCTTCGCCTTCTTCCTGGTGGAACTTGAAGAAGAATGCGCCGGCATCGGTCTCGAAAAACCCGTTGAGCGAGTTCAAGGAGTATTGGTCGTTGTTGAGCTTGATAGCTCGGGCCTCGATCTGGAATCGATCACGCAGCAACGTGGCCAATGCGGCTTTCGCGCCCGGCTCGTCGGAACGCACGAGTTGGCGGATTTCAGCGGTACGCATTACACGTGGCCTCCAATCTTGAAGAGTGTCTTGATCGACCGACCGTGGCCCGATGACGCTATCTCATAGGCTTTCGCGGCATCCTCAAGATCGAACGCCTGCCCAAGAACCGGGCGAAACCGCTCCGGATGCCGCTCAAGTTGGGACACTGCCTGCGCGAGTTCGTCGTTAAAGGCATGGCATCCGACAAGGGCAATCTCCCGTTCAACCAGATGCACGGGATCTATGGAGATCTCACCGGAGCCGATGCCGACGAGGCCAATGGTTGCCCCCGCGAAGCGCGCGATAAGTTCGTCGAGCACCGCAACATTGCCGGTGGTGTCGAGGATGTGGTGCACCGGAACTCCATGATCCGTCATCGAAGGCAGTTCGCCATGGCTCGACGCGGCTTGGTGTCCGACGAACGCCGAAACCGCATCGGCACGTTCTGCATTCCGGTCGGCGACCAGAACGGCTCGCTCGGATTCCTGAGATGCCACGATCGCCGAAAGCGCGCCAATCGGCCCACACCCAATGATCAAGACCGGGTCTTTCGGCCCCGGACTCAATCTGCCTATGGCATGGAGCGCCACGGCCAACGGTTCGGCCAGGGAGAGAACATCAAGGTTCGCGGCGGGGTCCGCCTTGACAAGAAGGTTTGCGGGTATTGTGACAAATTCGGCAAACCCTCCATCGATCGCTTCACCGACAAACCCTAGCGTTTCGCAGATCTGCGGTTTACCATTCGCGCATGCGGCGCACTGCCCGCAGGTATAGCGCGAATCGACGACCACACGGTCTCCCGCGTCAAAACCGGTGACCGCTGACCCCACGCGTTCCACCTCACCGGAGAACTCATGGCCCGCGACCGACGGTGCGCGGGTAATCCACTGGCCGGTCCTAAAGTTGTGAAGGTCCGACCCGCAGATGCCGGCAAAGGCGACACGGATGACCACATCGTTCGGAGTCGGATTCGAGGGAACAGGTATTGTCTCGACGCGAAGATCTTTGGCGGCGTGAAGGCGAACCGCGGTCATGCTAGCCAAGGTACTCATCCCGTAGCTCGGAGACGGCATTGCCGTGCGACGAGAAACCTTCATAGCCGGCCAGAATCCGGGCGTGTTTCGCCATTTCCGGGTAGGCAGGTTTGGTCACATAGCCAATCGAGGAACACTTGACGAAGTCATGGACCGAAAGCGGTCCGAATGTGCGGGCGCCCTGGCTGGTAGGCAGAACGGCATTGGGGCCGAGGCCGAAGTTCCCGATCGATACGGGCGTATGCGGTCCCATCAGTATCTCGGACGCTTCGGTGATGTGGCCAAGGTGTTCAAACGGTTGTTTCGAGAGCAGCTCAAGGTGTTCGGGTGCATAGTCGTTGATGAATTTGTAGCATTCTTCCACCGACCCGGTGAGGACGACACCACCCTGCGAGCCGGTTAGCACCGTCTGGGAGAATTCGCGGCGTTGCGGCGTCATCTTGGCCCACAGCTGGGGCAAAGCCGCAAGTGCCTGCTCAACGATCCTTTGCGAGTGCGTGACCAGATAGGCCGAGCTGTCGGGACCGTGCTCCGCCTCGATGAGAAGATCCATCGCTGCGAGGCCACCATGGACTGTTTCGTCGGCGAAGATGATCGCCTCCGAGGGGCCAGCCGGCAGTCCCGGATCGATCTTGTCGGCCAGGCGTCGTTTCGCGGCCACCAACCACGGACTACCGGGACCGACTATCTTGAGAGCGGGTTTGATCGTTTCGGTGCCGAAGGCAGCCGCGGCGACGGCCTGGGCGCCACCGGCTTTGTAGACGTTTTCGACCCCTGCCAGACGGGCAGCGACCAGGGTAGCGGCATCCACCGAGCCGTCGGGAGTCGGCGGCGTGAGAATCGCCAGTTCAGGGACTTCGGCAACGACCCCGGGGACAGCCGTCATCATCGTGACCGACGGAAAAGCACCCTTGCCGCGCGGCACGTAGAGCGCAACCGAGCGAATGGGCGTGTAGCGATCACCGGCATAGGCGCCAGGCTTGATCTCTTTCAGCCACATGGGCTCGGGCTTTTGCTCCTCGTGAAAAGACCTGATGTTCTCAATACCGTGCTCGATGGCGGCGACTACCTCGGCCTCGACGGCATCGAACGCCGCATCGAATTCGGCTTCGGTGGCCTTGATTCCTTCAGCAGTAAGGCGGGCGGCACCATCAAGCTCACGACCGAACCGTGCGAGAGCCTCATCTCCTTCAACCCTCACGGCCTCAATGATCGGATCCACACGCTGGAGGAAATCGGACAGATCAGTCTCCGACCGCTTGAGTAGGGCTGGATATCGATCTTCGCTTAACGTTGCGAGTTCATGAACGGTGACCGATGACATGGTAAATTCCTTTTGATCGACCGCGGGCCGCGGTTACTTGGACTTGAGGAAAACTTCCAAACCCACCAGACGATCGAGCACGATAATGGCGCTGAGGGCGACCGCGATGAAAACCACGGAAACCGCGGCCAGATCGGGAGTGATGATGGAACGAATGGAATTGTAGATTTGAACCGGCAGTGTCACGATCCGAGCGTCGACGAGCAGCAAGCTGACGAGGAATTCGTTCAGCGATAGAATGAACATGAGCAAAGACCCGGTAATGACGCCGGGGGTCACCGCAGGAAGCGTCACACTGAAAAAGGTCTGGACCGGGCCGGCCCCACAACTCATGGCAGCCAACTCTAGATCAGGATCGAGACTGGCCGCACTTGAGGAAACCGCCCAGATCATAAAGGGCAGGTTAATGGTGGCCGTTGCTATGCCAATGGGCCAAAGGCTTCCCAAAACGCCGGCCTGCCCGAAAGCGAGCATCAAGCCAATGCCCGAACCGATCAACGGAATCGTAAACGGCAATAGCAGGTAGACTTGGATGAGCTTTTCGCCACGGATGCGGTAGCGGGCAAGCGCAATGCCGGCGAGCGTGCCAGCCGGCAAGGAAACCAGCACACATATGATTGCAACCTGGACGGAGCGAATAAAGGCTTCGCGTAAGGTCTGCTCGCCAACGATGGCGTTGTACCAACGCAGTGAAAACCCATCGGGCGGGAACTGAATGATGTTGCCGGAGGTCACCGATGCGCCTAGTACGACAAGTGTCGGCGCAGAGAGCATGACGACCGCAAAGGTTACCATGACGCGGAACAGTACGGTCTGTGTTCGCCCCATGATCAGCGCACCTCGTTTTCGCTCTTGCCGAGCGCCAGTGTGCCGGCGCCGAAGGTCGCCAAGGCGATACCGACGACCAATGAACCTGTTGCCACAAGAATGATGGTAAGCGCCGAACCGAAACCTTGGTCCGATGTTCGGAAGAACTGATCGTAGATCGCGTTGGCGATGAAGTCCTGCGTTCCGCCGCCAAGAATGGCTGGCATCGCGAAATCGGTCAGGGTCAGCGTGAGAACAACGATGCCCGATCCGATTAGGCCGGGCTTGGCCATGGGCAAGACTACATGAAGCAGCGTCTGGAACCAGTCGGCCCCCAGAGAACCGGCGGCCGCTTCCATTTCCTCGGGAATGGCGGTCAAAGCTGGCGCTAGCATCAAGACGGCGAACGGCAGCATGTACTGGACGAGACCGAAAATGACGGCCGGGTAGTTAAAGAGAAGACGCAGAGGCTCGATGCCGATCAATCCCAGCGCGTCGTTGATGATACCCTGGTTGCCCAGAATGATGAGCCACCCGTAGGCTCGTACGACCTGCCCGATAAAGAAGGGCAGAAACAATGCGATTAGCAGGGCCTTGCGTACCAAGGCCGATCGGGTCCTGACCATCATGTAGGCGTATGGAAACGCCAGGATCAGTGTGATGATCGTCACGACGAAGGCACCGAAAAGGCTTCTCCAAATGATGGTGTAGGTAAACCCCTCGCTGAGCGCCCGCCGATAGTTTTCGAGCGAGTAATTCTCGGAAAACAGAAAGGTGGTCCTGTCCAACGTGCGAAGCGAAGAGTCTCCGATGTAGACAAGCCCGATCACCAGAAGCCCGACGACCGAAATGGCGGGAACCAGAAGAAGATAAGGTGTGAGTTTTCCGCCACCTTTGGGCCAGGCGACTGCGAAAACGCCCTCAAGCGCGTCCATAACGCGCCAGCTTATCGGATAAGACGTCTTATAGTTTTTCACGCGAAGGCACCAAAAAAGCGGCCGGGCACGATGAACGCGCCCAGCCGGTCCGGGAGGAAACTCTTAGCCTTGCATGATCTGTTTGAACCGAGAGAACCACTCGCTCTCATGCTCAACCTGGATCTGACCTGAAATCCGGATCAGCCTTTCGAAGTCTTCAGGCTCCGTTGGGTAGGACGGATCGCCAGCAAGGCCTTCCGGTGGCGTCAAACCTGGAACAACGCCCGGTAGGCCAAGACCATCCAGCCATACTTGCTGAGCTTCGGGTGTCAGCGCGAAGTTGATGTATTCACGCGACCAGTAAAGGTCGCCTTCGGAGTGACCGCGAGGAATCCAGAGTCCGTCGGTATCGAACTTCGCGCCCTCTTCGGGCACGGTCCAGGCAACATCGATACCATTCCTGCGCGCGCCGAGCGCATTCGTCGAGATCGTGCAGGCGGCGTCGATCTCGCCGTTTTGGAACCAGTTCACAAAGTCCGGGTCCTCGCCTAGTAGCGGTTCCTGCTCCTTGATGCGTTCCACAAACTCCCAGCAGGGGCCCATGTTGTCGGGAATACCCTCGAGCGTACCGCCACCTGCTATCTGAGCGGGGAAGTGGAAGCCGATACCGTCGTTGTAGAATGCGATGCGGCCACGAAACCTTGGATCAAGAAGATCGTGGTACGAGGTCGGCGGGCCATCAGGGAACGCCTCGGGACGATAGGCCAGCACATAGACGTAGCCGTAAGTGTTGACGATCGGGTAGCCCTCGACGCCAACGGGTTTAGCTAGGTCCAATGTACCTGCAATGTTTGGCAAATCCGAAAGGTCTTCGCATACGCCGCGCAGCGCCGACTTTGTTGCGTTTACAGTCGTATCCCAGTTGATGTGGATTGGCGGTGTACGCCCCTGTGCCACGGCGGCCCATACCCGCGGTTGGATTTCGTTATCCTCCGTAAGATCATGGATCACGCGGATGCCTGTGCGCTCTGTGAACGGATTTGAAACCCCGGCTTCCAGAGCTGCCACCCACGGGCCGCCCCAGGCGCGAATGATGATCTCATTTGGTTTTGGTGGCTCTTGCGCCCGTAAGATAGTTGGCGCTGCCAGGCCACCCATGCTGACCGCACCCAAAGCGGCCGACGCTTTGAGTATCTGACGGCGATTGACGTTCTTTGTCGTGGTCATTGAATGCTCCTCTTTGATGAACTGCTCACTGATGTTTTCGCTGCCGCAACTCTTATATTCGGTGACTCCACAGCGGCCGAACTATGAAATCCCCGCGTAAACGTGCATGTCGTTCGTATTCCAACCGACGTGTACCAGCTCACCAATGTGATGCGTGGCGAACTCATCCTGATCGTGGTGAAAGATACGGATTGGATCGGCCGACACGCCCGGTACATCAACAACATAAATCTGGCGCTCGCCTTCAAAGATGACGTCTGCAATTCGTCCGGTGAACGAGAAGTCCGTCTTGTCCAGTGGCTTGCCCTCGCGGGCTATTCGAATCTGCTCGGCCCTTAGGGCGCATTTTACGGCAGCACCGGATTCAAAGCGCGTGATGTTCGAAGAACCCAGCCGCGACTGCCCTGACAATTCCTGCTCGCCGACAAGTACAGAGGCTGTATCGCCTACTCGTTTTACCAGCTTGCCGGAGAACACATTGGTCACGCCGATAAAGGTCGCCACGAAGGGGTTTTCAGGGCTGCGATACATCTGTATGGGCGCCGCATTTTGCTGAATTTCGGCGTTGTTCATGACAATGATGCGATCCGAGACGACCAATGCTTCGCGCTGGTCGTGTGTCACATTGATCGTGGTAACGCCTAACTCCTTTTGGATGCGCCGAAATTCGAGCTGCATCTCCTCGCGCAGCTTCCGGTCTAGCGCCGCAAGAGGCTCGTCAAGTAGCAGCAGATCCGGCTCGAACACGAGCGCGCGAGCAATCGCAACGCGCTGCTGCTGTCCGCCGGAGAGTTCGTGGATGCGCCTGTTTTCAAGGCCGTCAAGCCGCACAAGTTTTAGATACTGAAGCACACGATCCGGGATGGTCCGGGCATCAAATCTCCGCATCTTAAGAGGGAATGCAACATTTTCGGCGGCTGTCATGTGAGGAAAAAGTGCAAGTTTCTGAAACACCATGCCGATAGCGCGCTTGTTTGCCGCGACGGCGTTCACGGCTTCACCTTTAATGAAGATCTCACCGGATGTGGGGGTGAGGAATCCCGCGATCATGCGTAAGAGCGTGGTCTTGCCCGACCCTGAAGGACCTAGAATCGTTAGGAAGCGACCTTGCTCCAACTGGAAACTGGCATTTTTGACCGCGTAGAAATTGCCGAAGCGCATATTGACTGCTTTTGCGGAAACAGCAGGCACTGGTCCGAAGGTCTCCGAAGCATGCTCTTGGACGGTATGTGGCAGCTCATGTTGCATCTGTGATCCGCTTATATGTCTATACATAAAAGGCTTGAATGAAAGCCATGTCAAGCCGTTGAGCATCACTCATCAAATTGAAGCCAAGTAGCCACCGTCAATTCCGAGACATTGTCCAGTCACATATCGAGACGCGTCGCTGGCCAGGAAAATCGCTGCACCCTTCAGATCGCTGGGATCGCCAAAACTGCGCATGGGTATCTTGTTCAGCATGGCGCTCTGCCAGCCGGCATCTTCATAAAAGACATTCGTCATGGCGGTACGGAAATAGCCTGGCGCAATTGCGTTTACCCGAATGCCCCGTTCCGCCCACTCGGTGGCAAGGGCACGGGTCATTCCCAACAGACCCGACTTCGAGGAACCGTATGGGACCGCGGCCGGAACGCCGACATAGGAAGTCAATGAACAAACGTTTATGATTGTCCCGCCCGTCGGCGCATCGGCCATATGGCGCCCCACGCTCTGGGCGCAAAAGAAGGCGCCCTTGAGGTTGGTGTCGACGATCTTGTCCCAGATCTCCTCAGAAAGTTCCAGAGACGGGCTGACTTCTTCGTAGCCTGCATTGTTGACCAGTATGTCAATCTTTCCTTGTTCGGCGACGAATTTGTCGATCATGTCGCGCGTGTTGCCGACATTGCGGACATCAAGTTCCATCGGCAGGGCGAAGCCGCCCGCGTCCATGATCATTGAGGTTGTTTCAGATAGCGCATCCAGCGTGCGCGCCGAGATGCCAACGCTTGCACCTGCTTGAGCTAAACCCAAGGCGATTGCCTGACCGAGTCCTCTGCTCGACCCGGTAACCAGCGCGACTTTTCCGGTGAGGTTGAAGTTCGGCTGTGCGCTCATGGGATTTCCTCAACGTGCCTATTATGTATATACATAAAATTCTGACGTGACAACGGAGAATGTCGTTTTGAATTCGCATCCAT
The DNA here is from genome assembly GCF_030732865.1 of Roseitalea sp. MMSF_3546. Taxonomy (GTDB): domain Bacteria; phylum Pseudomonadota; class Alphaproteobacteria; order Rhizobiales; family Rhizobiaceae; genus Roseitalea. Next base: position 9,752 of record NZ_JASHKB010000042.1, read on the forward strand.
CAGAACCGCTGAACCTTTTCCGATCAACACTGGCGCGACTGACGCCATACAATGCCGGAAAAAGCCTTGGCGCGGTTGCTCACAACGCAATCGGCAAGGAACGTGCCAAACTCAACTCCAACGAAAACCCATACGGGCTGCTTCCCGGCGTCGAGGAACAGATCATTTGTGCCATCCCGAACCTGTTCATGTACCCAGATTCTGAGGCGGTCGCCCTGCGTGCCGCGTTGTCAAAAAGGCTTGGCGTGGCAGCCAACCGCCTCAGCTTTGGTAATGGATCCGAGGACCTGCTATCCGTGATCTGCCGCGCGGTGATTGAAGATGGCGATCGGGTCGTCACACTCTACCCCTCCTTCCCGTTGCACGAAGACTACGCACAGATGATGGGCGCCAGCGTGGAGCGTGTCCAAGTGCTTCCCGACCTTCGCATCGACCTTGGACGCCTTGTCGAACAAGCGCGTATCCCTGCGAAGATGCTCATCTTGGCCAACCCGATGAACCCGGTAGGGAGCTGGCTCGACCCGGATCAACTCAAGCAGTTGATCGAGTGCCTTCCGCCTCGAACCATGATCGTCTTTGACGAAGCCTATGCTGAATATGCTTGGGGAAAGAGCTATGTTTCGGCCACCGACTTGCTTTCGCAAAGCCCCAATCCGTGGATCGTCCTGAGAACCTTTTCCAAGGCTTGGGGCCTTGCCGGTTTAAGGCTGGGGTTCGGCGTTTGCAGTTCACCCGGACTGTGTGCCGGACTCGATCTTGTCCGCACGCCGTTCAATACCAACGCGCTGGCACAGGTAGCGGCTCTGGCTTCCCTCGAACAAGAGGCCAACATGCGCGAAAGGGTTGCTTTCACGAACGCCGAGCGCGATCGAGTTGCGGACGCGCTGAGGGCCCAAGGTTTCAATCCAGCCAGATCGCGCGGCAATTTTCTCATGTTCGACACAGGAGAGCCGTCCGTCGATCTCGCGGCACGGTTGCTTCATCAAGGGACGATGATCAAAGCTTGGAAGCAGCCCGGGTATGAGACCTTTGTTCGTGTCTCAATCGGAGCCCCTGCGGAGAACGACAAGTTCCTGGGGGACCTGAAAATGGTCTCTCAGCGAAAACCGTCCTGAGTCAGTCTCGCCATCGTCGATTGGAACGCGCTGACAATCTGGTCGTGCCGAACATGTCGTCCATCTTTGATTTGATGGCGACCGGCGCTCCATACATCGCTCACGCAGTTACTACTGTGGCCGGAGAAAACGAGGCTGTCCAGCACCATGTCGCCGCGCCGATGACAGAGCCAGCGATTGTCGGTCGCGATTCCCAGAATGTCGGCCTGCGCGCCTTCGGCGAGGTAACCGGCATCTCTGCCGATCGCTTGATGCCCACCGCGTGTCGTCTTTTCTATAAGATAGCGGCCAACAGACGCATCCGCTGTTGCGAGCCTGACACGTGCTTTGTCGCGCAAACGCTGTGAGTATTCGAGGGTGCAAAGCTCTTCAAAATAGGCGACGTGAATATTGGAATCGGAGCCGACACCCATTGCTCCTCCGTGTTCGGTGTAAGCGACACCGGCGAAGATGCCATCGCCCAAGCTGGACTCGGTAATCGGACACAGGCCGACGACCGCACCGGTTTTTGCCAGCCCGATGGTTTCCTCGGCGGTCATCTGCGTGCAATGGACCAAGCACCAGCGGGTGTCGACAGGCAAGCTTGCGAGGAGCCACTCGATCGGACGGGAGCCCAGATGCTCAAGAACCTCATCGACCTCGGCCAGTTGTTCGGCAAGGTGCATGTGAATCGGTCCATCGCCTGCTAGCTCGATGCAAGCCTGCAGGCCCCGGCTATCGACCGCACGCAGGGAGTGTGGCGCAACACCGATGGAAAAGTCTGAAGGGGCTTGTGCCACGCTTGCCCGAGCCTCCTCCAAGAGATAACCGAACTGCTCGACTGAACAGCCGAAGCGTTGCTGGCCGCCTTCCAGTTGCCGCCGATCACAACCACCGAACTGATAGAGGACCGGCAGGTGCACAAGCCCGATGCCAACCGCTTGTGCTGCCTCAATGATCCGTTCGGTCATCTCCGAAAGACGCTGGTAGGGCAGACCACGCGGCGCGTGATGAAGGTAATGGAACTCGGCCACCGAGCCATAGCCGGCCTCCATCATCTCCATGAACGCCAACGCGGCAATGGATTGAACATCTTCCGGAGTGAGTTGGTCCAAGAACTGGTACATAATCTTTCGCCAAGACCAAAAACTGTCATGACCCCGGGGTCCACGGCGTTCCGTCAAACCGCCCATCGCGCGCTGGAAGGTGTGGCTGTGAAGATTGGCTGGGGCGGGAAGCGCGAGATCGACGCTCTGGTCGCACCGACGCTCCTGACGTTGCACGGAATCGATCCGACCCGCTTCGTTTATGCAGATCTCCACGTCCGCCATCCAACCCGTCGGGGTAAGAGCCTGCTTTGCGTGAATGATTTGCATGGAAGCCTCCAAGGGTGTGGGCGTCGGCGCGACAACCGTTGACAAGAATAAGTATATACATATTAGATGAGATCGAGTGAACACAAGGCCATACGCGCAGTCATGCACCTTCTCATCGATCTTGCGATCGCAACCATGGACGGCCCGGACTACGGACTCATCACCGATGGCGTGATTGCGATTGATGGCCCACGGATCGCCTGGGTCGGACATCGAGGTTTGCTTCCGGAATCGCTTGCTTCCGCGCCGCGAACGTCTTTCGAAGGGCGCCTAGCGACGCCCGGGCTTATCGACTGTCACACGCATATCGTTCATGGAGGCAACCGGGCGAACGAATTTGAGATGCGCCTGAATGGCCAGCCCTATGAAGCGATCGCGAAAGCCGGTGGCGGTATCGTTTCTACGGTTAGGGCAACGCGGTCAGCATCGGAGGATACTCTCTATCAGAGAGCCGCCAAGCGCGTCATGGCGTTGATCTCCGAGGGCATCTGCGCAATCGAGATCAAGTCCGGGTACGGGCTCGACCGCGAGACCGAGTTGAAGATGCTTCGTGTCGCGCGGCGGATCGGTAGCAACCTCCCGGTACACGTCCACACCAGCTTCCTGGGTGCGCACGCAGTGCCCGACGGTATGGATCCGGATAGTTACATCAACGATGTCTGTATACCGGCCCTCAAGGCAGCGCACGCGGAGGGATTGCTGGATGCCGTCGATGGGTTTTGCGAGAATATCGCCTTCAACGCCGATCAAATAAGACGTGTGTTCGATGCGGCAACGTCTCTGGGCTTGCCCGTAAAGCTGCATGCAGAACAGCTCTCACATAGCGGTGGCTCGGCGATCATCGGTGCCTATGCGGGGCTTTCGGCGGATCACCTAGAGTATGCGACGGCTGAAGACGCTGAGTTGCTCGGCAAGTCAGGCGCAGTGGCAGTGCTGCTGCCAGGCGCCTTCTACACACTCCACGAGACGAAACGGCCACCTGTCGAGGCCTTTCGCGCTAACCGGGTTCCGATCGCCGTCGCCACGGACTGGAATCCGGGCTCATCGCCCATGGGTTCTGTCCTTCTAGCTATGAATATGGCCTGCACGCTTTTCGGTCTGACACCCGCGGAGGCGCTGGCGGGGGCGACACGAAACGCGGCGCGCGCACTGGGCCTGCAAAATACCGGGCGGATCACGGAAGGCGCTCGCGCAGATATCGCCATCTGGGATGTCGAAGACCCTGCGGAGCTTGCCTATGGCATTGCCGTGAATCCGCTTTACCGCCGATTCTTTGGAGGAGCCTTTTGAACCACTTCCTTGCACCCGGCGACACGGACCTGCGGCGGCTCGAAGCGCTTTGGCGCGATGGCGGTTGCCCCAAACTGGCTGAACATACCAAGCACATGGTCAAACAGGGCAGCGATCGCGTCGGCGCCGTCATTGTCGGAGATATAGGCGTTTACGGGATTAACACCGGATTCGGAAAGCTTGCCAGCGTCCGCATACCCGCGAGCGACACGCAGACCCTTCAGCGCAATTTAATCCTCAGCCATTGCTGCGGTGTCGGTGATCCGCTTGATGAATCCGAAGTGCGTCTCGTCATGGCGTTGAAGCTCCTGTCATTGGGCAGAGGCGCTTCCGGAGTCCGTTGGGACGTATGTCAGCTTATCGAGGGCATGCTGTCGCAAGGCGTTCTCCCAGTAATACCAGGCCAAGGCTCCGTTGGCGCGTCCGGCGATCTCGCCCCGCTCGCCCATATGGCGGCTGCGATGATTGGCGAAGGCGAAGCCATTCACGAAGGCAAGCGGATGCCCTCATCGGCCGCCCTCGAAAAGGCCGGCCTGACGCCCATCGTGCTGGAAGCCAAGGAAGGGCTTGCGCTCATCAACGGCACTCAGTTTTCGACGGCCTTGGCGCTCACCGCCTTGTTCGACGCCATGCGGATGGTGCGCGCGTCTATCGTCACATCCTGCCTCTCGACGGATGCGATCATGGGTTCCACGCAGCCACTTCACCCTCAAATCCACGAATTGCGCGGGCATCGTGGGCAGATCGATGTGGCCGCAGGCATGGCCGCCGTTATCGAGGGAAGTGAGATACGGGAAAGCCATCGCAGCGGCGATCACCGGGTTCAGGATCCCTACTGCATCCGCTGCCAGCCTCAGGTAACCGGGGCCGCGCTGGACCTGCTTCGCTTTGCGGCGGGCACGCTTGAGACTGAAGCGAATGCGGTGACGGACAATCCCATAATCGTGGACGATGCGATCATTTCAGGCGGCAACTTCCATGCCGAACCCGTTGCATTCGCCGCCGATCAGATCGCATTAGCCCTCAGCGAGATCGGCGCGATAGCGCAGCGCCGCGTGGCGCTGATGGTCGATCCGGCGCTAAGCTTCGACCTGCCGCCTTTCCTAGCGAGCGACCCGGGTCTCAATTCGGGGCTCATGATTGCCGAAGTCACGACGGCGGCGCTGATGAGCGAGAACAAACATCTAGCGAATCCGTGCTCAACGGACAGCACGCCGACATCAGCCAATCAGGAAGACCACGTATCAATGGCAGCTCACGGCGCGCGGCGCTTGAAGCGGATGATCGACAATCTCTCCGTAATCCTTGGGATCGAAGCCATCTGCGCTTGTCAGGGTATCGAGGAACGCGCGCCCCTTGCCACATCACCTAAACTCAACAAGGCTTATGAACGCCTGAGGCAGCATGTCCCCAGGATCGCGGGCGATCGCTACCTGTCGGACGATTTGCAGATCGCTGCAGGGCTGGTGCGTTCGGATGCGTTGTCAGAGGCTGCGCAGGTTGGCGTGGTTCTATGAGCGCAATCGAAGTCCATCGCGGCAATGGTCCAGTTGTCCTGGGCCTACCGCATACGGGAACCGACATTCCAGCCGAAGTCTGCTCGCAGTTGAACGCTGCCGGATTAGCCGTTGCGGACACCGATTGGCATGTCCACGATCTCTACGCCGGCCTTTTGCCAGACGTCACGACCGTTCGGACCCTCGTTTCCAGATATGTGATCGACGTCAATCGCGATCCGTCCGGTCGATCGCTCTATCCGGGTCAGAACACCACCGCGCTTTGTCCGACGACCGACTTCGACGGACAACCGATCTACAAGGAAGGGTTGGAGCCCGGCAGGAACGAGATCCAGCGCCGTCTCAAAGTCGTCCACTGGCCCTATCACGGTGCGCTGGCGCGGGAACTTCAGCGGGTGAAAGATATCCATGGCTTTGTAATCCTCTATGACGCCCATTCCATTCGCTCCCGCATTCCGCACCTGTTCGAAGGCGTGCTGCCCGATTTCAATATCGGCACCGATGGCTGCACGACGTGTGACGACACGATTGAGACCGCAGTCTGCGAAATCTGCAAATCGGCGGACGGCTATTCCTACATTGTGAACGGGCGCTTCAGGGGCGGCTGGACCACCCGAAAGTATGGCAATCCCGGTATGGGGGTCCATGCAATCCAGATGGAGCTTGCCCAGTCGACCTACATGGATGAAGCGCCTCCCTGGCGCTACAGGCCCGAGCGTGCCCGGCTGCTGCGCTCGCACTTACGCGATATCCTGACAACCCTTTCACTTTGGAGGCCGATATGAGCGATCCACGCAAGAACAGCCGGGACATCTATCCGCCGACCGGTCCGGACCTGAACGCCAAGAGCTGGCAGACCGAAGCGCCCCTGAGGATGCTGATGAACAATCTTCATCCCGACGTTGCCGAGAGTCCGCATGAACTTGTCGTCTACGGCGGCATCGGCCGGGCAGCGCGAACGTGGAATGATTTCGACCGCATTATCGACAGCCTCAAGGACCTCGAACTCGACGAAACTCTCATCGTGCAATCTGGTAAGCCGATCGCGATCATCAAGACACATGCCGATGCACCACGGGTCTTGATCGCAAACTCCAACATCGTTCCCCATTGGGCCACCTGGGACCATTTCAACGAGCTCGATCGCAAGGGTCTGGCCATGTACGGCCAGATGACAGCCGGAAGCTGGATCTACATCGGCACGCAGGGCATTGTTCAGGGGACCTACGAGACTTTCGCCGAAGCCGGCAGGCAGCACTATGCCGGCGAGTTGACCGGAAGGTGGATCCTGACCGGCGGCCTTGGCGGCATGGGCGGCGCTCAGCCATTGGCGGCGGTGTTCGCCGGCGCCTGCTGCTTGGCAGTGGAATGCAACCCCGAGAGCATCGATTTCAGGCTGCGAACGAAATATCTTGATGAACGTGCCGACACGCTCGACGAGGCGTTGGCCATGATCAACCGGTGGACGGCGGCCGGCGAAGCGAAATCCGTCGGCCTGCTCGGCAATGCAGCAGACGTTTTCAAAGAGATCCATGCAAGGGGCGTCCGACCGGATATCATTACCGACCAGACCTCGGCACATGACCCAACCAACGGCTATCTGCCTCAAGGCTGGACGCTCGGTCAGTGGCGCGAGAAACGCGAGAGCGATCCAAAAGCCGTAGAGGCCGCCGCTCGGGCTTCGATCAAAATTCACGTTCAAGCGATGGTCGATTTCTGGAACGATGGCGTCCCTGTCCTGGATTATGGCAACAACATCCGGCAGGTCGCATTGGAGGAGGGCCTAGAGAACGCCTTCGCGTTTCCCGGATTTGTGCCCGCGTATATCCGGCCGCTTTTTTGCCGAGGGATTGGCCCCTTTCGATGGTGCGCCCTTTCTGGAGACCCCGAAGACATCTATCGGACCGACGCGGCCATCAAGGAGTTGTTCCCCGAGGACCGCCATCTGCATAGCTGGCTTGACAAGGCAAGGGACCGGATTGCCTTCCAGGGGTTGCCCGCCCGCATTTGCTGGCTGGGCTTGGGCGACCGGCATCGCGCCGGGCTAAAGTTCAACGAGATGGTCGCTTCGGGGGAACTGAAGGCACCGATTGTGATCGGAAGGGATCATCTGGACTCCGGTTCGGTTGCCTCGCCGAACCGGGAAACCGAAGCGATGAAGGATGGCTCCGACGCCGTATCCGATTGGCCACTGCTCAATGCCTTGATGAATGTAGCGAGCGGTGCGACCTGGGTTTCACTTCACCATGGCGGCGGCGTTGGGATGGGCTTCTCGCAGCATTCCGGAGTTGTAATCGTTGCTGACGGAACCGCAGAAGCCGCGGCGCGGCTCGAAAGGGTGCTGTGGAACGATCCCGCTTCGGGCGTATGGCGTCACGCCGATGCTGGTTATGAGGAAGCACTTGCGTGTGCCCAAAAAATGGGGCTCCGATTGCCTGGTATATTATGAATTGACATTTATGATTTTTTTCATAGAGAATTTTCCTCTCTTCAACAGACAGAAATGGAGAAAAACAAAATGAATATTAGGTGATAATAATGATATATACATGATGAGGAAATATCGAAGTGGAAACGCGCGCTCTCCGATACTTTATCGCAGCTGCCGAAGAGCTCAATCTAAGGAGAGCGTCGGATCGTTTGGGTATCCAGAAACCTCCGCTCAGCCGCGCTATATCCAACCTCGAAATCGATGTCGGTACGGACCTGTTCGACAGATCAGGCCGAAGACTACGACTGACGCGCGCAGGCGAACAACTGCTGCGCGACGCACGCATCATCCTCCATCTTGTTGATCGTGCCGGAGAAGCGGCTCGCGATGCAAACCACCAGGCGTCGCCTGCTATCAGGCTCGGCGTTGCAGGGAGCGGATCGAGCCGTACGGTCGATCGGTTCCTACGGGCGCTCAGAGGTGGACCCGCCTGGTGAGACAGTTTTGCGGCTTGGCTAAGGTGGATCGGGTTCGTTTCTATGCCGCCAGTGTC
>NZ_JASHKB010000043.1 GCF_030732865.1 Roseitalea sp. MMSF_3546
CCCCCCCCCCCCCCCCCCCCCCGGCCGGGATCGCGAGGTCTGGTCAGGGTCACGTCGCCGATGCCGGGGGTGCCCGGCGCTTCCTTCAATGTCTTCACCCCGTCCGCTTGAAGGAAGTGGGGCCGCAAGCCATTGGCGGAATGAGGATAAATCTCTTCTTTCAATATTTCAGTTTCTTCATGGGGTATGTGTCTGGCACCCCTTCCCACCCACGCGCGCGAGGGTCCTTGCGTGAAACATTGAAAGAAGTCCGCCGCGCCGGATTTCCGTTGCGGGACTGAGGCTTGGGCGGGGACTTCCTTCAAATGAAGGATGGGGGCCGTTGAAGGAAGCATCGTCCCGACCCTCACCGCAGCGCCCGGAAGCGCATGGCCTTCCGGCCCCCGGTCTCCTGCTCGACCGTGACGATGTCGCCGCTCTCGACCAGCGTGAGCAGGATGTCGTCGCGGTCGCGCGCCCGGAGCCATTGCGAGGCGCGGGTCAGCTCGGACTTGGTGACGCCGGCCGATCCTGCCTTGCGGATGATCTCGCGCAGGCGTTTCAGATGCGCCTCGGTCTCGGTGTCGGCGACATGGCGCTCGACGGCGTCGATGGTGCGCCGGGCGAAGTGGCGCACGAAGTCGATGGCCCAGACGGCCTCCTCGACCCGGATGACGGGATGGACCGCATCGCGCCCCACGGCGAGGACGAGCGAGACCTTGGCTGCGTTCTCCGCGATCCGGGCGAGGATCGGCGTCTGGAACGTGCCGGCCGCGGCCCTGAGCTCGGCGGTGATCTCCTCGCCGAGCGCGTCGAAGCGCGCCTGCGCGTCGTCGTCCATCGGCACGGTCATCGGATCGACGGCGGTCTCGGGTCCGGAGGTTCGGCCGGCCAGGTTGCCGCTCGCCCCGCCACCCTCGGCAAGACGCTGCAGCCCTGCGATCAGCGGTCGCGGCGACGTGCGCAACCCGGCGCGGCGGTTCTCGTCCGGGTAGTCCTCCTCGCTCGGCAGGATGATGAAACGGGCGAGTGAGCCATCGACGACATTGGCGCCTTGCAGCGCCCCCCAGAAATGCAGAGGTGTCGTCGTGCCGTAGACGCAGAGGCAGGGCTGGACGATGTCGCGCCGCTCGTTCGAGCCGTCCCGGTTGGCGTATTCCGCGCCGAGGAAGACCCCGCAGGCCGCGGTGTAGAGCTCGGTCATGTTGTCGAGGATCTCGGTGACATGGCGCGGGCTGCGTTTCCGGTCGGCCGCCGCCGCGAGGAACATGCCGAACTCGTCGATCTGGAACAGGATCGCCGGTTGACGGTGCAGCGCGGTCAGGAGCCCCGCGCCGGAGGCGATCTTGTTGCCGCCGAGGTGGTGCGCGAGTCCGGCCTCGAAGAACAGCTCGTTGACGACCTCGCGGGCGTGGTTCTTGCCCGATCCGCTGTCCGCGATGCCGACGATGTAGAGGTTCGTGCGCAGGTCGGTCGTCGTGCGGTAGCGCCGCCCCATCAGCGCGCCGAGGGCGCAGAGGCTGGCGCCCACCGCGAGAAGCGGCTGCGGTCTGCGCGCGGTGTCGATCATGTACCGCGCGAGATCGCCCACGAGCCCGCCCGGGATCGTCAGCGTGAAGGACGGCGCAGGCGGGAGGATCGACATCGGGGCTTCGGGCTGAGCGAGCCGCGCAAGGAGGCCCGCCGCGGGATGCTCGTCTGCCGCACAAGCCTTCTGACTGCCGTCGAGCAGCAGGTCGGGGTCGGGCCGCCAGCCCTTCTCCATGGCGAGGTGATAGATCGTGCCGGCGCCGATCCGCGCGGGCCTGAAGCTCGCCCACGCCTTCGCCGTCGCGGCCGGATCGTTCTTGGCCGCCTGCGCCGACCAGTCGGCGAAGAGCGTAGCGCCCTCCTCGCCCAGCGCGCCCTTCAGCGCCATGCCGAGGCGCATCCAGCTGTCGTAGTCGAGCTCGGCGTTCGGCAACCAGGCGAGCGCGCTCCGGATCGCCGCCAGCGTGCCAGCCTGCGCACGCGCCGGCAGACAGGGATGTCCGGCGCCGTTCGCCCCCTTCGCGCCGAGGCTCTTCGGGCGCAGCTCGGGCGGGATCAGCGCCAGCGCCTCGTCGAGGAACGCCGCTGCCCGTTCGGCGTCGATCTCGGGCAGGCTCTCGATGTCGAGATCCGCAATTCCCTCGTCCGGCCACGCATAGGGCTGGCCGGTGTCGGGATGCTTGGCATAGGCCACGAACTGCTGCCCGAGGCAGAGCATCTCGAGCGGCGCGCGCCGGATCCCGGCGAAGGGCTCGGTCGCGCGATAGACCATGAGCCGCTTCGGCGGCTTGCCGATCCTGAGCGCCGGGGTGTCCCCCAGCCGTTCGCGGGCCAGTCGCTCGATGTGCAGCGCCAGCTCGCTGTCCTCGGCGATGTCGATGTCGAGTGCTGCGACCGTACCGCCGACGATCCCGACACCGCAGTCGGGCCAGGTGGACCAGGTCGCGACCTCGATCTCGGTGGTGGCGCGGCTCGCATGCCGGTTCCACTGCGGATAGTCGTGCCAGGCCGCGCGGGCGAACTGGCCGGGCTTCTTGGTGCCGGGCGCGATCGGCAGGATCGCGTAGCCGTTGGTCACAAGACGCGCGCCGACGCGCGCCATCCACGAGGTGTCCGCCATCAGAAGGGCACCTCCGGGACCATGCCGTCGAGCCGCGCGCGGTCCTTGGCCGCGAGCTCACGCAGGTGGTCGCAGTAGCCGGTGACGATCACCTCGACGAAGGTGTCCCACTCCTCCTCGGTGAGCTGGGCGAGATCGGTCCGGCCGAGGCTGTCGAGATAGGCGCCGCCGGCCTTGCCACCCTCGACCATGGCCGCCGTCTCATTCGGGGTCGGATCGATCATGCCCGACCTCCGGTGGCAGATGTCCTGGCAAGCCCGGCTGCAGAGGTCTCTGCGGCTCGTGTCGCGCTGCGGGTCGGAGACGCGGAAGCGCGCGTCGAACCAGCCCCAACCGCGGGGTTCTCGATGGCAGACGGCGCAGAGCCCGGCACGGACGTAAGGCATGGGGCGAACCTGTAGGCGGTTATCTCGGTGAAGCGGCCCGCGGGGCGGACGGCGATCTCGGTGGGCCGGCGCAGCCGGTCCGCCAGGATGAGCGCTTCGTCGACGGACGCAGGGATCTCCAGCTCGGGCGCCCGCTCGCGCCACCAGCTCGCGGCCTTTCGGCGCGGAAAGCCCTCGTGCTCGAAGCAGACCCATTCCGTGTGGAAGGCGAGACCGCAGCGGTAAGTGACCTTCAGCGAGACCCGCCCGCCGCGCTTCTCGTGGCGGCTGTAGGTGACGTCGGTGACGCCGACCCATTGCGGCTTGCCGGTGGACAGCACCTCCAGCGTCGAGGCGGTCGGCTCGAGCTTCACCTCGCGGCCGGGGAACTCGAAGCCACAGCCGGGACATTCGAGCGCCGCGATGGCCACGATGGTCCCGCATTCGGGGCAGATCTTCGTGGGCGGCGGCCCGTCGCCCGGACCGCGCGGCCGCTTTGGCCGCACCAGATCGATAGGGCCATGCCGGCGGACATTCCCCGCGAAATCGAGAACGAGGCAGTTCTCCTTGCCCTCGGCGAGCCGCGTGCCCCGACCGGCCATCTGGACGTAGAGCCCGGCCGACTTGGTGGGCCGCAGCATGGCGATCAGATCGACGGCCGGCGCGTTGAAGCCCGTCGTCAGCACGCCCATCGACGCCAGCGCCCTGACCTCGCCGCGCTTGAAGGCGGCGATGATCCGGTCACGCTCGTCCTTCGGCGTCTTGCCGAAGATGGTGGCGCAGCTGACCCCGCGGCGGCGGAACTCTTCGGCGACATGGGTGGCGTGGCGGACACCCGAGCAGAAAGCGAGCCAGGACCGGCGCGTCTCGCCATGGGCGATCACCTCGGCCACGGCCGCGCGCGTGATGGCGTCCTGGTCGACAGCGTCCTCGAGGTCGCGCGCGATGAACTCGCCGCCGCGCGATCCCACGCCCGTCACATCGAGCCGGGTCTGCGTCTGCTTCGAGATGAGCGGGGCGAGATAGCCCTGATCGATCAGGTCGCGGACCGACACCTCGTACGCGATGTCGGTGAAGAGCGCATTCTCGCCTTCGTGCAGCATGCCGCTGTCGAGCCGGAAGGGCGTCGCCGTCAGACCGATCACCTTGAGCGCGGGGTTGATCGCCTGCAGATCTTTGAGGAAGCGGCGATACATGGTGTTCGACCGCCCGGGGATCAGATGGGCCTCGTCGATCAGCACCAGATCGGCATGGCCGATGCGCGTCGCCTTGTCGTGGATCGACTGGATGCCGGCGAAGAGGATCCGGGCCCGCGCATCGCGGCGGCCGAGACCGGCCGAGTAGATGCCCGCCGGCGCCTCGGGCCAGAGCCCCAGCATCTCGGCATGGTTCTGCGCGATCAGCTCGCGCACATGGGTGACGACGAGCACGCGCTGATCCGGCCAGGCCTTGAGCACGCCGTCGATGAAGGCGGCCATGACGAGGCTCTTGCCGCCGGCCGTGGGGATCACGACGAGCGGGTTGCCGCTCTCCTTCTCGAAATAGCCGTAGATCGAGGTGATCGCGGCCTGCTGGTAGGGTCGCAGGGTCAGCATGCGGCGGCCTCCTTGTCGCGGGCGTCGTTGGTCCAGGCCGAGCCGTCGCGCATACGGTAGGAGACGAAGTCCTCGCCTGCGTCGGTCACCTCGCCGGGGACGAGATCGGGGATGAACAGGTGCCGGGCGCAGGCGCGGCGCTGGTCGGCCGGGTCGAGCAGCCGGTCGTGGCGCGCGCAGTGCCAGCCACCTTCGATGGGCGTGGAATGCAGGCAGGACCGGCAGGTGACAGCCGCGGCCTCCTCGCCGTGGCAGAGCCCGTGGTGGTCGCAGAACCGGCACTCGAACCAGGCGGGATCCGCGCTGATCTGCTCGGGAGGATGCTGGGCGAAGATGATCCGCCGCGCCTTTTCCAGCAGGCGCTCGCCCATCGCGGGGTCAGCCGGGACGCGCTCGATGTGCAGCGCGTCCGTGTCCTTGCAGACCGCGACGTAGATCGCCCGCGTGATGCCGCTCAGGTGCATGTACACCTGCATCTGCGCGGCGTGCTGGGGCTTCGCGAGCACGACACCCTTGGCGACCAGCTCGGCGAAACTCTTCGCGGAATGCGTCTTGAACTCGACGACGTGCCACGTCTTCGGCGCCTCGAGCAGGCCGAGGGCGACGGCGTCGAGCGAGCCGCCGAAGTGACCGCCATGGGCCTCGACGCGGAACTGCCGTCCGGTCTCGGGATCCACCTCCAGCACCGTCGCGCCGGTGGCGCGCAGGTCGCGGACGAGACGGGCCTCCTCCAGCTGACCGGTCTCGAACAGCCGCAGGATGCGGCCGGTGTGCCGCGCGGGCGTCGCCCATCGGAAATCGTACCAGAGCGCCCGGGCGCAGGACTTGCCGATCAGCGAGGCGCCGAGGTGGTCGCGGAAGCCGTCGCCCTGCCGGGCCTCGTAGGAGGCGTAGATCGCGGAGAGGGTCGGCGTCGGGGGTTCGGGAAGCTCGGCCATCAGCACGCCTCCTCCCGCTCGAGCCGCGCCCGCGCCTCCGCCAGCACCGCGGTCCAGGCGGCGCTGTCATGGCGTTCGCGCAGGACGGCGATGATCATGTCCTTGAGCCGTTCGCGCCGGCGGCGGCCGCCCTGATGGGCGACGATCTCTGCGCGCTCGCGGTTGAGGTGGCGCAGCGCCGTGCGCGCGCGGTGAAACCAGTCGGGGTCGATCGGCTTGGCTGTCCGCTGCCGCGTCAGTTCGGCGGTCGCGATCTGCGTGCGGATCTTCGCGATGGCGTCCTCGATCTCGATCAGGCGCCGGGTGTCGTCAGGCAAGCCGGGGGCGTTCGCGGCCGCGCAGGCCGCGTCGGTGGTGTCGGTCATGGTCGGTCTCTCGGGTCTGGCGATGTCCGGGCCGCCGCGAATGTCAGCCCGCGGCGGCCGAGGGTGTCAGCTCTTGCGGTTCCAGGGAGCGGTGGCCGTGCGGGCGGGCGCCGACTGCGCGGGCGCGCTGGCCGGCTGCGTCGCGGCGGGCTTGGAGGGGGTCGCCTGCGCCGGGGCCTCCGGCACGAGGTAGCGGATCGTGTTGCGCTCGCCGTAGCCGTCCTTCGGGGGCTTCACGCCGACCTGGATCGTCATCGGGATCAGGTGCAGCTCCTCGCTGTCGTTCACCTGCAGCTTGCCCGTGGCGTGGCAGATCGCCGACAGCGTGCGCTGCGCGATCTCGACCGTAGTCGGGTTGGCGTTCACCAGGTTCAGCTGGTCGAAGACCTTGCGGCCCTGCTGCGGCCCCTCGAGGATGTCGAGCATCAGCCAGAGATACTTCCCCATCCCGTTCTTCGTGACGCGCATCTCGCTCTCGACGATCTGGGCGCGGTACTTGCCCGCAGGCAGGATCTCGTAGGCGGTGGTGGGCTCGATGCCGGCGGCGTCAAAGGCGGTGTCGAAACGTGCCATCGTGCTGTCCTTTCAGTCGTAATCAGGCGGATTGGGGCATGGCGGCCAGGAACTCCGACCACTCGAGCGGGAGGGTTTCCGGCAGGCCGTATCGGTTCTTGGCGAGGAAGGCGGGGCGCTCCTCGGTGTGCATGACGCGCGCGCCGGACCCGAGCGCCCGGGTGACCTTCTTGTTGAAGCCGACGTCGGACTTGCTGACCGAGATCCGGTAGTTGGCGAAAAGCACCACGTCCGAGTGCTCCTGCAGCAGCGCGGACGCGCGGGCCTGCAGCTTGATCACGTACCGGTCGTAGGGTTCGTGCTCGGGGCTGTCGAAGCGCTTGATGTCGGTGTGGGCGATCTGGATGACCGCCATCCCCTTCCGGTCGCGGAGCGCGTTCAGCTTGTCGATGTATTCGCGCCAGATGTTCAGCGCCTCGGCATAGCCCTTGCCGAAGCCCGGGCTTTCGATCGACTGCCATCCGTTCCGCCGGCAGGCCTCGGCCCAGATCAGCGGCTCCAGCCAGTCCACGCTGTCGACGACCACCGTCGAATAGGCGTGGTCCTCGTCGAGCAGGGCGTCGAGTGCCTCCGCGACCTCCGCGTAGCTGGTCGCCAGCGGGAAGTGCGGCACCTGCAGCTTGCCGAGACCGTCCTCAGTAAGCACGAAGACCGGCGCGTCGGCGGACGCGGCGAAGGTGGACTTGCCGATACCGGCGACGCCGTGGATCAGCACGCGCGGCGGACGCAGCACCGTCGAGGTTTGCAGGGATGCGAGCGAGATGGCCATCAGCGCACCTCCTCGCCGAGCAGCAGCCGCAACTTGGGCTTGCCGGTGCGGACCGTGCGCGCGGGCTCGAACTCCTGCCGGACGTCCGTGGGCCAGGCGGTGTATTTCCGCTCGGGCACGCTGAACGCGATGTCGACGTATTCGGTGGGATCGGCGCCGTCGGTCCGGATCCGCTCGACCAGTCCGGCGAGCATCGCCTGGTCCCAGTCGACGCGCTTGGGGAGCTCGGCGACTACGGTGACCTGGCCGTCCTGCAGCCGGACGGTGCCGGTGTCCTTGCCCTCCGCGCGGCGCGCCTCCTGCGCCTGGTCGCCGTACTTCAGCGCGATGGCGCCATCGAGCCAGTCGCAGAGGGTCTTCGCGGCGCGCAGCCGCTCGTCGGCGTCCTGCTTCAGGAGCGCCAGCTCATCGCCCGGCAGCGCGGCGATCTCACCGACCGGCAGGGTGGGCAGGTCGTCGAGGGTGATGCGGTTGGGGATCGTCATGGCCACCCCCTCACGCCAGCTTCACGGCGGGCTTGTCGGCCGTGCTCGAGCAATGCCGGTTGGCCTCGTAGGCCTCGACATCCTCGAGCCGGTACACGACCCGGCCGCCGATCTTGATGAAGGCGGGGCCCTCACCGGTCCAACGCCAGCGTTCCAACGTGCGCGGGCTGATCTTCCATCGAGCCGCCAGCTCGACCTGGTTGAGATGCGTGACTGACATCGTCGTCTCCTTCGCGATTGGCCGAATGCCTGCGAAGGACCATCGCCGACGGGGAGGAAGGCACCGGGTAGGCAGCTGGGAGGCAGAGCGGGAGTTCGCGAAGTTCGGTGCCCCGAAACGTCGAAAGGCCGCCCCGAAGGACGGCCTTTCGTAGAAACCGAGGTCTCAGGATCAGGGATCGATCCAGCAGTTCCCGTCATCGAACCTGATGAATCGCTGCCAGTCGTTGCGGCGGCCGAAGGCTTTCTTCAGCGTGTTCACCTGACCACCGTAGCCCGCCTCTTCCAACACTGCCGCTATTCGAACGACGGGCGACTTGGACCAGTAGGCTGCGAACAGGATCTGCAGCAGCCGACGCTGCTTGTCTCCGCCGAAGGTCAGAGTTTCACCGCGGTGCCAGACCAGCCCGCATTCTTCCGAATGATCGATCGGGAACCGGCGCTGGACCTGACCCGGAAACACGCGGGCCCCGAGCGCATGCGGCGAGATCGCGAGCCTGCCCGGGGCGCCGAGCACATCGGCCACGCCGACGATCACGTTTCGCTTGCTGAGTGTAGTGGGGATGCGATCGCCCGATGTCGACGTCAGGATGACCCGGACCTCTTCAGGCGGCCTACGCTCGAGGAGTGCATCGAGTTTGGTCCAGACGGCTGGATCGGCAAGACGGCGCGCGAACCAGACCGGCACCGGCGACTTCGCACCCGTCAGCCTGATCGTCCCGACGTCCCAGACGAAGCCGTCGATCAAGGGGTTCGGACGCGACGGCCCGGCACGCTCGAAGGCCACCAGCATCTTCGCCAATACCAGCGGATAGTCGACGGCACAGGCGGCGATTTCCCCCGCTTCCACGGTGATCCAGCGACCGACGCTGTCGCGATACCCGTACTGCCCGCGCTCCGGGCACCATTCCGCCGGAATGGGCTCGTCCTCATAGCCATCCATCGCGGCGACGACCGGGATGCGCCCGGTCGCCACCAACAGCCTGGCCTCGAGCAGCTTGTCCGCTGCCCGAGGCGCCACCTGCCTAAGCGTGGCCACCTGCACCTTGCCGACGCGGGTTTCCATCGCCTGGAGCAGCAGATCCACGGCCGTCTTAGTCAACGAGGTCACCGATATCGGCGGTGTCGGTCAGGATCCCCCAGCGCCGCAGGTACTTCTCTCCGATCAGGCGCTCATGCGGGGTCATGTCCTTGAGGTTGCACCCGTGGGGCATTGTGACGGTGAGCGTCAGGGATTTGCCACGGCCGCCTTCGGGTCCGGGGTGGAACTTGATGGTGAACCGGGCGCGCGTGATGACCCACTCCGGCGCCTCGGTCGCGACCGGCAGGAGGTGCCCCGTGCCACCGATGTCGAGGCCGATCCGCTTCTCGGCCATTTCCCAGATCGTCCGCTCGGCGCCCGACATGGATTCCAGCGTGATCCGCTCGCCTCGCTCCCCCAGCTCCATGAAGCGCAGCTCCTTCACGGTGACGCCCATGATCCCGTCCTCGGGATCGGTCGGGAAATCGAAGGGCTTCAGGAGCATGCTCAGGTCGTATTCGCGCCACGGGATATGCTTCTCCTTGAAGTCGATCCCGAGCAGATCCCGCGCCATGAACGCGGTCAGGTCCCTCCGGTCATCGAGCGTGTTGGCCACGACCTCGATGACGCCGGTTTCAGCCTCGTAGGTCAGGGCGGCCTCGAACACCGGCTTCACGATGCGCCGCTGCAGCTTGCTCTTCGCATCGAAGCCCAGCATGTCTTCCGGCCGTCCCTCGCGATACACGGCGACCTGCACCAGATCGCATTCCTGGTCATCGAGGATGATGCGATGCCGGTCGAAGATATCGACATGGACATGCGGGGTCTCGAAGCGGTCGCGGATGGCCTTGGTGAAGGCCGCAACGGAGATTGGATCGCGGCGGACCGTGCAGTCTTTCTCGACTTCGAAGCCGCTCCAGGACCGACCCCGGCGCCGTTCGTCGTTGTAGCGGACCTCTTCCGCCAGGCGGAAGCGATCAGGCTCCTTGAGGAAGACCCAGAGCGAACGGTTGTTGGCGCCCTCGAGGGTCCCGAAGACTGCGCGGTTCAGCACGACGTTCTGCAGTGCGTTCTGGCCCGGCTCATCGGCGAGCGCTGCGACACGACCGGCGTCGAGGATGACCCGCTGCTTTTCGTCCTCGGACATGCCGTCGACGGCCTTGACCAGCGGCTCGACCACCTCGGGCTCGGGCCTGGCCCAGTCGATCGGCGGAAGCGAGGTGAACCCACCGGCCGTGAAGTAGTCCTTCAGGCGGGTGATCGGGGTCTTGCGGAGGAATGCAGTGATGGCGGTCATCGGGGGCCCTTTCGTGCCGGGGAGGAGGAGGGAATCAGCGCAGCGATACGCTGACGTTCGATATACATCGAACAAGCCGCCACGTCTACTTGCGCAGCACGAATTCGTTCGGCATACCGAACAAGCCGCCAGCACCAAGGAATCAAGGATGATGCGATGACCACGTCCCTCGGCGCCAAGATCAAGCGCCACCGCCAGGAGAAGGGATACTCGCTCGACAAGCTCGCCGAGCTCACCGACTCGAGCAAGAGCTACATCTGGGAACTGGAGAACCGCGACACCCGCAAGCCCTCAGGCGAAAAGCTGACACGTATCGCTCAGGCTCTGGAGGTCACGACCGACTACCTGCTCGACGACACGGCGGAGCCAGGTGACGAGGTTCTGAAGGAGGCGTTCTTCCGAAAGTTCAGCAAGCTCAAGCCGGAGGATCAGGAGAAGATACAGCAGATGATCGACATGTGGGGGAAGAAGGATTGAGCTTGCCCACGACGCCGCAGGGTTGGGCAATCCGCCTGACGCAGATCCTGTCGCTGCATCAGGCAGCACACGGCCTGCCGCGATTCCCGGTGGACGTGGGAGCGTTGGCGCAAGATTTCTCGCGGCAGGTCTTTCCAGATGCGCCGATCTCTATGGTCGGCGGCCTGGATCTGTCCAAGGGCGTCGAGGGCATGCTCATGCCGCGCCCGGACGGCTCTGGCGAATGGGGCATCATCTACAACGAATCCATCCGGTCCGTCGGGCGGCGCAACTTCACGCTGGCCCACGAGCTGGGCCACTACCTTCTGCATCGGCAAGATCATCCCGGCGGGCTCCAATGCACCAACCGGAACATGGGGGATTGGGACGGCTCCCGGAACAGGATCGAGGCGGAGGCGAACACCTTCGCCTCCTATCTCCTTATGCCGCTCGACGATTTCCGCGCACAGATCAAGGGGCGTGCGATCGACATCGACGTGATAACCGAGTTGGCCGACCGCTATGCCGTGTCGCTGACCGCGGCGATCCTGAAATGGATGACCATCACCGACAAGCGCGCCATGATCGTGGTCGGCAAGGAGGGTTTCATCGACTGGGCCTGGTCCAGCGAGCCATTGATCAGGTCCGGGATCTACTATGCCGCGCGGCAATCCGTGATCGAGCTTCCTCCAGAGTCTCTGGCCGCTCGTGAAGTGGACGGGGACACCGGCCGACATGGTGAGCGTCACGGACCTGGGGTCTGGCCGGGGAACGAACCAGTACACGAGATGACCGTGTTCTCGCCTAGCAACGAGATGACGATCTCCTTGCTGATCTATCCCGACCGGGCGCCGTCGCGTTGGGAAGCAGCCGAACTCGAGGAAGAGCCAACAGAGGATACGTTCGAAAGGTTCATGGCGGGGAAAGCGGGAGGCTGATGATGAGCCATGTCATCATGCGCCGCGAGACAGGCCGCCGACTCGGTGTGGACGTCGGCGCAGCAGAGATCGCGATGTCGCTGCATGCCGACTTAGTCGTGAACGGACGACAGGAGAGCTGTGGAGACGGTTGCGGGTAATGAGCCAAGCTCCCAAGAAAGAGGTGAAGGCAGAACAGAGCGGCTCCAGTCCGGTCGGGCGCGGGGGTGCAGGCACCTATATTGAGGGCCAGCTTGGCGCCTATTATCTCCTCCAGATGCTCGCTGGCAGCGACGCGCGCGGCCTCCCCAATGCCAAGATCGAGCGGGTGCAGCTTCAGGGCGAGAATGAAGGATATGCCCTAGATGACCTGATCGTGCACGGTGTTTCGGACAAAGGCACCGCGCTTCTCGAGATCCAGTCGAAACGCACAATCCGCTTTTCGCCCAAAGACTCTATCTTTAAGGGCGTCTGCGAACAGATCGTGCGCAGCAATCCCGCTCAGAAGCCGACGGACCGCCATTTACTGGCGGTTGCGACCCAGCGAACCAGCTATTCTATCTCTGGCCCCTATCAGGACGTGCTCGAATGGGCGCATAGAGCGGAAAGCGGCGTTCAATTTTTCGCTCGGTTAGCCCTCCCAGGTGTCGCCAGCGAGGAGATGCGCAGTTTCGCCAAATCGTTCCGCAGCAATCTTGTGGCTCACGGAGTGGCGGACAAGGACGAAGCCGTCTGGGCCATAATCCGCAGGTTCATGATCCTCGAGTTCGATTTCGAATCTGCTGCACCGGAGGCGAAGGCCCATGCTCTGACACTGGCCCGTCAGGTCCTCGCGCCGGAAGATGCGACACGTGCCGAGGCACTTTGGAGCAATCTTATCGAAATCGTCATCGAGACGGGAAAGGCCGGTGGCTCGGTCACGCGCTTATCGCTCATCGAGAGGCTGACGACGCGTGGCTTCCACCTTGTCGGCGATCAGAATTTTTCGCTCGCGCGCGCCAAGCTGGCGGAGATGTCGCGCCACGCACTCATGGAGATCGGGACCACTGTCGGCGGCGTCAATCTCCCCCGCCTTGGCGCGCTTGCCGATCTCGAGAAAGCGCGCGACGGGAATCGCTTCATCGAGATCATTGGTAAACCGGGCGTGGGCAAGTCCTGGGTCTTGAGACATCTTGCTGAGCGGATAGGCCGTGAGGGCCATGTCATCGTCCTTGATCCCGTAGGCACGCCCGACGGGGGATGGTCGGCGCTCGCGCAACGTCTCGAAATGCCCGGGACCGCCAAGAATTTCTTGTGGAACCTGGCGGCCGGTGGTGGCGGGGTCTTGTTCATTGACGGCCTCGAGATGTTCACGTCCGTCGAGCGCCGCCGCACAGTGAATGACTTGCTGCGCGAGATTGCAGAGGTCCCAGGCTTCTCCGTAGTCGTGTCCAAACGGCCCGATGTCGGCGTCGAAGACACTGGCTGGGTCGCCGAAGACGCACTCGCGAAGTTGGGTACGCCCTGCCAAGTGGTCGTGGGCGAACTGAACGACGACGAGGTTGCAGCCCTGAGCACTGCCGCCCCGGAACTGCGCGCTCTGCTGTCGCGGGATCATCCGGCCGCGAGCATTGCGCGCAATCTCTATCGGTTGGCCCAATTGCTCAAGGTCCCGAGCTCGGCCAACATTCGTACTGAAGCGGCGCTCGCCGACCGATGGTGGAAGAGTGCCGATGGCGCAAAGCCAGATGATGTCCGCCCGGCGCAACGGCTCTTGGCCGAGCTAGCAGAAGCGGCGCTGGCAGGACAGGACCTGGTAGAGGCGTCGACGGACACACCGGCACGAGCTCATCTACTGCATAGCCTGACCCTGTCCGAACCGAAGCGCGACCATCTCAGCTTCTACCATGACGTGCTCCGCGACTGGGCTATCGGCGCGCGTCTCAACGAAGACATCACGTTGCTCGACAACGTCGATCTTTCCGTACCGCCATCGCCGCGGGTAGCACGTGGCATCGAGTTTGCCGGTCGCTTCGCGCTTGAACAGGGACCGGACGGCTCGAACTGGACGGCCCTCCTTGAGGCCCTCTCGCGACCAGGCGCCCATGATGCATGGCGTCGCCAAGCGCTCATGGCGATCATGCGATCCGAGCTGTCGTCGCGGCTTCTGAGCCGCTGCCGCGCTGCATTGCTTGCCGATGGGGGCGCGTTGCTCGTCGAGATCTGTACCGCCATCGTCGCGACCGAAACGATCTCGGCCGCATCCGCCTTCAAGGAGATCGCCGCGACGGGCGCCGAGCTTCCTGTCGAGGCACCGGGCTCTTTGCGCATCGCCACGACGCTTTCGGCGCCGACGGTTCTCATGTGGTGCGCTGTGAATGCCGAAGATATCCCAATCCAGGCGATCGCTGGCATCGTGAAGCTCGCTGAAGTCCAGTTCCTCACGATTATGAGCGTCCGCGAACTCGGACGGGTAACGGCGACGATGCTCTTCGGCTGGCTGATGCAACTCGACTTGCGTGACACCAACATTACGATCCCGGGTGTCGCGGATGCGCCACGGTTAGAACGCCAGTCGCACATGACGATGATCGAGGATCTTCGAACCATGGCGCTTCTTACGGCGTCGCACGCGCCGGAAGACACGAAGGCCTATTTGACGGCGATCGCGAAAGAGAACGATCACTACAAGGTCAAGGCAATTCGGCCGTTCAGCAAGGCCTTGGCCAGCGTCGCGCCGAACGAACTTGCGGCGCTTATCACGTCCAGTCTTATTGAACAGCCACGTCGAGGCCGATCACGACGGGATACCCTGAACGGCGCGTTCGGCTTTGCGGATACCGACTACATGCCGGTGTCGCCAGCGCAGCCTCCTTTTCTCGACTTGCTCGATGCAGACCCCGAGATCGGACTCGGCCTAATCCGAACACTCGTTGACGCGGCGGTTGCGCACCGCGCCGATGGCGTGAAGGCGGGAACGGACGGCTTTACTATCGTTTTCGACGGGAAGCCGCGCTTCTTTCCATGGGTCCAGACCTATTACTGGTCACGCTCCAGCCAAGCGCAGGAATACTCTGCGTCTTCTGGACTAATGGCACTCGAAGCTTGGTCACAAGAGCGCCTCGATAGAGGTGAAGATGTTGACGCGGTTCTTCGGGACATCCTTGGACCGGAAGGTAGCTGCGCCGCCTATCTGCTGATCGGGCTCGACGTGCTGCTATCTCATTGGCCGACGACGCGCGACGCGCTTGTCCCGTTTGTGGCTAACCCGGACCTGCTTGCCAACGATCGCACCCGTTTGACGTTGGAGAGTCTTGGAGGGGCGATGATGCTGCAGAAGGAGCCCAAAGGCCGCGTCATGCTTGCCGATCTCGCAAAGCGCCAATCGCGCTCCATCTCGCTTGAGCGACTTATCCCCTATTACATCGGCGAGGATGACTCCGGGCAGAAGGTGCGCTCCTTGTTGGCTGAGGCAGTCGAAAAAGCCGGCTCGTATAGCGACGAAGCGAATTTCGGCGATCCCGCTTTCATGGGATCCTATGCACTCAATATGCTCGACCGGGCGAACTGGGTGGAGGTCGAAGGAGGCCTCGGCTACCAGTCGCCACCCGAAGAAGCCGAGCACCTTGAGCGCCTCGAGGCCCGCCGACAAGCGCATGAGCGATCCAGCACAATTGAAGCGAGAATTCGGCTGGCTATCAGCGATCCAGCGAAGGGTTCGCCAGATCTCGCGCGGGAGGCCGTCAATTACGCTGCCGGCGATGTACCTGACTACAGCGACACAGATTACCTCAAGTCACGATCGACGCGGTTGGTTTCGACGGCCATGCTTGTTGCGCGGGACGGTGAAGATGCTCTCCTTGACGAGCATGAGGACTGGGTTCGTACCGTGATAGGCACGGCCTTGGCAGAAGAGGTCGACCGCTACGGCTCGAACGAACGGCTGGACTTCCACCGGCCAGCGCAGGGCATATGCGCCCTCATCCATCTTTGGCGCCGGAAGCAGCTTGTCTCAGACCGCGACCACCTACTTCGCACAGTCGCTCGGCAAGATCACGCCGCCGTAATTGCGATCACCGCAGCGCGCGAGAGCATCAACGAGGTCAACCCGCAACTGATCAAGGCCGCGGTGCGTATCGCTTTCACCTCGTGTCGTTCGCGTTGGCATCCCCATGATGAGGACGCGTCTACTAGAGAGGCTCACGAGAAGCAGAAGGCGGGACAGGACGCCGACGCGGTTGTCGCGGAGATCGCCTGGCTCGATGGCGGGCTCGAGCCGAACTGGCCAGACCTCCCCGAAGAGACGCCGTCGTTCTCGCGCCAGCCGCGTGCGATCCTCTCACAGAACGGTTCACGCATTGAGATCAAGCATGATGACGACACCTTCAGGCGAAGTTCTAGAGAAGCCATTGTTCGCGTCGACGACCAAATGCTCGCAAAGTGGGTCAGTCTACTCAATGTTGAAGCTAGCGCTCTGCCAAGCTGGTATGACGAGATTGTTGATGCCTATGCGCTTTGGTCGGCGCGGTTGAACGGCCATGGCTATTCCGCTGATGCCGAGCTGAATCAGACGCCCGACGCATGGAATCATCAGTTCTACTCGTTGGCTGCGTCAGCTTTGATGGACGCCACGCAGGGTCGTTTCGAGCTCATCCTGCAGCCGATCCTTGAGCTGCCCGATCGGCCATTCTGCGATGTGGCCGAAACGCTGATTCACGCCGCCGATGTCCGTTATTTCAACGAGCCGAACCGGCCGTCAGATCGCGCGTTCGCTTTGCGGCAGCGGATCGTAACGAGGACGCTCGCGCTGGACCGTTGGTCTTGGGACCGTCGCCGAGGAGACCTCGGGATCGACATCGAAACCGGTCCGACAATCGGCATGCTACTGATGAACCTTCACAATTCCTTCTCGGGCACCAAGACCTATCTAGTTCCCGCCGTGTTTGACCGCATCGATCCCCTTCTTGAAACGGTGCGCCCCATGATGCGGGGCGGCCCCACAGCCTTCATAGCGCTCTGTACGATGAACACCTTGAACGTGGCGCCAACCGCACGGCATCTCGACTTCCTTCTGTTCGCAGTCGAGACGTGGCTCGAAGTAACGAATGGCGACCGTGCAATGTGGCATGAGCTCGGAATTGGTCGAAAGATCACTGAATGGTTCGAAGCGGCGGCGGCCGAGGATCCTTCACTGTATCGCCAGGTTCACCCTTCGCGAAGTCGGATTGACGCAATCCTTGGCCGTCTCGTCAGCCTCGGCGTGTCAGAAGCCCACGAGTTGGAGTTGCAGATCCAAGCAGGAACGCGCTGACGGTCAGAAAGCACCGACGCCGCAGCGCGTCGAGGACTGTGACGAGGCAGGCCGGCGAAAGGCAGCCCGATTTTCGAAGCAACATGAAGGACTTCGGCCCCTCTTGCTTCCACAGTGCTTCGTAAGCGTCCGGTCAGGCGTTGTGGTGGTCAGTTCAGACCACAGCACTTCTTGTATTTTTTGCCCGATCCACAGGG
>NZ_JASHKB010000044.1 GCF_030732865.1 Roseitalea sp. MMSF_3546
CTGCGCCGACATCTCCCCCACAAGGGGGGAGAGGGGCGCCGAGTCCGCCGGCCAACCCTTCAGCGGATGGGCGCAGGTGATGCCCGCGAGTTCCCAGGCCGAGACGTCGGCCAAGCGGGTGTATTCGAGCTTGGCCTTGGCGAAGCTTTCTTCCGCCAGCGTATCGGCGAAGATCAGCTTCTCGCCGGGCTGCGGGCCGAATTCGTTCTCCGCGGCGGTGACTTCGTACAGACCGTAGCTGATGCGCGGCGAATAGCTGATCGCCCGGTTGCCGGGGATGGTCCAGGGCGTGGTTGTCCAGATGACGATGAAGGCATCGCTGAACGCCGCCGGCCCGTCCTTCACCGGAAACTTCACCCAGACCGTGTCGCTCTCGTAATCCTGATACTCGACCTCGGCCTCGGCGAGCGCGGTGCGCTCCACGACACTCCACATCACCGGCTTGGAGCCGCGATAGAGCTGTCCGCTCATGGCGAATTTCAGCAGTTCGCCGGCGATGCGCGCCTCGGCGTGGAAGTCCATCGTCGTATAGGGATTGTCGAAATCGCCCTCCACGCCCAGGCGCTTGAACTCCTCGGTCTGCACCTTGATCCAGTGGTCTGCGAAGTCGCGGCACTCCTGCCGGAACTCGTTGATCGGCACCTCGTCCTTGTTGCGGCCCTTCGCGCGGTACTGCTCCTCGATCTTCCATTCGATCGGCAGGCCGTGGCAGTCCCAGCCCGGCACGTAGTTGGAGTCGTATCCGCGCATCTGGAACGAGCGCGTGATCACGTCTTTCAGGATCTTGTTGAGCGCGTGGCCGATATGGATGTTGCCGTTGGCATAGGGCGGGCCGTCATGCAGCACGAATTTGGGCCGGCCGGCGGCGTCCTCGCGCAGCTTGCGGTAAAGGTCCATCTCCTCCCAGCGGGCGACGATTTCGGGCTCCTTCTTCGGCAGCCCGGCGCGCATGGGAAACTGCGTCTGCGGCAGATAGAGCGTCTTGGAGTAGTCGAGCGCTTCGACGGTGTCGTTGGCGCCTTGCATTGTCGTGTCGGTCATCGGTTTTCGCGTCTTGAACGGGTGCGGCGCCTCGGGCGCGGCAGGCGTGAAATCGGGGTGAAGGCGGGCGAACCCGCAAAAAGACCGTCCCGGCCCCGCAACGCTCGATCAGCGGCGGGCCGGGCCAGTAATTCGAATGATGGCGCGGGCGCAAAACTGCATGGCGTGCTTGTAACAATGACGCAGTGCAATGGAAAGGCGGAAATCACCACACCGCCCGGTCCAGCTTGTCGTAGACGATGCGACGCATGGCCCCGGTCACGGCGGCAGGCGCGATGCGGCCGGCCAGCGCCATCCAACGGGCGCGCGCGCCGGGCACGATGACCGCGCGCCCGCGTGCTGCCTCGGCCAGGATCAGTCTGGCGGCGACGTCGGGGGCCATGCGCTTTTCGGCGTCCGCGCCGGCGGGCGCGTGCCGGGCGGCGTGGTCGGTGCGCAGCGGTCCCGGAAACGCCGCCGACACCGTCACGCCGAGCGTGCGCGCGAACGGCTTGCGGATCGATCTGGCGTAGACGGCCAGCGCATCCTTGGCCGCCGCATAGCTGGCCGCACCCGGATAGCCGGTGAAATGGGACAGCGAGGAGACGAAGACCACCCGGCCCCCGCGCGAGAGCGCACCGGCCCGCGCCAATGCCGCGCACAGCACCATCGGCGCTTCGGCATTGACGGCCATCACCCGGGCATGCGCCTTCGCCGGGATGGCCTCGAACGGCCCGGTCGCCGAGATGCCGGCATTGAGCACCGTCTGGTCGAACGGGCCGTCTTCGATTAGGCGCGCAGCCAGGGCGTCGACACTGTCGCGGTCGGCCAGATCGCAGGCGATGTGGGCGAAAGGCGCCTCCGCGCCCGGATGATCGCGGTCGACGCCGGTGACGTCGTGTCCCTCGGCGGCGAGCCGCTCGGCGATCGCCCGGCCGAGCCCGGCGCTCGCGCCCGTCACCAGCGCCCGCGTCACAGCCGCCGGCTCCACAACGCGCCGCCGGCGACAAACCGGCCATGCGAGACGGTCACCGGCGAGCGGCGCGCGGCGATGGCGCCTTCGATCATGGCGGCGACCGGTCCGGCCGGCAGGAAGACGGCGCCCAGCCGACCCGGATCGTGACCGGCCTTGGCGTGCATTCCGGTGCGCGTCGGCCCCGGATGGATCACCTGTACGGCGACCGTGTCCCGCCATTCGCTGCGCAGCGCCCGCGCCAGGCCGTGCAGCCCGGCCTTGGACGCCGCATAGGCCGGAAACAGACCCTGGCCGCGCCGGGCGACCGAGCCGACGAGCGTCAGCGTGCCGCCGGCCCTTGCCAGCCAGGGATGCAGCGTGCGCGCCAGCATGACCGACGCGGTCAGGTTGACGTCGAGCGTGGCGCGGATCTGCCCGGCCGTCTCGATACCGCCGGGCACGGCAAAGCCCACTCCGGCATTGAGGATCGCATTGTCGAGCCGCACCCAGCCCGCTTTCAGGACCGCCTCGGCGACGGTGCGCACGGCCTCTTCGGGCGTGGTCAGCGGCGCATGCACGTAGCGGACGCCCTGGGGCAGCACGGCGGCGGCATCGTCCGGCGCGCGCCGGCCGGCGACGAGCAGATCGTGGCGCGGCGCGAGCCGCCGGACCAGCGCAAGGCCGATGCCGCTGGTGCCGCCGGTGATCAGGATCGCGCGGCGGCCGCCGGCCATCACGACATGCCGAAGGTCAGGCGCGCATCGAGCGCCGACAGCGGCGTCAGATCGGCCAGGATGGCGCGCGCCTGCGCCTCGTCGCGGCGCATCTGCGCGACCAGCGCGTCGAGCGTGTCGAACTTCTCCTCGCCGCGCAGGAAGGCGCAGACGCTCACCGTGCAGTCCTCGCCGTAAAGCGCGCCATCGAAATCGAACAGGAAGGTCTCGAAAAGCGGCGCGCCCTCCTCGGTGACCGTCGGCCGCCGGCCGTAACTGGCAACGCCCTCGTGGATGGTCCCGTCCGCGCGGAAGAAGCGCACCGCATAAATGCCGTGGGCGAGGGGGCTGTCCCCGGCAATCGCCATGTTGGCGGTGGGATAGCCGAGCGTCCGGCCGAGCCGCTCGCCACGCGCGACCCGCGCCTGGACGCGATAGCGGTAACCCAGAAGCGCGTTCGCGGCCTCGATCCCGCCGGCCGCCAGATAGTCGCGGATGCGGCTCGACGAGACGACCTCGGCACCATCGTCGCGCAGCGCGTCGACGAGCACCACGTCGAAGCCTCGCGTCCGCCCGGCCTCCATCAGGAAGGCCGGGCCGCCCTGCCGGTTCTTGCCGAAGTGAAAGTCGAAACCGGTCACCACGTGACGGGCGCCGAAGCCGTTCACGAGCACCGTGTCGATGAAGGCATCGGCGGTGTGCGCCGCGAATTCGAAGGTGAAGGGCATCTCGATGACGGCGTCGAAACCGAGCGCTTCAAGGATCTGTGCCTTCATCGGCGCCGGCGTGATGCGCGCGGGCGCATCGGCTGGCGTGAACACCGCCCGCGGGTGCGGCTCGAAGGTCAGCACCAGCGCCGGCATCCGGTCGCGCGTTGCCACCTGCCGCGCCGCTTCCAGCACCGCCTGATGGCCGCGATGCACGCCGTCGAAATTGCCGATGGCGACGCAGCCGCCGCGCAGATCGGCCGGGAGCGCATCGAGATCGGCGAGCCGTGCGATCATGACCGCCGGGCTCCGTCAGGCGAGCCGGGTCATCGTCGCCACCGGGCGGGCGCCGAAATCGGTCAGATAGGCGGCCAGGCGCTCCGGATCGGGGGCGCCGGGCGCGCCGTATTCGCGCGCATGGATGCCGTCGGAGACGAACAGCAGGTCGAGCCCGGCATCCATCGCCCCCTTGACGTCGGTCGTCATGCCGTCGCCCACCGCCAGAACGCGCGACCGGTCGATGGCGCTGCCGCGGGCCTGTTCGGCCAGTTCGAGCGCCTTGTCGTAGATCGGGCGATGCGGCTTGCCGGCGATCTGCGTACGTCCGCCGAGCTGCTGGTAGAGCCGCGCCAGCGCGCCCGCGCAATAGATCAGCTTGCCGCCGCGGTCGACGACGATGTCCGGATTGGCGCAGATCATCGACAAATCGCGTCCGCGCAGCCGCGCCAGAAGGTCTCCATAGTCGTCCGGCGTTTCGGTCTCGTCGTTATAAAGGCCGGTGCACACGAACGCCGATGCCTCGCGCTCCTCGGCCAGTTCGACATCGAGCCCCTCGAAGATGGACAGGTCGCGCTCGGTGCCGATGTGGAACAGCCGTCGCGGCGCCTGCGCGATCAGCGCGCGCGTGACATCGCCCGAGGTGACCACCGCATCGAAGGCGTCCTCCGGTACGCCCAGCCCGGCCAGTTGCCGACGCACGGGAAGGTGCGGCCGTGGCGCATTGGTCACCAGCACCACCTGCCGGCCGGCCCGTCGTGCCCGGCGCAGGGCGCCGAAGGCCTCCGGCCATGCGGTCACGCCATTGTGCAGCACGCCCCACACATCGCAGAGGATCGCGTCATAGTCGGCGATCAGGGCATCGAGGCTGTCAACGGTCGGAAAGGGCAAGACGGTCCCCGCAATGTGGTTAACGATCGGCAAAGCCGTGGCGCCAGCGGCCATTAACCCAAGCCATTCACCGTGTCACGACAATTGCCTTAACAGCGCCCCGCGCCCTGTGAGAACATGGTGACCGGATCGTTAACCGCCACCCCACGACACGCCGGCGAGCCATGCCGATACTGCGCCTGATTGCCGCCTTTTCGTTCGCCGCGCTGCTCGCTGCGGCCGGCTATCTGTGGCGCGCCGAATTGCAGGCGCTGTTCGGCGCGCAGCTCACACCGGTCACGGTGGCCAGTCTCGCCGCCGCGACCGTGCTTGCCCTTGCGGTGATCGCACTTGGCCGCGGCCTGCGGCGCCAACAGCGCGATCTGCGTGAGGCAAAGCGCATCGCCGCGCTCGGCATGCGCAGGGCGCCCCTGACGGCCAGGCCGCCGCCGCAGCGCGCCGAGGCGGCCGGAACCGGGCCGGCCAGTCCGGCCCTGCTGACACTGCTCGGGGTGATCGAGAATGCCGACAGCCGCCGCCGGGCAAGCAGCGCAGCGCCGCAGGACGAGCAGCCCGTGCAGCCCTCGCTCGCGCCGCAGCTATACTACCAGCCGATCGTGGCGTTGTCGGGCGGCACGCTCGTCGGATACGATGTCTATCGCAAGCTCGAGGCGCGCAACGCGCTGATCCATCCGCGCTTTGTCCAGCGCGCCCTTGCCGGCGACAAGGCCGCGCGCGCCGCCTTCGAGAGCCACCTGGTCGAAACGGCGCTGGCCGCCTCGCGCCAGGTGTTCAGCGAGGCGGCGAGCGCTGCCGGCGACGCATTTCCCGAACAGGCGCACATGCTGCACGTCCACGTCACCGAGGCGCTGCTCGACGATCGCGCTCGCTGGGACAAGCTGGCGATGCTGCTGTCGGCCCATCGCGGCCTGAGCCGGCAGATCGTCATCTGCATCGCCGACGGTGCGCTTGCGCGTCCCCGCCGCGAACGACTTGAGGCGATCGATCGCATGCTCGATGCCGATGGCGGCATCGGTGTCGCCGGGCTCGATTTCGCCCCGCGCGAATTGCCGGACTATGTCGTGCGCGCCCTGCAGGTGGCGATGTTCGACTTCCCGGCGCTCTCCGACGCCGATACCGGGGCGGCGGCGCGTCAGCTTTCATGCCTCGACCGGCTTTGCGCGGTCGGCGTGACCGGCTGCGCGCGCGATCTGGCCGCCGAGGCCGACATCGTCGATGCCATCCAGGTCGGTGCGACGATCGGCAGCGGTCCGGTCTTTGCCGAGCCGATGCGCCTGCGCGACGAGCCGCGGCTGGCGCAGCCGGCGCAGTGATCCGGGCCAGGCTGGGGTCAACTCGTGCACTTGCTGTCGAACAGGTCGCCGGGCGCCTCGATCAGCGGCACATTGGGGACGTAGCGGACCGGGAAATACCGGTCGATGTCGATCCGGCGTTGCACATTGCCGTTTTCTGGATCCATTTCGAAGATGCCCAGATAGTTCAGTGCCGGCCGGACGACGATGTTGCCCTCGACCATGACGAACCGCAGATCCTCGATCTGCAGCGAATCGGGAATGTTGCGCAGGTTGCCGGACTGCGCATTGCCGCCATTGCGGCGGTATTCCCATTCCACGCGGCCGCGGATCTTGCCGTTGGGCTGCTCTTCGGCCTTCATCATGCGGATGATGAAGCGGAAGTCCCGGGCGCCGTTCTCGTTGAAGTGATCGCCCGAGCCGCGCGTGCGCCGCGCCCAGTTGCCCGCCGCGTAGGACTCGTAGACCAGATTGGAGATCAGGTCGAGCCGATCGCAGGTCAGCGAATGATACTGCGTCGAGACGATGTCGCCGAGCGAATACAGATTGCTCACGCTGCGATTGTACTGGGTGTAGACGTTCCCCGCGTCCCAGGTCAGAAACGCCATGGACGCGAAGATCGGCAGGATGAACGCCATCTCGACGGCGATCGCCGCGCGCGCATTGTCGCGAAACCGCGCGATCCGCGCGCGCAGCGCACGGACCTGCCGATGCGCGCGATGCCGGCGGCGGGCCATCAGTAGGGCTCCGTCATGAAGGTGAGCCCGGCCGTCAGCGTGTCGACCGCATCGCCGAAGACAAGGTCCGAGAACACGATGTCGGGCAGGTCGAAACTGACCTGCACACGCATCAGCGTCTCCGAGGCGCCGACCGACAATTCGCCGGCATCTTCCGAGTTCCACACGCTGTTGGCGTTCATGTCGTAGCGCTCCACCGAGATCGTCACCCGCTCCTGGCAGTTGGGCAGCGCCACGCGATTGCAGATTTCGCGGCGGTACCATTCGTCCGCGGTCAGTTCATCGGCGGTCATCGTGCTGAAGACGTGGCCGGTCCGGATGTCGTAGATGGTCTTCTCGACGGCGCGCTGGCTCGCCGAGGACATGTAGACGACATACGAGACCTCGAAGATCCCGATCATCAGCATGAAGAATGCCGGGGCCAGCAGCGCGAATTCGATCGCCGCCACGCCCTCGCGTTCGCCAAGGATGAATGATCTCAAACGCCTCGCCATAGGCCAGTTCCACCTGCTCGGGCGCCGATACTAGGCGGAAAACCGTTTCCTTTCCGTTTGTGCGGATCGGTCAAATTTTAGCGACCGGTTAAACGGGAATTCACGCGATCGGGGTTATCACTGACAATCGATCAATGCCCGGTTGTTCCGGGAGATTGGGGCGGACGACGATGAAGAAGCTCTTCGCACGGTTCCTCGCCGATCGGCGTGGCGGCGCCTACATCATGGCGGCCTTCGCCGTCGTGCCGATGTTCGGCATGGTGTCTCTGGCGGTGGATTACACCAACTACACACGCAACGAATCGGTGGTCGATACCGCTGCGCAGTCGGTCGCGCTGCATATCGCCAAGCGGATCGCGCTCAACCCGAACCTGAAGGCCGAGGATCTGGTCGAGGAGGGCAAGAGCCTGCTCGGCGCGATGACGCCGGGCCTCGACATCATCTACGACACCTTTCACGTCGATCCGGCGACCGGCCTCGTCCAGATCGAGACGGCGATCGAGTTCGACACCTATTTCATGCAGCTCTTCGGCCACGAGACGCTGATCGCGCGCACCGAAACCCAGGCCCAGTTCGGCCGCCGCAATGTCGAGGTCGCCATTGCCATGGACAATTCGGGCTCGATGTCCCAGTGGGCGGGCAGCAAGCGCAAGATCGATGCGGCCAAGGACGCCGCCGAGATTCTCATCGATTCGGCGAGCGCTTCACTGTCGGGATTCGAGAACGCCGATCTGAAGTTCTCGGTCATTCCCTGGCACACCAACGTCTCCGTGCCCGAGTCGGCGCGCACCGACGCGTTCGGCAACGACGCCTGGTGGATCGACTGGGAGGGCCGGTCGACCGGTCACTTCACCTACCTTGCGCCCTATCTCGACGATGGCGGGGCCAGCGACGGTGACATGTATTTCCGCATGCCCGACGCCTGGGGCAACATGGACGACGAGTGGGATCACTACGACCCCGCCAGGCTCGTCGACCATCTGCCGCTCGAGCCGGACGGCAACGGTGTCGATATCGATGCGCTCAGGGCATTGCCGGACATCGGCATCGTCACGCGCAAGGATGTGTTCGATCTGTTTCACAATGTCGAGTGGAACGGGTGCTTCGAGCACCGGCACGGCAAGTATCGCTACTCTTTCGAACCGCCCAACAACGAAGACGGCGATTCGCTGTTCGTGCCGCACATGGCGCCCGACGAGGCTGACTGGTGGGGCAGCCGCAACAGCTACGTCTACGATCTGGGCGGCGAGACCGACTACCCCTACAACGCGTTCGAATATGGCGATTGGCAGGTGCGTTCGCGGGCCCGCGTGGCGAACACGCCCAAATACGTCATCTCCAAGACCTGGATGGATGGCGACTATGACGACAACTGGTCAACCGAGGGCCCGAACGGCAAGTGCAACACGTCGCCGCTGATCCCGCTGACCGACGACCGCGACGACATCCTCGATGCGATCGACGACATGCAGGCCAACGGCAACACCGACCTGACGATCGGGCTCGAATGGGCCATGCACACGCTGACGCCGTGGGAGCCGTTGGCCCAGGGCGGCGATTTCGCCGAGACCCAGAAGATCCTGGTGTTCATGACCGACGGCGACAACTTCCCGCGCAATCCGGGCCACTACGCGACCAGCTATACCAGCTTCCAGTATCCCAAGGATGACCTGCTCGATCTGGGTTTGCCCAACCAGCCCAGCCAGTCGCAGGGCACGCAGATGTTCGACGGCGCCTCCAAGAAGTACTGCACCGAGATCAAGAACATGGGTGTGCGCATCTATTTCGTCTATTTCGGCAATCCGAGCAGTGCCGCCACGGAAATCATGAACCATTGCGCGTCGTCCCCGGCGACCGCCATCGCCGCGTCCGATGCCGACGAACTCGAAGAGGCGTTCGAAATGATCGGCAACGACATTGGCAAGCTGCGCCTGTCCCATTACACCCCGCTCGAGGACGGCTGATCCTCGCCCGGCCGCGGCGCCCGCAAGACGGTGCCGCCGGGCCGGCACTGCCCGTCGCGGCCGGACGCATTTTTTGCCCGCCGCGGTTCTTGACTCCCGATCGGGCCATCCCTAGATGAGCGCCGCTAGCACTCACCAGCATTGAGTGCTAGCGGCGCCGTCGGCGCCGATACACAACGTTATCAAGGGCAAAGAATATGGCAGAGATGAACTTTCGTCCGCTGCACGACCGCGTGGTCGTTCGCCGCGTCGAGTCCGAGGAAAAGACGGCCGGCGGCATCATCATTCCCGATACCGCCAAGGAAAAGCCGCAGGAAGGCGAAGTCGTCGCCGTCGGGCCGGGCGGTCGCGATGACGACGGCGATCTGATCCCCATGGACGTCAAGGCCGGCGACCGCGTGCTGTTCGGCAAATGGTCCGGCACCGAGGTCAAGCTCAACGGCGAAGACGTGCTGATCATGAAGGAAAGCGACATCATGGGCGTGCTCAACTGAGCAGGCCGCGTCGCCACCCGCAAATGCAATCGTGAAAGGGCCCGTCGGCCCGGGAGATGAGGAAACATGTCCGCTAAAGAAGTCAAGTTCGGCCGTAACGCCCGCGAGCGCATGCTCGATGGCGTCAATACGCTCGCCGATGCCGTCAAGGTCACCCTCGGCCCCAAGGGCCGCAACGTCGTTCTCGACAAGTCCTTCGGCGCGCCGCGCATCACCAAGGACGGCGTGACCGTCGCCAAGGAAATCGAACTGGAAGGCAAGTTCGAGAACATGGGCGCGCAGATGCTGCGCGAGGTCGCCTCCAAGACCAACGACATCGCCGGTGACGGCACAACCACCGCCACGGTTCTGGCCCAGTCCATCGTCCAGGAAGGCCACAAGTCGGTCGCCGCCGGCATGAACCCGATGGATCTCAAGCGCGGCATCGATCTGGCCGTCGGCGAGGTCGTCGAAAAGCTGCTGACCAGCGCCACCAAGATCAACACCTCCGACGAAGTCGCCCAGGTCGGCACCATTTCGGCAAATGGCGAAAAGGAAGTCGGCGCGATGATCGCCGAAGCCATGCAGAAGGTCGGCAATGAGGGCGTGATCACGGTCGAGGAAGCCAAGACCGGCGAGACCGAACTCGAGGTCGTCGAAGGCATGCAGTTCGACCGCGGCTACCTGTCGCCCTATTTCGTCACCAACGCCGAGAAGATGGTGGCCGAACTCGAGGATCCCTACATCCTCATCCACGAAAAGAAACTCTCCAACCTGCAGGCCATGCTGCCGATCCTTGAATCGGTCGTGCAGTCCTCGCGTCCGCTGCTGATCATCGCCGAGGACGTCGAAGGCGAAGCCCTTGCCACGCTGGTCGTCAACAAGCTGCGCGGCGGCCTGAAGATCGCCGCCGTCAAGGCGCCGGGCTTCGGCGACCGCCGCAAGGCCATGCTCGAGGACATCGCCATCCTGACCGGCGGTCAGGTGATCTCCGAGGATCTGGGCATCAAGCTCGAGAACGTCACCCTCGACATGCTGGGCACCGCCAAGAAGGTCTCGATCACCAAGGAAGAGACCACGATCGTCGATGGTGCCGGTCAGAAGACCGACATTGACGGCCGCATTGCGCAGATCAAGCAGCAGATCGAGGAAACCACCTCCGACTATGACCGCGAGAAGCTGCAGGAGCGCCTTGCCAAGCTCGCCGGCGGCGTTGCCGTCATCCGCGTCGGCGGTGCCACCGAGGTCGAGGTCAAGGAGAAGAAGGACCGTGTCGACGATGCGCTGAACGCGACCCGCGCAGCCGTCGAGGAAGGCATCGTTCCGGGCGGCGGCGTGGCCCTGCTGCGCGCGTCCAAGAAGATCACGGTCACCGGCGAGAACCCCGATCAGGAGGCCGGCATCGCGATCGTGCGTCGCGCCCTGCAGGCCCCGGCACGCCAGATCGTCACCAATGCTGGCGACGAGGCTTCGATCGTGGCCGGCAAGATCCTGGAAAACGACAGCGACAATTACGGCTACAACGCCCAGACCGGCGAATATGGCGACA
This sequence comes from Roseitalea sp. MMSF_3546, assembly GCF_030732865.1. Lineage (GTDB taxonomy): Bacteria > Pseudomonadota > Alphaproteobacteria > Rhizobiales > Rhizobiaceae > Roseitalea. The sequence goes on from NZ_JASHKB010000044.1 coordinate 11,072, forward strand.
TGACGGCCATGGGCATTGTCGACCCGGTCAAGGTCGTGCGCACCGCGCTTGAAGATGCGGCTTCCGTCGCCGGCCTGCTGATCACAACCGAAGCCATGGTCGCCGAAGCGCCCAAGAAGGAGAGCGCCCCCGCACCGGCAGGTGGCGGCATGCCCGATATGGGCGGCATGGGCATGATGTAAGCCACGCGGCTTCATCGACATCTTTGTCAAAGGCGGGGAGCGATCCCCGCCTTTTTTCATGCCGCCCATTTTCTCGTGGCGGTGGCGCGCAAGCGCGCGACCGCTGGCGGCATGGGCATGATGTAACCATGCCCGAAACCGCCGCCCATGAATCCTGAATGCCCGGCCCCTTGGTCGGGCCGGGAGGGCGGCATGGGCATGATGCAGGCGCTGCCTGCGCTGACGTTACCGGGGCCGGCGGAACGATCCGCCGGCCTCTTTTCTTTGGCCTTCACGAAAGCGGGACGGAACGCCGGTCCGCATCGTGCCATTGTCCGACCATGAAGTATATGGGGACGAACCGGCTGACCCTGGCTTGCGGGGTGATCGGGCTCGCCGGCTGCGTTGCCGTCGTGCTGGGCGATATCGTCGCCGCGCTCTGGGTGCGGGACGTCGGCATGGTTGCCGACACGATCAGCAATCTGGCCGCCGGCCGCAACGCCTGGCTGATGGATACGGGCCTGGTGCTGCTCAGCGTGGGCATGATCGCGGTTGCGGGCGGCCTGCTACAGATCCGTCTGGACGGCTGGCGCTGGACGCTGGCTGCGCTGATCCTGGGCTTCATGGCCGTCATCGTGCTGGGCATCGCGCTGTACGACGAACATGGCGACGGAGACGGGGCGGGCGGCGACACCGTGCACATCCGGCTGGTCTACGCCCTCGGTCTTTCCTTCACCTTCGTGCCGCTGTTGACGGCCCGTGGCCTGAAAGCCGTCGACCCTCGCCTCGAAATCGCATCCTATGCGATTGCCGCGGTCTGGTTCGTTCTGGGCCCGTTCCTGTTTGCCGTCCCCACCGGCTGGGACGGCCTATACGAACGCCTGGTCGCGGCGGTGCTGACGGTCTGGCTGGCCGGCGCCTCCTGGTTCCTCGTCAAGCGCTCTGCAACTGATCGAAGTCAATGACTTAGCGGGCGCGCCATGCCAGTGTGAGGCGTCCGATTCGGGGAAGAAGCCATGTTCAAGACCATCCTTGCCGCCTATGACGGCTCCGAACACGCCCGCAAGGCCATCGAGGTGGCCTGCGACATCGCCAGCACCTACAAGGCCAGTCTGCACATCCTCCACACGCCGCAACTGCCCGGCGAAACAATGATGGTGGGCTATTCCGCCGTGCCGCTGCCGCCAAGCGCCGAGGAACTGGAAAAGGCGGGCAACGAGGCGATCGAGCAGGCCAGGGGCATTGCTGCCCAGCACGGCGTCGACCAGCCCGAGACCATGGTGCGCCAGGGCGATCCGGGCCGCAACATCGTCGAATACGCCAATGAGAACGATGTCGACCTGATCGTCATGGGCCGGCGCGGCCTTGGCCAGTTCGGCACGCTGCTCGTCGGCAGCGTCACCCACAAGGTCTCCCAACTGGCCGATTGCGCCGTTCTGACGGTGAAGTAGCGCCGGGCCGAATATCGCCGCCCATATTGGCACCGCCGCGCCGCGATGCCATATCCGGGTGATGAGCCAGTCCCCGACCCGCACCGAAACCGACACGATGGGCTCGCTTGCGGTGCCCGCCGACCGCTACTGGGGCGCCCAGACCCAGCGCTCGATCGGCAATTTTCCGATCGGCGAGGAGCGCATGCCCGTCTCGCTTGTCCGTGCCCTCGGCCTGATCAAGAAGGCCGCCGCCGAGACCAACGCGGCGCTCGGCGTCCTCGATGCGGGGATCGCCGGCGCGATTGCGCGCGCGGGCACCGAGGTGGCCAATGGCGAACTGGACGGCCATTTCCCGCTGGTGGTCTGGCAGACCGGTTCGGGCACCCAGACCAACATGAACGCCAACGAGGTGATCGCCAACCGCGCCATCGAGATGCTCGGCGGCACGATGGGTTCCAAGGACCCGGTCCATCCCAACGACCACGTCAATGCGAGCCAGTCCTCCAACGACACCTTTCCCACGGCGATGCACATCGCCGCCGCGCTCGACACCCATGACCGGCTGCTGCCCGCCCTCGACCGCATGATCGCCGTGCTGCACGAAAAGGCGGCGGCCTTCGCCGACATCGTCAAGATCGGCCGCACCCACACCCAGGACGCCACGCCCCTGACGCTCGGCCAGGAGTTTTCCGGCTACGCCGCCGCGCTGGAGCTGTCGCGCACGCGCATCGACCATGATCTGGTCAATGTCTACGCGCTCGCCCAGGGCGGCACGGCGGTCGGCACCGGCCTGAACGCGCCCGAGGGCTTTGCCACCGGGTTCGCCGCGCGCATCGCCGAGGCGACGGGCCTGCCCTTCAAGACCGCCTCCAACAAGTTCGCCGCCCTCGCCAGCCACGCCGCGCTGACCGATTTCCACGGCTCCCTGAACGCGCTCGCCGCCGACCTGTTCAAGATCGCCAACGACATCCGCTTTCTCGGCTCGGGTCCGCGCTCGGGGCTTGGCGAACTGATCCTGCCGGCCAACGAGCCCGGCTCGTCGATCATGCCCGGCAAGGTCAACCCGACCCAGGCCGAGGCGCTGTCCATGGTCGCGACCCAGATCATGGGCAATCACACCACCATCACCATGGCCGCCGCGCAGGGCCATTTCGAACTCAACGTCTTCAAGCCGGTGATCGCGCTCAACGTGCTGCAGTCGATCCGGCTCGCCGCCGACGCGGTCGCCTCCTTCACCGAACGCTGCCTTGTCGGCATCGAGCCCGACCGCGCGCGCATCGCCGAACTGGTCGAGCGCTCGCTCATGCTGGTCACCGCGCTGACCCCGCATATCGGTTATGACAAGTCCGCCGCGATCGCCAAGGCGGCCCACGAAAACGGCACGACGCTGCGCCAGGAGGCCGTCGGCGGCGGTTACGTGTCGGCCGAGGATTTCGACCGCATCGTCCGGCCCGAAGCCATGGTTGGCGGCGCAACCTGACGCCCGCACAAAGGCTCGACAAAATCGCCGCGCCCGGTGATCCATGGCCGCCGGAGCCCGTAGAAGGAACAACCGGCCCGCGATCTCCCGATCGATCGCCGGCCGGCACTTCGGACGCTTCCCGATCGCAACCGAAGTCGATTTTCTGCCGCGCGTTTCCGACCCCCTCGGAGCGCGCGGTTTTTTTCACCCTTCGCAAAGCGCGCCGACCAGCGCGCCGATCACCGGCGGGACATCGCCCTTGCGCGTGAACAGGCAGGCCTGCGAGCGAAGGATCACCCCGTCGTCGAGCACCTTGAGGCGATTGGCGCGCAGCGTCGAGCCGGTCGAGGTGATGTCGACGATGATGTCGGCCTGGCCGGCCGCCGGCGCGCCTTCGGTCGCGCCCAGGCTCTCGATGATCCGGTAGAGCTGGATGCCGTGCTCCTGGGAGAAATGGCGCTGGGTCAGCCGCCAGTACTTGGTCGCGATTCGCAGGCGTCGGCCATGCCGGCCGCGGAAGCCGGCCGCCACCTCGCCCAGATCGGCCATGGTATCGACATCGTGCCAGGCTTCGGGCACGGCGACGACCACATCGGCGTGGCCGAAACCGAGCTGAGCGGCGCGCACCAGCCGCCTCTCGCTGTCGGCCAGCCCCTCGCGCACCAGGTCCTCGCCCGTCACGCCGGCGGCGATCGTGCCCGCGCCCAGTTCGCGCGCGATCTCCGAGGCTGACAGGAAGGCCACCTCGATGTCGTCGCGCCCGGCCACGCGCGCCTTGTAGGCGCGGCTGTCGGCCGGCGGCACGACATCGAACCCGGCCCCGGCGAGCACCGCCAGCGCCTCCTCCTTGAGCCGGCCCTTGGAGGGCAGGGCGAGCGTTGCCGTCATGGCGTCTCTCCGCTCGCCCGTGCCACCCGGTCGAGCCAGATCGAAAAGCCGACGCCGGGAATCGGTGCCGGCGCGCCAAGCAGCGTCAGCAGCCGGTCGTAACGGCCGCCGCCGGCGAGCACCTCGTCATCGGCCCCGCGCATCTCGAACACCAGACCGGTATAGTAGTCGAGCCGCCGGCCGAAGCTCGCCCGGTATTCGACCGTGGGCGGCAGCGCGCCCGCATCGGCGATCGCCGCCGCGCGGGCGGCAAAGGCCTCCACCGCCTCGCCGATCCCAAGGCCCGTGCGGCGCTGCATCGCGCCGAGCGCATCGGCCGCCTCGCCGAGCGGCACGCGGATGGCAAGAAAGGCGCGCAGCATGTCCAGCCCGGCCGGATCGGGCGTCATCCGCGCGCTTTGCACCTTGGCGAGCAGCCGTTCGGCGATCTCGGCGGCGCCACGCCCGCCGGCCCCGCCAAGTCCGGAAGCGTCGAGATCGGCCTGGATGGCGTCTTCCAGCGCCCGTGCATCACCGGCCAGGGCGGGAGCGGCGATCGGGGCGGGCAAGTCCGGCATCGGCGCGGGATGCGCCAGCCGCTCGAGCGTCGCCTCCAGCGCGGCATCGCTGCCAAAGGCGTGCGCCAGCCGCAGCCGCCAGCCCGCCGGCAGGCCGAGCGCGGCGAGCACGGCGTCGAACACCGTCTGGTCGCCGACGACCAGGCGCAGCCGTTCGGCCGGCACCCCGAGCCGGGCGAGCATCGTCCCCGCATCGCCGATCGAGCGCGCATCGGCCGCCATGCGGTCGGTCTCGCCGATATCCTCGATGCCCGCCTGCAGGAATTCGCTCGGCCCGGCCCGGCGCTGGCGGAACACGGTGCCGACATAGCCGTGCCGCGCCGGCTCGCCATTGCGGGCCAGATGGGCAAGACATACGGGGATGGTGAATTCCGGCCGCAGGCACAGCACGCCGCCGGTTTCGCTTTGGGTGACGAAGATGCGCCGGCGCAGCTCCTCGCCCGCCGTGTCCAGGAACGGATCGGCCGGCTGCAGCACCGGCACGTCGATGCGCTGCGCGCCGCGCTCGGCGATGATCGCCTCGATATCGGCCCTTGCGGCGAATGAGCGGTGCGCGGTCATGGGGCGACTGCCGTGGTCGGCATAACCGTGTCGCAATACCCCCACCCTTCATTCCTCCCCTCAAGGGGGAGGGAGGACAAAGACACCTCGCGCAATTGATCAACGGCTGTGCCGGGCTCGACCTTCAGCAGATCGGGGTGCGATGCCAAGGTCCTCCCTCCCCCTTGAGGGGAGGGATGAAGGGTGGGGGTGAAAATTCGTCCCATCACGTTACGCCCAAACCGCGCAGTATGGTCTCGATGCAGCCATCGAGGTTTTCGTCGAGTTCGCCGGTTTTGATCCGGTGCACGCGATAGCCCAGATCGGCGAGTTTTGCATCCCGCCGCGCATCGCGCGCCATGCCATCGGCGGTGACATGGTGTTCGCCATCGAGTTCGATGACGAGGCGGTGTGATTGAACGACGAAGTCGACAATGAACGGGCCGATCGGTGCCTGTCGGCGGACGTGGACATTGTAATTGCTGCGGAACTGTCTCAGCTCAGACCATAGACGCCGTTCACCCTCGGTCATGGCACGGCGGAGCGTCCGGGCGCGCTTGATCGCAGAGCGTTCGACGCGCGTCGGAGACATTGCTACCCCCACCCTTCATCCCTCCCCTCAAGGGGGAGGGAGGACACGCGCACGGTCGCAGGGTTGGCAATGTCTGTGCCTGGCGCCGTGTTCACAGGTGCGGACGCGGCTGCCGAGGTCTTCCCTCCCCCTTGAGGGGAGGGGTGAGG
>NZ_JASHKB010000045.1 GCF_030732865.1 Roseitalea sp. MMSF_3546
CAGCCCGCCAATCAGCGAATGCCGGAGGGGTCAAAATTGGACGCCGATCCGGGGTCAAAATTGGACGCCGATTGACACTTTGCCGCCATCGGCGCGGTCTATGCCAGCCAGACGCTGGTTCCGGGCCATCTCGGCGCGGATACCGGCGTCAAGCTCGTCGCACTCGCCCTTGTCATCGTCATCGTGAACACGGCCTGGCTGGCCTTCGGCGCGGGTTTTTCGCGGCTCCTGCGCCATCCGAGGATCGGCCGCGCGGCCAATATCGCGTTCGCGCTGATGCTGCTGGCCTCGGTCGGGCTGGCGCTGGTCGCCGCATGAGGAGGACCGCCGACCGCCCCCACGTCCACGCCTGGCCGTCATCGGGGTGCCGCGGCCGGCAAAGGCGGAAGGCGGCGTTTCACCGGTGAGGACTGGATGACCGAAGTGTTGGTCATCGCGTGAGGAATGATCCGGTCGATGATGCGCTCCATCTCGGCGACGGAGGCCAGATGCGCGCGGGCGAGAAAGCAGTCCTCGCCCGTCACCCGGTCGCACTCGGTGATTTCCGGGATGTCCCGGATGATCTCGACGACTTTCTGCAACTGGCCCGGGACGGGGCGAATGCGCAGCCACACCGAGATCGGCAGGCCGATGGCCTCCGGTGCGATCTCGGCGGTGTAGCCGCCGATCACGCCGGCCTCTTCGAGGCGACGGACCCGCTCGGCGATGCTCGGCGCCGACAGACCCACCGCGCGCGCCAGGTCGGCGGTGGTGGTGCGGGCATTGGCGACGAGCAGGGTCAGGATCGTCTGGTCGACCGCGTCGAGCGGGCCGTTTTGATATCCAAGGCGTTTCATGGCTTTTGCCTTTGATTAATTTTATTCAAGCTCATCATAGCATCGTTCGATACTGTGAAAAGGTACGGTCGCCCTTCATACTCGATGGAATGAAAGGCTCGCGAGCGGTATCCGCGCTGTCAATGTCCCCCGGGCTCGACCGCGCCGCCAATGCGGTGCCGCCGCACGCATGGTTCGGCGTCGGCGCGGTCTCGCGCTATCTCGGTCCCGCCTTAGCCGTGCTTCTGTTCCCCGTCGTCGGCGTGCTCGGCATCGCGTGGTTCCGCATCGCGACGGCGACGCTTGTCCTTGCGCCCCTGACCCGGCCGTGGCGGACCCTGCGCGACGCGGATGGACGCACGCGGCTCCTGCTGCTCGGTCTCGGCGTCTGCCTCGCCGCGATGAACACCGCCTTCTACCTGGCGCTCGACCGTCTGCCCATGAGCCTGGTTGCGGCGATGGAGTTTCTCGGAACGCTCGTCGTCGCGCTTTACGGCCTCAGAACCGGGCGGAACCTACTGGCGCTCGCACTCGCCACGTTCGGCGTCGTCCTGCTGATCGACGTCACATGGGCGACCGACCCGCTCGGCCTGTTCTGGGCGGCGCTGAACGCCGCACTCTTTGCCGGCTATATCGTCCTCGGGCACAGAGCGGCCGAAGCGGGCGCGGGCGGCGGCGTCGAGCGGCTCGGCGCGGCCATGGCGATCGCCTTCGTCATTCTGATGCCGATCGGCTTTCTGGAAGCTGCCCGCGCCTTCGGCATGCCGTTGATCGTCCTGGCCGGGATCGGCGTCGGCGTCACCTCGTCCGTCATCCCCTATGTTTGCGACCAGCTCGCCATGGCGCGGCTGCCGCGCGCCTCCTTTGCCCTGCTTCTGGCGCTCCTGCCGGCGACCGCCACCGTGATTGGGGCCATTGTGCTGGCCCAGTTTCCAGGCCCCGGGGACCTGCTCGGGATCGCGCTCGTGATGGCCGGCATCGCCCTTCACAGGCCGGCCCGGAGATGAACCGGCCACAACCTTCAGGAGACAACGATCCATGATCGATCACGTCTCCATCGCCGTCTTGGACCTCGTCAGGAGCGGAGCCTTCTACGACCAGGTTCTGGCGCCGCTCGGCCTCGATCGCCTCGTCACGCGCGAGGCGACGGTCGGCTACGGCAAGCGCTATCCCGAGTTCTGGCTGAACGCGCGCCCCGGCATGACGCCCATCGACGAGACCACGGGCAGCCATGTCTGCCTGCGCGCGCCGACGAAGGACGCGGTCATCGCCTTCCACCGGGCCGCGCTGGAGCATGGCGGCTCGTGCGGCGGCGCGCCCGGAGAGCGCGAGGCGGCCGTCACCACCTATTTCGGGGCCTTCATCCATGATCTCGACGGCAACAAGAACGAGGCGGTCACCTTTCCGAGGCCCGACGCCCCATGACCGCCGGGCACGCCCCATGACCGCCGGGCACGCCCCATGACCGCCGGGCACGCCCCATGACCGCCCGGCACGCCCCCATGACCGCACCGAACGCTTCCTGGACCGTCGGCGTCTTCTTCGGGTTTCTCGGGATGCTCGGCTTCAGCGGCACGCTGGCCGCGACCCGCGTCGCGGTCGCCGATTTCTCGACGCTCGCGATCACCTCCGCGCGCATCGTGGTCGCGGGCTTTCTCGGCGGCGTCACGCTCGTTCTCACGGGTAGGACCGCGCTGCCGGAACGACGGCATCTCATCGCCATCGCCGTCATGGGGCTTGGGCTTGCGGCGGGCTATCCGTTCTTCCTGGCGGTGGCGCTGCAATCGGTTCCTGCGGTGCATGGCGCCGTGGTGACGGGTCTTGCGCCAGCGGCGACCGCGATCATCGCCGTCCTGCGCGCCGGCGAACGCCCGCCGCCGGTCTTCTGGCTGGCCTGCGCCGCCGGAATCGCGGCCGTTCTCGCCTACGCCTACGATGCCGGTGCTGGCCAGTTCAGCGTGGCCGACGGCTGGCTTCTTCTCGCGCTCCTGTGTCTGGGTGTGGCCTATGTGGAAGGCGGGCGCGTATCGGCAGAGCTCGGCGGCACGACGACCCTCAGCTGGGCGATGCTGTTTCTGACGCCATTCGCCGCCGGCCCGCTCGTCTGGTCGCTGCGCGACGCGGACCTTGCATCGGTGGCGCCGTGGAGCTGGGTGTCGATCGCCTATCTCGGGATCGTCAGCATGTTCCTTGCGGCGATCTTCTGGTATCGCGGCCTGGCGGCCGGCGGCATCGCCCGGATCGGGCAGATCAATCTCCTGCTGCCGCTGGCGGCGCTCGTCTGGCCGACGCTCTTCCTCGGCGAGGAGATCACGACGACCGCGCTCGCCTCAGCCGTCGTCGTTCTTGCGGCGATGATGGTGTGCCTGAAGGCGCGCGTGCGGAGACGGGCATGAGCGGGCGCAACGCGTGCAGGGTTGACGGGGCCGCTCCAAATCGTCAGATCACGTGTTTCGGGTGGTGTGAGCTTAGGGCACGTGTTTAGGCTGCCCGATGACATTCGTTTCTATCGCCAAGATCGACTACCTCATACTTCTCTGCAGAGACATGCGGGCCGCAATAGATTTTTATCTCAATCGGCTTCAGCTTCGCCTCGTCGAGGACCATCCCTCTTGGGTGCGTTTTAAATTGCACGGCACGTTCTTGACGCTTCGCCCGCGAGGGCAGTGGCTCAGTTGGTTTGACGGCGAGGTTCCCGGCCGGTCCGCTTCGGTGCAATTGGCGTTCCAGGTACCCTATGACGATGTTGACCTGTGGCATGAGCGTTTGGCCAGTGACCGGGTGGACATCGTTCAACCCCCCGTCGACCAGGAGTTTGGCCATAGAACGCTTTTTGTACGAGATCCGGATTGGAACATTGTAGAGATCTTCGCAGAGATCGAGCGCTGAGTCTTTTGGCGTTCTATGGCCCGTTCGGGGCTGCGCGCCTTATCTGCCTTTGCGGTCAGGCGGGGTCGCGTCGTGAGGCGCCCGAAGAGAACGATCTTCTCCAATACGGTATTTGGCGCCAGATGCGCTTTCGGTCGACGGGTTTCGACTGCGACGCATGAGATGCACGACGATCAACGTCTGATCCCGTTGCTGAAGACCGGGAAGGGGACCATCGAAGAGAGCGTGGGCTTTGCCCCCTCACACTCTGATGCCTTGCTCCGCATGGCCGATCGCATAGGCGCAGCGCCGCGCGCCTTCGAGGACGTGTTCGGTACGCTCCACGCTTGCATCGGGCCCGAGCACGGCGCGGAAGATCGCCAGTTCCGAGCGGCAAAGGCCCTGGCAGACGGCGGCCGCCGCGCAGATCGGGCAATGGTTTTCGGCAAGCACGAGGCCGCCATCGTCGGTGCGGTGCCAGTCGGCCATGTAGCCCTCGGCGCTGCGCAGTTCGGCAAGTTTTGCGACGCGTGCCTGAAGCGTCGCGCAATCGGCCATCGCCGCTTCGTATCGTGCGAGCGTTTCGGCTTCGCGATGGGCGATCAGCCGGTCGAGCCCGTCGGCGCCGAACACGGCGCGGGTCGATTCCAGCATGTCCAGCGTCAGGTCCGAATGGCGGTCGGGAAAGCGCGCGTGACCCCGTTCGGTCAGCGCCCAGTAGCGACGCGGCCGGCCGCGCCCGTGCCGGCGATCGTCGGGCGCGACAAGGCCTTCGCCGGCAAGCTTTGCCAGCCATTGCTGCGCGCCGGCCGGCGTCATGGCGAGCGCAGTGCCGGCGTCCCGCGCAGTCACCGGACCCCGGCTCTTGATCAGATAGAGCAGTCGCTCGTCGGTCGGCCTTGACATCGGTCTCTTTTTAGAAAGTAATTGCTTTCTATAATAACGACCGAAAGGCCGCCGTCAATGGCCGATCCCGCTCCACACACCCGCGTCGCCTGGTCCGAGATCGCAACGCGCGATCATGCGCCGGCCCTGGCACTGGTGTGCCTTGGCGTGTGGCTGCATGCGGCCGACGGGCTGATCGTGGCGACCATGCTGCCGGCGATCGTCGCCGAGATCGGCGGCGGGGCGCTGGTCGCCTGGTCGGTGGCGCTCTACGAGATCGGCTCGATCGTCGCCGGCGCGACGGGCGGGTTCCTGGCCGTGCGCTACGGCCTGCGCCTGCCGATGACGCTGGCCGGTATCCTGTTTGCCATCGGGTGCCTGGTCAGCGCGTTCGCGCCGACCATGCCGGTGCTGCTGTCGGGGCGTCTGCTGCAGGGGCTGGGCGGTGGCGGGCTGATGGCGCTGTCCTTCGTGGCGGTCTCGCTGCTGTTTCCCGAGCGGCTGATGGCACGCGCCATGGCGGCGATCTCGGCACTGTGGGGCGTATCGTCCTTTCTCGGACCGCTGATCGGCGGGCTGTTCGTTCAATATGCCACCTGGCGGGCCGGCTTCGTCTTCTTCGCCGCGCAGGCGTTCGCGCTCGCGCTGTGGATCGGGTTTGCCGCCAAGCTCGGCGCGCGGCCGCCGGCGGCCGGGCTGTCGAAAACAGTGCCGGTCTTGCGCCTTGCGGTGCTCGCCGCCGGGATCGTCTCGATCGCCTGGGCCGGCATCGACATCCACCCCGTTGCGACCCCGGCCTTCATCGCCGCCGGCGCGGTGCTGCTGATCGTCTTTGTCGTGCTCGACGGGCGCGCCGGCGCCGACCGGCTGCTGCCGCCGGTTCCCTTCGGTCTGGTCACCGCGCACGGCAGCGCGCTCACCATGGTGCTTGCCATGTCGGCGGCGACCATTGCGATCACCGCCTATGGTCCGTTGCTGGTCGTCGCCATCCATGGCGTCTCGGCCATCGTCGCGGGCTATCTGGTCGCCTGTTCGGCGGTCGGCTGGACGGTGTTCGCGATCATCGTTTCGGGCGCCGACCCGCGCCATGATCCCAAATACATCGCCGTCGGCATGGCGATGGTGGTCCTCAGCATCGTCGGGTTTGCGCTCGCCGTGCCGGCCGGGCCGGTCTGGCTGATCGCCATCGTCGCGGTGATCGAGGGCGGCGGCTTCGGCATCGCCTGGACCTTCATCCTGCGCCGGGTGACGACGCTGTCCGATCCGGCCGAGACCGAGCGCGTCTCCGGAGCGATCCCCACCGTGCAGCGGCTCGGCTATGCGCTGGGCGCGGCCTATATCGGCATCATCGCCAATGCGGCCGGGTTCGCCGAGGCCGAGACGGCCGATGCGTTCCTGCCCGCCGCGCGCTGGGTGTTCCTGGGCAGCCTGCTGCTGGCGCTGCTCGGCCTCGTCGCAATGGCGCGCTTCGTCTCGCCGGGGGTGGCCAGGGCGCGGCGCGGTGCGATGGCCGAAGCCGGTCAGCTTGCCAGTCCGAACGCCCAGCCCGACAGCATCGATCCGGACGCCGCCAGCGAAAGATAGAGCAGGAACGGGGTGAGCCGCAGCACCGGAACGATCGCCATCGCGCCCCAGATGCTGGCGACGCCGCCGGAGACCAGGAACGCCATGGCGGCGCCCGGCGCCATGCCGGCCTCGATCAGAGCCCGCGTCAGCGGCAGCGCGGCATAGCCGTCGATATAGGCCGGCCCGCCGACGATGACGGCAAGCGGCACGGCCAACGGGTTGTCGCGGCCGACATAGGCGCTCAGCGCATCCGGGGCGAGCCAGGCGTTGAGCAGGAACTCGGCGGCGAAGGCGGGCACCAGAACGATGACGATCAGCCGGCCGATCGACCAGCACTGCCGTGCAAAGCGCTGGCGCCGCTCGGCGGTTCGCCAGATGCGCGGCTCGAACGCCGGTCCGCTTCCTGCCGCGCCGCACGGGGCTCCCAGCGAGGCGACGAGGCGGTTCGACCTGAGCGGCGTCTTCGCCCAGGCGCGTTGCCCGAACAGCGCAGTCGCCAACCCGCCCAACAGGCCGAGCCCGATCGCCGCCAGCGCCTTGCCGATCGCGAACTCCCAGCCCAGCGTGGCAACGGTCGCCGCGAGCATGGCCGGGCCGGTGATGGGCGAGGCGAGCCAGAACGCCATCACCGGCGCCAGCGGCACGCCGGCGGCCAGGAGCCCGGCCATCAGCGGCAGCACGGTGATGCCGCAGACCGGCAGCAGCGCGCCGACGACCGTGGCCGATACCACCGTGTGAAGCGTGCGGCCGGCGAACAGGTCGGCGACCCGGTCGCCCGCCCCGCTCGCCATCATCCAGGCGGCGAGCAGGACGCCCGGGACGACGATGGGCGTGACCTGCACCAGGCCGGAGACGGCGAAGACCAGCGTGTCGCGGGCGAGCGCCGGCTGCCAGGCAACCAGCGCGACGAGGATCGCGACCAGCGCGACATAGACACGGCGGATGGTCGGGCGTGCGGCGCGGATCGTCTCGGCGAAGGTCATGGTCGTCTCGATCGTTCCTTTTGACGCCAATGTGGGGCATGGACAGCCATTTGAGAAACGCGTAGTTCCAAATTCAGCAATCGGTACTTCCAATGGCAATGCCGCAACTGGACAGCGATCTGCTGCGCACCTTTCTCGCCGTTGTCGAGACCGGCAGCGTCACCGCCGGGGCGGGCCGCATCGGCCGGTCGCAATCGGCGACGAGCCTTCAGATCCGGCAATTGGAGACGATCGTCGGCCAGCCGCTGTTTGCACGGCACGGGCGCGGCGTGCGGCCGACCGATGCCGGCGAGCGGCTCGTCCCGGTGGCGCAGCGGGTGACGCAGACGCTCGATGCGGTCCTGACCGAACTGCGCGGGGAGAGCCTGCGTGGCCGATTGCGCATCGGCCTGCCCGACGATCAGGACCGCGCCGTGCTGACGCGGATCGTCGCCGACTTTTCGGTGCGTCATCCCGGCGTGCAACTCGAGGTGCATTGCGCGCTCGGGGCCGGCTATGACGCCGCCTTGCGGGCGGGCGCGCTCGATCTGGCGGTCTTCGCGGTGCCCGAGCCGGCGCCGCGCGATGTGGTGCTGCGGCGCGATGAGCTTGTCTGGATGGCGCGCGCCGACCGTGAGCTTGCCGCTGACACGGTTCTGCCCGTGGCGCTGTTCGACCGCGACTGCTGGTGGCGCGATGTGGCGATCGCCGGACTCGATGCGGCCGAGCGTCCCTACCGGATCGTGTTCACCAGCGAGAGCGCGGTCGGCGTGCGCGCCGCCGTCGAGGCGGGCATCGCCGCCGGCCTGCTCGATCGGGGCGATGCCGCGGGCGGGCTGACCCCGGTCCCGAGCCTCGACTTCGACCATCCGTCCGCGCTGGTGCTGCGCCGGGCACCGGCCGCCAGCGGCGATACCGTCGAGGCGATGGCTGCCTTGATCGAGCGGGCCTTTACCGGGGCGGGCGGCGAGCGCCACAACCTTAAAGCGTCGGCTCGGCGGGGCGGAAGCGGATCACCCCGACGAGCGTCGCCGCCAGATAGATGGTGGCGACGGTGACGTAGAAGCCGGTGGCGCCGAGGAGCGCCGTGGCTCCACCGGCGAGCGCCGGGGCAATCGCCGACGCGATGGCATAGACGGCGGCAAAGGCGATCGTCGCCGCGGTCAGCGCCGCGCCGGCGAAGCGGTCGCCGATCAGCGCGAGCCCGCCCGTATAGAGCCCGTAATTGGCCCCGCCCCAGAGCAGCATCAGCACCGCGACCGGCCAGAAGCCGAGCGGCCCGCCGAACGCGATGACAAGCGTGCAGACGAGCGAGATCGCCCCGCAGCCCAGCACCGTTCGCCGCCGGCCGAGCCGGTCGAGCGCCACGCCGATCAGCGGCTGGCCGGCGAGCAGGCCGACATGAAAGACGGTGACGAACAGCGCCCCCTCCTGCAGCGAAAAGCTCTGCCCGCGCGAAATGACGGGCAGAAGGCTGATCGCCACCGCATCCATGCAGGAGCCGATGAAGACGAAGGCGAAGGCGGACGGATAGCCGATGATCGCCGGCAGCATGGCGCGCCCCGAGGCGGGCCGCACCGCCGCGTCGACCGGCCGCTGCGCGCGCAAAAGCGGCAGCGCGGCGAAGGCGGTGATGGCCGCGCAGCCGACAAGGATCGGCAGCGGCCGGTCCGGCAGCGCGGCGACGACGGCCGGGCCGAGCACGAAGCCGACCGCCACGGCCGTGCTGTAAAGCCCCATCACGCGGCCGCGCCGCGCCGGATCGGCAAACGTGTTGAGCGCGGTCTCGGCGACGATGAACAGAAGGTTGGCGCCGATCCCGAGCGCCAGCCGCGCGGCGAAGACGAGCCAGAATTCGCGCACGAACGCGAGGACCAGCAGCGCCGCCGTCATCGCGCCGACACCGATCAGCGCGGTGGTGCCGGCGCCGGCGTGCCGCGCCACCTGCGGCATGACGAGGACGCCGACGATGAGCCCCAGACCCGTGGCCGCGGCATTGAGCCCGTTGAGTGCGTCCGAGACCTGTCCCGATAGCACGACGCCGAGCAGCGGGTAGGTCGTGCCCATGGCGAGCCCGTAGATCAGCACGCCGACGATAAGGGCGGCGATGACCCGGCTGGCTTGCAATGTGGATGCGGTCATGGCTGCGCTCCGATGGTTCGGGCGCAGACAAGCGAAGACCGGGCTGGGGCTCAAGCGATCAATTCTTGCTCCAGCGTGCGTTTTGGTTACGCTCACCGCATGCGCAAACTGCCCAATCTGAACGCCCTGCGCGCCTTCGACGCCGCCGCCCGCCAGGGCAGCTTCGCCCGCGCCGCCGACGAACTCGGCGTCAGCCATGCCGCCGTGAGCCGCCATGTGCGCAATCTGGAGACCGAACTCGGCATCGCCCTGTTCGAACGCCATGCCCGCCATGTGGTGCTGACCGGCGAGGGCAGCCTGTTCGCGCGGACGGTCGCCGATTCCCTTTCGGCACTCGAGATCGACACCGGGCGCCTCAGGCGCGGTGTCGGCCGGCGCACCGTGGTGCTGGACGTTGAATCCGATCTCGCCACGCGCTGGCTGATGCCGATCCTGACGGACACGGCGCTCGACGATCTGGACGTGCATCTCGACATCCGCGTGCGGCCCGACCCGCCACGCGCGGTCCTCGGCGATGCCGATCTGGCGCTGACCTGGGGCGCGGCGCAATGCACCGGCTTCCGCACCGAGCCGTTCCTCGATTTCGAGGGCTTTCCCGTCGCAGCGCCAACGCTGATCGACAATGGGCCGACGCCCGACGATCCGGCCTTCTTCCTGGCGCACCGGCTGATCCACGAGCGCGGCATCTACTGGTGGCGGCGCTGCTTCGACGCGCTCGGCCTGTCGCTCGACGAGGCGGCCGGGCAACTGTACTTCAACCGCTCGCATCTTTGCGTCGATGCGGCGATGCGCGGCGCCGGCCTTGCCATCGGCGACAATGTGATCTGCGACGAAGCGCTGCGATCGGGCGCGCTCGTGCGGCTGCCCGGGCCGGCCCTGACCAGCCGCGAGCGCTACTTCATGCTGGTGCCCGACACGCGGCAACTGTCGCGACCGGTGAGCCGCGTGCGCGACTGGCTGATCGCGCAGGCGAAGCGGCATCATCACGACTGAGGTTTCGCCGCGCAGTTGGCCGACAGGTCGCAGCTTGAGCCAGACAAGTGGTGATCGCGGCAGGTCTGGTTCTGACCGCACCGTCAGCGCGGCGCGCGCGTGCTCCGCGTCAGCAGCACCATGGCGGCGACGAGCAGGGCCGCGCCGATCAGGCCGAGGGCGCCGAGCCGCTCGTCGAAGACCAGCCAGGCCAGAAGTGTCGCCGTCAGCGGCTCGGTCAGCGCGGCGATGCTGGCGACCGTCGCGCCCGCGCGCTTCATGCCGGCAAAGAAGACGACATAGGCAAAGCCCGTCGGCACCAGCCCGATATAGAGCAACAGCCAAAGCCCCTCCGCCGAGACCGAGGCGGGCACATGGAACAGGGCGACGGGCAGCAACATCAGCGCACCCGCGCCGAGGCCGATGCCGATCAGCGTGAACGGATGGTGGCGCGGGGCCAGCACGCGGCTGAACAGGGTGAAGACCGCGAAACTGACCGCCGAGCCGAGCGCCCAGCCGGTGCCGGCAAGGATGGCGGCCTGCGTAACGCCGACATCGGAGGGCATACCGACGAGCATGGCGGTGCCGGCGATGCCTATGCCAAGCGCCCCGATCACCGGCGCGTTCAGGCGCTCGCCCAGCAGCACGCTCGCGACCAGCGCCACCATCAGCGGCGCGGTGCAGATCGTCACCAGCGTGGCGATGGCGACCCCGGTGGTCGCGACGGCGGTGAAGTAGAACAGCTGATAGAGCGCCATCGAGACGCCGATCATGACGATCGCGCCCAGTTCCCGGCCAGCGAAGGCGAAGGTGCGCCGGCCGACGGTGGCAAGCGACAGGATCAGCAGCAGCGGCGAGGCGAGCGCCAGCCGCACGAAGCCGACGAAGACCGGCGAGATCTCGGTGGTGCCGTAGAGCAGTTTCGAGGCGACGCCGACCGTGCCCCACAGCGCGGCCGCCACCGCGACCAACAGCACGGCGCCGAGAGCAGGGACGGACGGGACGTGCTCGGTGCGGCCGGGTGAACTCATCGACAGTGCGAGCGCCATGCACCGCTGATCCTCGCCGAGGACCTGCTCGCTGCCGCGCAAGGCGGCAGAGACTTGGCGCCTGCGCCGACACCGCGCGGAGCGTGAAGAGGCAAGGCCGTTCCGCCGCCGTTGAGAGCAGATAATGATGACGGCGAGAATTCCGTCTTCTTATTGTCCATAGCTGGCAGCATGAAGAGAAACCGGCGCTTCTGAAAGAGGCAAGCCGATACGCTGGATATCACAAGCCTTCCTATCGAAGGATAAACCCATAAATTGCCTTATTATTGCAACCCGTATTCCGTGCGGTGCATGTCGCGCGCTGCAAGGGCTTGCGGTCGTGGACAAGCGGCAAGGATTGGGCTGTGGCGGTGTGTCATGCCGGGGCTATTGCGGCTGAATCCCCTTCATGGGGAGCGCGGGCAAGGCACGTTCCGACGAGCGCGGTTCGTCAGGTAAAGCCCGACCAGGATCGCGCCGGCGCCGATCGCAAAGCCCGGCGTCAGAGTCTCGCCGAGGATCGCCCAGGCGCTGAGAACGCCGAACAATGGCGCCAGGAAGCTCATCGCCGAGACCTGCGAGGCCAGGTGCAACTGGATCAGCCGGAAGAAGACCAGGTAGCCGATGAAGGCCACGGCGACGGTCTGGAAGGCAAGCGAGCCGAGCGCCAGGGCGCTCCAGCGGAGGGTTGTGTCACCCCAGACAAAAGCCGTCGCCGCCAGCAGCGGCACCGACCAGAAGAGCTGATGGAACAGCACGACCGAGGCGTCGACGGATTTGAGGCGCGTGGCCCGGATGACCAGCACGGTCAGAGCCCAGGCCGCCGCCGCGCCCAGGCACAGAAGATCGCCGCCAAGCGTTGCCGAACCGCCGGACGGCCGCACCAGCGCGACGATGGCGACGCCTGCAAAGGCGATGGCGATGCCGGCGATCTTGCGGGTGTCGAAGGGCTCGTCGGCGATGGCGGTCATGGCCGCGAGCGCGATCATCATCGGCGCGGTGTAATAGAGCACTGTCGCATGGCTGGCGGACGTCAGCGCGATGCCGACATAGAGCAGGCCGAAATCCACCGCGAAAAGCACGCCGAGCAGGACCGATAGCGTGAAGGGCGCGGCGAAGGGATTTGTGCGGCGCAGCACGAACCAGAGGGCGAGCAGTGCCGCGCCGCCGGCCGAGCGGAGCGCCGCCTGCGCGATCGGCCCGATATCGGCGACGGCGAGCTTGACGGCCGTCTGCTGGGCACCGAAGGCGGCGAAGATGACGACAAGCAGGAGGCCGGCGGACAGCGTGAGCGGTGTGCGCGGATCGGACATGCCACTCATTTCGGTCGGGATCCGGCCCCGGACAAGCGAGAGCGCTCGACGGCGGGTTTAGCTGGGCTAAACTGAAGCCATGACCTCGCGCCTTCCCTTCGACGCGCTCAGGACCTTCGCGGAGATCGTGCGGGGGGCGAGCGCGGCCGAGGCCGCCGAGCGGCTGAACATCACGCCCGGCGCGGTGAGCCAGCGCATCGCGGCGCTGGAAGCTCATCTCGGTCGCAAGCTGGCGACGCGGCGCGGCCGCAAGCTCGTGCCGACGAGCGACGGCCTTGCCCTCTATGAGCGGGTGCGCCCGCATCTCGAGGCGATCGAGGATGCGCTGGCGCCCGGCCGGCGCGATCGGGCCTTGCGCCTGCATGCCACGCCCGCCTTCGCCGATGCCTGGCTGATGCCGAGGATGAACACGATCCGGGCGCTGGCCGAGCCCTTCACGGTCGACCTCGTCACGGCGGCGACGCCCTTCGAGGAGACGCGCGGCTGGACGGCGTCCGACATCGCGATTCGCTATGGTGCCGCCTTCGCTGTCGACCTGATGGCGACGCCACTGGTGCCCTCACAGATCGCGCTGGTCGTGGCGACCGTTCATGCAACAGACGACACGGCCGCATTGCTGCGCAGCCAGCCGCTGATCCGTCAGCCGGGCCTCGACGAGTGGCCGGTCTGGCTCGACGCGCAGCGCGTCTCGCCCGAGGTCGTCACCTGGGGTCCCCGCGTGAGCGACGATGCGGCGAGCCTCCGGGCGGCCGAACTCGGCCACGGCATCGCCAGCGTGCGCGCCTGCAATGTCGGCGATCGCCCGGGGCTGCGCGTCCTCGCCAGACGGCCCGCGCCGGGAGGTGCCACCTATCATCTGGTTACGCGCCGCGCTGACCGGGGCGCCACGCCGATCACACGCCTGCATGACTGGGCGCGAAGCTTGACGTGATCGTAGCCGGCCGGCAACGGAGAGCGGCGGTCAGGGGGCATCAGATTCGGATGAGCGGGACGAGGCGGACACCCAGAAAACGCTCGCCAACGTGAGCTCTGACAAAATGGCGCGGTTCCGAGCATGACTGATCTGGGCGAGACGCCGGTCGCTATTGCATCAACAGCCCGGCAGTTGCGTCAATCTCCGTTTGTGCTCCTATCAGGACAGACCTCGCGTCCGCGTCATGCCCAATGGGAAGGCCGCCGAGCACGGGCACGCCAAAGCTTGAAAGATGCTGGCGCAACAGCTCGATCGCATCGAGAGGCGGATTGGCAGGCGTCCCCGTGATGTGACCTATGACGATACCAGCGACTCCGTCGAAGTGGCCGGCGCGCGTCAACATGGTCAGCGCTCTGTCGAACTGACCGATGCCGAGGCCCGCCGACTCGATCAGGAGGATTGCGCCTCGCAGCGATGGCAGCGCCCAGCCAGCTGCGGTGGCAACCATGTCGAGGTTGCCGCCGACGAGCGGTCCCGTCGCACCGCCTCGGCATAGGCGCGGCTCGTCGTATTGGCCGACACGCCGAGCTGGTAGGCGAGCTCGCGATGCGGCGGCAGGCGGGTTCCGGGCGCAAGGCGGCCGACGGCGATATCCTTGGCCATCGCCTCGACGATCTGAAGGTATTTGGGGCCGCTGCGCTCTTCGATGTCCGGAAGCCAAATTGCCATGAGATCAATGTTTCGATTGCATCTATACAATAGAGAGGCAATTCCTGAGTCGGTCAATGCAAACTTACCGGTCCGGTCCCATGGCACATTCCTCACCCTCCGTCGGCAAAGGCATCGCGCTCTCGCTGGTGTGCCTGGTCCTACTCGGCACGATGCCGATCATCTCCAACCTGCGGCCACCTGTGATCGATGCGTTGACCTTCGCGCTGGCGCTTTCCGTCTGGCAGGTCGTCTTCGCGCTGCCGGTTTTTGCCGTCGAACTCGGTCGCGGGACGCGCGGCATCTTCGGTCTCGACCTTTTGCCGCGCGAACGCAGGCGGATGATCTATGTGGCGCTCTTCACCGGTGCACTGTTCGGCCTGTCGACCTACCTCTACGTGCTCGGCGTCGAGAAGGCGGGCGCGGCCAATGCCGCCATCGCCATCCAGGCTTATCCGCTCTTCGCGATCCTTTGGGAGAGCCTGTTCCTGAGGCGGCGCAAGTCCGTGGTCGAACTGGCATTGACGGCGGTTCTCATCGGCTCGCTCTTCTATCTCGGCACCGGCGGCACATTGCGACTGTCGGGTCTGTCGCCCTGGTTTCTCGTGGCGCTCGGCGTGCCGCTTCTGTGGAGCATCGCGCATGTGATCATCAAGGAAGAACTCGGCAAAACGCCGATCACGCCCGCCCAGGTAACGTTCTTCCGGGTGGTGATCTCCACGGTGTTTCTTGCGGTCGTGATGGCGGTGGCCCTGCCATCGGGGCTTATCGCCGCCGGGACCGCGATCCTTCAGCCCATGGCGGCGCTGATGGGCCTGGTCTACTTCCTCGAGTTGATCGTCTGGTTCTATGCCGTGCGCCATATCGACGTGTCGCTGGCCAGTTCCATCACGACACCATGGCCCGCTCTGACCATGATCTTGGCGGTTCCCCTCCTGGGTGACACAATCGAACTCTATCAGGTCGTCGCGCTCATCGTCGTTGTGGCCTGCATCTATGGGCTCACCCTGGCGAGCCTGAGAAAAGATCGCAATCGGCAGGCCAGAGCAACGCAATGAGTTTCGAAAAAGGGGCCCACTTCCTGTCGGTTGCCGCGACCGTCAACAGGCCTGATTGACCGATAATCCTTTCCTCACCGCAGCATCAGATAGGCGCCGGCGAGCAGCAGCGCCGTCGCAAGAGTCTTCTGCAAATCGACGCTTCGTGGCTGCACCTCGAACAAGCCGAAATGATCGATCACCATGCCGGCAACCAGTTGGCCGACGACGACGAGCGTGATCGCGGTGGTGGCGCCGAGTCTCGGGATCGTCTGGCTGAGTGACAAATAGAGGATCAG
>NZ_JASHKB010000046.1 GCF_030732865.1 Roseitalea sp. MMSF_3546
CGGGGCGGCGGCACGCTCCTATCGCACCACAATGAACAGTCGGGCCGACCCGCGCTGGACCGTAAGGGCCAAGGCGCCCGTGGCGCGCTCCAGCCGCTCGTCGAGCTCCCGGACCGATCCGATCGGTGCTTGGTTCACAGCCAGGATCACATCGCCGGCCCGCAGCCCGGCCCGAGCGGCCGCACTGCCCGGTTGAACCGACGTGACCAGCACGCCGTCGATCTCGCCGAATTGCGGGTCACCGCGCACGATATCGCGAAAGGTCGCGCCGTCGAGTCGGTCCGATCCGCCCATCGCCAGACGCGGCCGCTCCACCTCGCCAAGGGCGGTTGCCACAGTCAGCCTTTCGCCGTCGCGGATCACGTCCAGCCTCACACGTTCGCCGGCGCGCGTCAGCCCGATCCGGTTGCGCAGATCCGTCGAGCCGTCGACCGGCTGGCCGTTGACGGCTACGATCAGATCGCCGGCCTGAAGGCCCGCCTCTTCGGCCGGCGTTCCAGGTTCGACCTGGCTGACGATTGCGCCGGCGGCCGCGTCGACCCCGAGCGCTTCGGCGAGATCCGGTGTGAAGTCCTGGATCATGACCCCGAGCCGGCCGCGGCGCACCTCGCCGAACTCGATCAATTGCTCCATCACGGCGCGCGCCATGTCGGACGGCACGGCGAAGCCGATGCCGACATTGCCGCCGGCCGGGGCGATGATCGCCGTGTTGATGCCGACGAGACGGCCGTCAAGCGTGATCAGCGCACCGCCCGAATTGCCGGGATTGATGGATGCATCGGTCTGGATAAAGTCCTCATAGCCCTCCGCGATCAGTCCGCCGCGTCCGAGCGCGCTGACGATTCCCGATGTCACGGTCTGACCCAGACCGAACGGGTTGCCGATGGCGACCACATAGTCGCCGACGCGCAGGGCTTCGGAATCACCGAGTTCGAGCGCGGTCAGATTATCGGGCTCGATGCGCAGGAGGGCTATGTCGGTCTCCGGGTCGCTGCCAACGAGCTCGGCCTCGAATCGTCGCCGGTCGGTCAGCGTGACCGTAATCTCCGAACCGTTCTCGACGACGTGATGGTTGGTCAGAACATATCCCTCGTCGGCGTCGACGATGACGCCGGAGCCGGCACTGAGGCGCGGCCGCGCCTGCGGAAAGTCCGGCATGTCCGGCAGGTCGAAGAAACGCCGGAAGAAGGGGTCGTTGAGCAGCGGATTGGTTTCCTGAGCGGCAGGCGCCGTCACCGAGATATTGACCACCGCCGGCGTCACCTCTTCCAGCACCGGCGCCAGCGTAGGCAACTGGCCATCGACGCCGAACGGCGCCGGCGACTGCGCCCCAGCCGGCACAATCGCCAGAAAAATGAGCACGAGGACGGCCGCCATGCGGCGCGGCACGGTTCGCAAGAGTGGTGTCATGATCGGTCACTCCCGTCATTGAGGCCGATGAGCGGGGTACAAAAAACCGGAGCCGGTCCGCCGCGATACGGCCGGTTGCATCTGTTCAAATGTCGAAAGCGAGGGCGGGCCGACCGCCCGCCCGAAGGTCGATCAGGCCGCCTTGACCTCGATGCGCTTGATCTTCGACTGCGCTTCAGGGGTCTTGGGCAGCGTCACGGTCAACACGCCGCGCTTGAAGTCCGCGCTTGCCTTGTCCGCGTCGACGCCCGGCGGCAGCGGTACCATGCGGTAGAACGAGCCCCAGGAGCGCTCGGAGATATAGACACCCTTACGCTTGTCCTCGCTCTCGTGCTTCTTCTCGCCGCGAATCGTCAGAACGTCCTCGGTGAGACTGACCTCGACGTCCTTCTCGCTGAGGCCGGGCAGTTCGATGGCGACTTCGATCGCCTCGTCGGTCTCCGTGACGTCGGTGGTCGGTCCGAATCCCGTCAGCCCGCCGTTGGTGCCGGCGAAGGGCCGTTCGAACCGGCTCCAGAAGTCCTCGAAGACGCGGTTGATGTCGCGCTGCAAATGCGTGACGGGGTTGTCGTCATTGGCTCCTTCGGCGCGCGTCGCCTCACGGTTGCGCCCCCAGGGGATGAGGTCCCGGATCTGCATTTTTCGTTTCTCCTTTCTCCTCATGCAAGATCGTTGATTTCAGGTCGGTGGGTGGCCGCCCGGTCAGGCGGCCTTCACCTCGATACGCCGGGGCTTGGCGCTGGCGGCCTTGGGCAGTTCGAGCCGCAGCACGCCATGGCCCGTCGTCGCACGGATGTCGTCCTGATCGATGTCGTCGGTCAGGGTGAACACGCGCTCATAGTCGCCCGTGCCGTATTCGCCATAGACTTGGCGATAGCCTTCCGGTGCCGGTGGATGCGCGTAGCCCCGGATCGTCAGCACGCGACGTTCCAACGTTACCTCGACGTCGTCGGGCCCAACGCCGGGCATGTCGGCAACCAGCACGACGTGGTCGTCGGTCTCGAAGATATCCGTGGCCGGCCGGTAGATCGGGCGGCGCGCGTTCTCGCCGTTCAGGCGTTCGACCTCGCCGCCGGTTGTCGTGGTCAGGTTCTGAGCCATTTTTTCCTCCTTCGTGTTCTGGCCTTTAGCTGGCGTTAATCGCGATACGGCGCGGACGATCCTGTTCGGGCCGCTGCATTTCGACGGCCAGCACGCCGTTCTGGAAGCGCGCCTCGACCTTGTCGGGATCGACGCGGAAGGGCAGTTCGACGGTCCGAGCGAAGCTGCCGGTCATGCGCTCGCGCCGGTGCCAGGCGACCTGGTTGTCGTCCGCGGCCAAGGGACGTTCGCCGCGGATCGTCAGCGTATCGTCCTGGACCGTCAGTTCGATGTCCTCATGGGACAGGCCGGGCATCTCGGCTGCCACGACGATCGAATTGTCGCCGAGCCAGACATTGACCGGCGGATAGACCCGCCCGGTGCGCAGCGAACCGGTGTCCTCAAACAGCCGGTTCATCTCGGCCTGCAGCCGGCGCATGTCGGTGAAGGGATCCCAGCCTCGGGGACCGTATGTGGTGGGTGCAAGCATCGTCTTCTCCTCTCATCGGTTGCGATCGCCGGTTCGCGGCGCCCGGAAGGTAGGAGAGAACGTCTTGCTCGGCGAAATTGCCGGCACGCCGTCTCGTCCGGCCCTTGAGCCAGGCGACGAACCGAAAATTTCGCGGGGGTGCGCGACCGGGCGGGATGGCCTGCGGCGCGGTCGTTCGGGCAAGGACGCGCGCCGGTCAGGCGCGTCTTGCAATGCAGCATGACAAGCGGCTGCGCGTCCTTTGCCAAGCGACACGTACCTGTCGACCCTTCACGGGCTCGACCTGCCATTTTCCAGGGACCCGGTCTCGGCGTCCCGCGAATGCGATCTGGTAATCGCCGATTTCCGTGTCAAGACCAGGTCGTCCGAGTTCTTCAAAAGCGCTCGCGCCCTCACTAAATCGCCTGCATCCCGAACAAGAAGTGCGGGCGCGCTACTTCGTGCTCGCTTTCGTCGTTGCGATGGAGACTCTCGATGGCGGCATTGACGAACGATGCGATCCGAAAGGTCCTAGGACCTGTCGACGAGACGCTCACGGCTGCGATGCTCAAGATCGGCGCAACCGAGGCCGAACTGATTGAAGCGCGCGGCTGGTGGGGCGCTGATGAAGCACTACACAAGGAGTTGCGCCGCTTCCCGAGCGGCCGCGTGGCCGCACTGGTCGAGCTTCTAGAGCAGCACGAAACCGCGCCTGAAGAGCTCCGATAGCCAGCACTGGCCATTACGGTTGGAGACGGACAATGGAGAAAAGGACACAGATCAATCTCTGGTACGTGGTGCTCGCGCTCTTCGGCGTGGTTCTGCTGCGCGACTTGTGGGTGCAGAGCCAGGCGATCGCCCCCATCCCCTACAGCCAGTTCGAGGATTATCTCGATCAGGGGCTGATCGAGGAGGTCGTTGTCGGCAACGACTATCTGCGCGGCACCTTCACCATCCCGCAGGACGGCCGCGGGGCCTTCGTGACCACGCGCGTTGAGCCCGATCTGGCGCAAAGGCTGGACGAAGCCGGCGTAACCTACACCGGCGCTGTCGAGAATACGTGGCTTGGCACGCTCCTGTCCTGGGTGGTGCCGGTGCTCCTGTTCTTTGCGCTCTGGCTGTTCGTGATCCGCCGGTTCGCCGAGAAGCAAGGTTTCGGCGGGCTGATGTCGATCGGCAAGAGCAAGGCGAAAATTTATGTCGAGACCGACACCAAGGTGGGCTTTGCGGATGTGGCCGGCGTCGACGAGGCCAAGGCCGAACTGCAGGAGATCGTGGACTTCCTGAAGGCTCCGCAGGACTATGGGCGGCTGGGTGCCCGAATACCGAAAGGCGTTCTGCTCGTCGGACCGCCTGGCACAGGCAAGACCTTGCTGGCGCGAGCCGTCGCCGGCGAGGCCGGCGTGCCGTTCTTTTCCATCTCCGGTTCGGAATTCGTCGAGATGTTCGTCGGTGTCGGCGCAGCGAGGGTGCGCGACCTCTTCGAGCAGGCCCGCGCCAAGGCCCCCGCGATCATCTTCGTCGACGAACTCGATGCGCTCGGCCGCGCACGTGGCGCGGGTCCCGCCGCGGGCGGTCATGACGAAAGGGAGCAGACCCTCAACCAGCTCCTAACGGAGCTCGACGGTTTCGACACTGGCGAAGGGCTCGTGCTCTTGGCGGCCACCAACCGGCCGGAAATCCTCGACCCGGCACTGCTGCGGGCCGGCCGTTTCGACCGGCAGGTTCTGGTAGATCGTCCTGATCGGAAGGGGCGCGTCCAGATCCTGAACGTCCATATGCGCAAGATCACGCTGGGGCCTAATGTCGACGCCGACCAGATCGCCGCCTTGACCACCGGTTTCTCGGGCGCCGATCTCGCCAATCTCGTCAACGAGGCAGCTTTGCTCGCCACCCGCCGCAAGGCCGATGCCGTGACCATGGACGATTTCACCGGCGCCATCGAGCGTATCGTGGCGGGCCTAGAAAAGCGTAACCGGCTGCTCAATCAGCGCGAGCGCGAGATCGTTGCCTATCACGAGATGGGGCATGCGCTGGTCGCCATGGCGCTGCCGGGCGTCGACGAGGTCCACAAGGTCTCGATCATCCCGCGCGGTATCGGCGCGCTCGGCTACACAATCCAGCGTCCCACCGAGGAACGTTTTCTGATGACGCGCGAGGAACTGGCGAACAAGATCGCCGTGCTGCTGGGCGGGCGGGCAGCCGAAAAGTTGGTCTTTGGACATCTGTCGACCGGAGCGGCCGACGACTTGGCGAAGGCCACCGACATCGCCCGCTCCATGGCTGCCCGCTACGGCATGGACGAGGAACTGGGATCGGTCAGCTACGACAGCGACCGGCCCGGGTTCCTGGGCGAGCGGCGCCAAAGCTATCTCGAACGGCGCTATTCTGAGGCGACGGCCGAGAGACTCGACAATGCCGTCAAGGAGATCATCTCCGAGGTCTTCCAGCGGACGCTTCGCATTCTGGAACGCAATCGGGCCGTCCTTGAGGACAGCGCGCGGGAGCTTCTATCCCGAGAGACGCTGGACGATGACGATCTGCAGGCCTTCAAGAAGCGGATCATAGCCGAGCCGGTCGGAGACACCGACCCCGATCAGCATGTAACTGGGGCCCTCGCCAATGCCTGACGATCCCTATTCGGTGCTTGGCGTCGCAAGAGACGCATCGGATGCGGATATCCGGAAGGCGTACCGGGAGCTCGCAAAGAAACTCCATCCCGATCTCCATCCGGGCGACACAGCGGCCGAAGAACGCTTCAAGGCAGTCTCCGCAGCCTATCATCTGCTCGGCGATCCGGAACGACGCGCACGCTTCGACCGCGGCGAAATCGATGCGTCTGGCGCGGAAAGGTCGGAGCAAGGCTTCTATCGAAGTTATGCGGACACCGACGGCGGCGGACGCTACTACACCGCATCAGGCTTCGAGGATCTGTCCGACGTCTCCGATATCTTCGCCGAGATGTTCGGCCGGCGCGGGCGCGGCGGCGGCAGAGTCGATCTTCGCGGCCAGGACGTGCGGTACCGTCTCGACGTGGATTTTCTCGACGCTGTCAATGGCGCCAGGCGCCGGATCACCCTGCCTGACGGCAAGGACCTCGACCTCACAATCCCGTCCGGTGTCGATACTGGCCAGGTGTTGCGCTTGAGGGGAAAGGGAGCGCCCGGCATCGGCAATGCACCGGCCGGAGACGCGCTCGTCGAAATCGGCGTACGCCCGCACTCTCTCTTCCGCAGAGACGGCAAGGACATCATTCTCGATCTGCCGATCACCATCGACGAAGCGATCCTCGGCGCCAAGGTCGAAGTGCCGACGATCGCCGGCCGGGTCAAGATGACCGTGCCGAAGGGCGCTTCAACGGGCGACGTCTTGCGTCTGAGGGGACGCGGCCTGAAGGACCGCAACGGCCGCGCCGGCGACCAGAAGGTGATCCTGAGAATCGAGGCGCCGCAGCAGATCGACCAAGAACTGGAAGACTTCATGCGGTCGTGGCGAGAGCGGCATCGCTACGATCCGCGCGCTGGGATGAGGGCGCAGTCATGACCTACTATGACGAAACCGAAATCGTCCAACGATCGGACGGAATCACGCGACGCCGACTGCGGCTTTGGTTGCGCCGGGGCTGGGTCGTTCCCCAGGAGTCTCCGGCGGGACCGCGCTTCGACGGGGCCGACCTCGCCCGCCTGAGGCTGATCTGCGAGTTGAAGGACGAGATCAATCTCAGTGACGATGCCGTCGCGGTCGTCCTTTCCCTCATCGACCAATTGCATAGCGTCCGCCACGAGCTAAGGACGCTCGGCCAAGCCATCGAAGCGCAGCCCGACGACGTCCGGCGGGCCGTCCAGGTCGCCTATCGGCGACTCAGCGCCGGTTGAGTTCCTTCGCTCGGCGAGGAGCGACCGGCCCACCAAGACGGTGGATCGCTTGCGGGGAAGGTTTGCTTCAATGTTTCCGTCACCGGATCCGCGAACGTGTCGTCCCACGGATCGACGACGCCCGCCTCGGCTGGGTTCACCATCGGAACGGCCGATTTCGAGAGCCTGGTTTCGTCCTGTGTCATCCTCTGCCTCCGTTGCGGTGTCGCATCATGCCCGACCGGCCACATAGTCTTTCAAGGCTTCCGCCTCGGCTTCGATCTCGCCAAGTCGGTACTTCACCACGTCCAGCATGCTGATGATGCCGCACAACTCGCCGTTTTCGATGATCGGCACGTGACGGATCTGGTGCGTGTCCATCAGTTCGTAGATCTTCTTCATCGGTTCGGCGATGTCGCAGCAGACAACCTGCGTCGTCATCAGGTCTCGCACGCGGCGGTTCACCACGTCGGGACCGAACCGATTCAGACCACGCAATACATCGCCGCCGGAGATGATACCGAGCACCGTCCTCTTGTCCCGGCTCACCACCAGCGCCGAAACTTCGTCACGTTCCAACTGATCCATGACATCCTGGACCTTAACGTCCGGATCGATGATCGAGACGAAGCTTCCCTTATTCTGAATCAAACGCTTAACTGTCATGATTTTACTTCTCGTCCTGTGTTCTCCTTTCGTCGATCACGCGGCCTGGCCTCGTTCCGGCAGCGATGATGTTTCATCATCGTTGGCCGGTCCTCGCGCTTGACGCGGCGGTTCGACACGCCCTGGCGACAGCGGAAGGGCCGTGTTCGACCGCCACGGCGGCGTGGGCAAGTGCATCAGGGTGAGTACCCAGAAGGGCGGGTTCCAGAAGAACGGCGCCGGCGCTATGAGGGCAGCCGTCACCGCCATCGCCTGCAAATAGTCGAGCGTCGACCATTGCCGCCGGCCGGCGTCACCCAACGCGTCGCTGACGTCCTGGCGCGGTGCCCTTGCCCTCAGCGCATCCTTATGCCGCATCTTTTTCGCCCTCCGCATCGTCTGATATCGGCGCCATCATGCTCGCGAATTCGGCCTCGTCGGCGATGTCTTCCGTCTCAGGTTCCTCATCCGGCAAGTGTCGCCTGAGCGCAGTGATCAAAGATTCACGTTGCTCTTCAGGGTCCACCCGGCCCAAGGCGAACTCTCTCAGCGCCGTCACCGTCGCCTTATGGTGCGGCTCCGGATCGTCAGTAGGGGCGCCATGATGGACTGCGCGGGCGCGATGCGCTGCGAGCATTACCAACTCGAAGCGGTTGGGTACCGCCGTCAGACAATCGTCCACCGTAATGCGTGCCATGGCCCACCTCATCCGCGATCGGCCGCTGACCCATGCGGCCGCGACCGAAACTTGTCAGCATAGCGCTTGGGTCGTATGCGCCGCTCGTGAGGTTCGCTGACGGTATAGGCGTAGCCTTGTCGCTCGGCGAACCGAACGGCGCTCTCCCTGTCGGGAAAGGTCAGCCGCACCTGCCGCAACGGATCGCTCGAGCCGGTCCAGCCCATCAGCGGCTCGATGAACAACGGGGACTGTGGCTCGAACTCCAACACCCAGCGTCGTGCGTTTGCGCGGCCCGACTGCACCGGACTTGGCGCGGGCTTGAAGATGCGCGCTGTCGGCCCCTTCGCGTTCTGTGACCGCCTTGGCTGCCCCTCGCTTGCAGCAGCCGGGATGGGGGCTCGCGGAAACCGGATGACATCCGCGCCGCGAGCGTTCGCCTCGGTTTGCCGACGGGGTCGATCCGCCGGATTGGTGCTCGGCCGGGGCTCGCGTTGCAGAGCGTC
This sequence comes from Roseitalea sp. MMSF_3546, assembly GCF_030732865.1. Classification (GTDB taxonomy): domain Bacteria; phylum Pseudomonadota; class Alphaproteobacteria; order Rhizobiales; family Rhizobiaceae; genus Roseitalea. Next base: position 8,641 of record NZ_JASHKB010000046.1, read on the forward strand.
CTGCATCATGTGTCACCTCCATCGCTCAAGTCTTCCGACCGCGAAGGGATGACCGCCGCACGATGCGGCACAGCGTTCATGGGGATGGATTGCCGGACCGCAGGCACGCCTGCGACTGTTACCCGTCACCCGGTCACACATCCTCCCGCAGAAGCAATGTGCAAGCGCGTGCTCGTCTTTACCCCTTCAGGCGGAGCAAAAACACTGCCCGGATCCGTACTTCGGCATCCGGCGAGATCGATTTAGGAAGTGCGGTGCTTGCTTCAAGTATCCGCACGAACAAGATCGGGTCTGCGCGTTCGACCCCCGCTTGTCTCGCGGCGATGACAGGAGAGCGAAGGAATCCAATGAACCCGACGCTGTGGCACCGGCTGACCAATCTGCTTCACTCGGCCCTGCTCATTGGCGGGATGGCGGCGATCGTTTGGGCTTGCGTATCTGCCATCTGGGGCGCCGAGAGCGCTCTCTGGGCCTTCTTGGCGGTCGGTCTCTTGTTGCTGATGACCCCGTCGCTCCCAAGCGACCTAGTCCTGACGCTGTATCGCGCGCGACCGATACGGCCGCAGGATTTCCCTGAAGGAGCTGCGATTTTGCAGACCTTGGCCGGTCGGGCGAATCTCGAACGTATGCCGGGCTTCTTCTATCTCCCCAGTTCAGTACCGAACGCCTTCGCAACAGGTCATGGAAGCGGCACCGCGATAGCGATCAGCGACGGTCTTCTGCGCCTTCTCGACAAGCGCGAACTCGCCGCCGTACTTGCTCATGAGGTCAGCCATATCGCCCATCGCGACCTCTGGATCATGGCGCTCGCCGACGTCATGGCGCGGGTGACCAGTGTTGCCTCCTACGTCGGTCAAATTCTGCTGATCCTCAATCTGCCCTCGCTCCTGACGAATTCGCTTCACATCCCGTGGCACGTGCCTCTCTTGCTCGCCTTCTCACCGACGCTGATGAGTCTGCTCCAACTCGCGCTGTCGCGAGCGCGCGAGTATGACGCCGACCTTGGGGCCGCGCGACTCACAGGCGACCCTGCGGCGCTTGCCTCGGCGCTGGCGAAGCTCGACAACGGCTCGGGCAAGTTCTGGGAAGAAATCCTCCTGCCGGGACGGCGGATCCCGGAACCGTCCTTGTTACGCACACATCCGAAGACCGAAGATCGAATCCGGCGGCTCAGAACCCAGTTCCCCGAGGCCTTTCGGCAGCCAAGACCGTCAATGTTCACGCCGCTCGCCCCCGGCTGGCCACGGGTTGTCGCCAGACCCCGGTGGCGACGCACCGGGGTCTGGTACTAAGCCTTATTGCAATTGTCTGAGCGTACCACCACGAAACAGGGACATCTTGTCCATATACGAATGATCGCGATGACCGAGGAGACCAGACCGCTCTCTCATCAGCGTCTACAAGGGCTCGCCCTTCTATTGGCGGTGGCATTGCTGGTGCTGGGGAATGGACTACAGGCGACGATCGTGGGCGTGCGCGGCGGGTTGGAGGCCATGTCGCAAGAGATCATCGGTCTCATCATGTCCGCCTATTTTGTCGGTTTCGTTCTTGGCTCGGTCTACATACCCGGATTGATACAACAGGTCGGTCACGTCCGAACCTTCGCGGCATTGGCCTCGATCGCATCGGCAGCCGCGCTCGGCTTTGTGATTTTCGTGGGTCCCTTCCCGTGGGTGATGCTTCGCGCCGTGACGGGAGCCTGCTTTGCCGGCATGGTGATCGTCACGGAAAGCTGGCTGAATGCCGGAACGACCAGAGATAGACGCGGCCGCGTGCTTGCCGTGTATAGCCTAGTCTTCTACGCGGCCTGGGCGGGCGGCCAACCACTTCTCAACGTGGCGCCGGTCGACGGCTTCGTTCTTTTCGCGCTCGTGTCGGTTCTATTTTCCCTCGCCCTCGTTCCGATCACTCTTACGCGGACCGGTGTACCAGGTGTCGTCGAAGCCGACCGCGCGGATCTCAAGCGCCTGCACCAAATCTCTCCGCTGGGGCTAATCGGCGCATTCGCGCTCGGATTGTCGGTTGGCGCGTTCTGGGGGATGGCCCCGACCTTCGGTCAGCGGATCGGCCTGACAGAAGCGGAGATATCCATCTTCCTCATGTTGCCGCTGATCGGCGCGCTGCTGCTGCAATGGCCACTCGGATGGGTGTCCGATCTCGTCGACCGTCGTTGGATCATCCTCGGGGCTTGCAGCGCCGCTGCCGTCTGCGCGAGCGGACTGATGCTGACCTGGGACGTGCGTCCTTTCCCCTTTTATCTGCTTGTCCTGCTTCTTGGCGGGTTCGCCATGCCCGTCTATTCGCTATGTGTCGCCCACGTAAACGACCAGATCGACACTGGCGAAGTGGTGGCGGCCGCGAGCGGCCTGATCCTCGTGTACGGCCTTGGCTCCGCCCTTGGGCCATTTGCGGCGAGCGTCGTGATGGGTCAGTTCGGTCCCGCCGGACTGTTCGCATTCATGAGCGCGATCCTCGGTCTCTTTGCGATCTATGGGCTGTGGCGCATAGGCGTCTCCGCCGCTCCGGACAAGGGACGCAAAGAAAGCTATGTCTCAGTGCCCCAGACCAGCCATGCCGTCCTACCGCTGCACAAACATTCGCCACAACGCACTCCCGGCAAGCGCGCGCCACGATAGGACCGCGCTATTTGCGTATGTCGCCAAGGTGCAATTCTCACTGGGCGAATGGCTCCGTGTCCAGGGAAAGAACACACTACACGAAGAACAGCTATTGTAGCGTTATAGCGAAGGAATAGTTCGCAGAATCGACTCGCATGGCCCGCCACTATCACCCTTTCGAACTCGTTCAGGCCGCCCGTCCGAGGCGAAGTTTCTCCTGTTTTCAAAGGGGTTTGCCGGATGGGTGCGAACCGCTGAGACGGCGGCGCACAGCGATTTCCGTCTCTGAATGGCCTCTCGTGTCTGGTCGGGCGAACCGCGCCGATTTCGGTTCGGTCGAAAATTTCCCTGCTTTTCCAATGGTCTGACTGGCAGCCCCGCCAAAACTGCGCGCCCTGTTTCCATCGCTATCGAGCGAAACAGAGACCGAACATGCAGGAGGCGTAGCGGATGGGGACGCTGGACGAGCGGCGCGTAGCGATGGCGGATTGATCGGCGACCGGCTCAGCGAAGCCATTGATGACAAACGCACATCGCGCCTCTAGCCTGGCGGCATGGCGAGTGGCCCCTGGACCGATGAAGAAAACGACATGATCGTCGCGGATTACTTCGCGATGCTGGCCGACGACATCGCCGGGCGTCCATACAACAAGGCGGAGCATCGCCGGGCGCTCCTACCGCTGCTGAACGACCGGTCGGAGGGATCCGTCGAGTTCAAGCACCAGAACATCAGCGCGGTGCTGAAGGGGCTCGGCGAGGACTGGATCCCCGGCTACAAGCCCGCGTTCAACTTCCAGATGACCTTGGTGGATGCCGTGGCGCGGTGGCTGGCGCTGAACCCGGCCTGGCTCGGGCGCCAACCAGGGCTGCAACCCGCCGCTGGCCTGCGCGAGGCGGCGCAGGTCTGGATCGGGCCGCCGCCGACGATGTCGAACCAGCCGCCGCCGCAGGAGCTGGACCAGATGCTGCACATCGCGCGCAAGTTCGACGTGGCGGGCCGGGACGAGCGCAACCGGGCCCTCGGACGCGCGGGCGAGGAACGCGTGCTGGCGCATGAGCAGGCGACGCTGAAGACCGCGGGACGGGAGGATCTGGCGCGCAAGGTCCGCTGGGTCTCGGAAGAGGACGGCGACGGCGCGGGCTACGACATCGCCAGCTATGCGCCCGATGGCCGTCCGCGGCTCATCGAGGTGAAGACGACGAACGGCTGGGAGCGCACGCCTTTCCACATCACGCGCAACGAGCTGGCCGTCGCCGATAAGCGGCGCGCGGAGTGGTGCCTCTTCCGGATGTGGAGTTTCTCGCGCGAGCCGAGGGCGTTCGAGTTGTTCCCACCACTCGATGCGCATGTCTCGCTAACGCCGACGTCGTTTCAGGCCAGCTTTCACTGACCTTCAGTCGAACACCCGCGCCGGCTGCTCGTCCCATGGCAGGGACGCGACAAAGCAGAGGTCGTAGAGGCTGATCGCGCAGGGCTCGCGGCACACGACCAGCCGCTCGAGGACGTCCGGTGCCAGCCACGCGAGGCGCAGGAGGCGGCTGACATTGCGGTCGGACAGACCTTGCTCGGCGGCGAGATCCGCGATGGTAGCGATCTCGCCGCGCTCCATCCGCTGCCGCCATGCCCATGCCCGGCCCATGGCGCACAGCACGCGGGGATCCTGACCCTGCGGCGGGTCCGATGTCTCGATGTCCTTCGGCGGCAGGATACGCGGGCGACCGCCGCGTTTGCGGACCGTGAGGGGGATATGGACGCGGATGGTGTCGTTCGCGGGCATCACGCGGCGTCCTCCCGCGGGGGCGTTATCAGGCTCGCAAGCGCGCCGAGCCCTTCATTGTCAATCGGCGTCCAATTTTGCCCCCGGATCGGCGTCCAATTTTGACCCCTCCGGCATTCGCTGATTGGCGGGCTGCCACACGCGCAGGTGGTGGAGGCGAGAGGGCCTGGAAGCGCGCAGCCTTCATGTAGCGGAGCGTTTCCAGGCCCTCTCGTTCAACTGCGGTTGCGGATGCGCCAGCTTTCGTTGCCGGTCTCGACGATGTCGCAGTGGTGGGTGAGCCTGTCGAGGAGCGCCGTCGTCATCTTGGCGTCGCCGAAGACGGTCGGCCATTCGGCGAAGGTCAGGTTGGTGGTGACGAGGATCGAGGTGCGCTCGTAGAGCCGGCTGATCAGGTGGAACAGGAGCTGTCCGCCGGACTGGGCGAAGGGCAGGTAGCCGAGTTCATCGATGATGACGAGATCGACGCGGCAAAGCTGCTCGGCGAGATGTCCGGCGCGGCCCTCTCGCAGTTCACCCTCCAGGCGGTTCACCAGGTCGACGGCGCTGAAGAAGCGCACGCGGCGACGGGCGTTGACCGCATGGGCGCCGATGGCTGTCACCAGATGCGACTTGCCCGTGCCGGTGCCGCCGATGAAGACCGCGTTGCGCGCCTCATCGAGGAACTCGCCCTCGTGCAGGCTACGTACCAGCGCCTCGTTGACGGGCGCGGCGTCGAAGTCGAACTCGGCCAGGCTCTTCATCACCGGGAAGCGGGCGGCGCTCATCTGGTAGCGGATCGACCGCGCCGTCTTTTCTGCCAGCTCCGCCTTGAGCAGATCGCCGAGGATCTCGGTCGGCCCGCGGCGATGCTGCACGCCAGCCTGCACGATGTCGTCGTAGGCGGCGCGCATGCCGGCGAGCTTCAGCGCGCGCATCAGCCCGATCAGCTCATGCCGCTCCACGACGCGCCTCCGCGATGAGACGATCGTAGCGGGAACAGTCGGCGATGGGCTCTTCGCTGAGCTTCAGATGCGCCGGCGTGGCGACGGGCGCGGCGATCGCCTCGGCGTTCCGGCGGGAGAGGATGTTGAGGATGGCGTCGGAGCTTCGGAGGCCGGCCTTGAGCGCCTTCGCGCACGCCTGCTCGACAGCCTCCACGCTGTTCTCATGCGCCGCCACGAGCAGGGAGACCATCTGCCGGTCGCCGCCTGGGGCATCCGCCAGGCGCGCCTGGATCTTCGCCATCGCAGGGGGCAGCGCCAAAGCCTTGAATGGTGCGCCGTTGCGGAGCGCGCCGGGCTTGCGCTCGAGCACCGGGACATAGTGCCAGGGGTCATAGATCGTCCGGTCGCGACCGAACACGCGGGGGACTGTCAGGAATTTCGTGCTTGAGGCCATGATGATGGAAAGGAGAATCATCACATGGCCATTGAGAAGGAACTACTGGATCGGCTGCTTGCCGGTCGCGACCCGAACGAGGTGTTTTCCAAGGACGGGCTGGTAGACGATCTGAAGAAG
>NZ_JASHKB010000047.1 GCF_030732865.1 Roseitalea sp. MMSF_3546
GGCCATCGTCAGCAACCGGACGCCCTACGCGACAAACTTCAAAAATGCTGCTTGACTCAAACATTAGGCTGCCGTCTACGCTTTGCGGTTCATCCACGATGATGATCGGATGAGTGGCGCGAACAAGGTCGATGGGCTTCTCACCGCCCGTCTTCTCGCTGTCCTTGTATAGGTTGTTCACATCCTTCTTGTTGATTGCCCCGACGGTGGCGACCATGATCTGGATGTTCGGGCTTGTTGTGAAGTTTCGCACTTGCCCGAGCTTGTTTGAATCATACAGGAAGTACTCGTAGCCTTTGGCGATGGGGTACAGGTTTTCGAAGTGATCACGCGTGATCTGAAGAGTCTTGTAGACACCCTCCTTGATCGCGACGGACGGAACGACAATCACGAACTTGGTGAAGCCGTAACGCTTGTTCAGCTCGAAAATCGTTCGCAAGTAGACGTATGTCTTGCCCGTGCCTGTCTCCATCTCGACCGTAAAGTCGCCGCTCGTGAGCGACTCGGATGGCCGAAGCCCGTTGCGCAACTGTATCGCGCGAAGGTTCTCAAGGATTTCATCGTCAAGCAGCTCAAGCCGATTGCCAATGCCAAGCTCGCTCTCAGTGATCCCGAATGAGCCCTGCGCTGAATCCTCGGGGCGATAAGTGACTGTGAATTCCGTGCGATTGATATCCTGTCCCTGAAACAGGTCTACGACTGACTCAATCGCAGCCTGCTGATAGTCCAGATCATCTTCAAAATGCAGTTTCATGTGCGCCCCCGATCTTACAGGCTGCGCACATGAGCGATGCCATTCTGCTCCAGAATGGCCGTCATGTTGGTTTTGGCGATGTCGTCGGCGAAAGCGCTGTCGCGGAAGACGACTTGCGTGTCCGAAGCAGGCTCAAGTTCCTTGTGCCAGGCTACGATGCCTTGTGCGAGCGGCTCGATTTCGTCCTTCTTGATATCGTCATCAAGGCAGGCGAACAGCACACCGAAGCCGATGCTGTAGACTGCCTTGCCCGCAATCTCTTTCTCTTCAATCGGAACGGTTAGATCGACCCCGCGCTTGAGCAGCAGCTCATACAGCACGTCTTGCTCGCTTCGGCCTTCCACAAGGTGCTCGGCGTGGTCGAGCAGGCTCTGCTCAAGATCGGATGCGTCGGGATTCCAGGCTCGGATGTTAGATTGATCGAGCTTGAAAGATTTGAATCCTGTGTCGAATGGAAACTCGCGTTTTGCAATCTCTTCAGCGTAGTCTTCTCTTAATTTCTCTGCCGCCAAAACAATTCGTTTTCGGCTAAGCTGGGCTATATCCCTCATTCCAGCACGCGATGCATCGTGGCCCTCATCAATTGCCTCTGGCAATTGGATCATTATGAAACGCCTTGTTCCGCCATCTTTCGCGTTTGCCTGCATGACCGCATGTGCAGAGGTTGATGACCCAGCAAAGAAATCAAGGACTGTTGCATCTTCATTGTCTGGCAAAAGACTAAGGAGCCACTCAATGAGCTGAGGGGGCTTCGGGTGATCAAACATTCGCTTGCCAAAAAGCTGATCAAGCTCTTTTTGAGCGGTCTGTCCTGACACAAGTGTCTGCATGTCCACGTGAGGTTTTTTTGCCACCCCGTCGTAGCGTACTTTGTTGTAAACGTTACCATTTTTGAAAACTATGTCGCCCTCCGCGAGGCCTTGCTTATACTTCTCCTCCGACCACAGCCAGCGAGGCGCAAAACCACCAACTTCACCACGCTGCCTTCCTTGCCAATCTTCAAATGATCCACCAGCGTAGTAACTGACGCCTTCGTGCTCGATCACATAATCAAGTGTTTTTCGATATGCGGAGCTCTTACTGTCCAGCTTTCGAAGATAATATTTCCCCCTATCATCCTCTAAGTTGAAGCGAGATATGTCTGATTGCTCTTTCGCAAACTCAGTCAGATCCGCACTTGCTCGATAACACAGAACGTAGTCTTTGTTCTGAGACAGAAAACGAGAATCCATTTTAATATTCTCCGTTTTCTTCCAGATAATTTGGCTTATGAAATTTTCTTCGCCAAATATATCATCCATAATCGCGCGAAGGTTCGAGATTTCATTGTCGTCTATCGAAACAAAAATAACTCCATCGTTCTTCAAAAATGTTTTCGCCAATTTCAGGCGGGGATACATCATCGTAAGCCAATTTGAATGTTTTCGCCCGCCAGCTTCTGTATTGGAAGAAAATTTCATCCCTTCGTTGTCGATTTGGCATGTATATCGCAGGTAAGTCTCCAGATTGTCTTGAAATTTGTCAGGGTATATGAATTCCCTTCCTGTGTTGTAAGGAGGGTCAATATAGATCATCGAAACTTTGCCTGCGTAACCCCTCTGCAATAGCTTCAATACCTCAAGGTTATCACCCTCTATGAATAGGTTTTGCGTTGCGCTCCAATCTACACTCTCGTCGCGGGCGGGACGGAGTGTTCCAGTGGATGGAGTGAGCGCAATTTGCCGAGCCTTTTTCTTGCCAAACCATGTTAGGCCGAACTTCTCGTCACCTTCAGCGATCTGATCACCTAAGAGCTGACGAAGTGCTTCGAAGTCTACGCCGTCTTCGGTGAAGGCATCGGGGAAGATGGCCTTCAACGCTTCGATGTTTTCGTCGATAATGTTCAGGCTTTCGCCGTCCTCCTTTTTCAATGCGTCCATTGTCGTTTCCTCACAATTCGTTCCGTGCCGCTTCGATGCGGTCACTAAGTTGCTTGATCCTCGTGTTCAGACTCACCTGAGACCCAAGGTTTTTCTCTTTCTTCAGCTTATTGCGGAGTTCGTTCCGCTCCTGATGAAACTTCTCGATCTGGCGTAACGCTTCCAGACGTGCCGTCTTGCCCTTTGATGCGCTCTCCGCTTCGCCTTGCTGCGCGTAACGCCCTGTATAGGCGGCACAGTTCAAGGCGATGATCCGCGCGACCGCGTCCTGATAGAAATCGTAGAGATTTCGGTAGCTGAAATTCGTCACGCGGAAGTCCGCGACGAACGCTGCTTGCGCTGGCTCAGGTGAGCCGATATCGATCCAGCCCGTATCATAGCTATTCTCCGTCACGATCTTGTTTGCATCGGCGCGATTGATCCGCTTGTCGGCAGCATTGACGGCCAGGCGTGTACCGGAGACGAACAGGATGAGCAGCGGGTAAGGGATGGCCTTCTGGATCACCGACGCAATTCGCTGGTGTCGATCAGCAGCCGTAAGCACTACCTGCAAAATCGCAATCTCAAGATACTCGTGCGTGTCATCTTCGAGCTTGGGGATGTTGATCGTCGAAGGCTTAATCGTGTAGCGCCACTCGATCCCTTCGATGTCTTCGACAAAGGCTTTCTTGTCAGTTGCGCCAAGCTGGCCGTGCTCGTAAAACTGTTTCTTGAACAGTCGTTTGCCGAGCACGCAAGCTTCAGGCACGGCGAGGTTTTCGTGGAATTGTTCGATTGTGCGGATGTCTGTCATGGCGTGTTCACCACCATGTAGCTAACCACCTCGAAGTCCTCCATGCTCTGGAAGCTGTCCTTGGTCAGGTTCGTTCCGCCACGGGAGAACAGACTTTCGACGCCTTTTTCCTCTGACTTTCCAACAACGCTTGCCACGGCGCTCTCCAGCAGGGCGCGGTAATGGCTCAAGTCGCGCCCGTTCTTCGTCTTTGCGCTCATGCGGGAAACTGCGTTCTTGTCTACCGAGCGCTTGCCGAGGCCATGCTTCTTCAGGACATCGAGCACCTTCTTTGACTGCGTGAAGGTCAGGCACACTTGGCCGTCATCGCTGACGTAGGTCAGGTAGTAGGGCGCAAGTGCGTAGCCGTCATCGTTCCTGACGGGCTTGCCGACGTTCTTCAGACAGAAGATTACGCCAGGCGGCAGACCTTCGAGCTTTACCGCATGATCTAACGTCACGGCTGCGAACAAACCTGTCGGCGCGTCCTTAAGCTCTTCAAGATGCTCCTTCATAAAAGCCGACAAATCCATGCGGAAGTCATTGAGCGTAAGATCGGTGATCGACACGCCGCCCGACATATCTTCGAGATCGACAACCGTATTCTGAAGCTGGTGTAGCTGCTTGCGGCGATACTCAAGATCGTTCATCGCGCCGCCTGCGTCTTGCTCGATCACGTTTTCTTCGCCCGTGGCCGAGATGTCGAGCAGCACCATCCGTCCGCTCACGCGCGCCTCAAGGTTGATGTACTCATCCAGCTCCATGTTCGGCCAGAAATTCACAAGCTGGATGACCGCATTCTTCGATCCGAGACGGTCGATCCGCCCGAAGCGCTGGATGATCCGCACAGGGTTCCAATGAATATCGTAGTTAATCAGGTAGTCGCAGTCCTGAAGGTTCTGGCCTTCTGAAATGCAGTCGGTTGCGATGAGCAGGTCGATCTCTTCCGTCGCCGCTTCGTCGATCTTCGACCTTTCCTTGGAAACAGGCGAGAATGATGCCAGCAGGCTATCGAAGTTCGTGCTCTGACCAATCAGGTTCGTCTTGTTCGTGCCGCTACCTGTGATTTGAGCGGCATGAATGCCAAGGGTATCCTTCGCCCAGCCCGCGATATTTTCGTAAAGATAGTTCGCTGTGTCGGTAAATGCTGTGAAGACGATGATCTTGCGATTGCCGTCATTGATCGGATTACGGCACTTGTCAGCGATCACATCTCGGAGGCTGTGTAGCTTTGCGTCCCGATCCGCATCGATCTTCCGCGCTTCATCCAGCAGTGCTGCCAGCTTGCTGCGGTCGTCTTCTAAATCCTGCCGCCAGCGATGCTCATCCATGTCCTTGATGAGCACCTTGACCTTGCGCCCGATCAGGTAGTCATCGAATGCAGGATCGTCAGTCTCGACATCTTCGATGCCAAGCTCTTCGATGTCACTGGCGCTATGATGCTCCAGTTTTTCGAGTAAGCTCTCGACTTCCCCAAGCAGCTTTTCAAGCGTCAGCCCGAACGAATTGATCGAGCTTTCCATGCGCTTGAGCAGGTTCACGCGCATCAGGTGGATAAGGCTTTGTTCGCGGTCGATCTGGCGGAAGACCGACTGACCGCCTTTGACCTTCACATCATATTTGCGGCTGTACTCTTCACGCTTGTCAGCGCGAACATATTTGAGCGGCGAGTAGGCGCTCAAATTCAGCTTGCGGATGGTGCGGTTGATTTCTCGCAGCGGTGGAAACTGCCCCGTTGTGTCAATATCGGCCTTGATGTTGATCGGCTGAAGACGCTCAGGGAATGAGCCGATCTCCGTCACATCGTAGTATTTCTCGATATGCTTGCGTGAGCGCGCAATCGTGAGAAGGTCGAGCAGCTTGAAGTAGTCGAAATTCATGCTGTCGAGCAGGCCCTCGACCGTTCTTTCGTTATCCTCCTGGCGCAGCCAGTTGTTGAACCGCGTTTGTGCCTTCCGCAGCGTTTCTTCGATACTCCCGATCCCTTGATCGCTATAGGCGCTGTCGATTCCTTCCGTGATAAACGCGACCTGGTTCTTCAGGTCGTTCATACGGTTGTTTACAGGCGTTGCCGAAAGCATCAGCACTTTGGTCTTCACGCCGGATCGGATGATCTCATCCATCAGGCGCGAATAGCGCGTCAAACCTTCTTTGGCGGAGGTAGCGTTGCGGAAATTGTGGGACTCGTCGATGACCACAAGGTCATAGTTCCCCCAATGCAGTGTTTCTAAATTGATCTCGCCAGATCGACCTTGAAGACGCGTGAGATCGGTGTGGTTCAGCACGTCATAGTTGAAGCGATCCGCTGCCAACAGGTTTCGCTTGTCGTTGACGGTATAGACCGTCCAGTTGTCGCGCAGCTTCTTAGGGCAAAGGACGAGAATGCGGTCGTTGCGCAACTCGTAATATTTGATGACAGCCAGCGCTTCGAACGTCTTGCCCAGACCAACGCTGTCAGCGATGATGCACCCGTTATATTTTTCGAGCTTGTCGATTGCGCCGAGAACGCCGTCCCTTTGGAACTTGTAGAGCTTGTTCCACACAAGCGTGTCTTTGAAGCCCGTCTTGGACTTGATGATGTTCTCTTCGTCTATGTCTTCAAGAAAATCTTTGAAGATATTGTACAGCGTTATGAAGTAGATGAACTCGGGAGTCTGGTCGTTCACGAGCAACTCTAATCTTTCGAGCAGCATTGCCTTCGCGTCTTCGACCGCCGATGGATCGTTCCAAATCGTCTCGAACCACTCCAACATGGACTTCGTGCTTGGTGCGTCCTGCGCGCACATATTCATATGAAAACGGTTTGACTCGGAGTATCCGAAGCCCGTCGATGTAAAATCCGAACTTCCTTGAATACCGATGGCGTTACCGTTTTTTCCTTCCGCAAGAAGAAGGTTCTGTCCAAAGGCACGGGGGTTTTTTGCAATCTTTATTTCGGCTTTATCCGAAAGCCATTTTGCGCACTCTTTCGCGATACGATTTTGGTCTAGTTGGTTCTTGAACCGAAGCTCGAACTCATCACCCGCGAGCGCAGCCGCCTTTCCATCTGAAGAGTCATTGGCAGGGTCTTGAGCCAATAGCAGCCGAATGCCGTCAACGGACTTCAGCTCTTTCTTCAGAGACTCGAAGCCATAGATCGAAAACAAGCCAGAGATAACCGAAAGCTTCGTACCTTCAGTGAGATAGCCGCGCAGTGCTTCTCCGACCTTGCCGTTCTTCCTGTTGTCCAGAAGCATTAGTTGCTCGCCCTAGTGTCCTTCATCTGCTTGTTAATCCACGCATCAATCTCTTGCTTTCTAAAACGCCAAGCGCCTCCGACCTTGAACCCTGGGATTTTTCCCTCTGCCGTGAGCCTATACGCCGTCTTTTCCGTGATCTTCAGATAGTCCGCGACTTCCTTGATCGTCATAATATCGGTCTGCATACCAAATTCCGGAAAAAGTGACAATTTTTGAGAAAATACGGCAATAACTGGAAGACCTCAAGGGTTAGATTTAATGATTGCACACCCTTGCGGGCCGGGTTCTCGTGAACCGAGCCTGTCTTCTCGGCTATGCGGCTTCGATCCCTTGCGCATAATTTGACGCCAACCTTGAGGCTGGTTTTTCTGTCTGTTTTAGGGGCCTGCGGCCCCATCCGCCGTAAAGACCGAGCCCTTTGGGCGCAGCTAGCGGTTTTCCCGTCCTTCCGCACTTCGTTTGTGCAGGGTGGGTGATCACCCACCGCTGTCTGCGGTCTTGACGGCATCCCCCCGCTCATTGGCGCTGGCCTAGTCCGGTTGCATGCGCAACCGTTTTTCCAAATCTACAAGATGGAAGAAAGCGACTGACCGAACGGCCAGCCGCGCAAGGTTAGAAGCGTGGAGGACGAGCTGCCAGTTCACGCTCGATATTTTTGATCGAGGCCAGAGCATCCTGGCGCTCTTTCGAGCCACGGCGAGCCGTTGCGAAAGCCCAAAAGGCTTCAGTCAGCAAACCGTTCAATTCGCCGGTGCTCAATTTAGCTGCTTCAAATTGTGAGACGCGTTTCATCGTATCCTCCTTTCTTTCAAGGAGGCCCCGAACCATTCAGGGCCTTTCGGCCCCGTCACACATCATCATCGGCATAGAAGGCGCTGATGGGTCGGGCTGACCTTCAAAAACAAGTTGGTGGAGAACGAGGAAACGAGCAGAAGCAGTTTGAGGCTGCGATGTTTGTTGGCGGCCTCAAATTGATCGCAGGTTGAAACAAGCAGTCTTCAAGGGGCAATCGTTTATTTTCGTGGACTGTTTTGAATTGAACCGCTGCGCCAGCAATCAGCCGTGATAGTGTGGGCTATGCTTGATCTTGCTTACATCGTTGGCGGCTTCATCGGCTTGGTGTTCGGCGGCAACTTGCTCGTCCAAGGCGCGGTTGCCGTTGCTCGCAGTCTCAACATTTCTCCGATGATTATCGGACTCACCTTGGTTGGGTTCGGCACATCAACGCCAGAACTCGTAACCAGCGTTCAAGCTGCTCTGGCGAATTCGCCCGGCATTGCTGTTGGCAATGTCATTGGCAGCAACATTGCGAACATTCTTTTGATTCTCGGCGGTGCAGCGCTCATCAATCCGATTGTAACCGACCCTGCAGCGTTGCGACGCGATGGGTCGGTTATGCTGCTCGCGTGCCTTGCGTGCATTGCACTGGCATTGGTTGGAACCTTTGATCGCGTATCTGGCGCAGCCCTGTTCGCATGTTTGTCGGGGTATGTTGCGGTCACGATTTATCTTGAGAAGCGCCGCCCGACGCCAGCACAAGACGTTTATGTTGCCGAGTCAGAACTCGTCGCACATAAACCGAACTCTCAGTTGCGCGACCTCGCGCTTATGGCTGCCGGACTGGTGATTACCATTGTGAGCGCTCGATTCTTAGTGAGCGGCGCTATTTCAATCGCGACGGCGATGAGTATCCCGCAATCAATCATCGGCGTTACCATCATTGCCGTAGGCACCTCTCTTCCCGAGCTGATCACCTCGGTGATCGCCGCACGAAAAGGCCAAAGCGATGTTGCGCTGGGCAACATCATTGGCAGCAATATCTTCAACATCTTCGGCATTTTGGGAGTCACAGCTCTCATCGCACCGATCGCCGTGCCAGCCGAATTTGTAAGGCTCGATATCTGGGTGATGTTGGCAGCGACCTGGTTGTTGCTGCTCTTCGCTCGCACAGGCTGGCGTGTTGGCCGACGAGAAGGCGCAGTTATGTTGGCGGCCTACGTATGCTACGCAGGCTACCTGTTGAGTACGCTATAGCCAGTTCGCAAACGGCCTTTTCTAGTTTTCCGTGAAGCTTGGTGGCTTTCACGCTTCCGCTCCTGCGCAGGCTTACTCTGACGCAGCCGGTCATAATTCGCTGCGTCCTCGCGAAGTCGCAGCAACTCGCTACTCGCCAATGAACGCTGCGCGCGGATATCTTGCGCCAGGGCTTGGCGCTTCACCAGTTGCTCGAAGATCAGCGCATCTTTCTCATCACGGTCGCGCTGGTAAGCTTGCAGGGTCTCTTGCTCGTTTTGCGCTCTGATCTTGCCGTACTGACCAGTGATGCGATGCCATATGCCGGAGAATCCCTTCGGCAAACGGCTTGCTCTAAGCTCGCTTTCTTTTTGCCAGCGCTTCGCATGCGCCGCCCTCAGTTCTTGGCGCGCTTTTCGTTGCTGGTCGTTGAGCTCGGCTTTGCGGAACGCCAACAAAGCTAGGCGATGTTTGGCTTGGCGCTCTGCATCGCGGATGAAGCTTTCCAGCTTCTGATTCATCGTGGCCGCGATCTCGATCTTCGCATCGGAGACCGATCGCAATGGGTCGGGCTCTCCCAATCTGGCTTTCATGTCCTTGGCCTTCACGCCGCAAAAGCGTGAAAGGGAGTAGACCTCGCCACGATAATCGACTGCCACGAATCCCCGCCGATCCCCCTTGGCGAGCCAGAAGCCGCGCTCCCGTAGCGCCAGATCAAAGGAAGCTGTGTTGTCCGATTTTTCCCAGCATTGGTGAAGAACGGTTTTGAGTTCCCGCGGATCGAGACCGGCACGTTTGGATTGTTGCCATTCGGCCCGCGTAAAGCTTAGCGGATCGCGAAAACTGCGATCCTGCATGCCACGCGGCATGTCCCATCCATGTTCGAGAAAGAGTTCCCGCGATACGTCCTTGAGCTTCGCTTTGTAGTGCGGGAGGTTGATGGCGCGCATCTCGGCAGACTGTATGCGCGACCAAACCGCATGGGCGTGGCGACGACCGTCTTTCTCATGAAAGACGATGGCACATGGCTGGTTATCCAGTCCCAGCCTGGCTTCAACCTTCTGGATGGCTTGTTCAAAAGCCTCGGTGCTGACATGCGCATTCTCCGGCGGGTTGAGGCTCAGGGAGAACAGGTAATTCTGACAGCGCGTCCCACGGGCAATCGCATCGGCTTCGTGAAAAGCTCCCAGCAGCTCATCACTGGCAAAGCCGCGAACAGCATGCAGCTCGACATGATCGTTGTCCCGCATGGAAAGCAGGTATTGAGCTAGTTGCGGCGCGTTTCCTCTTTCCTTCGCTTTAAGGATCATGGCCCGCCCTCCGGCGACTTTCCGAGAGCGCGAAGGAGATCGGCACGAAGCGCGCGCACTTCCTGGCAAGCAGCCCAGAGTTCAAGCTCCGTCTCCGGCGTGACCGGCAACGATCCGCTATTACTGGCTTTGGCGAGTTGATTGAGATTGCTGGATAGGCGCGACTCTCCAAGAGCGCCAAGAACACGCCCCAAGGCTTCCGCGTCTTTGACCGGACGGTTTCCAGATTTTTTGCGCGGGGTTACATCACCGCCAAGCAACTTCTCGCGGATGTAAGCGCCCAAAGGTTTGCCAGCCGCAGCTTCCTCAAGCTGCGCACGCTCCTCGTACGTGAGACGCAGGGAGAAGGGCGGAGGATACTTCGCCCTTGGTTTTTCGTCCTGGCTGGCTGATTTGATGAAATCAGGGCTTAGGTTTGCCATTGTCGCCGCACCCCAGACCCTTTAGGTCTAGTTGTGCGAGATGGTCTTCCCATTCCTGAAGCACCTCGAACAAAGTGTTCGAACTTTCTACGTCGAGGTGCGCCATTTTCTTCATAAAATCAGCGTCTTATAAATTTCCCCTCATCGGAAATAGTGCTTACGCGGTGCTTACGTGGACATTTTGCGGAAGCAGGTTCCTCACTCAGGCGCGCAAAAAGTCCATTGACCCGTTTACTCACGCTGAGTTTTTGGATTCGAATCTCACGTGCCACACCACGTGCGAAATGGTTCGCTGTTGTGCGAGCAAGTACGCCTTGATGCGAGATGAGCGCCGAAGGTTCGACTACCAGCCGGCGGGCCACGCGCGATGAAGATTCGAACTATTCCTTCGCCATAGCACTACACTCTTGGTGAGATTTCAGCTCTAGACTGGGAGCTTGGCGTTGATCGGTAGCACGAAGTCCCTGTCGGCCGTCACCATCCCCTTTTTCGACGCGAGCGGATAGTGGTCGTAGCCTTGCAGTGCCATACTGAACAGAGGCTGTTCTGCGCCAGGCATGGCTTGGTGTTACGGCATCTTATTGAAGTTGTCCGCGAACGGAGCGTGATAGTCGGGTCCGAATGCAAGCGCGGTCTGCAAAAGGCCTCGCGGGTTCATGCCATCGAGTTATCCTCGGCTTGTCGCGACCAGATCAGCCGATCGACCTAAGAGCAGCGCAGCACCAGCAAGATCATGGCCGCCTTAAGGCTGGCAACGCCCTGGACCGGTAGATCGACTGGTCGCGGCGCTCCTGCTTGGACCCGGTCGCAGTGCCCACGCATCATCTGCTTCGACCAGACCGCTACGCTGGTTTCGGCGCAGATCGCGTCAAAATACGCTTCACGGTCGACGCCCTATTCACTTGGCTCGATCTCTCCACGGCGCAAGTAGCTGTAGACGAGGGGCGATACTAAGAGGTGGACCCGCCTGGTGAGACAGTTTTGCGGCTTGGCTAAGGTGGATCGGGTTCGTTTCTATGCCGCCAGTGTCTCCGTCATTTCCGCCGTAGCATGGACCTCGTGTGGTGTCCTGCCGCCGAAGGTCGAGTGCGGGCGTCTCCGGTTGTAATAGTCGATCCAGGAACCGATCCCGTTGCGGGCTTCGCTTCCCGTCTCGAAGGCGTTGAGGAACACGCACTCGTATTTGAGGCTGCGCCACAACCGTTCGATGAAGACGTTGTCCATCCAGCGGCCGCGCCCGTCCATTGAGATGCGGATGCCGGCGTCCTTCAGCGTGGTGGTGAAGGCGAAGCTGGTGAACTGGCTTCCCTGATCCGTGTTGAAGATGTCGGGCCTGCCGTGCCGGGCGATCGCCTCTTCGAGAGCGGCGACGCAGAAGTCGGCATCCATCGTGTTCGACAGCCGCCAGGCCAGCACCTTGCGGCTGAACCAGTCCATGATGGCGACGAGATAGAGCAAGCCTCGCCGCATCG
>NZ_JASHKB010000048.1 GCF_030732865.1 Roseitalea sp. MMSF_3546
GGGGGGTGGTCATCATCGACGCCATCTACCCCCCTCTGTCCCTTTCGGGACATCTCCCCCACAAGGGGGGAGAGGGGAGATCGAGCAAACTTCGACGGCAGTCTCTCCGACCCGCCAATGCCCATGGTCTCGACCCATTGCCAGAAAGCGCTCCGGTCGTCCGGGCTCTGATCCCGCGCGGGCATGTCGGCGGCGAGCATCTCGAACACCATGCGGCGCGCCGCATCGGCGCGGTCGGTGTCGGTGCGCACCGTCATGCCCTGGGCGGGCTTGCGGATGCAGGAGGCGGCAAGCGTGCGCTCGCCCTCGATCTCGACCATGCAGGCGCGGCAGTTGCCATCGGGCCGGTAGCCGGGCTTGTCGAGATGGCACAGATGCGGGATGCGGGTGCCTTCGCGTCTGGCGACCGTCCAGATCGTCTCGCCCGGCTCGGCGGTGACGGCGCGGCCGTCAAGGATGAAGGTTACCGTCTGGTCGACAGCCATTGCGATCTCACCCGACCAGATAGCGAAAGCCGGCGAAGATGACGGCGATCGAGATGACGCCTCCGACCTGATAGCGCAGCATCTTGTCGGCGAGGTCGACGCGCACCTTCTCGATCTCGCCACGGACCTTCTCGATCTCGACGGTCAGGTCGGCCCTGACCTTTTCGATATCCAATTTGAGCTCGGTGCGGACGCCTTCAATGTCAGATTTGAGCTCGGTGCGGAGCTTCTCGATCTCTGACATGAGCTCGGCGCGGACGCCTTCAATGTCAGACTTGAGCTCGGCGCGCAGCTTTTCCACCTCGGTGCGGAGCTTCTCGATCTCAAGCCGGACCTCCTCGATGTCCTTCTTCGTGGCGGCATTGGCATCGAAAAAGCGTGCGATCGCCTCCGACTGCTTCTCGTCGAAGGCGTGGCGTAGGTTCAAGATCTCGACAGCGCCCATGTCCCGGCCCGTTTCTCGTCACGTCGTCTGTGGCCGATCATATCACAGATCCTCCGGAAAATGCGTCAGCAGGTGATTGACCGGATTGGGTGCGGCCTGGCCGAGGCCGCAGATCGAGGCATCGCGCATCACCTGTTCCAGATCGCGGATGGTGGGCTCGTCCAGGGGACCGTCCGCCTCGAGCAGTTTCACCAGCTTTTCGGTGCCGCCGCGACAGGGCGTGCACTGGCCGCAGCTCTCATGGGCGAAGAACCGCATCAGGTTCAGCGTCACGTCGCGGATATTGTCCTTGTCCGACAGGATGACGACGGCATGGCTGCCAACGAACGCGCCGTGCCGGAACAGCGTGTCGCCGAAATCGAGCGGGATGTCGTCCATGGAGGCGGGCAGGATACCGCCCGAGGCGCCGCCGGGCAGATAGGCCTTGAAGACGTGCCCGTCCGCCATGCCGCCGCAATGGTCCTCGATCAGTTCGCGCACCGTGACGCCGGCCGGCGCCAGCTTGACGCCCGGAGCCTTCACCCGCCCCGAGACCGACCAGGAGCGGATTCCCGGATGCCCCTGATTGCCCTGGGCTGCGAACCAGTCCGGCCCGTTCTCGACGATGTCCCTGATCCACCACAGGGTCTCGACATTGTGGTTGAGCGTGGGCCGGCCGAACAGGCCCACTTCGGCGATATAGGGCGGGCGATGGCGCGGCAGCCCGCGTTTTCCCTCGATCGATTCGATCATCGCGCTTTCCTCGCCGCAGATATAGGCGCCCGCCCCGCGTCGCAGTTCGATGAAGCCGGGCCCGCACAGGCCGGCGGCCTCGAGCGCGGCGATCTCGCGGCGCAGGATTTCCAGGACGGCCGGATATTCGTCGCGCATGTAAAGATAGATGCGCTCCGCCTCGACGGTGTGCGCGGCGATCAGCGCGCCTTCCAGCATGCGATGCGGATCGGTTTCCAGATAGTGCCGGTCCTTGAAGGTGCCGGGCTCGCCCTCGTCGCCATTGATCGTCATCAGGCGCGGGCCGGGATAGGAGCGCACGATCGACCATTTGCGCCCGGCCGGGAAGCCCGCGCCGCCAAGCCCCCTGAGGCCCGCATCGGACAATGTCGCGATCAGCGTTTCGGGGTCCGGGTCGCCGGCCCGCACGCGCTGCCAGAGCGCGTAGCCGCCCCCGGCGCGATAGGCATCGAGTGCGGCGTAGCGCGGCAGGACGACACCGGTCCGGCCGGCGCGGGCCAAGCCAAGCAGCGTGTCGGCGGTGGCACGATCGACCTCGCGGTCGCCGATGCGGGCGGCCGGCGCGGACGCGCAGCGGCCCATGCACGGTGCGCGCGCAACGCGGATGAGCTCGGGGTCGGCCCGCCGACCGAGTGCGGCCAGCACCTCCTCGCAGCCGGCGAGCATGCAGGAGACCGACTCGCACACCCGGATCGTCAGCGGCGCAGGTTCTTGCTCGCCTTCCCGGACGACGTCGAAATGGTCGTAGAAGGAGGCGACCTCGTAAACCTCGGCCTGGGACAGGCGCATTTCCTCGGCCAGTGCACGCAGATGGGGCGCGCTCAAGCAGCCATGGGCATCCTGGAGCCGGTGCAGATGCTCGATCAGAAGGTCGCGCCGGCGCGGCGCATCGCCCAACAGCCGGCGGACATCGGCGAGTGCGCCCTCGTCGAGCTGCCGGCCCTTGGGCAGGTGGGATCGGCGGCGGCGCCCTTGCGGCTCAATCCGGTTCATAGCGCGTTTCTTCGCCCTCTCAGTGCACCGACCCTAGTCGTCCGGCGGCCTAGCACCTTTGCCGAAAGCGTCAACTGTCGTCGCGATCGTCGTGTTCGGACGCCGCAGACCTTGCAGCGATGTCGCTATGCGCGCCGATCAGGTCGAAGAATTGATCGTCGGCACGTCCGCCCATGGCGACAGTGGCGGCCAGGGAGCAGCCATGGACGCCATCGCGATGCACGGAGGACAGGGCCGGCGCGCAGCGCGCGGCGGGCGCGCCGGCAACAGGCGGCGCGGCGGTGGGGCCATTGCGCAGATGCCGTGGCAGATTCCGGTCAATTCGGACCGGCCGACCGAGCCGCTGCCGGCCGAGGGCGTGGAAGCGATCCACCAGGGCGCGATGCGGATCCTCGAGGAGATCGGTGTCGTGTTTCTCAATCACGAGGCGGTCGACATCTTCCGCGCCCAAGGCTGCCTGATCGACGGTGAAACCACGTCCGGCGCGCGGGTGCGGTTCGGGCGCGACTACATCATGGAGATGGTGGCGCGCGCGCCCGGCGCCTTCACCATCACCCCGCGCAATGCGTCTCGCGCGGTGCCGATCGGCGGCGAGCACATGGTGTTCCTGAACATCGCCTCACCGCCCAACTGCTCCGATCTGGACCGCGGGCGACGGCCGGGCGATCGCGCCTCGTTTAAGGAACTGGTCAAGCTGACCCAGGCCTTCAACTGCCTTCATGTCTCGGGTGGCTATCCGGTGGAGCCGATCGACCTGCACCCGTCCATCCGGCATCTTGACTGCCTTTTCGACACGCTGACGCTGACCGACAAGGTGGTGCACGCCTATGCGCTGGGCACCGAGCGGGTCGAGGACGCCATGGAGATGGTGCGCATCGCCGGCGCGCTGACCCATGAGCAATTCGACGCGGCGCCGCGCATGTTCACCAACATCAATTCGACCTCGCCGCTCAAGCATGACTGGCCGATGATCGACGGGCTGATGCGGCTGGCGCGGCGCGGCCAGCCGGTGATCGTCACGCCCTTCACGCTGGCCGGAGCGATGAGCCCGATCACGCTGGCGGGCACGGTGGCGCAATCGCTCGCCGAATCGCTGTGCGCCATCGCGCTGATCCAGACGATCAATCCGGGCTGCCCCTGCGCCATCGGCACGTTCTCCTCCAATGTCGACATGCGCACCGGCGCGCCCGCCTTCGGCACCCCGGACTACCTGCGCACCACCCAGATGACCGGCCAGATGGCGCGCTTCTACTGCCTGCCGCTGCGCTCGTCGAACACCTGCGTGTCGAACGCGCCAGACAATCAGGCGACCTGGGAGAGCACCAATTCGCTGTTTGCGGCGCTCAGTTCCGGCAGCCATGTAGTCTACCACGCCGCAGGCTGGCTCGAGGGCGGGCTGTGCGCTTCCTACGAGAAGTTCGTCATGGATTGCGAGCAGCTCCAGCAACTGATCGCCTACATGAAACCGGTGACATGGTCCGAAGACGAAATCGCCTTCGACGCGATTGCCGAGGTTGGCCATAGCGGGCACTTCTTCGGCATTCAGCATACGCAGGATCGCTACGAGACGGCGTTCTACTCGCCGTTTCTATCGGACTGGAGCAATTACGAGAACTGGCGCGATCGCGGCGCGATCCAGACGCCAGAGCGCGCCAATCGCATCTGGAAGCAGATCCTCGCCGAGTTCGAGCCACCGCCCATGGACGCGGCGATCGCCGAGGAACTGGAAGACTTCGTCGCCCGCCGCAAGCGCGAGGGCGGCGCACCGACGGATTTTTGAGCCATCACCATGCGCCCGGCAAGGTTGAACCAATGAAGACCTCCACCCGCGTCGTCGTCATCGGCGGCGGTGTCGTCGGCTGTTCGGTGCTCTATCATCTGGCGAAGGCCGGCTGGACCGACATCATGCTGATCGAGCGGTCCGAACTGACATCGGGGTCGTCCTGGCATGCGGCGGGCGGCTTCCACACGCTCAACGGCGATCCGAACGTCGCCAAGCTTCAGGCCTATACCGTCGGCCTTTATGCCGAACTCGAAGAGGTTTCGGGCCAGTCCTGCGGGCTGCATCTGACCGGCGGCGTCATGCTCGCCGAAAGCGCCGAGCGCATGGATTTCCTGCGCACGCTGCACGCCAAGGGCCGGCATCTGGGCATGCAGACCGAACTGATCACGCCGTCCGAGGCCAAGGCGATGTTTCCGCTGATGGACGAAAGCCACTTCGTCGGCGCGCTGTGGGACCCGGTCGAAGGCCATCTCGACCCGGCCGGAACCACCCATGCCTATGCCAAGGCGGCCAAGGCGCTGGGCGCGCAAATCGTGCTGCGCAACCGCGTCGTCGAACTGACCCAGGACGCGGACGGGACGTGGAACGTGGTCACCGAGCAGGGCACGATCCGCTGCGAGCACGTGGTCAATGCGGGCGGGCTGTGGGCGCGCGAGGTCGGCCGCATGGTCGGGCTCGAACTGCCGCTGCTCGCCATGGAGCACATGTATCTGCTCACCGAGGACATGGACGAGGTGATCGCCTTCAATCAGGAGCACGGGCGCGAACTCATCCATGCCATGGATTTCCGCGGCGAGATCTACACGCGGCAGGAACGCAACGGCATGCTGCTGGGCACCTACGAGCAGGATTGCCGGCCATGGTCGCCGGTCGAGACGCCATGGGATTTCGGCCACGAACTGCTTGCCCCCGACATCGACCGCATCGCCCCGTCGCTGGAGATCGGCTTTGCGCATTTTCCGCCGCTGGAAAATGCCGGCATCCGGCAGATCATCAACGGGCCGTTCACGTTCGCGCCCGACGGCAACCCGCTCGTCGGGCCGGTGCGGGGGCTGACCAATTTCTGGTGTGCCTGCGCGGTGATGGCCGGTTTCAGCCAGGGCGGCGGGGTCGGCCTGTCGCTGGCCAACTGGATGGTGCATGGCGATCCGGGCGCCGACATATGGGGCATGGACGTGGCGCGCTTCGGCGAATGGGCGACGCTGCGCTACACCAATGCGAAAGTGCGCGAGAACTATGCGCGACGCTTCCGCATCCGCTATCCGAACGAGGAACTTCCCGCCGCCCGCCCCCATCAGACGACGCCGCTCCATGACATCATGGTCAAGGAGAACCATGCCGTGATGGGCGACACCTGGGGCCTGGAGGTGCCGCTGTGGTTCGCGCCGTCGGCCGATGCGGCGCACGACGTGATCTCGTTTCATCGCTCCAACGATTTTGCCCATGTCGGCGCAGAGGTGCGCGCGGTCCGCGAAGGCGTCGGGGTCACCGAGATCGCCAACTTCGCCAAGTACGAAGTCACCGGCCCGGGGGCGGAAAGCTGGCTGTCACATCTGATGACCAACACCATGCCCAAGACCGGCCGCATCGTGCTGTCGCCCATGCTCAACGAATTCGGCAAGCTGATCGGCGACTTCACCATCGCCAGGGCAACCGGTGACCGGTTTGTGATCTGGGGATCGTCGGCGGCGCAGATCCACCACATGCGCTGGTTCGAACGGCACCTGCCCGATGACGGCTCGGTGCGCATTCACCGCTACGGGCAGACGCTTGTCGGGCTGTCGATCGCCGGGCCGGACAGCCGCAAGGTGCTCGAAAGGCTCGTCGATGTCGATGTGTCGAACGACGCCTTCCGCTTCATGGATTTCCGCGAAATGGCGATCGCTGGCGCGCCGGCCATGGTCAACCGGCTGAGCTACACGGGCGACCTTGGCTACGAGATCTGGATGGAGCCCTGCTATCAGCGGCTGGTCTACACCGCGATCAAGGATGCGGGTGCCGCGTTCGGCATGCGCGATTTCGGCATGCGGGCGCTTCTGTCGATGCGGCTCGAAAAGAACTTTCCCACCTGGGGCCACGAGCTTCGGCCCATTTACGGTGCGTTCGAAGGGGCGATGGACCGGTTCGTCAAGCTGTCCAAGAACGACTTCGTCGGTCGCCAAGCGGCCGCGCGCGAAAAGGCGGAGGGACCGAAGCTGCGGCGGGTCTCGTTCGTCATCGAGGCGGAGACGGCCGATGTCATGCATGACGAACCGGTCTGGGCGAAGGTGGGCGACACCGACTATGGCACCGTCGCGCCGCCGCATGCGGTCGGCCCGCGTCGCTTCGACGGATCGGGACGCGTATTCGATCCGCCGGGCATGGGCTCGATCGTCGATGGCGACTGGCGGGTCGTCGGCTGGGTGACCTCGGGCGGCTACGCCCATGGCATCGGGCAGTCCATGGCGCAGGCCTATGTGCCGTTCGCGCTGTCCGAACGGGCCGAGCCCGGCCTGTTCGAGATCGAGATCCTGGGCGTGCGCCGGCCGGCAAGGATCGCCATCGAACCGCCTTTCGATCCCAGGGGCGAGCGGATGCGGGGGTGAAACGGTCGCGGGTCGTTGTTCGTCGGTCGTCAGTCGTCGACCGAAAAGGCGAGCCTGCTCGACCCACGACCCACGACCCACGACCGACGAATGACGACCGACACCGCCGCCTGCGTCACACGGCTGACACACGAGTCTGATTCTGCAGTGCAAAACCTCAATAGCGGCCAAGGCCATGTCCGAGCCAAAGCGGTTTCGCACCCTGTTCCTGTCCGACATCCACCTTGGCACGCGCGGCTGCCAGGCCGAAATGCTGCTCGACTTCCTGCGCGAGCACGAGGCCGAGCGCATCTATCTGGTCGGCGACATCTTCGACGGCTGGCGGCTGAAGAAGGGCTGGTACTGGCCGCAGGCGCACAACGACGTGGTCCAGAAGCTGCTGCGCAAGGCGCGCAAGGGCGCCGAGATCATCTATGTGCCCGGCAATCACGACGAGATCATGCGGTCCTATCTGGGCTCGCATTTCGGCGGCATCGAGGTGCGCGAGACCGACGTGCACGAGGGCGCCGACGGCACGCGCTATCTGGTCATCCATGGCGACCAGTTCGACATGGTGGTCCGGAACGCCAAATGGCTCGCTCACGTGGGCGACTGGGCCTATGTGTCGGCGCTGTGGGTCAATGGCTGGTTCAACCGGCTCAAGCGGCTGTGGGGCGGCCAGTACTGGTCGCTGTCGAAATGGCTCAAGCTCAAGGTCAAGCAGGCGGTCAACTTCATCGGCGCCTATGAGGAGGCGCTGGCGGCCGAGGCGCGGCGACAGAAGGTCGATGGCGTCATCTGCGGGCACATCCACCATGCCGCGATCAAGGCCCAGGCTGGGATATCCTACGTCAATACCGGCGACTGGGTGGAAAGCTGCACGGCGATCGCCGAGGATGCCGAGGGGCGCCTGCACCTGATCGACTGGGTCGAAGTGGCGCGGGCGCGCCGCCAGGCCAGGCTGGTGGACCTCAAAACCGCCAAGGCCGCTGCCGCCGCCAGACCGGCCGCCAGCGCACTTGCGACCGAAAGGCCCGCCGCCGAGACACAAGCGGCGGGCACGCAGGCGGCATGACGCCGCGGCCCGGGCCGTGATAACACGGTCAAGCCAACCTTCCGGCAAGAACGATCTGCAAGAGGACATCGCACCATGGGCTCGCCCTCGCTCAATCCCACGATCCGCCGGCAGATCGGCGCCGCCGTCCAGCGCAGCAGGCCGACCTCGGTCACCGGTCTTCTCGAACGCGCCTTCGCGCACACCTTCACGGGCCTGGTCTACGCGCAGATCTGGGAGGATCCGGTCGTCGACATGCAAGCGCTCGGGATCGGTCCGGACGACGCCATCGTCGCCATCGCCTCGGGCGGCTGCAATGTGATGAGCTATCTGACCGCGGGTCCGGCCTCGGTCGAGGCGGTCGACCTGTCGCCCGCCCATATCGCGCTCAACCGGCTCAAATACGCTGCCGCCCAGCACCTGCCCGGCCAGCGCGCCTTCTTCCAGTTCTTCGGGCGGGCCGACGTGCCGGGCAATGCCGCCCTGTTCGACATCCATCTGCGGCCGCATCTGGATGTCGCCACCGTCGATTACTGGAACGGCCGCATGGGCCTGCGCGGCCGGCGCATCGACATGTTCGAGCGCGGTCTTTACCGTTACGGGGCGCTCGGCCTGTTCATCGGCTGGGCGCACCGCATCGCCCGCCTGCACGGGGTCGATCTGCGCGAGTTCACGCGCTGCACCGACCTTCATGCCCAGCGGCGCTTCTTCGCCGAGAAAGTCGAGCCGGCGATCGACGGCCGGCTGGTCCGGCTGCTCGCCTCGAACCGCGCTTCGCTGTTCGGCCTGGGCATTCCGCCGCAGCAATACGAGGCGCTGGCCGGCGCGGCGGGCGGTGACATGCATGCCGCGCTCAAGGCGCGCACGCGCGCGCTAGAGCGGTTTTCGATCAGTCTGGTTCGTAACCGGATGATTTGAAGTAGTTTGCGCATTCTTCTGGTTCGAAGAT
>NZ_JASHKB010000049.1 GCF_030732865.1 Roseitalea sp. MMSF_3546
CGATCCGCGATCATCGCATCAAGCAAAGCTCCGGAAAAGCAGGCGCTAATGCGCTCTTGAAAGGTAAGGCGGCATGACAGGACGCGGCAAGGAAGCCCTTCAGTTGATGAACCCGCTTTGTACCCTGCGCTACTCGGCAACCCACGTGGACAAGCATCACATGGTCTATCGCCTTGATGCCGTGGATGCCTACGAACGGGAGTTGGTGAAGCAAATCGAGGTTGCAGCGCTTGAGGTCGAGGGCGGCCACAACAAGCCCTATGTGAAACTGATATCGACCCACAACCGAAGCGGCTCGATCAGCGCGAAGATCGAGGCCGACTTCTTGCGCGGCGGCAATGTGCGCAGAGACGTGATAACCGTCGAAGACGGCGATGATCTTGAGCAAGAGACAGGCCGCGCGATCTACGAGAATTTTCGGGTCGGCACGATCACCGTTGGCAAGGACAATGAATCGCTTGAGCTAAGCATGCCTGGCGGTGAGGTCACGCTCCGACCTGGAGAAGAAGTCGGCGGGGTCAATCCTGACGACCTGAAGCGCCTGATGATCAGCCGTACGATCAAGGAGCATCTGGACAAGGAAATGCGCTTCGCGGCCCAAAAACGCGAGGTGAAAGTGCTCAGTCTGTTTTTCATCGATAGCGTGGAATTCTATCGTCAGTATGATGAAGACGGGAATATCGTGAAGGGCAAGTACGCCCTGATGTTCGAGGAGGAGTATCGGAAGCTGGCAAAGCATCCCGACTATCAGACACTCTTCGAGAAGGTCGATCTCGATGTCGAGGCCGATGAAGTGCACAATGGCTACTTCTCCATCGACAAGAAAGGCGGTTGGACGGAAACGGCTGAGAATAACCAGGCCAACCGCGACAACGCCGAACGCGCTTACAACCTTATCATGAAGGACAAGGAGAAGTTGCTGAGCTTCGACTCGAAGCTCAAATTCATCTTCTCGCACTCAGCGCTGAAAGAAGGCTGGGACAATCCGAACGTCTTTCAGATTTGCGCGCTGCGCGACATGGGTTCGGAGCGCGAACGGCGGCAGACACTTGGGCGAGGCCTTCGCCTTTGCGTCAATCAGGCCGGAAACCGCTTGCGCGGCTTCGATGTGAACACGCTGACCGTCATTGCAACGGAGAGCTATGAACAGTTCGCAGAGAACCTTCAGAAAGAGATCGAGGCCGATACCGGTATCCGCTTCGGCGTGGTCGAAAAGCACCAGTTCGCAAACGTGGCTGTCACTGCTGAGGACGGCACTGTCGCGCCGCTTGGCGTGGATAAATCTGAGGAAGTCTGGGATTTCTTGAAAGATCAGGGCTTCCTAGACACACGGGGCAAAGTGCTGGACACGCTCCGTACAGCACTCAAGGACGATACGCTCGAACTGCCAGAAGAGTTTTCCGAACAAGAAGCCGACATAAAGGACATCCTTCGCAAGCTTGCAGGTAAGCTCGATATCAAGAATGCGGATGAGCGGGTGACGATCCGCACACGCGAGGCAGTCTTGGAGAGCGAAGAGTTCAAGCAGCTTTGGGATCGGATCAAGCACAAGACCACCTATCGCGTGGACTTCGACAATCCGAAGCTCATTGAGGATTGCGCCACTGCCATTCGTGATGCGCCGCCAATCACGAAAACGCGGGCCAGGTTTCGGAAAGCCGACATTGCTATCGGCAAAGGTGGTGTGCAGGCGAATGAAGGTGATACATCGGCTTTCACTTCGATCAATGAGAGCGACATCGAGCTTCCCGATTTGCTGACCGATCTTCAGGACAAGACGCACCTAACGCGCAGAAGCCTTGTCGATATCCTGACAAAGAGCCGACGATTGCAAGACTTCAAGAAAAACCCGCAGGAGTTCATCGACATTGCTGAGGAAGCAATCAATCGGACCAAGCGCTTGGCACTGGTTGACGGCATTCGCTATCAGCGTATTGGGGACGACCACTACTACGCGCAAGAGCTTTTCAAACAGGAAGAGCTAACGGGCTACCTCAAGAACACGCTGGAAACGCAGAAATCCGTTTATCAGCACGTTGTCTATGATTCCGCTGGTGTCGAAAAGCGCTTCGCAGAAGACCTTGAAGCCAATGAGGCCGTGAAGGTCTACGCAAAGCTTCCGCCGTGGTTCAAAGTGCCGACGCCTCTCGGAACATATAACCCTGACTGGGCGGTTCTGGTCGAGGATGACGGACAGGAGAAACTGTACTTTGTCGTCGAGACAAAAGGAAGTGGCTGGTGGGATGATTTGCGCCACAAAGAAGGAGCGAAAATCAAGTGCGGCGAACGGCACTTTGCGGTGCTTGCTGAGGGTGAAAATCCGGCTCGCTATATCAAATCGACTTCAGTCGAGGACATGTTCAAGCACGCTGAATGAGATAGGGTTTCAAGGGACGCGATATGTCCCTTGGCCGTGATCCATCTTCGGCAAGATAGCGGCATCCAATCGGCGGACGGTTTGTCTCGATGAAATCGTCTCCATGAAATGGCGCGCATCCAATCCGCGGAGGGTTGGCCACACGGCGTGGCCTCAATGGCATTGTCTCCATGAAATGGTCTGGATTTCACAAGGGCAGGAACACCCTTTGATCGATGGGTGCAGGGAGAGCGAAGTCTCCCGCGAGTGTTTGAACGACGATACGTTCTATTGGCTCTGGAATGGGTTCAATGCCCAGAAAGAGGCACAGCCTGGGGGATGCAACGGGGGCGCGCAGCGAGCCCCCTTGCCAAGAGGTTTTGTACTACAAAACACATCTTGCTGTTTCGCGATTTTGGGAGTTCGAATAAGTATTTGCTAAGCAGGCGTTTGAATTACAAACACTCAACTGCTGGCAATGATCTGGTTCGCGATCAAGCCTCACCATTAAGCGCACAGCCTATCCATGACCTGATGTCCCTATCAACGCCGATAGCAGGTACAACTTCTGACAGAAAGTCCACATTGTTGGCTCTGTAGGCGATAAAGAGCGTGCTAGCGTGAGGCCCTTCACCCGTCACGCCCATGACACTTCCTCTCAATTCATGAACCGGCTTTTCACCGTCGATCATAGGTCTAAGTGCATGGATTGCGCTGAATTTGATGCGCGCTTCGTCCTTGCCAAATCCGAGAAGAAATAGGTTCGAACCGGAAGCGAAGGCAACGCCTTCGTCGGTTTCTTCTACGGATATGTTGCCCCTCACATCGTCCTTATAGTCCTGTTCCTCCCAGTATCGAGTCAGGCCTCCCACCGTCTGGAATATCAACTTTGAAATTAGTACGCGATCATTGCGTGCGGGGGTTGTCCAAGCCCTTCGATACAGCCTGTACACACCATCGAGATTGTTGAGCCCTTCAAAGCGAAGTTTTGAAAGGGTCTCCTTTTGCGCGGCGACAAATGCCGCAAAACCGTCAGGCAAATCGGGTGACGGATTGTAAATGGCTGTTCGAAACTCCTCGGACCGCTCCAAGAATTCATAGACCAGCCGCTTCTTGTGGGGCTGAGCTCGCATCAACTTTTCAAGCCCGCCTTGCTGCCATCTCTCGATGGTGGACGGCGCAATCAAGCTGATCTTTCGTTTGTGCTGATCACCACTGCGGGCGGCGTCTTTTAGCGCGATCCGCTGATCACTATCCAACGCACCCGCAAGGCGTCCCAGCGCACCGCGTTCTTTGGCCAAGAACGTGAGCGCCTCCAAAAGTCTCTTGTTGTGGTCTTCGGTCTCAATCCAGGGCATCGAACCGACTCCGCAAATCTCCGCGTCCGTGCGGAGATTTGCATAACACTTGCGGAAATCAATCTTCTTTTTGAGCAGAGCATCTCGGCGGTGAACGCCTCATCTTCAACGTGTCGAAAGCGAAACCGGCTGATCAACGCCGGTCCAAATGCAAAGGACACGAAATGAAAATCTCGACCCAGAAAGCCAAAGAGGTCGGCAAGGGCGGCGGTCACGTCAGCACCAACGGGCTCTCACACCAAGATAAGAACCGCATCGATAAAGCGGTCAGCGATGGACGCAAGGGCAAGTAGCCCTGCGCGAACCGGCAGGGCGAGCTTCGCCCTGCCTCAACAGCCCAAAGCCAACACCGGAACATTCAGATGAAGCACACCCGCACCTATCGACCGATCCAACCGTTCTGCGCGCTTTGCGGGCATGCCGCTCATTGCCGTGCCGCCGGTGGCAATCCGGCAAACTGTCCCTACCGCGAAGAATTTGAAACCAACGACAAGCGCAGACGCGCCATTACCCGCAAGAGAATGATCAGCCGTGAAACGCTCTAATAACAAGAAGCGAGACTCTGCCAACGCCAGCCTCCTGATGGGCATGGGCCTGATTGGTCTTGGAGCTTACTGGCCCGAGATTATCGGCTCGGCTCCCGACGCTGCGGAGCAACTCTATATTGGGGCCTTCCAGGCTCTTGGCGGTGTCGCCACCTTTGGCGGTATCACCGGTCATTATCAGAACTGGCGACAGCGCCAGAGACGAAAAGAGGCCGAAAAGACTTCCGGCACGTTTGGCGAGGCACGATTCGCCACGCTCGAAGATTGTGAGGAAGCGGGCCTGCTCGATCCTCGTGGGCTTTATCTGGGAATGCTGGACGGCCAACCGCTGTTTATGCGCGGCAAGGGCCACCTTTTGACGGTAGCACCTGCTCGCCAGGGCAAAGGCATCAATGTGGTGCTTCCCAATCTGTTGCACTTTCAAGGATCGGTCTTTGTTACTGACCCCAAGGGTGAACTGGCCGCTGTTACGGCGAAGCATCGCGCTGAACGCCTAGGACAGAAGGTGTTCTTCTTAAATCCTTTTGGCCTGCATGGCCTGCCACAGCACCGGTACAATCCTTTGCAGGCGCTCTTTGATGCAGCCAATGATCCCGCTCGTTGCCGAGAGGCACCTGACTTGGCGAAGGCTATGGCTCTCGACCTCCTTCCCGAACCGGAGGATTCAAGAAACCGGTACTTCCGAGAGGGGGCACGTAAGATCATGCATGATCTAATGCTGCACCTCGCAACCCTCGGTGATCCGGCACTGTGTACGCTACCGGAGCTTTGGCGACTGATTTCCAATCCGCGAAAGATCATGCGCGCCGCTCAAGACATGCAGAAGTCGGATGCCTTGTTCGGGATGGTCAGTGATCTCGGCTACGACCTTGCCGCGCAGATTGAAGATAACGCTGATCAGTTTGCCGACTTCCGGCAAGGCGCGATGCAGGTGATCGACATTTACAACCCAATTGGGTTTCTCGGTGAATGCGTTAGCGGTTCAGACTTTGATCCCAGTAAATTCAATAAAGAAGGCACCTCGCTCTACGCCATGCTGCCACAGAGCAAGGTCGAGTCACACGGCGAATGGTTGGGCAATGTTGCCAACCAGTTCATCAAGGATGTCTGCAGTTCCCCCGGGGATAAGGAAGCTCTCTTCCTGCTCGATGAATTTGCCAACATGGGCAAAATGAACGGTCTCGCGGAGAACCTGACTGCTTTACCTGGGTATCGCGTCCGTCTCTGGCCCTTCGTGCAGGAGCTCTCGGAGCTTGTGCGCATCTACGGACCGAACACCACGCGAACCGTGATGTCACAAGCTGAGGTGAAACAGTTCTTCGCTATCCAGGATGACGGGCTCGCACAGTCGCTGTCGGCCGCTTTGGGACAGCGGACGGTCAAGACCCGCAATTACAGCCTTGGGCAATCCGAGAATGACGAGGTTGGCGAAAGCTTGAGTGAAACGGGCAGACCACTCATGGCCCCTGACGAGATCAGACTCATGAAAGCGGACGAGCAGCTGCTGTTCGTCAAGTCACTACCGCCGATCAAGGCCAATCGCTTGCCCTTCTGGTTTGTCGAACCGTGGGCTTCTTGGGCCAGAAGCAATCCAATTGAGGGTGGCTACCCCGTCGAAAAACCGCTTCTGCGCCTGAAATACTCTGAGAAGGACTGAGACATGGGTGATTTGAAAGTTGAAGTTATAGGTGCAAAGCGCGCCCGCACGCGCAAACGCAAGGCCCTGCCCGTTGGCCGGTGGGTGCGTGCCTTTCTGATGCGCCCGCGCCTCCTTGGCTTTGGGGCATCGGTCGCGTTCTTCGCTCTCGTGGGCACTCCCCACGTCGGTTGGGACTATGAGTGCCGTCACCACAAGAGCCACGGGCAACCGTGCCACTCGGTCAGTTATTGCGCCTACTACGGTGTGCAGGGACGGCGCGTGGTTTTTCCTGAAGCTAGCGACCAATGCAAAGTGATTACTTTGCTGCGACCGCAATGGGAAAACAGAACCGCCTTAAGTCACTGATGAATCGCCCGAAACCCTAGTAAAATTGCGGCTTTCCAGCGATTTTGCTATAATAGAACTAGGAATTAGAACTATGGAATACGGAGATTTTGACGATATCCGTGAGGACGAACGCGCCGAATTCGGAAAGTCGATTTCTTGCACGTTTGAGGCCTCCGCCCGCAACGTCGTGCATGTTGATTTCAAGAAGTATCAGCACTGGCTCGATAAATCGGACCTGAACGAAGACCAAAAGCAAGAGTTTCTCGAAGCCATTTGGTCGGTTGTCGTCTCGTTTGTCGATCTTGGGTTTGAAGTGCATCCGCTTCAAGAAGCATGTGGACAGAAATCACAAAGCGGCAATGAAACCCCCTCTGATTCCTTCAATCATGTAGTCTCAGATCAGTTAACCGACGGAAATATTGAGCTTAATTCCAAGCTCCGCCACGATGAGGAGGAGACATGAATGAAGGTAACGAAAATTCGGCTGCTATAGAGAAGGCAGTCATCTACTGTCGCGTATCCAGCGCCAAGCAGACTGTGCGGGGCGATGGGCTGTCTTCGCAGGAAACCCGCTGCCGCGAGTTTGCGAAATATAAGGGCTATGACGTTGTTGAGGTCTTTCGCGACGACACATCAGGAAGCCTTACCTCGCGCCCTGGCATGCAGGCAATGTTGGGCTATCTAAACTCGCGTCGGGACGATCCGCACGCCGTCATTATTGACGACATTAGCCGCTTAGCACGCGGGCTGATGGCGCATTTTGAATTGCGGGTCAAAATCGCTGACGCAGGCGGCGTTCTCGTTAGCCCGTCCATCGAGTTTGGTGAGGATTCAGACTCTCAGCTTGTCGAGAACCTCCTGGCATCGGTATCTCAACACCAACGCCAGAAGAACGGCGAGCAGACCATCAACCGTATGCGCGCACGCGTGCAGAACGGCTATTGGGTCTTCCAAGCGCCTGTTGGATATCGCTACGAGCGCTCAAGCGGACATGGAAAGCTGCTTGTTCGGGACGAGCCGAATGCTTCTGTCATCCAAGAAGCCTTGGAAGGCTTTGCGTCTGGCCGTTTTGAAACGCAAGTCGAGGTCAAGCGTTTCCTGGAACGACAGCCTACTTTTCCCAAAGACCTGCCGAACGGCGAGATTCGCAATCAGCGCGTAACTGATCTGCTGACCCGCGTTCTGTATGCGGGATACATTGAATCACCGAATTGGAATGTCAGTCTTCGCAAAGGCAAGCACGAAGGTCTTATCAGCCTAGAGACGCATGAGAGAATACAAGCGCGCCTCAAGGGAACCGCGAAGGCTCCTGCGCGTAAGGACATCAATGCAGACTTCCCGCTGCGCGGGTTTATCCAGTGCGGTGATTGCAGCAAGCCCCTGACAGCTTGCTGGTCGCAAGGAAAGCACCGCAAGTATCCTTACTACCTTTGCGCAAACAAGGGTTGCGAGAGCTATCGCAAGTCGATCAAGCGTGATGCCATCGAAGCCGAGTTCGAGGCTGTTCTGCAAAGCTTGGAGCCGTCAGAAGGCTTGTTCCAGCTTGTACGTGCGATGTTCAAAGACGCTTGGGACATGCGGCTTGGTCAGGCGCGTGAGGCCACCAAAACCCTTAAGTCCAACGTTGCTCAGGTAGATAAGCAGATCGAGAAGCTCCTTGACCGTATTGTCGGCGCAAGTAGCGACGGGGTCGTATCTGCGTATGAGAAGCGAATAGCAAAGCTTGAACGAGAAAAGGCGCTGGCGGAGGAAAAGCTCCTGAATGCAGGCAAGCCTGCCCATACCTTCGAGGAGTCGTTCGAACACGCGATGGGTTTTTTATCAAGCCCTTGGAATATATGGAGAAATTCCAATCTTATAGGCAAAAAGAACGTGCTTAGACTCGCGTTTTTAGAGCCTCTGGCCTACTGCCGGAAAAACGGACTTCGAACACCTAATTTAGCCTTTCCATTCAAGGCTTTAGAGGGTTTTTGTGCTAACAAATGCGAGATGGCGCACCCGAGAGGATTCGAACCTCTGGCCTCCGCCTTCGGAGCTGGCTTAATGGCCTTTCCGAATTGCGCGACAGAGCACGCCAGAGCACGATAAGCTACTGCTTCACATAGACTTTCTGAATCGACGCTCCGAAAACTCTATCCCGCGACAACCCCGGAATTTGCTCCCAAGTGCTTACGTGGTGCTTACGCGAAATCCGTAAGCGGTGTTGTGATCACACCTTGGCGGCGTAATTCCAGGGCAGCAACTCGTCGATCCGGCTCTGCATGTGACC
>NZ_JASHKB010000004.1 GCF_030732865.1 Roseitalea sp. MMSF_3546
ATCGTCGAACCAGTTTCGCCGCTGCCTCAGGACGTCCGGTCGATCCTGCTCGATGGCGTGGCCGGTCTTTTTTTCCGCGTCATACCATGACGCTTGAAAAAGCGGTGCAATCCCGCAACCGAAACCGACAGGCCGGTTTTGGCCAGCTCAACACGCAGCTCTTCAAGCGTGATGTCCTTGTTGGCTTTCCAAATGGCCAGGATATCGGCGGCCCGTTCTTCCACCCGGTGTGAGCGCATGTCGCCGCCTTGCGCCTTGGGCTTGAAGTGGCCGAACTGGCGGCGCCTACATCATCCCGGGCAGCCACAGCGTCAGTCCCGGCGCGAGGATCAGGACCGCCATCAGCAGTAGCAGCACGAAGAAATACGGCACGACCGCGCGGGCGATGCGCGTCATCGTCTCGCCGGTGATGCCCTGGATGACGAAGAGGTTGAACCCGACTGGCGGGGTCAGCTGCGCCATCTCGATGGTGACGACGAGAAAGACTCCGAACCATAGCGGATCCCAGCCTGCGCTCACCACGGCGGGAAGCGTGATGGGAAGCGTCACGACGATCATCGACATGCCGTCGAGGATGGTGCCGAGGACGAGGTACAGCACCAGGAGCAGAACCACCACGCCATAAGGCCCGAGATCGGCGCTGTCGATCAATCCGACCACGTAGGTCGGTACACCGAGATAGTTGAAGGCCACCGAAAGAAACGCGCCGCCGCTGGTGATCAGCGCCAGCATGCTCGAGGTGCGCACTGTCGCGACGGCGGCCTCGTTCAACGCTCTGAAACTGAGGTCGCGACCGAGGGCGGCGAGGCCGATGGCGCCGACCACACCGATAGCGGCGGCCTCGGTGGGGCTGGCGAAACCACCATAGAGCCCGACGATCAGCAGCAGGATCAGAGCGGTAATCGGCCCCAGCTTGCGGATGCTCCCGATCCGGTCGCTCCAGCTGAACGCGTCGCCGCCCCCGTCCCCCGTCCGGCGATAGAGCGTCAGCGCCATGGTCATCAGCGAAAAGCCGAATGCCAGCACCAGGCCGGGAACGATGCCGGCGATGAAAAGCTTCAGGATGGAGACTTCCGCCAGCACGCCGTAGACGATCATCGGCAGGCTGGGCGGAATGAGAAAACCGATCGTGCTGGCCCCGGCGAGCGAACCGACGGCGAGCGAGCGGTCATAGCCGCGCCTGTCGAGTTCGCTCAGCGTGATCCGTCCAACGGTCGCCGTCGTCGCGGCGGACGAGCCCGAGACAGCGGCAAACAGTGTCGAAGCGATGATGTTGATATGCAGCAGCCGGCCCGGCAGACGGGTCGTCCAGGGGGCGAGACCGCTGAACATGTGATCCGAGATCCGGGTGCGAAACAGCACTTCGGCCATCAGGATGAACAGGGGCAAGGCCAGAAGGTCGGTCGAGCTGACGGTGTTGAACAGGTTCTGCGCCAGCACCTTGTCGACCGGCAGTGAATGAAAATACGCCAGCCCGAAGATGCCGGTCGCCATCATCGATAGCCCGATCCAGAGGCCGCCGGCCAACAGGATCGCGAAAAGGCCGACAAGGACTGCGATTATCACGCTCATTTGCGCGCTTTCGGCTCCGGCAGTTCCTCGCCCGCCAGAAGCAGAGCGAACCGGGCGGCGAAGACACAGGCGAACAGCCCCATGCCGAGCGCGACAAAGCCTTGCGGCAGGGCAATCGGCAAGGAGAGTTCCCAGGACTTCGAACCGCG
Source organism: Roseitalea sp. MMSF_3546 (assembly GCF_030732865.1). Lineage (GTDB taxonomy): Bacteria > Pseudomonadota > Alphaproteobacteria > Rhizobiales > Rhizobiaceae > Roseitalea. The sequence goes on from NZ_JASHKB010000004.1 coordinate 1,722, forward strand.
CGACAGGGAGGTGAGGCTGAGATTTGCGAGCGCCACGGTCGCGTAGCTGCTGACGGCCACTGCCAGTATCAGTACGACACCTTCGAGGACCCGTGCGGGAAATCCCCTGACAAGGCCGGACATGAGCGCGACCCGGACATGGCTGCCCGAACGCAGCGCCGGCGCCAGGCCGAGATAGAACATCGCCGACATCACGAAGGCGGCGAGTTCCCAGCTTCCCGCCAGCGAGTAGGACAGCAGATTGCGCGACAACAATTCGGCCAGAAGCACTGCGAAGATGAGCCAAAGCAGGATCGCGGAAGCGGTTTCCGCGATCCCCGTCAACAGGTTCACGCCGCGTTCGACGGCGTGAACGAAGGCGGGTCGGGTCATCACTTCCGCTCGTCGAGATAGGCGTCAAGCACCGGACCGGCCTGGGGACCGCCATTTTCGGCGAATGCCTCCCACTGCTTCTTCGCCGCGTCTTCCAGCGCGGCCGAGAATTCCGCGGTCGGGGCGGACACATTCATGCCGTTCTCGCCCAGTTCCTTCAGGCGCAGCGTATTCTCGGTCTCAGCACCTGCACGGAAATCCGGCTCCATCCGTTCGGCGATGTCGGTGATGATCTTCTGGTTCTCGGGCGAGAGCGCGTTGAACGAGTCGAGGTTCACGGCGACCACGGCGGTCGGGTTCACGTAGCTGATCGTGTTCACCGCACCCATGAACTCCCAGAACTTGCCGTCGACACCGGAGGTGGCGGACGTCGCGATACCGTCAAGTCCGCCGGAGGCGAGCGCCACGAGGGCGTCAGCCCAGGGCATCAGCACCGGCGCCGCGCCGACGTCGGCGAGGAAATCGGTGCTGGACTTGTTGGCGGTGCGGATCTTGAGCGCGTCGAGATCGGAGACGTCGGACACCGGATCCTTGGTGTAGAGCTGCGCACCCGGCCAGAATACGGAATAGAGGATCTTCTGGTTGTTGCGTTCGGCAATCTTCTCGTAGGTCGGGCTCGCCAGTTCATTCAGCTTCTTCGCATCGTCGAAACCCTGGGTCAGATAGGGCAGGCCCTGAATGGCGAAGAACGGCTCGTCACCGACCGCGGTATCCAGGTGATAATGGGCGATCGGCACGATCCCGTCGCGCACCGCGCCCAGCACTTCGGGACCCTTGAGGCCAAGCGACCCACCGGCCATGACCTCGATCACGACCTCGCCGTTGGTTTCCTCCTCGACCGCCTCGGCGAACTTCATCGCGTTCTGCGTGTCGAAGTTCCCGGCCGGGAAGTTGATATGCATCTGCCACGTGGTTTCGGCCTGCGCGGCGGTCGTGCTCAGGAGAAATGCGGCAGCTATGGCTCTGATTGTCATTGGGTGGTCCTCGCTCTGTTGGAACAACACTTGGTGGCTTCAGGTCTCGCGGTGCTGGCTTCTTTCCGAGTTTCGGGCCGGGGTTCGCGGTTCAGGGATGGTTACAACGCGTTGAAAAAGGTCTGCATGCGGTCCATCGCCATGGTGAGCCGTTCCGTGCTTTCCGATCCGAAGCACACCCGCAGCCTCCCCTCGCCGGCAGTCCCGTAGAAGGCGCCGGATTCGACCACCACGTCGGCCTCGTCCATGAGCCGGTCCGCGGCATCCTGGCTGCTCAGGCCGGTTCCGGAAATGTCGGGGAAGGCGTAGATCGTGCCCTGCGGCAACGCACAGCTGATACCCGGCATCTGGTTCAGCCGTTCCACAACGATGTTGCGCTTCCGGCGGTCCTCCTCGACCAGTTCCGACAGGACCTCGCCGGGGCCGAGCAGGGCGGCACGTCCGCCGTACTGGATGAAGGTATTTACGTGTGTCACTTCGGTGGCGACGATCTTGGCAATGGCTCGCAGCAGCGTCGGCGCGGCGGTGACGTAGCCGAGGCGCCAGCCATCCATCGCATAGGCCTTGGTGAAGGCGTACATAGAAACCGTCCGCTCCGACATGCCCGGCAGCGAGGCGATGCTGACATGGCCGGGGCCTTCGAAGACGATGTGGTCATAGACCTCGTCGGCAATCACATAGAGGTCGTGTCGCCGGACGACATCGGCCAGGCCCTCGAGTTCCTCACGCGTGTAGACCCGCCCCGTCGGATTGCAGGGATTGACGATGACGACGGCCTTGGTCCGGTCGGTGATCGCCGCCTCCACGGCGGCGGGATCGATCGAGAAATCGCCGGCCGGGTCGAGCTTCACCGGCACCGGTCGGGCGCCGGCCATCTCGATCTTGCCGAGATGCTGCGGGTAATAGGGTTCCAGCAGGATCACCTCGTCGCCATCGTCGATCAGCGCCATGAAGGCCGCGAAAGAGGCCTGGGTCAGGCCATTCGTGACGATGACGTCGTCCGGGCCGACTTCCAGGGCGTTATAGGCGCGCAGCTTTTCGGCGATCGCGGCGCGGAACGCCGGAAGGCCCGCCAGATCGCTGTAGTGCACCTCGCCGGCGCGAAGCGCGTCGACGGTCGCGTCGATGATGTGGCGGGGCGTCATTTGCGAAGGACGGCCAAGTTCCAGGTGGATCAGGTCTCGTGCCGGGTCGGTGAGCCCGACCGCCTTCGCGAACATTCCGTAGCTCTTTTTCGATGTCTGCGTTACGCGACGAGCGAGTTCAAGCATATCGCCTCTCGATGTTTGGCGGCACGGATCATTGCCGGTCCGGTTTCGACATGATAATCATCATTTGATCAAATGAGCAACTCCAAAAATGGTGCACCGAAATGGCTACGAGATGGACGATCTCATCAGGTTCGAAGTTCGAGACGCTTGCGGGTTACAGCCGGGCTGTCGTGGACGGAGAGTTCATCTTCGTCTCGGGAACCGTCGGGTACGACTTCAAGACCGGCGCGATCCCAGACGGTGCCGAGGCGCAAACCCGCCAGGCACTGGCGAATATCGCCGAGGCTCTGGACCAGGCCGGGGCAACGCTCAAAGACGTCGTGCGCGTCCGTGTTTACCTCACAAGGCGCGAAGACATCGTCCCGGTTTCCCGTATTCTGGGCGAAACCTTCAGCGACCCGCGGCCGACCAACACCACAGTGATCGTCACACTGGCCGAGGAAGAGATGCGCGTTGAACTGGAAGTCACAGCGCTGAAACGCTGAGCGCGACGCGCGCCTAACCTGCCATCCGGGCGAGCGCCGACTGCATCTCACGGCGCGTGCGGCGGATGTCCGCCTCGATTGCGTCGGCGGCGCGCCCGGCATCATGGTCGCGCAACGCGTCGACTATATCGCTATGTCCGGCGGTGTAGACCTCATGGCCATGTTTGCTGTGAACAAGTTCCAGGTGGTCCGAAAGAAGACGCATGTAGGGGCCGTACTGAAGCCACAGCGACTCGATCAGCGGCGGCAGGACGGTCGATCCCGATGCCTCGTAGATCGCGAAATGAAACGCGCGGTTTCGCATCAGCATGTCGAAGATATCACGGTGATTGCCGACCTCCGCATGGATCCGTGCGAGGCGGTCGATCTCGGCGATCGTGTCGTCATCGACGCGTTCTGCGGCAAGCTGGGTCGCCCGGCGCTCCAGCAGCACGCGGGCTTCGGTGATGTCGTCCAGCCTCTCAGCATCGACCGCCGGAACCCGGGCCGACCCATTGGTGCCGAGATCAAGGGCGCCTTCGGCGACCAGCCGGCGCAGTGCCTCGCGCGCGGGCATGTGGCTGGTGTTGAATACCTCGGAGATTGCGCCGATGGTCAGGATCTGGCTCGGATCGAAGCGCCCCACCGACAGGGCGTCACGCAGTTCACGGTAGACCGTTTCGCCGACGGTCATCCGGGACGAAACCGGCTTGAAATGCGAAAAACGTGGATTGGCGCTCATCTGCGGCCTTTGCTCGGCAATTTCGACCCTAAGAGCCTGCGCGTCCGACAAAAAAATCACATAGAACAGTTCGCCGACGAACGCCACATCGCGTTCTTCGGTGCAGGCCGATCCTCGAATCGTCGGCGCACCTCTGGATGCGCCAGCTCTTCACAGGATGACATCATTATCCGACGGTTGCGCCAATTTCAGGAAGCTGCCCCGGGCACCCTTCAAACTCGTCCTTTTAAGTCTACCCCAAACCGCAAGCGGTGTTCCGGTCACACCCTGGCGGTGCAATTCCGGTGCAGCAACTCGTCGCCGGAATCACGTCGAGCCTTTCCGAGACATCTTCGCCGATGCAATGCAGGCACCCGCCGCAGCCGCAGATCAGGCTCTGGGGCTCGATCACCTCGTCGCGCCATCTTCGGTTGCGACGCCGCATTCCCTCGATCTTGAGGAACTCGCTCCGACCGCGGACGCCCTTGCCGGGGCCATGCTGGCAGAAACGGTATCGAGTAGCTTCTGGCCGATGCGCGTAGGGGGCCGCTCGCTACGCACGATCGCGCTGAACTGAAAGGCGATTTCGGGCTGGAAACGACGGGCGCTCATTTGCGCATCGACGAACGCGCCGACCGTGAGGGGGTCGAGGATCGCCACGCCCATGCCGCGCTTGACAAAGGCGCAGGCGACGGCGGCGGTCTTCGTCTCCAGCACGACATTGGGCCGGACCTCGGCATCGGCGAAGATTTGTGCTACCCGGCCGCCCGACGGGACGCCGCGATCGAGTGCGATGAAGTTCTCGTTGTCCAGATCATTGACATCGACCTTTTCCCGATTGGCGAGCCGGTGGCCGCTCGGCATCGCGCAGAGCGCGGCCGCGCGCACCACCGGTATCTGCGTCAGCCCCTTGTGTGGGACCGGATAGGCCACAAAGCCGATCTCGCACCGATTGACGACCACATTGCGGACCACTTCCTCGAAGGAGCCGACGTCGACGCAAATATCCACATTGGGATAGCGTGCCCTGAAACCGGGCATGATGTCGGCCAGTCGCCCGAGCGCAAAGCTGGAGATCGAGGAGATACGCAACCGGTCGGTGCGAAACTCGGCGATGCCGCGGGCCACCTCGCGGATCCGATCCAGACCGGAAAAGCTGCGCTGGACTTCGGCGAAAAGCGCGTCGGCCTCGGGCGTGGGAAAAAGCTTGCCCGAACGGCGGGTAAACAGCGAAAAGCCGATATCGCCTTCCAGTTCGGCCAGATAGCGGCTCGCCGTGGGCTGCGAAGTGTTCAAGTACTCCGCTGCACGGGTCACCGAGTGGGTCAACATCAGCGCGTGGAAGACCTCGACGTGCCTCAGGCGCATTGGGATCGCTCCATATCACAATTGAATAGAACTGCCACGATTTAATATTTTTCACAATGGACCGACCTCACTACGCTCAATCCGGGATCGCGGACTGACCCAAGGGAGGACATGGTGCCATCGGTCCAGCTTTCGGAAGATCTTCCGTGTCCGCTGCGCGACGGAGTGGTGCTGCGCGCCGACGTATACCGTCCGGCCGATCGCGGTAAGTATCCTGTCCTCTTGTGCCGAACGCCCTACGACAAGAAGCGCGCCGAATACCGTGCAATCGCCGCTTGTCTGGCCGAACGCGGCTATGTCGCCGTGGTTCAGGACATTCGCGGACGCAACGCGTCCGAAGGACAATGGATGTGGCACATGTGCGCCGAGGGCCGCGCCATCGAGGCCGAGGACGGTTTTGAAGCCTGCCAATGGGCCGCCGGGCTGCGCGGTGCGGATGGCCAGGTCGGCACGTGGGGCAATTCCTATCCGTCCTGGCTGATCTGGCGGATGGCCGCCGCCCGACCGCCAGCCCTCAAAGCGATCTTCAATTCCGGTTTCGCAGCCCGGACGCTCGAGTGCACCTATGGCGTATTCGAGACGGGCATCCGGTTGCGCTGGCAGCACCATATGGCGGTTTCCTCGCGTCGTCGGTCCGGCGTCACGGGCTTCCCGCGCACCGTCGCCGAAGCAAACCACAACTGGGATCGGTTGCTGCGCGGCAGATGGATCTGGCACCTACCGCTCGACGAGGTGCCCGACGCCCTGTTTGGCCCCGACGCTGCGATGCAGAGACGGTACTGGTCCGAAATCGACCAGGAGCTGTGGGCGCTCGACGCGGATTATCCGATTGTCGAGGTGCCGACCATGACCCTCACCGGCTGGTGGGACCGGCTTAGCCAGTGCTCGTTCCATTTCACCGGGATGCGACGCGACGGACCCCCAGCGACGCGGGAGCTTCACCGATTGTCGATCGGCCCTTGGGTGCACGAGGTGGAGAGCCAGACGCCGTGGCAGGGCCCGCGCCCGCAGGCCCCGGCCGGCCGGCTCGACCTGGTCGGCGAACTGACCCGATGGTACGATCACCATTTGAAGGGTCGGGACACGCTCGATACACGCGGTCCGGTCCGGCTGTTCCTGCTCAACGAGTCCGGCTGGCGCCGGTTCGACGACTGGCCGCCGCAGGAGGCGCAGCCGACGCCGCTGTTCCTGTCGAGCGGCGGCGCGGCCAATACGCCGTCGGGCGATGGCACGCTCGTCTTCCAGCCGCCGGGCGCGCAGGCGCCCGACCGCTACGACTACGATCCCGCCGATCCTGTATTGAGTCTGGTCGGCCCGGACGGGCAGGCCGCCGCCTGCGACCAGGCGCCGCTGGCCGCGCGCCGTGACATCTTGGTTTACCAGACCCCGCCACTGACCGAGGACGTGGTGCTGGCCGGCCCGATTTCCTGCCGATTGTGGATCGCCTCGGACGCGCCCGATACCGATTTCTTCGTCCGGCTGATCGAGGTGGGCGCCGACGGCATGGCCGTCAACATCAGCCAGGGCCTGATGCGTTGCCGCTACCGGCTGGGATACGACCGGCCCGTGTCGCTGGAGCCGGACACGGCCACCACCATCGACATCGCCATGCTGCCGGTCGGTATTCGCTTCCGGCGCGGCGCGCGCATCCGCGTGGATGTGACCAGTTCGGATTTTCCCAGTTTCGACCGTAACCACAATACGGGCCGTCCCTTTCAATCCGACCCGGAGTTGCGTGTCGCCCGTCAAACGGTGTTTCACGACGTCGACCATCCGTCCCATATCGTTCTTCCGGTGCTGACCGATGGCTGACGCCGGCCCACCGCTGCTGAGCGTGCGCGACCTGCGTGTTCAGTTCGGCGGGGCCGAGGTCGTTCGCGGCGTCGATTTCGACGTTCGGCAAGGCGAGACGGTGGGTATCGTCGGCGAGAGCGGATCCGGCAAGTCGGTGACGGCGCTGTCGATCGTGCAGTTGCTGCCCTATCCCCATGCGCGGCACCGGACTGGCTCGATCCGCTTCGCCGGAACCGAACTGGTCGGCGCCGGCCCGGCCCAGATTCGCGCCGTTCGCGGCAACCGCATAGGCATGGTCTTCCAGGAGCCGATGTCCAGCCTCAACCCGCTGCTGACGATCGGCGAACAGATCGTGGAGGTACTGAGGGTCCACCGCCGCATCGACCGTCGTGCGGCGCGAGCGCGGGCGCTCGAACTGCTCGAACTCGTCGAAATTCCCGAGGCGCGGCGTCGGCTCAATGCCTATCCGTTCGAACTGTCGGGCGGCCAGGCACAGCGAGCGATGATCGCCATCGCGCTGGCCAACGAGCCGGACCTGTTGATCGCCGACGAACCGACGACGGCGCTCGACGTGACTGTCCAGGCCCAGGTTCTGGGTCTGATCGCCGGACTTCAGAAGCGTTTCGGCATGGCGCTGCTGCTGATCACGCACGATCTGCAGGTCGTCGAGAAGATGGCTCACCGCGTCTGCGTGATGTATGATGGGCGCATCGTCGAACACGGGCCGGTCGCCGAGGTCCTTCGCACACCGCGGCACGGCTACACGCGGATGCTTCTTGATGCCCGGCCGAGCGGTGGACCGGCGACCGTCGCTAAGGATGCACCCATCGTCGTCCAGGCCCGGGGCGTCGACGTGCGCTTTCCCATTCGCACCGGCCTGTTCCGTCGAGTGACGGGGTATCTGCACGCGGTCCGCAATGTGGATCTAGCGGTTAGGCGCGGCCAGACGGTGGCCGTCGTCGGCGAGAGCGGTTCGGGCAAGACAACGCTCGGCCGGGCGCTTCTCCGGCTCCAGCCGAGCGGCGGTCAGATCGTCTTCGGCGGCCGGTCAGTCGAAAGCCTTTCGCGGCAGGCGATGCGTCCGCTGCGCCGGCAGATGCAGATCGTCTTCCAGGATCCGATCGGTGCGCTCAGTCCGCGCCTGAGGGTGTCCGAGATCGTCGGTGAAGGGCTGCGCATCCACCGCTTGGGCACGCCGTCCGAGCGCGACCGCACGGTCGCTCAGGCGCTAGAGGAGGTGGGAATCGACCCGCAGACGCGCCATCGCTACCCGCATGAATTCTCGGGCGGCCAGCGCCAGCGCATCGCCATAGCCCGGGTTCTGGTCCTGCGCCCGAGTTTCATCGTCATGGACGAGCCGACCTCGGCGTTGGACCGGTCCGTGCAGGCGCAGATCGTCGATCTGCTCCGCGACCTGCAAGCCCGGCACGCGCTAGCCTATCTGTTCATCAGTCACGATCTGTCGGTCGTCAGGGCGATCGCCGACCAGGTCTTAGTCATGAAGCAGGGCGTTGTCGTCGAGCAGGGCAGCGCGAAAGACATCTTCTCCGCCCCGCGACATACCTATACGCGGGCGCTCTTCAAAGCAGCCTTCGACCTCGAAGCCGCGCGGTCGGGTGGGCCGGCTTCGTCCGAAGCGGGGTCGGCACCAGGTCCCGCGACCGCCCCAAACACGCCGACTCCGGTCGGTCGACCATGAGGATGGATATGCCATGAAACGAGATCTGCAACCTTGCCAGTTCGGGCGCCGGGCATCGGCCGCGCGCCTTGCCTCCACCGCCGGCGCGGCGCTGATCGCGGCCGCCGTGTCGGTCGGTTCCGCCCAGGGCCAGACGGTCACGCTTGCCCAGGGCGTCGACCCCGAATCACTGGATCCGGCTCTGGACACGCTGATCACCAGCGTCGGGGTGATGATGAACATCTACGATTCGCTTGTATGGCGCGATGCAGACGGAAACATCGTTCCCGGCCTTGCCGAAAGCTGGGAATTTCCCGAACCGGACCGGATGGAACTGACGCTGCGCCAGGGTGTCACCTTCCACAATGGTGAGCCGTTCAATGCCGATGATGTCGTCTTTTCCTATCAGCGCCTGTTCGACGAGGACAATCCCAGTCCGCTCCTGACATCGCTGCGCGGCTTCGTCGATTCGGTCGAGAAAGTGGACGACTACACCGTGGCGGTGAACATGCCCGGTCCGCGAGCGACCGTGGTGCCGACGCTGATCCGGGTGCCAATCCTTCCCGAGGAGACCTTCGCGGAGATCGGGCCGGACGCGTTCGGCTCGGCTCCCGTGGGCACCGGTCCATTCGAATTCGTGCGCTGGGACAAGAACCAGCAGATCGTGCTGGAACGCAACGAGGACTACTGGCGCGGGCCGGCCGCCATCGAGCGTTTCGTCGTTCGTCCGATTCCCGAGGATTTCAGCCGGTTCGCCTCGCTGCGCAACGGCGAGGTCGACATCATTGCCAATGTCACCGCCGAACGGGTCGAGGAGATAAAGGGCGATCCGGGTCTGAAGATCGGCACCGTGCCTTCGGTTCGCAACATGTTTGTCGGGATGCAGACCGCCGAGCCGCCCTTCGACGATGTGCGCGTTCGGCGCGCCCTCAACCATGCGGTCGACAAGCAGGCCCTGATCGACGTGATCATGGGTGGATTCGGACGGCAAAATGCCTCGGTCTGCACACAGACCCTATTCGGCGCCGCCGAGATGCCGCTGTTCGACTATGACGTGGACAAGGCCAGAACGCTCCTGTCCGAGGCCGGTTATGAGGACGGATTCGAGATAGAGATGCTTGGTCCGGTCGGTCGCTACACCAAAGACAAGGAGTTGCAGGAGGCGATCGCCGGAATGCTCTCGGAAGTGGGCGTGCGCGTCACCCATGTCCAGCCCGAATGGGCCGAGTTCATCCGCCTGTGGGTGGCCGAGGAATACCCGATGCATCTCATAGGCACCGGCAACCAGGTGGTCGATTGCGACCAGCATCTGGGCTACCGCATTCACGGCCCGCGCTACGGACGCTACTACCAGTCCGATGAGGTCGACGCGCTGGTCGAGGAGCAACTCCGTGAATACGACACCGAAAAGCGCAAGCAGATCCTCGCCGATATCCAGCGCGAGGTACGCGAGGACGCGCCCTGGATCTTCCTGTTCGATCTGGTCGATATCTACGGGCTGACGGCGCGTATCGACTGGCAACCGCGTCCGGACGAAATGGTCTGGGCCTACGACATCTCGGTAAGCGAGTGAACCATCGACGCCGGCGGGCCCCCATCCGCCGGCATCGCGCCGGAGACGCCCGATGCTGCGATTCCTGCTGATCCGCCTGGCCCAGATCCCGATCGTGATCGCCGTGGTCAGTCTGATCGTGTTCGTCTTTCTGAATGCGAGCGGCGATCCGGTACAGCTCCTGCTGCCTGTCGAGGCCAGCCAGGAGGACATCGCGCAAATGCGGGAGGCGCTCGGCCTCGATCGGCCGCTCCTGATCCGCTACTGGGAATTCCTGGTCAATGCCGTGCGGGGCGACTTCGGCATGTCTCTGAGGGCGCGCCGGCCGGCCATAGACATTGTGCTCGAGGCGCTGCCGGCAACGCTCGAACTGGCTGGCGCGGCGCTATTGATCGCAACGGCAATCTCGCTGCCGCTCGGCATCATGGCCGCAGTCCGCCGCAACGGCTTCATCGACGCGGCGGCTACGGTGATCTCCGTTTTGGGGCAGTCGATGCCGGTCTTCTGGCTGGGCATCATCATGATCATGGTGTTCTCGGTTCAGCTCGGCTGGCTCCCGGCCAGCGGCCGCGGGCACTGGACCGCTCTGATCATGCCCGCAGTGGCGCTGGGTTGGTACATGAATGCGCTGATGGCGCGCATGACGCGGGCCTCTATGCTCGAAGTCCTGGGCCAACCCTACATCCGTACCGCCCGGGCCAAGGGCCTGCCCGAGCACATGGTGGTGCTCAAACACGCCTTCGGCAATGCCCGCATTCCCATCGTCACCATATGGGGCCTCCAGGCCGGCGCGATGCTCACCGGGACTGTCATCACCGAGACAGTGTTCTCATGGCCCGGCATCGGTCGGGCGAGCATATACGCGCTTCAGGGGCGCGACTATCCGGTCGTTCTCGCCGCGATCGCGGTTTTCACCGTCATGTTTCTGATCATCAATCTCGTGGTCGATCTGATCTATTTCCTGCTCGACCCGCGCATTCGGCGGTCCTGATCGATGAGCGTCCTGATCCGCAATCCCAAGGCGCTGATCGGCATGGCCATCGTCGGCCTCGTCGTGTTCGCGGCGCTGTTCGCCGATCTGGTCAGCCCCTACGACCCCTACCGGCAGTCGCTGCGGGACCGCCATGTGCCGCCGCAGTTCGCCCTGAGCGAGGACGGCCACCTTCTGGGCACCGATCATGTTGGACGGGATCTTCTCAGCCGTGTCATCCACGGCGCCCGTATCGCGGTGATCGTCGGCATCGGCGCCGTCGGCGTTTCAGCTGTACTGGGCATGGCGATCGGGCTGGTGGCCGGCTTTTATGGTGGCATAGTGGGCTCCTTCCTGATGCGGGCGGCCGACATCAAGCTGGCGATGCCGATGATCCTGTTCGCCATCGCATGGATCGCCTTTTTCGGCGGCGGTCTGTTCAGCGTCATCATCGTCATCGGCCTTTGGGGCTGGGTGCCATATGCCCGCTATTCCCGCTCGGTTGTACTTACCCTTCGCGAATCGCTGTTCGTTGAGGCGAGCATCGCCATGGGGGCCAGCAACCGCACGATCATGATGCGCCATGTCGCGCCAAATCTGATTGGTCCGCTGGTCATCATCGCCACCTTGCAACTGGGCGAAGCGGTGCTGCTGGAATCGGCGTTGAGCTTCCTCGGCCTGGGCGTGCAGGCGCCCACCCCAACCTGGGGGAGCATGGTGGCCGACGGGCGCAACTACATCGACACGGCCTGGTGGACCGTCACCTTTCCCGGCCTTGCCATCACGCTGTTCGTGCTGGGCGCCAGCTTTCTGGGCGATGCGCTACGCGACTGGCTCGACCCGCGATCGGAATGAAACCGAAAAGGAACCGTCAGACCATGAAGTCGATTTATGTCCTCGTCACAATGGATGTCGAGCCCGCTCTAGCCGAAGGGTGTCGGCCGGAGGGGGCTTCGGGCCCGATGTCCTATGCCGACAGCGAACGTTTCATCGCCGGCTACGACGCCATCGCTTCCGAATTCGGCTTCCCCGTCACATACATGGTCCACCCGGAGGCGACACGTCAGCACGCGGCGCTGTTGCGGCGGTTGGCGGCGAACGGCGCCTGCCTCGGGTTGCACCTGCACCCCTGGAAGTTCGCCAGTGGCCGCTATCCGGATCATTTCGGCGCGCTGACCGGCCCGCAGCAATATGCCATCGTGTCCGAGGCTGCGGCGATCTGGATGGATGCCATTGGTCACCGACCGCCCTTTTTCCGCCCGGGCACGTTTTCGGCCAACGACATGAGTTTCGAGGTGCTGGAAACGCTCGGCTTCGAGGGCGGCTCGCTCTCGGCGCCAGGTCGCGTCTATCCGCATCTGAACGCTGTGTGGGCCGGCGCCGAGCCCGATCCCCATCGCGGCCATGCCGCGTTCCGCCAAGTGCCCGGCGAACTCGACTTCGTCAACATTCCTTTGAGCGTGGACCTGTCCGTACTGGAGGATCGTGACGGCCGGCGCTTCTTCTGGGACCTGCGGCCGGACTGGCTGGCGGCCGACTACCGGACCATCGCCACCAACATCGTCGGCCAGCTCATGATCCGCGATCCGGCGGTACCCGTCGTCCATGTAGTCACCCACAACGACAACGATTACTCCGATCCGGATGATCGCGTGTGCCGCAACTTCCGTTCCGTTCTGGACGCGGTGAACCGGGCCATCGGGGAGGCTGGCGCCAGGCCGGTCGGCGCGACTTTCGCCGACATCTGCCCACGGGTCCGCGAAACGGCCGCCCGAACCGGCCAAACGCCGCTCGCCGACGCCACCTTGTTGACCGGCTAGCTAAGGCAAGACGACGTACGCCACACAGAGAGACGGGTTGGGCTTGCCAGCCGCCACGAAACCGCAGGCCGATGGATCAACAACCGGGCCGAGTACAGCCGCCTGCCGTTGCGACGACGGGAGAGGGCGATGTTCCGGTTCCGGCGGATGCGAAGTCTGCAGAAGTTCGCCGCCGTCCATGGCACGGTGTACAATCATTTCAATCAGGAACGTCATCTCTACAGCCGATCAAACCTCAAGCGGAACCAAGCCGCCGCTCTTTGAACCGTCCCGGTTTTGCCGGAGGCTGACTTCGGTTAGTTACGCGGCCATGGGTTCGGTTTCCAGAGCTGCATGGAAGTTGGACTCGGCTTCGGCTGGCGGGATGTTCCCGATCGGTTCGAGTAGGCGGCGGTTGTTGAACCGGTCGACCCATCCAAGCGTTGCGTATTCGACGTCCTTGACGCTGCGCCACGGACCGCGGCGGCGGATGACCTTGGCCTTGAACACACCGTTGATCCGGATCTGACCGGATCGTCGGAAGGCCGCCCCGTTCATCTCTCACAAGGCCCAGTGAGCATTGCGGCTCGCTGGGGTCGAGTGGTCAAGTGCGCTCCTCAATGCACAAGCGAAGGGTCACGATCTCGTAGTTCCGCAGGGCGATACTGACATGTCCGTCTTCGATCAAAATGGGCTCCTCACCGGTCTCGAGGATACTGCATCTTGATATGGCGGACACGGATGGATGCAGCGTCAGGTCCACGCGACCGCGCGTGTTATGGGCCTCAAAAAGCCGAACGATCAGGCCGTTGCCATCTTCGGCGGGCTTCACCGTCTCGATAACGGCACGCGGGCTGTCACAGGCGACGATCGGCCCCCTGATCGCGCGGCCGCTACCAAAGCCCTTGAAGAACCGCGGCGGAAGGTTCAGTGCATAGGCCTCCTGCCGCACGGCCACGCGGGTATCGCCGACATGGGGCAGGAGCGCGTAGGTGAAACGATGCAGGCCCTGGTCGGCTATGGCGTCGGGCATCGTCGCCGACTTGATCAGCGACAGCCGCAGCACGTCGTCGCGCACGTCGTAGCCGTATTTGCAGTCGTTCAGCAGCGCCACGCCGAAATCGCCCTCGCTGAGATCGGCCCATTTCTGCGCCGGAACCTCGAACTGCGCGGCGTCCCAGCTGGTGTTGCGGTGCGTGGGCCGGTCGATCTGTCCCCATTGGATGTCGAACTCGGCCCTTGCGGCGCGGACCGCGACGGGGAAGGCCGCCTTCAGCAAGAGGTGCGTCTCGTGCCAGTCGACCTGTGTGTCAAAGTCGATCCGGGCAGAAAGGCGGGTCAGGCTGATCCGCTGGGTCAGGCGCGACTTGCGGAAGGCGCGGGTCAGCACGACCGTGCTGCGCAGGGGGCCGGTTTCGGAGATGGTCAGGCTGGTGAGACCGCCAACGACCTCGCCGCGATCCTCGAAGAAAATGTCGATGTCCCAGGCGTCCCAGCTGATGGGGCGGTCCTCGAACAGCTCCAGCTTGTTGCCAAGCGCGCCGTCCTTCAGGACCTGGCGGCGGACGCGCTTGTCGAAAACCGAGACCAGCATTCCGTGCGGCCCGATCTCGACCCGCAGCTGTGCGTTTTCCAGCACGGCCCCGCCAGCGTCGGTGCGCATGGCGGTCACACCGGCCTCGACCTTCGCCGCGGCATCGGACGACTGCAAAACGCGGGTGGCCAGCCCCGGACGTTCGGGAAGCTCAACGAGCACCCCGTCCTCCACCGCCTGACACCGCAGCGCTACACCGTCCTCGGACACCGGACCTACACCTGCCGGCAGCAGGGCCAGGCGCGGGCCGGGCAGTGGCGCGCCGTCGAGCACGAGAAACGCCGCGTCCGGCGGTGCGAGTGCCGCCACCGCCCGGTCCAGCGCCGCCTCCGCCATAACGGTCAGCGTGGCGAAATCGCGCGCGGCGTCCTCGAAGACCTGCGGGACAGAGGTGCCGGTCAGGATATCGTGGAACTGCAGCGTGCAGAGCGTCTGCCAGGCCTCGGTCAGATCGTCGGGCGCCTGCCCCGCCAGCATCGCCAGCGCCATGGCAAGCTCGGTATCGTGCAAAAGCGCCTCGGCCTTGCGGTTGGCGCGCTTGATCCAGCCATTGCCGGTCAGCACGCCGCGATGGCCTTCGAGGTAGAACTCGCCCTGCCAGACCGGCAGCGCCGGGGCCTTCTCTTCCAAGGTCTCGAAGAACCGGCGGACCGTCGAGGGCAAAAGCTGCGGCGCGCCCGGCATGTCGCGATAGACCTTGGCCTTGCGGATCAGGCCGTCAGTGGGCCCGCCGCCGCCATCGCCGTAGCCATAGGCGATCAGCATGTCCTGCACCCGGTCCTTGACCGTGTTGCGGGTCCAGGTGCCGACGACTTCCTCGGCCGTCAGGTCGGACTTGTAGTTGGTGGGGAACGGCAGGTGCTGCACCTCGCGCGGGGTCGTCAGGAACTGCGCCAGCACGCGCGAGCCGTCGATCCCCTCCCACCAGGTAGTCGAGGCGGGCATCTGGTTGTACTGGTTCCAGTTCACCTTGTTGGTCACGAACCAGCGCAGCCCGGCCTGTTTCATCAGCTGCGGCAGGCAGGCGGGGAAGCCGAAGGTGTCGGGCAGCCACAGCACCGGCGTCTCGGCGCCTTCACCGAAACGGCTGTGGCAATAGCGGCGGGCCAGCAGGATCTGGCGCACCAGCGCCTCGGGCCCGGGCATGTTGGCGTCGGGCTCCACCCACATGCCGCCCAGCACTTCCCAGCGGCCTTCGGCGACGCGGGCACGGATGGCCTCGAAGATCTCGGGGTAATCCTGCTCGGTCCAGGCATAAAGCTGCGGCTGGGAATGCGAGAAACGGAATTCGGGATGCCGTTCCATCATGCGCAGCACGTTGGAATAGGTGCGCGCGTTCTTCTGCCGGATCTGCGCGACGGGCCACAGATAGGCCACGTCCATATGGGCGTGGCCGACGCCATGCAGGGTGATGTCGAGCGGCGGGCCGGCGGTCTTCAGCCCCTGCAGCAGCCGCTCGGTGGCCGGCCCGACCGAGGCGTGAAAGCCCTCTTCCATCGGGTCGCGGGTGTCGAGCGTCAGGAACGCCGCATCCAGCGCGGTGAGGATCGCGTGCTTTTCGGGGCGATTGTCGTGGTACTCGCCGGTCAGATCCAGCGCGGTCTCGGCCAGGGTGAGGAAGCGTTGCAATTCGCGGTCGAGGTCGATCACGAAACATCGCTTGAGAAACAGGCGCGAGCGGTCGGCGGGGTCGGGCGGCCAGCCCGTCAGGCCGGTCCAACCATGCAAAAGCAACTCATGCGGCTGGCCATCGGCCAGCTCTGCCGGCAGTTCAACCGTGTGGTGGTAGCGGTCGGCCGAGGCATGCGCGCGCCCGTCGACATAGAGCAGCGCCTCGGGGTGGGTGAAGATATCACCGGCCGCCCCCAATGGCAGGTGCAGCGCCGGGTTCTGCCAGCCGCGCGGTACGGTGAAGCGCGAACGCAGCGCGAAATGCAGGTTCTGTTCGCCCCAATAGCTGTCCCAGTCCAGCAGGTCGCCCGGCGCCTTGCCCCGGCATAGCGACGTATCGGGCGTGACGGTGGCATCGCGCAGCGTTTCCAGGACGAACCGGTCGATGGGCACCCGTGCCCTGGCCACGCGCGGAGAGATCAGCCGCAGGCGCTGCGCGATCTTTTCGGCGGTCAGGCGCAGCCGGTGCGACACGTGGGGTCAGCCCTGGCTCAGCTCGAACCCGGGCACGGAGCCGCGATAGACGGTGTCCGGGCGGCGGTCGACCTCCGCCAGCTTGTCGAGCGCGGCGCGCGCGTCGTCGGCCGAGCCCCAGTCGCGGTCGAGCTCGGGCCAGGGGATCGAGTCGATCAGGAGCCGCGTATAGGCATGCTGCGGGTCGCCGATCACCTCCTTGGGCGGGCCGGCCTCGACCACGTGGCCCTTATAGAGCACCATGACGAAATCGCTGACATGGTAGGCGGTGGCCAGGTCATGGGTGATGTAGAGGATCGAGATCCCGTGCTGGTCCTTGAGATCGTGGATGTTCTTCAGGATCGTCGCACGCAGGCTGGCATCGACCATCGACACCGGCTCGTCCGCGATCAAGAGCTTGGGCGACAGCATCAGCGCGCGCGCCACGATCAGGCGCTGGCGCTGCCCGCCCGACAGTTGGTGCGGGTAGCGGTTGAGCACGGTTTCCGGCGCCAGCCCCACGGCGCGGCAGGCGTCCTCCATCGCCGCGCGGGTGTGGTCCGGACCTTCGCTGAGGCCAAAGCGCTCGAACGGGAACTTCAGCGCGTGGTTCACCCGGTAGAAGGGATTGAAACAGGCGTAAGGGTCCTGGAACACCGCCTGCACGTCCTTGCGGAAGGCCAGCTTTTCCGCCGCGTGCTGGCGATAGACGTCCTGCCCCCTGAACAGCACCTCGCCGGTGCTGGGAGCGTTGAAGCCCAGCATCAGGCTGCCCATGGTGGATTTGCCCGACCCCGACTGGCCGACGATCGAAATGATCTGCGGCACCGCCCCGTCCAGGCGGAAGCTCATCGGGTGCAGCGCGGTCACCGCGCCGTAACGCTTGGACACGCCCTTGAGCTCCAAGAGCGGCGTCGCGCTGTCCCCGCCGGCGGCCTTTGGGGCGGCGGACGGGTCCAGAAAGCTTTCGCCGCCGACCAGCGGCACCGAGGAGATCAGCTCCTTGGTATAGGGATGCCGTGGGTTTTCGATGATCTGCCGGGTCGGACCAAACTCGACCAGTTCCCCCTTTTTCAGCACCGCGATGTCGTCGACCGACTGCGCCATCAGGCCCATGTCATGCCCGATCAGGATCAGCCCCGCGCCGATCTTGGCCTGGACCTCGCGCAGGGTCTGCATGACATGGCGCTGGGTGATGACGTCGAGCGCGCTGGTGGGCTCGTCGGCGATGATGAGGTCGGGGTCGAGGCAGACGCCGATGGCGATGCAGACCCTCTGCTTCATCCCGCCCGACAGCTCGTGCGGAAAGAGCCGCCCGACAATCGTCGGGTCAAGGCCCACGCCCTCCAGCGCCGCGTCCGAGCGGCGCTGCAACTCCGCCTGGGTCACGGCCCCTTCATGGGCGATGATACCGTCCCAGATCTGGTGCTCGACCCGCATCACCGGGTTGAGCGAGTTCATCGCGCCCTGCGGGATATAGGCAATCTTGCGCAGGCGCACGCGGCGCATCTCTTCTTCGTTCAGCTTCAGGATGTCGGTCTTGCCCAGTGAATTCAGGTGGATCTCGCCCGCGCTGACAAAACCGGGGGCCGCCAGCATGCGCATCGCGGCCAGCGCCGTCGTGGTCTTGCCGGATCCGGATTCGCCGATGAAGCCGATGCGCCGGCCCTGCGGCACCGACAGCGAGACATCGGTGACGGCATGGACGACCCCGCGCGAGGTCGGAAAGTCGATGGAGACGTCTTTGATTTCGAGGACGGTCATGCGCCTAGAGCCTCCTCAGCCGGGGGTTGGAGACTTCGTCGAGGCCGAGATTGATCAAGAGAAGCCCGACGAACATCAGCGCCAGCAGGATCGTCGGAATGCCCCACCACCACCACATGTTCTGGATCAGCGCGCCGGAATTGATCGCGTCATAAATCACCCGGCCCAGCGTCGGCACCCGCTGCGGGCCAAGGCCCAGAACCTCCAGCCCGACCGCAGTGACGATGGAGGTGGTGACATTGGCGATGAAGGACCCGAAGAGATAGGGCACCAGGTTGGGCAGCATCTCGCGGAACATGATGTGCCCGGTCGAGGCGCCCGACAGGCGGGCCATCTGCACGTAGCCCGACTCGCGCATCGACAAGACCTGCGCGCGGATCAGCCGGGTGGGCGATTGCCAGACGAAGCACGCGATCAGCATCGCCATCATCGTCAGCGTGATGTCGCCATAGGCCGCCTGGAACACCACCAGGATCAGAAGCGGCGGGATGGTAATCATCACGTCCGAGCTGACCCGGATCACGTCGTCCGTACGCCCGCCCACGAAACCCGCGGTAAAACCCAGGAAAATGCCCAGCGACATCCCAATCACCGACGCCAGTACGCCCACGTAAAGCGAATTCGGCGCGCCCACGATCAGCAGCGCCAGAATATCCTTGCCCGAGACATCGGTGCCCAGCGGATGCGCCAGGGTGCCGACCTGGCCGCGGATGTTTTCGATCCCGACAGGGGCCTGCCTCGGCATGCCCGAGCCGGTAAAGACCAGGTCCATGTCCCAGAACAGGCGGCCGAGGAGGCCCAGCGCGATGATCCCCAGAAGGATACTCACGCCTGTGATCAGCTTGGGATTGCGCCAGGGATTGTCGAACCGCCGCATCCGCCGAAGTTGCGCCTTCGTCAGGCCTGCGGTGTCCGGTGCGGCCGTCTCCGGGGCCGCGGCGCCGGTTTGCATCGAAGGGTCCGCCATGCCGCTCACATTTCATGCCGGATGCGGGGATCGATCAGCGGATAGATCAGATCGACGAGGAACACCGCCAGCGCCGTCATCAGGATGATCACGAAACTGACCCCCTGGATGACCGGGAAATCCTGATCGAGGATCGCGTCATAAAGAAGTTTGCCCATCCCCGGATAGGCAAAGATCCGTTCCACCAGAACCTGGCCCGCGACCAGCCCGCCGATCTGCAGCGCGAAGGCCGTGACCTGAGGCAGGATCGCGTTGCGGATCATGTAGCGGTACAGGATGTAGCGCGGGCGCAGCCCCTTGGCCTTGGCCAGGACCGAGTAATCCTCGCCCTGCACGGTGATCATCAGCCCGCGCATGCCGAGCGCCCAGAACCCGAAGGTGACGATGACGATCGAGAGCGCCGGCAGGAAGCCGTGGTGCAGAACCGAAACGATGAAATCCCAGTCCCAACCCGGCTCGACATTCAGCCCGTAGGCCCCGGTCAATGGGAACCAGCGCAGCTGTGTGGCGAAGACGTACATCAGCAAGAGCCCCGACAGGAGCGGCGGGATCGCGGTGAACACCATCGCCGAGGGGATCGCGACCTTCCAGATCTTCGGCGTGTTCTCCCAGACCATCAGCGCACCCAGCAGGTTGCCGATGATGAAGGTGACGATCAGCGAGATGAACATCAGCCCCAGCGTCCAGGGCAGCGCGTTGCCGATCAGGCTCGCGACCGGCGTCGGGAAACTCGCCGTCGACAGGCCGAAATCGAATGTCAGAGTGTTCTTCAGATAGAGCAGGTATTGAACGATCATCGGCTGATCGAGACCGAAGCTCTGGCGCAACTGGGTCAGGATCGCGTCCGAGTTCTCGATCGATCCGCCGCCGGCGGCCATCCGTCCCAGCATCACGTCGACCGGGTCGACCGGGCTGAGGCGCGGAATGATCCAGATCAGCGTCGCCGCGATGAACACGGTCAACATGAAGGTGATCAGGCGGTTAATCAGGTAGGATACCGGGATTCGTCCCATCGGCGCCTCCGCTCTTGGGGTGCGAGACGGGGCGCGCCGGCGCCCCGTCTCGGTTGCAGGACGATCGATCACTCGGCCTTGGTCAGATTGTGGATGATCTGATGCGCCGAGTTCCAGTGGAAGAACGGGTGATTGTAGTAGTTGTCGTTGGTCGGCCACCCCTCCCAGTAGGTCGTGTTGAACGGCATCAGCTTGAATGCCTGCACGAGCGGGATGAACGGCATCTCGGCGTCGAGATACTGGTAGGCTTCGGCCACCATGTCCGGGATCTCGGGCGCGCCCAGCGGCATCGTCGCCATGGCGTCCACGATCTCGGAATACGCTTTGGCGCCTTCGCTGTCCCAGCGCGCGGTGTTGTTGAAGCCGGGGCTGCGCTCGCCCACCGGGACCACGTCCTTGACCGTGTAACGGCCCATCGAGGCCCAGGGCTCGTTCACCGACCCACAGGAAAGCCAGCTGTAGGACATGGTGTAATTGCCGAAGGGCAGCACCTCACCCCAGAACACGCCGTTTTCCACCGGCACCGCGCGGGCGTCGATGCCGGCGCGCTGCAATTGCTCGACGACCATGTCGATGGTGCGGGTGTATTCGGTAGAGGCGGAGTTAACGTGGATTTCGACGGCCAGCGTCTCGCCGTCCTTTTCGTAGTAGTCGCCGTTGCGGGTCCAGCCCTCGGCCTCGATCAGCGCCTGGCCGGCCGCGACATCGGCCGTCGGCGACAGCCCGTGGCCGGCCTCGACCACGGCGTCGATGAAGGGCGCCATCGAGCCGTATTGCGCGAACATCGTAACCGACGGTGTGGTGGCGCCTTCGGCGGCGATGTTCACGATCTGCGTACGGTCGATGATATGGGCAACGGCGTTGCGCATATTGGGGCTGTCCCAGGGCGCGACGGTGGTGTTGATCTCCAGCTGGCGCGCACAGGGGTCGGCCACGGCATAGGGGTAGTCCTCGAACCAGGCGATGGCGTTGGGATTCTGCGCCCGGATCGCCTCGAAGGTGCCGACCGAGAGGTTCTGCGCCGCATCGAGCTGGTTGCCCGCCAAAAGCTGCGCGCGGCTCTCTTCGCCGCCCGACTCAAGGAAGACCACCCGCTCGGGTTCCGGCAGGTCCATGAACCCGGTCTCGACGCCCCACCAGTCGTCGTCGCGATCCCAGATCGCCCGGTTCGACGCAGCGGAGGTGAAGGTGTAGGGGCCAGTGCCGATCGGCGGATTGAAGGTAAAGGTCGCGGGGTCCGCGGCCGCGGACCAGACATGCTCGGGCATGATAAGGAAGCTGCCGAAGATCCTGACCCCGAAATTCTCGACCACGAAGCGTGGGTTGGGCGCGTTCAGGGTGAACTTGACGGTCAGGTCGTCGATCTTCTCGACGCTGGCCACCTGGCCGCGCAGGGTCGAGACCTCGCGCGCGTTCAGCTCTTCGTTCTCCAGCGCCATATTGACGGTGAAGACCACATCGTCGGCATTGAACGCCTCGCCATCGGACCAGGTCACGCCGTCGCGCAGGGTGATGGTGAACTCGGTGGAGTCCGCATTGCCTTCGGCGCCGGTCGCAAGCCAGGGGTCCAGATCGCCCGTACCGTAGTTCAGGATGAAGAGCGGCTCCCACATCGCCTGGTGCGCGCCGTGCATGCGGCGGATGCCGGTACCGTCGGTCATCCAGTTGAAATTCCCGGGATCGCGGATCGTGCGGTCGAGATCGAAGATCACCGTGTCCTCACGCGCCACATCCTGTGCGGCGGCTGCGCCGGGCAGGGCAAGCGCCAGCGCAGCGGTTGCGAGAAGCAGTCGTCTTGTCGGGTTCATGTGTTTCCTCCCTTCGAGTTCTTGTTTGTCTGCCGCGGTGCTCCACGGTCGTTTTCAACTTATAATTGTTCGCTTTATCGCTTGTAATCCATGACGAGTACGCGGGTCTTGTCGCCCAGATCCGACCGGGACAGTTCAACGGTATGGGCACAGGCGAATTCCACCTGTTCGTCCTTGAAATGCGCCAGAAAACTGTCGATCCACATCGTGTTGCGCGGGCGGTAGGTCAGCGTGCGGAAATGCATCGGGATGATCAGCCGCGGCCGGACCCGGTGCACCATCTCCATCAGGTCGGGCAATTCGATGGTCAGATAACCGCCGGCCAGCGCCAGCAGCACGTCCACGTCTTCGAAGAAGGCCTGCTGCGCACGCGTCAGCGGGTTCCCCACATCGCCCATATGCGCGACCTTAAGCCCGTCGAGCTCGAAGCGGTACATGCCGTTCTGCCCCGGCACGGCGTGCTCGGGGTGGTGATCCCACTCCGCCGCCTCGATGGCACGCACCTGAAGCCCCGCCGCCACGGCACTGCCGCCCTGCTGCGCCGCGGTCAGCGCGTTCAGCACCTCCGGGTCGCCCGGGATCAGGTCCGCGCGGCAATGGGCATCGTCATCGTCCGACGAGATGATCACCAGGTCCGCGGTCTCCTGGATCGGCGCATAGCCCACGCCTTCGGGCGTGTAGGGATCGGTGATCACCGACCATCCGGTGCTGTCGGTCAGCTTGAACGCCGCGTGGCCGAACCAGGTGATCTGCATGCCCGGCGCCCGTCAGTTGTTGCCCACGACATGCGGGCTGGACGTCGCCCGGATATCGTCGTTCTCGGGCCGCGGATGGTGCTGCCACTGCCCTGTCGGGTCGCTGCCGCGCGCGACGATGGCCTCGACGCCCCTGGCCCAGTCAGGATCGGTGATCCGCACCTCGGGCGGGCAATAGCGCAGTGTCAGCCCGCAGCGGCGCCGGTCCGAAAGGTTCGCCACTGACCCATGCACGAGCATGTCGGCATGCAGCGAGATCTGTCCCGCCTTCAGCGCGTTGGTGAACGGCGCGCCATAGCGCTCGGCATCGGCGATCCCCTTATGGAACACGCTGTCGCGGCCCATCGCCGAGGTCGCGATGGCGCCCTTGTCATGGCTGCCCGGAATGAAGCGCATCGCCGCGTTTCCGGCATCGGCATCGTCGATGGCCAGCCAGACCGTCACGGTACGCGCCGGGCTCAGCGACCAGAAGCTTGCATCCTGGTGCCATGGCACCTGCTTGGGATCGCCGGGCTGTTTGGACAGGATCGCGCTGGCCCAGCACACGATATTCTCGCCGATGATGTCCTGCACATGGTCCAGGATCCGCGGATCGGTGGCGATGTCCCAGATGCCGGCCAAGCGCGCCTGGTAGCAGTTGATGCCATAGGCGCCGGCCTCGCCGAGATCGGCCATCAGCCCGTCGAAATAGCCGCGCATGCGCGCGATCTCGTCGGCGCCGAAAATGTCGAACGGCTGCACGAAGCCAAAGGTGTTGTACTGCGTGACCTCGGCCTTGGTCAGCTTCCGCGCCCGCTCGGGGTCGGCGGGCCGAAAGCCCAGATCCAGCGCCGCATCCATCATAACCCGTCCTCCCGGGCGCTACGCTAGCGCAGGGTCGGGCAAGGGCGCAGACCCGGCCTTGACAAAAACATATACAATATTGATCTTTTTCCGACCATTTCTGCACCTGCAAAAAGAGGGCAAGGGCGTGCGGTTTCCGCAGAAACTGTTCAGGATTGATACCTATCTCGACCGCGGCGAGGCGTTTCATTTCACCCGCAAGCCCTTGCCCGAGACGCCGCCGATCCTGGAACACCACCACGACTATTTCGAGCTGATGCTGGTGGAGCAGGGTCAGGTGCACCACTGGATCAACGGCGTCGAAGAGGTCCTCGAGCCGGGTCACCTGGTATTTCTTCGCCCCACCGACAGCCATGCCCTGCAGTCCGTCTCGGGCACTGGCGCGGGCATCCTCAACGTCGTATTCCGCCCGGAGACAGCCGAACATCTCGTCAAGCGTTATCGCGACGACGTCGCCGGGCGGTTCTTCTGGCAATCGGGGCCCCTGCCCGTGGCGCTCCGGCTGCGCGGTCCGCAGAAGGAGCGCGCGGTGAACGCGATGCTGTCGCTTCAGACCAGCCACCGCAGTCTCGCCCGGATCGAGCATTTTCTGCTGTCGGTGATCACCCATGTGCTGGACGCCGCCGAGGTCGTCGATGACCGCGCGCCAGCCTGGCTGCTCAACGCCTGCCGGGCTGTCCGCGAGCCGCGGGTGTTTCGGCAGGGCGCGGAAGGGTTCCTGGCTGCCGCCGGGCGCTCACAGGAGCATGTCTGCCGGCAGGCAAGGCGCCATCTGGGGCTCAGTCCGACGCAGTACGTCAACCGCATTCGCATCCAGCATGCCGCCATGCTTCTCGCTGGAACGGACCGGGGCTTGCCGGAGGTGGCCTCCGATTGCGGATTCGAGAACCTCAGCTACTTCCACCGCCTGTTTCGCGATCAGTACGGCACGACCCCGCGCAACTACCGGATGCGCCACCGGCAGAGCGCGCCCAGTGAAGGCCCGCTGTGACAATCGTGCGACGTTTGCAATTCGCTCTTGCTGGCAGTTTGCGGCTACACGGGGCGCGTCTCGGCTCAGTGGGCGACCGCAGACAAGCCCGCAAGGTTCAGCACGGCAGCGACTGCCCAGAACATGGCGAAGACGAAACCGACATTGCGCCCGTTGCGGGATATCCGTGGGTGATGGCCGAGCAACGGCACGCCCGCATGGTTGGCATGGGTCAGCGCCCTGGAAGGGCGCGGCAGGCCGGGGGCAAACAGGGGCAGCACGAAGTTCACGACCCATCGCGCCCACAGGGTGCGAACGACTTCCACAGCGTGGACCAGCGCGGGCGCAAGGCAGAGGAGCAGGCCGAGCGTGGAGGCAAAGCGCGTCGACATCTGAGTTTTCCTTGAAGGCGGGAAGAGACGAAAAGGCCCGGCCACCGGCGGCGCGTCCGGGCCTTTGTCCCTCACTCGGCGGTGAGCTGCGCGACGGCGCCGGTCCAGTCTTCGAGGTGGTAGACATGGGTTATCAGGCCGTCCTCGACCGTGACGATGTCGATCGACATGATCTCGAAGCTCTTGCCGGTGGCCGGGTCGACGCCGAAGAACGGGCCGACGGGCGTTCCGGTGGCAAGCCCGCGCACGACGAAGCGGTTGTCGCCGGTCTCGATGATCTCCTGGGGCTCCCAGGTCAGGTCGGGCACGACCTGGCCCAGGAACGCCACCGTGTCGAGCATGCCTTGCGCACCCTCGCCGCCGGGCGGTGTGGGGACCGAGACGACATCGGGCGAGAACAGCTCGAAATAGCGCTCAGACGTCGTTCCGGCCGGATCGGTCAGGATGTCGGAATAAAAGGCGCGCACCGTGTCGATGTCGCCCGCAAGGGCGGGTCCGGTGAGTGTTGCGGCGGCAATCGCACCGGCTGCGAGGGTCTGTCTCATTGGGCTCGTTCCTTCGGCGGGTTGGTGGGCAATGGATCGGAGCGCTTGCCAGGGCCTGCGCGATGGTTCGGTCTCCTGATTGCGTCCTGCGTTACCAGTTGGTACAAATATCGGAGCCATGCCGTCAAGGCTTAAAATACCAATCGGTATAAAATGAGCGATCACGATCGGAAACCCGCCCGCGGCAGGCCGCGGACGATGAATGCCGACAAGGTGCTGGACGTCGCGACGACCGCCTATTGGCACAGCGATCCGGCCGACGTGTCGGTCAACGCGATCTGCCAGATGGCGGGCATTTCCAAGCCCTCGCTCTACCGGGAATTCGGAAGCGAGGACGGGCTGACCCGGGCCGTTCTGGACAGCTACGCCGAGCGGGTGCTGTCGGCCGTGTTCGCGATCCTGCGCGGCGGACAGGGGCTAAAGGACACGCTCGACGCGCTGGTCGACTTCGCCAGCGCCGACCCGCGCATGGAAACCGGCTGCCTGTTCTACAAGATGCGCGCGGGCAAGCACCGGCTGGGGCCGCAAACGCGGGCGCGGGTTGAGGAGATCGACGCGGCCGCGCAGGCGGCCTATGTCGTCTTCCTGCAGTCGTGTCGCGACGCCGGCGACTGGCCCGACGGGCTTTCGGTGGAGGCCGGAGCGAAATACCTCGGCGAGCAGCTTGCGCTTGCCATCACCCAGCGCGCCTCGGGCGAAGATCCCGTCCGCATCCGCCAGATGATGACCCTCGCGCTCTCGGTTTTCACGCGGCCATGACGCGATAAAGGCGCGCGCCGATGCTGGACCATGAAGCTGACGCTCGACGGGCCGGCGGACGCACCAAAGCGCTCATGGAAAACCCGTCAATCCTGAGTTCGTGCGGCAGAGACCGTCAAATCCCGGCCCCCTCCCGCGCCTTTCGAAACCCGCTCCACGGCAGGCGCATCGCGTGCTTGCGGTGAAAACCGCTCACCGCAACGAATTTGCCTCGAATGCGCGAATTGTCCGTATGTCCGCTCGTCGCGTATCGATCCCTGATCGCCTTCACCAGTTCATCACTGGTCGCCGTGTTGATCCGCCTCATCTGATCTGCGCCCGTCCCAAAACCACAGGGGGAAACCAGATAAGACAACGGGCAAGTGTCCGGGACCGGTTCAGGCGAGGCAATGCGGCTTCTCTCCCTGATTTCGCGCCAAACTCCACGGTGGGCAATACGCGCTCTGCGCTCGATTGTCGCCTCGCACCAATGATGCAAGAGACCGTTCAAGCGCTTTCCCGGATGATCAGATCGTAGCCGACATCGACCATGCGCGTATCCGGTTCCATGCCATCGAGCCG
Source organism: Roseitalea sp. MMSF_3546 (assembly GCF_030732865.1). GTDB lineage: Bacteria > Pseudomonadota > Alphaproteobacteria > Rhizobiales > Rhizobiaceae > Roseitalea. Next base: position 28,780 of record NZ_JASHKB010000004.1, read on the forward strand.
GTCGAGCACCAGCCGAGCCGCCGTCTCGCCGATCTGCTCCGCCTTGATGCGGATCGTGGTCAACGGAACCGGCAGCAGCGCCGACAGCTTCAGATCGCCGAAGCCGGCGATCGCCACCCGGTCGGGGATTGCAACGCCCATGGCCATGCAGGCCATGACGGCGCCATGGGCTGGAATCTCGGCCTGAAAGAACACCGCATCGGGTGCCGGATCGAGCGCGAGGAGCCGTTCCATCGTCGCATAGCCGCTCTCCATCGTTGTCGGGTTGGGCACGGATATAACATGGTCGTCCGGTACCGATCGCCCCGCCTCGGCCATCGCCGACAAGAAGCCGGCCATGCGGTCCTCGGCCTGGTCGTTGTTCTCGAAAGCGCCGCCCACCAGCGCGATGCGTCTGTAGCCGCGGCCGATCAGATAGCGCGTCATCTCCTTGGCGGCACGGCGGTTGTCATAGCCCACGGCAATGTCGACGGCATCGGCGCGCAGGTTCCAGGTCTCCACGACCGGCCCCGAAAATGCCTGCAGGTGGCTGCGGCAGGATTCGGTATGCGTGAAGCCGGTCACGATGATGGCATCGGCCTGGCGGCCGATGAAGGTCCGAACCGCCTCGCTCTCCAGTTCGCTTGATCGTTCGCTGACCCCGAGCAGCATCTGCAGGCCCCGTTCGTGCAGCACGCCGGCCACGCCCTGGGCGAGATCGGCAAACAGCGAACTCGACAGGATCGGCACGACCAGCCCGACCATGTTCGAGCGGTTCGACACAAGCGAGCGCGCCGTCAGGTTCGGCACATAGCCGATCGCCTCGATCGTGCGCAGCACCTTCTCGCGCGTTGCCGGTTGAACCGTCTCGGGCTGGCGCAGCGCGCGCGACACGGTAATCAGCGACAGGCCCGATGCCTTCGATACGTCCTTGAGCGTCTTTGCCTTCTGCCCCAAGCGTTTCGCTCCGTTCCAGTTCGCCCCCGCAAGGCCCGTCAGCACGGTGCGCAAGGTTTCGGTGGTCTTTGTGGGCCGCCGGCATGCGCCTAGCGGAAATGGCCCCATCGCCATCTCTACTACGGCCGATCGCCTCTGTCATGGCTCAATGACGCACGAGTATCAATTCCTTGACATTCGTATGTCATTGTGATGAGTGATGAGCAAATTCCACGGGAGGAGCACCATGAAGATCACCCCATCGCGCCGCAGATTCCTTGCCGGCTCGGCGGCCATTGCCGCTGCCAGCGCATTTCCCATGCCCGCCGTCCGCGCCGCCTCCGGCACGGTCAGCGTATGGAAATTCGGCGGCACACCGACCGAGGTCGAGATGTGGCCGGAGCGGAACGCGGCCTTCGCCGCCGGTCATCCAGACATTGGGCTCGACTATTCCTATTTTTACGGCCAGATCCGCCGTCAGAAGATCCTCGCCGGGTTCCAGACCCGCCGCCTCGCCGACGTGGTCATCGCCTTCGGGCAGGATATCCCCGAATTCGCCGGCTTCGGCATGATCCAGCCGCTCGACCCGATCGCCGGCGACAGGATGGCCGGCTGGAAGGAGCGCATCGTGCCCGAGGTTCTGCAATCTGGCATGCATCAGGGTCAGCTCTACGGTCTGCCGACCTATGTCGACATGGCGAGCTTCTTGGCGATAGACATGGACGCGCTCAACGAGGCCGGCTTCGACCGCCCGCCCGCCACCTGGTCGGAGTTGCGCGAATACGCCAGAGCCATGACGAAACCCGACCGGCCCGGCATCGCCATGCCGGCCACGACCGCGCCGGTCGACATCAACATCTTCGAGGGCATCGCCTATGCCAATGGCGGGCGTGTTTTCGACGAGGCCAACAACACGGTCACGCTGAACGGGCCGGGTATGGTCGATGCGCTGCAGCTCTATGCCGACCTGATCGCCGACGGCTCAACGCCAGCGGGCAGTGCGATGACCGAGACCAATTTCCGCGACACCGCGACACTGTTCTCGCAGGGCCGCGTCGCCATGTGGGTCGGACTGTCCTGGCTGAATACGCCCTGGGGCACGCCGGACGACCTCAACTGGCAGGGCACGCCCTTCCCGCGCCCCGATACGGTCACCGGGGCGTTTGCGCCGGTCAATGCGATCATGGATCCCACCGCAATCCTGATGGTCTCGGCGCGCAGCGAAAACCCCGAGGCCGCGATCGAGTATCTCGACTTCTGGTCGCAGGACGAGCAACTGGCGCTGTGGGGCGGCGAACCCGAATTCGCCCGCGTCCCCGCCGGCAAGGTCGCCTGGGAACAGCCGACGCTTGCCGAAAAATGGCCCGGTTGGGTGGAGGCGTATCAGGCCGGCACGCTGTTCAAAGGGGCCGAGCCGATGCCGCGCTTCATCGGTGTCTCGGTCGTCGAGACAGCCCTGGGCAACGCTATCCAGCAGGTCGTGCTGGGCCAGCAAAGCCCGCAGGAAGCGCTGGACGCGGCGACCGAGGGTGCCCAGCAGCAGATCGACATCCTTCGCGGCTGACGCCGAAGGCCCTGCCCCGCGCAAGCCGCGGGGCCGGGGTTGCCCTGATCCCGCGCCACCGGCCGCGCCGGTCCGGTCCCCTGCCGCTCCCTTCGACGGCCCCATATGAGGAACGACGCATGAACCCCCGCGCGGACCGATGGCTCGCCTATTCCATGATCCTGCCGGTCGTGTTCGCGGTGCTCGCCTTCATCGTCGGGCCGACCTATGACGTGTTCACGCTCAGCTTCACCCGCTTTGTCATGGGGCAGGAGCTGGGTTTCGGCACGCTTGTCAATTTCCGCGCACTGTTCTCCGACCCGCTGTTCATGCAGGTGCTTGTCAACACCGCCATCTGGATTCTTGGCGGCACGTTTTTCTGCGTTCTGCTCGGCCTTGCGATCGGCGCCTATCTTGCCGTCGATTCGCCAATCACCACCGCCCTGCGCGCCTTGATCCTCCTGCCCTGGATCCTGCCTGATGTCGTCACGGCCATGGCGTGGAAATGGATGCTGCACGGCCAGGTTGGCATTCTGGGCCAGTCGCTCAGTCAGATCGGCCTGACCGATCGGCCAATCTCGTTTCTCGGCGATCCCGATCTTGTCATGTGGACACTCGTTGCCGTCGTGATATGGCGCAAGATGCCGCTCGTTGCGCTCATCCTGTGCGCGGCGATCCGGTCCGTGCCGCAAGACCAACACGAGGCCGGCAAGATCGACGGCGCCAACGTCTTGCAGCGCTTCCGCTTCATCGTCATGCCCCACATCGCCTTTTCGCTGACCGCCGTGACGGTGATCTCCATGATCTGGATCACCGCCGAGTTCACCCTGCCCTGGGTGATGACCGGCGGCGGGCCCGCCAATGCCAGCCAGATCATGGCGACCTACATCTACCAGCAGAGCTTTCAGTTCTTCAATTGGGGCGTCGGTGCGGCCATGTCGGTCGTCAATCTGGTCATGCTCATGGCCATTGTCGGCCTTTACCTTTACATCATGCGCCGGTCCTGGGCGTCAGGGGCAGCCCCGTGAGCCAGTCGCGCCCGATCTACTGGACGTTCATGACCCTGATAGGTCTTCTGATCGCGGCCTATGTGCTGTTTCCGATCTTCTGGCTGATCCTTGCGGGCTTCAAGCCGGCTGAGGAGTTGACGCAATTGCCGATCGCGTTCTGGCCATCGGAGCCCACGCTTGCGGCCTATCGTGACCTGTTTGCGCCGCAGACCCAGGCCGCGCAATTGCTCGACTGGCCGACGCTGATCTCCAACAGCTTCATCGTCGCGGTGTCCTCCACCGTCATTGTCGTCTTCTTCGGCACGCTGGCCGGCTATGCCTTTGCGCGGCTTTCCTTTCCCGGCCGTGACATCATCCTGGGGGGGCTGCTCATCAGCCGGATGTTCCAGGGCGCGGCGCTGCTATTACCGACCTACCGGCTGATGAACGCGGTCGGGCTGCAGGACTCGCTTGTCGGCCTGACACTGCTCTATTCGGCCTTCGGCCTGCCTTTCGCGACCTGGATCATCGCCAGCGGCCTGCGCGAAATCCCTTTCGAACTCGAAGAATCGGCCATGATGGACGGCGCCAACAGACTGCAATCCATGGTCATCATCGTCCTCCCGCTGGCAACCCCGGCGCTCATCACCGCGGCCATGTGGCATTTCGTCGGCGCCTGGTCCGAGTTTGCATTTGCCTCGATCCTCATCGAATCGCTCGACAAGAAGACGGTGACGATCGGCCTTGCCAGCTTCGTCGACTACTTCACGCTCGAGTTCAACCGCGTCGGCGCGGCGGCTAGCCTCGTCGCCCTGCCGATCCTCGTCATCTTCTTTTTCGGACAGCGCTACTTCACGCGCGGGCTGTTGCAGGGGGCGGTAAAGGGATGACGATTGCATCGGTCCATGCGCTGGCGCTCGATGTCGGCTTTTCGCGCCAGGCGCTGCAGACACGACGGGTCGCCTCGCCCATGTCGCGCTTTCCCGCCTTTGCCGAGAGGCGTGCGAGCTGGATGTGGCCGACCAAGAAGGCATTCGTGCGCATCGAGACCCAGGACGGCACCGTCGGCTGGTCATGCACCAATGGCGGTGAAGTCACGGCACTGATCGTGCGCGAGCATCTGGCACGGATGGTGGTCGGCCGCCCGCTCGACGAGATCGAAACACTCTGGGAACAGATGTTCCTGTCGCTGCTGCCCAATGACAGGTCGGGCTTTGCCATGATGGCGATCGCCGGCGTCGACATCGCGCTGTGGGACGCGCGCACACGCCAAACGGGCAGACCGCTGACGGAATTGCTGGGCGGCACGCGCCGCGAACATATCCATGCCTATGCGACGACACCTGATCCCGCCCGCCTGGCCGCCGACGGCTGGTGGGGCCTGAAAGCCGCAATGCCGCGCTGTGTGCAGGAAGGGGATGTGGGCCTGGACGAGAACGTGGCGCTGATGGAACACTTCCGCAAGATCGCCGGGCCGGACAGACGCATCATGCTGGACGCCTTCATGGCCTGGGACGCCGACTACACGCTGCGCTTTGCCGAGGCGACCCGCGATCTCGACATTTTCTGGATCGAGGATCCGGTCCCGCCCTATGACATTGCCGGACTGCGCCGCATCCGCAAGGCGGCCGGCGAAGGCATCCGCCTGGCACTTGGCAATTTCTGCTTCAGCCGATTCGACTGCGCCCCGCTGCTCGAGGAGGGTCTGGTCGACATCCTGCAGCCCGATGTGGCCTGGGCGGGCGGCATCACCGAAACGATCCGCATCATCGAGATGGCGGAGGCCGCTTGTGTTCCGGTCATCTTGCACAACACGTGCGAGCAGCCCTGGGCTTTGGCGCTGGCCGCCGCCCGCCAGAAGGTGCCGATCGTCGAGTTCGTCGACCGGGGCGAAACCTCCGAGCTTTACGGGTTGATGGGCGATCCGCCGGCACGCCGTGGCGGCTGCGTGGCGGTTCCGGCAGGCTCGAACACGCCGAGCGGGCGGGTCGCAGCGGCCTTCGCGGAGCTGACCGGCGCAAGCCAGTGATTGTGGGGGATGGGCCGACAACCGGCGTGGCACCCACCTCAGCACGCAGCCGGGGCCCTTGCGGGAGCAGACCGATTTCCATGCGGGCGTGGCCTGCATCCGCCGCATCACGGACAGTCTCTACCGGCTGCCTCGATTCAGTTCATCCCCGCCCGCTGCCCGCGTCGCGACAAGCAGACGCTCGTTGAGGTCGCAGGACCGTCAGGCCAGGGTGACGGCCGGGCGGCGTCGCAGGCCGGGCGGGTTCATACGTGTTCGAGATGGGAAAGAACCGCCAGAAGCGGCACGACGAGGCTGCGTCCGAAGGCGCGCGCGCGGTCCGGCGACCACCCGGTCTCGGGGACCGGATGGGCGGTGACATCCTTGAACGGCTGTTCGAGAAGCACCGAAAGCGCGTGCGGAAACCGGTTGCCGATCCAGTTCCACGCCATGCTCAGATCGGCCTGCGCCGGGCAGCCGCCGGGGTATGGATGGCCTTTTTCGTAATCGGGCGAGGCAAGCGCCCAGGCGTTCTCGAACGCGCGAAAGGGTGTCCAGCGGTCGGGATGCCATGCCGGCACGTTCTCCGAAGGCCAGATGAAGTTGCAGCGCAACTCGCCATCGGCGTGGCAGTCGAGAAAGAAATCCAGCCCGCGCGCGACGATCGCATCGCGGATCGCGATCACTTCCGGCTCGGTTTCCGGATCCGGTTCGGCCCAGGCGCGGTTGAGGTTGCGCCCGGCCGCGTTCGCGCGTGACAGTCCCAGCGCGGACCCGTCTGGATTGGCGTTGACGATCACGTTGAGTTCCGCCTGCGTGACCAGAACACGCGCCGCCGCGTCGTCGGGATCGAGCAGGCGCTCGAACAATCCCTCCAGAAAGAACCCGCCATGGGTTTCGGAGGGATGCTGCCGCGCCACGATCCACAGGACCGGTTTGCCGGGACCGGCGCCAATGGTGATCAGATCGATAGGGCGACCCTGCACCGACTGGCCGACCTCGCGCAGCGATGCCCGAGGATGGGCGAGCGCCGAGGCGATCAGCGCCGCGTCGCGTTCCGGCCCGAAGGGCGCGAATTCGCAGATCTGCACCATGTCCCGGGCCGGCGTCAGCGTAAAGCGGAAGCTCTGCCCGTCGTAGCGGGCTGGAATGCGCCGCCAGGTCTCGCCGCCGTCTTCGGAGACCAGCGGACCTGTGTCGGTCCATTTGTCGCCGTAGCCGTCGCGGTTGGCCATGCGCGCCGCCAAGGCCGCTGCCACGTCCTCGAACACGAAGGTCACGGCCCGCCCGCGCACGCCCGAGGCCCGAAAATTGTACCATCCGATGAAGTTCGTGCCCGGATCTGCCGGCACGCGCAGCCGGATGTTCGACGGATCGCGGGCGTCGATCACCTCGATACGCCCGGACGGAATCGCGGCTGAAACGGAGATGCCCACACTCACGTCAGGACTGGTTCAGATTGTATTTCATGATGCGGCCGTGCTGCCCGTCGCGGTCGCGTTCGAGGTCGAAGACATCGCCGTCAAGCATCGGCATCCGCGCGACCATCGCCTCGATCCGTGCCATATCGCTTGCGTCCAGTACGACGTCGAACAGCCTGGCATGCCTGTCCAGATGGCCGCCGTGGCGCACGCCCACGATGATGGCCGATACCGCCGGGTCCTGAAGCATCGCCTTCATCGCGACAGATGCAATGTCGGTGTCATGCTTGTCGGCGATCTCGCGCAACAGGCGCAATAGCGCCTGAAACGCGTCCCAGCCTCCAGTGTCCTCGATGATCAGCCGGTATTTCGTCAGCGAGCGGTTTTCGAAGCTCTCGGCAGGCATCGGCCGACCCAGCCACCTGTCCGACAGAAAACCGCCCGCAACCGTGCCATAGCACAGCAGCTTGATGCCATGGTCCGCGCAAAAGCCGATCATTTCGCGGCGGGCTCTGCGGTCGAGCAGCGAATATTGCAACTGGAACGCCGCCGGCCGGTAGCCGCCGGCGACAAGTTCGCGCATGCAGGCCGTGTTAAAATTGGTAGTCCCAAGCTGATCGATCTTGCCCGCCCGCTGGAAATCGCCCAGCCAACCTGCGACCTCGACATAGCGCGGGACCGACAGGTCCCACCAGTGAAACTGCACCAGATCAAGCCGCTCGACCCCCAGCCTGCGCAGCGAGCGGTCTATCGTTTCCTGCACCTCGCCCTTCGTGATTGTCGCAAGCCTATCCAGATCGGGGACGCACTTGGTGTGAACCTTCAGCGTCGACAGAATATCCGCACGGCCCTGCGCCATGCACGCGCGCCGATATGTGCCGATCAGGTCCTCAACGCCTGTGTAGATATCGGCACAGTCGAATGTGGTGATGCCCGCCTTGACGTAATCGTCCATCTCCGCGACCGCCTGCTGGGCGTCGACGGGACCATGGCCGCCGGCAAGGTGCCAACCTCCCTTGATGATCCGGCTGATCCTGAAACCTGGGACCAGATCGGTGCGTTCGACCTCGGACATGGCTATTCTCCGGCGTTGTTGGAAAGCGGCACGGCCGTCGTGTCCGCATGGCTGAACCGTCGCTTGCCGGTTCGTGTGATCCGCAGCCGCGACGGACAGTTCGGGTCGGGGCAGCCGACCTCGGAGTCGGTACTCATCCAATCATTGGCATCGGTCACACGCTGCTTGGCAGGCAGCAACGGCAGCACTGCCGAAAGAGAGTAGAGCGAGAAGCCCTGGCCGGGCGGAAACTTGATGACCTCGCCGTGGACCTCGAACCAGTCGCCTTCATTGCCGCAATAGATGCGGCCGGGGCCGCTGCGGACCAGTTCGACCCTCAGGTCGTAGAGTTCGAAGCTGTCGTCGGTCATGGTGCTGCCTTCCGTGTTGCCCTTAGTCCGTCCTCGATGTCTCGGCGCATGGCCGCGCTATCGCGCCTGCGGGCCGGCCCATGCCCGGCGCCGCCAGCGGTCTCCACGCGCACCCTGTCGCCCGGAGCAACCGCCGCGCGCCATGTCCCCGCGCGGCGCTCGCGCGGGGTTCCGGGGAAAAAGGTGAAGCGCGTCGGTTCGGGCTCGCCGCCGCCCGCAATCGACCATGGCCGGGTCCCGGTCTTCTTGGCGATGGTCAGGAATTCGCCCGGTGCGGTGAAGCACAGGTCGCGCACCAGGCCGGGCCCGCCACGATAGCGCCCATCGCCAAACGAATCCGGGCGCAATTCGAACCGGTCGACTCGCATCGCGGTGCGGGTTTCCAGCACCTCGATCGGCGTGTTGCGCACGACGGACTGGCACAGATGGCTCCCGGCCAGCCGCCCGTCGTGCCGCGACGTGGCGCCCCATCCAACGCTTTCGTTGTTCGACAGGGCATAGCGCTCGCCGGTATCGGGATGCGTGCCGATCATCATGAAGCCAGGCACGTCACCGCCCGAGGACGCCTGGATCCGGTCGGGCATGCCCTTGGCAAGCGCGGCGAAGATCAACTCCAGGGCGACGATGCCGGCCCATTGCGTGAAGGTTGGCGCGGGGTAGACGGCGTGAAACAACGTGCCCGGCTCGGCCTTGACCGTCAGCGCCCGCATGTGCCCGGCATTGCTTGGCTCGCCGGGCGACGTCAGCGCCTTGAACGCCACCTTCGCCGTCGCCATGGTCGAGCCGAAGGGCAGATTCACCGGCCCGCGCACCGCCGGCGACGAGCCGTCGAAGTCGACGCTCATGCGGCCATCGGCGTGGGTCACCGTCACCTTCATCGGGATCGGGGTTTCGTCGATACCGTCGCCGTCTAGCCAATCCTCGGCGCTCCATCGACCCTCGGGCAGGTCCGCAAGCGCCCGGTCCACGACTGCCTCGCCATAGGCGATCAGCGCCGCGATCCCCCGTTCGAGTGTGTCGGCGCCATAGCGCGCGATCAGCGCCGCCATGCGCCGTGTGCCGGTGGCGAGGGCGGCAAGCTGGGCGTGGATGTCGCCCATCAGACGCTCGGGCATGCGCGAGTTGAAACGGATGAGCGCGAGCAGTTCCGCATCAGGCACGCCAGCCTTGACCAGCTTGATGCCAGGCAACACCAGCCCTTCCTGATACATGTCGGTCGAATCCAGGACATAGCCCGGATCCTTCGCGCCCAGATCGATCCAGTGCGCGCGTACGCACAGCCAGGCAAACGGACGGGTGCGTCCCGGGGCGAACACCGGCGCGATCAGGCTGGCATCCGAGACATGCGCCGCGTTCCAATAGGGGTAGTTGGCGACAATGACGTCGCCTTCGACAACGTTTTCAGGTCCGACACGGCGCATGATCGTCGGCACCGCGAAGTCGTTGGCCCCTAGAAACCGGGTCAGGCCCGGCGCCTCGGCGATCAGATCGTACTTGGCGTCGTAGATCGAGATGCCGAAGTCCAGAACCTCGTAGATTACAGGGCTGAATGCCGTGCGGATCAACGTCGTGCGCATCTCCTCGGCAACATTGCCCAGCGAGGCGCGCAGGATTTCCACCAGACCACCGTCGATCGTGCCCACCTCATTCATGGCCGTAGTCCCGGCGCGCGCCCTCAGGCGTCACGTAGCCTTCGGCAAGATCGGCCTTGATCGCGTCGCGCGGCCGTTCCGACGCTGGCCCATAGCCGCCACCGCCGGCGCTGATGACGCGCACGCGCTCTCCGGCCCTGACCGCGACGCGCTGGGTCGAGACATTGCGTTCCTTGTCGGTCCCCGGAAACAGCACGATCTGGTTGGGCGTGCTGTTCGCTCCACCGGCAAGGCCCCAAGGCGGGCTTTTGGTCTTCTTGATCACCGTGAGGAATTCGCCATCGGTCAGGAACCGTATGTCGCGCGTCAGACCAAGCCCGCCGCGATAGCGTCCGGGACCGCCGGAGTCGGGCGTGACCTCGACGCGCTCCATCAGCATCGTGGTCTTCGTTTCCATGATCTCGGTCGATGTCGAGCGCACGATGCTTTCGGACAAGTGGATCAGCGCGTTCGACCCGTCGTGGGTCGGCGCGCCACCCCAGCCGACAGGGTCGTTGTTGGACACCGCGAACATCTGGCCGGTGTCGGGATGAATGCCGAGCATCATGAAGCCCGGCACGTCGCCCCCCGACGACGCAGCCAGCCTGTCGGGCATCGCCTGCGACAGTGCCTTGAGCACCAGTTCGAGGGCAACGATCCCGGTCCACAGCGTGAAGGTGGGCGCGGGGTAGACCGCGTGAAACAGAGTGCCGGGCTCGGCCTTGATCGACAGAGCCCGCATCTGGCCGGCGCTTGAGGGCTCGTCCGGCGTCGTCAGCGACTTGAACAGCACCTTGCACATGGCGACCGTCGCACCGAATGGCATGTTGACGGGCCCCTTGGTGGCTGCGGAAGACCCGTCGAAATCCACCTCGAACGTGTCGTCGGTGATGGTCACGCGCACCTGCATGTGGACCGGATCGGTGCCGATGCCATCGTCGTCGAGAATGTCGCTTGCGCTCCAGCTGCCCTTGGGCAGATCCGCCAGCGCCGCGCGCGTTGCCGCCTCGCCATGGGCATGCATCCCGGCCAGCGCGGCCTCGAAATCGTCGCGCCCGAACTTTCCCAGGATTTCGTGCATGCGTCGCTCGCCGGTCCTGAGCGCTGCGACCTGGGCATGCATGTCCCCGATCACAAGGTCCGGCATCCGCGAATTGAACCGGATGATTTCGATGATTTCGGGGTTCGCCTTGCCCTTGCGGTAGAGCTTGGTCGCCGGGAACACCAGCCCCTCCTGATGCATGTCGGTGGAGTCGAGCACGTATCCTGGATCCTTTGCGCCCAGATCCATCCAATGCGCACGCACCACGAGCACGGAAAGCAGATCGCCGCGCTCGGGGTCGAACACGGGCGCAAGCAGCGTCGCGTCGGAGACATGCGCGCCGTTCCAATAGGGATAGTTCGAGATGATGATGTCGCCTGGCGCCAGCGTGTCGGTCCCGTGATACTCCAGCACCTTGCGCACGGAATAGTCGTTGGCACCGAGAAAGAAGGTCAGGCCGGGGGCCTCGCCGATCAGATCGAGACGCGCGTCATAGATGGAAATGCCGAAATCCAGCACATCGTAGATCACCGGAGTGAAGGCGGTGCGCACCAGGGTGGCGCGCATCTCATTGGCGGCGGCGTTTATGTAGCTTTGCACGATCGCGGTAAAGGCGCCGTCGGCGGCGCGGGTGGCGGCGGTCATGCGTCGCTCCTCTGACTGGCGATGATCAAATGTCCATAGGCGTTCACCGCCACCGTCTGATCCGCGTGAATGACGGTCACCGACGTGCCCTCGTCTATCAAGGCCGGTCCCGACAGGCTGCTGAAGGGCGCGATATCGGCGCGGTTGTACACGGCGAAGGACACCATCGCGCGCTGAGCGAAGTCGAAGGCGTCTCGGTGGGCTTTGGGCGTGGGCGACGGCGCGGTCGCGGGCTGCTCGGCCTTGACCAGCGTCGGCCGCCGGGTTCGTCCGATGCCGCGCACACGGGTCGTCAGGATCTGCACCGGCGCGTCCATGCTGTGGCCGTAGAGCCCTTCGTGCGCGGCGGCGAAACGCTGCACCAGCTCATCGGCATCCAGCGTGGCGCCAACGGTCAGGGTCAGCGCGTGCTCCTGGCCCTGGTATCGCAGTTCCAGCTGGCGTTCCATCACGGCGTCGCCCTGCTGAACGCCTTGCGCGGACAGCGATCGCGCCGCGTCCGCTTCCAGGGTCTTGAACTTGGCGTCGAGCGCCTCGGCTGTCTCACTGCCCAGGATCGTCAGGTCGGTCTGGGCGAAGTCGTCGACGATATCCGCGCCCAGCATGCCCCATGCCGAAAAACCCGACGGAAGCAGCGGGACGATCGTGTCCTTCAGGCCCATCTCGCGCGCGACCAGCGGCGCGATCAGCGGTCCTGCCCCGCCAAAGGCCAAAAGGCTGAAATCCCTGGGATCGCGCCCGCGCTCCACGGTCAGCTGGCGCACCGCGCCGACATTATTGGCCAGGCTGACGTCGAAGATGCGCGCCGCCGCCTGCACCACGTCCAGCCCCAGCGGTTCGGCGATCTGCTGCTTGATGCCCTCGTTGGCGCCCGCGGCATCCAACGGCATGCGTCCGTCCAGAAAGCTTTCCGGATCCATGTAGCCCAGAACCAGTGCGGCGTCGGTTACCGTTGGCTCGGTGCCGCCGCGACCATAGCAGATGGGTCCCGGCACCGCGGAGGCCGAGCGCGGACCGACCTTTAAAAGGCCCAGGTTCATCGACGCGATCGAACCGCCCCCCGAGCCGATCGTCCGGATGTCATATGTAGGGATCAGAAGCGGCAAGTCCTCGAGCGAGGCTTCGTGCGCGACCATGGGCGCGGCCTGTTCGATCAGGCACACGTCGAGCGATGTGCCGCCGATATCGAAGGTGACCAGATCGGGCCTCTCGAGCACCTCGGCGATCAGCGCGCCGCCGACCAGCCCGCCGGCAGGGCCTGACAACACAGTCTGCGTCGGCGAGGACTTCGCCGCGTCTGCCGACATCGCGCCACCGCCAGAGCGCATGATCGCAAATCGACCCGAGAACGCCCGTGCTTTGAGCGCGGCGCGCAACGCGTCGATATAGCGCTCGAAAATGGGGCGAATGTACGCGTCGAGAACCGTCGTCGAGGTCCGTTCGTATTCGCGGTGCTCGCGGGTGATGTCCGAGGAGATCGAGACCTTCGTTTCTGGATACATCTCGCCGATGATCGCGGCGGTGCGGCGCTCGTGCTCGGGGTTTCTGAACGAGAACAGATAGGTGACCGCGATCGCCTCAATCCCCATATCTTCGACGAGGGTCTTGGCGGCGGCGCGCACCGCGTCCTCGTCCAGGGGCGTGATCTCGTTTCCCTTGTAGTCGAGCCGGCCCGGCACGCCGAAGATATGACGCCGCCGCACCAGGGATTCGGGCCGCTGGTACTGAAAATCGTACATGTGCGCGTCCGGTACGTTGCCCCGGCCGATCAGAAAGATGTCTCGGAAGCCTGCATTGGTGATGATGCCGGTCAGCGCGCCGCGCCGTTCCAGAACGGCATTCAGGCCCAGCGTCGTGCCGTGAATGAACAGCGAGACACTTTCCAGACTGTCGCGCAGCCTGCCGACCGCATCGATCACGCCATTGGCCGGTGCGCCGGGCGTTGTCGGCGCCTTCTCAAAGCGGAAAGCGCCGGTGGTCATGTCGAGTTCGACGGCATCCACGAAGGTTCCTCCGATATCGACGGCGATGCGGGTGTCGGCAGTCATCTCATAATCCTATCTGGCGTCGACATGGAGCCGCGGTGCGGCGTCCAGCAGGGCCCGTGTCTTGGGCGAGGACGGGTTGGTGAAGATGTCTTCGGTCGCGCCCTGTTCGACGATCCGGCCGGCGTCGATGACGACGATCCGGTCGCAAAGCGCGCGAACGGTGGCGAGGTCGTGGCTGACCATGACATAGGCGCGGTCGCGCCGTTCGGTCAGCCGGCGGATCAGGTCGAGCAATTGCGCCTGAACGGTTACGTCGAGCGCCGAGGCCGGCTCATCGAGCACCACAAGTTCGGGATCGATTGACAGGGCGCGCGCCAGCCCGACGCGCTGCGCCTGCCCGCCTGAAAGCTCGTGCGGTCGCCGCGTCCGGTATGACGGGTCCAGCCCGACCTCGACCAGCACCCGATCGATGGCCGCAGACCGCCGTGCTGCGTCGGGCTCGGTCAGGCGCAATGGGTCCGAAACGATGTCCTCGACCGTCATCCGCGGATTGAGCGCGTCGAACGGGTCCTGGAACACCATTTGCATGTAGCGCCGCAATCCGCGACGCTGGTTGAAACGCATTGCTGACAGCGTGTGGCCGCGAAATCTGATTTCGCCGCCGGTGGGTCGCAAGAGCCCCATGATCGCGCGCGACAGCGTCGATTTTCCCGATCCGCTTTCGCCGACGACGGCGATCGTGTCGCCGGTGCGGATGTCGAGATTGACGCCAGTCAACGCCGGTGGCGGCTTGCCTCCGAAGCGGGCGGGATAGCGTACTTCGACGTCGCGCAACGTCATCACTGTTTCGCCGTCACGTGATTCAGGCGATGTGGTCCTGCGCGTCGTGACGTCCGGCACGGCCGCGATCAGGCGCCGGGTGTAGGGACTTTGCGGTGCGGTGATCAGCTGCCGGGTCGCGCCCGTCTCGACGATCAGGCCCTTTTCCATCACCACCAGCCGGTCGCACACCTTCGTCAGCGCGGCGAGGTCGTGCGAGATGATCATTACCGCGCGGTCGCCGTCGCGTGCCTGCGCGGCGATCAGGTCCAGGATTTCGCCGGTCAGTGTCACGTCCAGCCCGGTCGTCGGCTCGTCGGCGACCAGCAGGCGCGGATTGCAGCTCAGCGACAGCGCAATCATCACCCGCTGCGCCATGCCGCCGGACAGTTGATGCGGGAAGTATTCGATCAGCGTTTCCGGTGCTCGCAACCCGACCGCCGCCAGCGCGGCGATCGCCCGCCTTTTGAGACCGTCGCCGGGCGCATGGGCCCTGAACCGGTCGACCAGTTGATCGCCGACCGTGCGTACGGGATTGAGCGCTGCGCGCGGGCTCTGAAAACACAGCCCGACCTCGCCGCCGCGAAACTGTCGCAACGCCTCGCCCTGCAGCGCCATGATGTCGGTGCCTGACAGCGTGGCGCTGCCGCTGGCCTGAGCGCGATAGGGCAGCAGATGCGTCAATGTGCGTGCGATCATCGATTTGCCGCCGCCGCTTTCGCCGACCACGCCCAGCACTTCGCCGGGCGCGACGTGAAGCGACACGCCGCGCAACGCCTCGACAATGCCCTGCGGCGTCGGGATCGAGACCTTTAGGTCGCGGATGTCGAGGAGGGCGGCGCTCATCGTTTCGCCTGCCGCTGCTGCAGCCCCTCGCCGATCAGGTTGAAGCCGAGCACGGTGATGAACAGCGCAAGGCCGGGAAACGTTGCGGTCCACCAGCGCCCGCCGACCATGTCGGCGGCCCCAGCCGAAATCATTGCACCCCATTCGGCCTCGGGCACCGGGATGCCGAGCCCAACGAACGACAGGCCGGCAAGGGTCAGGATGGCCCAGCCACAGTTGAGCGGCGCGATCACCAGGATCGGGGTCAATGCGTTCGGCAGCAGATGCCGCAGCATCAGCGACCGGTGCGAGTTGCCCGCACATTCCGCCGCTTCGATGAACGTGCGATGGCGCAACGCTACGACCTCGGCGCGGATCAGCCGCGCATAGGGCGGCGCATTGATCAGCCCGATCGTCAGGATCAGGTTCGGCAGGCTGGCTCCCAGGATCGCGGCAATGGCGAGGGCCAGGATGAACACCGGAAAGGCCTGCACGATGTCGAGCCCGCGCATGCCGATATCGTCGACCCAGCCGCCGGCATAGCCCAGCATCAGCCCGATCGCGGTTCCCAGAACGACGGACAGCGCGACGGCGGCCAGCGCGATGCCGATGTCGATCCGCGCGGCGTAGAGGACGCGGGCGAAGATGTCCATGCCGTTGCCGTCGGTGCCAAACCAGTGCGTCGCGCTGGGACCTTGGAGAAAGTGCAACGGGTCGATCTGCGTCGATCCCCAGCGCGTGATCCAGGGCGCGGCGATACCGGCCGCAAGCACGAGCAGGACGATTGCGGATCCGACCACGACGGCCGGTTCCATGCGCGCAATGCGCCGGGTCGGGGCGAGCAGAGGCGTCTGGCTCATTCTCAGATCCTCACCCGCGGGTCCAGGATCGCCTGGACGATGTCGGCGATGAGGAAGACAAGCACATAGGCCGTCGCGGTGACGAGGACGAAGGTCTGGATCACCGGGTAGTCGCGCACCTGCAGGCCACGGAGCGCCCATTGTCCGAGCCCCTGCCACGAGAAGACAAACTCGATCAGCACGCTACCGCCGATCAGATTGCCGAACACAAGCGCCGCCAGCGCCGGCAAGCGGCCAAGCGTCTGGCGCATCAGGTAGCCGTTGACCAGCTTGCGTTCGGGCAGGCCGTGCGCCGCGGCGCAGCGGTAACTGTCGCTCTGCATCACTTCGATCGCCGAGGCGCGAACCGAACGGATCATCGGCGCGGAAATCACGATGGCCAGTGTGACGACGGGAAGGGCGAGATGGCTGAGCGCGTTGACGAACGAATCCCATCGTCCGGCAAGAAGCGTGTCGACGGTGATCAGCCCGGTCACCGTCGGCACGGCGAAATCCGAACCGATCCGCCCCGTTGGTGCAGGCGCGATGCCCAGGATCTGGTAGAACAGCAGGATCAGCATGATGCCCAGCCAGAATTCCGGCAGTGAATTCCCGACGATCGCGCCGATGCGGGTCAGCATGTCGGGCAGTCTGTTAAGACGCCGCGCGGCATAGACGCCCAGCGCGACCGAGACGGCCAACGCGAGCAGCATCGCGAAGGTGATCAGCTCAAGCGTCATCGGCAACCGCTGCGCCAGGTCGGTTGCGATCGGGCGGTTGGTGGTGATCGACGTTCCGAAATCGCCCTGCAGCAAACCGCCAAGATAGCGCAGGTACTGGACCGGGATCGGCTGATCCAGTCCCAGCCGTTCGCGCGCCGCCGCAATATCGGCGTCCGTCGCCGTTTCCGGCACGATCAGCAAGACCGGATCGCCAGGGATCAGACGGATCAGGAAGAAGCTCGCGATGCTGACCCCGATCAGAACCGGGATCAGCAGGGCAAGGCGCTTGGCGATGAAGGCGGCGACGAGCACGGTTGTGGATCAGGCCGTCAGGTAGCGCAGCCGGAACAGCCCGTCGACCGGCTGCACCCAGCCGCCGACACGCTCGCTGACCGGAAGCAGGAAGTTGGGCTGCGCCAGGCAGAGCCACGGAACATCCTCGGCCAGTTGCTCCTGGACCTGCGCGATCAGCGCCATGCGTGTGTCGCTATCGAGTTCGCCTTGAAGCGAGGCGAGGATCCCGTCGACGACGTCCGAACTGTAATTGGCGTAGTTGAGGAACCCGCCCTCAGTCAGTGCCACGGCAAGAAGATACTCGACATCGTTCACCCACATCTGACCCGACGCGATCTGCAGCGGCGCCGTGCGGTCGCGGCGGCGTTGCTGCAGCGTTGCCGGATCGACCGTTTCGATCGTCAGCGTTACGCCGATCTCGGCAAATGCGGCCTGCAAAATGACCGCGATGCGCTCTTCGTCGACCGCGCCGGCGTTGATGACGATCGAGGTTTCGAACCCGTCCGGATAGCCGGCTTCGGCCAGCGCCGCGCGCGCGGCCTCAACATCGTAGTCGTACGGATATCCGGTGTCGCTGTGCCCCGGCATGTCGATCGGCACCGGGCTTTTGAGCGGGCGCGCGTCGTCATTGTAGACGCTTCTGATCAGCGCCTCATAGGGCACGGCCATCGCCAGCGCGCGGCGGACGCCGACATTGTCGAAGGGCGCCATGGCCATGTTCATCGGCACGAACACGAACTGGTTGTTGGGCGCGGACAACAGCGTCAGGCCGTCGACGTCCGCCATGTCCTGTGCGTCGCGCCGCGCCAGGCCGAGCGCGATATCGACATCGCCGTTTTGCAGCAGCAGGCGCCGGTTGGCTGGCGCCGGGACGACCTGCAGGCTGATGGTTTGCACCGCCGGCGGCTCGCCTGGAAACTCCGGGTTGGCCGTCAGCACGATCTCTTCGCCCGGCCGATACTCGGAAACATTGTAGGCGCCGCCGTCCTGCGGGTTCATGTTGACCCAGGCCTGCGCCCAGGGATCGTCGTCGGTGGCATGCTGCTTGACCAGTTCGCTGTCGTACACGTAGAGCGAGATGATCTGGATCTGCGAGCTGAGCGCCGACGGCGTCGCCTGTGAAAACTGGACGGTATAGTCGTCGATGACGGTGACCTGGTCGGCCTCGGTCAGTCCGATGATCCGGTAGATGCCGGCGACGTTCGCCTGCGCGGCAAATGCGCGATCCTTCGACCACTTGACGTCATGTGCGGTCAGTTCGTTACCCGATGGGAAGCGGATCCCCTTGCGCAGGCGCAGCGTCCAGACCGTGCCGTCCTCGTTCGAGGTCCAGCTTTCGGCAAAAAGCGGGACCACCGTCTCGGTATCGCCGACCCGGCCGCCCTCCACATCGCGCACGCCGTAGTCGATCATGTAGGGATAGATGTTCTTCATCACGGCCAGAGCGACGGTGTCGAACCCGAGAAAGTCCTGGTCCCAGCCGGACACATCGGCGGGTACGGCGATGCGCAGGCTCGACCCCTCTTGCGCGGACGCTATCCGGCCGAGCGGCAGCGCAAGGGCAAGGCCGAACCCGGCGCCGATCTGCAACACCTGCCGACGGGTCGTTTCCGAGGCAGTCGAAGCATCTAACTTGGTCATTTCAGGATCCTCTGTGTTGATGTTTGAGCCTCGGGCCTTGGCCGGCCCGTTATCGTTGTGGAATTGGGACGCGCCGCCACGGCGTGGTCCGAAAACAGCAGGGTCATCGCCCCCGAGATGTCGGCGACGATCGCGCGCTGCGCTGCCTCCTCGTCGCGGGCGCGCAAGGCCTCGACAACGCGGCGGTGATAGGTGTCGCCGGTGCCCATCGTGTCGCCCGCAAGCGCCTTGACCCGGGTCAGGTATGGGCCGAACTGCAGCCAGAGGCTTTCGATAAGCGGCAGCAGGACCTCGGATTGTGACGCCTCGTAGATGGCGAAGTGGAAATCGAGGTTTCTCGACAGGTCGGGCGTTCCGGTCGTCTCGCTCGCCTCCAAAATGGCCTCGATACGGGCAAGCTGATGCGGGCGCCACCGGCTGGCCGTCAGCCGCGCGGCAGTGCCTTCCAGGTTCTCGCGGACGGTCTTGAGATCGTAGAGCCGCGCCAAATCGAGCTGCGGAACCGCGACCGAGCGGTTGCCGTTGGCGACCACCAGGGCGCGCTCGGCCAGCAACTGGCGCAGTGCGTCGCGCACCGGCATCGGGCTGACGCCAAGCTGCTCGGCCAGTTTGCGATGGGTCAGGATTTCTCCGGGTTCGCGCTCGCCGCGCATTAGCTGCAAGCGCAACTCACGCGCGATGCGTATGTTGGCCGGCTCGGACGCGATGGCGCGCAGCGCAAAGCTCATGACGCCATCCCCAAAACCTTATGGATCAACAGGCTGTCGGGCTCGGCAAGCCCGTCGATGACGTCGAAATGGTGCTTGTCCGGTTCAGGCGTCCACGGCGCGCGCCAGGCGTAGGCGAGCCGGCGTGCCTGCCACAGGAAAGACGGGCTTTCCGCGGCGCCGACCCAGACGTGAACCTCGGCGCCCGTCATCGGACGCATCAGTGCGGGGCTTTCGGCTTCCGCCTCCTGCGGATCCAGGTGCAGGGTCTCGTTGAGCGTCGTCAGCGCGATCGGCCGCAGATCGCCAAGCGGCGAGATCGGCACGACCCGTTTGATCCGGCCGCCGAACGAGGGCTGGGGCGCCAGGGTGAGCATGCGCGCCGACAGGTGCCCGCCAGCGGAATGCCCGGTCAGGATGATCGGCCCAGCCACCAGATCGGCGGCGACCGAGAGGGCGTTTCGGATGTCGCATGTGATCGCACGAATGCGCACGGCCGGCGCGAGGCGGTAGCACGGCATCGCCACGGCCCAGCCATGGGCGCAGGCCCCGGCGGCAAGGTGCGACCAACTGCGCGGATCGTATGAGTGCCAGTAACCGCCATGGATAAAGACCACGAGCCCCTTTGGCGTGCCGTCGGGCAAGAACAGGTCGAACCACTGGCGCGCATCCGCGCCATAGGGCAGCCCCAAACGCGCCGTGCTTGCCGCCCTGTCGCGGAATTCCGCCGCCAGCGCCATCCAGCGAGGGGGAAATGAGTGCGCCTCCGGGATCGCGTCCGCATCCAGGTATTCGCGGTTCAATTCTTCCGGGGTCAAAAATGCGGTCATCGCAAGCTCCCGGCGACCGCGCCAATCGCCTCAAGCGTGCTGCGGCCCAGATCCGCGCAGCGCGCGGGCGACCAGCCCATGTCGGGATCGGGCTGACGGTGCGTGTCCTTAAATGGCATCTCGAGCAGGACCGACAGGCAATTGAACTCTTCGGCGACCCAGTTCCACGCCATGCGCAGGTCCGCCGTCTGGGGCGCGCCGCCGGGGTAGGGATCGGCAAGCGCGTAGGCGGGGCAGGCACGCTCCATCGCGTGTGCATAGTCGTCAAACAGCCTGGAAAGGCGCTCCGACCGGGACGGGATCTCAAGCGGGCCGCCAAGAAATACATAGGGCAGTTCTTCGTCCCCATGGACGTCAAGGCAAAAGTCGACGCCCTCGGCCCGCATCCGGTCGCGGATCAACACAACCTCCAGCGCCGTCGCCGGGTCAGGGTCCGCCCATGCGCGATTGAGATTCATGGCGCGCGCGTTCGTACGCGTGTGGCCTCTGCGCGAGCCATCGGGATTGACGGTCGGGATCACATGCAGATCGAGCGTGTCCACAAGATGCCGGCCCAGCGCATCAGCCGGATCGAGCAGTCGCGCCAGCAACCCCTCCATGAAGAAACCCGCCATCGTCTCGGATGGATGTTGACGGCCCATGAGCCACACCTTGGGCTTTCCGGGTGCCGGCGTACCGATCCGCAGCAAGTCGATCTCGTGGCCATCGGGCGTGGTGCCCAGCGTATCCAATCGCACGCGCGGGTCGGCGACCGCGCGGCCGATCAGCGCGGCGTGCCGCTGCATCGGATACGGGGGATAATAAGCGAACCACAGCGTGTCGGCGGCCTCTGGGCCGATAATGGTGAGCACGCCATTTTGGTAATGGGCGTCGCAACGAAACCATGTCTGCGCGTCACGCGAGCAGAAGGGGCGGTACCCGGTCCAGCAGTCCGGCACGTCTTCGCGGCCATCAAGCCGGGCGACGGCATCGGCGTTGTCGAACTCGATGCGGCAGCCGCGCCCTGCAAGTCCACTGACCCGAAAGTAGAACCATTGCAGGTCACCCGCCGTGGGATCGCCGCTCAGTCGGACCCGGATCGAGTCAGGCGCGTGAGCCCGCAAGACACGGATCGAGCCGGCCTCGAAACCCGCCGAGACGGTGACGGTCGATGTGACGGCGGTCGAAGGCACGAACATACTCCGCAAAACTGTGATCTCAGTTTAGGAAGCGAGATTTCACTTTGGCAAGAGGGCACCGGCATTTCCAGCAAGACGGCTCACATGATGAGAGAATGCCCGGAGAATGCTCGGGGCGCTGTCCACGCCGCTTGTGCGCCGCCAACGCAGCTTCCGGACATCGCCATGCGGGCGATGCCAGATTGTCCGCTCAGGGTCTGTTGAGTGTCAGCACGCGAGGCTGCGTTGGTGTCCGAAATCGTCGGCCGAGAAGC
Organism: Roseitalea sp. MMSF_3546; assembly: GCF_030732865.1. GTDB lineage: Bacteria > Pseudomonadota > Alphaproteobacteria > Rhizobiales > Rhizobiaceae > Roseitalea. The sequence continues at coordinate 50,496 of NZ_JASHKB010000004.1, forward strand.
CCATCCTGCCGGGGTCGCGGCCTTGGTCAGTTCGGCGACCTTCGTCGATCGTTCGCGGCAAAGCCTTGCGGAGGTACGGCTAGACGGTGCTCACCGCCAGATGTTAACCGTCGCCAGGGTTCGCATCAGATGGTCCGAGACCAGGCTTTCGGCGCATTTCGCATCCCCCCTGGCGATGGCATCGACGATCGCCGCCAGTTCCTTGTGGGTCTGCCGGCGCACCGCGTCCGGGGCCGGCTTGTCGGTGTCGCGCCCATCGAAGGCGACGGCGCGCCGATCAGCCAGGATACTGTCCATGATCTGCATCAGGAACCGGTTCTTGGTGGCCATGAACAGTTGCTGATGCAGTGAATAGATCGCCTCCTTGAACTCCCGCCAGGTCGGCGCATCCAGCACGTCCTGCAAAATGCGCTGCATCCGGGCGATGTCGGCCGGTTCGGCGCGCGTTGCGACAAGATGCATCATGGCAGGCTCGAACAGCAACCGCCCCTCGGCGATCTCGAGAAAGGAAGGTACTTCCTCGTGGGCGGCCACATTGGTCTGGTCGAGCTTCTCGAAAACGCTCGAGGCATCCTCAGTCAAAAACGTGCCTGCGCCGACCTGGCGCCGGACCAGCCCCTGACGCTCCATCAGCGACAACGCGCTGCGCACTGCGGTCCGGCTGGTGTTGAGTTGACTGGCCAGTTCGCGTTCGTTGGGAAGCTTCGCGCCGGGAACCAACGACCCACTGGCGAGCGAACGCAACAATGCGCGATAAACCAGCGAAGGGCTGGCCTTTTCATTCGATATCACCGTCCCCGGATCGGGGAGTGGCCGTGCTTCGCTCATCGTATCAACCATTGGTTAGCGCCCGTGGCCGAACAACAGTGTCCGCAAGGCAAAGTCAACCATTTCGGACCAATAACGCGTCGGTCGGCCCGCTATCGTGCCACATCGGTTCTCTCGCCGGTCGTGGCCGACCGGGCCAGTGCATCGAGCACCGGAATTGCATCAAATGCCTCGCGCCAATCCTGCAGATAAGGTGCACCATCGCGGGTCGCGAGAACGAAATGGTCGATCTCATCGGCCAGATCGCCCGCGATTCGACCATTGACTTCCGGCCACAAATGCGTGTCGCCGCCCTGCATGACCTGATCGGTGACGGTGTAGAAGCCCTGGTCGGCGCAGTCGAGATAGGTCGCCGATTTCGTTCCGACCACTTCGAGCGTGGCGCGATAGCCGTTCATCAACCCGTCTGGCCAAGCCCAGCTGTAATCGATGATCCCGATTGCACCGCTTTCGAAGTTGACGATGGCCTGCAGGGCATCCTCATTGCCGTTGCCAAGGACCTGCCGCTTTTGCGCGTAGACCCGTGCGATTCGCGAGCGCGCCACCCATTGCATGGCATCGACATCGTGCACGCCCATGTAAAACAGAATCGAACTGCGATCGCCCAGCCGCGCCGCTGTCGAGCGAATGCCATGGCGCTTGGCGCGCATATGGATTACCTCGCCCAGACGTTCCGGTGCTGCTGCGGCATGCACCTGCACGTAACGTGGGTCGAAGCGCAGAATGTGACCAACCATCAGCCGGACGCCGGACGCTTCGACCGCATCGGCGATCCTGCGCGCGGCTGGTGTGGAATGAGCCATGGGCTTTTCGAGCAAGATCGTCTTGCCGGCGCGCGCGGCGGCCACGGCGGCATCGACATGCAGCCGGTCGGGCAGGCAAATGCTGATCGCATCGATGGCCGGATCGGCCAGGATCGCGTCATAGCCCTCGTGGGCGGTGGCGCCGGTCAACCGTTCGGCCTCGGCCCGCAATCGCGGGTCGAGATCGCAGACCGCGACCAGTTCTGCGGCGGGATGACGCGCATAAAGTCGCGCATGCCGCATGCCGAAAAATCCAAGGCCGATGACAGCCACCTTGATGCGCTTCATTCCAGTTGTTCCCCGTTGACTGGCCATGTGATGAATTCATCGATGAAGCCGGCGAGCGCGTCCGCGCAGGCGGCGAAATAGGCGGCGCCGGCCTGGGGGTCCGCCAGCGACGGGTCACCCAGCGTGCCCGATGCCGAAAGATCCGCGAAGTCGAGAAAGGTCGAAACCCGATTGCCGGCGAGGAGGTCTGTCGACAGATGGCGCGAGCCGGTTTCGGGATAGACGGTCTCGGCCTCATCGCCCACGAGTTCGGGGCGCAGATGCTGCATCATCGCGGTCTCGAACTCGCCGGCATGGCCCATGCCGCCAGGCGCCGATTTGCGCAGGCGGGCGATCTCGTTGGCGGCGAGCTGGAAATAGGTCAATCCGGCGATCCGCGCGCGGCCGCGATGGGCGTGGCCAAGCGTCGATGACAACACGCCAACAAGCGCGGCATTGCCGCCATGGCCATTGACCAGAACGATACGCCGGAAGCCGTGCGCGACCAGGCTACCGACGACATCGGTGACCAGCGACATGAATGTCTCGGCGCGCAGTGTCACCGTGCCGGCAAAGCCCATATGATGCGGGGAATAGCCAAACCAGGGGGCGGGCAAGACGAACGCGCCCGCGCAAGCGCGCTCGCAGCTCGCCACGCTCACTGCATCGGCCAGAATCGTATCGGTGCCCAGCGGCATGTGCCAACCATGCTGCTCCACCGAGCCGAGCGGCACGAGCAGCACGGTCGCGTCCCGATCAAGGGCGTCGACCTGGCGCGTCGTCAGTTCGTTCAGGCGAAACACAGTCATCACACGTCGACGGTGAAGGTGGCCGTCTTGAGGTCCGACATCGCCTCGAGCGAGTATCGCCCGCCGATACGTCCGACGCCGCTGTCCTTACCGGAGACGCCGCCGAACGGGATATGCAACTCCCAATAGTTGGATGTGTCGTTGACGTTGACGATGCCGGTGGGCACGGCCTCGATGAACCGAAAGGCACGGTCTATGTCACGCGTGAAGACCGAGGAAACCAGTCCGTAGCGATTGTCACGGGCCGCGGCGATTGCCTCGTCATCGGATGCGACACGGATCAGCGGTGCCACCGGGCCGAACGTCTCCTCGGTGTTGATCAGCGCATCGCGGCCAACGCCGGTCAGCACGGTCGGCGCGAAATAAAGGTCGGTGCCCAGAGCCGCAAGTCGCGAACCGCCCGCTACGGCCCTTGCGCCGCGGCCGACTGCGTCATCAACATGGGCGTTCACCTTGGCGGCGACCTCAGGGTTGTTAAGGGGCCCCATGGTCGTTGCCTCGTCACGCGGGTCGCCAATCACGATGGTGCCTGCGGCGGCCGTCATCCGTTCGGCAAAGGCATCGTAGACCGCTTCATGCACCAGAACGCGCTCGGAGGACGAGCAGACCTGGCCGGCATTGACGAAGCAGCCCGCGGCGGTGGCAGTCGCCGCCTTGTCAAGGTCGGCATCGTCGAGAATGATCACGGGACCGTTGCCGCCCAGTTCGAGCAGTTGCGCCTTGCCCGCCGCGCGCTGGGCAATCCTCTTGCCAGTCGCGGCACTGCCGGTGAAGCCGACGCCGTCAACCCCGTCATGCGAGACGATCTCGTCGCCCACCTCGGGCCCTGGCCCGGTCACGAAATTGAGCACGCCCGGCGGCAGATCGGCGTCGGCCATGACCTGGACGAGAGCCGCCCCGATCAGCGCGGTCGTCGGCGCCGGCGTCCAGACGATGGCATTGCCCGCGGCCAAGCCAGGCGCAAGGTATTCGACAGGGATGTTGACCGGGAAGTTCCACGGCGTGACCACACCGTAAACGCCGCGCGGGCGATAAAAGGTCAGCACCCGCTTGCTTGTGTCTTCGGCCGGTATGGTCCGGCCTTCGAGATACTTGACCAGATCGGCGGCCAGATCGAACCCGTCGGCGGCCTTGCCGACCTCGAACCTTGCCTCGGCGATGGGTTTGCCCTGCTCGCGGGTCAGCAGATCGGCCAGGGCCGCTTGCCGGCCGCGGATGGCATCGGCGATGCCGCGCAGCACTCTCGCCCGGTCCCAGAGGGAGGTACGGCCCCAACCCGGCTGCGCCTGGCGCGCAGCGGCGATCGCCTCTCGCGCGGCGGCGCGGGTGCTCCAGGCCATTGTGCCGATCGTTGCGCCGTCGATCGGGCTGACCGCGTCGTGTTGCGTGCCTGACGGGTCGTCTCCCCATCGGCCGGCTATGAAATTGGTGCGCCCATCGAAGCGGAATGACATGGAATCCCTCGCGATAAGTCAAAATGGGTTGCAATTGATTTCGATCGGTTTCTATAATGCGTGCGACAGCATTTCTGTCAACGGCATTGCCGCCGATGCGTGGGGGTGGATGAAAGCCACGTGCCGACGCGGCTGACAACGACTTGACATACCGAAAGGGAGATCCGGCAAATGAAACGTCTCTTGGCAGGAGCGCTGGTTGGCGGCGGACTTTTGGCCGTCCAGCCGGCGATGGCGGAGGATATCACCCTTGAATTCGTGGTTTGGAACTATTCACTCTCCACGATTCAGGACAACATCCGGATGTTCGAGGAGCAAAGTCCGGGCATCAAGGTCAACCTGACCGACTATGCCTGGCCCGACTATCAGGACAGCATGGTCCTTCGTTTCCGCGGCAATACCCGAACCGATGTGATCTATGGTGGTCAGGATTGGTTGCCCGCGTGGGCATCAGCGGGCTGGCTGGCGCCGCTTGACGACATTGCGCCCCCGGACACGCTTGAAACCCTGAAATCCGAGATGGCCGGCTTTGCGCTGTCGGACGTGACCTATGACGGCGAGGTGTATGGTCTGCCGTACTACGCCGACACGATCTCGTTCATATACAATCAGGCGATCCTCGACGAGCATGACATCGAGGTTCCGGGCACTTGGGACGAAGTGATGCAAGCGGCCGAAAAGCTCAAGGAAGCGGGCATGGACCGGCCGATCGTCTACGAATACAATCAGGAACTGCCCAATTTCTTCGATGCTTTCGTCGCCCAGGTTTATGGCCGCGGCGGCGACCTGTTCAACGAGGAGCTCAACGCGGTCTTCGACGATCCGGACAACGCCGCTTTCCAGCATCTGCAATGGCTTCGGGAGGCCTTCGAGAAGGAACTGGTTCAGCCGGAAAACCACGAGTCGAACATCATCACGACGATGAACACTGGCCAGCATGCATTCACGGTCGTTTACAATTACGTGCTGGCGGCGATGAACAATGCCGGTGAACAGCCCCTGGCGGGCCAGTTCGCGCTTGCGCCGATGCCGGGCGAAGAAGGCGCCACGCTCGGTTTCGCCAAGTTCTACGCTGTCACCGCGGATGCCGCAGCCGATCCGGAACGGGCCGAGGCCGCATGGAAGTTCATCGAATTCATGGCCGGCCAGCCCTACACGGTCGCCAAGCGCTGGGCCGTCGAGGACGGACTTGGCTTTGCGCAACTGCCGCTGCTCGAGGATCAGGATGTCGTCGACGCATGGGGCACGTGGACGGACATGCAGACCCATGCGGCGCAGGTTGAATCGGCGCGCGCGGGCACCTGGACCGAATGGACCGCCGTCTGGACGGCCTATTTCCGTCCGCTCCTGGCCAGCGCCATGGTCGGCGAGATCACCGTCGAGGACGCCATGACCCAGGGCGCCGAACGCTGGAACATGCTCCAGGAACAGTTCGCCAACCGCTGAAACGCCACGCAGGAGAAAGACCGACCGGGCCGCGCATCAACGCGGCCCGTTCTGTCCGACGCCGCATGGCCAGCGGCACGCATGCCTTCGACGACTTCCCGGCGCGACCGCTCGGCCGTCGGTACGGGCTCGGATCCAAGCACATGTGGACACGCAATCGCTTTCCCTTCCTTTGGCTCATGCCGGTTCTACTGCCGGTGCTGTTGTTCATTGGCGTACCGGTCGCGCACGCCTTCTGGACGAGCCTGCATCAGGTGATGCTGCTGTTTCCCGGCGAGCCCTTCGTCGGGCTGGACAATTACGCACGCGTGCTCGACACCAACTACTTCCGGACCGCGATGTGGAACTCGGTCTGGTTCATGGTTCTGGCCGCGCCGCTGGTCGTCGCGATCGGCACGGCGATCGCTCATTTCCTGCAGAGCCGGTTTGCTGGCTCGACCATCATCCGGTCCGTGGTGCTTCTGCCGTGGGTCCTGCCCGGCGCCATAAGCGCGGTGCTGTGGATCTGGGTATTTCATCCCAGCTTCGGCATCATCAACGGCCTGCTCAAGCAGATCGGTGCGATCGATGCCTCCATCCAGTGGCTCAATTCGCCCGACCTGGCTTTCTACTGCGTGCTGATCGCACATGTGTGGACGCAAATCCCGTTTGCCGTGATTCTCGTGATGGCCGCTCTGGCGGCGATCAACGGTGAAACGATCGAGGCGGCGACCATCGACTGTCGCAGCGGCTGGCGGCGCTTCAGATACATCGTCTTTCCCGAGATCAAGGCGATGATCGTCGTGCTTGTCGTCTACAACGCGCTGGTGGCCTTTACGACATATGACCTGGTCTACGCGATGACCGGCGGCGGGCCTGGCACGGCGACGACGCTGCTCGCCTTCCAGATCTGGCGCGAGAGTTTCGCCATGTACGATTTCGGGGCGGGCGCAGCGCTCGCATTCATCATGGTCGTCGTTGCGGCGGCACTGATCGTCGCCATCACCCGCGCGCTGCCCTCGGACCTTTTTGGAGAACGACCGTCATGAGCTGGCGTCGCCGACGACCGATGTCGACGTTCCTGATCTCGGCGCTGATCTTTGCATTCGCCGGCGGCCCGGTCCTGCTGGCGCTTTACGGCTCGGTCGTCCCCGACCGCGTGCTGCTGTCGCCCGAACGGTCTGTATTCAGCGAGGGGATCTCGCTGGAGAACTACCGCTACATTTTCACGGGGCAGTTGCCGGCGTCCTACGAGGTCGAGGGCGCGCAGCGTTCGATGATCTCCGAGGCCGCGCGCCAGGTGCCGCGCAGCCTTTGGAACAGCGCCCGCATCGCCGCCGCGGCCATGGTGCTCAACATCGTGCTCGGCGCCCCGGCTGCCTATTTCTTCGCGCGCTACGCCTTTCCGGGCAAGAGGATGAGCTTCATGTTCATCATCCTGTCGCCGCTCGTCCCGACGGCGGCGCTGGTGGTGCCGGTCTATCTTATCATGCAGCAACTGGGGCTGATCGGGTCGGTCTGGGGCATCATACTGGTGCATACCGCGCAGGCGCTGCCCTTCACGGTGCTGATCCTCTCCGTCTTCTTCCGCAGGCTGCCGGCCGAACTGTTCGAGGCGGCCATACTGGACCGGTGCAACGCCTTCCAGAGCTTCGTACGGATCGCACTGCCGCTCGCCCTGCCCTCCATCGGCGCAACCGGGCTTTTTGCGTTCATGTTGTCCTATTCGGAGTACATGTTCGCGCTCGTCCTGTCCGGAGAAGCCAGTTCGCGCCCCGTCTCGGTGGTCATGGCGGCGCTGGCGCGCAATACCGACGTGTCATGGAGCCTTCTGAACACCGGAATCTTCATCGCAATCATTCCAACGCTGATCCTGGTCGTCCTTGTCTGGCGCTTCGTGGTCGAGGGCCTGGTCAGCGGCTCGGTCAAGGGATAGGAGCATCGATGACCACCACACTGGGCACAAAGGCATCGCCAGCAAAGCAGGTTCCCGCCAACAGCGTCCGGCAGCACGCGACCGCCGGACCCTATTCGCCGGTCCTTGAGGTCGACGCGCGAAGGCTTGTCGTCCTGTCGGGCCAGGTCGCCGTGGCCATGGACGGCTCGGTGATCGGCAACAGCGTCGCCGAGCAGACGCAGGCCACACTTGCCAACTGCGCCGACAAGCTGCGCGCCGCTGGTTGCGACTTCGCGGACGTATTCAAGGTCAATGCATTCCTGACCGACATCTCAACCTGGGACGAGTTCAACGCCGTCTACGCCGATGCGATGCCCGAACCCCTGCCGGCGCGGACGGCCGTTCAGGCGGTACTGCTGCCCGGCTTCCTCGTGGAGATCGAGATGTGGGCGGTCAAGCCCGAGACGGAGGCGGACTGATGGCGCCGGTCGGAATGCGCGGCCTCCGCAAGGCATACGGCAATGTCGAGGCGGTGCGTGACATTTCGCTGGAGATCGAGAATCGCGAATTCGTGGTGCTCGTCGGTCCTTCGGGCTGTGGAAAGTCGACGCTATTGCGCATGATCGCCGGGCTCGAGGACATCGATGCCGGTGAACTGACCATTGCCGGCAAGCGCGTCAACGAAGTGCATCCGGCCGACCGCGGACTGGCCATGGTCTTCCAGTCCTATGCGCTGTATCCGCATATGAGCGTGGCGGAGAACCTGGCCTTCGGCCTGAAGATGTCGGGCATGGGCCGCGACGAGATCGAGAGCAAGGTGCAGAAGGCGGCCGGCATCCTGCAGATTGGCGAGCTTCTCAAGCGGCGCCCGAGGGAACTGTCCGGCGGTCAGCGCCAGCGCGTGGCGATCGGGCGGGCCATCGTGCGTGAGCCCGAGGTCTTCCTGTTTGACGAGCCCTTGTCCAATCTCGATGCCGATCTGCGCGCGCAAATGCGCGTCGAACTGGCCCGCCTGCACGGCGAACTCCAGTCGACAATGATCTACGTCACGCACGATCAGGTTGAAGCGATGACGCTCGCCCAGCGGATCGTCGTTCTCAACGGCGGACGTATCGAGCAGCAAGGCGCTCCGCTCGAGCTCTACGAACGGCCCGTAAACACCTTCGTCGCCGGATTTCTCGGTCAGCCGAAAATGAACCTGGTGCAAGCAATCGCGACCACGATCGACGGACAACCCGCACTCCGTCTGGGCGCCGACAGCGGTCCAATGATCACCATCGGGGGCGCTGCTCCAGCCGCGTTGAGGGCCGATCAAGAGCTCGTTGTCGGCGTTCGTCCCGATGCTGTTCAACTCAGCGCAACGAAGACCGGTCACGCAATTCCCGCCGCACTCGAATTGGTCGAACGCTTGGGCAGCGACGCGATTGCCCATGTGCGCATCGAAGGTGTCGATCCGATGATAACCGTAGAAACCCGTGAACCAGTACCGACAGAGCGGGGGACGCCGGTATGGCTCGAGATTGACGCGGCGGATTTGCACGTGTTTCGGTCGGACGGCGAGCGCTTGTAGCAGGGATTGGAGCGTGAACTGACGTGCCCGATCGGGTTCCCTTCCTGCTGGATTGGGCATTCGAGTACGGTCAGGGGGTGCTCACCGCTTTTGGCCCCTTGCGGACCGGACCGCCGATGGCAGGCGCGGTCGGGCGTGCCGCAACCGCGTTGCGAACCACAGCGAGGCAGCAAGCGGGGGGACGGAAAAGGCCACGAACATCGCCGCCGCTCCGAGCGAGGCGGCCAGCACGCCGGCGAGCGCGGGCCCAAGCACACTGCCGGCCGCCATGGCGAGCAGCGTCGCAGTGAAGCCAAGCGTGCCTCGCCCCGGAAACAGCCGCAGGCTCCAGAACGAGAACAGCGCGCTGACCATCATGATCGCGACACCGTGCAGTCCCGAGGCGGCGAGCACGCCGGACCAGGACGTCGGCGCCAGCGCGATCAGGACCAGCGACAGCGCACCGGCCGCGAAGATGCCGCAGGAAAGCGGCGCAAGGCCATAGCGCGCCTCGATCCGGCCGGTGGCCAGGCCAAGCACGCCGCACAGCCCGTAGCCGAAGAAGATCACCGTCGAGGCGGCGGCATCGGGCAGACCCGGCAGCCCGCCCGCTGCGACGACCCGGTCGGCGGCGAAGGACAGGAACACCGCGTTGGTCATGCCAAAGCAAAACGCGCTGGCGTAAAGCGGGGCGGCCGCGCGCTGGACGAGGCTGGGCGGGGGTGCCGCGACATCGTCGACCTGCACCGCACCAAGAGCTCCGTGCCGCCGCGCCCCGCGGCCCCATGACGGCACGCCGACCCGCACGGCCAGCGCCAATGCGAGCCCGCCGAGCGCAAAGCCGATCCACGCCGCGCGCCAGCCGATAAGCCCCTCGGTCACGGCGATCGCAAGCCCGGCCGCGGCAAGGACGCCGGCGGTGGTGCCCGTGGAGATCACGGAAAGCGCCCCGGCGCGCGCCTGACCGGGCAGCACACGCTCGGCCGCATCGTTGAACGGTGCCCAGCACAGACCCGCGCTGGCGCCGGCGAGCGCAATGCCGGCCGCAAGAAGGCCGGGCCCGGCCGCCGCCGCCACGGCCGCGAACCCCGTTGTCGCCAACACGGCGCCGGCCATGACCGGCAATCGCGGTCCGTAGCGCGGACCAAGCCAGGCCGTCGCCAGCAGCGCCACCAGGAAAGCCAGAAAGCCGCCGCTGGCGATCAGCCCCGCCATCGACGTCGACAATGCGAACTCGGTGCGGAAGACCGGCAGGAACAGCCCGAAGCCCATGCGCGCCGGGCCGAAGGCGACCGCCGTCGCAACGAACCCCGCTATCGTCAGTCGCCAGGCAGATGTCATCACGGACCTCACGGGACTCGGCCGACCCGCCAAGCTATTGCAACATCATGCCGAATGACAGGTGCGGGCGAGACGTTTCTCGGCCGAATGCGCCGCAAGGGAAGGTGGTCCGGTTCGGCTACCCCAAGCCGCTTGCTTGAAGCCGAAGCCTCTTGCTTGAAGGATGCGGATGCCGCGATCACGGCGCACCATGGCTTCGCCGGGGACTGGTCGGCCCGTCACCGCCGAACGGCAGAGCCGGACCGAAATCGACAGGCGCACAGCGGCGAAAATCTGCTATGGCGCGCCCTGAATTCGCATCGGAGCCCGCCATGCCGCCCCGCCCCAACACCATCGTCGCCGCCGCGCCCGACACCATTCCCTTCATCGCGCCCGAGCGGCTCGAGCGCGAGGCCGGCCGGCCCTTCGCCGCGCGCCTTGGCGCGAACGAGGGCAATCTGGGCCCCTCCCCCGCGGCCATCGCGGCAATGGAAAAGGCCGCGCGCGACGATGCCTGGAAATATCCGGACCCCGAAAACCGCGCCCTGCGCGAGGCGCTGTGCGCGCATCTGGGTACCGCGATGGACGAGATCGTCGTCGGGCCGGGCATTGACGGGCTTCTGGGCCTGATCGTGCGCATCTTCTCGGTGGCGGGCGCCGCCATCGTCTCATCGCGCGGCGCCTATCCGACCTTTGCCTATCACGTGACGGGCCATGGGCGACGACTTGTGACGGCCGAGTATCGCGACGACCGCGAGGATCTGGACGCGCTCGCCGCGCTTTGCCGCGAGGAGACGGCGCGCATCGTCTATGTGTCGAACCCCGACAATCCCATGGGCACGTGGTGGGACGCCCAAGACGTGACGCGCTTTTTCGACGCCGTGCCCGACAGCACGCTGATCGTGCTCGACGAGGCCTATGGCGAGACCGCGCCCGAGGGCACACTGCCGGCCATCGACACGGCTCGGCCGAACCTGTTGCGCCTGCGCACCTTTTCCAAGGCCCACGGGCTGGCCGGACTGCGCTGCGGCTATGCGCTGGGCCATCGCGCGCTGACCGCGCCATTCGACAAGGTGCGCGACCATTTCGGCGTGAGCCTTCTGTCCCAGGCGGGCGCGTTGGCGGCGCTGGGCGACAGGGCCTATCTGGCGCAGACGGTGCAACGGATCGCCGAGGCGCGCGAGCGGATCGCCGCGATCGGCCGGGCGAACGGGCTCACGCCGCTGCCCTCCGCCACCAATTTCGTGGCGCTCGACTGCGGCAGCGAGGGCGCCCATGCGATGGCGCTGCTGGATGCGCTGGCGGCGCGCGGGGTGTTCCTGCGCAAGCCGATGGTCGCCCCGCTCGACCGATGCATCCGGGTCAGCGTCGGCCGCCCCGGAGAACTCGACCATTTCGAGGGCGTGCTCGCCGAGGCATGCGCGGCGGTCGGAGAAGGCAGGTAGGCCGCCTTGCGCGGCGGGAGCGGGCCGCGCACATCGCCGTTTCCGGCCGTGCGCGGCCCCTCAGCGGTCGCCCCACCCCCGCTGATGGCAATCATTGACGGCAGCGCTCAGTGCCGGGTCATCCACTCGCGCGCGTCGCGCAGGGCGCGGGCCAGTTCGGCCTTGTTCATGCACTGGGCGATCTCGGCGCGCAGGGCCGCCGCGCGCGGCGAGCCCTTGATGGCGGCGATGTTGAACCATTTGTGCGCGGCCACCATGTCGACCTGCCCGCCGCGCCCGGTGGCGCAGACCAGCCCCATCTCGAGCAGGATGTCGGCATTGGCGCTGGCGCCCAGCCCGGCGAGGTCGGCGTTTTCGATTTCAAGACGTGCCATGATCTTCTTCCCGTTTGCTACCCTGTTTGTCTGCCGAGGCGCCATCGGGTGATGCCCCATCGTGGTTGCAAGCATGCAAGCAAGGATTCAACACATGGCTAAGCGGCGTTGTTAACGGGCCGCAAACGGGACAAAAACGCGCCGTTAACTTGACCTTTCGTTAGCAAGCCAAGCCCCTGAAATTGCACATTGAACGAGAGAAATTGCGCGGCCTTTGGCGGCCCGCAGGCAAGCATTGGGTAACCGTGCCCAGCGTTTGGACCTTTTCGCCCTTAGCGTGTGGCGTGTCCCGAAGGGCGATCTGGAGCGCGTTCGGTGGCCGGCCTCGTGCTCACGCGCTCCAGCGGTCCCGGGCGTGCGACGCTTGCATCGGTGCGCGATGCCCATGCGATGGATACCTATGCAATGCAAGTGTCGGGATCGGGCCGCTACCGCGCCCGCTGTCCGAACAGCACCTTCTGCGCCTCGGCGTCATCGCGCAGATCGGTGCGCTCGCGCTGCTGCTTGCCGACGGCAAGGCCGCGCTGCACCGCCGGACGCGCATTGAGCGTGTCGAACCAGCGCTTGAGATGGGGGAAGTCGTCCATGTCCTGGCCCTGGCGTTCCCACGATTGCGCCCAGCCGATGCAGGCCATGTCGGCGATCGAGTATTCGCCGGCCAGGTATTCGTGGCTCGAAAGGCGGGTGTTCATCACCCCGTAAAGGCGGTTGACCTCATTGGTGTAGCGCTCGATCGCGTAGGGCAGCCTTTCGGGGGCATACTGGCGAAAATGGTGGGCCTGTCCGGCCATCGGGCCGAGCCCGCCCGTCTGCCAGAACAGCCATTCCTCCACGGCGACGCGGTCTCGCTCCTCGCGCGGATAGAACCGGGCGAACTTGCGTCCCAGATATTGCAGGATCGCGCCGGACTCAAATACCGAGATCGCCTCGCCGCCGGGCCCTTCGGGGTCGATGATGGCGGGCATGCGGTTGTTGGGGGCGATCTTCAGGAATTCGGGCTTGAACTGGTCGCCCTTGCCGATGTCGACATAGTGGACCTGATAGGGCACGCCCAGTTCCTCGAGCATGATCGTGATCTTCCAGCCATTGGGCGTGGGCCAGTAGTGCAGTTCGATCGGCGCGTCTTGCGTGGTCATGTTCGCTCATCCTGTTTCGACGGCCCTCAAGATAGGCGCGAAGCGGCCCATCACAATGGTTAACGGCGGTTAACGACCCTGAATGGCGTCTGAACGGCGGTCTCAGCGGTCGTTCAGCGCGGCTTTGCCATGATGGCGGCGGGAAAGGGAACCACGCCATGCTCGCACGCCGCTTCACTGTCATCTGCCTGATCGCGATGGTCTTCGCCTACGCCTTGATCAGCCTGATCGAACGCTCGAGCCGGCCGGCCTATTCGTGGAAGGTCCAGTCCGAATTCCCGTGCGTGTTCGAGCGCGCGGGCATTTGCGCGGTGCCGCGCCAGTCAAGCGCAACGGGGGTGGACCAATGACACGAGCGAACCGCAACGCGACCATCGCGACGATGAGGGCCTGCGCGCGGGCCGCGCTGCTTGCCGCGCTGTTCATCGGGCCGTTGGCCGGGTTCGCCGCCGCGCGCGCCGACGAGGGCGCCAGGCAGGGCAACGGCGTGGGCTTTGTGCTCTATGTGTCGCTGATACGCCCGTGAACGGCGTCATCGCCGTCTTTCTTGCGCAATGTTTGTGCGTCTATAATGGTGCATGGACAAGCCGACAGACGATTCCCGCGAACATGGCCATGGCGGCAGCGACGGCCTTTTGACCCCGCCGCCGCAACGGCCGCGATTCTTCACCGATCCAGACGGCGCGGTCGAGGCGCTGCGCGCGCTCTATGACCGCAACACGCAATTCATCCGCACCCAGTTCGGTCGCCTCGCCAAGGGCGAGAGGATCGAAGGGCGGGTGCGCGCCTACTACCCGCAGCTTTCGGTCAAGACGGCCAGCTACGACCGCGTCGATTCGCGGCTGGCCTACGGCCATCTCGCCCAGCCCGGCCACTATGCCACCACGATCACCCGGCCGGACCTGTTCGGCTCCTATCTCAGCCACCAGATCGGGCTGCTGACCAAGAACCACGATGTGGCGGTCGAAGTGTCCGAATCGGGCACGCCGATCCCGTTGCATTTCGCCTTTCTGGAAGGCACCCATATCGACAGCGCACAGGCCGACCAGATCGTCGGCTCGCTGCGCGACATCTTCGACGTGCCCGACCTGAACGTTACCAATGACGACATCGCCAATGGCGATTACGAGCCCGAAACGGGCGCGCCGCTGCCGCTCGCCCCGTTCACGGCGCAGCGCATCGACTATTCGCTGCACCGGCTGTCGCACTACACCGCGACGAGCCCGTGGCACTTCCAGAACTTCGTGCTGTTCACCAACTATCAGTTCTATATCGACGAGTTCTGCGCCTGGGCGCGGGCACAGATCGCCGATCCCGAAACGGCATTTGCCACGCTCGTCGAGCCGGGCAATGTCGTCACGCGCGCCGGCGAAAGCGAGCCCGACGCCGGCACGCCGCCGGCCAAGCTGCCGCAGATGCCGACCTATCACCTGACGCGGCCGGACCGGTCGGGCATCACCATGGTCAATATCGGCGTCGGCCCCTCCAACGCCAAGACGATCACCGACCATATCGCCGTGCTGCGCCCGCATGCCTGGCTGATGCTCGGCCATTGCGCCGGGCTGCGCAACACCCAGCAACTGGGCGACTACGTCCTGGCCCATGCCTATGTGCGCGAGGATTCGGTGCTCGACGACGATCTTCCGCTGTCGGTACCCGTGCCGCCGCTGGCCGAAGTGCAGGTGGCGCTCGAACAGGCCGTCGCCGAGGTGACCGGACTTTCGGGATACGACCTCAAGCGCATCATGCGCACCGGCACGGTGGCGACGATCGACAACCGCAACTGGGAGCTGCGCGACCAGCGCGGGCCGGTCAAGCGGCTCAGCCAGTCGCGGTCGATCGCGCTCGACATGGAATCGGCGACGATCGCGGCCAACGGCTTCCGCTTCCGGGTGCCCTACGGCACGCTGTTGTGCGTCTCCGACAAGCCGCTGCACGGCGAACTCAAGCTTCCGGGCATGGCGACCGAATTCTACCGGACGCAGGTGAACCAGCACCTGATCATCGGCATCAAGGCGATGGAGACGCTGGCCAAGATGCCGCCCGAAAGGCTGCATTCGCGCAAGCTGCGCAGCTTTTCGGAGACCGCGTTTCAGTGACACAACCGCTCCCGCCACCGGAGAGCAGACCGACCCGATGCCCGCCCTGCCGCCTTCCACCGTGCCGCTCCTGATCGGCGCCTCCTCGCTGATGTTCGCCGGCGGGCTCAACGGGCTGATCCTGCCCGTGCGCGGGGCGCAGGAGGGCTTTTCGGCGTTTTCGCTGGGGCTTCTGGGCACCGGCTGGGCGATCGGCTTCATCGCCGGCTGCCTGATCGTGCCGCCCATGGTGCAGCGGGTCGGCCATATCCGCGCGTTCGGCGCCATGACCGCGCTGGCGGCGGTATCGATCCTTATGTCGCTGCTGCTCATGCATCCGCTCGCCTGGGTACCGCTGCGCGCGCTTGCCGGCTTCTGCTTCGCCGGCGCCCAGCAGATCATGGAGAGCTGGCTCAACGAGGGCTCGGGAAAGGACACGCGCGGGCGCGTCTTCGGCGTCTATGCGATGGTCAATCTGATCTCGAACACGGCCGGGCAGATGGTGCTGCCGCTCGGCGACACGTCGGCGGCCACCTTCTTCGTGCTCGGCGCGGTCTTCTACACGCTCGCCCTGATCCCCACCGCGCTCTATGCCACGCACCAGCCGCGACCGCTGACCGAGGTGTCGCTCGACATCGGCCGGCTGTGGCGCAACTCGCCGGTCGCTGTGTTCGGCATCGTGCTGATCGGGCTCGCCAACTCGACCTTCGGCACGCTGGCTGCCGTCTATGGCAACCAGATCGGCATGAGCGTGACCGCCATCGCCGTCTTCGTCAGCGCCACGCTGGTCGCCGGCGCCCTCGCGCAGGTGCCGGTCGGCTTTGCCTCCGACCGCGTCGACCGGCGCCTCGTGCTGATCGCGGTCTGCGTCGGCGCTGTCGCCACATCGGCGTGGTTCATCACCGCGGCGCCGCGCGACATCGTGCCGATCCTGATCGGCGCGGGCTTTTTCGGCGCGTTCATCCACACCATGTATCCGCTGCTGATCAGCCACGCCAACGACCACGCACCGGAGGGCGACTTTCTGCGGACCGCCGGCGGGCTGCTGCTGCTGTTCGGCATCGGGTCGGTGGCGGGCCCGCTGATCGCCGGCGGCATGATGAGCCTTGCCGGGCCGGAAGGCATGTTCGTCACCATCGCTGCGGCGCATGTGACGGTGATCGCCTTTGCCGCCTGGCGCATCGTCCGGCGCCCGGCGCCCGAGCACGGCGAATATGTGCGGGTGCCCACGGCCCGCTACAACACGCCGCAAAGCCTCGTGCTCAACCCGCAGGCCGCCGACAGCGACCAGCGTGAACAGGCGCAGGCGCGCGGGACGGCCGCGCCCTCGCCCGATGCCGCCGCAGGGGAGAAACCGACATGACACGATCGCTGCCGCCGCTTGCCATAAGGGCCGATCAGGCCGCGCCGCGGAAGAAAGCATCGAACTATCCCGAGCCCTTCGCCAGCCGCATGAAGGGGCGCGAAAAGAGGCCGCTGGGCACCGTGTTCGGGCTGACCAATTTCGGCGTCAACCTGACGAGGCTCGCGCCGGGAGGCGAGAGCGCGCTGCTGCACCGCCATTCGCGCCAGGACGAGTTCGTCTATGTGCTTGAGGGCCGGCCAACGCTCGTCACCGACGAAGGCGAAACCGAGCTCGCGCCGGGCATGTGCGCGGGCTTTGCCGCTGGCGGGCGCGCGCATCAGCTTGTCAACCGCGGCACGGACGATGCCGTCTATCTGGAGATCGGCGACCGTACGGGCGGCGATACGGCCCAATACCCCGCCGACGACCTGAAGGCGGCACTGGACGCGCACGGTCAATGGGTGTTCACGCGCAAGGACGGCTCGCGCTGGTAGAGCCCGGCCGGGACGCCGCGCCGCGCAGGCACGTGATTGAAGTTTGCAGCGCGGGACCGTAGATCGGGGCGGCGCGCGACGAAGCGTGCCTCGTGGCGGGCACCGGAGCGCACAGGCAATTGAAGGAGATTTCATGAGCGAGACCAACCGCGCCAGCGATCCCCGAGACGAGCCGCGCGAATCGATGGAGTTCGACGTGGTCATCGTCGGCGCCGGACCGGCGGGACTGGCTGCCGCCATCAAGCTCAAGCAGGTCGATGAGGGGCTCAATGTCGTCGTGCTCGAAAAGGGCGCTGAGGTGGGCGCGCACATTCTTTCGGGCGCGGTGATCGACCCGTGCGGGCTCGATGCGCTGATCCCGGACTGGCGCGAGGACCCGGACCATCCGCTCAAGACGCCGGTCACCGACGACCGTTTCCTGTATCTGGGACCGGCAGGTGGTGTGCGCCTGCCCAACTTCATGATGCCGCCGCTGATGAACAATCACGGCAATTACGTCGCCTCGCTGGGCAATGTATGCCGCTGGCTGGCCGGCCGTGCCGAGGCGCTGGGCGTGGAAGTGTATCCCGGCTTCGCCGCCGCCGAACTGGTCTTTGACGACGATGGCGCGGTCAAGGGGGTGGCCACCGGGGACATGGGCGTCACGCGCGCCGGCGAGCCGGGTCCGGCCTTCACGCGCGGCATGGAACTGCACGGCAAATATGTGCTGATCGGCGAGGGCGTGCGCGGCTCGCTGGCCCGCCAGCTCATTGCGCGCTACGCGCTCGACGAAGACCGCGAGCCGCCCAAATACGGCATCGGCCTTAAGGAACTGTGGGAGGTGGCGCCCGACAAGCATCGCCCGGGCCTGGTGCAGCACTCCTTCGGCTGGCCGCTGCGCAACCGGACCGGTGGCGGGTCTTTCCTGTACCATATGGAGGACAACCAGGTCGCCGTCGGCTTCGTCGTCCACCTGAACTACGCCAATCCCTACCTGTCGCCGTTCGAGGAGTTCCAGCGCTTCAAGACGCACCCGAACATCCGCGAGACCTTCGAGGGGGGCAAGCGCATCGCCTATGGTTCGCGCGCGATCACCGAAGGCGGCTGGCAATCGGTGCCCAGGGTGGCATTTCCAGGCGGGGCGCTGATCGGCTGCTCGGCCGGCTTCGTCAACGTGCCGCGCATCAAGGGCAGCCACAATGCGGTCCTTTCGGGGATCCTGGCCGCCGAGAAGACGGCCGAGGCGATCGCGGCCGGCAAGGCCAATGACGACGCCCTCCAAGCCTACGAGAAGGCCTGGCGGGACGGACCGATCGGCAAGGACCTGAAGACCGTGCGCAACGTCAAGCCGCTGTGGTCGCGCCTGGGCACGCGCATGGGCGTGGCGGTCGCCGGTGTCGACATGTGGATCAACCAGTTCACCGGCGGCTGGTCGCCGCTGGGCACGATGAAGCACGGCAAGCCAGACCATGCCGCAACCGAGCCGGCCTCGCGCCACAAGCCGATCGCCTATCCCAAGCCCGACGGCGAGGTCTCGTTCGACCGGCTGTCCTCGGTGTTCCTGTCGAACACCAATCACGAGGAGGACCAGCCCATCCATCTGCGGGTCGGCGACGAGGCGTTGCAGCGGCGTTCGGAATATGCCGACTATGCCGGCCTTTCCTGGCGCTATTGCCCGGCGGGCGTTTATGAATGGCTGGACAAGGACGGCAACACGATCGGCAATGACGCAACGCGCAAGCCCGACGATGCGGTGCGTTTGCAGATCAATGCGCAGAACTGCGTGCACTGCAAGACCTGCGACATCAAGGACCCGAACCAGAACATCACCTGGACGGTGCCGCAGGGCGGCGAAGGCCCGGTCTATCCGAACATGTGAGGACGGTCGGGCCGACCGGTCAGCCCGCCAGCGCCGCGGCATGGTGGGCGATGTGATCGCCCATGAAGGTGGCGACGAAATAGTAGGAATGATCGTAGCCGTCGCGCATGTTCAGCGTCAGCTTCTGGCCAGCGCGGCGGCACGCCTCGGCAAACCGTTCGGGCTGGAGCTGCTCGGCCAGGAACGCATCCGATCCGCCCTGATCGATCAGGATGTGCGCGCTGCTCGGCTGGCGGGTGACGAGCTCGCAGGCATCGTGGTCGGCCCAGGCCTGCCGGTCCTCGCCGAGATAGGCGGCAAAGGCCTTCTGGCCCCAGGGCACCTGGGAGGGAGCGACGATCGGCGCGAACGCGGAGACGGACAGGTAGCGCCCGGGATGTTTCAAGTGGAGCGTCAGCGCGCCATGGCCGCCCATCGAGTGGCCGAAGATGCCCTGCCGGTCCAAGTCGGCGTTGGGATGCAGCGCGGCGATCCGGCTGGGCAGTTCGTCGACCAGATATCGATCCATGCGGTAGTGGCGCGCCCACGGTTCCCGCGTGGCGGTCAGGTAGAAGCCCGCGCCCTGCCCCAGATCATAGGCCGCGTCATCGGCGACACGGTCGCCGCGCGGCGAGGTGTCCGGGAAGACGACCATGACGCCGTGCTCGGCGGCGTAGCGGTGAATGCCGGCCTTTTCATTGACGTTCTGCCAGGTGCAGGTCAGGCCCGACAGATACCACAGCACGGGCACTTTCTCGGTTTCGGCCTGCGGCGGCGCAAACACCGCAAAGCGCATGTCGCAATCGGTGACCGCGCTGGCGTGATCGTGCACGGTCAGCCAGCCGCCGGAGACCTTGTGGGACAGGACGGGGACGAGGGTCACGGCAGGTGCTCCGGCATGTCGTAGAGATTGACGAGCCTGCCAGACAGAACGTCGGCAAACTTGCGCGCGAGTTTCTTGTCGGCGGTCACGAGGGGCAGGTCGCGCGCCATGGCACAGGCGACGTAGAGACAGTCGTAGACGGCGTGGTGGTGACGGATCGCCAGTGCCAACGCGTCGGGCCGAAACGGGACGGCCGATTCGCTCGCAAACGCACCCTCGATCGCCGCCTGTATCCGTCGGACGACGTTCGGACTGATCTTGTTGGCGCGCGCATATGTCGTTAGAGCATTCGCCGTTTCATAGAACATGAAGTCGATGACGACCGGATCGTAGGTCTGCAGGCAAAGGCGGGCGGGTTCGCTCACCTGCGTCGGTGCGAAACCCGGAAAGACCGCGCTCGCATCGAACACCGCCTCCCTCATTCGTCGTCTTCGGCCAGGTCCGCGATACGCAGTGCCCTCTCCTCCTGCTCGGCCTTCATCTCGTCGAGGATGGTCTCGTAGGGGGGTGCGTCGGGCGGCAGTTTGATGCATTCGCGCATGGCGTCCATCTGCTCCAGCAACTCGGCCTTTGTGGGCCTTGCCGCATCCGCAAGCACATCGCGCACATATTGCTCGAGCGACTTCTCCGCGCCGGCTGCCTTCGCCTTCAGCGCGCGCACGACCTCGTCATCGAGATTTCTGACCAGTATCTGTCCCATACGTAAATGATAGCACGATGCTATCACACCTTCAACGCGGTCAATAGAGCACCACGGAGCGGATGCTCTCGCCGGCATGCATGAGATCGAACCCCTTGTTGATGTCCTCGAGCGGCATGGTGTGGGTAATCAGGCTGTCGATGTCGATGCGCCCGTCCATGTACATGTCGACGATTTTCGGCACGTCGGTGCGGCCCCTCGCCCCGCCGAACGCCGAACCGCGCCAGTTCCGCCCCGTGACGAGCTGGAACGGCCGGGTCGCGATCTCCGCGCCCGCCGGCGCCACGCCGATGATCACCGAGGTGCCCCAGCCCTTGTGGCAGCACTCGAGCGCGGTGCGCATCACGTCGACATTGCCGATGCACTCGAACGAATAGTCGGCGCCGCCGCCGGTCAGCTCGACCAGATGGCCGACCAGATCGCCGGATACCTGGCTGGGATCGACAAAGTCGGTCATGCCGAACCGGCGCGCCATCGCCTCCTTGGCCGGATTGGTGTCGACGCCGACGATCTGGCGCGCGCCGACCATCTTCAGGCCCTGGATGACGTTCAGGCCGATGCCGCCAAGACCGAAGACGACGGCGGTGGAGTTGGGCTCGACCTTGGCGGTGAACATCACCGCGCCGATACCGGTAGTCACGCCGCAGCCGATATAGCAGATCTTGTCGAAGGGCGCGTCCTTGCGCACCTTGGCGAGCGCGATCTCGGGCAGGACCGTGTAGTTCGAAAAGGTCGAGCAGCCCATATAGTGCAGCAGCTTGTCGCCCTTGTACGAAAAGCGCGAGGTGCCGTCCGGCATGACGCCCTGCCCCTGGGTCGAGCGGATCTTCTGGCACAGATTGGTCTTCGGGTTCAGGCAGTATTCGCACTCGCGGCATTCGGGCGTGTAAAGCGGAATGACGTGGTCGCCCGCCTCGACCGAGGTGACGCCGGGGCCGGTCTCGACGACGACACCGGCGCCCTCATGGCCCAGGATCGCCGGAAACGCGCCCTCGGGATCGGCGCCGGACAGGGTGAATTCGTCGGTGTGGCAGATGCCCGTCGCCCTGATCTCGACCAGCACCTCCCCTTCCCGGGGACCTTCAAGATCGACCTCGACGATCTCAAGAGGCTTGCCTGCTTCGAAGGCGACCGCCGCGCGCGATTTCATCACATGTCCTCCCCGTAGCCGCGTCCGGGGCCGGATTAGGCACATTCGGCCCGGCCGCGCAAGGCAGAATCAGCGCCCGCTTGTGACTTGCCGGCCCGGCCCAAAGCGGTACCATCGGCCCATGAGGCGCATCGGGTCCATCGCCGGACTGATCGCCGCGTTCATCGGCCTGACGAGCGGCATGGGCGCGGCCCAGGACGTGGCGGTCCGCGACCGGCCGGCGCTGACGGCAGGCTATGCATTCTCGGCCGAACTGGGCGGGTTTCGCATCACCGGGCTCTCCGGGCTGGGCACGCGCACCGATCCGGTGCGCATTGACAGCCAGGTGTTCTCGGCGACGCCGGTGACGCTCGTGATCCGGGCGACCAAGCCGATCAATCCGTTCGCCCATCCGCGCACCCATGCCACCGGCACGCTGCATTTCGAGTTCGACATCACCAACGCCTCGGGGATCGCCTGGATCGGCGCCGAGTTCGAACTGCAGGAGGTGCTGGGCGAGCCCAGCGTGTATGGCGACGGGTTGTCCTTCGACCAGCGCCGCATCGGCTCCTATCCGGTCACCTCGGACCGGTTCGCCGGCAACCGGCAGGATTTCGAGCCCCATGACCGCATCCTGTTCGAAGACGGCTTCGTCGATCCCGGCGAGCGGGTCGTCTTCCGGTTCCTGACCACCGACCTGACCCCGGCGCGCATCTTCTATCTGCGTTTCGATCCGCGCATCCCGGCCTCGTGAGATTGCATCGGGCGGGCCGGTTTGCGACAAGCGGTCATGGAGACAACGCGCGAGCAGCTGGCGACGCTATTGCGTCTTTACGCCGAAAGCGGGCTCGACTTCGCAATCGAGGCCGAGCCGGTCGACCGCTTTGCCGAGGCGGCCGAACCGCCGGCACCCGCGCGAGCGGCGGCGCCGGCCCGCAAGCCCGAGCCGGCTCCGGCGCGACCGGTTCAGCCGGCGGCGGTGCCGCCGGATGACGAGGCGGTGCGCCTTGCCATCGATGCCGCCCAGGCCGCCCACGATCTCGACGCGCTGGTCGCCGCGGCCCGGGCGTTCGAGGGCTGCAACCTCAAGCGCAGCGCACGGCACACCATCGTCGAGGGCGGCAACCGGCAGGCGCCGGTGATGCTGGTCGGCGCGGCGCCCTCGCGCGATGACGACCAGAACGGGGCGGCGATGAGCGGGCTCGACGGGCTGATGCTCGACATGATGCTCGGCGCGATCGGGCTCGATCGGCAATCGGACGTCTATTGCGGGTTCTGCGTGCCCTGGGCTGTGCCGGGCGGCGAACGCCCCACCGCGCTGCAACTGAAGATCTGCGCGCCGTTCATTCACCGGCAGATCGCGCTTGCCGGCCCGGCCGTGGTCGTCGCGCTCGGCAATGTCGCCGCCCGCCATCTGACCGGTTCGGACCGCACCATCATGCAGTTGCGCGGCACCTGGCGGCGCGTTGCGTTCGGCGAGACGGAAACCGATGTCACCGCGCTGTTCGAGCCGGGCTTCCTGCGCGATCAGCCGCGCTTCAAGCGCCAGGCCTGGCTCGACCTTCTGGCGCTCAAGGACAGGCTGGCGGAGGGTGGCCGAAGACACTGACGGCGCGTCTTCGCCACGCGGTGTCGCGGGCGGGCGCGCCCGGACCCGATGCGACGCATACAATCGCACATTACCCGCAAGCGGCTGTTCCGGAACGATTTTTGCGTATGGCTGCGTCATGCGCACCGACCTTTCCGGAACGCGCATCCTTTTGTCACAAATCGGGACTATCCGCCCGGTCCGCACCCTCGCCCCTGATCAAGGACACCCCCATGCTGCGCCACATCGTTCCTGTGACGGGGCTGATGCTCTCGACCTTCTTCCTGCTCGCCGGCAGCGGGCTGACGGGCGTGCTGCTGCCGCTGCGCGCGGGGCTTGAGGGCTGGAGCCCGGTCACCATCGGCTGGATCGGGTTCGGCTACGCGCTGTGCTTCACCGCCGGCTGCGTGATCGTGCCGCGCCTGGTGCGCCGGGTCGGCCATGTCCGCGTCTATGCCGTGCTGGCGACGCTGCTGGCCATGTCGCTGCTGCTGCATGCGCTGCTGATTCATCCGCTGGTGTGGATCGCGTTTCGCGGCATGGCCGGCTTCGCGCTGGCGGGCACGTACATGGTCGTGGAGAGCTGGCTCAACGAAAAGGCGACCAATGATTCCCGCGGGCAGATCTTCTCGGTCTACATGATCGTCAACATGGTCGGGCTGATGGCCGGCCAGTTCATGCTGATCCTGGCCGATCCGGCGACGACCACGCTGTTCATCCTGGCGGCCCTGCTGTACTGCCTGGCCGTGGTGCCCACGGGGCTGTCCAACGCCGTCTCCCCGCAGCCGCTGACCGAGGTGACGCTCGATCTGGGCAAGCTTTATCGCAACTCGCCGGCGGCGGTGGTCGGCATGCTGGTCGCCGGCACCGTGGCGGGGATCTGGAATTTTCAGGCGCCGGTCTTTGCCGAACGGGCCGGGCTCAGCGGCAATCAGATCCCGGTCCTGCTGGCGCTTGCGATGATCTCGGGCGCCATCTTCCAGTTTCCCCTCGGGCGCGCGTCCGACCGGATGGACCGGCGCTATGTGATGGTGCTCGCCGGCCTGCTCGGCGTGGCGGTGGCACTCGTCTACCAGATGGTGCCGGCGGCGACGAGCCTTGTGGGGGTGTTCGTGACGGTGTTCGTTCTGGGCGCGATCCTGTTTCCGATCTACTCGCTGGTGGTCGCCCATGCCAACGACTATGCCGCCCCGAGCGATTTCGTCGAGATCTCCTCGGGACTTCTGATCATTCACGGTCTGGGTGCGATGATCGGCCCGGTCGCCGGCGGCTTCATGATCGAGCGGTTCGGCCCGAGCGGTTTCTTCACCTCCATGGCGATCGCCTTTGCGGTGTTCGCCGGCTATGCGGGCTGGCGCATCACGCGCCGCGAGGCGGTGCCGACCGAGGAGATGACAGACTACAGTTACATGCCGGTCAGCCGCACCGGGACACCGGAGACGTTCAACCTCGATCCGCGCTCGGAGGAAAGCGAATAGCGGGTCCGGCGGTCAGCCCTGCGGGGTGACGAACTGGCGCGCCTTTTCGCGTTCCAGGCCCAGCTTGCGCTCGCGGTAGATGATGAAGATGCCCGAGGCGACGACGATGGCCGAGCCGACGAGCGTCTGCCAGGACGGAAACTCGGCGAACAGCACGATGCCGATGGCGATCGAAAGCACGATGGAGGTGTATTCGAACGGGGCGATCACCGAGGTCTCGGCATAGCGATAGCTCTGGGTGACGAGCAGCTGCCCGATGCCGCCGAAAAGGCCCGCCGCGATCAGCGCGGCCGCCTGCTGGGGCGTCGGCATCTGCCAGCCGAACGGGATCGTGAACAGGGCCAGGACGGAAGCCATCACCGAGAAGTAAAGGACGATCGTGGTGGTCTTTTCGGTGGTCACCAGCGTGCGCACGAGCACGAAGACGAAGGCGGCGACCGCCGCTCCGCCAAGCGTTGCCAGCGCGCCCAGCGCCTGGCCGGCCTCGCCCTGCCCGCGCAGCAATTGCAGGTTGGGCCAGGAGATGATCATCACGCCGGCAAAGCCGACCGCGACCGCGCCCCAGCGATAGCGGCGCACGACCTCGCCCAGGATCAACGCGCCCAGAACGACGGTGATCAGCGGGCGCGCATAGCCGATGGCGATGGCATCGGAGAGCGGCAGCCGGGTCAGGCCGAAAAAGCCCAGCGACATCGCCGTAACGCCGAAGACCCCGCGCCCGAGATGGCCGATGATGCGCTCGGTGCGCCAGGCCTCGATGAACTGGCGGGTGACGAGCAGATAGGCGCAGATCGGCAGCAGCGCGAAGAAGGAGCGGAAGAACACCATCTGGCCAGGCGGCATCGGACCGGCGAACTTGATCGCCGTTGCCATCGACAGGAAGGCGACGACCGAAGCGATCTTCAGGCCGATGCCCAGCAAGGCGGCATCGCGCGTTGTGGGGGTGGACGACAGGGAACGGGTCACGACGGATCCCGTATTGGACCCGCCCGACGCGCCGCGCAAGGCCACTTGCCGCTTTTCGAGGCGCCCCGTCACGGCGGCACCGCGACACGCCACGGCTGGAGCGCGCCCGGAGAACGCCGAGCCACCGAACGCGTTCCAGGTGACCGTGTCGTCGCGATCGCGGACGTGAAACCGGACCGATTTTCGCTGGAATTGCTCGGCACAAAGCCGATTGCAGCCATGACGACCCGTGCGCCATGGTGTAAAGGGCCGGGCAGCCCGCGCGGGCAGCCCAAGACAAGGCGGACATTCATGCGCACAGACACCGGTCAGACCGTCAAGCTGGAGGATTACGAGCCCGCCCCGTACCGGATCACCGACACCGATCTGACCTTCCGGCTCGACCCGAAGGCGACCGAGGTGATCGCCCGGCTCACCGTCGAACGGCGCGAAGGCGTGCCCGCGGGGACGCCCTTGACGCTCGATGGCGACGATCTGTCACTTGTCCAGGCGCGGGTCGACGGCGAGCCGGTCGCCGGCAACCGGCTGACGGCGACGCCCGATCAGCTGACGCTCGACGAGCCGCCCCACGCGCGGCGCTTTGCGGTCGAGATCGTCACGCGCGTCGACCCCGAGGCCAACAAGCAGCTCATGGGGCTTTATCGCACCGGCGGCAATTACTGCACGCAATGCGAGGCCGAGGGATTCCGGCGCATCACCTATTTCCTGGACCGGCCGGACGTGCTGTCGGTCTATACCGTGCGCATCGAGGGCGACGCCAAGGACAGCCCGCTGCTGCTGTCGAACGGCAACCGCGTGGAAACCGGCACGCTGGAGGGCGGGAGGCACTACGCGGTGTGGCACGACCCGCATCCCAAGCCGTCCTATCTGTTCGCCCTGTTCGCCGGCAATCTGGCCACGATCCATGACAGCTTCGTTACCGCCTCGGGCCGCGAGGTCGCGCTGGAAATCCATGTCGAGCACGGCAAGCAGGCGCGCGCGGCCTATGCGATGGAAGCGCTCAAGCGCGCCATGGCCTGGGACGAGGAGCGCTTCGGGCGGCAATACGATCTGGACGTGTTCATGATCGTCGCTGTCGCCGACTTCAATATGGGCGCCATGGAGAACAAGGGCCTGAACATCTTCAACGACAAGTACGTTCTGGCCGACCCGAAGACCGCGACCGATGCCGACTTCGCCTCGATCGAGGCGATCATCGCCCATGAGTATTTCCACAATTGGACCGGCAACAGAATCACTTGCCGCGATTGGTTCCAGCTGTGTCTGAAGGAAGGACTGACCGTCTATCGCGACCAGGAGTTCTCGGCCGACATGCGCTCGCGGCCGGTCAAGCGGATCGCCGATGTGCGGCTGCTGCGCGCCCATCAGTTTCCCGAGGACTCCGGCCCGCTCGCCCATCCGGTGCGCCCTCGCAGCTATCGCGAGATCAACAATTTCTACACCGCGACGGTTTACGAAAAGGGCGCGGAGGTGGTGCGCATGCTGCGCACCGTGCTCGGCCCGGACGGCTTCGGCAAGGGGATGGACCTGTATTTCGACCGCCATGACGGCGAGGCGGCGACGATCGAGGACTTCCTGGCCTGCTTCGCCGATGCCACGGGCGAGGATCTGACCCAGTTCGCGCTGTGGTACGACCAGCCCGGCACGCCGAACCTGGCCGTCTCGACGCGCTACCAGGCCTCCGAGAAGCGCTTCGTGGTCACCATCGACCAGTCGCTCAAGCCGCCGGTCGCCGGCGCGCCGCACGCGCCGATGCACATTCCGGTTCGTTTCGCGCTGATCGGCGAGGATGGCGCGCACGTGCCCTACACCGCGGTGTCCGGCGGGCGCGTGAGCGAGGACGGCAACGAACGCGTCCTGCACGTCACCCGGCCCAGCCACCGCATCGTCTTCGACGGCGTCGGCGAACGGCCGGTTCTTTCCATGCTGCGCGGCTTTTCTGCGCCGGTGACGGCGGTGCCGCAATCGCCCTTCGCCGACCGCACGTTCCTGGCGCGTCGCGATTCCGACCCGTTCTCGCGCTGGGACGCGCTCAACTCGCTGCTGGTCGAGGAGCTCAAGGGGGCGACGGCGACCGCGCGGGCCGGCGAGAGCGTCGAGGCCAGCGACGCGCTGATCGAGACCTATGCGGCGATCGCCGGGGACAGCGCCCTGGAGAACGCCTATCGCGCGCTGTGCCTGACGCTGCCGGGCGAGGCGGACGTGGCGCGCGAGATCGGCCGCGACATCGACCCCGACGCGATCCATGTGGCGCGGCGGGCGATCGTCGAGCGCCTGGCCAAGGCGTGCGAACGCGTCTTTGCGCGCATCTATCACGAGCTGCAGCCGCGCCGCGACTATGCGCCCGACGCTCAAGGCTCGGGCCGGCGCGCGCTGCGCAATGTCGCGACCGCCATGCTGTGCCATGCCGCCGGCGATACCGCGGTGGCCGAAAAGGCGCTGGCCGAGGCCGACAACATGACCGACCGCGCGCATGCCCTGACGGTGATGGCGCATCTGGCGCCCGAGGCCAGGACGACGCAAGACGCGCTCGAGGACTTCCGGATCGCCTTCCGCACCGAGCCGATCGTGCTCGACAAATGGTTCATGATGCAGGCGACGACACCGCGCCCCGAGACGGTGGAGCGGGTCCAGGCCCTGACACGGGCGCCCGGCTTTTCCTGGGAGAACCCCAATCGCGTGCGGGCCCTGATCGGCGCGTTCGCCACCGGCAACCCGGTCGCCTTCAACCGCGCCGACGGCGCCGGCTACGAGCTGCTCACCCAGGCGATCGCGCGCATCGACCGGTTCAACCCGCAGGTGGCCGCGCGGCTGATGACGGCCATGCGCTCATGGCACAATCTGGAGCCCGAACGCCGCAAGATGGCAAATGCGGCGATCACCGCGCTGGCCCGGAACAGCCATCTTTCGCGCGACCTGCGCGATATCGTCGACCGCACCCTGGGCTGACGGCGCAGACATTTCGCCGCCAATGGCTGGACAGCCCGAATCGCTTTTGATTCATTAGCGGTGATTCGGCCGTTCCGCGTTTCGTGCGTCCTGGTGGTCCGATTCCGGCACTTGCATGTCCATTGCATCACGCACGATGCGAGCGTCGGAGTCGAACCACTTGCAAGTCTTTGATTCTCTTGGAGCTTTGGATTTGGCATTCGGTTTCGTGGACGACAACACCCGCAAATCACATGTCAAGTTCGCTCCCCTGGTAGCGTCGGGTCTTTGCAGATGATCGGGCGGGCCCGGCGCAGGGTCGGCGATTTCGCGCAAGCGGGGGGCGAAAGGTGTCACTGAGCGAGACAAGCAGGGCCGAGCCTGGCGGCATGACCGGCCTTGCCCGCTTTCTGGCCGAACCCGCCTTCAAGCGCCTGCTGGCGCTCGAACCGTGGCTCAAGCGCTCGATCCCCATCCTGATCATGGTGTTCCTGGTCGTGGTGTTCGCGGCGCGGGCCATGGCGCTGATGGCCGATCGCGAGGCGGTGGCCGAAACCGCGCGGATGGAACTGGCGCTGCTCGCCGGCGTCGGCGCGAGCGCGATCGACGATGCCGCGCGCGGCGGATATGCGCCCGTCCGCGGCGCCGATTACGAGCGCATCCTGGCGCGGGCCCTGCCGGCGGCGGCGATCGGCGCGGGCCGCGCGTTCCTGGTCGCCGAACCCTCCGGGACCATCATCGCCCAGCGCGGCGGGCCGATGATGATCGGCAAGACGCTGGCCGAGGGTTTCGACGGCACCCAGCCGCTGACGCTGTTCGGGGCCGATGCGGGCGTGCAGCGCATCTGGGCCGAGGACGGCGAGCGTCTGGCCGCCGCAGCCCGGGCGGCCGAGGCGGGCGTGCTGCTCGCCGCGATGCAGCCGACGCAGGCCGTCTTCGCGCCCTGGCGCCAGCGCGTGTCGATGAACGTGGCGCTCTATGTCGCCATGTCGTCGATCCTGCTGGTGCTGCTTTACGCCTATTTCGGACAGGTGGCGCGCGCCCACGAGGCCGACCAGGTCTATTGCGAGACGCACAAGCGCATGGATCTGGCGCTGTCGCGCGGCCATTGCGGGCTGTGGGACTGGGATCTGGCGCGCGGGCGCATCTACTGGTCGCGGTCCATGTTCGAGCTTCTGGGCTACCAGTCGGTCAACGACGTTCTGTCCTTCGGCGAGGTTGCCGAACTGGTCCATCCCAGCGATGCCGACCTGTTCGAGCTGGCCGAACGCGCCGCAGCGCTGGAGATCCGCGGCGTCGACCGGATCTTGCGCATGCGCCACGCGCAGGGCCACTATGTGCGCCTGCGCATCCGCACCGAGATCGCCGAGAACGCCGGCCATGGCCATCACCTGATCGGCATCGCCGTGGACATGACCGAGCAACATCGGCTGACCGAATTGTCACAGATCGCCAGCCAGAACCTGAAGGCGGCGATCGAGAGCACCTCGGAGAGCTTCGCGCTCTGGGACAAGGACAACCGGCTGGTGCTGTGGAACTCCAAGTTCATCGAGACCAACGGGTTGACCGAGGATGCGGTGCATGTGGGCATGGCGCGCGGCGAACTCGATGCGACCATGCGCGCGCCGGTGACCGAACGGCGCATCCCGCAGGGCAGCGAGAGTGACGGGGCGGTGACGCTGGAGCGGCAGATCGCGGACGGGCGCTGGCTGCAGATCAACGAGCGTTCGACGCCCTCGGGCGGGACAATCTCGGTCGGCGCCGACATCACCCAGCTCAAGCTGCAGGAAGAGCGGCTGATCGAAAGCGAACGGCGGCTGATGGCCTCGATCCAGGACCTGTCGGTTGCCCGCCAGGCCGCCCAGGAAAAGGCGCTGGCGCTCGAGGACGTCAACCGGCGCTTTCAGGACGCCAAGGAGAAGGCCGAGGCGGCGAGCCGCGCCAAGACCGAGTTCCTGGCCAATGTCAGCCACGAACTGCGGACGCCGCTCAACGCGATCATCGGCTTTTCGGAGATGATGCAGCAGCGCATGTTCGGCCCGCTCGGCTCGGAGCGCTATGACGAGTATATCGGCGACATTCATGAGAGCGGGGCATTCCTGCTCAATGTCATCGACGACATACTGGACATGTCGCGCATCGAGGCAGGCCGGCTGGCGATCGAGCCGGAGACGATCGATCTGGGCCCGCTGGTCGAGGAGACGGTGCAGATGGTCTCGGTGCAGGCGCGCGCCAAGGCCATCACCATCGAGCAGACCATCGCCGAAGGAATCGGGCTGCTGGCCGACCGCCGCGCGATGAAGCAGATCATGCTCAACCTGCTGACCAATGCGGTCAAGTTCACCGGCGATGGCGGGCGCATCCGGATCAAGGCCCGAAGGGCCGGCGACCGGGTGGCCATCGCCATCGGCGACAATGGCTGCGGCATTCCGCAGGAGGCGCTCAAGCGGCTCGGCCGGCCGTTCGAGCAGGTGCAGAACCAGTTCTCCAAGAGCCACACCGGCTCGGGGCTCGGCCTGGCCATCTCGCGCTCGCTGGTCGAATTGCATGGCGGGGCGCTGACGATCCGCTCGCGGCCCGATGCGGGCACCGTGGTGGCGGTCCGCATTCCCGCCAATGGGCCCAAGGCACAGGACGAAGAAATGGATGCGTCGCGGGACGGCGCGGATCGTGAACGTCAATTCCCAACGCACGCGACATAGCGGCGTCATGCAGTCCGTGACGACCGGACCGGGCAAAGCGCGCCAGCGGCATGCGAGTGTCGCCAAGCGCCGGGGAGAGGGCAGCCCCTCTCCCCGTCAATGACCGGCGTGCCCGCCGGCGGTCGCCGTGATGGCCCTAACGGCCGTGACCGGCACCGTGGCGGCGGTCGCCGCGTGCGAAACGATGCGGCAGTTCGTCCTCGGTGACCTCGCCGGAATCGTCGAAGTCCATCAGCGCGAACATCTTCTGCTGGCGGTTCTGCAATTCGTCGACGGCGACCTTGTCGTCGCCATCGATGTCGAAGCGCCAGACCATGCGATCGGCAAAGCGCTCGGCACGGCGACGGTCCATCGCCTCGACGATTTCCTCGGCGGTCACGAAGCCGTCCGCGTTCAGGTCCGCGTCCTCGAAGCGCTCGAGCATGGGACGGGAAAACTCGTCGAACGTGACCGCGCCGTCCCGGTCGGCATCGATCCGCTCGAAGCGCATCTGGCCGCGCTCGCCCGGCCCGCCGCGCATGCCCCAGCCATGGCCGCGATCATCGGCGAAGGCGGTTGCGGTGGCACCGGCGCTGACGGCCAGCGCGAGGGCGACAAGGGTGGTCCTGGTGAAGATCGACATGGGCATAGCTCCTGCATCGTTCGTCATCCCCCGATGCGTGTGCCATGGCGTGCTTCCCGTCACGCGTCCGGCGATGGATCACCGATCACGGCACGGAAGATCTCCGCCACGCGCTCGCGGTGGCCCTTCAGACGCTGCTCGACGTGACCGATGGAGGGCACGTCGAGTTTCACGCATAAAAGGTCGACCAGCCCGCGCGGTGCCTTGTCCGGATCGAATGCCTCGGAGGTGCAAAGCCGCAGGGTATGTCCGACCGTCGTGTAATCTTGCGCAGCGTCAAGTAAATCCTTCTTCGCACCGCGTTCGACTACAGCGTCATCGAGCAAATCAAGAATATGCCGGGCGCCGGCCCCATTCAAATTAAGCTTTGGTAATGCTGTCAGGCGCCAGAACTGCGCCAGGAAATCGATGTCGACGGTGCCGCCCGAAACCCGCTTGAGATCCCAGTCGCCGCGCGCGGGCTTGTCGCGCAGCAGCCGCTGGCGCATGGACAGCACGTCGGCGCGCACCGTTCCGGCGTCGCGCGGCAAGTCGAGGATCGCGGCGAGTTCGGCGCCGGCGCGGGTGCACAGATCGGCATCGCCGGCAAAGATGCGCGCCCGGGTGAGCGCCATGTGCTCCCAGGTCCAGGCGTTGTCGCGCTGATAGTGCGAGAAGGCGCGCAGCGAGGTGGCGAGCGGCCCCTTGTTGCCCGACGGGCGCAGGCGGAAGTCGACCTCGTAGAGCACACCCTCGGTGGTCGGCGCCGACAGCGCGGCGATCAGGCGCTGGGTGACGCGGGCGTAATATTGCGAGGGCGCGATGGGCTTGTCGCCGTCGCTCTCCTCGACGCCCTCGGGGTGGTCGTAGAGCAGGATCAAATCGACATCGCTGCCCGCGGTCATCTCGCCGCTGCCAAGCCGGCCGAGCGCCATCAGGCAGCACTGCCCGCCCGGCACGTCGCCATGGCGCCGGGCGACCTGGGCGCGGGCGGCATCGAGCGTCTCGGAGATGACGAGGTCCGCGATCGATGTCAGCGCCTGCCCCATCTGCTCGGCGCTCGCCGCGCCGGTCAGAAAGCGCACACCGACAAGAAACCGCTGTTCGGCGGCGAAAATGCGCAGCCGGTCGAGCCGGTCCTCGTAGAGCCGGGCATCGCCGAGAAGGCCCGTCAGGCTCGCCTTGAGTTCGTCATGGTCCGGCAGGCCCTCGTAGAAGGCCGGGTCCAGCATGCCGTCAAAGACCAGCGGCCGCTTGGTGACGATGTCGGCCAGGCGCGGGGCGGCCGACAGGATGGTCATGACCAGCGACAGCAGATGCGTGTTGGAATGGAGCATCGCAAACAGCTGGATGCCGGCGGGAAGGCCTTTCAGGAAGGCGTCGAAACGCAGAAGCGCCGCGTCCGGCTGGCCGGTGGCGGCAAACGATTCCAGCAGCGCGGGGGTGAGTTCGGTCAGCCGCTCGCGCGCCTTTTGCGACTGCACCGCGCCATAGCGGCCGAAATGCCAGCTCCTGATGACGCCCCACATGTCGGCGGGGCGCTCGAAACCGAGCTGGGAGAGCGTCGACAGCGTGTCCGGGTCGGGGTCGTCGCCGGTGAAGGAGAGGTTGCCGGCGGTGGCGGCCAGCGTCTCGCCGTCCTGGAACAGGGCGCCGAAATGGCCCTCGACGGCGACCATGTGCGCGCGCAGGTCGAGCCGGAAGGCGTCGGCGTCGACATAGCCCATCAGATGCGCCACCGCCGCCATCCCCTCGGCGCTTTCGGGCAGGGTGTGGGTCTGCTCGTCGCCGATCATCTGCACGACATGCTCGACGCGGCGCAGGAAGCGATAGGCGGCGGCCATCTCGTCGCGCACCGAATCGGCGATCCAGCCGTCTTCGGCAAAGCGGGCCAGCATTGCGAGCGTGCGCCTGTCGCGCAGATGGGGCGCGCGACCGCCGGCGATCAGTTGCTGGGTCTGAACGAAGAACTCGATCTCGCGAATGCCGCCGCGGCCCAGCTTGACGTTATGACCCTCGATGGCGATGCGGCCGTGCCCCTTGTGGGCATGGATCTGGCGCTTGATCGACTGCACGTCGGCGATCGAGGCGTAGTCGAGATATTTGCGCCAGACGAACGGCGTCAGCTCGGCCAGGAGGCGCTCGCCGGCCTCGATGTCGCCGGCGACGGGACGCGCCTTGATCAGCGCGGCGCGCTCCCAGTTCTGCCCGCGCGCCTCGTAATAGGTCATCGCCGCATCGACCGAGATGGCAAGCGGCATGGCGCCGGGGTCGGGGCGCAGGCGCAGATCGGTGCGGAAGACGTAGCCATCGCCGGTGCGCTCGCCCATGATGCGGATGAGCCGGCGCACCGCCTTGGACAGGATGTCGCCAGCCTCGTGGGGCTCGGCCCATTGCAGCCGGTCCGGATGGTGGTCGAACAGGACGATCAGGTCGATGTCGGAGGAATAGTTGAGCTCGCCGGCGCCCAGCTTGCCCATGCCGAGCACGATCACGCCGGAGCCGGGCGCGGGATCGGCAGGGTCGGTCAGGGTCAGCTTGCCGCGTGCGTGCAAATCGCGCAGCAGCCAGGCAATGGCCGCCTCGAGCGCGGCGGTCGCCAGTTCGGACAGCCACCGGGTGGTCGTGTCGACGTCATGGGCGCCGGACAGATCGCCCAGCGCGATGAGCAAATGGGCGCGGTTCTTGTGGATGCGCAACTGCCGCGACAGCTCGGTCTCGCCGGTTTCGGGCGGCACCGCGTCCCTGGCCAGCGCGGCGAGGTCGTCGATGACCGCCGCAAGAAGGGCGTCGACCGGCGTGTCGAACAGCGCCTCGAGAAGGTCGGCATGGCGCTGCATGGCGCCCGCAAGGAATGGCGCATGGGTGGCGACGGCGAGAAGGAATTCGCCGACCGGATCGCCGGCCTCAAGGGCCTGTGCGAGACGGGCGGTGCCTGCGGACCGGGCAGCCTCCAGCAGCGAGGCCCGGCATCGATCGCGCGCCGCCTCGTCGCTGACGGCGATGGGTCGGGCGGTGAAGGCGTGGCCTTGCGCTCTGGCCGGCTGGGACACGACGGGCTCCGGTCTCGTTCGGCCCATCCTTAGCGGCAATCGGCCGGCGAGCAAAGCGGGGGCGGGGCTTGGGTTTGCGTGTGACGGGGCAATGGCGGTTCGCCCCCACCCCTACCGCGTGCCTCAGCGAAGCCGGGGTCAGGAGGCTAGTCGGGCGAGGCCGGCGCGGGGAATGACAGCACGGCGCACAGGCCCGGATCGTTGTCCTCGAGCCGCAGCGTGCCACCATGCTGGCGCTGGATGGCATCGACCAGCGACAGGCCGAGACCCGAACCGGCGCGCGACCGGCTTTCGTCGAGCCGCTCGAAACGCCTGAGCGCCCGCGCCCGATCAGCCTCGGCGATGCCGGGCCCGGTGTCGCAGACCGCCAGTTCGACGCGGCGCGCCACCTCGTCCCTGCGGCCCTCGAGCCGCACGACGCCACCGGGCGCGGCAAGGCCGTACTTGATCGCATTGTCGATGAGGTTTGTGACCGCCTGGCCGATGAGTTCACGATTGCCCTCGACGACCAGAGGGCCCGCGACGGCGTTCTCAAGCCGCCCGCCGGCGTCCTCGACCAGCGGCTCGTACAGTTCGGCAAGTTCGGCGGCAACGGCGGCCAGATCCACCGGCTGCGGCGTGAATCGCGTATAGCCGGCCTCGACGCGGGAGATCAGCAACATCGCGTTGAACAGCGAGATCAGATGGTCTGCCTCGGCGATCATGTCCTCGAGGGCATCGCGATAGCCGGCCTGGCCGGGGTCCTTGCGCAAGGCGTCCTCGGCGCGGTTGCGCAGGCGGGTGAGCGGCGTCTTGAGATCGTGGGCGATGGAATCGGAGACCTCGCGCAGACCGTTGTTGAGCGTTTCGATGCGCGCAAGCATGGTGTTGAGGCTGACCGAGAGCCGGTCGAACTCGTCATTGGCCGCGCTCACCGGCAGGCGGCGGCCCAGGTCACCGGCCACGATGTCGTCGCTCGCCGCCGACACCGCGTCGATGCGGCGAAGCGCGCGGCGGCCGACGAAGAACCAGATCAGAAGGCCGCCGAGCGCCATCAGGCCGAGCGCCAGGGCCACCGAACGGCGCACGATCAGGCGCAGCAATTGCGGTTCGGCCAGATCGCGGCCGACGAGCACGCGCAGCCCGTTGTCGAAGCGCGTGACATGGCCGATGGCGCGCGGGGCGGCGGCGCCGGGCCGTCCGTCGCGATATTTCTGGTAGTAGAACGGCTGGGGCACCCAGCCGCGGCTGTCGAGCACGCCCGGTTCGAGATCCTCGACATTGCCGGCGATAATGCGCCCGCGCGGGTCGGCGACCAGGTAGACGAAGGCGCCCGGCGCGCGCGAGCGCCGGTCGATCGCGACGACCAGGCTGCGCATGCCGCCGCGCGCATAGACCGAGGACAGGCTCTCGATCTCGCCTTCGACGGCCCGGCGCGTCTCGCCGACGAAGAAGCTGGCGGCGAGCGAGGTCATATAGACGACCAGCAGCACCGCGCAGACGCTGAACAGGACAAGGTACAGCGCCGACAGGCGCACCGCCGTGGTCTTCATCATCGCGCCAAGCCGGCGGGCGACGGCCATGGTCATTCGCGCATGACATAGCCGGCGCCGCGCACGGTGTGCAGCAGCGGCTTGTCAAAGCCCTTTTCGATCTTGCCGCGCAGGCGCGAGACATGCACGTCGATCACATTGGTCTGCGGGTCGAAGTGATAGTCCCAGACATGTTCGAGCAGCATGGTGCGGGTGACGACGCGGCCGGCATTGCGCATGAGGTATTCGAGCAGGCGGAATTCGCGCGGCTGCAGCGCGATGTCCTGGCCGGCCCGGGTGACCCGGCGCGTCAGACGGTCGAGTTCGAGGTCGCCGACACGGTAGCCGGTCTCCGCCTCGCCATTGGCCGAACGCCGCTGCAGGACCTCGAGCCGGGCCAGAAGCTCGGAAAAGGCATAGGGCTTGGTCAGGTAGTCGT
The DNA here is from genome assembly GCF_030732865.1 of Roseitalea sp. MMSF_3546. Lineage (GTDB taxonomy): Bacteria > Pseudomonadota > Alphaproteobacteria > Rhizobiales > Rhizobiaceae > Roseitalea. The sequence continues at coordinate 87,535 of NZ_JASHKB010000004.1, forward strand.
CGCCGCCGGCGCGCAGGCCCGTGACCCGGTCGTCGACCTCGCCGAGCGCCGAAAGGATCAGCGCCGGCGTGGTGTGGCCCTCGCCGCGCAACTGGGAGACGACGGACAGCCCGTCGCGGCGCGGCAGCATGCGGTCGACGATCAGCGCGTCATAGCCGCCCCGCGCGGCGAGCAGATAGCCCTGCTCGCCGTCATGGGCGGTGTCGGCGCTGTGGCCGGCCTCGCCGAGCGCCTTCTTCAGATAGGCGGCCGCCTGGCGGTCGTCCTCGATGATCAGCACTTTCATGGGCGGTTTCTTACCAGCGGCACCGGGGTGCCGGAAGGGGTGCGACGACGGGCTGGAGGGGGAAGACCCGTCGCCGCCGGACCGAGCCACGGCAAGTGGAAACGGTCCATACCGGTCCGGAGGGGATGACATGGGGGAACACCCGGACCGGTGAGCTCTATCGGGGCGCGTCAGCCCTGCGGCAGCGGCACTGCGACGAAGCGGCTGGCGTTTTCGCCCTCAAGGCGCAGCAGCGCGGCGCCGCGACCCTGGTCGGCGACCTCGCCGATCCGCTCCTCGAGTTCGCCGGCCGATGCGACGGCCACGTTGTTGACCTCGCGGATGATGTCACCGGGGCGAATGCCGGCCTGGAATGCCGGGCTGTCCGGCTCAACATCGGTGATCAGCACGCCGTCGCCTTCTTCGGCCGGAACGACCGTCATGCCCAGTTCGTCCAGCGTGGACGGCTCGACCTGTTCGTCCGGCGTGGTCTCGCCGCGGGTGTCCAGCGCCATCTCGGTGGGCAGTTCGCCCAGTTCGACGTCGATGTCGCGCGCTTCACCGTCACGCTGCACGGTGATGGTGACATCGGTGCCCGGATCGAAAGCGGCGATCGAGCGGGACAGCTCGCGCGGACCCTCGACGGTCTCGCCATTGACGGCCGTGATCACGTCGCCGGCGCGGATACCGGCGGTCGCGGCCGGCGCGCCTTCCTCGGGGTCGGCGACGATCGCGCCCTCGGTGCGCTCAAGGCCGAGCGCCTCGGCGATCTCGTCGGTGACCGGCTGGATGCGCACGCCGAGCCAGCCGCGTTCGACCATGCCGTCGTCGATCAGATCGGACACGACGTCCTTGGCGACCGATGCGGGCACGGCAAAGGCGATGCCGACATTGCCGCCCGAAGGCGAAAAGATCGCCGTGTTGACGCCGACGACCTCGCCGGAGAGATTGAAGGTCGGGCCGCCCGAATTGCCGCGGTTGACGGCGGCGTCGATCTGCAGGAAATCGTCATAGGGGCCCGCACCGATATCGCGGCCGCGCGCCGAGACGATGCCGGCCGTGACCGTGCCGCCAAGGCCGAACGGGTTGCCGACCGCCACGACCCAGTCGCCCACGCGGGTTGCGAAGTCGTCGCCAAATTCGACATAGGTGAACTCGCGGTTCTCGTCGACCTTGAGCACGGCCAGGTCCGTGCGCGGGTCGGCGCCGACGAGTTCGGCATCGTATTCGGTGCCGTCATTCATGATGACGGTGAACTCGCTGCCGTTGTCGATGACGTGGTTGTTGGTGACCAGGAAGCCGTCGCCGGAGATGAAGAAGCCCGAGCCCTGGCTGATCGGGCGGGCACGACGCGGACGGTCCGGTCCGCGCTGGCCGAAGCGGCGATCCTCGAAGCGGTCTCCGAACTCGCGGTCGAAGAAGCGGCGGAAGGGATGGGATTCGGGCAGGTCCTCGAACGGGCTGCCGAATTCGCGACCGAAGCTGCGATCGGAAACCGGCTCGACCTGGGCGCGCACGCGCACCGAGACGACGGCGGGCGAAACCGCCTCGACGACATTGGCAAAGCCGGGCGCGACGGCCGGCGCCTCGAGCCGTACGGGCTCGGCAAGTGCGGGGCTGGTGAACTGGGCTGCGCTGTAGCCGGTGAAGCCGGCGCCGACCACGGCAGCGGCGATCACCGCGCTGGTGAAACGGGATTTGTGCATCAAGGTCATCCTCCTTGGAGATCGGGGTCGCGGCGCCTGAGCGCCCTTGGCCCGATATCTAGGAAGGACCGGCTTGCATGAACATTTCCGGCAGATGACAATTCGGTAAGGTTGGATCACGGCGGCGTGAGACAGGCGACGCGGCAGGGCGCGGGCATGGGCGCAAGACACGCAGCGCAATGCCGCCACCGCCATGCTTTCCAGATTGGGCGTGCGGAGCGGGAATGCCCGCCCTACCCGGTCTCGACGCGCGTCACCACCGTCGCATGGGCCTCGAGCGTCCTGTGCACCGGACACTTGTTGGCGATCTCCTCGAGCTTGTCGGCCAGTTCGGGCGGCACGTTGCCATCGACCGTGATCACCCGCTCGAAGCGGTCGATCTTGCCCTTGCCGTTCTTGGATTCCTCGGTGCAGTCGGCACAGTCCCTGGCATGCACCTTGGCATGGCTGACATCGACGGTCACCCGACCCAGGTCGAGCTTCTTGAACTGGGCATAGATGCGCAGCGTCATCGACGTGCAGGCGCCGAGCGCCGCCGACAGGAAGTCATAGGGGCTGGGGCCGGTGTCCGTGCCGCCGGCCGAGGCGGGCTCGTCGGCGAAGAAGCGATGGCGGCCGGCCTGCACGGCGTTCTGGAACTTGCTGTCGCCGGTTTCGCTCACGCGCACATGCTCGATGGCATCGAACCCCTGCGGAGTATCGGTCGGCAGAAGGCGAGAGGCCCAGCCGGCGATCACCTGGGCGACGAATTCGGCATCGTCCGCCGAGGTCAGCAGATGATCGGCTTTGTCCAATGAAACGAAGCTCTTGGGATGCTTCGCTGCCATGAAGATTCGGGTCGCGTTGTCGATGCCGACGGTCTCATCGAGCGGCGAATGCATGATCATGAGTGACGTGCGCAGCTTGCCGATCCTGTCTTCGAGGGAGGTCTGGCGGGCGGCCTCGACGAACTGCCGGCCGATGCGGAAGGTGCGTCCGGCGAGCGTCACCTCGCCCTCGCCCTCGCGCTCGATGGTCCCGATGTCGGCCTTGAAGCTCTCCAGCACATGCTCGGCATCGGCGGGCGCGCCGATCGTGACGACGCCGGCGACTTCCGGAATGTCGCCGGCGGCGGCGAGCACGGCCGTTCCGCCCAGCGAATGGCCGATCAGCAACATGGGCGCCTGCCCCGATTGGCGCATGTGGTCGGCGGCGGCGACGAGATCGGCAACGTTGGAGACAAAGGATGTGTTGGCGAACTCGCCCTCGGACGAGCCGAGCCCGGTGAAGTCGAAGCGCAGGACGGCAACGCCCAGCCGGGCCAGATTGGCAGCGATGCGCCGGGCGGCGATGATGTCCTTGGTGCAGGTGAAGCAATGGGCGAAAAGCGCATGGCCGCGCACCGGCCCGTCGGGCCGGTCGAAGCGGGCGGCAAGCATGTCGCCGGCGTGGGACGGAAAGGTGCGTTTTTCGACTGGCATGATGGACCCCCTTGGTTCGGGGCCGTACCTACGCCTGTCGCTCCTCACCTTCATCTAAAATCTTTGCGACGCGCGCCTGCTCGTCCTCCGTCAGCGCTTCGCCGAGCTGCGAACGGCTCTGGCGCCGGCTGAAGGCAAAGGCCGCCGTGCCGCCCAGGATCAGAATGATCGCCGGCGTCGCCCACAACAGCGCGTTGCGCGCCGAAAAGGCCGGGCGCAGCAGCACGAACTCGCCATAGCGGTCGACGACATAGGCGACGACCTCCTCATTGCTGTCGCCGGCGACGAGCCGGTCGCGAACCAGCACGCGCAGGTCGCGCGCCAGTTCGGCGTCGGAATCGTCGATCGACTGGTTCTGGCAGACCATGCAGCGCAGGCCCGCCGAAATGTCGCGGGCGCGCTCCTCGAGGGCGGGATCGTCGAGGATCTCATCGGGATTGACGGCCATGGCCGGCATGGCCATCGCCGTCAACAGCACAAGCGCGGCAAGCCAGCGTGTCATTCGGCGGGCTCCGGTGTGGCATTGGCCGCCAGCGGCTCGCGGCGGCGGCGGGCGGCCTGCGGCGCGCCGATGCGCAGACGGCGATCGGACAGGGAGATGCCGCCGGCGATCACCATCAGGATCGAGCCGTACCAGATCAGCGTAACCCAGGGCTTCCACCAGATGCGCACGACGATACCCTCGCCGCTCTCGGGCGGGTCGCCGAGCGCGACGTAATAGTGGCTGAACAGGCCGACGGACTGGATGCCCGCCTCGGTCGTCGGCATGCGGCTGGCGACATAGATGCGCTTTTCGGGCTCGACGGTGCCGATGAGGCGGCCGTCGCGGGTGATGGTGAAGATGCCCCGGTCGTAGGTGTAGTTCGGCCCCTTGCCCGGCGTCAACTCGTTGAACGCGACGTCGTAACCGGCAAAGGACGTCGTTTCGCCCGGCGTCATGCGCAGCACCGTCTCGTCCTCGAAGGTGGTCACGCCGACAATGCCGAGCACCGTCACGCCCAGCCCCGCATGGGCGAGCGCGGTGCCCCAGTTGGCGCGTGGCAGGCCCTTCAGCCGCGCCCAGCCCTTGGCAAGGCCGTTCTTGGCGAAGCCGGCCTTCTGCCACAGATCGGCGAACGAGCCGATCAGCAGCCAGAAGGCGACGAAATAGGCGAATGCGGACAGGACCGGCGCGTCGTAAAGGACGAAGGCCATGACGAGCGCGGCGACGAGCGCCAGCGCGGCGGCCAGCCAAAGCCGCTCGGCGGCGGCGTAGAGGTTGCCGCGCTTCCAGGCAAGCAGCGGGCCGAAGGGCACGGCCATCAGCAGCGGGATCATCAGCGGGATGAATGTGTAGTTGAAATAGGGCGCGCCGACCGAGATCTTCTCGCCGCTGACCGCCTCGACAAGCAGCGGATAGAGCGTGCCGACCAGCACCGTCGCGGTGGCCGTCGTCAGGAACAGATTGTTGAGGACGAGCGCGCCCTCGCGCGAGACGGGGTGGAACATGCCGCCATTGCGCAAGGTGCCGGCGCGGAGGGCGAACAGGATCAGCGAGCCGCCGATGAACACGACCAGGATCAACAGGATGAACAGCCCGCGCTGGGGATCGGTGGCAAAAGAATGCACCGAGGTCAGAACGCCAGAGCGCACGAGGAAGGTGCCCAGAAGCGAGAACGAGAAGGCCAGGATCGCCAGAAGGATCGTCCAGACCTTCATGGCCTCGCGCTTTTCCATCACCAGGGCGGAATGCAAAAGCGCCGTGCCGATCAGCCACGGCATGAAGGAGGCGTTCTCGACGGGGTCCCAGAACCACCAGCCGCCCCAGCCCAGTTCGTAATAGGCCCAGTAGGAGCCCATCGCGATGCCGGCGGTCAGGAACAGCCAGGAAACCAGCGTCCAGGGCCGCACCCAGCGCGCCCAGGCGGCATCGATGCGCCCCTCGATCAGCGCGGCCACGGCAAAGGCGAAGCAGATCGAAAAGCCGACATAGCCCAGATAGAGAAGCGGCGGATGGATGGCCAGGCCGATGTCCTGCAGGATCGGGTTGAGGTCGCGCCCTTCCATCGGCGCGGGCGACATGCGCTCGAAGGGGTTCGAGGTGAGCAGGATGAAAAGGGCGAAGGCGACCGTCACCGAGCCCTGCACGGAAAGCACCGCCGCCTTGAGCCGCGAGGGCAGATTGGCGCCGAAGAAGGCGACCAGCGCGCCGAACAGGGCCAGCGTGAGGATCCACAGCAGCATCGAGCCTTCGTGATTGCCCCACACGCCGGTGAACTTGAAGATCAGCGGCTTGTCGGAAAACGAATTGGCCCAGACGTTGCGCACCGAGAAGTCGGAGGTGACATAGGCCCAGGTGAGCGCGGCGAAGGACACCGAGACGGCAAGGAAGGTGGCGATGGTCAGCGGCGGGGCGACGGCGATCATGCGCGCATCGCGCATGCGCAGGCCGATCATCGGCACGACCATCTGCGCAAGCGACAGCGCCAGCCCGAGAACCAGCGCGTAGTGACCCAGTTCAACGATCATTGCCGGTGCTCCTGATTGGGCGCGATAGCGATACTCCGGTCAATGGCTGCTGCCCCCTGTGCACCCTTGAGGGGGAGATGTCCCGAAGGGACAGAGGGGGTGTGCGAAGGCCGGAAATCATGCTCGATCCTGCCGCCTAGTAGCCATCGCCCGCCGAAGCACCCTCGCCCGGCAGCCCGCCCTTCCAGACCCCCTGCTCCTTGAGCGCTTCGGCAACCTCGCGCGGCATGTAGGTCTCGTCGTGCTTTGCCAGAACGGTATCGGCGTAGAACGTGCCGTCGGGCTGCAAGCTTCCCTCGGCCACGATGCCCTGCCCCTCGCGGAACAGGTCGGGCAGAATGCCGCCGTAGCGAACGGTCACGGCGTGGTTGGCATCCTCGATGGCAAATTCGACGCGCGCATCGTCGAGCGTTTCGACCGATCCCATGACGACGAGCCCGCCGAGCCGCAGCCGGCCCTCGTTTTGCGCCGCGGCGGCCGGAGTGACCAGATCGGTGGGGGTGCGGAAGAAGGTGACCTGCTCGCTCAGCCCGGTCAGAACCAGCGCCACGGCCGCGCCGAGCACGCCCAGTGCCGAGAAGATGACGGCAAAACGCTTCTGCTTGCGGGTCATTGCCAGAACTCCTCTACATCGAGCCCCAATCCGCTGGTGAATTCGGCCAGACTGTCCAGAGCCTCGGGACGGTCCTTGTAGACGTCGTGCGCCCGTTCTAGTGCGTCGCGAAGCCCGTCTTCTTGATCAAGAACAATCCGGGCACGAATGAGGCGCTTCCAGCCCTCCAGATCGTCGGGCTGGGCGCGCAGGCGCTCGTCGAGCGAGGCGACCATGGTCTCGATCACCGCGCCCTGCTCTTGGGCATCGAGCTCCTGCATCTGCTCGACCGTCTGCCGGTCGAGCTGGGGCGGACGGCCCTGTTCGGCCAGGGCCGGCGCGGTTTCCTCGAGCCTGGCGAGCTGCTGGCTGGCGACCATGCGCCAGGCCGGGGCGGCCTGCTCGTCCTCGGCCAGCGCCGACCAGTGCCCGCGCGCGCCATCGTAGCGGCCAAGCTGGACGTCGGCGAGGCCGGCGAAGAAGCGGGCGCGGGGCTCGCCGGGTTCGGCGGCGAGCGCGCGCTCGAACAAGCGATAGGCCTCGGCGGTCACCATGCCCCCCGATGCCGTGACCAGCACCTCGCCGAGACCGGACAGCCGGGCCGGCGATTCGCCCATCAGCCGGATGGCGTTGCGATAGGCCGTCTCGGACTTGCCGACCTCGCCGAGCCGGAAATAGACCGGGGCGAGAACGTCCCAGCCCGCCCCGTCATCGGGATTGTCGCGCAGGTGATCCTCGGCGCGCACGACCAGCGCGCGCAGGCGATCCTGCGTTTCGGCACTGGCCAGTTCGGCGTCCTCGATCGCCTGCAAGCGGGCGGCCAGCGGCTGGGAGGGATAATCGGGCGAGCCGAGCCCGGTATACACGATCAGGCTGAGCCCGGGCACGAAGACGAGCGCGAAAAGGGCGAGCATGGCGCGACCACCCCGTTTGCGCGCCGAATCGCCGGGCGCGGCGCCCGAGGCCTTCATGCGATCCTCGACGGCAAGGATGCGGCGGGCGACCTCGTTGCGTGCCTGGGCCGCCTCGGTCTTCGAGATGGCGCCCCTTGCCTCTTCGGCGTCGACCTCCTGCAGCTGGTGGCGATAGACCGCGATGTCGTGCTCGTGATCTTCCCGGCGATCACCCGCTTCGTCCTGGCGCGCGGCGAAAAGCGGGCGGAACCCGATCAGAACCGTGGCGAGCGTGAGCGCTGCAACTGTCAGCCAGAAGACCATGGACAATCAGATATCCCCAGACCACGGCATTTCCAAGACGCAACGGATGCGACAAAGGGGCAAGCCCGCCATCGCCGCATCCGCCGACCCTAGGACAGCAGCGCCCAGCTACCGTCCGCATTGCGACAGGCGGTGCCGCGCTCGACGACCTCCTCGGTGCCGGCGGTGATCGTGTGCGTGAACTGCCGGCAGTCCTGCGAGCCGACGCGATAGGGCTGGGAGGGCACCACCTGCCCGGCCACGCGGCCGCCCTGGCCTTGCCAGGAGGCGATGTCCCCGGGCGCGGTGTACTCGAGCGCCCGATATTCGGTCTGCAGAGCCTGCAAACGCGCGGCGTCGTCCATGCCCAGTTCCGCCATGCGGCCGACGAGACCGCCCTGGAGCGGGGCGAGGATGCCGGCCATTTCCGGAGCGGGCCGGGTCGGCGCCAGCGGACTTGGCGCGACCGACATGGCGTCGCCGGCCACGCAGCCGCCAAGGGCGAGCGCGGCAAGGGCGGTGACAAGGGAAGAGACGATCGCTTTCATGGTCCCGGCCGTATGAACGTTGCGTTTGTAGGAGGCCAAACTTGTGGCAGCAATAGGGAGTTGCAGCGGCCCGGTCACATTTTGGACAGAACGTCAGCTCGGGGCGCGGGCGCGCGGAAGGGTGAGCGTGACCTTCAGCCCGCCATGCGCGCTGCGGTCGAGCGCGATATCGCCCCTGTAGGCCCGCACGGTCTCCACGACGATCGACAGGCCGAGCCCGCTTCCGGGCTTCGTTTCATCGAGCCTTTGGCCTCGGCGCAGGGCGGTCGCACGCTGTTCGGCCGAAATGCCCGGACCGTCATCGGACACGCTGACCTCGAACATGTGCGCGTCCTCGAGCGGTGCGATGGCGATGTCGATGTGGCCATCGCCCCATTTGGCGGCGTTTTCGAGCAGGTTGCCGCATATCTCCTCGAAATCCTCGCGCTCGCCGGCAAAGGCGATCGGCGTGGCCGGCAGGTGGGCGACGATCGTCTTTTCGGGATTGAGCTTTTCCATGACGCGCACCAGCTTCCGCACAGCTTCACTCGTATCGGTGCGAAAGGCGGTGCCGCCGGCCTGGGCCGCGATGCGCGCGCGGTGCAGATAGTGCTCGACCTGATCCTTCATCGATCGAGCCTGCTCGCCGACCAGATGCGGGTCGACCGGCGCGCCGCGCGCCGCCTCGTTCTGCAGCACCGAGATCGGCGTCTTGAGCGAATGGGCCAGATTGCCGACCTGCGTGCGGGCGCGCTCGACGATGCGGCGGTTGTTGTCGATGAGCGTGTTCATCTCGTCGACCATGGGCTGGATCTCGTCGGGATAGCGGTCAGAAAGGGCGTGCTCGTCGCCGGCCTGGATGGCGCGCAGGGCGCTGCGCACGCGGTTCAGCGGGCGCATGCCGACCACGATGATCACGCCGTTGAGCGCGATTACGCCGACACCGAAGACAAACAGGATCAGCGCCAGGTTCTGGGCGAGCGCGGCGATGGCCGCGTCGAACTCGCTCTGATTGCCGGCAAGCTGGAACAGGCCGATCCGCCCTTCGCCCAGATCGATCTCGGTCTCGACGACGCGCAGCAGATTGCCGGCCGGACCCATCGTCTCGAAGACGCGCCGGAACCGGTCGTCATAGGGCACTTCCGACAGCGGCGGGGTTTGCAGCGTGGCTTCGCCAAGGGAGGGCGACCGGCGTTCGCCGGCCGGTCCGCCGTCGATCAGCGACACGCGCCAGTACCAGCCCGAGCCGGCCTCCAGAAAGGCCGTGTCACCGAGGTTGGGCACGCCGGTCAGCGCGCCCTCCCCGGACACGCCTATCGCCGCGATGAGGTTGAAGAGCTGGGCCTGTTGCAGGTCGGCAAAGCCGGCCTGGGCATTGGCCCGATACTGTCCGATCAGCAGCCAGCCCAGAAGCGCAACGGCGAGCACCGTCCAGATCGTGGACAGGACGACGACGCGAGTGCGCAGCGAGCCGGTCACAAGGCGCGCGCGGTCACGAGCCGGCTTCGGCCCGGGTTTCGCTGTCCGGATCGCGCAGGCGGTAACCGAGCCCGCGAATGGTCTCGATCAGGTCGCAGCCGAGCTTGCGGCGCAACCGGCCGACGAACACCTCGACCGTGTTGGAATCGCGGTCGAAATCCTGATCGTAGAGATGCTCGGTCAGTTCGGTGCGCGAGACCACCTCGGACTGATGGTGAACGAGATAGGACAGCAGCCGGAATTCGTGGCTGGTCAGCTTCAGCGTCTTGCCATCGACCATCGCCTTGGAGGTGCGCGTGTCGACGACGAGCGGGCCGCAGGTGATCTCGGATGTCGCATGGCCGGAGGCGCGGCGGATCAGCGCCCGCACCCGGGCCAGCACCTCCTCGACATGGAAGGGCTTGGCGACATAGTCGTCGGCGCCCGCGTCGATGCCGGCCACCTTGTCGTTCCAGCGGTCGCGGGCGGTCAGGATCAGGACCGGCATGGCGCGGCCGTCCTCGCGCCAGCGCTGCAGGACCGAGATGCCGTCCATCAGCGGCAGGCCGATATCGAGGATCACGCAGTCATAGGGCTCGGTGTCGCCCAGGAAGTGGCCTTCCTCGCCATCGGGGGCCGTGTCCACCACATAGCCGGCCTCCTCCAGGCTCTCCTTGAGCTGCCGGTTCAGGTCAACGTCGTCTTCGACAACAAGAATGCGCATAGGGTCCGTCTCTCAATCACAATCCCATCGCCTTCGATCATAGGATTGCGAGGCCTCTATGCTGTGCTTTTTGTCACGCCTGTCACCGCGGGACAACCACGACCTCGCGGCGGGGCCGTTCACCCGAGCCGCCCTGGACGAGCAGCACGATGCGACAGACGGCGCGGCCGCCCTCCTGCGCCAATTCCGCGCCGACCAGCGTGGCGCCGCGCTGCACGGCCAGCGCCTCGCCCCTGGCAAAGCACGTGTCGGAGGCCAATTCGAGGCCGCCCGCGCCGTCGGCCCCATTCGAAACCGCCGCACCGGCCGGCACTGCCGCGGGCGCGGAAACCGAAGCCTGGGGCGTCGCCGGCAGCAGGGGCTGGGCCGAAACGGCCGTCGTCGCCGCAAATGCGGGGCCGGCGACTGCCAGCATGCCGATCATCGCGGCGGTCAGGAAAGCGCGTTTGTTCATCATGGCCTTCCCTATAGACAGGTGGACCTGAATACAAACTGAATGGCGCGGCGCACCGGCGACGGCCCGCGCCGCGCCCGCGCCGATCAGCCGATGCGCCTTGAGGCGGTGACGCGGCCGATGATGGCAATGATGCCGGCGCCGGCCGAGACGAGCTGGAGCGCCGCCTCGGCAAGGCCCTGACGCGCAACAGCGTCGATCGGAACGCCAAGGGCGGCGGCCGCCGTCGCGATGACGCTGACGATCGCCGCCCAGATGGTCCTGGACAGATACCATGGCTTGGTGTCGGGCATGTTGGCTCCTTTCTGAGGGGTGGTGAACGAACGGGCGCGCCCGCCTCAAAGGACCGGAAGCGTCGCCGTGGCGGCGATTCCCGACCCCATTCGGGCGCTGATCTGGGCAACGCGCAGACCGATCTGGGCCGGCATCGCGCCGTAGAGCGCGCTCACGGCGGCCGGATCGACGATGTGGGCCGGCGTTGTGGTTTCCACCGAGGCAAGCAGGCTCTGATCGGCGGCGAGCAGGTCGAGCACGTAGCGCTCGAACTCCTCGCCCAGCGGAACGTCGGGGCCGGTCCAGGCATCGCCGTCAAGGCGCGTGCGGCGGATCCAGCTCAGCGCGATGCCATCGTCCTCGGTGCGCCGCGCCTTCAGATGGACCGGGGAGAGCGGGGTCAGCGCCCGCTCGCCGCCGCGCGCCGGAAAGCTGGCGAAATAGCGCTCGGAGAAGGCGCGGCCGCGCGGGCCGACGCGCCAGTTCATGTCCAGACCGATCTCGCCGGCCAGCAGGCCCGCCGGACGCACATGGGCGTCGATCGCAACCGCGCGCGCGCCGACCGGCGCGGTCTCGGCGGCCGCATCCTCGGTGCCGAGCTGGCCGCGCAGGAGCCCGGTGAGCCGCCATTGATCGGCCGATAGCTCCTCGGCCTGGGCGAACTGGACAAGCTCGATCAGCCCGGACGGCTTGACGATCGCCAGAACGTTGCGGCCGCCGAGCAGCAGCGCCTCGGACACGGTGGCGAGCGCCCCGCCATAGAGCTGAACGCGCAGCGCGCCGGCGCGGTCGTAGCGGCCCGACGGGCCGGGCAGGAGCGGGTCGAGCAGATCGCCCATCACCGCGTTGGAGGGTACGATCTGGCGCTGCTCGAAACCGTCGCCGCCTGGCGAGGCGAGCACCGCCTGTGCCCGTTCGGGCACGGCGAAGACGGCCAGCCGCGCATTGCGCCGGGGCGCCTCGGCATCGATCAGCGGCAGGTCGAGGAACACTGCTTCGGGCGGGCCGCCGAACTGCCCTTCGGCGCTGTCGAGATGGGCCCGCCCCGGCAGCACCGGCCGACGCCGGTTGGGCAGGGCGCGGGCCACCGAGATCATGGCGAGCTGGAGCCGGTCGGTGATCTCGACGGCCTCGACGCGCCAGTGCCGCGACGGCGCGTCATCGAAGACGACGACGTCTCCCGGCTCGATGCCGGCAAAGCGCAGCGGCACCTGACAGCGCGCCCGATCGCGGCCGGCCCACAGCCGGTCGATCAACCGGTCGGCGAGATGCGCCGCGCCGTCGGCGTGCAGCGTGCAGGGCAGGTTGAGATCGACAAGGCGGGCGGTGTCGTGGGCCACGCGACGCGAGCGCGCCGAGGCGGCGATGTAGTCGGCCACCGCGTCCCGGTAGCGCACGATCACCTCGCCTGGCAGTTCGTCGGCCTGGCCGGTGACGAAGGCACGGTCGCCGGGTCCGTCGAGCCGGCAGATCCGTGCCGCCGGCAAGGTGATCGGCGCATAGACAGGGCCGTCAAGGCGCAGGCCGGAGCCGGCCGGCGCACCGGTATCGACGGCGTTCAGCCCGAATGCGCGCATGAGCGGCTCGAGGATCGCGCGGGCGCTGCGCGGGGTCTCGATGACCAGGCCCTGCGCGACGTCGGCGATGGCCCGGACGTCGGGCGCGGGCAGATCGTGCTCGCTAAAGATCGTCGCGATCGTCTCGGCGAGCGGCGCGGTGCCGAGCCGGCCGTTCAGCCAGTGGCCCACCAGCCAGTTGTCGCCGTCGGACCACACACCGCCATCGCGCGGAAAGGCGGGAAAGGGCCGGGCGTCCCAGGCCCACAGATAGATGCGCTCGGGGTCGACCATGGGCGTGACCATGTCGGGCGCGAGCGGGTTCTGCTCGGTGCCGGTCGCGGCCCAGTAGCGATGGTGCGCGGCAAGGAAGGCGCGCTGGTTGGCATCGCTGCGCGAGCCGTTGGACTGGTGCGGCCAGGCGCTCTCGGCCGACTTGGGATCGGTGAACACGTTGGGCTGGTTGGCGCCGGCATGAATTGCCGCGCAGCCCAGTTCGGTGAACCAGAACGGCTTGCTTCTTGGCACCCAGCCGGTGGGTTGCGCCATTTCGATGCCGCCGATGCGCTCGTAGTGGTCGTTGGACCACCATGCGACCAGGTCCTTGTAGCGATAGACCCATGGCTTGCCATGGGCGCCATCGGTGATCGGCGTGCGCACGCGGTCGAGCCGGTCCTGATAGGAGGCGTAGTACCAGTCGAAACCCTCGCCGGCGGCGATCTGCGCCTCCATGGCGGCGCTGTCGTCATGGGTCGCCATCGCGTCGGGATTGCCGGCATCGGACAGGGCGTCGCCATCGCGCCAGTCCGACAGCGGCATGTAGTTGTCGATGCCCACGGCATCGATATTGGCGTCCGACCACAGTGCATCGAGATGGAAGAACACATCGCCCGAGCCGTCCTGCGGGTGATAGCCGAAATACTCGCTCCAGTCGGCGCCATAGGTCAGCTTCGTGCCGACGCCGACGATGGCGCGGACATCGGCGGCAAGCGTCTTCAGACCGGCAACGAAGGCGAACTGGTCGGCACCGTCGCGCAGCCAGGTCAGTCCGCGCAGCTCGCTGCCGATGAGCATGGCGTCGACGCCGCCGGCCATCTGCGCCAGCCGCGCCAAATGCAGCACGAAGCGGCGATAGCGCCAGTCCGCCCCCGCCCCGCCGATGACGGACTGGCCGGAAACGGTGAGATCGCCCGGCTGGGTCTGGCCGAGAAAGGCGGCGATCTGGCTGGCCGCCGCGCCGGTTCGGTCGGCGGTGCCCGGCTCGCCGATGGCCGGATGGCAGGTGATGCGGCCGCGCCAGGGATAGGCCAACTGGCTGGCGCCGCCATAGGGGTCGGGCAGCGCGTTGGCTTGCGGCACGTCCATCATGATGAACGGGTGCAGCGTGACCTTGAGCCCACGCGCCTTCAGATCGGCGATGGCGGCGATGACACTGGCGTCGGACGGCGTGCCGCCATAGGCCGGCCGGTCGTCGACGCGGCTGACAAGACGCACCTCGGCGTCGCCGCGCGCAAGGCCGGCGACCTGCCAGCTCGTGCTTTCCTGGCCGATATGCGGCTCGGTGACGCCGGGGCGGATCTCGCACGCGCCGGCACGCAGATCGGTGCCGAACCAGGCAACGACCAGCGAAACATGGGTCAGGTTCGGACACAGCGCCTGCAACTCGTCGATCGAGGCCGACCAGTCATTGGCGTCGTGCAGGATGTGCCGGGTGAGTTCGACCGTGTTGCCGCGGCCGATCAGCGCGGTGACCGGCGTCGGCGAATAGCCGTGCTCGGTGGCGCCGGGAATGACGGTGACGGCGCGAATGTCCCGTTCGAGCTGGCCGACCGGGCGAACGACCTCTACCTGGATCTGCGGCACGCGATTGCCGAACGACTCGAGCGGCAGGCGGTCGAACACGATATAGGCGATGCCGCGATAGGCCGGCGCGTTGCCGGCGCCCTGCTTGGCCGCGATCAGCGGATCGACGCTCTGGCTCTCGCCGCCGTCATGGACGCGGAAGGTGATTTCGCTCAGATCGAGTTCGCGCCCGTCCGCCCAGATGCGCTTGACCATGCCGATCGGCCCTTCGCCGAGGGCGACGGCGAAATTGCCGTAATAGTGATAGGTGATGATGGTCTCGGTGACTTCGGCCGCGCCCTTGCCGCCACCGCCGCGCGAGCGGGTCTCGGTCCTGGTCTCCTCCTCGAAGCGTGTCGCCCAGATGACGGTGGTCGAAACGCGCGCATGGCCGTAAACGCGCGGGACGGGCGTGCCTTCCTCGGCGGTCATCGGGCGGGCGCCGTCAAGGCGCGGACCCTCGATGGTGCGGTCGACCGTCGTCGAGAACAGCGACTGGTCGACGTAATATCCGGCGAGCACGCCGGCGGCGGCACCGACGGCCGCGCCGACCGGACCGAATAGGCCGCCGACGGCGCCGCCGGCCACCTGGAGGACAAGGGTCGCCATGGCTCAGCTTCCGATCGTTGCAAGCGGGGGAAAGGCGAAGACGGCGGCAATGCGGCGCGTCCACCAGGGCGTCAGCGTCGTCAGCGAGACGGCGTGACGCTCGCGCGCCTCGACCATGGCCTGGGCTGCGACGAGCACGCCCAGATGCTTGGCCGGCACATGGGCCGACCAGCGAAAGACGACCAGATCGCCGGGACGGCGCGCCGTTGTCGGGACCTCGCGCATCTGGTCGCGGCAATAGCCGAGCATGGGCTCGCCGCGCGCGGCCTCGGCCCAGTCGGGCGAATAGCCGGACGGGTGGCGGGGCGTGGTTCGGTACACCTCGCGCCAGACGCCGAGCACCACGCCCAGGCAATCGGCGCCCACGCCCAGCCGCGCGCCCTGGTGTCGGTAGGGCGTGCCGAGCCAGCGGCGGGCGGCGGCAATGATGGCCGCGCGCGGCGGCTCGCCGTCAGGGAACGATGGGGCCGCCATCGAATTCCTCCTCGCCGCCGACATAGGTGAGTGCGCGATCATCGCCCGGCATGTGCGGGAAGCCGCGAAAGTTCGCCTCGTTTGCGAATTTCAGCCGACAGGTCCTGAACGCCTTGTCGCAGCCGGCGAACACGGTGACCGGATCGCCGGGGACGGGCGCATCGCCGACCGGCTTTTGCATGACAAGACGCACCGCGCCGGTGCCGTCGGGCCGCCGCGCGGTGGCGATGACGGCCGTGTCGCCCTGGCGCGGGCCGCCATCGAAGCGCAACGTGCCGAAATCGTACCATCGGGTCTCGAACGCGGTCAGTCCGGTCAGTTCGATCGTGTGCGGATCGATCATCGCGGCGACCGCGCCGGTGTCGCTGAATTGCGGCACGGACAGGTTCACGCCGCACCGCGCATCGCCCAGTTCGGCATCGCAATGGCGCGTGTAGTAGCGCCCCTTGGGCTGGTCGAGCGCGGCGGCGAGGCTGCGCAGTTCGACACGGAACGATTCGCCCTGCCGCGTGATCTCGCCGATGTGATAGCGCCTGACCAGCGAGGCGCTGTGCACGTGTTGCCAGTTGACCAGGTAAAGCGCCACCTGCGCGCCGTCATAGACGCCGGCCTCAATATCGGCCTCGGTGACAGCGGCCGAGGACAGAACGCCCGCCACATCGCTCATGTCGCCGCTCAGGCCGAGGGAAGCCTCGGCGGCGCCGGCGGTGAAGCCGGTGGCGGGCGCGCAGGCGACGCCATCGACCTCGAGCGTCCGGTCATGGTCGGTGAAGCCGAGCTTGACCCCGTCGGCGCGCGTGACGATCCAGACAAGGCAGACCGTCGTCGCATCCGATTGCAGATGGGCGTCAAGGTCCGGGTGCAGCGGCTTCATGCGGGCACCTCAAGCAGCACCAGATCCTCCATCTCGGCCGTCTCGGCGGTCGTGCGGGCGACGGTGAGCGCGCTTGCCTCGAAGCGCACGGCAAGGTCGTAACGACAACCGGCCTTGACCATGGCGCCCTGCCCCGGCGCAGCGTCGAGCGTGACGATGCCCGTCAGCGGGTCGACGGCGAAATCGGCCGGGGCGAGCGCGACGTCGTCGACCGAAACCAGAACGGTTCCCGCCTCGGGCTTGGTGATGGCGCGGCCGGACGGGGTTGCGAGCTGGAACGCGGTGGTTGCGCCGTCGCCGGTGCCGAGCGCGACGTCCTGGGCGGTCGGCGCACCGCCGCCCAAGGCCGTCGAATGTTCCAGCGGATCGCGAAAGCGAAAGGCCTTGAGCGGGCCGCCGCGCGCCTCGAAAAAGGTCAGGATCGCGCGGATCTCGGCGACCGGGCGCGGGCCGACGGGAATGGTGAAGCGGCGCAGCGCGTTCGCGGTGCGCGCGTTGCGGCTTTCATGGCCCGAAGCGAGCGCCACCACGTCGACCGGCCGGCGGCTGGAGACCGTCAGGCCGAAGGGCTGGCGCACCGCCAAGGTCACATCGTCGAAGGGCGTCGTCATGGCGATGCTCAGACCCCGCGCTGGCCGCGCGCGACGGCGCGGGCGAGCGCGGCGGTGATCTGCGATTGCGAACGCTCGAAGCCGGCGACATCGGGCGTTGCGATGTTGACGACGATCGTCGCTGCGGCGGCACCGGGCTGAGCGGCGACGCCGAGCCGTCCGTCGGCCGTGCGCTGCAGCGGCAGCACCGCCTCCGGTCCCGCCTCGCCCATCAGGCCCATGCGGTCGCCATGGGGGAAATAGGTCGGCGCGGCGATCACGCCGCCCGTGCCGGTGCCGGCGCCGACCACGCCGCCGCTGGCAAAGGGCACCACGCCCGAAAGGCCGCCGAACAAACGCGTGCCGAGCCCGGCGAGCATGGTCTGCAGCGGCTTGAGCCCGGCATCGAGGGCCCTGTCGGCAAAGGCGAGCGCGATGCGGCGCAGCGTGTCCTCCAGCGACCGGCCCTGGATGACCGCGCCCTTGAGCGCGTTGGTGATGGTCGAGGCAAAGCCGCGGGCGCGGTCCTCGAGCGCCTTGAAGGCCTGCTCGGCGCCGCTGAAATCCCAGTCGACGCCGATGGTGTAGGTTTGGTCAGTCATGGCCGTTGGCTCCTTGGGTCGGCGCGGCATCGGGAAATGCGGCCCTCAGGGCGGCAAAGGACGCCGGGTCGGGCGGTGTGACGATGCGGCGTTCGTGGGCGCGCATGGCCGCGGCGATCTCGCGCGGGGTCATGGCCCAGAAATCGGCCGGTGAAAGCCCGAGCACGCCCAGGCCGAAGCGCATCGTCATCGCCCAGGGAAATGGCGCGCGCTCAGCGCTCATCGTCGCCGCCGAAGGTCGCGGTCAGCAATTCGCCGACGATGGCCGCATAGCCGGCGAGCCCGCCCTCGACCTGCATCTCGGCGACGTCTTCGAGCGTAAGGCTGTGCCCGCCGCCTTCCAGTCCGGCATGGATGATGACCATCAGATCGTTCGCCGACAGCCGGCCGGAGGCGAAGCGCGCGCCGAGCGCGTTGAGGTCCTCGGCCCCGAAGGCGCTTTCGAGCCTGGCCAGCGCGCCCAGCGTCAGGCACAGGCACCGGTCCTTGCCGCCCAGATGGGCGAGGATCTCGCCGCGTCTGCGATTGACCAGCATCACGGTGCTCCGAAGGTGAGCTGGGAGGCCGATTCCAGCGCGATCTCGAAGGTCACTTCGCCATCGTGATTGCCGGCATAGTCGAGCGCGGTGATGGCGAAGGCGCCTTCCAGCGTGCCGAAATCGGGAATGACGGCCTGCCATTGCAGGATCGTGCCGTCGAAGAAGGCCTGGCGCACCAGCGCGTCCGATGCCTGGTCCTTGAAGATGCCGCTGCCCGAAAGCGAGGCGCGGCGGATGCCGGCGCCCGACAGAAGCTCGCGCCAGCGGCCGGCGGATTCGGCGTCGGTGATATCGACGCTCTGGGCGTTGAAGCCGATGCGCTTGGTGCGCAGGCCGGCGACGGTAACGAACACCTGCCCGGCCGTATCGAAAATCTTCAGCAAGATGTCCTTGCCGCGTTGCGCCGCCATTTGGGACTCCGTGCGTTGGTGTTGATCGGATCAGGCCGCCGGCTCGCACAGAAAGCGAAACCGAAGCTGGCCGAAAAAGGCGTGCTGGTCGCGCTCGCGCCGGAACGCCTTGCTCAGGGGGCTCGCGAGGACGATGCGCGTCGATCCGGCAAGCGGGTCGGCCGCATCGATGACCGCCTGGGCCCGGTCGGCGATGCGATAGAGTTCGGCGCGACTGTCCTCGCGCGACCACACGTGCACGGTGACGATGAAGGCTTCGCCGGCAAGGTCGGCCGTGCTCCAGTCGGTCGCCTCGATGCGGCGGATGATCAGGCAGGGCAGCGCGCGGCCGGGCGGAACCGTGTCGTAGATGCGCGCCGGATCGCCAAGATCGGACTTGAGGGCGGCATCGGCCGCCAGGACGGCGAACAGCCAGCGGTGCAGATCATCGATCATGGCGGGTGTCCTCGTCCGCGCCGCGCCTGTCGGGGTCGTCCTGCCGCCGCGCATCGCGCCCGGCGCGGTCGGCCGACTGCCGGTCGGCCGCCGCATGGGTCGCCACGCGCAGCGCGGCGATCAGGTCGGCGATGGTGGTCCTGACGGTCACGCTCATGCGCCCGGCTCCTGGCTGACCGCGCATTGCAGATAGCGGCCGGTGCCGTCCGGATCGTGCACGGTCCTGATGGTGTAGATGTCGGTGCCGGCGACAAGGCGCATGGCCGGGGCGATGTGCGGGTCGGCCCGCACGGTGACGACGGCATCGGTCACCTGCTCGTCGTCGCCGGCGCGCAGGGCGGCATCGGGGCGAACCGCTTCGATGGCGCCCCAGAGCGTTGCAACCGGCGACCAGGCGTCGGCGTGGCTGCCATAGGCGTCGGCGACGGGCGCGTGCCGCTCGAGCCGCACATGCGTGCGCAGGCGGCCCGGATCGATGTGAACGCTGTTCATGGTCACACGCCGATCCGACGCCAGGAGCGCGTCAGCCGCGCATAGATCATGGGTACCGAGACCGGCTGGTCACGCGCAGAGTAGACGCCGCGAAACTCGTACCAGTGGGCAAGCAGGCACAGCACGGCCCGGCGCAGCGTGTCCGGCACGTCGGCGCCGGTGTCGCCGAAGCCGGCGACGAAATCGATCTCGATGCCGTTGCTGCGCGAGGGAACGGCGCCGGGTTCAAGGCCGAGCCGGGCCGGACGCCGCATCACGTCAAGCGTATATTGCGCGCCGTCGAGCACGGCCGGGTTCCCGTCGGCATCGTAGACGGTGACGGCGGCGATCGCGGCGACCGGATGGCGCGGCAGGCAGACCGGGCCGTCCGGCGGATCGCCGACCGACAGCCGCCAGGTCTGGTTGACCAGCGCGACGCCGGCATCCTCGGCGACAAATGCGGCGGCGGCATCGACGAGTTCGGCGATCTGCGTATCCTCGCCGTCATGGGTGACGCGCAGATGCGCCTTGGCGTCGGCCAGCGTCACGGGCGGTGCGGCCGGCGGAACGAGCAAGCTCAGAACCATGTCCAATCCTTTGACGGGTAAATGGGCGGGCGGCCCGGCAGGGAGGCGGACCGGGCCGCCCGCTTCGGCGCTATCGGCGGGGGAAAGCGTCCCCGCCGGTCAGCTCACGCCGAACTTGATCAGCTTGATGGCGTCGAAGTCCTGCACCCCGCCGCCGACGCGCTTGGTCGTGTAGAACAGCACGTAGGGCTTGGCCGAATAGGGATCGCGCAGCACCGAAACGCCGCGCCGGTCGACGATCAGATAGCCGCGGGCGAAGTCGCCGAAGGCCATCGACAAGCTGTTCGAGCCGATCGCGGGCATTTCCTCGGCCTCATAGACCGAAAAGCCCATGAGCGAGGGCTTCTGGTCGGCGGTCGCCGGCGCCTTCCAGATATAGTCGCCATCGGTGTCCTTGAGCTTGCGGATTGCCGCCTGGGTCTTGCGGCTCATCATCCAGTTGGCGTTCTGGCGATAGCCGGCCTTGAGCGCATAGACGGTCTCGAGCAATACGTCGGACGCATCGGCCGCAGGCAGGTCGCCATCGGTGCCGGTGGGGATGTAGCCGATCGTGTCCCAGGCCCAGGACCCTTCGTCGACCATGGTGTAGTCGAGAAAGCCCCTGGGCTTGTTGGTGCCGTTGCCGGCAATGAAGGCGGCGCCCTCCTGCTCGGCGAAGGCCGCCTCGATCTCGGCGGTGATCCACTGGTCGATGTCGACGGCCGTGTCCTCGAGCAGCGCCGAGGTCGCCGCCGGCATGGCGTAGATCTCGGCGGTGGGAAAGGACAGTTCGGCGAGGGTCGCCGTGTCGGTCTCGGGGCGCGCGGCGGTCTCGCCGACCCAGCCGACCTCGGGGCCGGTCGTTGCAAACGGCTTTTTTAGCGTGGCGCCGGTCACCTGTCGCACGGTGGCGAGCGCGCGCATGGGCGACAGGTCGCGCAGCCGGCCGGCGATCGCGGTCTCGGTTTCCGGCGGCACCAGATAGCCGCCATCGGGACCCGAGCCGATCGACATCGCCTTGCCCTCGATGCGCCGCAGGGCCGTCTCGTCTCCCTTGCGCACATAGCGCTCGAAGGCCGCCTTGTGTTCGCTGGGCACGGCCCCGAACGCCGACCCGCCGGCCGGCGGGCGCGCCGCCTTGGCGATGAGCCGCTCGAGCACGCGCTTTTGCTCGTCGACGGCGTTGTTGATACGGTCGACCTTGTCGGCGGTGACGCTGTCCTCGCCGAGCGCGCTTTCGAGTTCGCGCAGGCGCTCGTCATTGGCGGTCTTGAACGCCTCGAAGGCGCGCATGAAGTCGTCGAAGGCCTCGGCGACGTCCTGCGCATGGCTGGCGGGCATCGGCGCGGCGGCCGGCGCCGCCGCCTTGACGCGCGGTGCGCGCGGCGGTGCGGTGTGCTGCTTCATGGGAAGCTCCTTTAATGGGGATGGAGGTGGCGGGCGGCGCGCCGGATGGTCTCGGCGAGCATCAGCCCGGCACTGGTTTCGCTCGCGGCGGCCTCGCGCGCGCCGTCAAGTGCGGCAAAGCCCTTGGATATGACGATCCGGGCCTGCCTGCGGGTCAGCCCGGCATCGCGCACGAGCCAACGTTCGAAATCCCGCCTGGTGGGCAGCGCGGCAGCCCGCTTGACGGCCGAGATCCGCGCCTGCGGCAGCATCGGGAAGGTGACGATCGAGATCTCCCACAGATCGGCCTCGATGATGCGGCGAATGCCGGTCGCCGGATCGGTCTTGCCGCGCACAGTGCGAAAGCCGATCGACAGCCCGTCCAGGCCGCCGGCACGCATCAGGGCGAGCACCTCGCGGCCCCTGGCAACGGCGGTGTTGATCCGGCCGCGCACCTTCAGCCCGCGCGCGTCCTCGGCAATTTCGATCCAGTGGCCGATCGGCTCGTCCGGATTGTGCTGGAACAGCATGCGGATGCCGGCCGCCCCTTTTTGGGCAAGCGATCTGGCGAACGCGCCGGGTACGACCGCCTCGCGACCCAGATCGACCGTGTCGAAGAGACTGGCATAACCGGAAAACACGCCGGTCTCGCTGACCGTCTCCAGTTCGGTGCCGGCGAATTTGTGCTCGATCGGGTCAGCTGCGGGTGGCGCGTTCGTCATCGTCGTCTCCTTGTCCCCTGGTCTTGCGCGATGCCCTGGTCGCGCGCGCGTCGGAACCGGTGCGCCGGTCGGCGGCGCGAATGGCCACGCCCAGCGCCCACCAGATCGTCAGCGAAGCCACCGCGGCGCCCATCAGCACGGTCTCGACCTCGCTGAGCACCTCGGCGATGCCGAAGCGGTCGGCGATGGCAACGCCCACCGTGGTGCCGAAGACGAAGCCGGCGGCGACGCCGGTCAGAAAGCGGATCGCGGCCTCGCGGCGGGTGTGCGGCAAAAGGTAGGCCAGCGAGATCGCCGAACCGGCGACCGCACCGACGGCCTTGGCGAGCCAAAGGCTGCCATTGGCGGGGATTTCGCTCATTGCGCATCCTTCCCGGTCTCGGCGTGATCGGGCACCGGCGGATAGCCGACGGCCACGCGCTTTTCGGCATCGGTCAGGAAGGAGGCCGCCTCGAGCCGCGAGAACAGCGCGTCGCGCTCGACGGCCAGGCCCTCGACCCGGTCGAGATCGCAGCCGATGCGCACGGATCCGGGGAAGAGCGGGCCGAGCCAGTGGCCAAACGCCTCTGTCGTGCGGCGAACCAGCGGCAGCACCGTCAGGCGGAAAAAGGCGCGCTGGGCCTCCTGATAGTTGGAATAGGTATTGTCGCCGGGAATGCCGAGCAGCATGGGCGGCACGCCGAAGGCGAGCGCGATGTCGCGGCAGGCCGCGTTCTTGGCCTCGATGAAATCCATGTCGCGCGGGGTCAGGCCCATCGCCTTCCAGTCGAGCCCGCCTTCGAGCAGCAGCGGCCGCCCGGCATTCATGGCGCCCGAATAGCCCTCCTCGAGTTCGCGCTTGAGCTGTTCGTACTGCTCCGGTGTCAGGTTGGAGCCGTCGCCGGGCGCGTAGACCAGCGCGCCCGAGGGGCGGGCGGCGTTGTCGAGCAGCGCCTTGTTCCAGCGCGCGGCGGCGTTGTGCACGTCGAGCGCGGTCAGCGCCGCCTCGAGCGGGGCGAAGCCGTCGGTCTCGTCGAGCGGGTTGAACAGGGCCATGTGCAGGAGCGGGCAGGCACCGTCATCGGCGTCGAGCGCGATGCGCCGGCTCTGGCTGCCGACCTCGTGGACCAGCGTGACGGGCCAGCCGCGATGATCGCGCTCGAAGCGCACGCGGTCGGGTCCCAGGCAGTGCAGATGCACGCGCCCGCCGACCGGCTCGGACCGCTCGACATAGGCATTGCCCGAAAGAAGCAGGTGCCCGTAGGCGGTCTCCAGGAAGGTGGTGTGCGACTGGTGCGCGTTGGGCCGGGCAATGATGGCGGCGAGCGGATGGTCGGGCAGCGTGCTCTCGCCGTCATGGATGCGCCAGGGCACGGCGGCGGCGGCCTCGGAGATCATGCGCACGCAGCGATGCACGATCGGGTTGCGCATGAAGCCCTGACGGGCGAGCGCGGCGAAGGAGGCCTGCGTCCAGTCCGCGTCGAGCTGGGTTTGCATGGCGACGAAACCCTGAAACGCGGCGGTTTTCGTCGCCGGCGGCATGGCCGCGCGATGGTCGGGCGCGCGTGCCGGTTCGCGCCGGCCGTCAAGCCAGCGTGGCAATCGTGTCATGTCGGTTTCCCTTGGTCAGATACCGCGGATGCGCGGGCGGCCAGGCCGCTCGGCGACCAGTTCGGCAATCGCCCATTCGAGCGCGTCGAGCCGGTCGGGCGAGCGGTGCGAACTGAGCCCGTCGAGCCCGAAATCGCACATCTCGTCCTCGAGCCTGGCGAGCACGCCCGCATGGGCCACCCGCCCCTGTTCATAGAGCGCGGCGATCGGTTCGGCGCGCCGCCACTTGCCGCGATGGGCGCGCACCGGCTTGACGTTCACCGTGTCGTCGACGGTCGCGATGACGCTTTGCACCATGTCGCCGCCCTGATTGACCTCGGCGACCAGGACATCGGCGCGCGCGGCGTGATAGGCCGCCACGGCGCGCCCCGCCCACTGGCGCGGCCCGGCCGCCTCGACGGTGTGATCGCCGATCACGACGATCCGCCCGTCCGGCGCCAGGCCCGCGACGATGATGCCGCAGGCATCCGAGGTCGCCTTGCTGGTGGCCGGCGGATCGACCGCGACGACCACGCGCCGCAGATCCGCGGGCACGCCGGCGCGGCAGCCGTCGAGCAGGGCCCGAGACCACAGCGCGCCGGTGCGTTCGGCGATGATCTCGGCATCGAGCTCCTGCCGACCCAGCCGCGTTCCCGCATAGCGGCGCTTCATGGCCTCCAGAAAGGACGGCGCAAGATTGTGCGCATTGTCGTCGGTGCGCATGCGTGTGGTCACCGTGGCGCCGTCGGCCATCAGTTCGGCCAGAAGCTTGAGCGGCCGCGGCGTGGTGGTTGCGATCAGCCGCGGCCTCTGGCCAAGGCGCAGGCCGAACTGCAGCATGTCCCAGCAATGGCGCGGATCGGGCCATTTGAGCAGTTCATCGCACCAGGCGGCGGCAAATTGCGGCCCGCGCAGGCTGCCCGGATCATGCGCCGAATAGGCCTGGGCCACCGCGCCGTTGGGCCAGACCAGCCGGCGGCGCGTCGCCTCGTAGACCGGCCGGTTATAGGCGGCGCAGGCCAGAATGCCCGCCGGCCCCTCGATCATCACCTCGCGCACATCGGCGATGGTCTCGCCGACCAGCGCGATCGGGCTGGTGATGGCGGCGGCATAGGGCGCGACCGCGCTTGCGACATGGTGCACCCATTCGGCGCCGGCGCGCGTCTTGCCCGAACCGCGCCCGCCCAGCAGCAGCCATGTCGTCCAGCTTGCATCGCGCGGCGGCTTTTGCGCCTCACGCAGGACCAGCGGGCCGCAGCGCAGCGCCACACGCCGGACAAACGCGCTCGCCCGCCGCCGATACCATGGCGCGGGCGCGTTCTTCACTTCGCTCATCGATGCGTTCTTCAACCGCCGCAAAAAAGGCCGATATCTCGGCCGGATCGTCCGCGCCCGATGCCTCGCCGGCCTCCGGCGCAAGGCGCTTGACCAGACCGGCCAGGGCATCGGCGGCCCGACCGACCGTGACGATGGCCTCGACGACCGGCTTCTGATAGGTGTCGGCGCCACGCGCCTGATCGAGCAGACGGCCCGCCTGCACAGACAGCGTCTCGGCCATGCTGACCACCAGATCGCGCGACAGCGCACCGCCGCCGGCCGGCGCGGTCTCGTGTTCGGAACCTGCCAAGGATACCCGTTTCTTCGAGGAATGAGGACCGGTCGCCACGTCCGCCCGCCGAAGCTGCGGCAGGGCGCCCTATCGATCCAGTTTTTCGATTATGGCACATTGATAGCAGAGCACCGTGACGGTGTCAAGAATAAATTCCTAGAGCCGTGCACCTTTTTTCAGGCCGTTTTTTCCATGTCCGATTCTGACCGCTCGCCGGCTCCGGCCGCGTACCCCGCGCTCGATCCGCTGAAGACCGGCCCGCGCGGGCTTTGCCCCCGCTGCGGCGTAGGCCGCATCTTCACCGGCTTTTTGAAGATCAAACCGCAATGCCCGCATTGTGGGCTCGACCTTGGTTTCGCCGATACCGGCGACGGGCCGGCCTTCTTCGTGATCTGCTTCACCTGCATACCGGTCGCGGCCTTTACCGTGTGGATGGAGGTCGGCGCCGGCGCGCCCCTGTGGCTGAACGCGCTCCTGACGCTGCCGCTGCTGGTCATCTTCTGCGTGCTGCCGCTGCGCCCGCTCAAGGGCTGGATGATCGCCCAGCAATATCGCCACGAGGCCGGCGAAGGGGTATGGGCCGATAAACCAAACATCCATCAAAACCGCGGCCAATAGACCGTTGCAGTTGCCCGCCGGGGCAAATTCCGGCAAGAAGCCCCGGGGCGGCGCAACCGGTCGCGTTGCGCGGCATTGTCTGGTGGGCAGGCAGCCATGAACGATTCCGACAATCCCGAGCGCGAGCCGGGCGCAAAGCACGATTCCAAGCCGACGGAGAAGACGTCGCCGTCGGCGATGATGGAGGTCGACGCCTTCATCGATTCGGGGCTGTACAATGCGCGGCTGGCGGCCGGCGAATTCTGGGACGGCGTGACGATCTTCTTTCGCCGCTTTCGTCCCTACGGCTTCAACCGGGCGATCTTCGAGGCACTTGGCGAGGCGATGACGCTGGGCACGGCGGCCGCGCTGATCATGCTGGCGCTGGCCATTCCCTCGTCGATGGAGGTGGCGCGCAACTGGGAAAGCCAGGAGCAGTTCGCCGTCACCTTTCTGGACCGCTATGGCCGCGAGGTCGGCCAGCGCGGGGTGCTGCATTCGGACGCGGTGCCGATCGAGGAACTGCCGGACAATCTGATCAAGGCCGTGCTGGCGACCGAGGACCGGCGATTCTTCGACCATTTCGGCATCGACATCGTCGGGCTGGTGCGCGCGATGACCGAGAACGTGCGGGCCAATTCCGTGGTCCAGGGCGGGTCGACCGTCACCCAGCAGCTCGCAAAGAACCTGTTTCTGACCAATGAACGCACGCTGGAGCGCAAGATCAAGGAGGCGTTCCTCGCCCTTTGGCTGGAAGCCAATCTGACCAAGGAGGAGATCCTCAAGCTCTATCTCGACCGCGCCTATATGGGCGGCGGCACGTTCGGCGTTGCGGCCGCGGCGCGCTTTTATTTCGACAAGGACGTGCGCGACGTCACGCTTGCCGAGGCGGCCATGCTGGCCGGGCTGTTCAAGGCGCCGGCCCGCTTCGCCCCGCATATCGATCTGCCGGCGGCGCGCGGCCGCGCCAACGAGGTGCTCACCAACATGGTACAGGCCGAGTTCATGACCGAAGGCCAGGTCACCGGAGCGCGGCGCGAGCCGGCGGACGTGGTGCTGCGGCAGGCCAATGACAGCCCCGACTACTTCCTCGACTGGGCGTTCGGCGAGGTCAAGGACTTCATCATCGACAACAGGTTGCCGACGCGCTCGGTGATCGTGCGCACGACGATCGACATGGATCTGCAGCGCGGCGCCGAGGAAGCCATCCAGTTCTTCCTGCGCAAGCAGGGCCAGGAATACAATGTCAGCCAGTCGGCCGCCGTGCTGATCGAAAACAACGGCGCCGTGCGCGCCATCGTGGGCGGGCGCGACTACGGCGTCAGCCAGTTCAACCGCGCCACCTCGGCCGAGCGCCAGGCGGGCTCGTCGTTCAAGACCTATGTCTATGCGGCGGCGATCTCGGCGGGACTGGACGAGACGACCGTGGTGCGCGACGAGCCGGTGACATGGCGCGGCTGGTCGCCGCAGAACTACAATCGCCGCTTTGCCGGCCGCGTCAATCTGGCGACCGCCTTTGCCCGATCGATCAACACGGTGCCGGTCAAGCTGGCCCGCGACCACCTGGGTGGCACTTCGCCCATCGTTTCGCTGGCCGAGAAGATGGGCGTGGAATCGCCTGTGATCTCGCACCACACCATGGTGCTGGGCACATCGGGCATGACGGTGATGGACCAGGCCACGGGCTATCTTTCGCTGGCCTCGGGCGGCGTGACCGGCCTGCGCCACGGCTTCACGCAGATCCGGGCGCAATCGGGCGAGGTCCTCTACGACCGGCGCCGCGACGCGCCGCGCACCGAGCAGATCTTCACGCCCGAGCAGGTCGAAACGCTCAATCGCATGCTGGTCAACGTCACCGAATGGGGCACCGGTCGCCGCGCCGCGCTGGAAGGCATCAAGGTGGCCGGGAAGACCGGAACCACGCAGTCCTATCGCGACGCCTGGTTCTCCGGCTATACGGGCAATTTCACCGCCGCGGTCTGGTACGGCAATGACAACTACACGCCGACCAACCGGCTCACCGGCGGCCGGCTGCCCGCCCAGACATGGCAGCGGATCATGAGTTATGCCCATCGCGGGATCGATCTGGCGCCGCTCGCCGGCGTCGAGGACTCGATCCCGGCAAGCCCGGAGCCGTCGGTTGAGGTCGCCCAGGACGATGCCGGCGCCCCGTTCGAGATGTTCGTGCTGTCCGAGCAAAGCGTGCGCTTTTTGTCCTCGCTCGACCGCAAGCTGGCGAACCTGCCCGAATTGTCCGAGAAAGAGCAGGAAGTTGCCGCAACGCGCTGATCGCCCGACGCGCCGCCGCATCGACCTGCGCCGACCCGCCCCGCCCGCGTCCGCGCGACGCTGAAACCGATGCGCCGATGATCCGCGACCTGACAACCATGCTGATCGCCATGGCCATCGCGCTGGGACTGGGAGCCTATACGGCCGAACGAACGACACGGGATTTCGCCGGCTTCGGCGCGCTCACGCTCGGCCTTTGGACCGCCTATCCCGATGCCGGTACACGGCAGGCCGACCCCTATGCCATGGCGGGCGCCGCCCGACGCACCGAGCTGTCGCTGGGCGACTCCGAGGGGCTTGCCTTCACCGCCGGCATCGACCTTGGGGGACGTGCGCTCAGCGGGCGCTGCGCCTACCGGATCGAGGGAGGCGTGCCCTCGGCACGGCTGTGGACACTGCGCATGACCGATGCGGCGGGCCGCGACATCGTCGCACCGCCGGGCCTGACGGCGCGCACGCACAGCCGCGCCATCGTTCGGCCGCAAGAGCAGGGCGAATTCGTGATCACCGTCTCGGACACCGCGCAGACCGGCAACTGGCTGCATCTGGACCATGGCGGTCCGATCCGCTTCGTGCTCACGCTCTACGATACCACCGTCGCCGGCGCGATGGCGCTGACCGAACTGTCCATGCCGACCATCCGGCGGATGGAGTGTCGGTCATGATCCGGCTCATATATGCGATCGTCATCGGCCTTGTCGGCGCGAGCGTCGTGCACCTGGCGATCGTCTTCCTGCTGCCGCGCTATTCCCAGAACAGTGCCTGGAACGCCATTGTCGCTGCGACAACGATCAACCAGCCCGTCGAAATGAACGGCGAGGGCGACGATCCGCGCCTTGCCCGGCTCGTGAGCCGCTTCGATCCGTATTTCCGCCAGGTCGTGTGCCGGTACGATATCAGCGAAGGCGGCATGCGGATCCATGCCGATGTCCAGGCGCCGTTGTGGACCGCGGCCATCTACGATTCGCTTGCCCTGAGCTACGCTTCGGGCAATGACCGGCTGACGGCCGGACAGCTGCTCGACTTCGCCATCGTCGACGACCGTCAGTTGCGTTTTGTCCGGCAGAACACGCCGAGCGTGCTGACGGACTCGGTCATCGTACCGGCCCGCGACACGCAAGGCTTCGTGATCGTTCGCGTCTTCGTGCCGGACCGCAGCTGGACGCAGCTTGCCGAATCGTTCGTGCAGGCCATTTCCTGCGACACGCTGACGTTCTGAACCCGGCTCACCGTGAGCCGGCCGCGCGCCCCGGCGTCTTGTCCGATCCGCCGCGGCCCGGTGCGTTGTCCGGTGCGAACCCCGACAAGGGCTCGCGGCGCACGCCGGTGAAGAACAGGACCTTCGCCGAACCGCATCGGGCCTCACGCGCGCGTGCGGACCGGGTTGCGCGCATGCCCGTGTGACGATACCCCGCCAATGCAACAATATCGGCCATCGGTGCCCCCTTCGTGCCTGTTGCAGCCGCCGCAAGAGTGAGAGCTTATGGTTAACGCATTGCTAATTGTTGGCCGCTAGCATGAGGGCGAGCCGCGACCGCATCGACCGCTTGCCGCAAAGTGCCGCCATGCGCAACGAACGCCTTGCCCTTATGCTGTGTGAACGCGTGGCGAACTTCGCCCGCATGGAACGCCCCTCGGCCGCCCACATGGCGCGCATCGACCGGCTGGTCGCCGACAATCTCGACCTGCTCGATTTCGACAGCCAGCGAACGCTGATCGGCCTGCTCGCGCCGCTGCCGACGACGCCGCGCACCCTCGTGAAGCTGATCTGCCATCGGGTGCGCGGCGATGTCGCCGCACCGTTCATCGCGCACTCGCCGGCAATCGAGGAGGCGATGGCGCTCGAGATCCTGGCCCGCCACGGCGCGGGCGCCCATTCGCGCGCCGTCGCCCGCCGAAACGCATTGCCGTCGTCCGTGATCGAGGCGCTGCGCGCGCTCGACGATCCGGCAACGGATCGGGCGCTCGAGCTTCGCCAGACGGCAACGCAAGTGCCGCCTGCGCATGCCGAAGCCGTGCCGGCGCCGGCCGATGCCGAAGCGCTGGCCGAGATGACCGAGTTCGCCGCAAGCGGCAAAAGGACCCTGTTTGCGACGGCCCTTGCCGACGCCACCGGCCTTTCCATGGAAAGCGCGATTGTCCTTTGCGAGGATCCGACCTCGCGCAACATGCTGTTCGCGCTGCGTTTCATCGGTTTCGACGAGGCGATGGCGACTGCGGTCTTCAGCGGCCTTGCCGGCGATCTCGCCCGCGACCCGCAGGTGCAGGCACGCTTCCGGCAGAGCTATGGCGCGATCACGCCGACCGCCGCGGCCGAACGGGTGCGCTCCTTCAAGCTCGAGGAGCTCGCGGTGGCCGAATGGCTGCACGTGAGCGTCGCCAATGATCCCGGCGCGGTTGCCGGCAGGCCGAAGCGTCTTTCGCGCGCGGGCTGAGGCTGTCGCTTCAACTTGCCAGCGCGATCAGCGCGTCGACCGGTTCGGTCCAGTTCTCGATCTCCACGAGCCAGAAATCGGGATCAAAGCGCGCCTCGCGCTCGGCGAAATCGCGCAAGGCCAAAGCGTCGGAAACGGACGGTCCGGGCACGAACATGTGGGCCTGCGCCACCGTGTCGCGGGCTCCGGAGAGGTCCGGCGGGGCGGGCTGGAACAGATCGTATCGACCGTCTTCGGCGCGGTGGAAGGCGACAAACAGCGTGCCGGCCTCGTCATTGCCGTGCCGGGCGACATAGGCGAAGCCGCCGCCGGCCTGCACCCGGCGGATCAGCGCGGCAACGAAGATCGTCGTCGTCAGCCGGGCGACCACGTCCGCCTCAGTCGATCAGGCCGATGGCCACCATCTTGTCGACGAGCGCGTCGTCGATCTCACCGGTGACGGGAAGGCGGAACAGGGCCTGGAATTCGCGCACGGCCGCACGGGTCTGCTCGCCGGCGATGCCGTCGACGGCGATCTTGTCATTTCCGAACGCCTTGAGCCCGGCCTGCACCTTGACGACACGCCGATCGGGCAATGTCGGGCTCGCGCCGTCGCCGGGCGCCGGTGCGCTCGCCGGCACGGGCAGTTCCTCGACCGTCGCGATCGGTGGGGCGGGCTGGACCGGCTCGCCTCCGGCCGATTGGGGACGCGGGCGGGGAATCGCAGCGGTCACCATGGTGTTGTTGCGCAGGCTGGTCAGCAGCTCTTCCGTGGTCAACTCGATGCCGCGCAGGCCGACACTGTGCTTGTACTCATCGACCGCCGCGCGGGTTTGCGGGCCCTTTATGCCGTCGATCGCGCCGCCATAAAAGCCCAGTTCGCCCAGCATCGTCTGCAATTCGACGATCGGCTCGGCCTGGGCCTGTCGCGGGCGCGCATCGGGGGCAGCCGGTTCGGGCATCACGATCCGCTCGACCGCAACCGGTGCGCGCTCTGGCCTGCGCGCCGGCTGATCGTCGAAGACGATGCGCGTGACGTTGCGACCGGTGCCGGCCGGTGCGGCGTCCGCGCCATGGCCGTGCCGCGCCGGACCGTCCTGCCCCCGCGTTTCGAAAATGGCCGAGGGGTGCGGGCCATCCTGCATGACCAGCGCGTTGACCGTTCCATAGCCGATGACGGCAAAGGCAAGCGATCCGGCGGCAAAGCGGCCCGGATATCGGGCAATTCCTGCGCCCAGGGCCCGTGTCGCCGCGTGAAGAAAGCCGCCATCGTCGTCAATGTCAGCCAGTTCGTCGCGACGCATCGCGGCCCTCCGTCTTGGTCGTCTCGTTATCGTCATTGCTTGCGCGCATGGCCGGCGCGTCTGCCGCAGCGGGCGGTTGGGCCGCTTCGCCATGCCCGGTTTCGCGGCCGCCGCGCGCGGCCGGTATGGTGACCGCCACCTTCGTGCCGATGTCGGGCTGGCTGTCGATCCGGACATTGCCGCCATGCAACTCGACCAGGCCCTTGACGAGAGCCAGTCCAAGACCGGTGCCTTCGCACTGCCGGGTATAGGCGTTGTCGGCCTGGCGGAAGGGCAGGCCTAACGCCTGAAGATCGGCCGCGCTGATGCCGATGCCGGTGTCGGCCACCGTCAGGATCATGTCGTCGGCGCCCACGGATGCATCGATCGTCACGCAGCCCTGTTCCGGCGTGAACTTGACGGCATTGGACAACAGGTTGATCAGCACCTGCTTGACGGCGCGCCGGTCGGCGATGGCGAACATGTCCGGCGCGGCGGGCCGCACATTAAGATGAATGGCCTTCGCTTCGGCCTGCGGCCCGATCAGGGCAACGGCCTCGTTGACCGTTTCGGCGAGATCGAACGTCTCCGGGACGATCCTGTATTGGCCCGCCTCGATCTTGGCGACATCGAGGATGGCGTTGACGATGCCCAGCAGATGCATCGCCGCGCCATGAATGAGATCGACATATTCGTCGCGCCGCCCGGCCGGAAGACTGGCCGCCTCCCCGCGCCGCAGCAGATCGGAAAAGCCGATGATGGCATTGAGCGGGGTTCGCAGTTCATGGCTGACCATGGCGAGATGGCGTCGCTCGCCTTCCGGGCCGGCTTCGCCGTCGCATTCGGTGGAAGCGGCGGGGCGATCCCCGCGCTCGCCGCCAGGGTGCCCAGCCGCAGGGGCGATCCTCGCCCGGACGCGACCGCCGGGCATCGCCTGAAGCGCAATGCGCGCGGGCGCAAAGCTCTGGCGGGTGCGGCCATCGGACTCATCGATCCGCAACTGGACGCTGGCGCTTTCGCAGTCGCCGGCGCGCAGTGACGAAAGGGCTTGCAGCCAGGCAACCCGGTCGCCGACATGGATGCGGTCGAGCAGCGCTTCGCCGGCGGCAATCACCAGGTCGGGACCGGCCCGGGCAACGCGGCCGTTGCGGTCGAGCAAGAGGGTTTCGGCATCGGCGGGCTGATCGGCGTCGCATGCCAGCGTCTCGGCGGGGGCTCGGGCGGGCGGCTGCGGATCGGCGGGCACTGCAGCGGCGGGCCGCACGGGCTCGGGCAGATGCAGGGCAGCCAGCGCTACCAGGCCGAAAAGGCTCGCCGAAATCAGCGCGGCGAGCGCCGCGGCCGGCGGGGCCGCTTCAGCGCCCAAGACCAGCGAATAGACACCGGCACCGGCGCAGACCGCAGCCAGGAGCATGGCGAGGATCACGGTGGCCGGGCGCCAGTTCGCGGCAAGGCGCTGGCGATGCGGTCCGGCCGGAGACGACAGCCATGCGCCTTTCGCACCGGCGAGAAGCGGAGCGAACGGCTTTCGTATCGAGGGCATGAACAAACGCACCGGCACACTTTCCGACATGCCGCCGGGCATCGGCGGCACCGGGACAATCCCATGCGAGCGTTTACGAATGGATAAATGCAGCACTCCCAACAGTGCATGGCGGGGCCACCGGCGCCGGGCCGGCGGGGGTTTGCGTGTTATGGTTAACGAAGTCGCAAAGGTGCTAACCGGCGAGAATCGCCACGGTCTTCGACGCGCGTCGAATTTGATGCAAATGTCTGTCAAAGGCGCCCGTTCGTTGCGACCCGGTCTTCATGCGGCGGTGCCAAGATAGGGCCGGGTTGGCCCTTTGCGCATTATGGCGGCAAGGGGTGGCGTGGGGAAATGCCATGATCGGATTGCTGCTGCGGACTTTCTTCTGGGCCTTTGTGGCGCTGGTCGCGCTGCCGAGCTTCGTTTCGACGCCGGCGCCCGAAGCGGCGGCCGAGGCGCCGACCCTCGACCGCACCGAGGCGTCGATCGCCGCGCTGCAACTGGCCGGCGGGCTGACATCGGATCTGGGCGAAATCTGCCATCGCCAGCCCATGGTGTGCGAGAGCGGCCGGGCCCTGGCCGACGCCACACTGGCACGGGCCAGGGAAGGTCTTGCGATCGCACGCGGGGTCGTGCTCGACGCGGCGCCTTCCGGCACGCCGCAGCCATAGCGGAGCATCGGCGCGCACGGACGACACGCGGCCGTCACGGCCGGGGATCCTGCTGCCGCCAAAGGCGACATTGCCAGGGGCGCGTGGCACCTGTTGCCTTGAGCTTGGCCGCCGCCGGCCATATCTTGATTCAAGAGGCGACAGGCGCGGCATCACCGATCTGCGCGATGTGGCCGAAACGCGAACAACAGCGCATTGGGATTTGATGACCGACACGACCATGGCCCGCGACATCGACGCGATCATCGACGATTTCGACCTGCTCGAGGACTGGGAGGACAAGTATCGCTATGTGATCGAGCTGGGCCGCGAACTGCCTGAACTCACCGACGAGGAACGCAGCGAGGCCAATCGCGTGCAGGGCTGCGTCAGCCAGGTATGGCTGGTTGCCGACCGCCTCAACGGGTCGGAGGCGGGCGAGCATCGCGTCGGTTTCCGCGCCGACTCGGACGCGCATATCGTGCGCGGGCTCGCCTCGATCATGGTCAGCGCGCTTTCGGGAAAACCGGCCGGCGAGATCATCGATTTCGACGCCGAAGCGCTGTTCCGGCGCATCGGGCTCGACAGCCACCTGACGCCGCAACGCTCCAACGGCCTGCGCTCGATGGTCGACCGTATGAAGGCCGAGGCCCGCGCCGCCCTGTGAGGCGGTCTGCCCGGACCTTGCCGGACCGGTCAGGGGCGCATGGCATCGGGGCGATAGTCGGCGCTGCCCCAGTGCCGCGTTCCGCTGCGGCGGGGCGCCGGCGGCGGGTTGTAGTGGCGGTCGAGCGCTCGCAGGGCCGCCGCGAGCATGACCTTGGCCGAGCGACGCGGCCAGCCGCGTTCGGTTTCCACCTGCTCGAGCCCTTTCAAGAAGCAGCACACATCGATCAGCACGCCCGCGAATTCCGGGCCGACCGCCTCGAGCGCCGCGTGCAGCCGGGCGCGCGCGTCCAGCGCCCGGTCGCCGAGATCGGCCGCCCCGGCGGCCGAAGCGGCGCCGGCGCGAACCGTGTGCGCGGGATCCCATGACGCGGTCACCTTCTGACGCAATTGGCCAAATTCGAAATCGGCACGCAACCTTTCGCCGGCCGCGCAAAGGTCCTCGTCGATGAGCGCCTGGCCATGGCGGGTTCGTGCCAGTCGCGCAAGCGGCGATTCGGCCGCATTGACGAGGGCGGGCGCGCCGGGCACGCGGCGCAGGTCGCGGTGCTGGCCGGCATGATCCCCGTCCGCCTTCATCCGGTTCAGGAAGGACCTGCCATCCTCGGTCACGACCACAACGGAACTGCCGCACTCGCCGCCAGGGGCGCGATCGAGCCAGCCCGCGCGAACCATCTCGGTCACCATCTCGGTGTCGCATGCAAGGGCTCGGCCGTCGGTCAGCCGCAGGAGAACCCTGGCGGCGCTGCGGGTCGGTTCGATGCGTGCCGGCCCCGCCCCTGCGATCGCGCCGACCAGCCGTGTGATGCGCCTTTGCCGACTATCGCTCATTGGACGCTCCAAGCACCGGCGGAATGGAAAAGGCGATGCGCGCAACCCGCTCGGCCATTGCGACGATCATGTCGAACTCCTCGTCATCGCGCAGATCCTCGATCAGATGGCATGCATACACGACGGTGCTCTTGTTGCGCCCGAAGCCGGCGGCAACATCGACCATGCGCAGGCCGAGTGTGACATGAGCGATATACATGCCGATCTGCCGGACGCGGGCGACCGGCTTGCCGCTGCGTTCTGGCGATCGCAATTGTCGCCCGCAGACCGAAAACAGCGCCGCCATCAGGTCGATCACGCCATCGCACAGGGCCGCCGTCTCCTCCTGCGACAGGGGCCTGCGGTCCGGCCCGCGCCAGTCCCGACCGTTCCAGTCGAGCTCGCCGGCATCATCGACCACAGCCTCGGGCATGAGGCGACGGAAGCGGTGGGCGATCATGTCGTCCAGTCTGTGCATTGCGACCTCCGCGTTTGAGGATTTTTTTCTTATAGCAGGTCGCGACGGGTTTGATAGGAATTTGGTCCTATTTCGGCTTGCGCCATGACATATCGAGGTTTTCCGGCGGATGCATGCGGGGACGAGCCGAACTTATCGAACCGGCCGAAGGCCCGCCTATCGTCGCGCGGCACGAAGCGAAGGGGTGGCAAGACGATGGAACGGCCGAACGAACCCAACCGGGCGGTGACCATGGACGTGGACTGGCTGCTGCGCCGGATGACGGACACGGAGCCGGGCAGGCTGGAGAACGCGCCCGCTGCAAGCAAGCGTCAATGGCTGACGATCGTCGAGCGGCACCTTGCACGCGAGCGCAACAAGGGCCTGGCCCGGCACTGGAGCTACAGCCTCAACCGCCATATTGCCCTGAAAGCGGCGCGCGACCGGCTGCGCGGCATGCTCGCCGCCGGCGCGGACCGCGCCGGCCCCGATGGTTCAGCCGGTCGTCGGCCGCGGCAAAGCGCGCGCAGGCATCCATAGCGGCCTGCGCGCCTGGCCGATGCGGCCGTCGGGCAGACAGCGGCGAAAAGACGAACCGGGGGCCGGCGGGCTACTTGCTCTTTGCGCGTGCGCCCGGCTTGCGGCCCAGGCCCATCTTGCGGGCAAGCTTCGAGCGCTGCTCGGCATAGGACGGCGCCACCATCGGATAATCGGCGGGAAGCCCCCACTTCTCGCGATATTCCTGCGGTGTCAGACCGTAATGGCTCATCAGATGGCGCTTGAGCGACTTGAACTTCTTACCGTCTTCAAGACAGATGATGTAGTCGCGCGTCACCGAGCGCTTCGGATTGACCGCCGGCGTCGGTTTGGCTTCCGGCTCGGCTTCGGCACCTGCCGTCGTCTTGCCCAGTGCATTGTGCACCTGCGAGATCAGAGTCGGAAGATCGCCCGCAGCAACCGGATTGTTGCCCACATAGGCGGACACGACCTCAGCCGTCAGTTCGACGAGCAGGCTGGAATCGGTGTCGTGTTTTCTATCGGTTTCCAACGGATAACCCCTTCTTGTCTTCTGAAGATTGGAAATTTGGACCGCTTGCAGGCTTCACTTTCAAACTTAAGCGATATCGAGTGTTCAATAGCCCATTAATAGTAGAGTTGCAACAGGCAGAACAGCTCGCATGCGCCATGGTTATCATGCCAGCAAGACGACCGGCGACAACCTGAACGCGCAACAAATGCGGCAAGCTGTACACATTTGTTGACTTGCCCGCGCGCCGCATTCTTCCCCCATATGGGAACGGCCGATTACAAAAAATAGATCGCCCTGTACTAAACCTTGCAATGCGTGTTCACGATTGCGCTACTGAACAGTGAGCGCAGGCGTCGTCGCCGTCCCGTCCCCGAATACCGCATCGATATAGCCCGTGGGCTGCATCAACTCGAAGGCTATTCTGTCCGAAACCTTGATGAATGGCTCGGGATAGACGCCGGCAATGACGGTCAGGGCCGTCAGGGCGATCAGGATCGGGTAGGCGGACCGGCCCATCGTGCCTGCCTGACCGATAACGCCCTGTTCGCCAGGTTCGAACTGGGAGGGACGCCAGAACGCCAGCGTGAAGAGCCGCATGAGCGCGATGGTCGTCACGAGGCCCGAGACCAGGATCGCCGCCGCCAGCCACCAGACGCCGACATCGATGGAGGCCTTGACCAGATAGATCTTCGGCCAGAGCCCGGACAGTGGCGGCAGGCCGGCCACCGACAGGCACAGAACCAGCGCAATGGCCGCCAGCCAGGGCATCTGCGTGTACAGCCCGCCGGCGCGCGCCAGATCGAAAGTGCCGGTCTTTGCGCCGACGACGCCGACGAGAAGATAGAGCGCGGTCATCACGATCATGGAATGGACGGTGTAAAAGGCGGTGCCGGACAGGCCCGTCGCGCTGCCGAGCGCCAGGCCGGCCAGCATGATGCCGATGCCGGAAATGACGAGATAGCCCAGGATGCGGCGCATGTCGGTCTGCGCCAGCGCGCCGAGCGCGCCCAGCATCATGGTTGCCGCCGCCACCACGCCGATCGCCACGGCCAGGTCGACGCGGTCGCCCGGGAAGATGGTCATGAAGATGCGCAAGA
This sequence comes from Roseitalea sp. MMSF_3546, assembly GCF_030732865.1. Lineage (GTDB taxonomy): Bacteria > Pseudomonadota > Alphaproteobacteria > Rhizobiales > Rhizobiaceae > Roseitalea. The sequence continues at coordinate 125,773 of NZ_JASHKB010000004.1, forward strand.
GCGCATAGACGCCGACCTTGGTCAGCAGACCGGCAAAGACCGCCGAAACCGCGATCCGCGGCGTGTGATAGGAGGCGGGCAGCCAGAAGTTGAGCGGAAAGGCGGCCACCTTCATGGCAAAGGCGAAGAAGAACAGCGCGGCGATGGTCAGGCGCGGGCCGACCTGGTCCATTTCGGCGGCCTTGCGGGCGATGTCGGCCATGTTGAGCGTGCCGAACAGGCCGTAGACATAGGCGACGGCAACCAGGAAGAGCGTCGTGGCAACCAGGTTGAGGAAGGCGTATTTGGTGGCGCCGTCAAGCTGCTCGGGACGCGAGCCGAGCACGAGAAGACCGAAAGACCCCAGCAGCAGCACCTCGAACCAGACATACAGGTTGAAGATGTCGCCGGTCAGGAAGGCGCAGGCGACGCCGGCCAGCATCATCAGCAGGAACGGATAGAAGCCGTAGCGCCTTTCGGTGTTGTCGGCTTCGCGCACCGCATAGATGCCCACGGCAAGCCCGACGATGCCGGTTGCCAGCGCCAGTGTCGCGCCCAGCATGTCGGCGGTGAAGGTGATTCCGAATGGCGGCAGCCAGCGGCCCATCGCCATGACCACCGTGCCGGACGTCAGCACATGGACGAAAAGGCCGATCTTGCTCGCCAGCATGAGCGCCAGACCGGTGAGCGCCAGGGCGGGCTGGCCGGCGGTGTTCTTGCGCGTCATCAGGCACAGCGCGGCAAAGGCAAAGCCGAGCACGAGCGGGGCGACCACCAGCCAGTCGGCCAGCGGCGGCGTCTGCATGACGAGCGCATCGGACAGCACGATCTGTGGTCTTGCCGTTTCGGCCATGTCGGTGCTCGATGTCCCTTGTCTCAGTAGCCCAGCGGCGGCACCGGCTCGTCGCGCGGTTCGGCGCGGCGCATCTCCTCGGTGTCGTCGGTGCCCAGTTCCTGATAGGAGCGCATGACCAGGACCAGCAGAAACGCAAACAGCGAAAAGGCGATGACGATCGCGGTCAGCACCAGCGCCTGCGGCAGACCGTTGGCGATGTCGGGCGTGCCGACATAGGCATCGGGCGGGATCAGCGGCGGCGTCTCGCGCGTGATGCGGCCCATGGTGAACAAGGTCAGATTGACGCCGTTGGAAAACAGCGCCGCGCCAAGAAGGATGCGGATGATGTATTGCGACAACATCAGATAGATCGAGACGGCGAAATACAGCCCGCCGAGAAATGCCATGGCCGTTTCCATCAGCCGCGATCCCTTTCCTCGAGGGCGAGCGCGATCGAGGCTATGGTGCCGACCACGACGAGATAGACCCCGATATCGAAGATGAGCGTGGTCGACAGTTTCAGCTCGACGCCTAGCACCGTCGGATAGATCCAAAGGCCGGTCATGTAGGGCACGCCGGCAAACAGCGAGAACATGCCCGCCATGGCGGCGATGAACAGGCCGAAACCGGCGATCGCCATGGGATGAAAGCGCAAGGCGCGCCGCACGGGCGAGACGCCGCAGGCAACGCCATAGACCGCCAGGGCCGAGGCGGCGATCAGCCCGCCGATGAAGCCGCCGCCGGGCTCGTTGTGACCGCGCAGCAGCACGAAGATGGAATAGAGGACCATCAGGGCCGTCAGATACGGAGCGATGGAACCGAAGATGACCGTGCGCATCGCCCTCAGACCTCCATGCCGGCCACGGGCCTGGCCTCGGACTTGCCGACGGGCGGGCTCGCCGGCCGGGCGCCGCGGCGCGAAACCACCCGCAACAGCGCCAGGATCGCAAGGCCGGCGATCATGACCACGCCGATCTCGCCGAAGGTGTCCACGCCGCGGAAGTCGACCAGGATCACGTTCACCACGTTGCGGCCCTGCGCTATGGTGTAGGAATACTGGTTGAAGAAATCGGTCAGCGTGCGGTCGAACTCGGTCTCGAGCACTTGCAGCGTGATCATGGTCAGCGCGCTTGCGCAGGCGAGCGCGATGGTGCCGTCAAACAGGGTCTGGCCGGCCGAACGGTGATCTTGCGGCGACAGGCGCAGGCGGATCATGGCGAGCGCCAGAATGACGACGGTCAGCGTTTCGACCATGAACTGGGTGAAGGACAGGTCCGGCGCGCCCATCAGCATGAACAGCACCGCCAGCGCAAAGCCCTGAATGCCGAGCGTGACGATTGCAGTGAGCCGGTTGGCGGCTCGGACGACGGCGATCAGGCCGGCGGCAGCGATCAGGATGACGACCCACTCATAGCCGTAAAGGTCCGGGAAGGCCGGCATTTGCGGCCATTCGCCGCCCGCCGCCATGGCGCGCCAAAGCCAGGCCGCGAGCAGCACGAAGGTCGCGGTCATGTAGAACTCCATGCGCCCGTTCTGCAGCGTGCGGGTCAGCGCCGTGGAGCCGATGACGAGGCCGCGCATGGCCTGGTCGAAACCGTGGTCGGGGCCCCAGCCGATCGTCGCGAGCAGCCAGGCCATGGCCGCGCGCAGATGCACAAGCGCGAAATAAAGCGCAATGCCAAGCCCAACGGTGACCAGCGACAGCGTCAGCGCCAGGCCGGGTTTGGGAATGATGCCGATTGTGATCTGCAGCGGCGTGCCGGCGACCGCGCTCGCCATCGGGCTGGAGACGAGGGCGTGAAACAGGCCCGAGAACAGCGCCGCGATCAGGCTGGTGGCGGCGAGCACCACCGGCCCGGCGACCATCAGCACCGGCGCCTCGTGGGCGGCCTTGGGCGTTGCGACCTTTTCGCCCAGGAACGGCTTGAGCGCGACGGCAAATCCGATCACCAGCATCAGCGCATTGCCGATGATCGCGGTAACGGTGATCGCCAGCGACCAGGGATCGGCGGCGGCGATGCCGTAATAGATCTCCTCCTTGGCGAGGAAGCCGACAAACGGTGGCAGACCGGCCATGGAAAAGGCCGAAAGCAGCGCCGCGCCGAAGGTGATCGGCATCGCCGCCATCAGCCCGCCAAGGGCGGTGACGTCGCGCGTGCCGGCCTCGTGGTCGACATTGCCGGCGGCCATGAACAGCGCGCCCTTGAACAGCGAATGGGCGACCAGATAGAGCACCGCCCCCTCGATCGCCTTTTCGGTGCCAAAGCCCGTCAGCATGACAAGCAGGCCAAGCGAGGCGACGGTGGTATAGGCGAGCATCAACTTGAGGTCGGTCTGGCGGACGGCCAGGAAGGTGCCGACGATCAGCGTGGTGCCGCCGAAGACGGGCAGGATCGTCTCCCAGGCGACCGTCTCGCCGAGCACCGGATTGAGCCGCATGAGCAGGTAGACGCCCGCCTTTACCATCGTGGCCGAGTGAAGATAGGCCGAAACGGGCGTCGGCGCTTCCATGGCATTGGGCAGCCAGAAGTGCAGCGGGAACTGCGCCGACTTGCTGAACGCGCCGCCGAGCACCAGGATCAGCGCGGCAAGGTAGAACGGGCTCTGGCGGACCAGATCGCCCGATGCGAGCAGCAGCGAGAATTCGCTGACGCCGGTGATGTTCCAGATGAAGATCAGCCCGGCCAGCAGGATCAGCCCGCCGCCGCCGGTGACGACGAGCGCCTGCATTGCGGCGCGGCGCGAGCGCTCGGCCCCATGCTTGAAGCCGATCAGCAGGAACGAGGTGATCGAGGTCAGCTCCCAGAACACGAAGAACATGAAGAAGCTGTCGGACAGGACCAGCCCCTGCATGGCGCCCATGAACATCAGGATGAAGGACAGGAAACGCCCCTGCTGGGGATGGCCCTTCATGTAACCGCCGGCATAGAGCACGATCAGCGTGCCGATACCCGAGATCAGCAGAGCGAAGGTGAGCGACAGCCCGTCGATCAGCCAGGAGAAATTGACATTGAAGGAGGGAATCCACTGCACGCCGCCGGTGACGCGCGCCCCGGCGGCGATGTCGTCGAGAAACCCCAGGAAGTGGATGAAGACCAGCGCCGGAACCAGCGCCAGCGCCCAGGCGGCGTGATGGCGCAGGTAACGCACCAGCACGGGAGCAAGGACCGCGGCGAAGAAAGGCGCAAAAAAGGCGAGAAACGTCAGATCCATCGGGTCTTGGCGTGTATCCTGAAGCGCCTTGTCCGGAAAACGAAGACAAATCGCGGAGCGGTTCTTGTCGTTGGCGCGGATTTAGAGGCCAAGCCATTGAGAGGCAAGACAGATCGGACGGGTATCGGCGCTTTTCAATGACAATTGCGACGAATTGCCCCCTTGGCGCAACGTCAGCGGGCCCGTGTTGTCGGCGCCGCGCTTGCCGCGCGGGCCATCGGCGCCTATTTCCGGTTAGCCAAGGAGACCCGCATGGACACCAAGACCAAGCCGAAGATCGTCAAGACCGACGCCGAATGGCGCGCCCAGCTGACGCCCGAGCAGTACAAGGTGACGCGCAAGCACGGCACCGAGCGTGCCTTCACCGGCCCGAACTGGGACACCAAGGATGCCGGGCTCTATTCATGCGTGTGCTGCGGCAGGCCGCTGTTCCGCTCCGAGACGAAATTCGACTCCGGCACGGGCTGGCCAAGCTTTTTCGCGCCCGTCGACGAGGACGCGGTGACAGAGCACTCGGACCGTTCCTTCTTCATGCGCCGCACCGAGATCCGCTGCGCCGATTGCGATGCGCATCTGGGCCATGTCTTCAATGACGGTCCGCAGCCGACCGGCCTGCGCTATTGCATGAACGGGGTGGCCATGACGTTCGAGCCGGACGCGAAGGGCTAGCCTGCCCGTTCGGCCTGCATGGCGGCGATGTGCCCGGCATCGATCGCCCTTGCCGCCCGGTAGGCCGGACGCTCGCGCAACCGCTCGGCATAGGCCTGGAATTGAGGTTGCGAGGGCAGTGTGGCGAACTGCAGGCCCCAGTCGACCTGCGCGCCGACATAGATGTCGGCCGCCGTGAAGCGGTCGCCGCAGACGTAAGCGCGGTCGGTCAGCCAACCGGCGAGCGCGGCGACCGTATCGTCGTAGCAGCCGAAGCCGAGCCGGCCGCGCACCTTTGGGTCGTCGGCGACCTCCCAGCCCATCGATCTGGCGATGACCGCCTGCTCGACCGGCCCGGCGGCGAAGAACGTCCAGCGCAGATAATCGGCCTTCTCGGCCAGGCTGCGCGGCGCCAGATCGGCATCGGGAAACGCCTCGGCCAGATAAAGGCAGATCGCCGCGGCCTCGGTGACGACAATGCCGTCATGGACGATCGCGGGCACCTTGCCCATGGGATTGATCGCCAGATAGTCCGGCGCCTTCATCGCCCGGCCATAGCCGACGATCTGCTCATCATATTGGACGCCTGCCTCGTGCAACGCCCAGCGGGCGATCTGCCCGCGGCTCATCGGGTTGGTGTAGAAGGTGATGCCCATACGCGCCTCCCCCGAACTTTCCGCCGGCCGGTAATTGCATTTGCGTGCGAGCATCGTACCTAAGCGGCCAACGCACAAGCCCTCCGGAGAATAGCATGCCCGCTCGGTTCGAAACGACGATGACACCGCCCGCCGCCGACAAGCGGCCCGTTTCCGACACGCGCCACGGCGTCAGCCGCACGGATGACTATGGCTGGCTGCGTGCCGACAACTGGCAGGCGGTGTTCAAGGACCCATCGGTGCTGGACCCGGACATCCGGGCACACCTTGAAGCGGAAAACGCCTACCACAAGGCGCTGATGGCCGACACCGAGGGCCTGCAGAAGACGCTGTTTGCCGAGATGAAGGGCCGCATCAAGGAAGACGACGAGACCGTGCCCGCGCCGGATGGCCCCTTCGCCTATGGCTCGTCCTTCGCCACCGGCGGCCAGCAGCCGCGTTTTTACCGGGTGCCGCGCGAGAACCGCGACGCCGAGCGCACCATCCTGCTCGACGGCGACAAGGAGGCCGAGGGCAAGGACTATTTCCGCCTTGCCGGCGCCGACCACAGCCACGATCATGCCAGGCTGCTGTGGGCTTATGACGACAAGGGCTCGGAATACTTCACCTGCCGGGTGCGCGATCTGGCAACGCTCGACGATCTGGGCGATGTGGTCGAGGACACTTCGGGCGGCGGCGTGTTCGATGCGGCGGGCGATGGCTTCTTCTATGCGCGCATGGACGACAATCACCGACCCTCGAAGGTCTTCTACCATCGGCTCGGCACGGCGCAGGCCGAGGACCGGCTGGTCTATGAAGAGCCCGATGCGGGCTTCTTCATGGGCGTCGGATCGAGCCGGCTGAACGATTTCGTCTACATCAACATCCACGATCACGAGACCAGCGAATTCCGGCTGATCCGCGCCGATGCGCCCGACGGCGAACCGGTGATGGTCGAGCCGCGCCGGAAGGGCGTCGAATACGAAATGGAGGAAGGGGGCGACGTCTTCTTCATCCTGACCAATGCCGACGGTGCCAAGGACTTCAAGATCATGACCGCGCCCGTCGAGGCGCCGCAAAAGGCGAACTGGACCGAGGTGGTGCCGCACGAGCCGGGCCGGCTGATCCTCAATCATCAGGCCTATGCGCGCCATCTGGCCTGGCTGGAACGAAAGGACGGGTTGCCGCGCATCGCGGTGATGGAACGCGCAACCGGCGCCGTGCACCACATCGCCTTCGACGAGGAAGCCTATGCGCTCGGCCTGCAGGGGTCGCTCGAATATGACACCGACGTGATCCGCTTCACCTATTCGTCGATGACCACGCCGAGCCAGGTCTTCGACTACGACATGGCGACGCGCACGCGCACGCTGCTCAAGACGCAGGAAGTGCCGTCCGGGCACGATCCCGAGGCCTATGTCACGCGCCGGCTGCAGGTGCCCTCCCATGACGGGGAAACGGTGCCGGTGTCGCTGGTGATGAAGAAGGACACGCCGCTCGACGGCTCGGCGCCGTGCCTGCTCTACGGCTATGGCTCATACGGCATCACGGTGCCGGCGAGCTTCAACACCAATTGCCTGTCGCTGGTCGATCGCGGGTTCATCTACGCCATCGCCCATATCCGCGGCGGCAAGGACAGGGGCTTTGCCTGGTACGAGAACGGCAAGCGTGCGCAGAAGACCAACACGTTCAAGGACTTCGTCGCGGTGGCTCGCTTCTTGAGTCAGCAGGGCTACGCATCGCCCAACCGGCTCGTCGCCCAGGGCGGATCGGCCGGCGGCATGCTGATGGGCGCGGTGATGAACATGGCGCCCGACGCGTTCGGCGCGATCATCGCCGAAGTGCCCTTCGTCGACGTGCTCACAACCATGCTCGACGACTCGCTGCCGCTGACCCCGCCCGAATGGCCCGAATGGGGCAATCCGATCGAGTCGGCCGAAGACTACGCGACGATCGCGGCCTATTCGCCCTACGACAATGTCAGGCCCCTGCCCTATCCGCCGCTGCTGGCGGTGGCCGGGCTGACCGATCCGCGCGTGACCTATTGGGAGCCGGCCAAATGGGTGGCGCGGCTCCGAGAGACGGCGCCCGATGGCGGGCCCTACATGCTCAAGACCAATATGGGGGCCGGCCATGGCGGTGCCTCGGGGCGCTTTTCGCGGCTCGAGGAGATCGCCGAGGTCTATGCATTCGCGCTGAAGGTGGTGGGGCTGGCCGGGGCATGAGGTGACGGCCCGTGCCCCCTCGCCCGATTGCGGGCAACGCGCACTTCGTTCGCCATGCCCCCGATGCCACCCTCCGCAAGCCCGGCGGGGACAGGGACATCGACGCGTTGGTGGACCGGCGGGCGGTCAGCGCGCATCCGGCATTGCCGGGATCGCCTTCAGATACGCCGCGATCGCGGCGCGATCGGCGGCCGGCACATTGGCGAAGTTCTTGACGACCGCCGCCATGGTCGAGCCCATGGAATCGAACTCCGGCGTGAATCCCGATTCGAGGCCGAAGGCGATATCGTCCTCGGTCCAGTCGCCAACGCCATCTTCATGCGCGGTGATGTTGGGGATGCGGCCATCGCCCTCCGGGTTCGGCGCACCGGCCAGCCAGCGCTCGTTGCGCATGGCGCCGGCGAAGTCGCGCGGCGTGTGGCATTCGCCGCAATGGCCCGGCCCCTCGACGAGATAGCGGCCCCGCAGGAGCATGGCGTCCTCGCCCAGTTCGGCGGCACCGATGACCGGGCCGGCATCGAGATAGGCACGTTTCCACAGGCCCAGCCCGCGCCGGATGTTGAAGGGGAAGCCGAGTTCGGTCCGGGCGGTCACGTCGCTTTCGACCGCCGGCAGCGTCTTCAGATAGGCCCAAAGATCGGCGACATCCCCGGGCGTCATCCTGGCATAGGAGGTATAGGGGAAGGCCGGGTAGTAGTGTCGACCCTCCGGCGAGATGCCGCGCAGCATGGCGTTGGCGAAATCGGCGAGCGACCATCGGCCGATACCGTCATCGGGATGGGGCGAGATGTTCGGCATGCCGAATGTGCCGTAGACCGTATCGAGCGCGGCGCCGCCGGACAGGATCCGCCGGTCCTCGCCCTCGGCATCGGCGTCCGCATGGCACGAGGCGCAGCCGCCAGCCCAGAACAGGGTCTGGCCATTGCTCAGGTCAGCTTCGTGCGCCTGCATGGCGGCGAGTGTCTGCTGGTCGAGCCGCATCGGCCGTGTGAGCAGCCAGAAGCCGGCGCCGACGACAGCGATGACGGTGAAGACGACGACGATTGCGCGGAGCATCGGCTCCTACCTTGAAATGCGGCGGGATAGGAGGTCCATCTCACGCAGGTTTGGCGCCAATGCGCAAGGCGCCATCAGGGACGGGACCAGCGGCCCGGCCGATGCGGCCGGACCGACACGCGGCAATGCTCCCGATCAGTCCTCGGGAACCTGATAGACCTCGTGGCAATCGCCGCAATTCTGCGCCATCGCCCCGAAGACCGGGCGGAATGCGTCGAGATCGGCCGGTGCTGCGGCGACCGCCGCCTCGGTATCGTCGATGAAGGCGGCGACGGCGGCATCGAAACCTTCGCGATCGGACCAGATCTCGGGCTTGGCGCGCGTGTCGCCGCCGGTCTCGCTGCCCTCGGGGAACAGGTCGCCGAAGACAAGCGCGCTGTCGCGAATCGATACGAAGGCGGCCAAGGCAGCCTCCGCGTCATACTCGGCCTGACCGCGCGCCATGGGAACCAGCACCCGCATGGCCTGGCCATTGTCCTTCATCAGTTGCTGGCGCTGTTCGATGACGTCGTCCTGCGCGACCGCGGTTGCAGCCGTGGCTGCCACGATCATGGCGGCGATGGTGGATTGTCTGAAAGGCATTCGTTGAACTCCCCGATTGGCATGCCGTTTCCATGGCCGCCGAACTGCGGCGCCCCGGCACCACCTGAGTGGCATTCGCCAGGGAATTCAAGTCCCCGATCGATGAACAAATTGTTAGAAAAAAACGACCCGGCGCGGCGGCCGGGTCGATGTCAGATCGCTTTGCGCGTGCCGCCTACGCTGCGGCAGACTCATATCTTTCAAGGACATAGTCCCAGTTGATGAGATTGTCGACGAAGGCTTCGAGATATTTTGGGCGCGCATTGCGGTAGTCGATGTAGTAGGAATGCTCCCATACATCGACGCCCAGGATCGGCTCGGCGCCATGCACGAGCGGGTTCTCGCCATTGGGCGTCTTCATGATCTCGAGCTTGCCGTCCCTGACCGCGACCCAGGCCCAGCCCGAGCCGAACTGGCCGACGCCTGCCGCGATGAAGTCGGCCTTGAATTTGTCGTAGCCGCCAAGGTCCGAATCGATGGCCGTCTGCAGCTTGCCGGGCAGCGAGGTGCCGCCGCCGCCCTTCTTCATCCACTTCCAGAAATGAATGTGGTTGTAATGCTGGCCGGCATTGTTGAACAGGCCCGGATTCTTGCCGTGCGACTGCTTGACGATCTCCTCGAGCGACAGGCCGTCCATGCCGGCCTCGGCCGCCAGCTCGTTGCCCTTGGTGACATAGGCCTGGTGATGCTTGTCGTGGTGAAACTCCAGCGTTTCGCGCGACATGTAAGGTGCCAGGGCGTCATAGTCATAGGGAAGATCGGGAAGTTCGAATGCCATTTTGGTATCCTCTCCATGGTGAACGGGACCGGCGCCACCGGCGGCGGCGATTGCTGAGCGGTGATGTAGACTTTCGCCCCGGCTTCGGCAACCACCGCAAGGCCGGCCTCGATGCGGTCAGCCCTGCGCCCAGTCCCAGTAGAGTTCGCGGGCCTTGCGGCTGACGGGGCCGGGCTGCAACTGGCGGTCCTCGATCCGGACAACGGGGACGACCTTGGAATGGTTCCCGGTCGAGAAGATCTCGTCGGCGTCGAGGAAGTCCTGCACCGTCAGGGTCTTCTCGAGCGTCCTGAAACCGTATTGCAGCAAAAGGTCGATGACGCGGGCGCGGGTGATGCCCGACAGGAAGCAGCGGTTGGGCGCCGGCGTCATCACCTGGCCGTCCTTGACCAGAAAGATGTTGGAGGTGCCCGTCTCGCAGACATTGCCCAGCATGTCGCGGACAAGGCAATTGTCGAAACCGCGCGACTTGGCCTCAATGATCGCCCGGCCATTATTGGGGTAGAGGCAGCCGGCCTTTGCGTCCGTCGGCATGGTCTCGATGGTCGGCCGGCGGAAGGGCGAAACGGTGAGGGAGAACCCCTGCGGCGCGATCATCGGCGCCTCGTAGAGCACAAGCGCGAAACGGGTCGAATCGGGATCGGCCGGCACGGCCATGTAGCCGCCGTGCTCGGCCCAGTAGATCGGCCGGATGTAGACCGCGGTGTTGCCGTCGAAGCGCTTGAGCCCGTCATTGGTGAGCGCGACGATGTCCTGCGCGCTCATCGTCGGCTTGAGACCCAGTGCGACGGCCGATGCGTTCAGGCGCGCGCAGTGACGGTCGAGATCGGGCGCCACGCCCTCGAACCAGCGCGCCCCGTCAAATACCGAAGAGCCAAGCCAGGTGGCGTGGGTGCGCGCGCCCATGATCGGCACATTGCCCTCGTGCCAGTCGCCATCGATATAGGTCCAAGTCAGGGACTGGGCATCGACCATCGCCGCCATGTCTCGTCGCGCTCCCGTTTCCGGCGGTCACGCATAGGCCCGTTCATCGGCGCTCGTCAATGCGGCCGGCGGCGAACGCGGCCGGCGCGCGCGGGCCTTGACGCGCCGACGCAATGGCCGATGATGCTCCGGATCGACCAACCCGCGCTGCCCAGCCATGTCCACGACCGGCTATGTCTTCGACGCCTATGGGACGCTGTTCGACGTCCACGCCGCCATGCGGGCCCATGCCGGGGCGCTGGGGCCGAAATGGGGGGCGATCTCGGCGACCTGGCGGGCCAAGCAACTCGAATATGCCTGGGTGCGCGGGCTGATGGGCAGCTACTGCGATTTCTGGCGCATCACCGCCGAATCGCTCGACCATGCGCTGGCCCTGCACGAGGTCGATGCGGACGGGCTGCGCGAGGCGCTGCTCGATGCCTATCGGACGCTCGACGCCTATCCCGATGCGCGCGAGGCGCTCGAACGGCTCGGGCGCAGCGGCGCGCGCATCGCGATCCTTTCCAACGGCTCGCCCGAAATGCTGTCGGCGGCTGTCGCTTCGGCCCGCTTCGACACGCTGGTCGACGACGTCTTCTCGGTCGACGCGGTCAAGGCCTACAAGACCGCGCCGGAGGTGTACCGCATGGTCACCGACGCCTGGGACATCAAGGCCGGAAAGATCGCGTTCGTGTCGGCCAATCGCTGGGACATTGCCGGCGCCGCCAGGTTCGGCTTCCGATGCGTCTGGGTCAACCGGGCCGGCGCGCCGGACGAATATGCCAGCTACGCGCCGGAGCGAATCATCGCATCGCTGGATGCGCTTTGACCCCGCATTGCTTGTTGCAGCTATGCAACTGTGCATCGCAAACGCGCCGGAAAATGTTCACAGGTGCCGCCAGGGAGCGGTTTTTGCCATGGCGCATTGTTCCCTTTGCCGCAAGACTGGCCTAGCAACGCTCCACCGCATCACTCTACTCTCAGAGCTTGACATGAACCGTTCCACTCGCCGCAATTTCCTGGGGATCGCTGCCGGCCTGCCGCTTGCCGTTGCCGGATGCACGACGACCGTCGACGAGACGACAGATCCGCCCGGCAGCGTCGGTGCAGAGCCGCTTCCCTTCGGACCGGGCGGGAGCTTCCCGCCCTATGAGCGCATGTATGCGAGCGTGACCGATGGCGGCTTCACGATTCCGGCGGTGCCCTACCAGAACATCGATCCGCGCTTCCTGCGCCAGGAGGTCCGCAATACGACCGGCGAGCCGGAGGGAACGATCGTCGTCGAAACGGGCAACCACTTCCTCTACTACGTGCTGCCGGGCGGCCGGCGCGCCGTCCGATATGGTGTCGGACTGGGCCGCGCCGGTTTCGAATGGTCGGGCAGCGCCGTTGTCGGCGCGCGCCAGCGCTGGCCGAAATGGTTCCCGCCGGCCGAGATGATCGAGCGCGAGCCCGAACTGGAGAAGTATCGCGGCACCGATCTGGACGGCGACAATGTCTGGGAAGGCGGCATGCCGCCCGGTGTCATGAACCCGTTGGGCGCCCGCGCGCTCTATGTCTACCAGGACGGCAAGGACACGCTCTACCGCCTGCACGGTTCGCCGGAGTGGAACTCGATCGGCAAGTCGGTATCATCGGGCTGCGTGCGGCTGATGAACCAGGACATCATCGATCTTTATGCGCGCGCGCCGCTCGATACGCCGATCATCGTGCGCTCGGCGCCCGGCTTCAGGCTCATCTGAAGCCGGCCGGCCACCGACGGCCAAGCGCGGCCCTGCCCGGTCGCCCGCGGGCGATCAGAAGCCGCGCTTGATGCCGCCCAGAATGCCGCGCGCAAGCGCCCGGCCCAGTTGCGTCGACATCGATCTGGCAAGCGATTTGATCGCCGCTTCGGTCACGGTCTGGCGTTTGTAGCTCGAACGCCGACGCGAGCGGCCGGAACGGCGCGAGCGGCGCGTGCGGCGCCTGCCGGACCGGCGGCGGTCGTCATCGTCATCATCGTCGTCGTCGCCATACTCGCCATCGGGCAGGCGCCACTGCGAACGGGCGCTGCGTTCGCGGCGCTCGTCTTCGTCCTCGCGCCTTTCCTCCTCTTCCTCGCGGCGGCGCGCCTCCTCTTCGGCGCGGGCTTCCTCCTGTGCGCGACGGGCGAGCATCTCGGTGGCCGAATCGCGGTCGACGGCCTCGTCATACTGGCCCATGACCGGGCTGAGCTTGACGATCCGGGCGCGCTCGTTGTCCTCCAGCGGGCCGAGCCGCGATGAAGGCGGGCGAATGAGCGTGCGCTCGACGATGCCGGGCACGCCCTTGTCCTCGAGCGTGGAGACCAGCGCCTCGCCAACGCCAAGCCGGGTGATCACCTTGAAGCTGTCGAAGTCCGGGTTGGGCCGGAAGGTGTCGGCGGCGGTCTTGACGGCGCGCTGTTCGCGCGGGGTGTAGGCGCGCAGGGCATGCTGGATGCGGTTGCCGAGTTGCGATAGCACCGTGTCGGGCACATCGAGCGGGTTCTGGGTGACGAAGTACACGCCCACGCCCTTGGACCGGATCAGCCGTACGACCTGCTCGACGCGCTCGACCAGCACCTTGGGCGCCTCGTCGAACAGCAGATGCGCCTCGTCGAAGAAGAAGACCAGGCGCGGCTTGTCCGGGTCGCCGACCTCGGGCAGTTCCTCGAACAGTTCCGACAACAGCCACAGCAGGAAGGTCGCGTAAAGGCGCGGGTTCATCATCAGCCGGTCGGCGGCGAGGATGTTGATCGCGCCGCGGCCGTCCGGCGTGGTGCGCATGATGTCGGCGATGCGCAGCGCCGGCTCGCCGAAGAAATGCTCGGCGTGCTGCTGTTCGAGCACCAGCAGCTTGCGCTGAATGGCGCCGATGGAGCGGCGATTGACCGAGCCATAGCGGTGCGAGAGTTCGCGCGCGCGTTCGGACATGTGCGTGAGCAGGCTGCGCAGGTCCTCAAGATCGAGAAGCAGCAGCCCTTCCTCGTCGGCGATGCGGAAGGCGATGTTGATGATGCCCTCCTGGGCGTCCGAGCAGTCCATCAAGCGCGACAGCAGCAAAGGCCCCATCTCGGAAATGGTGGTGCGGATCGGATGGCCCTTTTCGCCGAACAGGTCCCAGAAGATGACCGGAAATTCCTGGAACTCGTAGGGGTCAAGGCCGATCGTCCTGGCACGCTCGAGCAGGAAGTCCTTCGGCTCGCCCATGGCCGCGATGCCGGAGACATCGCCCTTGATGTCGGCGCAGAACACCGGGACGCCGGCGTTGGAGAACCCTTCGGACAGGATCTGCAGGGTGACGGTCTTGCCGGTGCCCGTCGCACCGGTGATCAATCCGTGCCGGTTGGCGTATTCGAGCTCGAGATGCTCCTTCTGGTTGAGCGTGTCGTCCGGCTTGCGGCTGGTGCCGACGAAAATCCGTTCGCTATCGATCATGTGCGCCCCGTGCCTTGCTCGTGGATGCAACGGCTATAGTCGGCGCGGGCCGTCCCGACAATGCCGGCCGCGGCGACGCTGTCTTATCCGCATCGCCGGCCTTGCCTTCGGCAATGGGTACTCTCCCCTTGATCCATCGCCACTGATCCGCCTATGACGTAAACGTCAAAGTCTTGCGGAGGCAGCCATGGACGAACTGATCGCGCGCATCACCGAGCATGTCGGCATCGATGCCGAAAAGGCGCAAAGCGCGGTGGGCATGATCCTGGGCTTCCTGCAAAAGGAAGGCCCGCAGGACAGGGTCGGCGAGATGATGGCCGCCCTGCCCGGCGCACAGGAACTGATCGACCGCGCCGGCGGCGGCGGTGGCGGTTTCCTTGGCGGGCTGATGGGCGGCGGCGTGATGGGACTTGGCCAGCAGCTCATGGGCCTGGGGCTGGGCATGGGCGAGATCGCCGGCATCTCCAAGGAGACCATGGCCTATGCCAAGGAAAAGGTCGGCGACGAGCCGGTCGACGAGGTCATCGGCTCCATTCCCGGCCTCAGCCAGTTCATCTGAGGCGGCCCGACCCGGCCGCGAACCGGCTGGCACGCGCCATGCTCCTGCACGGTCGGCAGGAGGGTGGCGATGGACAGGCGACAGTTTCTGACCCGTTTTGGCACAGCGGCAGCCGCGGCAATGACCGCGCCGGCCGCGCTGGCCGAAAACGGCACGGCCGGGATCGAGCTGGCCGACCTGCGCGGATCGGTCAGCGCGCTCGACTATCAGGTGCGGCCCGGCGCGGTCGACGATCAGTCCGCGCGTTTCCAGCGCATGCTCGATGACGCCGCGCAGCGCGGCGTGCCTGTCTTCCTGCCGGCCGGCCTCTATGTCATCTCGAACATCAAGCTGCCCGAGGGCGCGAGCCTTCACGGCGTGCCCGGCCGCACGCAGCTCGTCTATGGCGGCAATGGCCATCTCATCGCCGGCAACGATCTGGCCCGCGTCACGCTCGCCGGACTGACGCTCGACGGTGCCAATCGCGTCACCCGCAACGGCGCCGAGGGGCTGATCGATCTGCGCGGCGTCGTCGACGCGCGCATCGACGACGTGATCGTGCGCGGCGCGGGCCAGGACGGCATCTATCTGGAACGATGCGGCGGGCGCATCGAGCGCTGCACGATCACGGGCGCGGCGCGGTTCGGCGTCTATGCAGTCGAAAGCGCCGGGCTTTCAATCATCGGCAACCGGGTCAAGAGCTGCGCCAATGGCGGCATCATTGTCCACCGCTGGACCGAAGGCCATGACGGCACGATCATCGCCCGCAACCGGATCGAGGGCACCGGGGCGGGCCATGGCGGCACCGGACAGTGGGGCAATGCGATCAACGTGTTCCGCACCGACGACGTGCTGATCGCCGGCAACCGCATCGAGGGTTCGGCTTTTTCGGCCATCCGCGCCAATTCGGCCCGCAACATCCAGATCACCGGCAACAATTGCCGCGCCTCGGGCGAGACGGCGATCTATTCGGAGTTCAGCTTCGAGAACGCGGTCGTTTCGGCCAATGTGATCGATGGCGCGGCGAGCGGCATCTCGGTGACCAATTTCGACCATGGCGGGCGCGCGGCGACGGTCTCGGGAAACATCGTCCGCAACATCGTGGCGACCGGCCCCTATGCGGCCGAGCCGCCCGGCTTCGGCATCGGCATCGCGGTGGAAGCCGATACGGCGGTGACCGGCAACATGATCGAGGGCGTCGCGCTCTATGGCATCAATGCGGGTTGGGGCCGGCACTTGCGCGACTGCGTGATCGGCCAGAACGTGGTGCGCAATGCGCATATCGGGATCGCATTCTCGACGGTCGAGGGCGCCGGACAGGTGCTCGTGAGCAACAATCTGATCGACGCGCGCAATGGCGCGATCCGCGGACATCGCTGGGCCGAGATCGCCACCGGCGAGCTGCTGGGCGCGCGCCGCGGCATGCCGGCCAATGCGGTGCTGGCAAACAACCGGACGGTGTGAGGCGGGTCACACCGCGCGGCGCAGATCGAGTTCGGCGCCCTCATGGGCCGCCAGATAGGACAGCACCGCAAACAGATTGTCGGCGCGCGGATTGCCGTCCGGGCCAAGCATTCGCATCAGGCTCTTGGGGTTCTTGTCCAGATCCCGGCCCAAGCGCTCGAAACCGACGGTGGCGTTTACATAATCGCGCAGCATGATCTTGCCGCTCGCTATGTCGTCGGAAAGAAACGCGTCCAGCGCTTCACGCAGCAAGCCGAGCCGGAACTCGGGATCGCGCTGCGCGCGGGTTTTCACCGTTTGCTGAAATTCACGTGTCAGCGCCATGCCTCAAGCCTTGTCCTTTCGGGCCTTGTAGTCGGCCCACATCCACTTTGCGTTCTCAATGTCCCTTTGCTGTCTCCGCTTTGTGCCGCCAACAAGCAAGATGATCAGTTCCCGCCCGTCCCGACCGAAATACACACGGTAGCCGGGACCATGATCGACACGCCGCTCGAAAACGCCATCACCCACCGATTTCACATCGCCCAGATTTCCGCTTTCGATCCGAACCAATACGCGCCGCACCCTCAAGGCGGCGGTTGCGTCAAGTTCGTCGAACCAGTCCGCAAATGGCGACCGGCCCAGCGCAGTCTCGTACTCCTTCAGGACGAACATCGTTTATAGTAACACATACGCAACCATACTGTGCCCGTCCGATAATCTCAAGCGCGCTCAAAGCGTCTGGTTGTAGTCGCCCACCTCGGGGTTCTCGCGCAGCACCGCGTCCACCGCCTCGAACATCTGAACCTTGCGCGCGTCGGAGACCGGGCTTTCGACCACGACCACCAGTTCGGGCTTGTTTGAGGAGGCACGCACCAGGCCCCAGGTGCCGTCCTCGGCGACGATGCGCACGCCGTTGACGGTGACCAGCTCGGCGATCGGCTGGCCGCCGACCGTCTCGCCCTGCGCCTTCATCTCTTCAAAGCGCTTCACAACCCGGTCGACGACCTCATACTTGACCTCGTCGTCGCAATGGGGCGACATGGTCGGCGAGCCGAAGGTCAGCGGCAGCGCGTCATAGAGTTCGCCCATCGACTTGTCCGGATTTCGGTCGAGCATCTCGCAGATGGCGATCGCGGTCACCAGACCATCGTCATAGCCATGGCCGATGGGCGGGTTGAAGAAGAAATGGCCGGACTTCTCGAAGCCGGCGATCGCGCCGATCTCGGTGACCCGGCGCTTGATGTAGGAATGGCCGGTTTTCCAGTAGTCCGTCTCGGCGCCGTGCTCGGCCAGCACCGGATCGGTCTTGTAAAGGCCGGTCGACTTGACATCGGCGACGAATTTGGGATCCGGGTGCTGGGCCGCGATATCGCGGGCCAGCATGACGCCGACCTTGTCGGCGAAGATCTCGCGGCCCTTGCTGTCGACCACGCCGCAGCGGTCGCCATCGCCGTCAAATCCCAGCCCGACATCGGCGCCGTGCTCGAGCACGGCGTCGCGAATGGCGTGCAGCATCTGCATGTCCTCGGGATTGGGATTGTAGCGCGGGAAGGTGTGATCGAGTTCGACGTCCAAGGGGATGACCTCGCAGCCGATGCGTTCGAGCGCCTGCGGGGCGAAGGCGCCGGCCGTGCCATTGCCGCAGGCGGCGACCACCTTGAGCTTGCGCCCGATGCCGTGGCCCTCGACCAGTTCGTCGATATAGCGCTCGCGAAAGCCGCCGATCGCCTCATAGCTGCCGCCGCCCGGCGCCTCCCATTTGCCTTCGAGCACCAGATCGCGCAGCGCGCCCATCTCGTCGGGGCCGAAAGTCAGCGGGCGCTCGCAGCCCATCTTGACCCCGGTCCAGCCGTTCTCGTTGTGGGAGGCGGTGACCATCGCCACCGACGGCACGTCGAGCGCGAACTGGGCGAAATAGGCCATGGGCGTTATGGCCAGCCCGATGTCCTTGACATTGGCGCCGGCGGCCATGAGGCCCTGGGCAAGCGCCAGCTTGATGCCCAGCGAATAGGACCGGAAATCATGGGCGATGACGATGTCGGGGCCGGCGCCGCGCTGGCGGATGAGCGTGCCGAGGCCCATGCCGAGCGCCTGTATGCCCAGAAGGTTGATCTCGGGCGGGGTGTCCGAGCCGGGATGGCCGAACCACCAACGCGCGTCATATTCGCGAAAGCCCGTCGGCTTGACCAGCGGCGTGGTCTCGAACTCGAAGGTGTTGGGGGCGATCTGGGCAAGCGGTTTCATCATGTCTCCTGGGGCGATTGCGGCGCGGATTTCGGGGATGCTGGCAGCCGAACCTAACCGAGATCGGCCCTGGCGCCAATCGCCGCTTCGGTCCGCGCGCGGCTGGCGGTCCCGGGCGCCGAACGGTGCGGACGCGCATGTGGTTGCACCACCGTACGATAGGCCGTTTCGGCGCGTGCGGCGACGGCCGGCCAGGTGAACGCCGCGCGCACCCAGGCGCGGCCGGCCTCGCCCATCTGCGCGCGCCTTTCATCGGTCAGGACCATGGCCCGCGCCATGGCATCGGCCAGCGCGGCATCTGTGCCCTCCACCCACCAGCCGCAGCCATGCGTTTCCAGCCCGCCCCAGGGCGCGCCATGGCTGGCGACGACCGGTGTGCGGCACACCAGCGCCTCGGCCACGGTCAGGGCGAAGTTGTCGCGGCGCGTTGGCAGCACGAACAGGCCCGCTTGGGCCAGAAAGCGCGCCTTGTCGGGCCCGTAGAGCGGCCCGGAAAGCGTCACCCGCTTGAGCGCGAGAGCGTCGATCATCGCCCGCAATCGCCGCGCGTGGCCGGCCTCGTCCTGCCCGGCGATCGCCAGTGACCAGTCCGGATGGTCCGGCGCGATCCGTGCCCAGGCGCGCAGCAGGCGGTCGAGCCCCTTGATGGGATGAATGCGCCCCAGCGTGACGATGCGCTTCTTGCGCGGCGCGGACACATGCGGGGCGATGTCGTCGACGCCGTTTGGGTAGACCGCGATCGGCCCGGTCAGCCCGAAGGCGCGAAACTGGGCCGCCTCGGTTCGGTTGGTGGCGTGCAGCCAGGCGGCGCGACGCAGGCAGCGATCCAGATAGGCGATGCGGGCCAGCCGTTTCTTGACGCGGGAGCGGGCGAGGCCTTCGGGCGCAAACGCGTTGTGAGGCGAGACCACGAGCGGGCGGCCGGTGCGCGCCGCCCAGCGCTCGGCGACAAGGGCGGTGTGCTGCCAGACGCTGTGCAGATGGACGATGTCCGGATCGAACCGCATCAGGGCGCCGAACATGTCGGGCGCGAAGCCGCATTCGGCGGGCCCGCGCACCGGGAACGCGGTTGCCGGCGCGCCGCGCCACTGGACCGCATCGCCGGCCTGCCAGGCCCGATCGCCAAGGCCGAAAACATGCACATCGTGGCCGCGCGCGGCCAGATGCGCCGACAGCCCCTCAACGACATTGCGCACGCCCGAGGCATGCACCGAAAGCCGCGCGGCGATCATGGCGATCCTCATGGGACACCCTGCCCTGCGGCCACAGCGTTCATGCAGGCAAGGAAGCGCCTGGTCATGTCATCGAGATTGAACGCGGTCTGGGTGACCGCGACGGCCCGCCGCGCCATGGCGTCGAGCCGCTCTTGATCGTCGCAAACAGACGCAATGGTGCGGGCAAGCGCGCCGGCATCGCCTTCGGCAAAGGCGAGGCCCGTGGCACCGGGCTCGAAAGCGGCGATCTCGGGCATGTGATGCCAGCGATTGTCGTGGACGATCGCAGGCAGACCATAGGCCATGGCGTGGATGAGGCCGAGGCCGACCGCGCCGGGATAGACGAAGGCGCGGCAGCGATTGGCGATGGCGGCGATCGCGACCTCGTCGGTCAGCGCACCGTGCCACGCAATGCGCTCATCAAGGCCAAACCGCTCGGCCGCGGCCCTGATCGAAGGATCGGCGTCCCCGATCACGTGAAGGCGCATATCGCCGCAATCGGGCCGGCGCAGCGCATCGAGCAGAAGGCCGAAGCGCGCCTTGCCCGTCAGCCGGCCGATGAACAGCAGCGCGCGCCGGCGCGTGGCGGCGCGGTATGGGGCACGCAGGGCGCGGATCGGCGCGGTGTCGATGCCGTTGCCAAGCGCGAAGGCCGGCCGGGTGCCGCCGGTCCTGCGGTAGTCGGCGATCTCGCGGTCGGTATAGAAAAGGATGGCGTGCGCGTGGCGCATCATCCGAAGGCGCAGGCGCAGATTTCGGCCGGTGCTGGTCGCGCTCCAGAACTGGCCCCACCAGACGACGCGCGCGCCACACGCGCGTGCGCGCAGGAGCGTTGCGAGATTGGCCAGATTGCGCGGCTCGCCGCTGACGACGACGATGTCGCCCGGCCCGATCTGGATGCCGCCGGCGCCGCCTTGCCAGCAAAGGCCGAAGGGCAGCGGCCGAAAGGCCGCAAGCGGGGCCAGCCACGGCCGGTCGCAGGGCGCGCCGATCACCGCGTCGTGCTGCGGCGTCGCGTGAACGACAAGGCGCTCTTCAAGCACCGCGGCCAGGTGCTCGAAGAACGGCGCGCGATAGTGCGCGACGGTCGGATGCAGGACGACGATGCGCCGTGGTCTCGCGCAGGCCGGCGGCCGAGCGGTCCTCCGCGCAATGGCCTGTGGCGCGCTCATCGGGACCATCCGCCGAAAGGCCGTCGCGCCGCCAGGGCACAGGCGATGGTCATCGCCATGGCGATCCACAGCACGGTGTGGCCCCAGATGCCGCCGCTGACCATGGACTGGCCGAGCGCCTTGACCAGGACCAGCGCCGTGAACACGGCGAAACGCGGCGCGGCGGGATCGCGCAGCACCGTCCAGGCAGCGCGTCCGGCGATGATCAGCGCGATCATCAGGATCGCCGTGCCGGCCAGCCCCAGCGCGATCAGCGATTCAAGAAACAGATTGTGCGGATAAAAGCCGAAGGCGGTCTCGTAGATGCGGTCGCCGAACAGGGGATGATCGAGGAATTGCGTCCAGGCCGCGCGCCATTGTTCGAGGCGGATCTGCGCGCTGCCGCCGTCCAGGCGCATGCGCGCGAGCGTGCCGGCGAACAGGTCGAGGCGCAAGAGCGCCATGGCCAGCGCGGCAAAGACGCCAAGGCCGGCCAGAATCGCGACCGCGCCGCCGATCAGCGGACGCCGGCCGGAGGCGAACAGGACGATGAGTGCCAGCACCGTCGCGATCAGCGGGCCGCGCGACTTGGCATAGGCGATGACCAGAACGAGGATCGGCACGGCCAGCAGCGACAGGACCCGGACAAGCCGGCTGCGGTCGGCAAAGACCATCAGGAACAGCAGGTAGTCGAGCGCGAGCGCCGAAAGCGCGATGGGATTGACCTTGCCGAGCGCCAGACGCGTTTCGCTCGACCGGGCCAGCGCCTCGAGATTGAATGCAAGGCCAATCAGGAAGACCACCAGAAGTGCGCTCATGGCGCGCGCGAATGCGCCATCGTCAAGCCGGTCGGCGTTGACGGCCATGGCGATCGCGGGCAGCAGCGCCGATCCGAACAGGAAGCCGAACAGCACGTCCGGGCCGACATAGACCGGCAGGTCGCGGACAAACGCGTTTTCGGCTGCGCGCAGTCCGAAAAGCAGCATAAAGGCGCTCATCGGCATCAGCGCCCAAACGAGCGGCCGCCGCAGGCGGGTGGCGATGAGCGCGACGGACGAAAGGACGAGCACGAGCACGCCGGCGCGATAGAGCGTCGACAGGCCGGCGCCCTCGTCGATGAGGCGGGCGGCGAGCGGTGCGATGGTCCCGTAGCCGAACAGCGCGATCACGCACACGGCGGTCACATAGGCCGATGCCGGCACCGCGAAGGCGGAGCGCGTCATCGGCCCGCAGCGGGACGCGCCGCCGGCGCGTAGCGGGCGGGCGACGCTCACGGGCCGAGGCTCCGCGCGATCGTCCGAAGCCCTTGTTGGGCCAGCGCGGTAATCCGCGCGTCGGAGGGCCCTGGCGCGGTCGACGGTGCCGCTTCCAGCACAGCGCCCAGCGGCGCCGGCCTGTCCCAGGCGACCGGCAGATGCGGCCAGCCCATGGCTCGGGCGAGATCGGCGATCACCGAACCGTCCCGGACGATCGGGATCGCGCCGGCCTGCACCGCACGGCCGAACACGCCCGATGCCTGATCGTAGCGGGGCTGGTAACAACACCAGACGAACCGGGCGATGCCGTAAAGGCTCGCCAGTTCCCGATCGGTGACGAAGCGGTCGAACACCAGGGCGCCTCGTCTTTGAAGGGCCCGAACGAGAGGCCGGCACTCGGGCGCGACGCGGCCGGCGATGACGACGACGAAGCGGTCCGCGCAGGCCGGATCGCGGTCGACCATGGACAAGAGGCGGGCGAGCCCCTTGATCGGGGTGACGGTGCCAAGCGCGGCAAGAACGGCGCGACCACCCGCCATGGCGCGCACCGTTTCGGACAGCGGTGTGGCCGGCCAGTGGCCGGCGCCGCCAAGGCCGAACCCGTCCCAGGATTGCGGGTCGTGCAGCCAGCCGGTCGCGACCTGCGCATAGCACGCACGCACGGCAAAGGGCACGATCGTCAGGACGGCGATGCCGGGCACTCGGCGCAGCGCGGCAAAGGCCAGTCGCCGGGCGTGGCTGTTCGGCCGGCTCGCCTCGAAACAGGCCTGGGGACGGAGCATGAGTGCGACCGTGCGCCGCCTTGCGACCGCACGCGCCAATGCCACCGCGAAGAAGCCGAGCGGCTGGTCGTCGAGCGTGGCGAAAACGAGGTTGCGGGCGCGAAGGAGCATCCATGCCCGGCGCGGGCCGATGGTGCCGGTCGAACGGGCAAGGCCCAGGCGCTCGGAAAGCAGCGCCTGATAGATGGCACGGTGCCCGTTCGGCGTTGCCACATGAACCAGCCCCTCTGCCCGCCCGGCAAGGGCTTGCGGTCGCCGCGGGGCCGGCTTTGCGACAGGTTCGATGGGATCGGTGAGGGCCATGGCGTCAGCCGAACCCGGCGACGATGACCGCGCCAAGCAGGGCGAGGCCAGCCATCGAGACAGCGACAGGGCGCGCGTCGGCGACCTCGTGCAGGCGCAGGCCGAAATGCCGCAGATTGCCGAACACGACGACCAGCGTGCCGAGCGCCTGTCCCAGCGCGATGCCGGCGATGCCGGCAAGATCGCCGATGGCCCAGCCGGCCCAGCCGCCGGCGAGCGCGCCGCCTGCGCCCATGACGAACGCGCCGGCGATGTTCCAGCGCAGGACGCCGGCACCGACCGCGTAGTGATGAATGCCGACGCTCTGGGTGTTGGCGAGATAGGCCGGCACGACAATGGCGGTGGCGAGGATGAAGATCGGGTCGATCGCGCCGAACAGCACGAGGCTGACCAGCGGCGCGGCCAGGCAGACCATCGCCATGAGCGCCACCGTTCCCCATGCGATCCAGACATTCGCCCGGCGCATCAGCGCGGCCGCCTGCCCGCCCGGGCCGGTGCGTGCGAAGGCCGGCACCAGCGGCAGCGCAGCCGCGAGCACGAGCCCGCGCGCGCGGTCGACGAAGCGGTTGGCAAGCTCGTAGGTCGCCAGCAAAGCGAGACCGCCGAACTGGTTGATCACGATCCTGGCCAGCGGCTCGCGCATCTGCGCGGCCAGGTTCGCCAGTTGCAGGCGGCCGCCATAGCCCAGCGCCTCGCGCAGGGCCGGCCGGCTGAGCGTCGTCGGCAGCCAGCGCAAACCCGGCAGCCGGCGCATCAGGACCGCCCGGCCGGTCGCAAGCACCGTGGCCGCTTCCCCGGCGCGGGCCAGAGCCAGGCCGAACACGCCCTGCCCCGGCACGAGCGCGATGGCCAAGGCAACGAAGACGGCGCGGCCGGCCAGCGTCACCAGAGCGCGCAGATCGGTGCGCTGCAGGCCATCGAGCGCGCTGGTGGCCGCCGTAGCCAGAACGGACAGGTAAAGGACGGTCAGCGCGACGGGAAAGAGCGCCATCGCCTGGCCGTGAAGGGCGGGCTCGACCATGGCGCGGACGGCCCAGGCCAGCGGGATCGCGGCGAGAAGAACCACGACGGCATAAAGGGCGCCGAGAAATGCCAGGACGGTGTCGGCCAGCGCACGCGCCTTGTCGAGGTCGCGGCGGCCATGGGCTCGGGCGATGAGGCGCGCCAGTGCGCCGGCACCGGACAGATCGGCGAGCCGGGCGAGCCCGGTCACGCCGATTATCAGGACCCACAGCCCAAGGGCGGCGCGGCCGTGCCAATGCAGCACCAGCGCGTAGACAATGAAGATCGCGCCCATGGCGGCGAGGGCATCGATGAGCGACAGCGCCCCGTTGCGACCGAGGCCGGGGGCGCGCAACCGGCCGGTCAACCCCCGGGGAACGAGGCCGGACGGGACCCCCGGCCGCACCCGGCCGGCGAGTGCGGGTCCCTCGCCGCCGACCATGTCACTTGGCCCCGGCGCCCGAGACGATGATGCGCACCGTCTTGATGGCGATCAGAAGGTCGAGCCAGGCCGACAGGTTCTTGATGTAGTAAAGGTCGTAGCCGAGCTTGCGCCGCATATCGGCATCGGCGAGCACATGGCCCTGATTGACCTGCGCCCAGCCGGTCAGGCCCGGCCGCACCGAGTAGCGATAGCGATAGAACGGCAGTTGCGTCTCGTAGCGTTCGCCGGGCACCTGCTGCTCGGGTCGCGGCCCGATCAGGGTCATCTCGCCGCGCAGGACGTTGACGATCTGGGGCAGTTCGTCGAGGCGATGCCGGCGCAAGAAGCGGCCAAGCCGGGTTATCTGCGGTCCATTGCCTGCTGCTCGCTGGCGCATGGTGCGGAACTTGAGCAGGGTGAAGGGTCTGCCGCGCAGGCCGATGCGCCTCTGGCGGAAAAGTGCCGGCCTGCCATCGGCGGCAACGACCAAGAGCCACAACAGGCCCAGGGCGCTGGCCCAAAGGGGCGACAATGCGGTCAGAACGACAAGATCGAGGAGCCGCTTGGTGCCCAGATAGTCGAGCCTGGGCGTCACCGAGGCGATGTTGCCGTCCGCCAGATGCTCCAGCGTGACCTCGCCCGTAAGGTGCTCGATCACCTCCTTGGCGTGGTAGACGGGCACGTCGTCGAGCGCGCGATCGGCGATGAAGCGCTGCCAGACGGGCCCGTGATCATGGCGCAGATCGGCAAGATAGGCATCGATGCCAGCGACCGGTTCGGGTCCCACAAGCGGCGTCCATCGTACCCCGGACGTCCTGGGCAGACCCGCAACATCGCCGCCCGGGATGATGCCGATGCGCACGATGCCCGAACGGCGCATGAGCCAGGCAATGGCCACGAACCACAGGCAGGTCAGCGCCGCCGCCGCGAGCAGCACGGCGCGGTTGTGCTCGATGGCGAACAGCGCCAGAAAGGCAAAGGCAGCGCCGAAGGCGAGCAGGATCGACCAGATGGCCGAGGCGGCAAAACGCACGCCGGGAAACCGGTTCAGGCGCCGCCAGCCGAAACAGGCAAGACCGACCGCCACCGCCGATGCCCATGCGCTGGCCATGGCGGCGGGGTCCAGCCGAAGCGGCAGGGCGAACTGGCCCGTGGCGAGAAGCGGTATGCCGACGGCAAGAGCCAGCGCCATGGGCCACTTGAAGACGATCCGCCACAGCACGGTCATGCGCAGCGGCGACGCGCGGCCGGCCAGGGCATAGGAATTGAAGCCGAAAGCGTCGCCATCCATCTCAAACGCTCCTCGCGCCTGACGTGCATCGCGGACGGCGTTGGCCGTTGCCCCGTTCCGTGCCCGACGCGTTGCGACGACTCCGAACACCAGTCGCAAACAGCGTCGGGCACGGCGGGCCCTGCTCGAGCCTGGCAAGGAACGCGCCAGTACGAAGGTCGAGCTCAGGCAAGGTGACCTCTCACATCCGGCATGAAGGGTCCGGCGTCATGATCGGGAACGGGACCGGTGCCGCGGGCGCCGTGCCAGCGCCGGCTGGACCGACGACGCTGATCGGCGCGACGGTCGCGGCTGCGCGCTTGCGTGCGCGGCTGCTCGACCGGCTTGCGGGCATGCCTTGCGGGCAGGCGGGTCATGGCAAAGCCGACCGGATCGGCACCGACGGCCTGAAGACGCTTGAGCGCATCGCCGACATCGGCGCGGCGGGTCCCGGTGGCGGCGATCACGAAAAGGGTCGCATCGGTCCAGCGCGCAAGCGCCGTTGCGTCCGAGATGCCGTCGACGGCGGGCGCATCGATGATCACCAGATCGTATCGATGCCGGCAATAGTCGATCATCAGACCCATGCGGTCGGAGGCAAGCAGGCTGGCGGGACTGGGCGGCAAAGTGCCGGAGGTGACGAAATCCACCCGCCGGGCGGCACTGCGTCGGAAAACCGGCGTGCGGATACTGTCCCGGGCGGTGTTCGTGAGCACGTTGCTCAGGCCAAAGGCATTGTCGGCCCTGAACAGGGTATGCAGGCGCGGGGCGCGCATGTCGGCATCGATGAGCAGGACGCGCCGATCGATGGCGGCGAACTGTTGCGCCAGCAGGAAGGCCAGCGCGGTCTTGCCCTCGCCCGGCACCGCGCTGGTGATCAGCAGCGTGCGCATGGCATGTTCGCCGATCGAGGCCTGGAGCGAACCGCGCAGGATGTGGTGGGCTTCGTTGAGCTGGGCATTGCCGGCCAGCAACGCCTCCTCGAACCGTTTGGCACCGACGCTCGGGATCAGGCCGAGCACGGGCAGGCCGAATGCATGCTCGACGTCGTCGGGTCCGGCAAAGGCGTCGTTGCGGGCTTCGCGCACATAGATGGCGGCGATGCTGACGAAGCCCGCCATGAGAAGCGACAGACCGAGATTGAGGAGCGGCCGCGGAGAGGCCGGCTGGAGCGGCACGGCCGCCGGATCGATGACCGACGCGCCGGCACGGCGCAGATCCGCGCCCACGGAGACATCGTTGAGCGCGGCGACAAGCTGTTCGTATTGCGCCCGGGCCAGATCGACCTGGCGCCTGAGAATGGTGTAGCGGACGTTCTTGCGCTCGAAGTCGATCTGTCGGCTTTCCAGCGCGGCGCGTTCGGCGCCCAAGGCATCGACCTGCGCGCGCGCCTGGTCGCGCTGCAGGCGGACCGACTGTGCAAGCTCGGCGACCTGTCCGGAGATCTGGCGCTCGAGTTCACCGATCTGCGCCGACAGGCGTCGCATTTCGGGATAGCCGGGCTTGAGGGTCGTCTGGCGCTGGCGATAGGCGGCGCGCAGCCGCATGAGTTCGCGGCGGGTGGCCTGGATCGTTTCGCTGGCAAAGACCTGCGGCAGGGAAACCGCGGCACCGCTTTCGATCTGGGCGACAAGCCGGTCAAGATCGCGCCAGCGTTCGCGCGCCTCGCTCAGACGGGTGCTCACCCGATCGATGCTCTCCAGGATCATCGCCCTTTCATCGGCGTCGAGGGTGATGCCCGCCTGGCGCGCATAATCGATGAGCGCCAGTTCGGACCGTTCGAGCCGCTGGCTCGCGGTGCCGACCTGCGCCGACAGAAACTCGCGCACGATCGCGGACGCATGCTCGCGGCGGTCGAGCGACTGCTCGAGGAAGCTGGCCACGGCCTGATTAACGATGCGCGCCGCCAGTTGCGGGTCGCCATGCCGGAAGGCGATCTCGACGATGGCGGTGTCGCGCACGGCCGAGACCGTCAGACCGTCGGCAAGACGGTCGATCGCCCGTTGGCGCGCGGTTTCGGCCCACTGCCCGGCGGGACCGGCCGCGGCCGAACCCACGCCGGCGCTGGCGAAGCGGTCGATCAGGGCCGAAACCGACCCGGCGGCGAGAAAGCCCTCATGCCCGGTCAGATCGAGCGCCTCGACCACCCTGCCGGCAAGGTCGCGCGAGACCAGCCGGGACCGGGCCGTCTCGACGGCACGCAAACCAGGATCGGCCGCGGCAATGCCCAGTTCGGCGATTTCGCCGGTATCGGGCGCGACGATCTCGATCTTCGAGACCGCGCGATAGACCGGTGTCTGAACCAGCGTGATGAGCGCGCCCAGCAGCAGGCAGACCGAAACACTCGCCGTGATCGTCCAGCGATGGCGCCAGGCCAGCTTCGAAAGCATGATCGGATCGACGACAATCATGTCGTCGCCAGGCTGCCCGCGCCCGTCACAATGGTGGCAGACCGGTCCACCGGCAAAGGCGCGCGCGGCAGGGGCGCCCGTGTGCGCACGCCGCGTGGCGATGCTCATCGAGCCGCCCCGGTCTCGATCCGATGGCGATGATGCCGCGCAGGCAAATCGGAACCGCGAACAAGACTGGAAGGAGCCGTCAAAGCCGGATCGCAGATACAACTATAGAGTATCGAATAGGCTTTTCTGAACCGAACAAAATCGACTGTGACACGCGCACTCATTACACCGCCTGCCCCGATATCATTGTTTATAATTTACATTAAATTTCAGTTGTTATTTGCAGGCAATTGGCCTCGTGTTGAATTTAGACTAAAGTATGAAAGATTTTTTACGTCTTGTCAGATTTCTTACAGACGTTGCCTTGCGATCTATATTTAACATTGCATTCGCGCAAGCAACACGACCAGGAGTGGCAGGATTTTCTTCCGGTCGGCGAAAGGTAGACCGATTTTGACGCGATCGCATGCGTCGCGGGGAACCGGATACCGGATCAGCCGCCACTCGCTCCGGCTGCGGTGCGATCGGGCACGCAACCGGCCGACGCGCCAGGGAACGGCGCCCGTCCGCCGAGCCCGGCCCGATCTGCGGCCGACACGCGCGCGAGGCGGGCCGGCCAGGGCACGCCTCAGACCTCTTCGGACGATCGCGCCCACAGATTGATCGGCATGTCGCGGGCGTGCTCGTCGATCCGGGCCAGTTCGTCGTCGCTGAACTCGAGATTTTCGACCGCGCCCACGCAGTCGGCAACCTGTTCGGGCCGCGAGGCACCGATCAGCGCGGAGGTGATGCGGCCATGGCGCAGCACCCAGGCAATCGCCATCTGGGCCAGTGTCTGGCCGCGCTCGGCGGCGATCTCGTTGAGGCCTGCGATGGCAGGCAGGCATCTTTCGATCTGGGCCGGGTCGAGCGACTTGTCCTGGCTGGCACGGCTGTCCCGGGGAATGCCGCCGAGATATTTCTTCGTGAGCAATCCCTGGGCGAGCGGCGTGAAGGCGATCGAGCCGACGCCGAGTTCCTCCAGCGTCTCGCGCAGGCCGTCCCGCTCCACCCAGCGGTTGAGCATGTTGTAGGAGGGCTGGTGGATCAGGCACGGCGTGCCAAGGTCCTCAAGGATCGCCACCGCCTCGCGGGTGCGGCGGGCATTGTAGGAGGAGATCCCCACATAGAGCGCCCGCCCGGAACGCACGATATGGTCGAGCGCGCCCATGGTTTCCTCGAGCGGCGTTTCGGGGTCGAAGCGGTGCGAATAGAAGATGTCGACATAGTCCAGGCCCATGCGCCGGAGCGACTGGTCGCAGGAGGCGATGAGATACTTGCGGCTGCCCCATTCGCCATAGGGTCCCGGCCACATCGGATAGCCGGCCTTGGACGAGATGATCAGTTCGTCGCGATAGCCGGCGAAATCGCTGCGCAGGATGTCGCCAAAGGCCTCTTCGGCGCTGCCGGGCGGCGGACCGTAATTGTTGGCAAGATCGAAATGGGTGATGCCGTGGTCGAAGGCGGTGCGGCAGATGGCGCGGCGGGTGTCGTGGCGCGTGTCGTCGCCGAAATTGTGCCACAGGCCGAGCGAAACGACCGGCAGTTTGAGCCCGGAGCGGCCGCAGCGGCGATAGACCATGGTGTCGTAGCGGGTCTGGGCGGGATGATAGGTGTGCAAACGCTTGCCTCCCGATGCTTGCCTGAGAGCTGCCCGAGGATCACCGCGGCCCGACAAACCGGCCAGCAGCCCGTCGACAGTGCGGGGCGGCCCCGAGCGATGGCCCGGCATAACCCGATTGCCAGGGCCAGGCAATCGTCGTCAAAGCCGCGCTTATCATCGTGCCGGACGGATGCTATGACCATGGCGTCGGGGTGGGGGGACCCCGCCATCTCGCGGATCGCCCATGGCCTATGTTCGTGTCTGCCTGTTCATGGCATTGCTGCCGGTGCCGCTCGCGGCGATCGAGTGGGCGTTTGCGGCGTCGGGTTCCGGGCTGTCGCTGCTGGACACCTCCGGCGCCGGCCAGATCACGCTTTATGTGGCGATCCTGTTGTCGATCGTCGCCTTCCAGCGGCTTGTCGCGCGCGACAGGCCCTTTGGCTATCTGGTCCATTATTTGCGCCATTGGCGGCGAGGGCTGGGCGGCTTCGTGGCGATGGCCGCCTTCACCTTCGGCGTTGCGGCCGTCTTTTTGAGCGCGGTGGGGCTGACGGGCCACCTGACCATCTCGCCGGAGGCTCTGGCACGCCTGGATGCAGCCGTCATGTTTGCCACGGTGATCGCGATACCGATCGCCTTCGTGCTCGCATTTGCCGAGGAGCTGATCTTTCGGGCCTTTCTGCTGCGCTATCTGAGGTGGAACACGACGATGCCGGTGACGGTCGGGGCAGTCGGCTTCTCGTCACTGGTCTTTGCGCTGTCGCACAATCTGGCGAGTCCGTTTTCCTGGCTGACGGCCGACCAGGGCCTGCTGTTCGTCGGGCTGTTCGTTCTGGGCGTCGTGCTGTCGATCGCATATCTGGCGACGGGCTCGCTGCTTTGCTCGACGGGCATCCATGCCGGGCTGCTGATGGTCGAGGTGACGCGGCGGACAACGGACCTGTTGGTCGTCGTTCCCGGCCATTGGCTTGCCGGTGTCGGCCAGGACGTGCGCATGGCGCCGTTGAGCTGGCTGATGTTCGCCGGGCTTGGCGCCATCGTGCTCGCCCTGCGCCGGCCGCTTGCCCGCCGCTTCGCCATCGAGCGGCCCGTGGTCAGCCGCGGCCTGGTGCGGGCACCGTAGCGCCGGTCAACGAGCGCCGGCCGACCTTGCCGGCCCGAAAGGGATCAATCTTCTTCAAATGCCTTCACGCATTGCAACTATTCGTTGTTGATTCTGCCGATTTTTTAAGCAACAACGCTCCATGGGACAAGAAAAACCGTGTCTGCGCGCCCGTCTTGGCATTTCTTGTTGCAAAAAGACTCCAATTGACCATGCTACCGTTGCGTCAAGACGAACCTATCGCCTGTCATCGCGCGGAGGAGGCAATGCGCGTCACGGTTCCGTTATTGTTCGGTCGGCTCAAGATCAAGACGAAACCCGATCTGCGGCGCAGCGAGTACTATCGCGAAGTGCCGGTCATGCAGGTCGGCAGGCTCTACTTCATCTTCAGGCCCGGCCGGGCACGCGGCAGAAGGCGGCGCTGAACCCGCCGCCGACATGGCCCGCCATGTTCGGGCCCGGCGCATCGCGATGCGGCTATGGCAACACCGCGCAAAAGCGCAGGCGCACATAATCCGCCGTCCAGTTGCCCTTGGCGTCGCGCAGGGCGTGCGCGAGCAGATCCTCGGTCCGGCTGAGCAGCTCGTCGCGTTGCGCGTCGGTGAGATCGGACAGGCACGGGCTCGCCAGGGTGCGCAGCCAGCCGGTCATGCCGGTGGGCAGCGGCGTCGGACGCGGGATCAGGTCGCAGGACCGCACGTCGAAACCGTGCCGTTCGAGCCGGTCCCGCCATTCCTGCGGCGTCGGAAAGCGCCAGGGCATGCGCGCGGTCCCGTCGATCCCCATGCGATCGAAGGCAGCGATCAGCGCCGTGACGATGGCCGCGACATTGCCATGGCCGCCGAACTCGCCGACGAACCGTCCGCCCGGCTTGAGCGCCCCGCGCACGCCGGCCAGAACGGCGTCGTGATCGGGCATCCAGTGCAGCGCCGCGTTGGTGAAGACCGCATCGAAGCGCGCGTCGTAGTCAAGGCGCTGTCCGTCGAGCCGGCGCGTCTGCAGCCCCTTGCTTTGGGCGGCGGCGAGCATGTCGGCGGAGGCATCGACGCCGATGACATCGGCGCCGGTCTCGGCGATGCACGCGGTCAGCGTGCCGTCGCCACAGCCAAGGTCGAGTATGGCTTCGCCCGGCCGGGCTCGGAGCATGTCGATCAGCGGCTCGCCGAGGGCCGGCACGAAATGGGCGTTGCGCGCATAGTCGTCGTGCGACCAGCGCTGCGTCGAACCGGTCACGGCATCCTCCGCGCGGACAAGCTCACCGTTGCATGGCAGCGCGGCTGCGGTGCCGGCAAGCGATGGCGCGGTGGGGTCAGGTGGCGCGCTTGACCAGCGCGATGATCGCAAGAAGGATCACCGCGCCGATCGTCGCGCTGATGATCTGGCCGACGATGCCGCCCAGCGGCAGAAAGCCCGGAAACAGAAAGCCGGCGATCACCGCGCCGACAATGCCGACCGCGATGTTGCCGACAAGGCCGTAGCCGCCGCCCTTGATGATCATGCCGGCAAGCCAGCCGGCGATCGCGCCGATCGCCAGCATGATGATGAGTCCGACGATATCCATGATGTCCCTCCAAAATGGTAGCCGTCCACCCGACGTAGCGGGCTATCGTGACAGCATTGCGTCGCCGCCTCATACGGATGCGGCGGCCGCGTAGCTCGGCGCGGGCAGGACGAGCACCGGACAGTCCGCCTGGGCCAGCACATGGTCGAAGGTCGAGCCGAAGACTCTGTCGGGCAGGCTGTCATGACCGGCGCTGGTCATGACGATCAGCCGCGCGTCGAAGCGGGCAGCGGCCTTGACGATCGCGTCGGGCGGCGGGCCGGAAACGGTCAGCATCCGGGTCGCCATGCCCTCGATGTCGGGCACCACCGGCTCGTGCCGCAGGGGGCGCGTGCCGGCGTGAAGCAGCGTCAGGTGCTCGGGCGCACGGTCAAGGTGCCGCAGCAGGCCGGCGAGCGTGTCGACACCGATCTGCGGGTCCGGCTCCTCGTCCATGGCAAGCAGCACGCTGTCGAGCGCCATCGAACCGTCGGCGAGGACGAAACCGGCGGCGCCGTCGGGGATGATCAGGCTGGGGCGATGGGAGCCCTCGAACACCGCCTGGGCGATGGAGGGCTTGAGCCAGGCCGCAAGGCCGGTGCGCGGATGGCTTGCCATGACCACCAGATCGGCGGGGTGGCGCGCCAGATATTCGCCCACCACGCGCTGGACATTGCTGCCGACCGCTTCGACCTTGCGGATGTCGGGCAGATGGTCGGCCGCCTCGCCCCACTTGGACAGCGTGGCGCGCACGGCGGGAAACTCACCGAATGCGGCGGGCTTCCGGTGCGGACCATGGACGTGGCAGATGGTCAGCCCGGCCTCCATCTCCAGGGCCAGGCGCAGGGCGTGGCGAAAGGCCGTGGTGCTGGCGGGCGAAAGGTCGGTGGGATGAAAGACGGTGGTCATCGGCGCCGGTCTTGATGTTGGCAGGGGGCCGATCATAGCGCGCTGGCGCGATCTTGTCTTGGTCTGCGTCAGATGATCCGCAAGGCGGCCACGCGGCTAACGGCCGGCGGCGACCGGCGCAAGATCGCTGCCGCCGGCAAAGGCGCGGCGCCCGCCCAGCTCGGCGATCTCGCGTTCGAGCGCCTTGGGGTCGGCAGCCGCCCGGTCAGCGATGTCGCGCGCAATGGCGTCCGGAAACACATCCTCGACCCCTTCGTGCAGCGCTGCGAGCGTGCGTTCGGCAAGTTGCGCTGCGCCGATCTTCGGGCCGGGACGGTCGGCATTCGCCGCATGCGCGAGCGGGCCGGGATAGACCGCGACCACGCGGGCGCCGTGGACGGCCGCTTCGGCGCGCATCGACCGGACCACGGCGTTTGCGGCGGCCATGGACGCGCTATAGCCCGGCGCATCGGGGTCGGCGGCGATCGCCTCGATCGCCAGCAGGTCGACCCAGCTGCCTCCGCGCGCGCGCAATTGCGGGCCGAATGCCGCCCACAGCGCCATCAGATCGTGGCAGTTGGTCTTCATCTGGCTCCGCACCTGGTCGCGATCGGCCTCGGCCGCGGCCCTGAACCGCCAGGTGTTGACGATGATGTCGGGCGCCGGGACGAGCGCCGCCGCTGCCGCGAGCCCGGCCGCATCGTCGACCGGCAGCGATAGCGGCGCCCCGCGATCGAGCGTCGGCGGCTCCTTTGCACCGGGGACACCGAGCCACAGATGCGCCGCACCGGCCGCCGCGCAGGCATGCGCAAATGCGCGGCCGATCTCGCCGGAGGCATCGGTGATCAGAACCGTCCTGTCGGCCGGCATGATGGCGAAGTGGGTCAAGGCGGGATCCTCGCTGAAATGGATGCCGGGCGGCGTTGCGACCGGCACGGCGGCGCCCGACCGATCGAGCCGGAAAGACGCGGTGACCGCATCGCCGACCCGGCAATCCCGGTGGATGAAGGCAACGAGCGTGACGCCGCCGGTCAGCCTTACGAGGCCGGTGCGCAGGGGCGCGCGCTGCTGGAAGGCCGGTTCGATCGCATGATGCAGGTCGGCGCGGGCCAGCAGCACGCCGGCGGGCGGATGGGTGCGCCATGCCAGACGGTGCGACAGGCAATGGCCGCATGTCTCCTGGGGGGGATAATGCGCCTTGCCGCATTCAAGGCAATGCGGCAGTTCGAACAGGCCCCGGGCGGCGACGCGCGTCAGCCCGAGCGCGACGCGGCTGCGATGGCGCGGCGGCAGGGCAAGCGGCGCATGTTCGGTCATGGCGGTCTCCATCGGCGGCCTCATTGCCGGGCCAGAATGGCCGCGCCGGCGCTGAGCCCGCGATCATAGGCGATCATGCCGAAACCGCTGACCAGCGCCGTTCGGGCCCGGGGGACCTGCCGCCCCTCGGCGCGGCCGGTGAGCTGGCGCAGCGCTTCGGTGACACCGAGAAACCCGCCGCCCGCGCCCGCCTGGCCGGCGGAGAGCTGCCCGCCACCGGTGTTGACGGGAAAATCGCCACCGCTGCGCAGATCGTGATCGGCCACGAAACGCGCCGCCTCGCCCTTGTCGCAGAAGCCCAGGTCCTCGAGCTGGATGAAGCTCATGACCGGATAGTCGTCATAGGTCTGGACAAGGTCGATCTCCGGCGGCGTCACGCCGGCATCGCCATAGAGCGCGTCGCGGTCGAGCGCCCAGCCGCCGCGATATTGCACCTGGTCGTCGGCAAAGGCGTTGTGCCGCTCGCTCGACGACAAGAGCGCGCAGGCCGCAACACCCAGTTCGTCGGCTCTGTGGCGGCGCATGACGACGAACCCTTCCGCGCCGGCGCACGGCATCACGCAGTCGAGCTTGCGGATCGGCCCGGCAATGGGTCGCGAGGCCATGTAGTCGTCGAGCGTGATCGGGGCGCGCAGCATGGCCGCGGGATTTCCGGCCGCATTGGCGCGCTGGGCGACGCAGAGCCGGCCGAAATCCTCCGCCCGGGCGCCGAAGCGGCGCATATAGGCATCGGTGAGATAGGCGAACGACTGGTTCGGCCCGCCGGCGCCGACCGGGTAGAGCGCATCCTCGGTGGCCGCGCTCAGACGCGCGGTGATCTGGCGGAAGCCGCCGGGCTGGTTGGTGTCGCCGCCGATGCAGGCGACGATCTCGGCATCGCCGGCCTCGACGGCGCGCGCGGCGCGGCGCAGGGCGGCAATGGCGGAAGCGCCGCCGAGCGGAATCGTGTCCAGCCAGCGCAGCGAAAGACCGAAGGTCCGCGCCAGCGCGACGCCGCTGTCGGGCGCCATGGTGAAGCTGGCGACGGCGAGCCCGTCAATGGCGGACTTTTCGATGCCTGCACCTTCGACCAGCGCGCGCATGGCGCGGCCGAGGAAATGGGTCGCACCGTGGCGGGACTGGCGTGCATAGGGCACCGAGACCGGCACGGCGACAACGATGTCCTTGTAGCCGCTCATCGCCGGGCCTTCCGCAATGCCTGCTTGCGCGCGCGCAGGTCGATGCATCCGGGCGCGGAAAGCGGGTCCTGCGCCCATTCGCGCAGCGCCGCCTTCTGGACCTTCTGGGTCGAGGTGGTCGGCAGCCGGTCGGTGAAAACGACAAAGCCCGGCGCCTTGTAATAGGCCAGATGGCCGGCGCAGGCATCGAAGACACGGTCGGCGAGTTCGGCCCGGTCCGCACCCTCCATCGCCACGATGACGGCCATGACCTCCTCTTCGCGCAGCGGATCGATGGCGGCCGTGACCGCCACCTGCGCGACGCCGTCGAGCGGCGCAATCACCGCCTCGACCTCGGCGGCGGCGATGTTCTCGCCCGACCGGCGGATGATGTTCTTCTTGCGGTCGACAAAGAACAGCGCCCCGTCCGGACCCTGGCGCATGATGTCGCCGGTGTGCAGCCAGCCGTCGCGCCAGGCGTCCTCGGTGGCCGCCGCATCCTTGAGATACCCCGAGAAGAACCCGAGCCGCGGATCGTCGCCCGGCGCTCGCAATTGCAGTTCGCCGGGCTCGCCCCGGGCAACCGGCCGTCCGTCGTCATCGACGAGCCGGCATTCGAGCGCCGGGCCGGGCCTGTCGGGCCGTCCGATGCAGCGCGCACCGATGTGACGGCCCTGCGCGCCTTCGCCCGTATCGCACATGCTCCCCGCGCCGCCGGTTTCGGTCATTGCCCAGCCCTCGAGCAAGGGCACGCCGAAACGCGCCTCGAAGCGGGCGTGATGATCGGGATGGACACCGCCGCCGAGCCCGAAGCGCATGCCATGACCCCTGTCGGCGACGCTTTCTGGCAATTCGAGCAGGATCGCCGGCATGACGCCGAGATAGTGGAAACAGGTGGCGCCGGTTTCGATCGCGGTCTGCCACCACTGACGCGGATGGAACCGGTCCATGATGATCTGCGCGCCGCCGCTGCCGAGCATGCCCATGAAGGAATGGCCCATGGCGTTGACATGAAAGGTCGGAAGCGGCGTCAGCAGCCGTTCGGCGCCCGGGCGCAAGGCGATCGGACCGCCCTGCGCGGCATACCACCACGACCAGTTGAGGAAATACCGGTTGGAGAGCATGCAGCCCTTGGGGCGCCCGGTGGTGCCGGAGGTGTAGACGAGCGCGCATTCGGTCTGCGGCCCCGGCGGGTCTTCGTTCGCGGGCGCGGCGATCTGCGGCGGCGCCTCGTCGGGCGCGATCACGGGCAGCGACCGCCGCGCGGCCACCGCATCGACCTGACCGGCGCGCTCGGCCAGGCGTACCAGCAGCACCGCCTCGCTGTGGCCCAACAGATAGTCGAGTTCATCCTCCCGGTAGTCCGGATTGACCGGCACCACGCTCACGCCCAGCGCGTTCAGCGCCAGCCAGTGGATGAAGTGTTCGGGCCGGTTCTCCAAAAGAAGAGCCACGCGGTGCCCCGTGCCAAGGCCCGCAGCGGCATAGGCGGCCGACAGGGCACGGGACCGGGCCAGACCCTCGGCATAGCGCAACCGATCGCGGTCATGGCCCCAATGATCCTGCACCGCCCGCGGCAGGACCAGCAGATCGCGATCGCCATGGATCTGCGCCTGGCGCTCGAGAAGGCCGAAAACCGTGCCGGCCTCGATCAGTTGACTTTGCGTGATCATTGGCATTTTTTCCCGCGCCATGTCATCTGCCGGCATAGGAACACACTCCGAGGACCCGATCCCGATGAGCGACGAATCCCCGACGAACGCCCCCCCGGCACGTATGCCAGCCGCCGCGGACGCGCCGGTGGATCCGCGGCTGTGGTCGGAATTCGAGTATGCGCTGTGGCAATTGGGCAGCGCGTTCGCGCGCTGGCGCCGCGACTGCTTCGCCGCGGTCAGCGATGTCGGTCTGTCGGGCACGGAGGCCTCGATCCTTCACGTGGTGCACATCAACGGCACGCCCAAGGGACTGATGGAGATCAGCCGGCTGTTGCACCGGGACGACCTGCCCAATCTGCAATACGCCATCAAGAAGCTGATCAAGGTGGGACTGATCCGCAAGACCGGCACGTCGCGCAAGACGATGATGTACGAGGTTTCCCAGGAAGGCGCGCGCATTGTCGCCGCGTTTCAGCAGAAGCGGAGCGAGACGCTCATGAAGATGCTCGGCCATGTCTCCGGCCTGCCCGAGGACCTCGAGGAGATGATCACAAGGCTGCACCTTCTGACCGGCATCTACGACCAGTCGAGCGATCTGGTGCGCAGCCATCAGCCCTGACACGCAGTTCATTGCATCCGGTACCCCCCGTTGACGTCGAGCGTGGCGCCCGTCACCCAGTCCGCATCGGCCGAAACCAGATAGCTGACGGCGCCGGCGACATCGTCGGGCGCGCCGATGCGTCCAAGCGGTATGCGCGCGGCCAGGCCATCGACCGCGCCGGGGTCCATGGCCGCCTCGAACATGGGCGTTTCCACCGGGCCGGCGGCGACCGCATTGACGGTGACGCCAAGAGCGGCCGCCTCGCGCGCAGCAATCTTTGTCAGGCCCAAAAGCGCGGCCTTGGAGGCGACATAGGCGGCGCTGCCGCGATAGCCGCCGAGCTGGGCGGCGGCCGAGGACAGCAGGACCGCCCTTCCCCGTTCGACCCTGCGCGCCCGCCTGCGCGCCAGGAATTCGCGCAGACACAGGAAGGTGCCGGTGGTGTTGACGGCAAGCGAGGCGTTCCACTCCTCAAGCGGGGTCTCGGCAAGCGGCCTGGGCGCGCGGCCGCCGGGCATGATGCCGGCGCAGGCAACCAGCACGGAGACCAGCCCCTTGTCGGTTTCGACCGCATCGAAGCATGAGCGCACGGCCGTTTCGTCGGTGACGTCGCAGACGCGAACGGCGTCATCGCCATCGCGGTCCAGGCCGACCACGACGAGCCCGTCGGCGACCAGCCTGTCGCAAACGGAGCGGCCGATGCCGCCTGCGGCCCCGGTGACCAGTGCAACCCGCATGATGCCTCCCAGATGCTCGGGACGGACAGAGCTATCACAAAAATCGCTTTTTAAAAATGGTTTTTTGTAGCAAAAAAGATGTTTTAAACGTGAAGCATCTCGGCTATAGTGGCGCGGTTCGCACCAGACCCGCCCATCGGGAGCGAGGGCGGTCAAAGGTGGATGCGACCATGTCCAAGTGGAGGAACCCATGACCGCCAAGTTCAAGACGCTGCGCAATCTGGCCCTTGCCGCGACCGCCGGCCTTGCCGTCACAGCCGCACCGGCCGCCGCCGAAGAGGTCAAGCTGACCGTGCAGAGCGCCTGGCCGCTGACATTGCCGGCGAGCGGACGCGACGCGCAGCATTTCGCCGACACGATCAACGCCGCATCGGAGGGAACGGTCGAGATCGATCTGTTCGCGGCCGGCGCGCTGGTGCCGCCGCTGGAGATCTTCGATGCCGTCCAGCGTGGCACGCTCGATGCGGGCTACACATCGCCGCTCTACGTCGCCGGCAAGTTCCCCGCCGTTCAGCTGTTTGGCGGCGTGCCGTTCGGCCCCGACGCCTTCGGCTATATCGGCTGGGTCTACAATGGCGGCGGCCTGGAGATCTGGCGCGAGATCTACGGCGCACAGGGCGTGGTTACGGTGCCGTGCGGGCTGATGGATTCGGAGGCTGGCGGCTGGTATCGCGACCCGATCGAGAGCGTCGAGGACCTCAAGGGCCTGAAGCTGCGATTTGCAGGACTTGCCGGCGAGGTGATGCGCAAGATGGGCGCTTCGGTCGTCCTGCTCGCCGGCGGCGACATCTTCCCCAATCTCGAACGCGGCGTGATCGACGGCACCGAGTTCTCCATGCCGGCAATCGACAAGGCGGTCGGCTTCGACCAGATCGTCAAGAACTACTACCTGCCCGGATGGCACCAGCCGGCCGCGATCAACGAACTGATCATCAACAAGGCCAAGTGGGACTCGATGACCGATGCGCAGCGCAGCCTGATCGAGACCACCTGCCGCGAGACCATGCTGTGGGGCGTCACCTCGACCTACACCGAGAACGCTGCGGCCATCGACGCCTTCATCGACAATGGCGTGCAGATCCGCGAGTTTTCCGACGAACTGCTCGCGGCGTTCGAGACGGCCACGGCCGAGGTGATGGCCGAACAGGCCGAACAGGACGCCGATTTCAAGCGGACCTGGGAGTCGCTGTCGGCCTATCGCGCCACCGCCGAAAACTGGGAAGCGGTCAAGAACTGACCAGGGCGCGTGTCGGCGGCCTACGCCCCCGGGGCGCGGGCGCCGGCATGAACCGTCGCACTTGCTGGGGTCCGGACGATGCTCGATGACCTGCGCTCCGTCATTGGCGCGATCGAGGCGGTCACCGAAACGGTTGGCCGGGCCGGCGCGCTGGTCATGCCGCTGCTCATCGTCGTGGTCGTGGTCAATGTCGCCCTGCGCTACGGCTTCGGGCTGGGCCTGATCGAACTCGAGGAGCTGCAATGGCACCTCAACGCGATCACGGTCATGCTGTGCCTGGCCTATGCGCTCAAGCATGATGCGCATGTGCGCGTCGACATCCTCCACTCGGCGCTCTCGCCCCGGCAGAAGAGCTGGGTCAACCTGATCGGTGCGGTGACGCTGCTGATCCCGTTCTGCATCGGCATTGCCTGGTTCGCCTGGGGCAACGCCGCCTATTCATGGCGCATCGGCGAGGGCTCGCCCATGCCGAGCGGGCTGCCGGCGCGCTATCTCGTCAAGTTCCTGATGTTCGGCGGTTTCGTCCTGCTTCTGGCACAGGCGGTGGCGATGGCCGGGCGGTCGCTGCTGGTCATCATCGGTGCCGAAACGGAGGAACGGCCATGAGCATCGAGGTGCTGCTGGTCGTGGCGATGTTCGCCAGCTTCCTTGTCGGGCTGTTCGCGGGCTTTCCCGTCGCCTTCGTGCTCGGCGGGGTCGGCGTCGCCTTCGCGCTGCTGGGCGAGGTGCTGCCGGCAATGGGCGTCGATGTGATGGCCGGCGCCAATTTCATCGGCTTTGCCACCGACCGGATCTTCGGCATCGTGTCGAACTATTCGCTGGTGCCGATGTCGCTGTTCGTGTTCATGGGCTTCATGCTCGACCGGTCGGGTATCGCCGAAAGGCTGCTGGCGGCGATGGCCCGCGTGCTGGCGCGCACGCCCGGCGGGCTCGGCCTGTCGGTGGTCGGCATCGGCGTCGTGCTGGCCGCATCGACGGGCATCATCGGCGCGGCGGTGGTGCTGCTGGCGACCGTCGCCCTGCCGGCGTTCCGCAAGGCCGGTTACGACATCCCGCTGAGTCTCGGCACTGTGGCGGCCTCGGGCTGCCTGGGCATCCTCATTCCGCCCTCGATCATGCTCATCGTCATGGGCGATCAGTTGCGCCTTTCGGTCGGCGATCTGTTCATGGGCGCGGTGTTTCCCGGCCTTGTCCTTGCGGCGCTTTATGCGAGCTACCTGATCGGCCTCGCCATCGTCAGGCCCGCGGCCGCGCCATCGATGAAGGACGCCGGCCCGCTGGACTGGGACGCGGTCGTCGAGATCGTCAAGGCGCTGGTCCCGCCATTGCTGCTGATGGCGCTGGTGCTCGGCTCGATCTTCATGGGCATCGCCTCGCCGACGGAGGCATCGGGGCTCGGGGCGCTGGGCGCGATCGCGATCACCTTCGCCAACGGCGCGCTGAACTGGACGACGGTGCGCGAGACCTGCTTTGCGACGGCCAAGACCACCGCGTTCCTTTATGCGATCATGTTCGGCGCGACGTGCTTTTCGGTCGTGCTGCGCGGCTATGGCGGCGATGCGATGGTCGAGGAAGCCATCACCGGCATCAACCTGCCGCCCGAGGGCATATTGCTGATCGTCATGCTGGTGGTGTTCGTGCTCGGCTTCGTGCTCGACTGGATGGAGATCGTGCTGATCGTCGCTCCGCTCACCGTGCCCGTGGTGGTGGCGCTCGGTTTCGATCCGCTGTGGGTGGCGATGCTGCTGGCGGTGTGCCTTCAGACCTCGTTCCTGACCCCGCCCGTGGGCATGGCGCTGTTCTACGTCAAGAGCGTTGCGCCACCCGATGTCAACACCGCTCAGATCTATCGCGGCATCGTGCCCTTCGTGATCCTGCAACTGATCGGCCTGGCGCTGGTCTGGAACTTCCCGCAACTGGTCAAGTGGCTGCCGTCGGTGGCCTACTAGGCGACAAAGCGCCAAGTGGCCAAAGGCCGACCGCCGTGCTATGATTCATGCTTGTGTCATGAAGGGGAGGACGTCATGGCAACACGCATTAGCGGGGGGATTGCGGGGCTCCTGGCGCTTCTGGGCGCGGGCGCGCCCGCGGCGGCCGGCGAGACCGCGACGGTCTTCATGGCCCAATGCGCCGAGATTTCCAACTGGCCCGAGACGATGTGCGCGTGCATCGGCGAACTCGCCGAGACCGAGTTGTCCGATCAGCAGCAGGAATTCTTCGTGGCGATGGTCAGCAAGGACGAGGCGGCGATGCATCGCTGGCGCCTCAAGCTGACCGTCGCCGAACTCACGCAGGTCGGCATGCTGATGACCACCGGCGCGCAGCGCTGCGCGAACCGTTAAGCACGATGCCGGCCGGTGCCGGTCCATCGAGGGAGGGGACGATGCGAAGCCTTGCAGCGATCGTGGCGGTGTGCGCCGCGCTTGTTTCCGTCACGCCGGCAATCGCCGCCGAGATCGAAGACCATCCGCTGATCAGCAGCTATCCGGGCTCGGTGCCCACGCGGCGCGATGCCAGCGAGTTCGAGCGCTACCCGCTCATCGTCGGCGTCGTTCAGGACAGCCTGGACTTCGAAAGCCTCGATCTCGAGGGCCGGCTGACGCGGATCAACTATCAGAACCCGTCCGACCGGTCGGCTCTGGAGATCCTGGCCAATTACGAGCAGGCGATTGCCGGGGTCGGCGGCGAACTGCTGTTCAAATGCGTGGAAGCCGAATGCGGGCCGGCCTTCGCCGGCAGCCGCTGGGGGCGGTTCAACGACTCCATCCACCTGCCGGCGGTGGGCGGCTATGTGGCCGGCCGGATCGCCTCGGGCGAGGGAACCGCCTATGTCGCGATCGGTGTCGCCAAGAACCGCCACCAGATCGCCGTGCTCGAGGTCGCCGAGATGGAGACGGGGCTGGTCGAGATCGATCCCGACGCGCTGGGCGACGAACTCGACCGGCTCGGCCATGTGGCGATCCCGGGCGTGTTCTTCGAGGTCGGCAAGGCGACGCTGACGGCCGAATCGCAGGCCGCGCTCGAGGCGATGGCAACGATCCTCAACGATCGGCCGGACATGGCCGCCTGGGTGGTCGGCCATACGGACTGGACCGGCGACATGTCGCTCAACATGCGCCTGTCGGACGAGCGGGCCAAGGCGGTCGTCGCCGCCCTTGTCGATGCGCACGGCATCGAGGCGGGCCGGCTTGCCGGCCATGGCGTCGGCCCGCTGGCGCCGTCCGCGTCAAACGCCAGCGAGCCGGGCCGGCAGGCCAATCGCCGGGTCGAACTGGTCGTCGCGCCTTAGCCCGGCCGGCGTGCCGTTCGCAGGACGGGCCGCCCGGGCGTTGAGCTTTCGTTAACCGCGGCCGCAGGTGCCCGGCATGCGGTCACGCAAGGTTAGCCATCGCGCATGCATATGCATGACGGGCAGGAGGCCGTCATGGTTTGGGATTTTCCGATCGGGCGCACGCTTGCGATCGTGCTGCGAAGCTGGCCGTTCATGGTGCTGCGCGTATGCGTCTACGCGCTCTATGC
The DNA here is from genome assembly GCF_030732865.1 of Roseitalea sp. MMSF_3546. GTDB lineage: Bacteria > Pseudomonadota > Alphaproteobacteria > Rhizobiales > Rhizobiaceae > Roseitalea. The sequence goes on from NZ_JASHKB010000004.1 coordinate 169,608, forward strand.
GGCCGTGTTCGCGATCCTTGCCGCTTCGGGCGGGCTTGTGGGACACGAGCTCTTGCCGCTTGCCATAGACGGGATCGGGGCGCTGCAGGGCGGCATTTTCGGCGCGATGGGCGGGGTTGGCCTGGGCGCGCTCGTGGTGCGCATCGCGCGCGAATATACGCTGTATCTGGTCAAGGCCGGCCATATCGCGGTGATGGTGGAACTGATCGATCGGGGCGCCTTGCCCGGCGGTCGAAGCCAGCTCGGTTTCGGCTGGGACGCGGTGCGCGGCCGGTTCGCCCATGCAAGCGTCCTGTTCGGCATCGACCAGATGATCCGCGGCGCGCTTGCCGGTCTCAAGAAGACGATCATGCGCGCGGGCGCGGCGGTGCCGCTGGTCTCGCTCCTTGCCGGCGTGGCCCATGCGGTGGCCGATGTGGCGCTGGGTTCGCTCGACGAGATCATTCTCGCCCACACGCTGCGCACGAGGAGCGCCGATCCCTATCGCGGTTCGGCCGACGCGCTGGTGCTGTTCGCCCAGAACGGCGGTCGGATGGTCAAAAACGCGGCCTGGCTGACGCTGTTCATGATGCTGGCGTTCGTTGCGATCATGGCGCTGATCGTCGGCCCGTTCGTGATCGCCTTCGGCGCGCTCGAGGGGCCGGTTTCGACCTATGCGATCGTGGCGGCGGCGATTGCCGCGGTGTTCGTCAATGTCGTTGTGCTCGAGCCGTTGGCGGTCTGCGCGCTGTTGCAGGTGTTCGTCGCGGCAAGCGACGGGCAGAGCCCGGACCCGCAATGGGAGGCGCGGCTTTCGGCCATGCCGAGCTTCGTGCAATTGCGCCAGGGCGCCCCGGACATGGATGCGGGCGCGGCGGAGCCGGCCGCCTGAGGCACCGGATCCGGCGACGGCAGGCCAAGCGCGGCGTGTGCGCACGGCATGGTACGGGACGGAGCAGCCATGCCTTTCCAGCAAGACCGTCGTCACCGTCGATGGCGGCCCGCCGGTATCGCTGATCAATGTGGTGGCTGCCTCGGGCGCGCTCTACACCAATGGCGCGTTGAGCCTGCACAGCAAGGCCGATGACGCGCTGGCGACGCGGTGACGGCCTGCAGGGCGGCGCCCTAAGGGTCTGTGCGAGGTGCATGCGGCAATCGGCGAGGCCGCCGACAATGCGGCGATGATGGCCGCGCCAGGCTGAGTGCGCCTGGGCCGTCCCAGCAAGGACGGCCCCGGCTTCTGGCGGCCCGGATCGGCCGCCGGGCGCGTGACCGTCAAAGAAGGGTCCTGGCGGTCCAGACCCCCGGGTTCGCATCGCGCGGCGAGATGCCCATCCGGTGCAGGTCGGCCGCGGTGATGCCGATGTCCTTGCGGTACTCATGCGGCATGTCGGCGATCTTCCGGTTGGCGAGATGGCGGCGCTCGCGCTCGATCAGCCAGGCGATGATGCTCATGAAGCTCACGCGCGGCTTGCGGGGTCGGGCAATGTCGAAGTCGGTGATGGCGGTCATGGTCGATCTCCTTGATGGGGCGCTGGGCCGTTGATCGACGCTCGGGGCAAGCGGGCTCGGACCGGCCATGGCGTGTCCGGCCTGCAATGGGGCGGGCCGGGCCACAGCGCCAAGAAGGAGCCGGGATATCCCACGCCCGGAAAGGCGGCGGAGGCCTGCGGCGGGATCGACAACGTGTTTGTCGTCTATGTCGAAAGCCCGTTCGGCAATCGCGACCATCGCTATGACTGCGCCGACTGAGCGCAGGTGACACCGCACCGGCCGGTGAGCCCATCGCCGGCCGGAAGCCCGGTGCAACGGGCCAATGGCGTCCCGTTGCTTGCGCGCACGGCGAGCGGATTGCGCGGCGGTTTGCGGCCGCACCAATGCGTTTCACCGTAGGGTTCAAGATCGCCGGTTGAGCCGTCGGCAGGTTCGTGCCGGGTTTCGATCTTCGCCTCGTGGCACACCGCTTTGCGACGGGGCGGCGCCCGCTGGGTCGGAAAATGTGTCAGCGACCAGTTGCCCGACCGGGTCCGCGCACGGCCAGCATGGTGCGCCGGCGCGGCCGCGTGCCGGCGACAAGTGCCGGCCCTTGACAGGCACATGAAAATCAAAATAAATCATACATAAAGGAGGAAAGATATGCGGATTGTCTCGATCCGCTCGCGGGTTTGCCATGCGGGCATGCGCAACTGGGTCTTTGTACGGGTCGAGACCGACGTTCCCGGCCTTGTCGGCTGGGGCGAAGCGACGCTGGAATGGAAGACGCGGGCGGTCGTCGGCGCGATCGAGGATCTTGCACCGCTGCTCGTGGGCGCGGATCCGCGCGATATCGAACACTGCTACCAGGTGCTCACACGGCACGGATTCTGGCGGCTTGGCGTGGTCGGCATGTCTGCGGTCAGCGGCATCGAGATCGCGCTCTGGGACATATTGGGCAAGGCACTCAACGTGCCGGTCTGGCGGCTGCTCGGCGGCAAGTGCCGCCAATACCTTCGGGTCTATACCCATCTGGGCATGGGCGAGATGGATGCGGTCTATGAATCGTTTGATCCCGTCCGGCTCGCCGAAAAGGCCATGGCCGTTGTCGAGGCGGGCTATGATGCGCTCAAGGTCGTGTGCGTTCCCTACAGCCACTATCTGGGCGACCGGCGACAGATCAATGCCGTCGAGAAGGCGCTGTCCGGGCTGCGCCAAGCGGTGGGCGATGGCGTCGACATCATGGTCGATTTCCATGGCCGGCCGGCCTCGGTCGCGCTGGCGCGCGAGTTCATCGCGGCGGCGGAACCGGCGCGGCCCTTGTTCATCGAAGAACCGGTCCCGCCAGAGGACCTTGCAGGCCATGCCGCACTGACGGGTTCATGCAAGGTGCCGATCGCCTCGGGCGAACGGCTGATCGGCCGGCGCGAATTCGTTCCGGCGATCACGCAACGCGCCTTCGACGTGGCGCAACCCGATATCTGTCACACCGGCGGCCTGGCCGAGACCAAGAAAATCGCCGCCGCGTGCGAAGCGGCCGGCATCGGCGTTGCTCCGCACAATCCGCTGGGGCCGATCGCCGGGGTGGCGGCGCTGCATTTTGGCGCCTCAACGCCCAATTTCATCATCCAGGAAGAAATGTCAGGTGCGGTGCCCTGGTATGACGAGGTCGTCGGCTGGCCGATCGAGCGCCGGCCGGGCCGATGGGACATACCCGACATGCCCGGGCTTGGCATCGAGGTGAACGAAGATGCGATCGCCGCCCATCCCTTCGAACAGGAAGTGCTGCATGCGCGCAACGCGGTGCTGGACGATGGAACGGTGGTGGATTGGTGATGAACGGACGGCTCCAGGACAAGGTCGCGATCGTGACCGGTGCGGGCCAGGGCATCGGCGAGGCGATCGCCCGGGCGTTCGCGGCCGAGGCCGCCTGCGTCCTGATCGCGGAGAAAAACGCCGAAACGGGAGCGGCGGTCGCCGACGCGATCACCGAAGGCGATGCGAAGGCCGCCTTTGTACGCACCGATGTGACGGTGCAGGACGATATCGCTGCCATGGTCGAGACATGCCACAGCCGTTTCGGGCCCTGCGACATCCTCATCAACAATGCCGGCGCGAACGTCTTTTACGAACCACACGACATGCCGCAACATGAATGGCATCGTTGCATGGCGCTCGATCTTGAGGCCTGCTGGTCATGTAGCAGGGCCGTGCTCGACGACATGCGCGCACGCCGGTCGGGGGCGATCGTCAACATCGCCAGCGTGCACGGGTTCAAGATCATTCCGCACACCTTTCCCTATCCGGTCGCAAAGCACGGGCTGATCGGGCTGACCCGCGCCCTTGGCATCGAATATGCCGCCGAAGGCATCCGGGTGAACGCGATCGCGCCGGGCTACATCGATACGCAGATCGCACGCGATTACTGGAATACCTTCGATGACCCGGCGGCCGAACGCGCCAAGGCCGAGCGCCTGCATCCGCCGGGCCGCATCGGACAAGCCCATGAGGTCGCCATGACCGCTGTTTTCCTGGCCTCCGACGAGGCCCCCTTCATCAATGCCGAGACGATCACGATCGATGGCGGGCGCTCGGCCTTGTTCCATGACTGACCCGCATCCACAAGGGAGGAGACCATGACCCATATACGCTACGCAGCGGCGGCGATCGCCGCGATGACAATGACCGTCGCCGCCTCGGCCGAGGACGTCAAGATCGGCTACATCAACAAGATGGGCGATCATCCGTGGTTTGTCGCCGAGGTCGCCGGTGCAAGGGCGGCGGCAGAGGCGGCCGGCGCGGAATTCCTGGCGCAAGACGTCCAGTTCAACGCCGATCTGACCATCACCACGCTTGATACCATGATCGGCGACGGCGTTGACGGAATTGCCATCGTCGTGCCGGACCGCGCGCTTGGCCCGGTTGTCGCCGACAAGGCCAAACAGGCTGGCATTCCGCTGGTGGCCGTCGATGACGACATCTATTTCGAGGACGGCACGCAGGTGCCCTATGTGGGCATGAATGCCGAGAACATCGGCATGAATGTCGGCCGCAAGCTCGCCGAGATCTACAAGGCCGAGGACTGGGCTTCCCATGACGAGGTGCGCATCGCCTCGATCGAGGATCGCAAGGCCGACACCTGCATGCAGCGCAACCGGGGCGCCGAAGCCGCTTTCCTGGAGGCGGTGCCGGACTTCGATCCGGGCAACATCATCCGCGTGCCATACGACAACACCATGGTCTCCTCGATCGATGCGATGACCACCACCCTGACCGCCAATCCGCAAGTTACGCACTGGATCTTCTATTCGTGCAACGATGACGGTGTCCTCGGCGCGGCGCGAGCACTGGAGAACTCGGGCTACAGCGCCGATCAGGGTCTTGGCATCGGCATCGATGGGAGCCGGGCCTGCGATGCGTTCGGCTCGGGCCGGGCGAGCGCCTTCCGGGGCACGATGTGGCTGAACTCGGAAAACCACGGCGCGACCGCGGTGGAACTGCTGCTGGCCTCGATCACCGAGGGGGCCGAATTGCCGACGACAACCTTCACCGATCCCGAATACATCTCGGCGGACAATTTCGACCAGTACGAAGCGCGCCTGTGCAACTGACACCTTTCGGCGGGGGCGGCCCGGCCGGCCCCGCCCCTTTCCCGGAGGCGCGCCGATGAGCACTGCCGAAATCCTCACCCTAAAGGGCGTCAGCAAGGCGTTCGGCGTGGTGCAAGCCCTTGATGGTGTTTCGCTTGATCTGCGCGCGGGCGAATGCCTGGCGCTGGTCGGCGAGAACGGGGCGGGCAAGTCGACGCTGACGCGGATCATCGAAGGCGTGTTCGCGCCCGATGCGGGACAATTGCTGCTTGACGGGAAACCCGTGCAATTCTCGGGCCCGCGCGAGTCGCACCGCGCCGGCATCCGCGTCATCCATCAGGAACCGGAAATCATTGCCGACGTCTCGGTGGCCGAGAACGTCTTTCCCGGCGCACTGCCCGCCCGCCTTGGCGGGCTTGTCGACCGTGCGCGCCTTCATGCCCGGACCGCGGAACTGCTTAGGCTTTTTGGCATGGAACGGGAGATGACGCCGACGCAGATCTGCGCTGGGCTGGGCCCGGCGCAACGGCAGATGATCGAGATCATGCGCGCCGTGCATGCCGGCGGGCGGGTCATCGCCTTTGACGAGCCGACCTCGTCGTTGACCGGCGAGGAGACCGAACGCCTTTTCGCCGTCATCCGCAGGCTGCGCGCGGACGGTGTGGCGGTGGTCTATATCTCGCACCGGCTGGCGGAGGTGGTCGCCCTTTGCGACCGCGTCGCGGTTCTGCGCGACGGCAAGATGATCGATGTCGTGCCGATCGATGAGACCTCCGAGGAGGACATTACGCGCAAGATGGTCGGACGGACGCTGACCGAGATGTTTCCCGGACGCGCGCCGCCCGGCGATGCAACCGTTCTTTCGGTGCGCGCGATGACGACCGAGCACGTCTCCGACATTTCCCTTCAGCTGCGCGCCGGCGAGGTGCTGGGCATTGGCGGGCTGGTCGGGGCGGGCCGGTCCGAACTTGCCCGCGGCATCTTCGGTGTGGGTGCGCGGCTTGCAGGCAGCGTCGAGCTTGAAGGCAAGCCGCTGCCGTCGGGCAGTCCGGGCGATGCCATTCTGGCCGGCATCGGTCTTGCTCCCGAGGACCGCAAGCACGAGGCGCTGTTGCTGATGCGCTCGATCCTCGACAACGCCGTGCTGTGCATTCCCGACCGGGTCTCGCGCGGGGGCCTGTTCGATCGCCGGCGCGCCGAGGGGATCGTCGCCCCGATCGCCGAGCGCATGCGGGTCAAGGCGCCGAGCCTTCACACGCAGGTCTCCAACCTGTCGGGCGGGAACCAGCAAAAGGTGGTGCTGACACGCTGGCTGGCACGGGCCCCCAAGGTCCTGATCCTCGATGAGCCGACCCGCGGCATCGATGTTGGCGCCAAGAGCGAAATCTATCGGCTGATCGCCGATCTGGCACGCAACGGGCTCGGCATCATCGTCATCTCCTCGGAAATGGGCGAACTGCTTGGCCTGTCGGATCGGATCCTGGTCATGTCCGAGGGCCGCATAACGGCCGAACTTGAAGGGGCGGCGATGACCGAAGACGCAATCCTGCGGGCGGCGATGCCCTCCGGCCACGCCCCCGTCTTCGACGCTTTGCAAGGAGAAACACCATGACCTCGGACGTCACGCGCCCCTCCGCGAAGGCGACGATGGGGCCACTTGCGAGTCTTGCCGAACGCGTCGGCATTCACAATCTGAGCCTGATCCTTGCCCTGGTCGTCCTTTTGATCGTTTTTGGCAGCCTGCGCGGCGATGTGTTCTTTTCAAGCCGCAATGTCCTCAATATCGGCATGGGCGTGGCGATCCTGGGCGTTCTTGCGATCTCGCAGACCGCGGTGATCGTCTCGGGCGGTCTTGACATCTCGGTGGGTGCGATCGTCGGGCTGACGACGGTGACGACAGCGATGGCGATCGAGGCGACGGGACTGGCCGCGGCCGGTCCGGCTGCTGGACTGATCGTCGGCGCGCTGGCCGGTCTGTTCAATGGGCTCATCATCACCTATGGGCGCGTCAATGCGATCATCGTGACGCTTGGGACCATGGCGATCTTTCGCGGCATTGCCTTCATCATCTCGGATGGTCAGTCGATCTCCATCTTCAACGACACGTTCCGCTTGCTCGGAATCGGCCGTTTTCTGGGCATCCCGGCGCCGATCTGGGTGCTGGTCGGCGTGGCCCTGGTGTTCTACGTCTTTCTTCATCTGAGCGTGGTGGGCCGCAATGTCTATGCGATCGGCGGCAACCCGGTGGTCGCGCGGCTTTCGGGGCTCAATATCCGCGGCTATCGGCTGTCAATGTACGTGCTTAGCGGCTGTGTCGCCGGCATTGGCGGGGTGCTGCTGGCGGCACGGACGGGCTCGGGCCAGCCGATCTCGGGCTCGGAGGGCCTGGAACTGGAGGCGATCACGGCGGCGTTCTTAGGCGGTTGCGCCATGCAGGGGGGCAAGGGGACGGTGATCGGCGCGCTGCTGGGGGTTGCGATCATCGGCGTCTTGAACAACGGGATGATCCTGACCGGCGTGCCGACCTTCTACCAGATGCTGGCCAAGGGCAGCCTTTTGATCCTCGCCGTGCTACTGGCCGAATATCGGCTCAACAGGACCTAGGCGGTGAGCGCTGCGCCGGACGGAGAGGCAAGGCCGCGCGAGCGCGTCACGCGCGCGCTTGCCCAGCGAATCCTGTCGGGGGACATCCCGCCGGGCGAGAAGCTCCCCAATGAAGCCGATCTTGGCGCGCAGATGGCGGTCAGCCGGACCGCGCTGCGCGAATCGATCCGCATGCTCGCCGGAAAGGGGCTGGTCGAAAGCCGTACGCGCGCCGGCACAATCGTCCTGCCGCCAACGCACTGGAACCAGCTTGATCCGGATCTTCTGGCCTGGCGCGAGGCGCTGCCGCCCGACTATGCCTTCGTCAGGGCGCTGACGGAAGCGCGCGAGGTGATCGAACCGGCCGCTGCGGCGCTTGCAGCGCGGCGGGCGACGGCGCGCGATCTGGCGCGGATCGAGGCGGCCTATGAAGCGATGCAGGCGGCGGGTGGCGCCGATATCGATGCAAGCGTTCAGGCGGACGAGGCTTTCCACCGGGCCATTCTGGTTGCCAGCCACAATGCGGTCTTCGCCAATTTCGGTGCGGTGATCGGCTCGGCGCTGCGCAACAGCTTTCGCCTGACGACCTCGGCCTCGGAGAACTATGCGCTGACGCTCGAAAAACACGGCGATGTGCTCGAGGCGATCCGTCTGCGCCGCGACGAGGGGGCCCGCGCGCTGATGGGCGATCTGATCGGGATCGCCATTCGCGATCTGGCCAAGCTGAGCGCCGATGGCAACGCCGACATGCCGGACGGCTGACCCTGAGCAGCCTGCCCAATGCGGACGCGGCGGAGAACGCGCGATGACGTAACACCGGGTGTGTGGCAAAAACTGAAAGACAACCCCTTGCACCAGGCGTGCAAGCGCCCGGGGCCCTACATTTGGGCACCTGCAATTGGCCGCACTCAACGTGTTGAAAGGCCAGAACGGATGGCGAGAGTCCGGCTTCACCTTAAGTTGGGCGTTTGCGTGCATTGGCGTAACCATGACCAGATCCTCCTCGACCTATCGCATCCCTGCGTCGGACGTGCCCGATCAGCCGCACCGGCTGGTGCCGTCGGACAGGCTCGGCGAACTGATGGGCGTGACCGCCCAGAACCGATTGACCGGCAAGCTGGGCGAACTGCAGAAGCTGCTGATCTTTCCCGAAGGGACCAGCGCCGAAGAGGTCCGCTTCAAGGTGGTCCGGGCGGCCGAATTCTATGAAAGCCTGAAACCTGCCGATGGTGTCGAGGAGATGCTGGTCCAGCAAATGGTGGGCACGCACTTTGCGGCGCTTGAGTGCCTGCGCCGCGCGGCGCTGAACGGGCAAACCGAAGATGGCCGCGACATGAACCTGAAACATGCGGCCAAGCTTGAGGCGCTGTTCACCAAGCAGACGGCCGCGCTGGACAAGCGTCGCGGCAAGGGCCAGCAAAAAGTCACCGTCGAACATGTTAATGTGGCAGCCGGCGGCAAGGCGATCGTGGGTTCGGTCGAACGAGGTGACGGGCGATCGAGCGCGGTGACACAGAGCGCCGACAATGGGCGCGCAGCTGACGCGCCATCGCCGGCAGCCATCGGTCATGATCGGGGCGTGACAATCGATGCCAGATGGATGAGCGACGAGCCGCAAAAGGTGCCGGTGAGTGCCGGTGACCGGTCATTGGACAAGAGCGCGCCAAGAGCGCGCGGGCAAGACGACCGCCTTTACGATGCGGACCAGCCCTCAGGGCCGTCCAAGCCGAAGGCGCCAGACCATACTCAGGCGCCATCGAAGGAGCAAAGGCCGGACGAAAAGGCGGGCAAGGGCCGCAAGGCGATGGACGGTGATGGCACCGGCAATCGCAAGGCGAAGAAGAAGCCCAAAAGGACCGTGGGCCCATGGCCAACTGCGCGACTGGATCAGTGGCCCGGTGATCGGTGTCTCGCCTCCTCTTTTTGCAAAGACGGCGGCAGTTGCGCAGATAGGCGTCAACGGGCGTTTGGAACATCCGGTGCGCTTTCGATCGTGCCAGACGAATTTCGCATAGTCGCCATCGGGCGCGCCTGCGATCCGGCGCTATCGGGCCATCGGCGCGGCGCCGGCCTTGAAATAGTCCATAGAATGGTCCATTTTATGCGTGAAGGAGGGTGACATGCAGTTCACGGTGTCAGAAGCCAAGGCGAAGCTCACCGAGCTCGTGAAGCGGGCAGAGGACGGAGAGGAGATCGTCTTGACGCGGCATGGTCACGAGATCGTGCGCCTTGTCGCTCTCAAGCGCGCAACCAGCGTTCAGGATCGGCGGTCGATCATTGCCCATGCCCGGGCATCTGCTGCGCAGAAGCTGCGCGCCGGGGCGAGCGCTGCGCGCAGCGAGGACTTTCTATACAATGACGAGGGTCTGCCTTCGTGATCGTCGTCGATACGTCGGCGATGATGGCCCTTTTGCTGGACGAACCCGATGCGGAGACGATCGCTGACATTTTGGCGAACGCCCACGACCTGTCGATCTCGGCCGTCACTCTTGCCGAGGCCCGGATCGTCGCCGCGCGGCGAGATTTGACAGCGGAGATGGACAGCCTTGTCAAAGGGCTCGGGTTCGATGTGGAACATGTGACCGGCGACACGGCAAGGCGGGTCGCTGCGGCCTACGCGGTTTGGGGGAAGGGTATCCACCCGGCTGCTCTGAACTTCGGCGACTGTTTTGCGTACGTCACCGCCGTGACGAGGAACGCGCCGCTGCTTTATGTTGGTGAGGATTTCGCCCAGACCGACGTGCAGAGCGCGATGCCGCGAAACGCATCAGGCTGACCCATCGTGTTCAACGCATCGTCGCCGAGATCGACGTGTCGTTCGGTCCGCCTCGCGTGCAGGATGCCGCAACCCTTGATCCCGTTCCCGGCGACAGGGGATGGCAGCAACGACACGGCCTCGATCTCGTCCAGCCCCGGCGGTCGCGCGCCGCCGTCTTGTCACCTGTCCTTGCGGTCTTGGTTTTTCAACATCGGGCTATCGCTTCGCGGCTTGAGCCCGGATTGGGCGTTAACGGGCGTCTGGAGAGCGATATCCATGGTCAAAGGACGCGGACGTGCAGCAAGCGAGGTCTGCGCTCTGGTTGAAGATGACGCGTGTTCGCTCCCGTGCGGAGCGGCCGTTCGTGGTGCCGCCCTTGAACTGGGCCGAACAATCAACTAGCTTGGCAACTGGTTGGAGAAAGCGGGACCATGCGGGAAGTCGGATCGTTCGAGGCCAAGACGCGCCTGTCGGAACTGCTGGCGGCGGTTGAGGCTGGCGAAACCGTGACGATTACACGGCGTGGCAAGGCTGTCGCGCGGCTCGTGCCCGTTGGGTCAGACCGCCTGGACGCACTGCGCCGGTTGCAGCAGATCGGCGCGGGAGCGACAATGACCGTGGACGAGATCCTGTCCGCCCGCGACGAAGGCCGGCGATGACGCTGGTGATTGACGCCTCTGCCCTGGCGGGTTGGCTGATGCCCGACGAAACCGGCAGCGATCTGGTCGCACTCGCTGGCCGGCACGATGTCTTTGCCGCGCCGGCCCTGCTCTGGGCCGAGATCCGCAACATCCTCATCGTGGCCGAGCGGCGGGGCAGAATGTCCCGGGAGAAGGTGGACCAGGCGATCGAGACGATCGCCGAACTTGGGATCGTGCTCGATACAGCCCCGTCCAGCGCCGCGGTTGTTGGCCTGTGCCGCAGGCACCGGCTCACCGCCTATGACGCACCTTATCTTGATCTAACGCTGCGTGAGAACGCCGAGCTTGCAACGCTGGATGCCGCTCTCGCGCAGGCTGCGCGCGCCGAGGGCGCGAGCGTCGTATAGGGCTCGCTTTGCGCGAAGGTGCGCCAGCCGTGTCGCGAACAGAGTGAGACTTCAGGTGGTCTGTCACTGCGCGTCGTCGGGACTTTTGTCACAGGGCAGGTTGTCGGCCCATCGGCGATGTCGAAATCCGTGACGGCGGCCGACATGGCTACCCGCTGTCCAGAGCAGGGGGAGCAGCACGTTGGGGCCCATGGCAGATGCACCAATCCGGCTGGCGAGCGGTCGGCGCCGCAGGCTTTGAGTCTGATGTTCAACAAACTTGATTCCTGTTGAGCCCGGAACACTGACCGGATGGCTTCGGGCTCTCCGACCGGACGAGACCGGTGCGCGCACGTGCTTGAAGCGAAATCGACGATGTCTTACATTTACCCTATCGACAGAGCCAGAGTACGATGATGGCGGACACCGCGACCTTGTCCTCAAAGTTCCAGATCTCGATCCCCAAGGCGATCCGCGCGGCGCAGCACTGGGAAGCGGGCATGCGCTTTGCCTTCATCCCGAAAGGATCGGGCGTCTTGCTCGTGCCAATCCCCCGGCGCGATGCGCTCAAGGGGATCGCCAAAGGGGCCAAGGCCAAGGATTATCGTGACCGGACCGACCGCGCCTGATGGTCCTCGTCGATACCTCGGCCTGGCTCGAATGGCTGATCGGCTCGCCCACCGGGGACTTGATCGCCCCCAAACTGCCCGATCAAGGCCATTGGCTGGTTCCCACCATGGTGCAACTCGAGCTTGCCCAATGGCTCACGCGGGAACTGGGCGAAGACGAGGCGGATCAGGTGATTGCCTTCACGCAGGTTTGTCACGTCATGGACCTCGATACCGAGATCGCGCTTTTTGCCGCAGACGCCTGCCGCGCGCATCGACTGGCGACGGCCGATGCGATCATCTTCGCAACGGCCCAAGCGAAGAGCGCGACGCTGCTCACCTGCGACAGCCATTTCGCCGGACTGCCCGGTGTGACCCTGGTCGAAAAGGCCGCACCGTGATGGTCTTGAGCGGGCTGTTCGGCACGCCATCGCATCGCGCGACGGTCCCATGATAGGCGCCTCACTGCGGAAAAGCCCATTTGACAGGCCAAGCGCAATTCGCATTTGAACTTCGGCGGCGCCCTGCATTGGCGGTCGCCCTTGCCAGAGACCCCGTTGGATCATGCCCTTTAAGCGGCGACGTTGAACGGATTGATGGTCCTGGCTCCGGTTGGCGCAAAATGGGCGGTGTTGCCCGTGGCCACGGTCGCGTTGCGGGACAGGGCGCTGGCTGCGATCATCAAATCGGCGCCATGATGGCCGATCGACACGGACAAGCGCCCCCAGATGCGCGCGTCCTCGGCGCCAAAATCAACAATGCGGTCGGCAAAAAACGTCATGGTTGCATCGAGCCATCGGCGCAGATCGCCGGCAAAGACGGGATCGACGCTTTGCTGCCTGGCGATGCCGCGTTCGATCTCGCCGATCGTGATGACGCTGATGAACAGGTCCTGATCGGGAACGCTTGCAAGCCAGGCGGCAACACGCGGCGCCTTGTCGGCACGGCGTGTCGCCGACAAGACGTCGGTGTCCACAATGAACATCAGAATTCAACGTCACGCGGGACGGCGCGCGCGACGTCCTCGTCCACGCCCGGAAACGTCAGAAGATGGTCCTTGAAACTGCCGCGACGGTGGCGGGCAGCATCGAGCAACCGCCGATAGTCGGACGCCGCGATGACGACGACGGCCGGGTTGCCGCGCCGGGAGACCTCTTGCGGTTGGCCTTCAAGGGCAGCGTCGACGACGGCACTGAATCGGTTCTTGGCATCTTGCAGCGTCCACATGGGCGTTTTCCTATCTAGACAGCACGCTAGCCAGATATCGGTTCTGACTGGGTTGTTCAAGTGCCGATAGAGCCGCTTCGAGTGGCGCCGCGACAGGGCGCCAGTCCGAGCACGCCGCGCCCGCCCCGCAGACTGTCAAGCGACACCCAGATTTACGGGTTTCGGCGACACGCAGTTGTGCTGAAAGGTGTCGCGCAAGGGGTCGCTCCGGCTTTCCATGCCTCATCATGGCGGCTGCGCCCAGCGCGACACTCCGGCCCATGTGTGTCCGGCATTGCGTGTTCCTGCTCAGTTTGCCTGGCCGTGTGGACGCGAAAGCGGCGCTGGCGTTCGACCAGCCAGGCGATGTTGGTCGTGAACGCAATGCGGGGCTTGCGGGTTTGGGCAATGTCGAAATCCGTGACGGCGGCCATGGTCGGTCTCCTCGGTGGGGCGCGGGGCCGTTGATCTTTGAGAGCAACACTTCAAGGGCCGCGGTGTTGGCGGTGATGGCTCCTGGCGAACATCAAGGACGCTGACGTTCCTGCTACTCAGTTTTTTGACATCTTATGAGATGTTCCTACTTTGATTGCCATGAGACTGGTTCTGGACACAAACGTGATCGTTGCGGCATTCCGCAGCCGCAACGGGGCCAGCAATCTGCTGTTGCGGTTCGTTGACCGGGGCATGGTGACGCCGCTTTGTTCGACGGCGCTGTTTGTCGAGTATGAGGCGGTGCTGAGCCGCGAGAAAACTCGAAAGGCGACGGGCCATACCCTGGAGGATGTCGCGGGGGTCATGAGCGCGCTTGCCGCCGTTGCCGAGGGTGTCGATATTTCGTTTCGGACACGGCCCATGCTGGCCGATGCCGCCGATGAAATGGTGCTTGAGGCCGCCCTGAACGGCGGGGCCGAGGCCATCGTATCGCATAACGTCAAGGACTTCCGCCCGGCGCTCAAGCTGGGCGTGAGCATTGCAACACCGGGCGAGATCGTCAGGAGGCTGAACAGATGACGCAGAGCCAACGCTCCAAGTACCCCCTGCAACTGCCGCAGTCGCTCAAAGAGACCGCGGCGCGTCTGGCACAAGAGGATGGTGTGTCGCTCAATCAGTGGATCGTCTCTGCGGTCGCGCAGAAAATCGGCGCCGTGGAGACGGCCGACGATTTCCTCAAAGCGCGTGCCGGCACGGCCAAGCGCGGCGATCTGACAAGGCTTCTGGATCGTGTACCGGACGTGCCGCCCGCGCCCGAGGATGCCATCAAGGACTGATCGAACGCAGACCTGCATGACCCGCGCCACCCATTACGCCCGGTCCTGGTCCGACAATGAGAGCGAGGCGTGCGTCGATGATCGGCCTTGAGGACGACACCTCGATGAGCGGCTCTGGTCAAGATGGGCGCGATGCAGGTTCGCGTGCGGTCGCCCGACCTATCGCCTGGTAAGCGCGTCGGTCGCGCGCATGCGGACACCGGGGCCGGCCGTATCATCGGCGTCGATGAAGATGATGCCTGCCCTTTCCATTACCAGCCTGATCTCCTGCAGGGACTGGGTCCGGCTGGGTGGGACATCGTCGAAGCTTTCGAGCCTATTGATTGTATTCCGCGAAATGCCGGTGCGGCTACCGAGTTCGGCCGAACTCCAGTTGAGAAGGGCACGTCCCGCGCGGATTTGTCCACCAGTGATCAAATTTTTGCCATATTATATTTGCAAATTGCAAAGTTACATTTGCAAACTGGAGACATCTTATGGATCAGCGGATGCACCAAGGCTTGACCACCGAACTCACCCACTTCACGGCACTCCGCCAGGAGCTGCTCAAGGCCCACCCCGATCTGGACGACGAAACGCTCGCCGACACGCTC
>NZ_JASHKB010000050.1 GCF_030732865.1 Roseitalea sp. MMSF_3546
TTGCTGCATGCCTGGCGGTGGCAGCGGGTGTTGGGCTTGTGGCCGGCGTCTCCCCTCCCACGCTTGCGGGGGAGGGGTAAGTGGTGGGGGCGAAGCTCATCATTCGGAGAGGGCGCTACCCCCTTGCCCGCGCCGCGCGGCCGCCACGCCGGCGACCGCCAGAGGACGCGGCAGGGGCCGGGGCCGCGCCGGCATTGGCGTTGGCGGCGGCGGGCGCGTGGTCGCGATAGGTCCTGATCCAGTTCCCGCAATCGGCGTCGTTGCCGGCGAGCACATTGGCGGCGCGGACCATCTCCATTTCCTGCGGACGGCACGGATTCATGATCGCGCTCGTCATGCCCGAGGCGATGACCATCGGGATGAAGGCGGCGTTGATGCCGTGCCGGTGCGGCAGGCCGAAGGAGATGTTGGAGAGCCCGCATGTCGTGTTCACGCCCAATTCCTCGCGCAGGCGGCGCACCAGCCGGAACACCTGCCGGCCGGCGGTGCCCATCGCGCCGATCGGCATGACGAGCGGGTCGACGACGATGTCGTGGGCCGCAATGCCGTAGTCGCTCGCGCGCTCGACGATCTTCTTGGCCACCGCGAAACGCACGTCCGGGTCCTCGGAAATGCCCGTCTCGTCGTTGGAGATGGCAACGACCGGCACGTCGTACTTGCTGATCAGCGGCATGATCGCCTCGAGCTTTTCCTCCTCGCCGGTGACCGAATTGACCAGCGGGCGGCCTTCGGCGACCTCGAGCGCGGCCTCGATCGCCGGGGTGACCGAGGAATCGATCGACAGCGGCACGTCGACCAGCGACTGGACGATCTGAACCGTCCTGACCAGCAGATCCGGCTCTGTCGCGTTGGGATCGACGGCGGTGACGCCGGCATTGACGTCGAGCATGGTCGCGCCCGCCGCGACCTGTTCGAGCGCGTCCTTCTTGACCGTTTCGAAATTGCCCTCGACCATCTCGGCGGCGAGCTTCTTGCGGCCGGTGGGGTTGATGCGTTCGCCGATCACGCAGAAGGGCTGGTCGAAGCCGATGACGGCTTCGCGCCTGGCCGAGGCGACGATGGTGCGGCTCATGGCGTCAGCCCCCGATGGCGGCGCGGGCGCCGGCCCTTGCCGGCCAGGAGCCGCGCTCGGTCAGCCAGGCGCCGGCCTTGGCCAGCCCGCCAAAGGCAAACACATGGATCTGCCGGATGGGGCTTTGCGGATCGTCGCGCCAGGCAGCCTCGATCGGGCCGACGACGCTTTCGGGCGAATGGGAGGTGGCGAGCGTTGCGATCGAATGGGTGTTGCGGCGGAAATAGCTCAGCGAGGTGCCGACCCCGCACATCGCCGCAAAGCGGATCAGCGTGGTGATGCGGGCCGGGCCGGCGACACCCAGATGAACGGGCAGGTCGATGCCGGCCTCGCGCACGCCCTTGGCCCAGCGCACGAATTTGCCGCCATCGAAGCCGAACTGGGTGACCACGCGCATGCGCGCGCCGGAACGCTCGCCGAAATCGCGCTTGAGGCGCAGCGCCTCGGCGGCGACCTGGTCGCTGAAGTCGGGCGAGCCCTCGGGGTGACCGGCAATGCCGATATCGGTGATGCCGTGGCGGTCGAACAGGCCGGTCTCGAGCACTTCCATGGTCGAGGTGAAGGGACCGGCCGGCACACCCAACCCGCCGCCGATGACGAGCACATCGGTCACGCCGGCCTCGCCGGCCATGGCGGCAAGACGATCGTCCAGCACGGCGCGGCTGGGCAGCCGGCGGGCGGGAAAATGCGGCACCGGCTCGCAGCCGAAGGCGCGCAGCCGGCACGCGGCCGCAACAAGCACGGCCGTGCCCTCGGTGCCGATATCGGTGAGGTAGACACGCGTTGCGGCGGGAAACAGTTCGCCCGGATCGGCCATGTCGATCGCCTGGCGCGGCGTGACCTCGATGGAGGCGGGGATGGCGGCTCCGGGCTCGGCGGCGTGGATCATGGAAGGTGCCTCGCTTGCGGGCTCAGGCCGCGTTGGGGGTGTCGTATCCGGCATTGCCGACCAGCCTGGCCAGCCGCTCGCGCGGGTACTCGGCCTCGATGCGCGCGCAGGCCCGTTCGGACTCGGCGTCGAGCGCATCGCTCACGGTTTCGGGGGCGCCCTTGCGCCACTGCGCCAGATAGGCGTCGCTGTCGCGGGCTCCGACCCTCATGGCGCAGGCGTCGATGGCCTGCATGAAACGCGGCGGCAATTGGCGGCGCGCGACCGTGCGCCGCTCGCGGACGATCACCTGGGCGGGAATATCGCGCCAATAGACGATGATGCGCTGGGCCATTTGCGTGCTTCCCTTTGTACGGGAAGAATGGGCGTGTTCGCGTCCGCCGGCTATTTCTCCGGCGACGCGCCCAAATCCAAAAGCGACAGCGCAGCGATCACCCTGCGATCCAGTGCATGGCCAGCGTGCCGGCGACGAAGACCACGCCGAAGATGACGGCGATCGAAACAAGGCCGATCGCCACGCCCAGTCCCAGCCACAGCCCGTCGCGTTCGGACAGCGCCAAACCGCAAAGGGCGCAGGCAAACGCCGGCAGCCAGTTGCCGAACGGCACCGGCAGGATCACGGCAACGCCCAGAACGAACGCGTAGAGCCCGATGAGGCGCTCGGCGCGGCGGCGGTCGGCAAAGGGCCAGTGGCGCGGCCGCACCCAGGCCTCCATTCGCTCGAGCATGGGGATCAGCCTGCCGGTCATCGAAACGAAGGCCTTCTGGCTCAGCGACCGGCGCAGGAAGAGTTCCGGCAGCCAGACCGTCGGCCGGCCGGCCACCATCTGCAGCGCGACCAGCACGATCGGAATGCCCAGCACCAGCGTCGAGCCGGGCGGAAAGGGCAGCATGTTGATGGCGCTCGTCAAGACCAGGAAAGTGCCGAAGCTGCGGTCGGCCAGCGCGTCGCGGATGCAGCGCACCGAAACCGCGCCCTGTTCGCGGGCGGCCAGTTCGCGCATGACCTGCGAGAGCGTGCGCGGCTGAAAGCGCGGCGCTTGTCGCGCCTCGACGATCGGTCCGGTTTCCGGGGTCGGATCAAGCATGTCGTGCCGCTGTTGCATTGCCCGCAAACGTCATGGCGCAAGATTGTGTCAGTTCAATACCCGCGTCCATCATGGCACAGACACCTTTACAGAGCTTTGTGCGGCGACCGGCCAGCCCCTGCAAGCGCCGTTGCGAGATCGCCATGGCCGGTAAAGCGTCGTTCGAAGGCCAGTCCGAGCCGGTCGGCGGCGGCGCGGGCGTTTTCGGTCAACGCCGCGTCGTCGGTCTGGGCGATGTACAAGAGCCGGTCATAATGGCCGAAATAGGTCCCGAGCAGTTCGGGATGACGGTCCAGGCCCAGCGGCCGGATCAGGAAGGTCTCGAAATGCCGGGCCAGGAAGTCGGTCATGAAGAAGGTCGTCATGAACGCTTCGCCGGCCGCGGCGAAGGCGTCGTTGCCGATATAGAAGGAAAAGCAGTGCGGGCCGGCGATGCGCTCGACGCCGTGGCGGGCGCAGACCGCATCGAGCATGCCGCCGGTGCCGCAATCGGCATAGGCGATGAAGATGCGCTCGAACCCTTCGGCGCGGGCCTGCGCGATCGCCCGTTCCACGGCCGGGGCGATGCGTTCGGGCCGGTGATGGTGGTCGGCCGGCAGGCAGGTCAGCGAAACGTGGTCGAGACCGTTGAGGCGACACACATCGAGGATCTCCCGGGCGAGCATGCCGCAACCGATCACACGCAGGGGCTGCGGATCGGCGTGAAGGGGCGGGTTCAGCATTTGTTATTCCGTGAAATGTAAGGCTTTCTGCCAGCACGCGATTTGCCGACGGTCGGCTTCCGGTCTAGGTTCGCGCGGTGATCGCATCCGACGGAGCCTTTGTCTTGGGTGATCAGTCTGTCGCAATGACCCTGAAGGACGCAAGCGCCAGCGCGCTCGCCGCGCCGGCGCTGACGATCGTTCTGCCGGCCTATAACGAGGCGCCGAACATTCGCGCCGTCGTCGACAAGATCGGCCAGGCCATGGGCGCGATCGCCCACGAGGTGGTTGTCGTCGACGATGACAGCCCGGACGGGACGACGGAGGTCGCGCGCCAGGTCGGCCGCGAGTATCCGCATGTGCGCTGCATTCGCCGGGTCGGCCGGCGCGGGCTGTCGGGAGCGTGCGTGGAGGGCATGATGGCCGCCAACGCGCCGGTGGTCGCGGTCATGGACGCCGACCTGCAGCACGACGAGACGCGCCTGCCGGTGATGCTCGGTGAGATCGAGGCCGGCGCCGATCTGGTGATCGGTTCGCGCTATGCCGATGGCGGCAGTGCCGGCGCGGGCTTTCATCGGCGCACGCGGGCCAGGGGCAGCGAGCTTGCGACGTCGCTGGCCAACATGGTCACAGGGCGCTTCACCACCGATCCGATGAGCGGGTTCTTCATGATGCGCCGGGCGGTGGCCGACCGGGTCGCGGGCGCGGTGGCACGCGACGGCTTCAAGATCCTGTTCGACATCGTCAGCCGCTATGGGGCGCAACTGGACATTCGCGAGGTGCCGTTCACCTTTCGCGAGCGCGTGGCCGGCGAGAGCAAGCTGGGCTTTCTGGTCACCATCCAGTTTCTGGGACTTCTGGTCTCGCGCTATACGGCGGGGCTGGTGCCGGCGCAGTTCCTGCTGTTCGCGCTGGTGGGCACGAGCGGGCTTCTGGTCCATCTGGTGGCGCTTTACGCGGCCGGTGCGGTCGGCCTGGGCTTCGTCGGCGCGCAGGTGGCGGCGACCTATGTCGCCATGACCACCAACTTCATCTTCAACAACGAGGTGACCTTCGGCCATCGCAAGCTGACGGGGCTGAAATTCTGGTCCGGGCTTGCGACGTTCTATGCCATCTGCTCGATCGGGGCGATCGGCAATGTGTCGGTCGCGGTGCGGATCTTCGAATGGGGCTGGCCGGCCTGGTTCGCCGGCCTGTTGGGCGCGGTGATGAGCGCGCTGTTCAACTATGCGGTCACCAAGCTGGTCACCTGGCGCGACGGCTGAGCCGCTCAGGCGTGTTCGATCTGGTTGTGGCGGCGCTTCATGAAGGCCGAGGCGGTTTCCACCGCAACGGCGGCGTCGCGACAATAGGCGTCCGCGCCGATCGCCCGGCCGAACTCCTCGTTGAGCGGGGCGCCGCCCACCAGCACGACATAGTCGTCGCGGATGCCCTTTTCGACCATGGCGTCGATGACGACCTTCATATAGGGCATCGTCGTGGTCAGCAGCGCGCTCATGCCCAATATGTCGGGCCGTTCGCGCTCGAGCGCCTCCAGATAGGTCTCGACCGGGTTGTTGATGCCCAGATCGACGACCTCGAAGCCGGCGCCCTCCATCATCATGCCGACGAGGTTCTTGCCGATGTCGTGAATGTCGCCCTTGACCGTGCCGATCACCATCTTGCCCAGCTTGGGCGCGCCGGTCTCGGCGAGCAGCGGGCGCAGGATGTTCATGCCCGCCTTCATCGCATTGGCCGAAAGCAGCACCTCGGGCACGAACAGGATGCCGTCGCGAAAGTCCTCGCCGACGATGCGCATGCCCTCGACCAGCGCGCGGGTGAGCACGTCATAGGGCGCCCAGCCGCGATCGAGCAGGATCTGCGTGCCCTCGACGATCTCCTCCCTGAGGCCGTCATAGAGATCGTCATGCATCTGCTGGACGAGGTCGTCGTCGGACAGTTCGGCCAGAATGATCTCGTCTGCGTCCGACATGGCTTCGGTCTCCCAACCGCGATCTGACGGTTCCGGCCGATTCGACCGCCGGCCGCCCGATCCCCGAATGGTTATCGGGGCAGGGGCCGCATGACCGGTTTCGATGCGACCTGCCTTGCCGCGAAAGCGACCCGCAATGGCGATTTGCGACGGGCGCGCGGGGGTGTCGCAACGGTGTCAGCGGGCGGCGCGCACGGCAATGCGGTCGCCGCGCTTGCGTTGGACAGTCGCCGCCATGATGCTGCGCAACGGGCGCAAGGGCTGCGCCCCAGGAGGTGGCGATGGACCAGGACAATGCGGCAGGCGGCGAGGGGGCCGGCGGACGGCGCGGACGCGGCGGCGCCGCGGCGCGGCGGGCGGCGCGCGCCGGTTCGGGCCCGGCGCAACTGCCCCATATCACGCGCGCCATCCCTGCATACGAACTGCTGGGCGAGGAGGGGCTGGCGCTGATCGAGGCCAATGCCGAGCACATCCTTGAGGAGATCGGCATCGAGTTTCGCGAGGACCCCGAGGCGCTCGACCTGTGGAAGCAGGCCGGCGCGGATGTGCGCGGCGAGCGCGTGCATTTTCCCAAGGGGCTGTGCCGGCAGTTGCTCAAGACCGCGCCTTCGGTCTTCACCCAGCATGCGCGCAACCCGGAAAGATCGGTCCGGATCGGCGGCGATGCGACCGTGTTCGCGCCGGTCTACGGGCCGCCCTTCGTGCGCGATCTGGACGGCGAGCGCCGCTATGCCACGCTCGAGGATTTCCGGAACCTGGTCAAACTCGCCTACATGGCGCCGGCGCTGCACCATTCGGGCGGCACGGTGTGCGAGCCGGTCGACATCGCCGTCAACAAGCGCCATCTGGACATGGTCTATGCGCACATCCGCTATTCGGACAAGCCGTTCATGGGCTCGGTCACCGCGCCGGAGCGGGCCGCGGATTCGGTCGCCATGGCGAAGATCGTCTTCGGCGATCAGTTCGTCGACGACAATTGCGTGCTGATCAATTTGATCAACGCCAATTCGCCCATGGTGTTCGACGGCACCATGCTGGGCGCGGCCAAGGTCTATGCGCG
This sequence comes from Roseitalea sp. MMSF_3546, assembly GCF_030732865.1. Classification (GTDB taxonomy): domain Bacteria; phylum Pseudomonadota; class Alphaproteobacteria; order Rhizobiales; family Rhizobiaceae; genus Roseitalea. The sequence continues at coordinate 6,783 of NZ_JASHKB010000050.1, forward strand.
GGCCAACCAGGCCTGCATCGTCTCGCCCTTCATCCTGGCCGGCGCGATGAGCCCGGTCACCGTCGCCGGCACGCTGGCGCAGATCCTCGCCGAGGTGATGGCCGGTGCCGCGTTCACGCAGCTTTGCCGGCCCGGCGCACCGGTCGTCTTCGGCACCTTCGCCGCCTCGATCTCGATGCAGTCGGGCGCGCCCACCTTCGGCACGCCCGAACCCTCGCTCGTCTCCTATGGCGCGGCGCAACTCGCGCGGCGGCTGGGCCTGCCGTTCCGCACCGGCGGGTCGCTGTGCGGCTCGAAGGTGCCCGACGCGCAGGCCGCCCAGGAAAGCGCCAACACGCTGAACATGACGCTGCTGGCGGGCACCAATTTCGCGCTGCATTCGGCCGGCTGGCTGGAGGGCGGGCTCGTCGCCTCCTACGAAAAGTTCATGATCGATGCCGACCAGCTCGCCATGATGCAGGCGATGAGCCGGGGGATCGACCTTTCAGAAAACGGCCAGGCGATGGACGCGATAACCGAGGTCGGCCCGGGCAGCCATTATCTTGGCTGCACGCACACCCAGAAGAATTTCCAGACCGCCTTCTACCGGTCGACGGTGGCCGACAACAATTCGTTCGAGCAGTGGCTGGCCGAGGGCGGCAAACGCGTCGAGGAGCGGGCCAACAGGCTGTGCCGCGACTGGCTCAATGCCTACGAGGCGCCGGCGCTCGACCCGGCGATCGACGAGGCGCTGCAGGTTTTCATGCTGCGAAAAAAGGACTCGATGCCCGACGCCTTCGGCTGAAACGAACCCGGCTCAGCCAGGGAGACAGGCGCACGGCGTAAGATTGGGCGGATCATCCACGACGAGGTGTGGAAGATGGGGTGTAAGCGTCCGGTCAGGCGTTGTGGTGGTCAGTTCAGACCACAGCACTTCTTGTATTTTTTGCCCGATCCACAGGGG
>NZ_JASHKB010000051.1 GCF_030732865.1 Roseitalea sp. MMSF_3546
GATCGCGCGAGAGCGACCGTCCGCGCCTCTCTTTGGTCGGACGATCCGACTTGACGCTGGACGCGCAGGTGTCTGCCGACGGCGCGACCTGGCTCGACCGTCTGCAGTTCGCACGCGAGCGCGCGCCGCTCAGCCAAGTGGGCTTCGGCGCCGAGGTGTCCGTCGCCCTCGAACGGCGCATCGATCATCTGGCGGCGGAGGGTCTTGCGGCCCGCAAAGGCGGCCGCGTCAGCTTCTCCCGCGATCTTCTGAAGACGCTGCGCGAGCGAGACCTCGCTGCCGCCGCCGCGAAGCTGGAATCCGAGACGGGATTGAAGCGCCAGAAGAGCGGCGACGGGGAGACGGTCGCCGGCGTCTATCGCCAGCGCCTCGATCTCGCCTCGGGCCGCTTCGCCATGCTCGACAACGGATTGGGTTTCGAACTCGTGCCCTGGAAGCCGCAACTCGAAAAACATCTCGGCCAGAGCGTGACTGGCACGATGACCCCGGGCGGCGGCGTCGACTGGTCGCTCGGCCGCAAGCGCGGCCTGACGCTTTGAGCCACCGACCGGAGAAAACCCCATGACGAAACGCGACGTCCAATCCCCCGCCACCAAGATCCTCTGGGGTCAGATACTGATCGTCAGCCTGGTCGCGCTGCTCTTCGTCTGGGCCGCGACCCAGTGGACCGCATGGCGGCTCGGCTTACAGCCCGAACTGGGCGAGCCCTGGTTCTCTCTGTTCGGCTGGCCGGTTTACATCCCGCCCGCCTTCTTCTGGTGGTGGTACTGGTACGACGCCTATGCGTCGCGGGTGTTCGTCGAAGGCGCGATCATCGCCGGCACCGGCGGCATCATGTCGATCGTCGTCGCCATCTTCCTCTCCATCTTGCGCGCCCGCGAGGCATCGGACGTCACAACATACGGCTCGGCGCGCTGGGCTGAGACGAAGGACGTCGCGGCGGCCGGTCTGCTCGACCCTGACGGCGTGGTGCTCGGCCGGTTCGACCGAAACTATCTCCGGCACGACGGTCCCGAGCATGTGCTCTGCTTCGCGCCCACACGATCCGGCAAGGGTGTCGGGCTGGTCGTGCCGTCGCTCCTGACCTGGCCGGGTTCCGCAATCGTCCACGACATCAAGGGCGAGAACTGGCAGCTCACCGCCGGCTGGCGGTCGCGGTTCAGCCGGGTGCTGCTGTTCGATCCGACCAATGCCGACAGCGCCGCCTACAATCCGCTGCTCGAAGTCCGGCGCGGTGACAGCGAAGTGCGCGACGTCCAGAACGTCGCCGACATCCTGGTCGATCCCGAAGGTCTGCTCGAACGCCGGAACCATTGGGAAAAGACCAGTCATGCGCTCCTCGTCGGCGCGATCCTCCACGTCCTCTACGCGGAGGCGGACAAGACGCTCGCCGGCGTCGCCGCCTTCCTTTCCGATCCCCGTCGACCGATTGAGGAGACGCTGACGGCGATGATGAAGACGCCGCATCTGGGAGACCGGCCGCATCCGGTCGTCGCCCAGGCGGCGCGCGAACTTCTCAATAAGTCTGACAATGAACGTTCGGGCGTGCTCTCGACCGCCATGAGCTTTCTCGGCCTCTATCGCGATCCCGTCGTCGCCAAGGTGACTAGTCGCTGCGACTGGCGCATCCGCGACCTGATCGAAGGCGACAGACCGGCGACCCTCTATCTCGTCGTGCCGCCGTCAGACATCAGCCGCACCAAGCCGCTTGTGCGCCTCGTCCTCAATCAGATCGGCCGCCGCCTGACGGAAGACCTGCATGCGAAGCGCCGCCACCGGCTGCTCTTGATGCTCGACGAGTTTCCCGCGCTCGGCCGGCTCGATTTCTTCGAGAGCCAGCTCGCCTTCATGGCGGGGTACGGATTGAAGGCCTTCCTGATCGCCCAGTCGCTCAACCAGATCGAAAAAGCCTACGGCCAGAACAACGCCATCCTCGACAACTGCCATGTCCGCGTCGCCTTTGCGACGAACGACGAACGCACGGCCAAGCGCGTCTCGGACGCGCTGGGCACGGCGACCGAGATGCGGGCGATGAAGAACTATGCCGGTCATCGGCTCAGTCCCTGGCTTGGCCATCTGATGGTCAGCCGCCAAGAGACGGCGCGGCCGCTTCTAACGCCCGGCGAGATCATGCAGCTCCCACCCCATGAGGAGTTGGTGCTGGTCTCCGGCGCGCCGCCGCTCCGGGCGCAGAAGGCGCGCTACTTCAAGGATCCGCAGCTACAGGCGCGCATTCTGCCACCGCCAGCCTCGAAGGGAGTGATCGAAGGCCCGGCGGCATTCAAACCCGATGATTGGTCCTCCGTTGCGCCCATCGCACCAGACCTTGCCAACGCGTCGGGCAAGGCGACGGACGACGAGGATTCCGATGGCGGCATCCGCCGCGAGCCCGAGATCCCGGAACACGAGGATATCGCGCCGGAACGTCCGGCGCCCGCGCGCGAGGAGTTCGCCGCGCTGGATGACGAACCCGATGACGATGCCCAGCGCGCGAAGCAGCTTCAGGACCGCTTCCGAGGCGTGGCGCGCCAAGCCTCGCTCGATCCCGACGACGGCATCGAGCTTTGAGAGGGAGCGGGATGAAGAAGGACCGCCTCAACGTCTATTTCGATCCTGCATTAACCGCCGAGCTGGAAAACCTCGCGGCGCGGCGCAAGGTGTCGAAGTCGCAGATCGTCGAGGCCGCGCTCGCTTCCTACCTCTCACCTGACGGGGCCGATCAGCGCGAGGCCGCCATCGTCCGCCGGCTCGACCGGCTGACCCGCGCCATCGAACGGCTGGAGCGCGATCTCACCATCTCCACTGAAGCCCTGGCGCTGTTCGTGAAGTTCTGGCTGACCACGACACCGCCGCTGCCCGATACGATGCGGGACGCCGCGCAGGCCAAGGGGCGCGAACGCTATGCGGGGTTCGTTGAAGCGCTCGGTCGGCGACTGGCGAAGGGCAACACATTGACGAAGGACGTGTCGGAAGAGATCAAGGATCGTGCTGCGAGCTAACGGCCGCGTCGAGTCCAGTGCGACGAGCCGAGCCTCTATTGCTCAGGTCCGCTTCCAAAGCTGTTGAGTGGGTTCGGTTTGCCGACCAGCGAACTTGGACAGCACAAGTCGGCCAACTAGAAGGAGCTCATGGCCATTTTGAACGAGGGCGATCTTGTGCGTTTTGTGTCACCGGCGAGCACCCCGGAGACGGCGGGCGTCGAGCGCCGTGCGGAGATGCTCAAGTCGTGGGGTCTACGCGTGGAAATTGCGACCCACGCTTTTGACAAGTTCAGCTATCTTGCCGGAACTGACGATGATCGTCTGTCCGACCTCGAAGACGCCTTGCTCGATCGCGATGTCCGGGCCGTGTTTGCAACGCGCGGCGGCAAAGGCTCTTACCGCATCGCCCATCGGCTGGCCTTCGATCGAATCCGTTTGGACCCGAAGCCGCTGATAGGGTTCAGCGACATCACCCTCTTGCACCTTGTTCTTTTTCGGGAGTGCGCCGCAATCGGAGTGCATGGGGCCTTGAAGTGCGACGCTGACGAGAACCTCAGTGGTGGGGCGGCCGCTTCTCTGCACGCGCTCCTCATGGGGAATGATCGTCACCTAGTCCACTCCGACGCGACGCTTCCTTCCGCCGCGCTCTCGACGAGCGGCAGGGCGAATGGACCGCTCGTCGGCGGTAACCTCGACATGATTGCCACGGCAGCTGGCTGGGCGCTGCCATCGCTGCGAGGCGCAATCCTCCTGATCGAGTCGGCGGGCCTCGGCATCGGTCAGTTCGACAGAGCGCTGACCATGTTGACGCGCGCCGGCCACTTCGACGGAGTCGCTGGTATCGCCATAGGCCACATCACAGGGACGCCTGCCAATCCGCCTCTTGATGCGATCGAGCTGCTACGCCAACATCTATGTCGCTTTGGCGTCCCTGTGCTCGGCGGCCTTCCCATTGGGCATGACGCGGACGCGAGAGCTGTCTTGATCGGAGCACCGACGGAGATCGACGCCACTGCCGGGGTGTTGATGCAACAGTGACCGGCGTCTCCGTCCGATCAATCGTTTAGGCACCTACCGGTCCCTCTATCGGCCGACGTTGGAGAGCGCTTTCTGCGTGTCCGCTTCGTTTCGCTGAACCGATCTTGACAGCTCCGATCCGCCGTTACCTTGTCCTAGCGCGTAACAGCACTACTAAGTCGTCGCATCGACTGATCGCGGCAAAATCGCGGTCTTCTTGATCGACCCCGCAAGCAAATGCGGGGCCGCGAATGAGCGGCCAACCTTTCAGAACAGGAGCGATCGAACGCGACTGCCGCGCGCTTCGCATTGTGCTCAGCCCCTACATCAGCAGAGTTATCATGACCAAGCGTTCCCCGAGATGAGGCTCCCACATTCGCGTCCGGTACACGATCGTCAAACCGAGATGGAGATCATCATGCAACGTCGCCTCAGGTGTTCCCATCGCAAGCTGCGCTAGGACCCGGCACCTTGATGAAGGGCGATACGGTTGCCCTCGCTATCCTCGATTTCGGCAACAAAGCCCTGATCGTCGATGTGCTTCCTCGGATAGAGCACCTGCGCGCCGTTTTCCGCCGCCAAGGCCAATGCCCTGTCGATATCGGCGACGGAGAAGTAGACGATCGCCCCGGCTTTGGACGGCTCGTAGACATCGCCCTTGACCAGTGCGCCGCTCGCGCCGGGGCGGCCATCGGCATGCGGGAACAGCGCCATCTCATAGCCGTCGATCGTTGCGCGATCGAGTTCGAAGCCGAACACGGCAGTGTAAAAGGCTGTCGCGCGATCGAGGTCTTGGACGGGAATCTCGATGTATGAAACGGGGTTGGTGGTCATGGGTCGACATTCACAGTTGCGTCTTCGGTTCGCGGTGCGGGCTACCGGCCGGGACTTCGAAGCCCGGCAATGACGCAAGGTCAGGAGTAAAGGACAAGCTGGGTCTGAACCGATAGCGCGATCGCCCGCGCAGCCCCGTCAAGGATCCTCGTTTGCCACCAGAAGAGCGACCGCCGCAATCACACCATGTCGCCTCTAGGAATAAAAGGCCGGGGCGTGCCGAAGCGTCGGCCACTGTCTTGCGTCATGCCCATAGATCGTGAGCGCTGCGCGCTCTTGTGACGCCACCTGCGCCAATTTTCGGGTGCTCGCTCTGATCTGTGCTTCATCTTCCGGGGTTTCGGCCCAGTCGGTGAGCCAGATTTCCCTTTCGTCGGGGTCGGCCATTGATTGATCCATGACCGCATCAATCGCGAGGATCACGGGTCCGGTTTCCGCCAGGCGAATCAGCACCGACTGGTGCCCTGGCACATGACCGCTGGTCTCGATCACCTCCACGCCCGGCAGGATTTCCTTGTCGCCCTCGATCATGCGGTAGCGAAGATCGGGATGGTCCCAAGCATCCCGATTTCTGGCGAAGCGCGGGTGACCGCTTCGGGCCAGTTCAAGATGCTTTCGTTGGACGATCAACTCGGCGCCCGTGAACAGATCATGGTTGCCCGAGTGATCGTCGTCGAGATGGGAGCATATGAGCAGATCGATATCGCCAGGGGTCAGCCCGATACTGCCCAGCCGGGCGGCTGCGGTGTCTTCTTCGGCAATTTCGAGCGTCAGACCGGGCGGGTGCATGGGGTCGGTCACGTAGGACCGTGGCCAACCGGTATCGACGAGCACATTCGTCCCGTCATCCGCCTGGATCAGGTATCCGCAGACGGGAATGCCACCCGGCTGCATGGTGCCAAAGTGGAGCAGGTAAAGGCGCATTGGGGTGTGCTTTCTCGTTCGAGGGTGTCTGACTTCCTGGCGAAAGGCATGGGATGGATGCAGCCGCACTTGGCCAGGCGGGCTTCAGTGTTTTTTGGCACGGTCATCCGCAAGAAGTACTGGAATCAATAACCTCACGAGTTATAGCATTCAAAAATGCAGGCTGTTCGCATCCGAATGGAGTTAGCAGAGTTGAGTGAATTCGGCCGGTTGTTGAAGCAATGGCGAACCCGGCGGCGGATGAGCCAGATGGCGCTGGCGCTCGCCGCCGACGTTTCAACGCGCCACATTTCCTACCTCGAGACCGCCAAATCGAGGCCCAGCCGAGACATGGTGTTTCGACTCGCCGATGCTCTGACCGTACCCGCCAACGCTCGCAACGAGTGGCTGGCGGCGGCTGGCTTCGCGCCGATGTATGAAAGCCGAACCATCAGTAGTGCGGAACTCGCTCCGTTCATCGATGCCGTCGATCGCCTCCTCAAGCGCCACGATCCATACCCGGGCTGGCTGTTTGATCCCGGTTGGCAGATCGTTCGCGCTAATGATGTCGGGAAGCAACTGCTGCGCCGTCTTGGCATCTCTGTAGGCGACAACCTGATCGCCGCAATCGCGCGCGATCCGACCATGGGTGGCGCGATCGTCAATTGGCGGGAGACCGCGCTTCATCTCGCTCAATGGCTGAAGGGCGAAGCCCACCGTCGCAATGACGCCGACACACTAAAGATAGCAGAAAATCTAGCAGCTTCGGGTCTTGAGAAGTTTCAGGTCACACCGGCACCCGCCGCCATAAACACTGAATTGTCGCTCGATGGTCACCGAATTGAATTGGTGTCCATCCAGGGCGCCTTTCACACGGCGAACGACCTGACGCTAGCGAATCTGAGGATGGAACTGCTGTTTCCTGTCGATGCCGAAAGCGAGCGTAATCTCACCGAAGCGTTTCCGCAGTAAGCCTTGCAGCCCGGTCAGGCCGTGCGCTTGCGCGCCTCAAAATAGTTGTTCTGGCCCTCATCGACATGTTCGGCGATCACGTCCAGCCCCGCCGCGTCGAGGATGCGGCCATATTCCTCCGCGCCCAGCGACGCCGACCGCCGGCCGGTCAGCACATCGTCCCAGGCGCAGACCTGGCGCGGCGCGGTGAACAGGAACCGCCCGCCGGGTTCCAGCG
>NZ_JASHKB010000052.1 GCF_030732865.1 Roseitalea sp. MMSF_3546
CGCTGGAACCCGGCGGGCGGTTCCTGTTCACCGCGCCGCGCCAGGTCTGCGCCTGGGACGATGTGCTGACCGGCCGGAGATCATCGTCGCTGGGCGCGGAGGAATATGGCCGCATCCTCGACGCTGCGGGACTGGACGTGATCGCCGAACATGTCGACGAGGGCGAGAACCACTATTTCGAGGCGCAAAAGCGCACGTCCTGATCGGGCTGCGAGGCTTACTGCGGAAACGCCTCGGCGAGGTTGCGCTCGCTGTCGGCGCCGACGGGAAAGAACAGTTCCGTTCTGAGATCCGCGAGGGTCAGATCGTTCGCCGTGTTGAAGGCCGCCTGGATCGAGACGAGTTCGATCACCCGCCCGTCGATCCCGAGCCTCGTGGTGACGGCGGCCGACGCCGGCGCGGCAAGCGGGCTCTGGCCGCTGAGCGCCGCGAGCGTCTCCGCCGCTTTTGCCGTCTCGGCGTCGTTGCGCCGTCTTGCCTCGGCGCCGAGCCGGTGGGCCAGCGGCAGCGTCGCCTCCCGCCAGTTGAGAAGGGCGCCGCCGAGCGTCGGGTCGCCAACGAGGGCCGCGACGAGGCTGTCGCCCGGCGCGATGCCGACGCGGCGCAGCAATCTCTCGCCGACATGATTGCACAGCACGATACGCCAGTCCGGATCGAGCGCCCAGCCCGGATAGGGATCGTGCCGATCCAGAAGGCGGGAGACGGCCTCCATGAACGGCGCAAGCTCGGCGCTGTCGAGCGGCCGGCTTTCGTAGATCGGGGCGAAGCCCGCCGCCGTCAGCCAGTCGTTGCGGGCATGGGCCGGAACGCTCAGCGCTTCAGCAAGGCGCAGCGCCATGTCGCGGCTCGGCGCCGCCTTGGCGGTCTCGAGGTAGGAGATGTGGCGCGTGGAAACGTCGGCGGCGAGCGCCAGCGCCATCTGGCTCATCCGCCGCCGTGTCCGCCATGCCTTCAGTGTCGGTCCGAACGCATTCAAGACTCTGGCCTCCTGATCCCGATAGACGGGCGCGTTTCTTTCGGCAGTATCATAACGCCTGACGTTATTGATTCCAGTACCTCGTTCGGGCCGACTGGCCGTAACAACAGCGGATCGGAGGTCGCAATGCCGGACTTCGCGATGGCGGACTTCGCTCATGCCATGCCGTTCGCCCGACTGCTCGGGCTCGAGGTGACCGATGCAACGCCGGAAAAGGTGGTCGGCACGATCACCGTCAGGGGGGGCCTGTGCACCATCGGCGACAGCGCCCATGGCGGCACGCTGATGGCATTCGCCGACTGTCTCGCCGCGATCGGTGCCCATCTCAACCGGCCCGAAGGGGCGGCCGGCACGATCACCATCGAGAGCAAGACGAACTTCCTGGGACGCGCCGCGAGCGGCACGCGCCTTTCGGGAACCGCGTTGCCGGTTTCGGTGGGCAGGCGCGTTTCGGTGTGGCAGGCGAGGATCGAAGACGAGGCCGCACGGGTGATCGCCGTTTCGGTTCAGACCCAGCTTGTCCTTTAGCCTGACGCTTTCATAATGGCTGTGCCTCCGACAATCGGCCGGCCGGCACGCCGAACCGAAGGCGCCACAGCGAGAATCCGGCCATGGCCGCAAACCCCGTTTCGTACATCGAGATTCCCGTCCATGACCTCGACCGTGCGACAGCCTTTTACAGTGCCGTCTTCGGCTTCGAACTCGAACGGGCGACGATCGACGGCTATGAGATGGCGCTGTTCCCGCATGCCGATGGCCGCCCCGGTGCGAGCGGCGCACTGGTCATGGGCGATGTCTACGAGCCGTCCGAAGCCGGGGCGATCGTCTACTTCTCCGTCGCCGATATCGACAGGGCATTGGCCTTGGCGACGGAAAACGGCGCGCAGGTGCTCTACCCGAAGAAGGATATCGGCGATCAGGGCTTCGTCGCCGAAATCGAGGACAGCGAAGGCAACCGCATCGCATTGCATCAGAGCAGCTAGGCCGGGAGCGACTGACGTTCTTCACACGCTGTTCAACAGCGCAAAAAGGCCCGCATCTCCACTCGAGAATGATCTATCAGACGAAGGTTCGGGATCACCATTGTGATCAAGACCTGGTTCAGACAACGTTGCCGGCAGAAGCCCGGACCGCGTGCAAATCATACGCGATCGCATCTGCTTGGAAGGGTTGGACGATCACTGGCGGCCCCGCAGATGCTTGCGTGGTCGATCAAGAAGGCCTTTATCGGTGGGTCAGCAACAGTGGTGTGGGCGTAGTAGGGCTATTGCGCGCGAAGGCAGGTGAAAAGTTCAGGGTGAACCTAGGCGACCGGGTCCGAGGTCTGCTGTGCGGAACCTTCCTGCCGTTCGCGTGGGCGGTCAAATTGACGTTTCCTGCCTCACGGTCAATACTGCTCGCATGGTTGAGAAGGACATCCATATAGTCGCCCGCTCAGCCGGTATCCCCTTGGCGGGATGCCGGGATGACGATCACGCGACCTGACCACGCCGATTGCCAGCCTCGGCCTCGCCCTTTCGGACGAGGTCTTTTGGCGTGGGAAACGTGCCTCGTCCTCCCGTTCTTTGGAGATGAACATGGCACAGAATATCTACGACAACCCCGAATTCTTCATTGGCTACAGCCAGCTTCCCCGGCAGGTGCAAGGGCTGGATGGGGCGCCGGAGTGGCCCGCCATCCGTGCCTTGCTGCCGGACATAGCAGGCAAGCGGGTCGCCGATCTGGGCTGCGGCTTCGGTTGGGCGTCCCGCTGGTTCCGCGAGAACGGTGCAGCCTCGGTCCTGGGGCTCGACCTGTCGCAGAACATGATCGACCGAGCCCGAGCCGACACCGACGATGCCGCCATCGACTATCGCATTGCCGATCTCGACACGCTCGAACTGCCTGAAGCCGCGTTCGATACGGTTTATAGTGCGCTGACCTTCCACTACGTGCAGGATTTTGGGCGGCTGATGCGGACAACCCACCGCGCGCTGTCGCCCCGCGGCGATCTGGTCTTCACTATCGAACACCCGATCTTCATGGCGGCCGCCCATCCGCAGTGGATCGAGGATGAAGACGGGCGGAAAACATGGCCGGTCAACGGCTATTCGACGGAAGGTGAACGCCGCACCAACTGGTTCACCGAGGGGGTTCTGAAGCAGCATCGGACACTGGCTACCACGATCAATACCCTGATCGGCGCGGGCTTCACCCTGCGCCGGATCGAGGAGTTTGCACCGACATCGGAGCAAATCGCGGCGATGCCAGAGCTGGCCGACGAGGTGGAGCGGCCAATGATTTTGATGGTTTCGGCATACAAGACCTGATCTCGTTGCCGCCCGGTCCCACCGGCCGGGCGGCATGCTACCGAATGTCGTGAAAGGGCTCGGAGCCGACCTTCGCCGCAACAAGGAGCGGAAAGTGGGCGTGTTTAAGGGCTCAACCACTACGCTCCTCCGAGACCTCCTTTGACAGCGTGCTGCCTTTGGCCAACCGCCGACCGAGCGCTTCGACAAACCCCTCGTAGCGTTCTCGCCCCTTGGCTTGCGCCGCATCACGCATCGCATCAGGCAGCGGCGGCGTGGTTGTGAGCCAGAACTTGACGAAGAGCGCGACAGCTTCAGTGGAGATGGTGACGTCGCGTTCCAGGCGTTCGACGGCGCGGGTGAGCCGGTCGAGGCGGCGGACGATGGCGGCTTCGCGCTGATCGGCGCCATCGGGCGAGAGGTAAGACGCGAGCGCCGCTTCGACAATCTGCGACTTGGAGACCTTGCGTCGTGCCGCCAGGCTTTCCAGCTCGCCGGTGAGCGCCGGATCGAAGTAAATATTAAGGCGGTCCTTCTTCATCCCGGTCCCTCTCAAAGCTCGATGCCGTCTTCGGGGTCGAGCGCGGCTTGGCGCGCCACGCCGCGGAAGCGGTCCTGGAGTTGCTTCGCCCGCTGAGCATCGTCGTCCGGTTCGTCATCCAGCGCGGCGAACTCCTCGCGTGCGGGCGCCTGACGTTCCGGCGCGGTGTCCTCGTGTTCCGGGATCTCGGGCTCGCGGCGGATGCCGCCATCGGCGTCTTCGCCATCCTTCGCTTTGCCCGGCGAGTTGGTAAGGTCTGGTGTGATCGGCGGGACGGATGACCAGTCATCTTCGTTGGCTGCAAATCCCACCCCGACCGCTCGGCGACACTCCGGCGGCGGCAGAATGCGGGCCTGCAATTGCGGGTCCTTGAAGTAGCGCGCTTTCTGGGCGCGGATCGGCGGCGCGCCAGAGACCAGCACCAGCTCCTCATGGGGCGGGAGCTGCATGATCTCGCCGGGCGTGAGAAGCGGCCGCGCCGTCTCCTGACGCGAGACCATGAGATGACCGAGCCAGGGGCTGAGCCGGTGGCCGGCATAGTTCTTCATCGCCCGCATCTCGGTCGCCGTGCCGAGGGCGTCCGAGACGCGCTTGGCGGTGCGCTCGTCATTGGTGGCGAAGGCGACGCGCACATGGCAGTTGTCGAGGATCGCGTTGTTCTGGCCGTAGGCCTTTTCGATCTGGTTGAGCGACTGGGCGATCAAGAACGCCTTCAATCCATACCCGGCCATGAAGGCGAGCTGAGACTCGAAGAAATCGAGCCGACCGAGGGCGGGAAACTCGTCGAGCATGAGCAGCAACCGGTGGCGGCGTTTGGCGTGCAGGTCTTCGGTCAGTCTGCGGCCGATCTGGTTGAGGACGAGACGCACGAGCGGCTTGGTCCGGCTGATGTCCGACGGCGGGACGACGAGATAGAGGGTCGCCGGTCGATCGCCTTCGATCAGGTCGCGGATGCGCCAGTCACAGCGGCTGGTCACCTTGGCGACGACGGGATCGCGATAGAGGCCGAGGAAGCTCATCGCGGTCGAGAGCACGCCGGAGCGTTCGTTGTCCGACTTATTGAGAAGTTCGCGCGCCGCCTGGGCGACGACCGGATGCGGCCGGTCCCGCAGATGCGGCGTCTTCATCATCGCCGTCAGCGTTGCCTCGATCGGCCGGCGCGGATCGGAGAGGAAGGCGGCGACGCCGGCGAGCGTCTTGTCGGCTTCCGCGTAGAGGACATGGAGGATCGCGCCGACCAGGAGCGCATGACTGGTCTTTTCCCAATGGTTCCGGCGTTCCAGCAGTCCTTCGGGATCGACCAGGATATCGGCGACGTTCTGGACGTCGCGCACCTCGCTGTCGCCGCGCCGCACTTCGAGCAGCGGATTGTAGGCGGTGCTCTCCGGGTTGGTCGGATCGAACAGCAGCACCCGGCTGAACCGCGACCGCCAGCCGGCGGTGAGCTGCCAGTTCTCGCCCTTGATGTCGTGGACGATCGCCGAGCCCGGCCAGGTCAGAAGCGAAGGCACGACCAGCCCGACGCCCTTGCCGGATCGTGTGGGGGCAAAGCAGAGCACATGCTCGGGACCGTCGTGCCGCAGATAGTTTCGCTCGAACCGTCCGAGCACCACGCCGTCGGGATCGAGCAGACCGGCCGCCTCCACGTCCTTCGTCTCGGCCCAGCGCGCCGAGCCGTAGGTGGTGACGTCCGAGGCCTCCCGCGCGCGCAGCACGGACAGGAAGATGGCGACGACGATCGACATGATGCCGCCGGCGCCGGCGATGATCGCGCCTTCGACGAAGACCCGCGGCGCATAGGCGTCGTACCAATACCACCACCAGAAGAAGGCGGGCGGGATGTAGACCGGCCATCCGAAGAGGGAGAACCAGGGCTCGCCGAGTTCGGGCTGAAAGCCGAGCCGCCACGCCGTCCATTGGGTCGCGGCCCAGACGAAGAGAAGCGCGACCAGGCTGACGATCAATATCTGACCCCAGAGGATCTTGGTGGCAGGAGATTGGGGATCGCGTTTCGTCATGGGGTCTCTTTCCTGCGGGTCTTACAGGGTCAGGCCGCGCTTGCGACCGAACGACCAGTCGACGCCGCCGCCCGGCGTGACGGCGCCCGTCACAGTGCGACCGAGATGTTTTTCGAGTTGCGGCTTCCAGGGGACGAGCTCGAAGCCCAATCCGTTGTCGAGCATGGCGAAGCGGCCCGAGGCGAGATCAAGGCGCTGGCGGTAGACGCCGGCGACTGTTTCGCCGTCGCCGCTCTTCCGGCGCTTCAATCCCGTCTCGGCTTCAAGCCTCAAAGCGGTGGCCGCGAGGTCTCGCTCGCGCAGCGTCTTCAAAAGGTCGCGTGAGAAGCTGACGCGGCCGGCCTGCCGTGTGGCGAGGCCTTCCGCCTCCAGATGATCGACCCGCCGTTCGAGGGCGGCGGACACCTCGGCGCCGAAGCCAGCTTGGCTAAGCGGTGCGCGCTCGCGGGCCAACTGCAGGCGGTCGAGCCAGGTCGCACCGTTGGCAGACACCTGCGCGTCCAGCGTCAAGTCGGATCGTCCGACCAAAGAGAGGCGCGGACGGTCGCTCTCGCGCGATC
>NZ_JASHKB010000053.1 GCF_030732865.1 Roseitalea sp. MMSF_3546
GATGTCTCGGAAAGGCTCGACGTGATCCCGGCGCAGTTCCGCGTGATCGTGACCCGCCGACCCCGATATGCCTGCCGTGCCTGCACCGATGGCGTGGTGCAGGCCCCGGCACCGGCTCGTCTGATCCCCGGTGGCCTGCCGACCGAGGCCACGATTGCCCATGTCATGGTCAGCAAATACGCGGACCATCTTCCCCTTTATCGCCAGGCGCAGATCTACAGCCGCCAGGGCGTCGAGCTCGATCGCTCCACCCTGGCCGACTGGGTCGGTCGGGCGGCCTTCGAGTTGCGCCCGGTCTTCGATGCGCTGATGGCGGATCTGAAGGGTTCGACCAAGCTGTTCATGGACGAAACCCGCGCCCCGGTGCTCGATCCCGGCGCCCGCAAGACCAGGACAGGATACTTCTGGGCGCTGGCACGGGACGACCGGCCCTGGGGTGGCGGGGCGCCGCCCGGCGTGGCCTTTACCTATGCACCCGGACGCGGCGGCGAGCATGCCGAGCGGATATTGCGGGGCTTTGGCGGCATCGTGCAGGTGGATGGCTATGCCGGCTACAACCGGCTGCTCGTCCCCGACCGCGTCGGCCCCGATATCCGGCTGGCCTATTGCTGGTCCCATGCCCGTCGCAAGCTGGTCGAGATCACCCGTACCGGCCCGGCGCCGATCGCCGAAGCGGGCGTCAGACGCATCGGTGAACTCTATCGCATTGAGGCCGAAATCCGTGGGCGTGACCCTGCCGCGCGCCTTGCGGCGCGCAAAGAACGCTCCGCACCGGTGGTCGAGGAACTGGAAGCCTGGCTCGTCGATCAGCGCGCCCGCGTCGCGGCGAAATCCCCCTTGGGCGAGGCACTCAAATACATCGCCAAATACTGGACCGGGCTGTGCATGTTCCTCGACGACGGCCGGATCGAGCTCGACAACAACACCGTCGAGCGGACCATCCGTCCCATCGCGCTGAACCGCAAGAACGCCCTGTTCGCCGGCCATGAGGTCGGCGCCGAAAACTGGGCCATGATCGCTTCGCTGATCGAGACGTGCAAACTCAACACCGTCGACCCCCATGCCTGGCTGACCGCAACCCTCCGGGCCATCGCAGGCGGTCACATGCAGAGCCGGATCGACGCGTTGCTGCCCTGGAGTTACGCCGCCAAGGTGTGATCACAACACCGCTTACGATGATTCTCCTTTCCATCATCATGGCCTCAAGCACGAAATTCCTGACAGTCCCCGCCGGACATCTCGCCGAGCAGCTTTGCCGCGTCGATCTCGTCATCATCGATGAACTCGGCTACCTGCCCTTCGCCCAGTCCGGCGGACAGCTCCTGTTCCACCTGATCAGCCGGCTCCACGAGCGCACCTCGATCCTCGTCACCACCAACCTGACCTTCGCCGAATGGCCGACCGTCTTCGGCGACGCCAAGATGACGACGGCGCTCCTCGACAGGCTCACCCACCACTGCGACATCGTCGAGACCGGCAACGAAAGCTGGCGCATCCGCAACCGCAGTTGAACGAGAGGGCCTGGAAACGCTCCGCTACATGAAGGCTGCGCGCTTCCAGGCCCTCTCGCCTCCACCACCTGCGCGTGTGGCAGCCCGCCAATCAGCGAATGCCGGAGGGGTCAAAATTGGACGCCGATCCGGGGTCAAAATTGGACGCCGATTGACAGGCGTGGGCCTTGAAATGAGGTGCCAGAAGTGCGATTCTTTACTGTGGATAAAGCCATGAATCGCGGGGTTCTGACGCCTCATCCCGATTGCGTGGTCATCTAGGCCGCTGGTCCCGTTGGCGCGGGATTGGCGGCTTTCTCTTAGTCTCCCCTCTGACGCCAATGGCCAGAGCGCGAGGGGCTCAGACAATTCTCGTCATGTTCAATCC
The DNA here is from genome assembly GCF_030732865.1 of Roseitalea sp. MMSF_3546. Lineage (GTDB taxonomy): Bacteria > Pseudomonadota > Alphaproteobacteria > Rhizobiales > Rhizobiaceae > Roseitalea. Next base: position 1,879 of record NZ_JASHKB010000053.1, read on the forward strand.
CGAATCGCTTGTTGGCGGGCAGCCCGCCAGCCGATATGAGGACAAAGCCCCTGCAGAGTCAATGGCCGCAGCTAGTTTTTTGGCATATTTGCCGTTTTCCTTGCCGCACTGCGCAGCTAATGATATAGCACGTCGCGTTGGAGCAGGAGAAACATGCCATGAAACGAGTTCGGAGCCCGGCCTACCCGAGCCTACCTATATCTGAAGCCATTGAATTGGTTCAAAAAATTTACTCATCCAATCGAACCAACCCGATAGACCGAGAAGCCGCAGTCAAGGATATGGGCTACAGTGGACTGACTGGCAGGTCTGGCAAATTGCTTGCAACGCTCTTGCAATATGGTCTTTTGGAGAAGTCTGGTAAGGGTGGCGTACGTGTTACACCGCGAGCGGTGGATATACTGCACCCTGAAAGCGTCGCTGATCGCCGGCGGGCTCTGAGGGATGCCGCCTTTGAGCCAAATCTTTTTCTGTCGTTGCGGGAGAGGTTCCCGGATGGCGTCCCGTCAGAAAACAACCTCCGGTCTCATTTGATGCGGGAGCAATTTTCCGACGTCGCTATCAACCCTGCGGTGAACGCCTATCTGGAAACTTGCCGCTTCCTTCAGCAAGAAGATGCTTACGAAAGTTATGACGCGGCGGGCGCCGCCGACATAGAATCATCCCCGTCAATTGATGAGCGAGCGGAGACGTCTATGAAGCAGTTGCCATCTCACGTTATGAACGAGGATGTCGCGTCGAAACCCTTGGGGGGACATCTCGCCGGCGCCGGCGAGCAATTGGAGGCGGAAAACGAGCGGGTCGTTTATCGGGAAGAAGGTTCGCCGGGACAGTACCTGAAGTTGGCAGCGTCCGGGCCGCTGGACGACTACCTGCTCGAAGCAATTGAAGACTTCGTGAAGCGGCAGCGAAAGCGGCTCGAAAAGGCGTCCAGCACAACCGAACACTGACCAGCACGTTGCCGTGATCGGCGGGATGGTTAGGTGACCGCCCGAGTTGGGTCACACACGTATATAGGCCCCATCACTTCAATCGGCATGAGAAAATGGGCACACATCGGTCAAAGCAAATAGCCGCTGGTATTAGTCAGCCAAGCGCGTGCACTCCAGTGGGTTAACCCGATCTTAGTGTGTGGATGCACTTGGCCCGTCGACTTCATATACGGGTTACTGGGACATGGTCACCTGCTGCCCGGGTGGAGCCGACACCGACCTGTTACTCCGAGATACGCCCTGGTGCGACAACCCTCTGTTTTCACTTGAATTCCTTTGCCGCTCGCGGCGAAAACGGAGCAAACGGCCTCAGGAGGTTCGCTCCCAATGCAAGACGACATCGCCTCCGCGCGACCCGCCGAGACGCTCACGACCGATGAGCGGCTGGCGGAGTTGGCCGCAATCCTTGCCGGCGCAATCGCACGCACCAAACCACGAGAAACGAACAAGAAATCTCCGCTCATTGGAGACAGTTCGCTGGACATCCTCGCCCTCAGACGCCGTCGTCGGAGACAGGTTCGCAACCGAGTTGGAGGCGACGCATGAGGAAAAACACAAGGAAATCTGGCGCCAAGGCCGCGCCCGCACGCCAGGCGGAGAGGATCGACGTCCTAGCCGAACTGGCGGCGCTTAAGACTATGACGGTCGCAGAACTGCAGGAGAAGCGGCAGGCCATCTTCGGGGAGCGCGCGCCGAACGCCAGCCGCGGCAACCTTGAGCTCCGACTCGGCTACCGCATTCAGGAACTAGCCCACGGCGGACTGCGCCGGGAGACGCGCCGAATGCTCGATGCGCTGGCCGACGAGGTCATGAGCGGCAAGCTCGGCGGCTTGGTGGCGGACGCGCGCAAACCCGCCCCCGGCACGAAGCTGGTCCGCGAATGGGGCGGCGAAGAACACATGGTCACCGTTCTGGCGGACGGCTTCGAATGGCAGGGCCGGCGCTTCAAGTCGCTCTCCGCCGCCGTGCGCGCGATCACCGGCGCACACTGGAATGGCTGGCGGTTCTTTGGGCTCGATCAGACCGGAGGCGCCCGATGACCAGAAAGGCCCAGACCGAACCGGCGCGCCGCCTGCGCTGCGCCATCTATACCCGCAAGTCGAGCGAGGAAGGGCTCGACATGGAGTTCAACAGCCTCGATGCGCAGCGGGAGGCCTGCGAGGCCTACATCGCCAGCCAGCGCGCCGAGGGCTGGGCTTGCCTGCGCGAGCGCTATGACGATGGCGGGGTCTCCGGCGGCACGCTGGACCGCCCCGCGCTGAAGTAGCTGATCGCCGATGTCGAGGACGGGCTGATCGACGTGGTCGTGGTCTACAAGATCGACCGCCTCAGCCGCGCACTGATGGATTTCTCGAAGCTGGTCGAGATCTTCGACCGCCAAGGGGTGACCTTCGTCTCGGTCACGCAGTCCTTCAACACCACCACGTCCATGGGCCGGCTGACGCTGAACATCCTGCTGAGCTTCGCGCAGTTCGAGCGCGAGGTCATCGGCGAGCGGATCCGCGACAAGGTCGCCGCCTCCAAGAAGAAGGGCATGTGGATGGGCGGCTACGTGCCGCTCGGCTATGACGTGGTCGACCGCAAGCTGATCGTGAACGAGGCCGAGGCCGCGCAGGTCCGGACGATGTTCGAGCTCTTCGCGCGGTCCGATTCCACCGCCGCCGTGATCCGGGAGCTGAACGCGCGCGGCATCCGGTCCAAGCGGGGCCGGCCCATCGACCGCGGGGCGCTCTACAAGCTGCTGCACAACCGCATCTACCGCGGCGAGATCACCCACAAGGGTGAGGCCTATCCCGGCATGCACGAACCCATCGTCGATACGGAACTGTGGGACGCCGCCCATGCCGTGCTGGCCGGCAACCGGAACCAACGGGCAGGACGCACCCGGAGCACCGAGCCGGCGCTGCTGCGCGGATTGATCTTCACAGAGACCGGCGCCGCGATGACGCCGCACCACACTAAGAAGGGTAACAGGCGGTACTGCTACTACGTCTCGATGGACGTCATCCAGAAACGGCCCACGGCCGAGCTGCGCGGGCCCCAGCGGCTCCCCGCCGCCATGGTGGAGGAAGCGGTCATCGGCGAGATCCGGCGGCTGCTGCGCACGCCTGAGGTCATTGCGCGGACCGCGCGGGCCCTGAAGAAAGAGCGCCCCGACCTCGACGAAGGCACCGTGACCGCGGCGCTCACGCAGTTCGAAGATCTCTGGAAGGCGCTGATCCCGGCCGAGCAGGCCCGCGTCGTCCAGTTGCTCGTGGCGCGCGTGACGGTCGGCGAAAGCGGCCTCGACATCGATCTCCGCCATGACGGGCTCGGCGCGCTGGCGAGCCTGATGACGCCTGCGCAGGAGGACGCCGCCTGATGCCCGCGAACGACACCATCCGCGTCCACATCCCGCTCACGGTCAGAAAACGCGGCGGCCGGCCGCGTATACTGCCGCCGCGGGACATCGAGAAGTCGGACCCGCCGACGGGACAGGATCCCCGCGTGCTGCGCGCCATCGGCCGGGCATGGGCGTGGCGGAAGCGGATGGAGCGCGGCGAGGTCACCACAATCGCCGATCTTGCCGCCGAGGAGGGACTTTCGGACCGCTATGTCAGCCGGCTCCTTCGCCTCGCATGGCTGGCACCGGACGTCCTCGAGCGGCTGGTCGTACGCCGCGAGCCCTGCGCGGTCAGCCTCTACGACCTCTGCTTCGTCGCATCGCTGCCGTGGGACGAACAGCCAGCACGGGTGTTCGACTGACACCGCAGAGCCCGCCGGAATTCTTCCAGCGCGTTCAACAGCCTGCTTGACCTGTCTATAGCTTCACACCTTAGAGCGGTTTTCGATCAGTCTGGTTCGTAACCGGATGATTTGAAGTAGTTTGCGCATTCTTCTGGTTCGAAGATGT
>NZ_JASHKB010000054.1 GCF_030732865.1 Roseitalea sp. MMSF_3546
GAAATTGATTGCGAAATCAGCTTCGAAATCTGCACAAAGACCACGATCGCTCAAAGAAGGCTTGGCCGGACGCTTACCGACGAGTACGAGACGTGAGCGTCCTAAGTTGGGCTGGCTAAGGCGAGGCGCCGGCGCGTGGTTGCCGGCTCAATGGCTTGTGGGTTGAGCAGCGCGGTCTTGAGGCGACGGATATGCGGCTTGCGGATCTGGCCGGACTTCCGCTTGACCGCTACCCGCATGTAGCGGCCTGACACGATCGCCTTGCCGCCGGAACCAGCCGAGTGCCGTACGGTAGCTCCGAGCCTAGTCAGGACGTCGAATGCTCCGAGGATTGGGTGGCTGCTGACCATGCGTTGACGCCACTAGCCTTGTCCGGGGTTGCTTTCGATGTTGCTAGGAATGCATCCTGGCAAAGTCAGCACAGCCGTCTTTTGCCATTTCCGCGATGTCTATAGCCGGGACGTTGCGGCTTCCCGCAGTTGGTCGCCTTGCACTGGCGCTCGCTATCACGCCTTCAGGGCTGATCAGTTCTTCGATTGATTCAATGCAAAGGCGATCTGATCAGCGATCTGATCGGAGGCGGCGCGCAGTGGGCTTGCGTCTAAATGCGCATATCTTTCGGTTGTGGCCGCCTGCTTGTGACCGAGCAAGGCACCGACGATGGGGAGGCCCATGCCGGCGCTTGCACCGACTGACGCAAAGCTGTGACGAAGATCGTGTAGGCGAACTTCGTCGATTCTTGCATGGCGTCGCACCGCCCGCCATGGCTTGTTGAGATCGGCCAAAGGTTTCTGGATCAAGCGCCCATCGGGATTGATGTCGTGTTGGTCACTCGGAAACACGAAGGGGCCGTCGACGACCTGGCCCTTGAGTATGTCGTGCGCCTGTCGGTTGAGGACAACTGCTCTGGCGCCGGTCTTACTGTCGGCTAGGAACAAGAGCCCGCGCTCCAGATCCACTTCCTTCCAGGTCAGGTGCAGGATTTCGCGGAGACGGCATCCGGTGAAGATCAGCATGCGGATCGCATCGATGGCCGTGCTCGAGAACACTGTCGTTTGGCTCTCGGGTTTCGGCGCATGCTTGGATTGTTTCTCCTTGTTGAGGTTGGCCCAGGGAATCCCATCGGTTTCTGCCAGACGCAGCGCTTGGCCGAGCCGCATGAATTCGTCGACGGACAGATAACGTTCGCGTCTTGGCTCCTTGAACGATCGAACTCCTCTCGTCGGGTTGAATTCTTCGGGGACCAGCCCCGCCTCTTGGGCGTAACGGAATACGGCCGATACCGTCTCTAACGTTCGGTTCGCCATGATCTTCGATTTGCCGCCGATCGCATTGTGCATAGCGGCGACATCGACGCGCACGATCTCGCTGATCCTCAACGAGCCGATGATCGGGTTGGCATGGCGACGGATGTTGATCTCGTAGTTCCTGATGGTTGCCGGTTTCAAGCGGCGGGGCGCTTCGTCGTCGAGATAGCGTTGCGCCATTTCTCTGAACGTCGGCATCTTGCGATCGGCATCACGTTCAATGCTGGGATCGCTGCCGAGGCGGACTTCGGCAAGCTTAGTTCGCGCCATGTCGCGTGCTTGCTCGCACGTCAAAGTCCCGACGTGTCCAATCGACAGTCTTTTCTTGGCAATACGCCGGCCGCCGCTTCCGGGCCGGTACTCGACCACAAATGATTTGCGCCCTGACGGATAAACCTTCACCCCAAAACCCGGTAGCGAGCTATCGTAGCAGACATATTGCTTGTCCCTCGGCTGCAGCTCATCAACGGCCTTTTTTGTCAGTCTTTGGCTCGTCACAACCAACTCCCTGATTCCCGCAGAGTGTGAAGAAAGTCGCCACTAAGTCGCCACCGTGAGCAGAAACCGTATCCATTTTTAGAAACTGGAAGTCCAATATAACATATTAGAATCAATATGTTAATGCACTCTAGTCCATTTGACGAGATAAGTAGAAATCAGCAATTTATTGACTCATAACCTGAAGGTCGCAGGTTCAAATCCTGCCCCCGCAACCACCGATACCGACACTCCCGAGGAATCCCCTCCGGGAGTGTTTGTTTTTGAGGCCCTTCCAAACGCTTGCCGCTCCGTCCATGCCAGGATGTGCCCCAGTTCGCCATGAAGCGTGGCGTGGATTTCACCGCGTTCCGGTCCTGGAGCGAGCACGATCTTCTCGATCAGCATCCGCAGAGCCTCGGCTGCTTCCTGACGCTCTGCGGGGCGATTCAGGGCTTGCGTGAGCTTCTCCACCTTCTTCGCGTAGATCGACGAAGCCGTCGGCAGCAAGTCAGGCTTCTCCTCCGGGGCATCGGCCAGCAAGGACAACAACTCGGCCTTTCGGGTTTCGAGACCGGTCATCTTTTCTTTCATCGACGGGTGATACATCCCATCGGCAATCGCCTCGACGATCTCGGCGATTTGCTTCTCCACCTTAGCCAGTTCCGCCTGCCAGGCATCGCCGTTTGAGCGACGCTCGCGGTTCAGCCGGTTGGTTTCCTCCGCATAGGCGCGCATGGCCTCGGCGGCGACTTCTGGCGCCATCATCCGATCCTTGAGGCCAGCCAGAACGCGACTCTCCAGGTCCTCGCGCGGAATGGTGCGGCTGTTTGAGCAAGTGCCCTTGCTAATGTGGTTCGAACAGGCAAAGCGGCCTCCACCGCGCAGTGAGTAGGGACCGCCGCAGCAGCCGCAGACGATCAGACCGGACAGGAGGGATTGGGGTCTACGCTTGCCACTGAGGCGGTTCTTCTTGTGGTGCTTGCGCACGGCTTCGGTGACATTTTCATATTTCTCGGCGATCTCAGTCTGTCGCTTACGTACCGCCTGCCAAAGGCGATCATCGACAATCCGCAGTTCGGGTATCTCGCGGATCAGCCATTCGTGCTCCGGGTTGAGGCGCGAGACGCGCTTGCCGGTGCTTGGATCCTTAATGTAGCGCAGCCGGTTCCAGATCAGGCGGCCGATATAGAGCTCGTTGTTTATCAGACCCGTTCCGCGCTTCACGTGACCGCGGATCGTCGTATCTCCCCACGGCTTCCCGCTCGGTCCGGGAATGCCCTCTTCGTTCAGCGTGCGGGCAATTGTCCGCGGTCCGATTCCAGAAGCGAATTCCCGGAAGACGCGACGGATGATGTTCGCCTCAGCCCCGTCGATCTCCCGGTCACCCCGGATCGGATCTCCTCGGGCATCGAGTTGCTTGACGACCTTGTAGCCATAGCAGAGCCCGCCGCCCGACTTGCCTTCCTCCACCCGACCACGAAGGCCCCGATGGGTCTTCGCGGCGAGGTCCTTGAGGAACAGCGCGTTCATCGTGCCCTTCAGCCCGACATGCAATTCGCTGATTTCGCCTTCTGCTAGCGTTATGATCGGCACGTCTGCGAACTTCAGATGCTTGTAGAATGTGGCGACGTCAGCCTGATCGCGCGAAATGCGATCCAGGGCTTCGGCCAGCACTATGTCGAACTGCCCGGCTTGGGCGTCCTGTAGGAGTGACTGGATGCCCGGCCGCAGGATCATGCTCGCGCCGGAGATGCCCGCGTCCTTGTAGGTGCTGACGATGTTCCACTTCTCGCGTTTCACCTGCTCTCGGCAAATACGGAACTGATCCTCGATCGACGCCTCACGCTGATTGTCCGAGGAATAGCGGGCGTAGAGCGCGACACGCATCATGTGCAGCCTCCGATCATGCAACCTTGTCGAAGCGGCTGGGCCGGATCAGCACTTCGGCGGAAATCCCGAGTTGTTCATGCAATTGCCGGATCATGTCGATCGACAAGCCACGCTTGCGGTTAAGAACGTCGGCCACCCGATTGCGCGGACCGATCATCGGTTCGAGGTCCTTGCGGGTGAGGCCCTGCTGCTCCATCCGGAACCGGATCGCTTCGACTGGATCCGGTGGATCCATCGGATAGCGCTTCGCCTCATAGACTTCGATCAGCGTGACGATCACGTCGAGGCGGTCGCCTTCCGGCGTGTCGCTCTTGGCGCCCCAAAGGCGTTCGACCTCCTCGAGCGCCGTTTCGTAGTCCGCTTCGGAGCGGATAGGTCTCAGTTCAGTCGCCATGTTTCACCTCAGCTACGTCTATCCTGTCATAGGCTTTGTGTGTGCCAATCCACTTGATCCAGACGATACCCTTCTCGAAATCGACCGCCACCACCAGGCGGTAGTCGTTGCCCTTTATGTTGAAGACAATACGCTCGGCGTTGACGATGCTGGCCGTCGCGTAGTGTCTTTTCACATCGGCTGAACTCGCCCATTCAGCCTTGCTGACTTCATCGAACCAAGCATCGAGCGCGGCCTTCACAGCCGGCTGATCTCTTTGCCCTGCAAGGCTCTCGACAAACTCCCGTAGAGTGCGGCGGGCAATGATCCTCATTTGAGCCTCTACATAGCACGAGACCATTATGGTCTCAAGAATAAATATCGATGCTCCGGCGGCCATCCTGCGACCGGGGCGACGTGCCTGTATGTGATGCAGTCTATGTACGCTTGCTGCTTTTCCACGGACTGAGCTTCCGTTCCCGGGCATCGTGCCGCTCGAACTGTTCTCGCGCGATCTGCCGGCCGATCAGACGCGCCAGACAAAGTACGGCTTCATTGGATGCAGGCAGTGGATCCGAGGAGCGCACTGCAGCGGCAGAGCTTGCTCCTTTCGTTGCAGTTTTGTTTCGCTGCGCTGCCATAACTCTCACAATCCGGCCGACAATCGGCGAGTGCATGAGAGGGCGTTCAATCAGCGATGAAAAGGTTAGCTGAGGCGAGGCACAAGGAACGGCGCCCATAGCGTGCAAATCGGCGGGTTGCGATCGAAGGCGAAATATTCAGATGCAGACACAAATCAGGAGGGCGCATCCATCATAACTTGCTGTCGGACGGCGGGCCTATGAGCTTGGCCGACGTTAGCGATGTTGCTGAGCAAGCAGCGGTACTCTCGGCGGTGTATAGGGACCTTGATCTACTGATTAGATCAGCAACCTAATAGCGGATCTTGTCCGCAAGTCTGTAGCCGTCGCCCTCCGAAGGCGGAGTGAGGTGGTGCCGGCTTCTGAGACAGTGGCATAAGGTGGATCGACCGATGAGAAGGACGATCCATCATGAAGACACGCAGACGGTTCTCGGCCGAGTTCAAGGCCAAG
>NZ_JASHKB010000055.1 GCF_030732865.1 Roseitalea sp. MMSF_3546
AGTTCCTTCTCAATGGCCATGTGATGATTCTCCTTTCCATCATCATGGCCTCAAGCACGAAATTCCTGACAGTCCCGCATGCACCGTCGACCTGGCCGGGATGCGCACGTCGCCGGCCAGCCTGCGCACCAGCAGTTCCCTGATCTTGCGGGCGCCCCAGTGCGGCTTGTCGCGCTTGGCCTCGACGATCAGCCGTTCGATATGGTCGGGAAGCTGATTGGCGTAGCGCACCGGTCGCCGCGAGCGGTCGCAAAGCGCCTCAAGCCCTTCCTGACGGTAGCGGTCCCAGATCTTGTAGCCGGTCTTGCGCGAGATCCCGAACTGGCGGCATACATCGCTCATCCCTTCCCCATCGAGAAGGCGAGCCACAAAACGTAGACGTTCTTCCATAACCGAACTCTCTCTCCACGGCATCAACACCTCCGGCAAAGCCAAAAGTGTTACCCATGTGTCCGGTACAAAACGTCACCTATGTCTCGGGTCGCTCACCTATCGAACCCCTTCAGGCCGCCCGTCCGAGGCAGAATTTCTCCTGTTTTCAAAGGGGTTTGCCGGATGGGTGCGAACTGCAGAGACGCGCGCGCGCGGCGATTTTCGTCTCTAAATGACCTCTCGTCTCTGGTCGAGCGAACCGCGCTGATGTCAGTTCGGTCGAAATTCTCCTCGCCCTTCCAATGGCCTGACTCGCAACCCCGCCAAAACTGCGCGCCCTGTTTCCATCGCTATCGAGCGGAACGGAGATCGAACAAGCAGGAGGCGCAAGCCGTAGGGCAGGGTCAGGCGAGCGCGTAGCGGATCGTGCGCGCGAGACCTGCGATCACTCTTTCGATTGGGATTTCGCCTTCATCGCGCTGCGGACGAGCTTGTCGAAGGCGCGGTCCTTTTCGCGTCGCTCGGCAAGGCTGGCGGAGTTGAAGGCATCCTCGGCCTGCAGTTTGCGCCAGCGGGCGAGCCGCGCAGGGTCGAGGCTGCCGTCCTCAATGGCCGCCCGGGCGGCGCAGCCGGGCTCGGTCTCGTGTCGGCAATCAGTGAAGCGGCAGCGCGCTGCTAGAGCCTCGATGTCCTCGAAGACGTCGGCGATGCCCGCGGCCGCATCGGTCATCTGCAACTCGCGCATGCCCGGCGTGTCGAGGACGAGGCAACCGCCGGAAGTCGCATGCAGCTCGCGCCGGGTCGTGGTGTGCCGGCCCCTCGCGTCATCCTCACGGATGCCCTGGGTCGCGATCTCCTGCGCGCCGAGAAGCGCGTTGGTGAGGGTCGACTTGCCGACGCCAGATGAGCCGAGGAAGGCGACCGACCGTCCCGGTTTGAACCAGTCGGCCAGCGTCTGCGCCGGTTCGGTGCCGCGGGCGTCAAGCGCCACCACCGGCACCCGGTCCGACACTGCTTGCGCCGCGTCCACATAGGGCGCGGTGTCGTCGGTGAGATCGGCCTTGGTCAGCACGATCACCGGCTCGATGCCAGCTTCGAAGTCCAGCCCGACGTAGCGCTCCAGCCGCGCCACGTTGAAATCCTGGTTGCAGGAGGTGACGACGAAGACCGTGTCGATGTTCGCCGCGATCAGCTGCACCTCGCGGCCGGTGCCCGGCGCGCGACGCTTGATCAGGCTCGTTCGTTCCAGCACGCGGCTCGACCGGGGGCGCGCGCGGTCGTAGAGCAGCCAGTCGCCCACCGTCGCGTCCGGTCCCGGCGGAATGGTTTCGTCGATGCCGTCGCCCGCCACCTGCAAGCCGCTGCGGTGCACGGCGACGACGCGGACAGGGGGTGTTCGGGTCAATGTGTCGGCATCGATCTGGCTGGCGAAGGTCGGGCCCCAGCCGAGGCGTTGCAGCGCCGTGGGCTCGCGGCGCGTCGGCGCGGCACCCGGCAGGAAGGCGGAGTAGTCGCGAACCATCTACCAGAGCGCCGGGTCGTCGAAGGCGGCAACGCAGCGGGCGGGGCCGCGCACCGGCGTCAGCGGCGCGTCGGTCAGGGACTGGGCGATCCAGCCCTGCGGCTGGTTCAGCGGCTGCGGCGCGGGAAGGTCGGCCTCCGAGAAGGGCTCGAACCCCACGCGGCCGTAGAAGGCCGGGTCGCCATAGGTTACGGCGATGTCAACGCCCTCCTGCCGGAGCGCGTCGAGGCCGTGCATGATGAGTCGCTGCCCGACGCCCTTGCCCTGATGCGCCGTGGCGACCGCCACGGGGGCCATCAGGAACACCGTGCGCGGATCGCTCGCGTAGGTGAGGCGGGTGAAGAAGATGCCACCGACAAGCGCGCCGTCCTCCCAGGCGGTGAACACGCGCAGATCCTCGGCCGGCGTTTCCGCGATCAGACGGCGCGCGAGGGCGCCGATCAGCGCGCCTTCCTCCGTGCCTTCCGAGGCGGAGAAGGTGGCTTCGAATAGCGCCGCAATCGCCTCGGCGTGGGTGGTGTAATCCGTTGAATAGTCCATGTTTCAATCCTCTCGGGTGCCAGGCGGGGTCAGACCCGCTCCAGCACGAACATCTCGTAGCCGAACTGCCCGCGCCCGGCCTCGAACACGGCGATCTCGCGGCGCAGGTCGTCGAGGACACGGGCCCCGGCGAGGCGCGGCTCGAGGGCGTCGAGCCGCGCGGCGAGCGGGCGGTAGTAGGTCTCCATCCCGCCCGGCCCGATGTCGAAATGGCCGAGGACTCGGTAGCCCGCGCGCCTCGCCTGTGCTGCGCGGGTCGCGGGCGTCGCCATCGCGGGGTATTCCGCGGCCCAGAAGGCGCGGACCTCGTCGTCGGGTTTGTCGGTCCGCCAGACCATGTCGGAGAACACGAGAACGCCGCCGGGGCGCAGGAGCGCCCGCCAGTCCGCAAGCGCCTTTTCCACGCCGAGGATATAGGCGCTGCCCTCGGACCAGATCACGTCCCAGGGGCGCTCGGGCGCCGGAATTGCCGCCATGTCCACGTTCTGCACTTCGATCCGGTCGGCGAGCGCGCTCGCCGCGATCCGCGCGCGCAGCTTGTCGAGCGCAACTTCGGCCGTGTCGGTAGCCGTAATCCGCGCCCGCGTCGCCTCGGCCAGCGTCATCGTCGCCATGCCGGGGCCGCAGCCGATCTCGAGGATCGTCTCGGGCGCGAACGGCACCATGGCGAGCGCCCGCCGTGTCGCTTCGGCCGTTCCCGGGCCCCACCAGTCGAGGTCCGAGAACACTTCCATGAATCCGGCCACGTAGGCGTCGTGCGCGTTCATGTCCTTCGAAACCAGCGCGACCAGCCCCGCCTCCGCGCTGGAAAACCCCTGTGACATCAGCCACGCGCGGTGCAGATCGGGAGCGACGCGCTCGACCTCCTCGTGCCAGTCCTTGGGGCTCGAGCGTCCGAGGAGAGCCGCCAGAAGGTCGCGCGACCGCGTCTTCTCGGCGATCTCCGCGTCCAGCACGGCGAGGCGCTGTCCCAGCATGTCGCGGTCGAGCTTGCCATCGAGGCAGGCCCGGCATTCCTGAAGGCTCAGCCCGCCGGCCTGAAGTTGCTGCATCAGCCGCAGCCGCTGTCGGTCGACATCGGTGTAGACGCGATAGCCGTTCGCCTGGCGCTTGCCCTCCAGTAGCCCGAGCTTCTCGTAATAAAGCAGCGTAGCGCGCGACAGGCCCACGCTCCTCGCCAGTTCTGAAATCCTCACCGTCCGCCGCCTTGTCCGTTCACACCGATTCTCGACCTACGAGACCATTCTAGAGCGGATTTCGAGCGTTTTGAATCGAAGGGGATTCCCACGGGGCTGGTTTTCTGATTCAGGCTCTGTGCCGGGA
>NZ_JASHKB010000056.1 GCF_030732865.1 Roseitalea sp. MMSF_3546
CCAATTTCGGCCACACATCGGTCGGCACGCTGTCGATCCGGCGCTGGCTGCGCCCGGTGTGCTACCAGAACATGCCGGATGAGCTATTGCCCGACGATCTGCGTTGAGCTCCCCGTGTATCCGGTTGCCGACAAAACCTCAAACCGAACCTGCCCCGGCATGACGACTCGCTGACGCCCTGCGTGCGCGGTGATGAAAGGCTCCTCCTCGTGATCGTCCGGACGCGTGCCGCGCTGGCCGGGCGGCGGCATCAGGGATGGACCCCGCCAAGCCAGTCGCATCGGTGAAGGATTGCCCGCCCGGTCCAAGACCTTGTCCGTGCCCGCAAAAGCATCCACGGCGCAGGCCGGTCGCGCCGCCCGGCGCGCGGGACCGTTCGGACCCCAGACGCGGGGATGGCCACAGCGGCAGTCGCCTGCCTTCTGGACAAGACTGTCCAGTTCGGTCTAGACCCGTATTCGCACGATCCGGAGAAGCGCATGAAATCGCACTATCGCGCGGTGCTCATCGGCGGCGGCGTTGTCGGCGCATCGGTGCTCTACCATCTGGCCAGATACGGCTGGACCGACATCGCCCTCATCGAACGGTCGGTGCTGACCGCGGGCTCGTCATGGCATGCGGCGGGCGGTTTCCACGCGCTCAACGCCGATCCCAACATGGCCGCGTTGCAGGCCTACACGATCGACCTGTTCAAGGAAATCGAGCAGGAGAGCGGACAGGAGATCGGCCTTCACATGACGGGCGGCATCTCGGTCGCCTCGGCGCCGGCGCGCTGGGAGTGGCTTCAATCGGCCTACCGCGTTTTCCAGAGCATCGGTATCGATGATTGCCGGCTGATGACGCCGGACGAAATCAAGGCGGCCTGCCCGATCATCGATACCACCGACGTGATCGGCGGCCTGTGGGCCGACCGGGAAGGCTACCTGGACACGACCGGCACCGTTCAGGCCTATGCCCGCGCTGCCCGAAAACGCGGCGCCGAGATCGTCGAGCACAACCGGGTCGTCGAACTCAACCCGCGCGCCGGGGGTGGCTGGGACGTTGTCACCGAGAAGGGCACCATCGTCGCCGAGCATGTCGTCAATGCCGGCGGTCTGTGGGCCAAGCAGGTCGGCCGCATGGTCGGGCTCGACCTGCCGGTCTCGCCGCTCGAACATCACTACCTGCTTACCGAGACCGTGCCCGAAGTGGCCGCGCTCGACTTCGAACTGCCGCTGGTCGTCGACCTCGAAGGTTTCACCTACATGCGTCAGGACCAGAAGGGCATCTTGCTGGGGGTCTACGAGACCAATCCGCAGCACTGGATGATGGATGGCGCGCCGTGGGATTACGGCATCGAACTGCTGCAGGAGGACATCGACCGCATTTCCGACGAACTGGAAATGGGCTTTGCCCGCTACCCGTGTCTGCGCGAGGCAGGCGTCCGCAACTGGGTCAACGGCGCCTTCACCTTCTCGCCGGACGGCAACCCGCTGGTCGGCCCGGTGCGCGGTTTGCCCGGCTACTGGCTTGCCTGCGGTGTGATGGCCGGCTTCCTTCAGGGCGGCGGCGTCGGCAAGACGCTCGCCGAATGGATGATCCATGGCGAGCCGGAGACCGATGCTTGGTCGATGGACATTGCCCGCTACGGCGATTTTGCCTCCAACCGCGACTATATCCGGCAGACGACCGGCCAGTTCTATGCGCGACGCTTCGTCATGACCTATCCCAACGAGCAACTGCCGGCCGGCCGGCCGCTCAAGATGGCGCCCGCCCATGACGCGATGACAAAGGCCGGCGCGCAATGGGGCTGCTCGTGGGGGCTGGAAGTTCCGCTCTATTTCGGCCCGAAGGGATTCACCGAAGAGCCGACGCTCAGGCGCTCCAACGCCCATGACATTGTTGGCGAGGAATGCCGGGCGGTGCGCGAGGCGGTCGGCCTGCTCGACATTTCCGGTTTCTCACGGTTCGAGGTGAGCGGACCCAATGCCGAGCGATGGCTCGACCGCATGGTGGCGAGCCGGCTGCCGAAGCCCGGTCGGGCGCGGCTGGCGCCGATGCTGTCGCCGGCCGGCAAGCTCAAGGGCGATCTGACCGTTTTCAACTGGGGCGACGGCACCTGGTGGATCATGGGCAGCTATTATCTGCGCGAATGGCACATGCGCTGGTTCGCGGACCATATGGAAGATGGCGTCAGCGTGCGAGACATCGCCGACCACGCGGTCGGGTTCTCGCTGTCGGGGCCGCGCTCGCGCGAGGTGCTTGCGCGGCTGACCCATCAGGATGTCGGCCCGGCGGCGCTGCCCTTCATGGGCTGCGCCAAGCTCGACATCGGGCTGATCCGCGCCAGGGTCGGGCGGCTGTCGGTGACCGGCGAGCTGGGCTACGAAATCCATTGTGGAGCTGCCGAGCACATCGCCCTTCGTCGGATGCTGCTGGACGTGGGCGCTGATCTGGGCATCCGCGAATATGGCTATAACGCCCTGCTCAGTCTCAGGCTGGAGAAGAGCTTTGGCATCTGGTCGGCCGAATTCACCCAGGACTACACGCCCGGCATGACCGGCATGGACCGCTGGATTGACTGGAACAAGCCGCACTTCGTCGGCAGGGAGGCCGTGCTTGCCGAACGCGACGGCAATGGCTCGGACAGGCTCCAGGTGACACTGGAGATCGATGCGGACGACGCCGACGCCAGCGGCTTCGAGCCGGTCTGGTCGAACGGCGTCAAGGCCGGCTTCGTGACCTCGGGCGGATTCGGGCATACGCTGCGCAAGTCGCTGGCGATAGCGCTGGTCGCACCCGAGCACAGCGCAATCGGTACCGATTTGTCGGTTCATGTCGTCGGCGAGAGACGTGCTGCTCGCGTGATACCGCCATCACCCTACGACCCCGAAAGCAGGGCGATGCGCCTGTAATCGACCCGACGAGGAAGACACCGTGAAAAAAGCCGAGATTGTATCGCTGCGACCCGACGACACGTCGCTGCCCGGCAACGTCAAGGTCACCCGTCAGGACTGGCTCAATACGGCTCTGGACCTGCTCGTGTCCGACGGGGTGGACAAGGTGAAGGTACTGAGCATAAGCGAGCGCCTTCAGGTCTCGCGGTCGAGTTTCTACTGGTATTTCAAGAGCCGCCGGGATCTCCTCGATGGGCTTCTGAAGCACTGGGAGGACACCAACACGCAGTCGCTCGTCGCACAGTGCGCGCTGCCCTCGGCGACGATCACCGAAGGGGTGTGCAACCTGTTCTGCTGTTTCATTGACAGCGAGAACTTCAACGTCCAGCTCGACTCGGCCGTGCGCCAGTGGTCGAGGCAATCGGGCGCCGTGCGCCGGATCGTCGACCGGGCCGACGCAACGCGCATGGCAGCGATTCAGGCAATGTTCGAGCGTCACGACTACCCGTCGGACGAGGCCGAGGTGCGCGCACGCATCCTCTATTACATGCAGATCGGCTACAACGCCGTCGAATTGAGCGAGCCTTTGGAAGAGCGATTGAAGCGCGTGCCGGGTTATCTTCTCGGCTTCACAGGTCAAGCCGGCCGCCCCGAGGAGATCGCCGCCTTCGCCTGTAGATCGGCGCGCAAAAGTGACCCCCTGAGTGGGGAGATCGGCATCCAAGTTTGACCCCCTCCCTGCGGTTGTGC
>NZ_JASHKB010000057.1 GCF_030732865.1 Roseitalea sp. MMSF_3546
CTGATCCTCTATTTGTCACTCAGCCAGACGATCCCGAGACTCGGCGCCACCACCGCGATCACGCTCGTCGTCGTCGGTCAGTTGGTTGCCGGCATGGTCATTGACCATTTCGGCCTGTTCGAGGTGCAGACCCGAAGTATCGACTTGCAGAGAGTCTTCGCCACCGTAATTCTTCTGGTCGGCGCTTATCTGATGCTGCGCTGATGCTCCTTGGCGGGTTTGACGAGTGGAACGCCACCATCGTCCGCCGCCTCGACCGGCTGACCCGCTCCATCGAACGGCTGGAACGCGACGTCACGATCTACACGGAGGCCGTCGCACTGTTCGTCAAGTTCTGGCTCACCACCACGCCGCCGCTCCCCGATCCGATGCGCCACGCAGCCCAGGCCAAAGGCCACGAGCGCTATGACGGCTTCGTCGAAGCGCTCGGTCGTCGGCTCGCCAAAGGCAGCACGCTGACGAAGGAAGTCTCGAACGATGTTCGCGCGGACGGTGAGTGAATCTCCTTCGTGCCCGGAACGACGCGCCGAGGATAACCGCCCGTCGGTCCGACTGGCGCCGTCAACGCTCCAGCCTTTCCATGACCTGTCGCGTCCTGGCGTCGGCGGGAAAGTAGCTTTCGACCCTGAGACCTCGTACATCCGCCTCCATCGCGGTGCCGAGCCGGGTCGTGACCGCGAAGATGCTCAGCACCTCGCGCCCGATCCTGTAGCACTCGGCGACTATGGGCGCGGGCGGCGGTCCCCAGTCCGGCTTCGCCCAGGCCGGGTCGATGCCGTCCCAGCCGACGATTTCCTCAAGAAGCCCCGTCAACCGCGGCCCGGCCTGCGCCTCGCGGAGAACTCGCTGAAGCGTCGCGCGGGCCACTTCCTCAAAGTTGAGGAGAGCGGCGGCCGTGCCGGCGGGATGGAGTGTCAACCGATAAAGGTTCTTCGGTCGTCCATTGTGAGTGCGGTCCCAAAGCTTGGCCGGATCGCCGAAGAGCGTGAGGATCGCACCGAACGCCGGGTTCGCATCGAGAACGTCACCGACCGCATCGACCAGCACCGCCGGATACGGCATGTGGCCGGAAAGCACATGGGCAGCCGCAGTTCTGAGCGGCGCCATGGCGGGATCGGTGATTGGCCTTGCCCGGAAGATTGGGGCGAAACCGGCTTCCGCCATAAAGGCATTCGCGAGGTCCGGCGCCAGCCGGAGCGCGCGCGCCAACTGGGCCGCCACGTCGCTGCCGGGCTTCGACCGCCCGCTTTCCAGGAAGCTCAGATGCCGCTGACTGATCTCGGCCTCCATGGCGAGGTCGAGCTGTGACAGCCGGCGCTCGTGGCGCAGGGCTGTCAGCATGGTCGCGAAGGAGGAGCGCCGATCCATCGGTCCGATAACCTAGAGGTAATTGCGTCGATTACCCCAAGGCTGCGAAATCAACCGCGAGCCGTCAATGGCCGGGGACCGCCTCGCGATCCCAATCATCGCGAGAGAAGGGGCGACAATGGACATCGAACTGAACAACGCGACCTATCACGTCAGGGAGCATGGCGCAGGTGACAGGACCGTCCTCCTCCTCCATGGCTGGCCCGACGATGGCGAGCTTTGGCGGCACCAGGTGCCCGTCCTGGTCAATGCCGGCTACCGTGTGCTCGCGCCGGACCTTCTGGGCTTCGGCAAGAGCGAGCGGCATCCGGACGTAGCCCGCTATACGGGCTCGCGCCTTGCGACGGATATGCTTGCGATGCTGGAGACGATGGGCGTCGCGCGCTGCCATCTGGTCGCCCATGACTGGGGCGCTGTGGTCGGCTGGGAGATGGTAGCCTCGGCGCCTGAGCGGTTCGCCTCCTATGCCGCGCTCTCGGTCGGCCATAGCGGGGCGCTGTTCGATCTCGATCATGGCAAGCTCAGCAATCTCTGGTACTTCCTGCTCGCCCAGACAGACCTAGCGCCGGAGCTCTTCGCCGCAAACGACGGCGCCTTCATGCGGTTCTTCCTTTCCGGCCATCCGCAGGGCGACGCCATCGCAGGCCGCATGGCCGCCGAGCCGGACTATCTGCAGGCCATGCGGCGGATCGAACTGGCGCACCCCGTGGCCGAGATCCTGCTCGCCGCGCTGACGGGCCAGCTTCCGGAGCCAGTGCCCGTCACCGTGCCGACGCTCGGCCTCTGGGGCGCGCGAGACGAGTTGATGTGGCGGCCGCAGATCGCGGAGTCCGAACGTTTCATGGACGCCGAATGGCAGTTCGAGCAGGTGGACGAGGCCGGCCATTGGCTGATGCTCGACCAGCCCGACAGGGTGGCCCGCCTCCTCATCGGCTGGATCGAACGGCACGCCTGATAGCACCTCGTCGAATCGATCTTTCGCCAACGATCCGCAACGGCGAACACCCTCCGGTCGGTAATCCGAAGCGGCATTTGGTCTGCAGGCGCAACCGACATAGAACAAAGAACACCGCACCCTGTCTTTGCACGCCTTAGCCCTACTACGCCTTCACCTCTGTTGATCGTGAGCCAATAGCGGTCTTCTTAGTCGACCCCGTAAGCAACTGCGGGGCCGCGAATGACCGTCCAACCTTTCCGAACAGAAGCGA
>NZ_JASHKB010000058.1 GCF_030732865.1 Roseitalea sp. MMSF_3546
CCACGAGCCAGCATCGACATGCCCCGATTGCGGCGGTACGGCCTTCCTGAAGGCGGGCGAAGACATCACCGAGACGCTTGACTATGTTCCGGCCTCGTTCCGGGTGGTGCGCCATGTGCGGCCGCGTCTGGTGTGCAGGGGCTGCGATCGCACCGTGCAGGCCGATCCGCCGTCGCTGCCGATCGCGCGGGGCAAACCCGGAGCCGGTCTTGTCGCCTATGTGCTGACGGCCAAGTTCTGCGATCATCTTCCGCTCTACCGGCAATCGGCGATCTATGCGCGTCAGGGTGTAGAGATCGCGCGTTCGACCATGGCCGACTGGGTTGGACAGTCGGCAGCCCTGATGCGACCGCTGATCGAAGCGCTGCAAGCCCATGTGTTCGCCGCAACCCGGCTGCACGGGGATGACACGCCGGTGCCGGTGCTCGATCCGGGCCGCGGCAAGACCCGGCAGGGCCGGCTGTGGACCTATGTCCGCGACGGCCGGCCATGGCGCGATGATGCGCCACCGGCGGTCTGCTATCTGTACAGCCCCGACCGCAAGGGCATCCATCCAAGGTCCCATCTGAACAGGTTCGCCGGTGTTCTGCACGCGGACGGCTATGCGGGGTTCAAGGAGCTCTACAAGCCGGGCAGGCCGCACGATGCTCGTCGCATCGTCGAAGCGGCCTGCTGGGCGCATGTGCGGCGCAAGTTCTACGATCTGACGGTCAATGGACCGGCACCGATGGCCGAGGCGGCGCTGCGGCGGATCGGCGAACTCTACGACATCGAGGCTGACATTCGCGGCAGCCCGCCCGATGTCCGCAAGGCCATGCGGCAGCAACAAACGGCGCCCAAGCTGGCCGCATTGAAGGCCTGGCTGGAACAGGAACGATCACGCCTGCCCGGCAAGAGCCCGGCCGCCCAGGCGATCCGCTACGCGTTGTCGCGCTGGGCTGCCCTCAATCGCTTCGTTGCGGACGGCACGATCGAGATCGATAACAACGCCGCCGAAAGGGCGATCAGGCCGGTGGCCCTGGGCCGCAAGAACTGGTTGTTCGCCGGCTCCGACAAGGGTGGCGAGCGGGCCGCGGCCATCCTGTCGCTGATCGAGACCGCCAAGCTGAACGGCCTTGATCCGGAAGCCTATCTGCGCACTGTTCTGTCCCGGATCGCCGATCATCCGGTGGGCCGGATCGACGAACTGCTGCCGTGGAAGATCACCGATTATGCAACGACTCCCGTCCTGGCTCAGAAAGCTTGACGCGGCCCTTGAGGGGCTGCCCGAGCCTGCCGATCCGATGATGCTCAGCCAACTCGACGGCTATCTGGCCGGCGTGATGGTGTGCCCCGACCTGATCATGCCGAGCGAGTGGCTCCCGCTCGTGTGGGGCAAGGATGATGATGGAAACATCGCCGAACCGATCTTCGAAGACGAGACCCAACTGCGCACCACCGTCGATCTCGTCATGAGGCTCTACAACACAATCGGCCGCGACCTCACACGCGGAGGCGATCGATACGCGCCGATCTATGATGCGCACCCCGAAACCGGCGAAGTGATCTGGTCTTCTGGCTCATCGGATTCAAGCAGGCGATGTCCCTACGGCCGGATAGCTGGCTGGACCTTGCCGAGGGCGACGACGATGACGCGGCAACGGCACTGTCCATCCTGATCACCCTGATCGAAGTCGACAATGACGAAGGCAGCCTGCCGGACAAGGAGGTTGAAGAACTACTCGCCGAAGCGCCCGACATGATCCCTTATTGCATTCAGTGTCTCAACGACCAACGCATGCGCCGCAATCCTGCAGCGATGCCATCGGCGCCCAAAGTGGGCCGTAACGATCCTTGCCCCTGTGGATCGGGCAAAAAATACAAGAAGTGCTGTGGTCTGAACTGACCACCACAACGCCTGACCGGACGCTTAC
>NZ_JASHKB010000059.1 GCF_030732865.1 Roseitalea sp. MMSF_3546
GCCATGGTGTGGTCGCGGATGCGGCCTTCCCCGTCGGTGCGGCAGGCAAGCCCGTAATCGTGGAAGACGGCCCAGTCGCCGTCCGCCGTGCGGTAGATGTCCATCTCCACCCGGTCGGCGCCGTAGGCGAACGCGGCCTGCATGCTGGCGATCGTGTTCTCCAGATAGTCGTGGGCCGGCGGCAGCATGCGCTCGGCCGTGCAGGTGTCGTTGGTAAGCCCGGCCCGCTCATAGGGCTGATGCACGCCGCGATGGGCATAGAGCTTCGGTTCGCTCTCGGGGGTCGGCGCCAGCCAGGACGCGTTGTTGAGGTAGAGCCCCAGAGCGATGGCGACGAAAACCGCCAGCAGGACACGCAGGATTCTCATTGTCGTCTCTCGTCGGATTGTGCGGCATCGGATCGTCGGGCGCAGAAGGCGTGGTGATGTGGGCGAGACGGTGTCGCGTCGCACCTCTCCTGCCTCACTCCTGCCAGCCGAACTGCGAAAAGCCGATCAGATTGCCGGCCGGATCGCGCACATAGATCTCGCGCGCGCCATAGTCGGTGACGTGATCGGGTACGACGATCTCGGTTCGCGGGAGCGCGGCGAGCACAGCGTCGAGCGATGCGACCTCGAGGAAGACGATGGAACGGTCGACCCGCTCGACCGCCTCCGGCCTTTGCGCGCGGGCCGAGGAGAACGACTGGTACATCAGCTCGACGCCGTCGCCGGCGATGATGGCAAAGCCGATGCCGTCACCCTCGGGCACGGTGACCGGCGCCTGAAGCCCCAGCGTCGCCCAGAATTCGACGCACGCCTTGACGTCCTCGGCGAGCAGGATCGGCGTCGTCTTGCGAAAACGGACCATGGCGGCTGTTCTCCATCGGCTTGGCCAAATCATCTGCCGCCACTTGGCAAGGCAGTTTCCCGAAGGACAATAACGTCGAAGGTTATTGTTCGGGATTCGTGGGCGCTTTACCTGCTCATTGGTTGAATCGCCATGGGATCGCGCGTGCCCCGGTTGCCGATATTGGAAAGACATGATGATCGACGACACGTCCAACGGTTATGAAGCGGTCGCCGATACGTTCGTGGCGGCGCGATCGGGCTCGACGACCGGGCTTGCGATCATTCGCCAATGGGCGGCGTCGCTGCCGGCCGGAGGAACGGTCATCGACATCGGCTGCGGGTCGGGCGAGCCGGTCACCGTCGCGCTGATCGACGCCGGACTGACGGTCTCCGCCCTCGATGCCTCGCCGGCGCTGGTTGCGGCATTCCGCCAGCGCTTCCCCGATGTCGAGGTGGCGTGCGAGCCGGCCGAGCGCAGCCGGTTCTTCGGCCACAGCTTCGATGGCGCGGTCGCGATCGGCCTGGTGTTCCTCCTGCCCGGGAACGCCCAGCGCACCCTGATCGGAAACGTCGCTGAGGCGCTGGAACCCGGCGGGCGGTTCCTGTTCACCGCGCCGCGCCAGGTCTGCGCCTGGGACGATGTGCTGACCGGCCGG
>NZ_JASHKB010000005.1 GCF_030732865.1 Roseitalea sp. MMSF_3546
TTTGGGCCATCGTCAGCAACCGGACGCCCTACGCGACAAACTTCAAAAATGCTGCTTGACTCAAACATTAGGCTGCCATCAATCGCCGCAATGACCCGTGACCGCAAATCCATCGAAAGTGGCTGACCCATCCATACCGGCCTCCTGATCCCGGCACAGAGCCTGAATCAGAAAACCAGCCCCGTGGGAATCCCCTTCGATTCAAAACGCTCGAAATCCGCTCTAAACGTCGACCGCGGTGACGATCGTTTGCGGTATGGGCACGGGCAGACCGTCTTCGGCCAAGCCCTCGATGTGAAAACGGATGGCGGCGGCGATTTCGGTCTTGGCTTCAGCCACTGTCTAGCCGGTCGCGACGCAGCCGGGCAGATCGGGCACATAGGCGGAATAGACCTCTCCGGCGTTTTCGATCATGATGGCGTAGTGAACCGATTGGAATTCTGCCTTAGCCCAGTTCATTGTCGATAGGTTTCAATTCGACCCACAAGCTCGCGCAACCGTGGAACGATCTTGTTCGTATCAATGTGTGGACAACCTTTGAAAATGCGAGCCATCCTCACATCAAGCCTTATCAGATCAACCTGATTGTGGTGATAGAAGTGCATCAAGTCTCCAAAATCTGATTTTTCCAAACTGGCCCCTCTTTTGAATATTGTATCTAGGAAACAATTTAAGTAGTTCATTCCATTAAATTTTTCGTCAAAGTCAACTGATTTGAACTTGCACTCTTTAACCTCTTTACCACTGCTTTTGGGGTGAGGCAACGTATGCCTTATACGCGGATCAGATCGGTAGTATTTCCTGGCGTATTCTCGTTGAGCGCGTTTAGCCATTCCTAAAAGTCTTTTTCGTTTTTCAATTAGATCAAAAAAAATCTCTAACCTATGAGAGAACTCAATGAACGGCTGTTCGACCATTTCTTCAAGATGATTTTTCTTGCCAGCAAACTTGTACCAGAGACCAAAGAAATAGACTGGGTCACGAATCCATCTCTGGAGAGCGGCGTCCATCTCGTGTTCTGTTATCTGGCCTTCCAGGTATCGTTGAATATAGCGGTTTTCGATGATGTCTGGAGCAACTGGTAGCTCCTCATACCAGAACTCTGCTCCACCCGAAAGGGCGCCAGATTCAGAGAGGAACTGTTTGAGATTAGCGGGTTTGCTTAGTCTGCGTCTGGTGGATCTGTTCAGGCGTCGTTCATCGGCGATCTTCTCCCGCATTAGTTTCAGGAGTTCCCGGCCAGTCAGTACACGTTCGACTGCGCGCGGCATCCAGTATCCCTTATTTGGATACCGATATCCAGCCACATAGTCTGTGGGGTACGGGTAGCAGTTGTTACCGCATAGCTCGTTCAAGACCGATGCGCGACGTTCTCGGTTCTCGCGCGCGTTCTCAGGACCGTCGCGGATCAACTCCATGACGTGCCAATAGGAATAGCCGTATTCGGCTACTCCCTTGTCTTTCAAATCTAAGAGCTGGCGTTTGATCGCTGATGGTTCACCAGAGTCCTTGGTCAGTTCGGCAAAATCCGCGGTGTCTAAGTAGACTCTGATTGGCTGTGTGGGCATTCCTCACGAGGACCCAGTTCTTGCGGCTCAACTACACCCGCTCGTCGCCCCGCACGTGTCGCACTTCAGGCACGTCCCATTCCTCACCATGGTGAAGTTCGAGCATTCGCCGCACATGTCGCCGGTGTAGCCGGCCATCATCGCCTGCATGCGCCGTTCGGCCTCGAGCTGCCTGGCGTCGTCCGCATCGGCCGATCTGTGCGTCGCCGATGGCGACAGGCCCGTCGCGGCGGCCGCGGCGGCCTGGGCTTCGGCCTGCGCGTCGGCCTCGCCCTCGGCGGCGCTTTCGGCCGGCTCGGGGCGGGCGGGCACGGCGCGTTCGGCGAAATCGCGGTGAAAGGCGGTCGCCTCCTCCTGCAATTGCAGAACCGGCGCGGTGGCCGCGCGGGCCGTGCCGCCGGCGCCGGGCGCGATGGCGGTCACATTGGTGTTGGCGGCCCCCGCCGGGGCGCCCGCGCCGGGGCCGGCCGAACGCACCACCGACAGCTTGTGCCCGCGCGTCCAGCCGGTCGAGACGGGCTGCGTCTTGCCCTCCTCGATGCCCCGGCCGAGCGCGGTCGAGGAGAACTCGGACTGGTCGACATGGGCCAGATCGTGCCGGCCAAGATAGGAGATCGCCAGTTCGCGGAAGACATAGTCGAGGATCGAGGTGGCGTTCTTGATCGCGTCGTTGCCCTGCACCATGCCGGCCGGCTCGAACTTGGTGAAGACGAAGGCGTCGACATATTCCTCCAGCGGCACGCCCCACTGCAGGCCGAGGGAAACGGAAATGGCGAAATTGTTGATCAGCGCGCGCAGGGTCGAGCCTTCCTTGTTCATGTCCAGGAAGATTTCGCCCAGGCGCCCGTCATCATATTCGCCGGTGCGCAGGAACACGGTGTGTCCGCCGATCTTGGCCTTCTGCGTGTAGCCCTTGCGGCGCGTGGGCAGCTTTTCCTGCTCGCGGACGATCTTTTCGACCACGCGCTCGACCACCTTTTCGGTGAGCTGGACCGCGCGGGCGGCGGCCGGCGCCTCGACCAGCGCGTCGAGCGCGTCCTCGTCCTCCTCGTCCTCGATGATGGAGGCGTTGAGCGGCTGGGACAGTTTCGAGCCGTCGCGGTAGAGCGCATTGGCCTTCAAGGCCAGCTTCCAGGACAGCATGTAGGCGTTCTTGCAGTCCTCGACGGTCGCCGCGTTGGGCATGTTGATCGTCTTGGAGATGGCGCCGGAGATGAAGGGCTGGGCGGCGGCCATCATGCGGATGTGGCTTTCCACCGAAAGGTACCGCTTGCCGATCTTGCCGCACGGATTGGCGCAGTCGAAGACGGGCAGATGCTCGTCCTTGATGAAGGGCGCGCCTTCCAGCGTCATCGCGCCGCAAATGTGGATGTTGGCGGCCTCGATGTCCTTCTTCGAAAAGCCCAGATGGGCAAGCAGGTCGAAGGTCGGATCGTTGAGGCGCTCCTCGGGCACTTCGAGCGCGGTCATCGTCTCGTCGCCGATGGTCCAGCGGTTGAAGACGAACTTGATGTCGAAGGCGCTCTTGAGGGCGGCGTTGATCTTGTCGATGGTCTCGTCTGAAAGCCCCTTGGCGCGCAGCGTGCCGCGATTGATGCCCGGGGCCTGGTCGAGATTGCCGTGGCCGACCGCATAGGCCTCGATCTCGGCGATCTGGCTTTCCGAATAGCCGAGCGTGCGCAGCGCTGCGGGGACGGCGCGGTTGATGATCTTGAAATAGCCGCCGCCGGCCAGCTTCTTGAACTTGACCAGCGCGAAGTCCGGTTCGATGCCGGTCGTGTCGCAGTCCATGACAAGGCCGATCGTGCCGGTGGGCGCGATGACGGTGGCCTGCGCGTTGCGGTAGCCGTGCTGTTCGCCCAGTTCCAGCGCCCGGTCCCAGGCGGCGCGGGCATGGGCGATCAGGTCGGCGTCGGGGCATTCGTCGGCCTTCAGCGCGACCGGGTTGACGGCCAGATCCTCGTAGCCTTGCGTTTCGCCATGGGCGGCGCGGCGATGGTTGCGCATCACGCGCAGCATGTTATTCGCGTTCGGCTTGTAGCCGGGGAAGGGGCCCAGTTCGCCGGCCATCTCCGCCGAGGTGGCGTAGGAAACGCCGGTCATGATCGCGGTCAGCGCGCCGGCGATGGCCCGGCCCTCGTCGGAATCGTAAGGGATGCCCGAGGACATCAGCAGCCCGCCGATATTGGCATAGCCAAGGCCCAGCGTGCGGTACTTGTAGGACAGTTCGGCGATCTGTTTCGACGGGAACTGCGCCATCATCACCGAGATTTCGAGCACCACCGTCCACAGCCGCACCGCGTGCTCGTAGGCGGCGATGTCGATCCTGTGGCCGTTGGCCGGATCGGCGAAGGCCATCAGGTTGAGCGAGGCCAGATTGCAGGCCGTGTCGTCCAGGAACATGTATTCCGAGCACGGGTTCGAGCCGCGGATGCGGCCGCCGGCCGGGCAGGTGTGCCAGTCGTTCATGGTCGTGTTGAAATGCAGGCCCGGATCGGCCGAGGCCCAGGCGGCGTAGCCGATCTTCTCCCACAGGTCGCGGGCCGGCACGGTCTTTGCCACCTTGCCGTCGATGCGGTTGATCAGCTTCCATTCGCCGTCGTTTTCGACCGTGCGCAGGAACTCGTCCGACAGCGAGACGGAGTTGTTGGAGTTCTGGCCCGAGACGGTCAGATAGGCCTCCGAATCCCAGTCCGTGTCATAGGTGCGGAACTCGAGCTCGGTGTAGCCCTGCCTTGCAAACTGAATCACCCGCTGGATGTAATTGTCGGGAACCAAAGCCTTTTTGGCGGCCCTGACCTCGCGCTTGAGGGCGGGGTTCTTGTTCGGATCGAAGCAGTCCTCGCCATGGCCCTGGCAATTGACGCAGGCGCGCATGATCGCGTTCATGTGCTTGGCGACGGTCTTCGAGCCGGTGACGAGGGCGGCGACCTTCTGCTCCTCGCGCACCTTCCAGTCGATATATTGCTCGATGTCGGGGTGGTCGATATCGACGACCACCATCTTGGCGGCGCGGCGCGTGGTGCCACCCGACTTGATGGCGCCGGCGGCGCGGTCGCCGATCTTCAGAAAGCTCATCAGGCCCGAGGACTTGCCGCCGCCCGACAGCCGCTCGCCCTCGCCGCGAAGCTGCGAGAAGTTGGTGCCGGTGCCCGAACCGTACTTGAACAGGCGCGCCTCGCGCACCCAAAGATCCATGATGCCGCCCTCATTGACCAGATCGTCGCCGACCGACTGGATGAAGCAGGCATGCGGCTGGGGATGCTCGTAGGCGGATTTCGATTTGGTCAGCTTGCCGGTGAACGGGTCGACATAGGAATGGCCCTGGCCCGGCCCGTCGATGCCATAGGCCCAGAAAAGGCCGGTGTTGAACCATTGCGGCGAGTTGGGCGCCACGCGCTGGGTGGCGAGCATGAAGGCCAGTTCGTCCATGAAGGCGCGGGCGTCGTCCTCGGTGTCGAAATAGCCGCCCTTCCAGCCCCAATAGGTCCAGGTGCCGGCCAGCCGCGTGAAGACCTGGCGCGCATCGGTCTCGGGGCCGTAGCGCGCGTCCTCGGGCAGGGCGGCGAGGGCGGCCTCGTCGGCGACCGAGCGCCACAGGAAGGAGGGGACGGCATTTTCCTCGACCTTCTTCAGGCGCGCGGGCACGCCGGCCTTGCGGAAATATTTCTGGGCGAGGATGTCCGCGGCGACCTGGCTGAACTGCTCGGGAACGTCGATGTTCTCGAGCCGGAAGACGATCGAGCCGTCCGGATTCCTGATCTCGCTGGTCGCCTTGCGGAAGGCTATCTCGGCATAGGGCGATTGGCCGTCCTTGGTGTGGTGCCGCTCGATGCGCATCGTTGTCCCTCGTTCCCTCAATATCTAGTGTGTTGTCCACAGGCTGCCAACGCGCCTGTTCAAACGCAAAACCGCTACCTGCCGTCCGGTTCCACCGGCCGGCTCGTCCGCGCGTCGATGCGGTGGGCAAAACCGCCGGCATGGCCCCGGATCGACGCTCGCTTGTTGATTGACGCCCTGCCTGACCGTGACCGTGTCCGGACAGGCCATTCACTTTATATGGTGTCTTGTTGGCCTGCAAACACTAAATATTGTGTAAACAGGCGACTTTCCCTTGTTGTCCAAAGCTCCCATATCCGGATTGCGGCGCACGGGAAACCTCCCGCGCAAACGATGGATGCCCATCGTCATCGCGTCCGCACTACGCTTCGATCAAACTGGATTTCGCCGGCCTTGTACGCGGCCCGACATGCGCTCAAGGTCGCACGACTGTCATAAAAGGCGACTCGGATCACAGGGTCAAGGGCTGGATGGCGCGAAAGCGAAAACACAACATGTAGGCCGAGCGCGCGTTGAAAAGCGGGGACAAGTCAGATTCCGTTAACCCTTCGCGCGCCGGTTCGGAGCCGATTCGGTTTGCCGGGACAGGGTCGTGCAATCGTTCGGCGTGCCGCCGCGCGGTCGGCCGCCATTGAGCGGCTCGCCATGGCGCCGGCCGATCAGGCCGCCTGCCTGTCCCTTTGCGCGCCGAAGGCTTCAATCAGCGCCGCCAGTTCGGGCTCCTCGACCAGCCGCGCGGCCTTGCCCGCCGTGGTCCATTTGCGTTCCCGCTCGCCGCGCTCGGGCCAGTTCTTGGCCTGCCGGTCCATGCGCAGCGCGAAGACGTCGACACGGCATGGCGTGCTGGAGGCGTCATCGGCATCGAGCTTGTCGTAACGGTAGCTGCCCAGCGGGGCGTCGGAAAGCGTGCCCTCGATGCCCGCTTCTTCCCAGGCCTCGCGGATTGCAGCTTGCGCGGCGGTCTCGGCGCCTTCGATCCATCCCTTGGGCAGGATCCAGCGGCCGGTCCCGCGGCTTGTGATCAACAGGATCTCGAGGCGGTTCTTGCGGTGACGCCAGACCAGAGCCGCCGCCTGCCTGCTCACCGCTTCGTCGCTTGCCGGCGCCGAATCGGCGGAAAACGCGCGGCGCAGGCTTTCGACGAAGCGAGCCAGTGGACTGCCGGGTGCCGTCATCGGTGCGAATCTCCCTTGCGCATGGATTATATGCGCCCTGGCCGGATTGACCAAAGGCGGTACCGGCCCGATGCGCACGGCGCGGTTGCCCGCCGTCGCCGCCGAGCCGGGTCACATCGTTGCGGGCCTGGCCCGCAGCGCAAGCCCGATCGAGACGATGAACGCAACCGCACCGGCGATGAACCACAGGCCCGGCACGGCGAGGACCGGGTCGGGCGCGGAGACATGGGCGAGCACGAGCGAGGCCAGCAGAGGGCCGAGGATGATGGCCAACGCGTTGACCGCCTGCAGGGTTCCCTGCAACTGGCCCTGTCGATCATCGTCGACGCTCTTCGAGCACAGGGCGGTCAGCGCCGGGGCGCCCAGGCCGTTGCCCAGCACGTAGCCGGCGATCAGCGGATAGACCATCCAGCCATGGTCGGCGAGACCGTAAAAGGCAAGCGAGACGCAGGATATGGCAAAGCCGGCGATGACCGTGCGCCAGTCGCCGACAAGGCGCACGACCGGGCCGACCAGCCCGCCCTGGACGATCACATACATCACCCCGACAAAGGCGAGCGAGAAGGCGGCGTCGCGCACCGTCCAGCCGAAGCGGAACTCGGTGTAGAGCACCCATGTGGCCTCGAGGCCGCGCTGCGCCGTGGCGGTGATCAGAAGCGCGATCAGCAGCGGGGTCAGCGCGGGAAACCGGCCGATCTTGCGCAGTGAGGCAAGCGGGTTGGCCTCGCGCGCGACCAGATCGGTGCGCCGGTTCTGCGGGGCGAGCGATTCGGGCAGGAAGGCCCAGGCGAGCACGAGATTGACGGCGGCCATGGCGGCGGCGGCCCAGAAGGGCAGGCGGATGTCGATCGCGCCCAGAACCCCGCCGATCAGCGGGCCCAGGATGAACCCCAGTCCGAAGGCGGCGCCGATCAGCCCGAATATGCGGGCGCGGTCGGCGGGTTCGGAGATGTCGGTGACATAGGCGTTGGCGGTGGGCAGCGTCGCACCCAGAATGCCGCCGAGGAGGCGGGCGAAGGCCAGCCAGACCAGGTTCGGGGCGAGGGCAGCGAATACGTAGTCGGCGGCGAGGCCGGCGAGCGAAACCAGCATGACCGGGCGGCGGCCGAAGCGGTCCGACAGCATGCCGATGAGCGGGCCGAACAGGAACTGGGCAAGCGCGTAGATGGTGCCGATGACGGCATAGGCGGCGGCCGCCTCGCTGACCGCGCCCGAACCCATGGACTGGACCAGCTTGGGCAGGATCGGCCAGGCAAGGCCGACGCCGATCATGTTGATCAGGATCGTCAGCAAGATGACGGTCAGCGCGCGTCGGCGCGCGGCGGCGCCGCCGGGCGTGGCGGGTATCGCCGCACCATCGCCCGACACACCCATGGCCGGTCAGCCCTTGCCGGCGCCGGCGATCGGCTCCTGATAGGTAAAGCCCATGTCCCAGGGAAAGAAGATCCAGGTGTCCTGGCTGACCTCGGTGATGAAGGTGTCGACCTGCGGCATGCCCTTGGGCTTGGCGTAGACGGTGGCGAAATGCGCCTTGGGCATCATGGCGCGAACCAGTTCGGCGGTCTTTCCGGTGTCGGTCAGATCGTCGATGATGAGCACGCCTTCGCCGCCATCGGTCAGAAGCTCCTCGCTCACCGACTTGAGAACACGGATTTCGCCCTGGGTGTCATAGTCGTGATAGGAGGCGATGCACACCGTCTCGATGATGCGGATTTCCAGCTCGCGGGCCACGACCGCCGCGGGGACCAGCCCGCCGCGCGTGATCGTGACGATGGCGCGCCAGTGGGGCGAGACGGAGGCCACGCGCCATGCCAGCGCCCGCGCGTCGCGATGGAACTGGTCCCAGGAGACGGGAAAGGATTTCTCCGGCAAGGCCATCGCGCGCTCCGTGGTCGTCTGCGGGAAGGGTTGCGATAGCGGGGCGCGGCGGGGAAGGCAAGGAGCGGGGCAGTGAATGGTGAATGGTGAGGGGCAGTGAATGGTGAATGGTGAATGCGGGCGGCTTGCAGCGACCTGCCGTGCCCTGCGACCATTCACCATTCACCATTCACCATTCACCATTCACCATTCACGCTCCAGCATCGCCTCCACATCCTGCCGAGCCGCATCGAGCGTTGCCGCGTCGGGGGCGCGGATGACGATCTTCACCCAGTAGTCACCATCCTCGTAATGCGGATAGGAGCCGATCAGCGCGTCGGGGTGGGCCTTGTCGATCGCGGCCAGGGCACTGCCGATGACGCCCTCGCCGAAGCGGCAGTGAATGGTCTGGCTCAGCAGCCGGCGTCCGGTCTTCAGGGTCGGCAGCACGTTGTCGAGCATGGCCTGGAAGATCGGCGGCACGCCGGCCATGACATGAACGTTGTCGACGACGAAGCCCGGCGCGGCGCTGACCGGGTTGTCGATGAGCGTGGCGCCCTGCGGCATGCGGGCCATGCGCTGGCGCGCTTTGGTGAACGGCTCGCCCATCGCCTCGTAATGGGCGGCGAGCACCGCCATGGCGCGCGGATCGGGGCCGAAGGGCCGGCCGAGCGCTGCGGCGACGGCCTCGGCGGTGATGTCGTCATGGGTCGGGCCGATGCCGCCGGAGGTGAACAGATAGGTGTTGCGCGCGCGCAGCGTGTTGACCGCCTCGACGATCGCCGCATGGTCGTCGGCGACGACGCGGATCTCGCGGAGGTCGATGCCGGCGGCGCTCAGCACCCTTGCCAGGTGATGGGCGTTGGCCTCGCGCGTGCGGCCCGAAAGGATCTCGTCGCCGATGACAACGATGGCGGCGGTGACGATGGCGTTCGGCATGGGGGCTCCCATCGGATCGGCTTTTCGCCCCTCATACGCGGCGCCCCGGGCCAGGGCAATTGCGGTGAACGCTGTGTCGCCCGGCTGCCCACTTTTGCGGCGGGCGCCGTTCGGCCACCTATCTCCGTACCGACAACCGCGAAAGGGACGGATCGATCATGACCAAGGTTCTCGTGCTCTACTATTCAAGCTGGGGCCACATGGAGGCGATGGCGCAATCGGCGGGCGCGGGCGCGCGCGAAGCCGGCGCCCAGGTGACCGTCAAGCGCGTGCCGGAACTGGTGCCCGAAGAGGTGGCCAAGGCATCCGGTTACAAGCTCGACCAGCAAGCCGAGATCGCCGATCCGATGGAGCTGGTCGATTACGACGCCATCATACTCGGCGTGTCGACGCGCTACGGCATGATGGCGGCGCAGCTGAAGAACTTCCTCGACCAGACCGGTCCGCTGTGGGCCGAGGGCAAGCTCATCGACAAGGTGGCCTCGGTGATGAGTTCGACGGCGACCCAGCATGGCGGTGCGGAACTGGCCGTGCTGACGACCCAGGCCGCGCTGCAGCATCACGGCATGATCATCGTGCCATTGTCCTATGCCTATCAGGGACAGATGGGCAATGACGTGGTGCGCGGCGGCTCGCCCTACGGCATGACCACGTCGGCCAATGGCGACGGCTCGCGCATGCCCTCCGAGCAGGAACTGGAGGGTGCCAGGTTTCAGGGCAAGCGCGTCGCCACGATTGCCGCAAAGCTTGCCGGCTGAGCCGATGCCGGCTTCGGGGGCGGCCGGTGCCGGCCCCGTTTCCATTTTCGGCCCGATTCCGCTAGGGGTGCCTGCGGGCCCCCTTGGCGGAACAGGTAGACGCAAGGGACTTAAAATCCCTCGGCTTCGGCCGTGCCGGTTCGAGTCCGGCAGGGGGCACCATGGCATCGCGTGCGCGCCGAAACGCTGGCCGGGCAGGGGGCCGCATCGTCCGGCCAGGGTCTGACGAAACCGCGCCAATGCCAGGCGGGGGGGCCTGCCGGCGCCAGACCGCCAAATGTCCGAGCGGCGGTCACCCGAGGGCGACTTCATGGATCATGGTCGCGCTGGTCAGCGCCAGGAAGCCGGCGAAGCACCAGCGGAGCACGGCCGGCGCAACGGCATGAGCGATGCGCGCCCCGAGCGGCGCGGTGAGCATCGATGCGGGGACGATCGCGGCAACGCCGAGCACGTTCACATAGCCGATCGAAAACGGTGGCAGGGTCGCTTGCCCGAAACCGAACCAGGCAAAGCCGATCGCGCCGGGAACGGCAATGATCAGGCCGATCGCGGCGGCGGTGCCGACCGCGCGCCTGATCGGGTAGTCGAAAAACGACAGGATCGGCACGGTGAGCGTGCCGCCGCCGATCCCCATCAGCACCGAGAATCCGCCAATGCCCAGGCCAAGCGCTTCGCGCAGCGGCGTGCCGGGCATCGGCCGTTGGCCGGTGGTGCGCGCCGGCCGAACGGCCATGTTGACGGCGACGATCGCGGCGATGAGGGCGAAGATCAGGGTCAGCGCGGCGCCGGCGATGTTGCCGCCGACAACGGTTCCGGCGACGACGCCGATGGCGATCGGCGGGCCCCAGCGCGCCAGCAGGGCCGTGTCGACCGCACCCTTGCTCCAATGGCTGCGCGCCGACATGAAGCCGGTGAAGATGATGGTCGCCAGCGATGTGCCGATCGCGACATGCATCAATACCGTCTCGTCGACGCCAAGACCCATCAGGACGACGAACAGCACGGGGACGATGACGATGCCGCCCCCGACGCCGAGCAAGCCCGACAGGATGCCGGCCACCGCGCCGGTGGCGAGCAGCGCGGCGATCAGCCTGACGGCTTCAAGGACGCTGACGTCAGTCATTGACGCACTCCGGCCCCCAGGCGCTATCGACCAGCGGCATAGGCGGTTCGGCGCGGATCGGCTGCGGCGGACAGGACAGGCCCGTCGACACCACCCAGATCGATGCGACCGGCCATCATCACGGCGCCGGCGTCGAATTCCCAGCTTGGCCATTCATGCAGCTTGTGGCCGCGCGCAGCCAGATCGGCGCGCACCTCGCGATCGATGCGGTTCTCGACATCGACACGCTGGGGGAAGGCGGGGTTGGGGAAGAAGGAATTGGGCAGGGCGAAGGTCGCCACCCGCGCGGCCTCGACCGCCTGCTGCGGCAGCATGCCGTGGGCGATCAGATTGACGAAGCCCTGCAGCATGGCCTGGACGATGACGTCGCCGCCCGGACAACCGAAGGCGAGGACCTGATCGGCGCCATCAACCGACGGTCTGAGCGCGATCGCCGGCGCGGGCGTCACCCGTGGCCGCTTGCCGGGGGCGAGCACATTGACATGGGCCGGGTCCAGCCGGCTTTGCACGCCGCGGCAGGAGACCATGGCGCCGATGCCGGGCACGATCGGCGAGCCGTCAAGCGTATCGGACGGCATGACCGACATGGCGTTGCCGGCGGCGTCGACGGCGCACGCATATGTCGTGTCAAAGCGCGGGCGCGAATCGGTAGGCGGCGGGACGTCGAAGGCGCGGGCGCTGCCCATCTCGATCCGATCGGCGAGCGCTGCCAGGTGCGGCGCGGCGAGCAGCGCGGCCTGGTCGCTTCTTGCAAAGGCCGGATCGCAATAGTGGAGCTCGCGGTCGGCGAAGCCCAGCTTGAGGGCCTCGATCACAAGATGCAAGGCATCGGCCGAGCCATGGCCGGCGGCGGCCAGGTCGAACTGGCGCAATATGCCGAGCGCCTGGAGCATGACCGGCCCTTGCGTGCCGAAATCGCTGGTCGCCACGCGCCAACCGTCAAAGTCCACTTCCGGCGCGGGAGCGAATGCGCCGCGGAAACGGTCAAGGTCCGCGCGGTTCAACGTGCCGCCGTGGGCGCGGTTGAACGCGACCATGGCTTCGGCGATCGGTCCGCCATAGAACGCCGCCCTGACGTTGTCGATGCGAGTGTCGCGGTCCGAGCCGGTTTCGGCGGCGGACATGGCTTCGAGCGTGCCGGCCAGATCGGTCTGGCGGATGACCTCGCCGATGCGCGGTGCGCGGCCCTTGGGCCAGTAGACGGCGCGCGAACTGTCCCATTGCGCAAAGCTGCGGCCCATGATCCCGAGCGCGATGGCCGTGCGATGATCGAGAACCAGGCCGTCGCGGGCATAGGCGATCAGGGGTTCGACGATATCGGCGAACGACCAGGTGCCGAAGCGCGCCAGCGTGCCAAGCAGGGCATCGGGCGCGCCGGGCACAATGCCGGTTGCCGGGCCGAGCGGGATATCGTCGCCCCAGCGGGCGCGAAAGGCGTCAAGATCGGTCTGCTCTCCCCATACGCCGACCCCGGCCGTCGTCCACAGCGCGCCCTGGCCCGCCTGGCGCACGACCACCGGCGCGATGCCGCCCAGATTGCACATGTCGGGCTGGATGACGGTGCATGCGAAACCGCCCGCCACGCCCGCGTCGATGGCTGTGCCGCCGGCCTCGAGCACGTTGGCCATGATCTGCGCGACGATCGGATGGCCGGCGCAGACCATGTAATGCCGGCCGACGAGCGTGGGCCGCATGGACTCGGGCGGCGGATAGACCGAAGGCGTCGGCGCATCGGCGTTGCGCATGCCGCCTGCGGAGGTCTTGTCGGGTTCGAACGGGGCGGCAAGGCCGGTATCGTGCTGATCATCCATCCTTCAGGCGCTCTCCTGCGGAGTCTGTGTTTGGTTGGCGGACACGGCGTCGGGTATCTCCTCGAACTCGATCACCGCTGCACCCGGTGCACGCACATAGACGCAGCGTCCCTCGGGGAAGGTGACGATCTCGCCGAGCGGTTCGGCACCGGCGGCGCGGACATCGGCAAGCGTCGCCTCGAGATCGGCGACGGCGAAGCAGATGTGTGCGAGCGGCACCGGGCCCGCGCCCGCCGCCGGTACGGCATCGCGGTCGTTGAACTCGATCAGTTCCAGCCGGCAGCCGTCGCCGGCCCGTGACATCTGCGCCAGCCTGACGGTCAGTCCGTCACGCCGTGTCAGGCGCGCCACCTCGTCGGTGAGATCGTCGGCGCGCAATTGCGTCGCAAAGCCCAGCGCGCGCTCGAAGAACGCGATGGCGCCGTCGAGGTCGTCGACGGCCAGCGAAGCGTGCAGGAGCGGTGCGGCGGTCATGGCGCGATCCGGGGGGAAAGCGTTGCGGGAGGCGGCCAGCCGGTGGCTCGCCGCCGTCCCCGAACGATGAGCTGGCGCGTGAGCGGCTTCGATTTCTTGTCCCTGGCCAATTGTGATGTCGTCCTGTGGTCCAGCATGTCAAGCAAGGCACGGGGATGGCGGTCGGCGACCGCAATCCGCGGTTCAGACGGCGATGGGAAGCTGCGCATCATTCTTCAAGAACAGGGGTATGCGTTCGAGTGGGGCGTCGGCGGTTATCACGGCGCCGCCGGCATGGGTCTGACCGGTCCAGGCGTCGGTCCACTGCGCGCCGGCGGGCAGATAGACGGTGCGCTCGCGCGCGCCGTGTTCGAGGACCGGCGCAACGAGCAGGTCGGGGCCGAACAGGAAGCTGTCTTCGGCACGGACGGCTTGCCGGTCGTCGGGAAAATCGACCAGCAGGGGCCGCATCGGCGGCAGGCCCGTCTCGTGCGCCCGGCGCATCTGGTCGGCGATGTAGGGCTTGAGCCGCTCGCGCAGATGCAGATAGGCCGACAGGATCTCGTAGGCCCGTTCGCCGAACGACCAGACCTCGTTGTCGGCGCCGCCGAACAGGAAATCGCGCCCCAGCCGCCGGTCGCCTTCGGAATCCTGGCGGAAGCCGTGCAGGCGGAAGACCGGGCAGAACGTGCCATACTGGAACCAGCGGATCATCAGTTCGCGGAATTGCGGATCGCGGACGTCGCCGTGCTTGAAGCCGCCGATGTCGGTGGTCCACCAGGCGATGCCGCTGAGCGCCATGTTGAGCCCGGCGCGCACCTGGCGGGCGAAATCGGCGAAGGTCGAATCGACGTCGCCCGACCAGACCACGACGGGATAGCGCTGGGTGCCCAGCCAGGCCGAGCGCGACAGCAGGACGCCCTCGTCCATGCCCTCTGCGGCCATGTGCTCCGCATAGCCCTTCTGGTGCAGCACCGGATAGGCATTGGTGACCGCACCACCGTCGCCGGCATGATAGCGCAGATTGCCCGGATGGGCCGGATACACCTCCGGCTCGTTGGCATCGAGCCAGAATGCCTCAAAGCCGTGTCGGGCGTAGCCGTCCCGGACCCGCGCCCAGTGATAGGCGCGTGCTTCCGGGTGCGTCGCGTCATAAAACGACAGAGCCGTCCGCCCTTCGGCATTGGCGTCGATGAAGATCGAGGAGGCCTGAACGCCGCGCCGGTGGGTGATCAGATAGCCGGCATCGCGCATTTCGTTGTGGTTTTCGGCGTTGACGTTGACCGCCGGCCAGATCGACACCATCGGCTTGATGCCCATCGATTCCAGCTCGGTGACCATGGCCGCGGGGTCGGGGAAGTCCCTGGGGTCGAACTTCCATTCGCCGCCGCGCGTCCAGTTGAAGAAGTCGATGACGAGACAGTCGAGCGGCAGGCCGCGCCGCTTGTATTGGCGGGCGATGTCGAGCACCTCGTCCTGGGTGCGATAGCGCAGCTTGCACTGCCAGAAACCCATCGCCCAGCGGGGCATCATCGGCGGCCGGCCGGTCAGGCCGGTGTACGCTTGGAGAATCGCGGCCGGGCCTTCGCCGGCGATGACGACATAGTCGAGCTGGGCGGTGCAATCCATGACCCAGCGCGTCCGGTTGGCGGCCAGCTCGACGCGGCCGATGCCAGGATTGTTCCAGACCAGTCCGTAGCCGCGCGAGGAGATGGTGAAGGGGATCGCCACCTCGGTGTTCATCTGCAACAGATCGATGACGCAGCCCTTCTGGTCGAGCCGGCCGTGCTGATGCTGGCCGAGCCCGTAGAAGCGTTCGCCGTCATGGGCTTTGAAACTGGTCTCGATGCGCCACAGATCGCCCTGCTGGGCGG
This sequence comes from Roseitalea sp. MMSF_3546, assembly GCF_030732865.1. Taxonomy (GTDB): domain Bacteria; phylum Pseudomonadota; class Alphaproteobacteria; order Rhizobiales; family Rhizobiaceae; genus Roseitalea. The sequence continues at coordinate 15,399 of NZ_JASHKB010000005.1, forward strand.
CGTAGTGGCGGGTGTTGGGATAAAGGATGTGCGGCATCTGCTCCTGCAGGAGCAGGTTGCCGTTGACCGTGTCGTGAAAGGCCAGCTCCAGCGTCGGCTGCAGTCCGCGGGGCATGCGTCGGACGGTGGCCCGAACCCGGCCATGGGTCAGCGTCGCGGCTTCCTCGCCGATCTCGATCGTGCCGGAAGCGCAGGGCAGATCGTCGATCAGGCCGTGGATCCGGCCTTCGTCGATGGCCGCGTTCATCGTCGCGCGCACGCGCACCGAGTCGGCGCCCACCGGTTCGAGCCACAGCGTTTCACGGCCGATGCGGCAGACGAGGCGATTGTCGATCGTGCTGAAGGTGGGATGCGTCATGGCGCTCTCATGGCGAAGCCGGCGGGTCGGGCAGGGCGGCCGGGTGGAGGATGCCGCCATGGCCGGTCAGAAGAGCCAGGTCCGACTGCCGCGCGCGCCGCATCAGCGCAAGGCGCGTCGCCCTGGCGGCGTCGGCATCCATGTCCCAATCGGTCGACCACTGGGGATGGGCAAGCTGGATCGCCGGCACGTGGATGATGTCGCCGCAGGCGAGCGCATGCTGGCGCTCGAACAGCCATGCGGTATGGCCGGGCGTGTGTCCGCTCGCCTCGATTGCGATGGCCTGTCCGATGCGGTCGCCGGGTGCGATGCGGTCGGTCCGGTCGGCATAGGGGGCGATCGCACGGGCCGCCTCGTCGGCAATCGCGCGCATGGGCTGCGGCACGTCGCCCCCGAGCCAGCAGTCGGCTTCGGCCGCGGGCAGGGCAAGTCGGGCATTGGGAAAGGCGGCGGCACCATTGGCCGCGAGCAGCCCGCCGCAATGGTCGCCATGCAGATGGGTGAGGTAGACACGGACGATGTCGCCGGGCGCGATCGAGCGGGCCGCGAGCGCCGCCGCAACGCCGCCGAAACCGGCGTTCATGAAATGGCCGCCGCCGGTGTCGACCAGGCATGGTCCGTCAGCGGTCACGATCAGATAGGCCCAGACAGGCACGTCGATCCGGGCGGGCAGCACGTCAACGCCAAGCAAGCGGGCGGCATGGACGGGATCATCGCGCACGCCGGCAAACAGTTCTGGATCGAAGCCGAAGCTCATGTCATGGATCGCAATGGCGCCGTTGCCGGCCACTTGCCGAGACGGGGCCGCCGAGGCCACAAGACGCGCAGCGCGGGCCGCGCCGATCCAGGCTGGCGGCGGCGTCGCCCTTCGCGCAGCGCGTGCCCGGGCGACCAGTTCGGCCTCGGCCGTCTCCAGATCGACGCCGGTCAACCGCCCCTCCGCGACGATCTTGCGGCCGGCGACATGGACCTCGCGCACCGCGGACCGGCTCCAGCGGCCCATGGCGAGCGCGGCCAGGGTGTCCGGATCATCGTCGAGCCGGTCGGCGGCAAGCGCCTCGACCGAAAGCGCCACCAGGTCCGCCTCGGCACCTTCCACCAGGCCCGGCGCCGCAACGCCGTCATGGGCGCGTCGGCCGGTCGAAAACGCCGCCGCGAGCACCGCCTTGCGCGGCAGGCCGGGCCTGTCGAAACCGCGTCCACCGAGCACCTGCGCGGCCAGCCGCACCTCGCGCAGCATGTCGGCATCGTCGTCCATCGCCATACCGTCAAGGCCGATGCCAAGGCATAGTTCCGTCGCGTGCAGCGCCGCGCCGTCTGCGATGCCCGAAGCCAGGCGCAGATTGGAGCTCGTGTTGAGCGCCAAGGTCGCGCCCGCCTGGGCGAAGGCGGCGATTTCGTCCGGCCTGAGCCAGACCCCATGGGCAATGGTCAGCCGATCGTTCAGCAAGCCGGCCTGGTCGAAGAAGACATGCGCGCCGGCGGGCTGATGGGCGTCGACCCATGCGCGTTGCTGTGCCGTCTCGAGAAGATGCACGTGCGTTCGCCGGCCCTGCGCGCTCGCTGCGGCGCCGACCTTCTGCCATGCCGGCTCGCTCAGCCAGTGCGGGCCGGGCGGACCGAACTGGGTGACGATGTCGGGACCGTCGATGGCCTCGGCGATGGCCGGCACCAGGGCGATCTGTTCGGCGACCGGCGGCAGCGCCTGGGCGGCGCGCAGTTCGGCCATGGCGTCGGCCGGCAGCGCCGCGGCGATCGCCGCACCATCGTCGTAGCCGGCAAGATTCCGGTCGAGGATCGGAACGACGAAGGAAAGCCGCAGGCCGACATCGCGCGCGGCGCGGGCGATCGCGTGGGCCTCAGCGGCGAGATCGTCGCCCTGCGGCAGGTGGTTGTGGACCACCGTGGTCACGCCACAAAGCGCCATGCGCCCGAACGCGACCAGCGCGGTGAGATAGGGATCGGTGCGCGGCGCGCGCCACAGATCCCAAAGCCATGCCTCGAGCGGCGCATCGGGCGCGCCAATGGCAAGCGGGCGGACGCCGCGGCCATGGTCATGGGCGTTTACCAGGCCGGGCACGAGCAGGTGGTCGCCGGTGGGCGCGCCATGCGCGATGGATGCAATGCGGCCGGCGGCCAGCCGAACCTTGCCGCCCCATTGCGGCGGTTGTGCCCAGGGGCGCGCCCAGATCGCCGCGCTTTCGAGGACCGTTTCGCTCATAGCCCCAGCAGCTTCGCCAGATTGCCGCCTTCGACCATGGCGCGGTGTTCGGGATCGGCGATGGATTTGCGGATCTTCAACCGCTCGAGCTCGAAGTCGCTTCCCGGCCAGTCGGTGCCCATGATGAGCTTTTCGGGGCCCAGGTCCTTGTAGGCCATCCGCACCTCGATGAGCTGCGTCGAAGAGGTCTCGAGATAGATGTTGGGCGTGCGGCCGGCGACGAGAATCGCCTCGCCGACATTCCAGACCGTGCCCATGTGCGCGATCAGCGTCGGCACCGTCGGATGATGCCGGGCGATCTCCTCGATACCGAGCGGATGGATGAAGGCGTCGTCGAGCGCGTTGAAAAGAACCATCATGCCGCGCTCGGCGCAGGCTTCAAAGACCGGATCGAGCAGACCGCGATCGACCATATGATAGCCGTGCAAGACGGGATGCAGCTTCAGCCCCCGGAAGCGGTGCCTGTCATGGTCGCGGCGGATCTGGTCGGCGGCGTCGGCGTCGCGCGCATTGACCTGGCCGAAGGCGATGATGCGGTCGGGATATTTGGCGCCGACGCTTGCGGTATAGTCGTTGTCGATCATCTGGCCGAGCGAGCAGCCGACCGCCATGTCGACGCCGGCCGCATCCATGTCGCGCAGCATCATCTCGACCGAATAGGTCTCGGCAGTCAGATAATCGGAGTTCTGACCGGCGGTCCAGATGTTGTTGTAGGCGTCGATGATCATGTCGTGACCAGTCCTCTTTCATCATGTGTCGCATTGGCGGGCAGCGGATTGTGACAGGCAGCGAGGCCGCCCTGCGGCATCGGCATCAGCCGGGGCGCCTCGGCAGCGCAGCGGCCCGTGGCACGCGGACAGCGGCTGCGGAACGGGCAACCCGCCGGCGGGTCGAGCTGGCTTGGCAGGTCGGCGGACGGCGCTGCCGTGGCCAGGCGGATCGTCTCGCGCGCCGCGGCGACATCGGGCCTTGGCGTGGCGCGCAGCAGCATGGCGCTGTAGGGGTGGGCCGGATTGGCCGCAAGCGGCCCGGCGGGGGCCAGTTCGACGATCTCGCCGAAATACATCACCGCGATGCGGTCGGCGATCGCGCTCACTATGCCCAGATCGTGGGAGATGAACACCAGCGTCAGGCCGCGCTCGCGCTTGAGGTCGATCAGAAGGTTGACGACCTGTGCCTGGATGGACACGTCGAGCGCCGAGACCGGTTCGTCGGCGACGATGATCTGCGGCTCCGTGGCAAGGGCGCGGGCGATCGCGATACGCTGGCGCTGGCCGCCGGAAAAGGCGCTGGGCAGGCGCTCGAGCGCATCGGTATCGAGGCCCACCGAGGTGATCAATGCCCTGGCGCGCGCCACGCGTTCGGATGCGGGCACACCGACATGGGCGAGCACATCGTCGAGCATGGCGCCGATGCGCCGGCGCGGATTGAGCGAGGAATACGGATCCTGGAAGATCATCTGGAAGCGGGGGCGCAGGGCACGCAGCCTGCGCGGGGCGAGCTGGACGAGATCGGTGCCGCCGTAGCGGATCGCGCCGCCGGAGGGTTCGACAAGGCGCAGCATGGCCCGCCCGAGCGTCGTCTTGCCAGAGCCGCTCTCGCCGACAACGGCCAGCGTTTCGCCGCGCGCGATGTCCAGATCGGTCGGATGCAGCGCCGTGATCTCGCGCCAGCCCAAGCCCTGCCGGACCGGATAGCGGACGGTCAGCCCGTCAAGTGCCAGGATGGTATCCGTCATGGGGCGCCATCGCTGTCGGGGACCGGATGCCAGCACGCCGCAAGGGACCGGCCGACCGATGCGAGTTCGGGCCGGCGGGCGTGGCACTTCTCGATGGCGTTGGCGCAGCGGGGCGCATAGGCGCAGCCATCGCCCTTGCGGTCGATGCGCGGCGGCGCGCCGGCGATCGCGGCGAGGTGGCCGCCGGCATCGCGCTCCATGCCGGCCGCCTTGATCAGATCGCGTGTGTAGGGATGACGCGGGGCGGCGAACAGCGCCTCGACCGTTGCCATCTCGACGATGCGGCCGGCATAGATGACCATGACGCGGTCGGCGACGCCGGCGACCACGCCCAGATCGTGGGTGATCAGGATCATCGCCATGCCGCGCCGACGCACCATGTGCGAAAGCAGCGCCAGGATTTGCGCCTGGATCGTCACGTCGAGCGCGGTCGTGGGCTCGTCGGCAATGAGCAAATGCGGGTCGCAGGCCAACGCAAGGGCGATCATCGCCCGCTGGCGCTGGCCGCCGGAGACCTCGTGCGGGTAAAGCCCGGCGCGGCGTTGCGGTTCGGGCATGCCGACCTCGTCCAGCAATGCGACCGCCCGCGCGCGCGCCGCACGCCAGTTTGCCGTACCGTGCACGACCAGCGACTCGGCGATCTGGTCGCCGATGGTCTCGCATGGGTTGAGCGCGGTCATCGCATCCTGGAACACCATGGCGATGCCCTTGCCCCGCAACTGGCGCAATCGCGCCGCATCCATCGCCAGCACGTCCTCGCCATTGAGCCGGATCGACCCGCCGATGGCGGCGCCCGGTCCCTCGTTGAGCCGGGCGAGCGCCATCGAGGTGGCCGACTTGCCCGAGCCGCTTTCGCCGACCAGGGCGACGATCTCGCCGGGCTCGACGGCGAAGCTGACGCCTTCGACCGCGAACAGATCACCGCCCGGCGCGCCGAAGGCGACCGAAAGGTCGTCGACCTCGAGCAATGGTGCGCTCATCGGCCCGGCTCCCGGCGCAAGCGTGGATCGGCCCACCGATAGGCGAGGTCCGTCGCCAGGTTGACGAAGACATAAAGCGTGGCGATGACGAGCGCGGCGCCCTGGGCGACGGCATAGTCACGGGTCAGCACGGCGTCGATCATCATCCGGCCGATACCGGGATAGCCGAACACCACTTCGGCGATCACCGAGCCGCCCAGCATGGCGCCGAATTGCAGGCCGATCACGGTCAGCACGCCGAGCGCCGCGTTGCGCAGGATGTGGCGAAAGAAGATCCGCCCGCCCGGCACGCCCTTCATGCGGGCGGTCCGAACGAAATCGAGCCTGCCGGTCTCGATGATGCCCGATCGCGCAAGCCGCATCAGCATGCCCGAGGTTGTCAGACCGACGGTCAGCGCCGGCAGGATCAGATGCGCCAGCCAGGGGCCGATCAGGTCGGGGCGGCCAAGCGCGATCGCATCGACAAGCACGAAATTGGTGACGGGCTGATAGTCGAGCGTCGAGGGCAGCCGGCCGAACGAAGGCAACCAGCCCAGCCACAGCGAGAACACGATGATCAGGATGATGCCGAACCAGAACCAGGGCAGGGCAAACAGCGTCATCGCCACGAAGCGCAGGCTGGCGTCGATGAGCGAGCCGGGCCTTGCGGCCGCCGCCATGCCCGCGCCCAGGCCGAACAGGACCATGACGATCAGCGAGGCAAGCGCCAGTTCGATGGTCACCGGCAACGTCTCGCCGACCATCACCGAAACGTCCTTTCCGGTGATGAACGAACGCCCAAGGTCGAACGTGACAAGCTCGCGCAGATAGATCAGGTATTGCTGCCACAATGGCAGGTCGAGACCGAGTTGGGCGATGAGCTGATCGCGCAGGCCGGCGGTGGCGAATTGCGAGCTGAGCATGTCCACGGTCGAACCGGGCAGGGCGCGCAGCGCGATGAAGACGAGTGTCGCCACCACGAACAGGGTAACGGGCAGAAAGGCGATGCGGCGCACAATCTCGGCGATCATGGCGCCATTCCCACAGCGCGGTCATCGCCGAGCTGGTCGCCGCAGAACGACACCGCCAGCGCGAAGATGGCGATCACGAGCCCGGGCAGCAGCGCCTGTTCGGGCGCGATGAAGATCAGTTCCTGGCCTTCCTTGACCATATAGCCGAGATCGGGCGCCGGCGGGCGCACGCCCAGGCCCAGATAGGACAGGGCGGCGGCGGTCAGCGCAGCGACGGCAACGACGGAGGTCGCCTGTACCAGAAGCGGCCGGATGATGTTGGGTGCGACCTCGCGCACCATGATGCGGATCGGCGCGAAGCCGGCGGCGCGCGCGGCCATCGCGTAATCGCGTGCCGCCTCGCCGGACGCCAGCGCGCGGGCAAGCCGGGCGAAGATCGGAAGCTGCGAAACCGCCACGGCCAGCGTCAGGTTGACGAGCGAGGCGCCGAGCGCCGCCAGAACGAGTATGGCCGCAAGGATCAGCGGAAACGACATCACGATGTCGACGGCGCGCATCATCACCCAGTCGATGCGCCAGCCGCTGACGCCGGAGACGAGCCCGTAAATGCCGCCCACGACCAGCGCCAGCACGACCGAGCCCAGCGAGACCACCAGCATCGGCCGCAGCCCATAGAGAAGGCGCGAGAGCTGGTCGCGGCCGAAGCCGTCGGTGCCCAGGACGTGGCCGTCGGTGAACAGCGGCATCATGGGCATGCCGACGTTCTCGATGGGGTCATAGGGCGCGATCAGCGGCGCCAGCAGCGCGGCCAGCACGAAACCGGTCGCGATGACCCATGGCACGAGCCGCAGCACGTCCGCCGGACCGAGGCGGCCGCGCCGTGTCGCGGCAACCGGCTTTGGTGGAGCGGCGAATGAGTTGGCCATGCAAACTCCGCGGGACCGGGCCGGGCGCTCGGGGCGCCCGGCGCGTTCTACTCAGGGGCAAAGGGGCTCAGGCCGCATAGCGCGCATCTTCAAGGAAGGTGCGATAGGTGCCGAGCGCATTGGCGTTCACGCCTTCAAGATCGGCCGTCACGGCGACCGGCAGGAAGGTGTTCACCACCGCGGCCACCGGCATCATCTCGTCGGCCATGAAGTTGTTGAGCTCGACATACAGCTGGGTGCGCCGTTCCGGATCGCCTTCGGCGTTCGCAGCGATGATCATCGCATCCAGTTGGGCCTGTTCGGGCAGGCCGGACTGCGCGGTGATCTGGTCGGCTCCCGCCGTCCCGGTCTGGAACAGCGGCGAGAAGCGGCCGTCCGGATCGGGGAAGAAGGCCGAGCGCTGCAGGAAGGCCAGCTCATGGGCGGTCTTGTCGAACAGGCGCCCGTTGAATGTGCCGCCATCGAGATATTCGGTCGTCACGACCAGGCCGAGATCGTTCAGGCTGCGCTCGACGACCTGCCCCAGGCGCGGCCAGAAGCCGGAATTCTCCGAGATCAGGCTGAGTTCGGCGCCCATCGCCCCGGCCTCCTCGAGCAGCGCGCGCGCGGCATCGGGATCGTATTCGGAGTGACGCTGATGCTCGGGCGCGTAGCCCTGTTCGGCGGCCGGAGTGATGTAGCCGGGCACCTCGGCCTTGCCGAAGAACGCCTCGCGGACCACGGCCTCGCGGTCGATCCCCAGATTGATCGCCCGGCGCACGCGGATGTCGGCGAGCGGACCGGCCTCGCAGTTCATCGCCAGCATGGCCGAGATGAAGGCGGCCGATTCCTCGATGCGGATGCCCTCCATCGCCTCGAGCCGGTCGACATTGGAATGCGGGATGAGATTGGTGACGTTCAAATCGCTGGCGGCCAGAGCGGTCATCTGCGCCACCGCTTCCGGGATCACCTGCATCACCACGCGCTGGATTTCCGGCGTGCCCTTGTAAAAGCCGTCGAAGGCCTCGAGCACCACGCGCTCGTTGGGCGTCACGCTCGATATCCTGTATGGGCCGCAGGAGACGAAGTTCAGGCCGATTTCCTTGCCATGCGCCTCGAGCGCGGTCGGCGAGATGATGACCATGTCCGGGCGCGACAGGCGGCCGAGGATGGCCGCGTCGGGCTGCAGCAAATTGATGCGGAAGGTGCGCGCGTCCGGCGCCTCGAAGCCGTCGACGTTCGGTCCGCCCAGATTGTCGAGCGCGAAAGACAGTTCGGGCCGTGTCGGATCGTCTTCGTCCTTCATGCGCTGGAAGGTGCGCAGCACGGCGGGCGCGTCGATCGGCGTGCCGTCATGGAATGTCAGGCCATCGCGTATGGTGAAGTCGTAGACCGTTCCGTCTTCCGAAACGGTCCAGCTCTCGGCGATGGCCGGCCGCGGCAACGGGTTGGCGAAGTCCATATGCGTCAACCCGCGCGCGACCGTGTCCATGACATGGACAGTATCGCCAAATCCGACCCAGGTGTGCGGCTCGAAATTGCCGACAAGGCCGGGAAGGGCGAAAACGAGCGTCTGCACGCCACCCTGCGCCTCGACCTTCCAGGGCAGCATGGCGATCGCGCCGGTCAGCCCCAGCATCTGGCCGAAGCGGCGCCGGCTCATGTTCGTTGGGGCGTTGAAGTCTTTCATACGTGTCATCGTGGTTCTCCCTGTGTCCGACGACTGCAATGGGGTGAAACGGAACGCGGCGCTGCGGCGCCATTCTCGTTGGGGCCGCTGCCGCGACCCGGTTTGATCCCGTCAGACGGTTTCCCCCAAAAGGCTCACATGTGCCGAGACGATGCGCCAGCCGTCGGCGGTGCGCATCAGCGTCTTGGTTTCGCGGCCGGGGCGGTCATGGCCCTGGCGCAGATATTCGGTGTTGGCGGTCGCGAAATCGCGGCCATAGGTGGTGATGACCGTGTTGTGCAGCGTGCGCTTGAACGGGCCGGTCTGCCGCGCACGGCGAAAGGCGGAGATCGCCTGCCAGCCGTAGAGGTTTTCGCCGACGCCGTAGCGCGTGGTCTGCGGTGCGTTCCAGAACAGTTCCTCGAGCACGGGCACGTCGTTCCCGGTCAGCGCCGCCTCGTAGCGATCGAAGACGGCGCGAACCTCGGCGACGATCTCCGGATCGTTGATGACGGTCGTGCTGGTCCGGGGGGCGCTCATGTCAGCGGCTCCGGCGCGGCAGCAAAGCCGGCCCTTTCAAGCGCGGCGGCGGCGGCCAGGACCTGATCCTCGCGGAACGGGCGGCCGACCACCTGCACGCCGACCGGCAGACCGGATCGCCGGCCGATCGTCGTCACCACGGCGATGGGAACGCCGGTCAACGTCAGCGCCTGGGTATAAAGGCCGATGTCAAGGCGGACGGCGAGGCTCCGGCCGTCCACCTCGCAGCGTTCGGTGCCGCTCGGAAAGGCGGGGCATGGCGTGGCCGGCGCGATCAGCACGGGCGTGCGCTCAAGCGCCGCGATGAGCTGTCCGGTGAGCATGCGCCGCAGCTTCTGTGCCCGCGATACCCATGATGCCGGCAGCAGCGCGCCGGCGCGAAGCCGGTCGCGCACAAGCGGGCCGAACCGATCGGGCCGGCTGGCGAGCGCGCTTCGATGCAGCGCGCCGCCCTCGGCATTGGTGATCACGAAGGCGGCGGCGCGGCCGGCTTCGGCGAGCGGCAGCTCGACTTGCTGCCGGGCGCCGAGCGCGTCGCAGGCGGCATCGACCGCGTCCCTGACGTCGGCATGCAGCGGGGCGACGAAAAACCCGCCAAGACGCCCGGCGCCGGGCGGCCCGGCGGCGACGAGCGTGTCCGCGACGGGCTCGCGCCCGCGCCGTGCCTGCACGGGATCGCGGTCGGAAAGTCCCTGCATTGCGTCATAGGCGACCGCGAGATCGGCGACGTTCGCGGCCAGCGGCCCGACATGGTCGAGACTGTCGACGAACGGATAGGTGCCGCCGCGCGAGAGCCTGCCATAGGTCGGCTTCAGACCGGCGATCCCGCACAGGGCGGCCGGCACGCGCACCGAGCCGTTGGTGTCGCTGCCCAGCGCGACGGGCACGATGCCGGCGGCGACAAGCGCGGCCGAACCCGACGATGAACCCCCGGTCACGCGCGGCGCATCGGACCCACCCGACCGGCGTGGATTGACGGTCGCGCCGTCGCGTTCGCATTCGCCCGTGAAGCCGTAGGCGAGTTCGTCCATCGTCGTTGAGGCGAGCAGGATCGCGCCGGCGGCTTCCAGACGCGCAATGGCGTCGGCATCGCGTTCGGCGGGCGCGTCGGCATCGGTGGCGCGGCTGCCGGCGCCGGTGACATGGCCGGCGACGTTGAACAGGTCCTTGGCGGCGAAGGGCACGCCGGCGAGCGCGCCCAGCGGTTCGCCGCTGTCGCGCCTGGCGTCGATGGCCGCGGCCCTGTCGCGCGCGCGGTCGGCGTGGATCCGCGTCACCGCATTCAGCGCCCTCGCGCGAGCGAGCGCGTCGAGCGCGCGTTCGACGACGGCGCTCGCCCTGATGCGCCCGGCGGCGACATCGGCGGCAATGGCCCGAGCAGAATCGTGCGAGGCGGCCATCGCGGTCATGGCGAACCCCGCTCGTCTTGCCGGGCCGGCGCGAAGACCGGCGCGGGCGACACCTTGTCCAGTTCGGGCACCGCCTTGTCGACGATGCGGGCAAATCCGGCGGCACGCTCGAACTGGGCGGCGACGGCGGCGATGTCGTCTTCGGTTAACGCCAAACCGATCGCCGGCGCCGCCGCCCGGACAAAGGCGAGGGCATCGAGGCCATCGCTGTCGAATTCGGTGCGGCCGTGTCCGCTCATGCGCGCGTGATCCTCCTCAAGGGCTCAGCAGATAGCCGCCGTCGACCGGCAGCGTGGCTCCGGTGACGCCGGAAAAGCCTGGGGAGCAAAGCGCAAGGCACACATGGGCGACCTCCGCCGGTTCGATCAGGCGCCGCGCGGCTCCGGCTGTCGAAAGCGCCTGCCAGACCCGGTCGACATCGTCCTCGCCAAGCGCGGCGATGCTGTGGGCGACATCGCGCAGCATCGGGGTATCGACGTTGCCGGGCGCGACGGCGTTGACCCGGATACGGTGGGCGGTCAGTTCCGCCGCGATCGACTGGACGAGCCCGATCAATCCGAACTTGGAAGCACAATAGGCCGAGGCGTTGGCCTCCCCGCGCTGGCCGGCGGCCGAGGAAACGAACACCATCGCGCCGCCCCGATCGCGCGCGATCATGGACCTGGCAAAGGCGGATGCGACAATGGCCGCACCATCGAGATTGACCGCCATGACCTTGCGCCAGATGGCGAAATCGGTCTGGGCGATCGGCATGGTGGCGGCGATACCGGCGCAATAGACCACGGCGTCGATGCCTTCGGCGGCATCGGCCATCTTGCCGACGGCGACCGGATCGGTGCTGTCGAGTGCCAGGGCCGTGTGATCGCCGATGGCTGGCGGTGAAGCCGTGGCGATCGTCTCTTGCGCGGCGGCGCCGTCGATGTCGGCCGCGGTGACCGCCCAGCCGGCCTGCGCGAAGGCGCTCACGCAGGCCCACCCGATGCCGCCGCCGGCGCCGATGATGGCGGCGCGGCCAGGCCCGGTCCGCGCGGGCGCCTCGATGGCGGGGGCTGTGACGGCGGTCGACACGTCAGGATCCTTTTGCCATGGCGCGCAAATGCTCGGTGATCGCATCGACGCCCGGCATGACTGCCTTTTCGAGCGACAGCGCGGCGGGAATTGGGACATCGGGCACGGCAAGGCGCCCGATCTGTCGCAGCGCATCGAAACCGAGGCTTTCGAGAACGCGCATCGACAGTTCCGCCGACAGGCCGAAGCTGAGATAATCCTCGTCGACCACCAGCAGCCGGCCGGTGCGCGCGGCCGATTGCGCGACCGTGTCCGAATCGAGCGGCACGACGCTGCGCAGATCGATCACTTCGACCGATATGCCCTCGGCATCGACCGTCTGCGCCGCTTCGAGCGCGTGTTCGACGGACGCGCTGAGCGTTGCCAGCGTCACATCGGTGCCCTGCCGGACGACGGCGGCTTGGCCGATCGGGACGGTGTAGGCGGCATCGGGAATGTCGGGATGATGGCGGAAGTCGCGGCCCTTGGACAGCAGCAGCGCCTTGTGCTCGATGAAGACGACCGGATCGTCACTGCGCAGCGCGGCGGCCATCAGCCCCTTGTGGTCGTGCGGGCTGCAGGGGGCGACGACCTTCAGGCCGGGCAGATGGGCGAACAGGCCCCACAATGCCTGGCTGTGCTGGGCCGCCGAACCGATGCAGCCGCCGGCCGTCTTGTAGACGATCGGCATGCGCTGGCGGCCGCCGGACATGTAGTGGATCTTGGCGGCGGCGTTGTAGACCTGCTCGAGGCATACGCCGATGAAGTCCGCGAACATGATCTCGATCAGCGGTCGCATGCCCGCCTGGGCGAGGCCGACGCCCATGCCGGTGAATGCCATCTCGGCGATCGGCGCATCGAGCACGCGCTCGGCGCCGAACCGTTCCTGCAAGCCGCGCGTCGCACCGAACACGCCACCGGCCCTGCCGATATCCTCGCCGATGCACACGATCGCGTCGTCGCGCTCCATCTCCAGCATGATGGCCTCGGCGATCACGGCGGGCAACGGCATGGCGAGCCGGTCGTTGACGATCTCGTTCATGGCCGCGCCCCATCGGCGAAGACGCCCTCAAGCGCGCCCGCCGGATCGGGCATGGGTTCGGCGAGAATGTCGGCGAGCATCGCCTTTGCGGCCTCCTTCTCCTCGGCACGGATGGCATCGACCCTTGCGCGGTCCACGCCGGCCTGCGTCAGCCGCGCTGCATAAAGCGTGAGCGGATCGTGGGCGTTGCGCAGGCGGTTGCGTTCGTCGCGGCTGCGATAGTGTTCGGGATCGCCTTCGAAATGGCCGCGAAAGCGGTAGCACGTGGCTTCCACGATGGCAGGGCCCTGGCCCGCGCGGGCGTGCTCGACAGCCCTGGCGAAGGTGTCGGCCACCGCGTCGACATCGGTCCCGTCGACATGAATGCCCAGCGCGCCGTAGGCGGCGGCGCGTTCGGCGATGGTGCGGGTCGGCGAGACGGCATGGAAATCGACCGAGATCGCAAGGACATTGTTCTCGACCAGCACGACCAAAGGCAACTTGCGCGCGCCGGCCATGACCAGCGATTCGTGAAAGGCACCATTGTGCGAGCCGCCGTCACCGGTGACGCCGACGGCAACGTTGTCCTGCCGGCGCAGCCGGAAGGCATGGGCATAGCCGAGCGCCACGGGCAGCGAGGCACCGACGATGCCGGTCGCCGAGAAATGGGTGGACGGATCGAATGGATGCATGTGACCGCCGCGACCGCGGCACAGCCCGCTCCCGCGCTCGCAAATCTCGGCGAGCAGGGCGCGCCGATCCACGCCCTTGGCGATGCCGTGATAGTGATTGCGATGGGTGGAAACGACCGCATCGTCCGGTCGAAGGCTCTCGGCCATGCCCGCGCCGATCGCCTCCTGGCCCAGGCCGACATGCAGTTCGCCGTGAATGGCCTTGCGCCGAAGGGCGTCGAGACAGGCCTCGTCGAAGGCGCGCATCGTCGCCATGCGGCGGAACCGCTCCAATTGCGGCGTGGCGGGGGGGTCTGGCGTTCCCGGCATTGTCGCTCCCGGCATTGTCGCTCCCGGCATTGTCGCTCCCTGTCGCCGGCCGGACCAAGGCGGGCACAAAATTGGATACACGGATGTAAATATCCCCTGAGCCGATTGTCAAGCGCGACCGCTGCTGACAAAATGAGCATCACGAGATCCGGGAATTGAAAGGCCTTGCCATGACGAGCGCAACGCGCGCCAACGCCGCCGAAAGCACCGTGCCGGAAGCCGGCCACGACCTGAGCGCGCGCGCCATTGCCTACCGGCACCTGTTGTCGCAGATCCGTTCGGGTCACCTCGCCGGCGGCACGCACATCGCCGCCGAAACCGTGGCGCAGGCGCTCGGGCTCAGCCGCATGCCCGTGCGCGAGGCGCTGCGCCAGCTCGCCAGCGAAGGCTTCGTGACCTTGCGCTCCAATCGCGGCGCGGTGGTCACGCCGCTCGGCGCGGCCGAGATATCGGAGCTCTACGAGATGCGCGCCGTGCTCGAAGGGTTGGCCATGCGCTCGGTCGTCGAGCGCATCGATGCGCATGGAATGGACGAATCGGAGATCGCGCTCAAGCGGCTGACGCGCGCGCGGCACGACACGGACTGGTTCGTGGAAGCGCACGACCAGTTCCATGACGCGCTGCTTCGATATTGCCACCGGCCGCGTCTGGTCTCAGAGATCAAGCGAATCCGGTCGACGACCGAGCCCTATCTGCGGATCACGCTGCGCATGAGCCCGACCGCCATCTCCAATACGGTGCGCGAGCACACCGACGTGCTGGACTCGGTCCGTTCCGGCGATGCCGATCGCGCCGAATGCACCATGCGCCAGCACATTCTGGATTCCGACATCGCCGAACTGATCGGCGGCGACTGACGCCGCCGCGCCTTGTGGCGTTCCATGCCAGAACGCACCATTTGGCCCGATCGGGTCCGGGCGGGCTTCCGGCCGGCACGCCTCGCGCGCGCTTGGCTGTGCGCACCCAAGCTTGGCTATGCGCACCCAACTCGCCGGGCACGGCCGCACCGCGCGGCGGCGCGACATGGAAACCGGCGCTATTCGGCCTCGTCGGCCGAAGCGGCGTTGAGCAGCCCGTAGCGCTCGGCGCCCAGCTTGTCGAACAGTTCGAGCTGGGTCTCGAGGAAGTCGATATGGCCTTCCTCGTCGGCGATCAGCGCCTCGAACAGGTTCTTGGTGACGTAGTCGCCGGCCTGTTCGCAGATATCGCGCGACTTGGTGTAGGAGTTCCAGGCATCCTGCTCGCCGGCCAGGTCGGCTTCCAGCACTTCGCGCACATTCTGGCCGATGCGCAGCGGCGCCACGTTCTGCAGGTTGGGCAGGCCGTCAAGGAAGATGATGCGCTCGACGATCTTGTCGGCGTGGTGCATTTCCTCGATCGATTCGGCGCGCTCCTTGCTCGCCAGCTTCTGATAGCCCCAGTCCTCGAGCAGGCGGTAGTGCAGCCAGTACTGGTTGACCGCCCCCAGCTCCAGAAACAGCGCCTCGTTGAGACGCTCGATGACCTGATCATTGCCCTTCATGCACACAATCCTCCGGTTGGCTGCATGCGCAGATGCACCAATGGCCCTGCATTATCAAGTGGGTTGCCCGGTCAGGCGGCGCGGCGCAGGCGCCGCTCGCGGGCCAGCGCCCTGGCGGTCTCGCAGCGTTCGTGCTCGCTGCGCAGGCGCGCGACGAAGGGAACGATCTCGGCTTCCGGTGTCTGTCGGCGGCGGTGGAACTCCTCGCTGACCCGCACGATGACGTCGATGACCCGCGGAAAGCACGAGCAGCATTTCCCGCGCTTGTGCATGGCGTGGTAGACCATGCCCGCGGTGATGAGTTGCCACTCGTCGCGTTCGAGAAACTCGGTGACGACCGCCTCGATCTGCTGGCGGGCGATCACGTTGCAGCTACAGACGATCATGGGCGCATCTATCCCTTGTTCACCGAGCGTCAGTTTCCGCAAGCCGGCCGGCCGTCGCCATGATCCTGATCAAATCGGCTTCGCCAAGGGCCTGCATGAGGATTGCGACAAGGGCCAGTTTCAACGGTTCGCCTTCCTTAGTGCATCGTCGTGCCCGCCGCCCCGGCACGGACGGCGAGGACCTCGTCGACGGCATGGCCGGGTACCGGCGCCAGCGTCTGGCCCAACGCCTTCATGATCAGCGCGAAGGAGCCGGCGGCGACGGCCAGTTCCTCGCAGCGCCTGTGGCAGGTCAGGGCGCGCAGGCAGGTTTCGGCCAGTGCGTCATCGCCGTTCTGGATCGCCGCGATCAGGGCCAGGATCAGCCGTTCGTCGTCGCAGATGCGGGGCGAGCCGGCCTCGCACAAATGCAAGGGGCAACGCGCGCACAGGCCGAGCGTGGCGACGAACTGATCGAGCGCGGCCAGGGCCTGGCGGACATCGCGCCCCGATAGGGCGGCTCCGTAAAGGTGCCGCAATCGTTGCCGGGCCGCCGCCGCGCAATCGGCGGGGCGATGACCGGCATGCCGATAGCCCTCGAGCACGAGCCGCTCGGCAACGCCCAGACCGTCGTGCGCGCGCGGGGCGCCTTTATGACCCTGCCGGATGGACACGGCTGCCGTCCTCGTCCGCAAACCTGATTTCAGAGGTCAATTTATGATCGGCGCAAAGTGGTGTCAAATACTCTAGTTTTTAACGATTCTAAGATTCGCCCGTCTGAGATGCGCGCGCCTTCGCGTTGGGCGGCGCACAGAGCCGCATCGGGTCGGTGCCGCCCGCAACCGGTGTCGTCGGTGTGAATGCGCGGTATGAAAAATCTACAGGCCCGGTAACTTAACGTAAACCATTAACCAGCGCTGCAAGCTCTTGGTGTGTTCGTTAGGCTATTCTTGTCCTTTTGAATATAGTTTTCCGGTGTCTTGCAGGGGAGACGCCGATTCATGACCGATACGGTCGCGACAGAACGGCTCCGGTCGGAGCCGCGGGTCGGGGGCATCGTGCCGCGTGCCATCGCACTGGCCTATTGGCGCGCGCTCGGCGCGCCGGTCGGACGCGTGGCGCGAGCGCTGCATGCCGATCCGGCCGACATCGCCGCTGCGCTGGCGCAGCCGGTGGAGCCGGCGCTGTCGGGCCTTCACGCCGTGCCGCGCTCGGCCGTGCCGTGGGCGGCGCGCACCGCCAACACGCTGATCGAGCAGGGGCTGTCGCGCCCGCAGGACGGACAACTGGTCTTCGTTGCCGGAGAAGGGGCGCTGAACGCCGGCGAGGTGGCGGGACTGGTCGGGCGCATCTGCGCAGGGCTCGGTGCGCGCGGCATCGGCAAGGGCGACCTGGTGGCCGTCGATGCGAGCCAGCGGCTGGAAAGCTATCTGGTGGCGCTGGCGACGCTGCTGTCGGGCGCGGTGCTGGTGCGCCTGGGCGATACGGTCGGGCCCGAGCCCCTGCGCGCCATGGTCCGCGCGGCGCCGGCGCGGATCAGCTTTTCGGACCGTTTCGCGCAGATCGGTCCGATGGAACAAACGGGCGCGCGCATCGCCCTTGGCGATGAGGGTCCGGCAGAGAGCTTTGCGGAATTCCTCGATCGTTGCCCCGAGCCGGCGGCCGAATGGCGCGACCATCTGCCCGCCGTCGCGCCCGACGATGCCGCCTTTGTCGGCTTCACCAGCGGGTCGACCGGCGTGCCCAAGCCGATGCTGACGAGCCATGAAGCGATCTTTCGCTCGACCGAGATCGCCCGACGCGTGTTTGCGTTCGATGCGACCGACATCTTCTGCACGGCGACCGATTTCACCGCGCTGAGCGCGTTCCGGTCGCTGGTCACGCTGCCTCTCGCATGCGGCGGTCGCGTCGTCATTCCGAGCCCCGAAGCGCGGCAGAGCCCGCTGGCGCTGGCGCTCGAGTGCGAACGCTATGGCGTCACGCGGCTGACCGCCGTGCCCGGCGTCATCCGCGCCTTCAACAAGGCCGGCGCGCGCCTTGACCGTGACAGGCTGGGCGCGCTGCGCACGGTGTTTTCCGGCTCGGGCGTGCTCGACCGGACGACGGCGGAGAGCTTCGGCGAGCGGTTTTCCATTCCGGTCATCGACTATTATGGCGGGCGCGAGTTCGCCACGGCCGCCTATGCCGATGCCGAGGGCGAGCGCACCATGAGCGCCGGCGGCGGCTTCGTGCATGACTGCGCCGTGCTGATCGTCGACGAGAACGGCGTGCCGGCGCGGCCGGGCGCGGTCGGCGAGATCGTCGTTCACTCCGACAGCATGACGCTGACCGATCTGGCCTCGATCCGCCGTGCCGGTCGCTGGGCGGGCTGGCACTTCACCGGCGATCTGGGCCGATTCCTGCCCGATGGCCGCCTGGAAATCGTCGGGCGCATCAAGGACGTCATCAAGAGCCCGGACGGCACGCTGGTCAGCCCGGCCGAGGTCGAGGGCGCGCTCAACGGGCTTGGCTGGGTCGCCGATGCCGCGGCGTTCTCCTTCACCGATGCCGCCGGCATCGAGCGCGTCGGCGCGGCGGTGGCGTTGCTGGCCGGGGCGGTGCCGCCGGCCGATCCGCAGGCCGAGGCGCGGCGGGCGGTGGAAGCGGTGCTCGGCCCGCACAAGACGCCGGCGCGGGTTCTGGTGTGCGCGGCGTTGCCGCAGGTCGGTCGCGGCAAGCCCGACAAGCGGCGCTTGCGGCAAATGATGGCCGAGGGGTCGGCCGATAACGGGGCGGGGAGCCGGAATTGTTGAGTCAGGCAGGGAATTTGGCGGAGCTTCTTGATGAAGCGATTCAGGCGGCCGCGCCCATCAGGCCGTTCATGGTGGTCGACGGCAAGCCGCTGACCTATGGCCGTTTCATCGACCGGATGGGCCGCATCAACGCGCTCCTCGCAAGCAAGGACATCGCGCAGGGCGCGCGCGTGGCGATCGTCAGCGAGGACCCGGCCATGGTCGCCGCGCTGCTGCTGGCGTGCCTGCGCGCCGGTATCGCCGTGGTCAACCTGAACCCGGACATGACGCCGCCCGAACGCATGAACGCCCTGGTCGCCTGCGATCCTGCCCATCTTTTCATCGACCGGGCGATCTTCGAGGCCGGCCCGCTGCCGGCCGGGCTTGCCCATGCGGTGATAGAGGCCGACACCGGCCCGTCCGGGCTGATCGGCAAGCTGCTCAAGCGCGGCGCGCCGGGCACGGGGCAGGGCGGCCTGCGC
Organism: Roseitalea sp. MMSF_3546; assembly: GCF_030732865.1. Classification (GTDB taxonomy): domain Bacteria; phylum Pseudomonadota; class Alphaproteobacteria; order Rhizobiales; family Rhizobiaceae; genus Roseitalea. The sequence continues at coordinate 34,378 of NZ_JASHKB010000005.1, forward strand.
GCCGAGATCGAGGCGACCGCTCCCGCGCCGTTCCCGCAGGCCATCGCGCCCGGGACGATCGGGCTGATGCTGTTCACCTCGGGCACGACCAGCGCGCCCAAGATTGTCCAGCTCTCGCATGCAAATCTGGCCGCGCAGCTTTCGACCTTCGGCAAGGTCTATGACTACGATGCCGATAGCCGGATCCTCAACCCGCTGCCGATGCATTTCACCGACGGCATCCTGCACGGGCCGCTGGTCGCCTTCGTTACCGGCGCGACGCTCTACCGGCCCCGGCGCTTCAACGTGCACGAACTCGGCGCGCTGCTCGACGGCGTCTATCGCGACCGCATCACGCATTTCAATCTGGTGCCGGCGATGCTGTCGCTGATGGACCGGCTGGGCGAGGAATACCGCTCGGTCTTCGCCACCGACGAGTTCCGCTACATCCGATCGAGCGGCGACAGGCTGCCCGAAGCGTTGTGGCGGGCGGTCCAGGATCGCTACGGCGTGCGCGTGATCAACACCTACGGGCTGTCGGAGACCGTGTGCGAGGCAATCTATTGCGGGCCATCCGAGCAGACCTTCCGCATCGGCACGATCGGCAAGCCGGTCGACTGCGAGATCCGGCTCGTCGATGGCGAGGGCAATGACGTGCCCGAGGGCGTGGCCGGCGAACTCGTGATCCGGGGCGGGAACATCATGGTCGGCTATCTGGGCCGGCCGGACCTGACCGAGGCGGCGATCGATGCCGATGGCTGGTTCCGGACCGGCGATCTGGCGACCATCGACGCCGAGGGCTTCGTGACGATCACCGGACGCAAGAAGGCGCTGATCATCTCGGGCGGCGTGAACATCCAGCCCCAGGAGATCGTCGACGCGCTCATGACCCATCCGGCGGTCGCCGAAGCCCATGTGTTCGGCTTGCCCGACCCGGTCTGGGGCGAGCGCGTGGTCGCCGCCGTCGTCGCCCGTCCGGGCGCCGCGCAGCCCGACGAAGCGGCGCTGACCGAGCATCTGCGCGCCCTTGTCAGCGCCAACAAGGTGCCGCGCGCGATCCGCGTGCTGGAGGCGCTGCCGCGCAATCCGGCCGGCAAGGTGCTGGTCGAGGCGCTGCGGCAGATGTTCGCCGGCGCAGGCGACGGCTCGGGGGCCGCGCTCACCGGCTCGCTCGAAGAGCAGATCAGGCAGATCGCCGCGCATGTGTTCACCTGTTCGCCCGACGAGCTTCGGCTGTCCTCGCAGCCGCGTTCGACGTTCGGCTGGGACAGCTTCGCCCATCTGACGCTGATCGGCGAGATCGAGCGGCAATACGGCATCACGCTGTCGGCGCGCGACGTGTTGCGCGTGACCACGCTCGGCCATCTCGTCGAGATCGTCGGCGAGAAGCTGCCACGCACGGGGACCTGATGGATGGATCGCAATTCGCGCACGCCGCGCCTGGCCGGCCACTATCGCCCGGCGCCGCCGGCGGTCTGGCTGCTGGCCGGCATGATGCTCGCGGTGCTGGCCGGCTCGGCGGCGCTGTACATGCTGATCGTGGACTGAAAGCCCGGACGACAAGCGGGCGACGATGAGCTACCTTTCGGTCACATGGCTGTTCTGGATGTGGCTGACGGTGTCGCTGTACTGGCTGGCGCCGCGCGACGTGCGCCAACTGGTCCTGATGGCGCTGACGGTGGTGTTTCTTGCGACCCGCTCGCCGGAATCGGCGGCGATCCTGCTTGCCTTCACCGCGCTCACCCATGTGACCGGCAATCTGCTCGTGCCGACGATGCGTGTGGTGGCGACGGGGATCGTCGTCATGCTGGCGGTGCTCGGCGTCTACAAGATCAATCAGACGGTCAATTCGGCGAACCTGTTCGACACCGTCGCCATCCCGCTGGGCCTGTCCTACTACACCTTCCGCTGCATCCATTTCCTGATGGAGCGCTACAAGGCGGCGGTGCCGCGCGCGAGCGCGCACGAGCTTGCCGGTTACCTGCTGTTCCTGCCGACCATCGTGGTCGGGCCGATCCACCGCTATGACGATTACCGCCGCGACCTGAACCGGCAGCGCTTCGACGCGGCGATGCTGTCGGAGGGCGCCGAACGCATCCTTTACGGCTATGTGAAGATCGTCATCGTGTCGAACTATCTGACCGAGGGCGTGCTGGGCGATTACATCGCGGGCCTTGCGAATCCCGAGGCGCCGGGCGTGATCTATCTGAAGATCGTCCAGAACGGGCTCAACCTCTACTTCCAGTTCTCGGGCTATTCGGACATCGCCATCGGCTTTGCGCGGCTTCTCGGCTACCGGGTCATGGAGAACTTCAACTGGCCGTATCTGCAGCCCAATATCGCCGCCTTCTGGCGGTCCTGGCACATCTCCCTGTCGCGCTGGTGCCGCGACTACATCTATTCGGTGGTCGTCGCGCGGACCCGCAGCCCGGCGCTCGGCGCCATGGCGACGATGATCGCAATCGGCCTTTGGCACGAGATCTCGCTGCGCTTTGTGCTGTGGGGCGCCTATCACGGCATCGGGCTCGTCGTCTGGCAGAAATCGCAAGGCTGGACGACGCGCCTGGAGCGCTCGCTGCCCGAAACGGCGCTGCCCGTGCTGCACATCGCCAAGGTCGCCTTCACCGTGCATTTCGTCTGGTTCGGCTTTCTGATCCTGACCGCGGAAACGCCGGCGCAGGCGCTCGTCACGTTCGGCAAACTCATCGCCATCACGGAGGGCTGATCGATGTACGGATTGCTGCTCACCCGGTTTGCGCCCAAGACCGCCGCGATTTTGTGCGCGGTTTGGTATTGCGCGCTGATCGTCGGCGTCATCGCCCTGAGCGTCGAACCGCCGGCGGATTTTCGCTATGCGCGCTATTGAGGCGATCGCCGATAGCCGGCCGGTGCGCTGGGTGCGCTCGTGGCGCGAGCGGCAGGTCGAGGTCGCCTTCGGCGCCGGGCTGATGCTGGTCGTCGTGCTCGGCTTCGCCGCCGGCGAGATGCTGGCGCGGGTGCACCATGCCAACGCCATTGCCGGGCGCGATTTCGACTGGATGTCCGTGATGGTGCAGATGGAGCGCGAGGATCCGGCCGGCCCGATGCGCTTTCCCAGAGGCTCGAACGTGGATGGCTTGCGGTTCAATGCGCTCGGCCTGCGCGGCCCCGACGTGCCGCGGCCAAAGCCCGACGACACCGTGCGGCTGGCCTTCGTCGGCGACTCCAAGCTCGTCAATGGCGAGTTCGCCGAACAGGAGATGATCGCCGCCCGCACCGCCGCGCTGCTGCAGGCGGGCCACCGGACCTGCCGGTTCGATCACGTCACCGTGGCCGGGCCGGCCTACACGATCGAGGACCTGGCCTATCTCATCGACACGGAGGTGGGTGCGCTCGAAGCGGACATCTACATCGTGCTGGTGGGGGCGACGCGCGACGCGCTGACGGTGCATGCGCGCGACGCCCGCGATGGCGGCTACATGGCGCAGTATCCGTTCCTGGGGCATTATTCGGTGCTCTGGGACAAGCTGTCGCGGGCCTTCCACCTGAGGCGCCAGGCGCGCTTTGCCGCCCAGCGCGGGCCCTTGCCGAAGCTCGAAGGCGATCGGATCGCCACCGCGCTGGACGCGCCATTGGCAAGGCTCGATGCCGCCATGGGCGATGCGCCGGTGCTGGCGGTCGGCTATCGCGGGCGCATGCGCGCTGGCCAGAGCGATGCCGAACTGGCCCGTTCGACGCGGCAAATCCGCATGGAAACCCGCAAGTTGGGCGCGCGCGACTTCGTTGCGCTCAATGCGGCGATCGTGAACGCGCAGCGACGGGCCGCCGCCCGCCATGGCTGGGCCTTCGCCGATCCGATCATGACCATTGCGGGCACGGAAGAGAATTTCATCGATTCGGCGCATTTCTCGCGCAAGGGCATTGCGCTGTTTTCGCGCGAGCTGGCCGGACTGCTTGCCCCAATGCTGCCGCAGACCGATGCTTCGTGCCTTGCGGTGGGCCGGTGAGAGCGATCGGCGCCGCACCACCGTGACGGACCCGGCGACGACCGCACCGGTCCCGGCCCTTGCACTGCAACGACCGACGCAGCATATGCATGCTCATGCCAACAATCGGATATGGCCGTTCCTGGCCTCCCGCGCGTCGGGCAGTCGGCGCTTACGCAACGTTGACAGGCGTCCGGCCCGATGGAACCCAGTACACAACGACGACAAGGACGATTCGGTGATGACGATGACAGGGCGCATCACGGCGGAGGTCGGTCCCGAGCAGCGCAGCTTTCGGGAGCGCGTGTCCTTGTGCACGACGAGCTATGATCTGCTGCGGCTGACAAAGCAGGTGGCGGTCGAGCGCGGATTTCCGTATTTCGCGATCGTTCGGCTGCCCTCGTCCAAGGACGACAAGCTGGCCCAGATCTCGGTTCTGACGAACTGGCCGGAATCGCTGGTCAAGGCATATGACGAGATGGGGCTGCTCAAATCGAGCCCGATGTTCAAGGCGCTCAAGACCAGCACCAAGCCCTATGTGTGGTCGCACAAGCGCGAGGCGCGCCACTACATCAAGGACAACGATCCGCAGATCGAGCGTCTGTTCTGCGCCCACGGCATGTGCAACGGCGTGCAGTTCAGCGTCCAGGAACCTGGCGGCAAGCGCGGCGTGATCGGCTATTCGGGTGACAGGGCACCGCCGATGGAAGCCGAACTGGCCGAGCTGAGCTATTTCTCCATGCTCGTCTATGACCGGTTGTGGGAACTGAAGAAGTGCGGCAAGGCTGGCAGCCCGCAAAAGCTGTCGACGCGCGAGAACGAGTGCCTGATGTGGACCGCCTCGGGCAAGACCAGCGCCGAGATCGCCATCATCCTCAAGCTGTCCGAACACACCGTCAACCACTATCTGACCGCGGCGTGCCAGAAGCTCGGAGCGACCAACCGGGCGCATGCGGTCTACAAGGCCATGCGGGCGGGTCTTCTGGACTGATTGGGGGGAAGGGCATGGACCGCCCGATACATTTCGAGGTCTACGAGGAGCCGCGGCCGGCCCAGCCGCTGGAAGATGTGGGCCTTGACGCGGTGAACCTGCTCGACGTGATGTCGCAGTTCAATCCGTGCGGGCTGTGGCGGCTCGATATCGAGACGGGCCTTGCCTACTGGACCCGAGATGTCTTCGAAATCCACAACCTGCCCTACAAGCCCGGCCCGGTCGACGTGATGGCCGCCGTCGATGCCTATCACCCGCAGGACCGGGAACTGCTCCTGAACTGCCTGGAAGAGGCGGTCGCGCGAAAGACGGGCTTCCAGTATGTGTTGCGGCTGACGACGCCTTCGGGCGGCAGCAAGATGGTCCGGGCCATCGGCAAGTACCAGGTCGGCGAGAACGGGCGCGAGGAGGTGATCGGCATCGTCTACGAGACGTCCGGCACCGTGCGGGGCGTGGCCGTCAGGTCGTAAGGTCCGGCCGCGACGGTCCCGTTCGCCGGCACGGTGCGGAATCGGCCAGCCATGCGGCGATGTCGGCCGGTCGGTGATGGGCGGCCATGTCGGACCTGGCGACGACGCGCGAGCCCAGCCGGTTCTGCATGAAGGCCTGTTCGAGCAGGCGCGCATCGGGCGGTGCGGTCTCGCCCGCCCGGCCGGCATGGGCGATGTCCTGCAGTTCGAGCCAGGCATGATCGGCGTGAAGGATCACGCGCAGGCGCACGGTGAAGTGGGCGGCCAGCACGATGATGCCCAGCGCGACATGGGCCCGGCCGGTCCAATCCAGCGCGATGTCGGCATCGCTGTCATAGCGGATGAAGCCGGGGGCGAAATGCAGTTCGGCCGCGCCGGTGACGATCTCGGCGACGCTGGCCGCGCGCTCGTTGACGACATGGTCGACGAAGGTGACAAGGTCGGTCAGGCGCAATTCGCTGACCAGCGGCCGGAGCTGCTCGGCGATGATCGGTTCGAGATCGCGATAATGCACATCGGCGAGCATCGGTGTCAGTTCCTGGCCGGCTGCTTGTTCAGATAGACGATGATCTCGGCCACGGCCTCGAAGAACTCGCGCGGAATGATCTGGTCGACGGTGACCGCCTTGTACATGGCGCGGGTTAAGGCGGGGTTTTCATGGACCGCGATGTTGTGCTCGGCGGCGATCTCGCGAATGCGCAGGGCGATCAGGTCCTGACCCTTGGCAAGCACCACGGGCGCCTGATCCCCGGGCGGGCTGTAGCGCAGGGCGATGGCATAGTGCGTCGGATTGGTCAGGACCAGCGTGGCCTTGGGAACCTGGTTCATCATGCGCTTGCGGGCGCGCTCGCGCGCGATGGACTGCATGCGCGCCTTGACCATCGGGTCGCCTTCGGCCTGCTTGTGCTCGTCCTTGATCTCCTTGTGCGACATGCGCAGGTCCTTCAGCCACTGCCGGTTCGTCCACACAAGGTCGGCGACCGCGATCAGCGTCATGGCGAGCACCATGGTGAACAAGAGGCCGAACAGGATGCGGCCGATCTGGGTGAGAAAGACCGCCGAGGCCGTCATCGGCCCCTCGGAAAGCACGGGCATGATGCCGGCGGCGAAAAAGGCGATGCAGCCGGCGGTGAAGACGATCTTGGCAAGCACCTTGAAGAATTCGGCCCAGCCCTTGGGGCCGAAGATGCGCTCGAAGCCCTTCTTGAGCGAGATGCGGGACAGTTCGGGCTTGATGCGCTTGGCCACCAGCCGCGGCGGGTTCTGCACGAGCGAACCGGCCAGGCCGGCAAAGGCGAGACCCAGCAGAACCGGGCCGAGCACGACCACGCCGATCTGCCAGTAAAGGTTCATCACCTGCAACACGTCCGCCGTGGTGTTCAGCGGCAACTGCGAGGAGGTGTCCATGAGGTTTTGCAGATAGGTCTTGAGCCGCGCCGTCAGCCCGTTCGCGCCAAAGCCGATGATCGCGGTGATCGCCGTCAGCGTGAACAGGACCGGCAACTCCTTGGAAAAGGCCGTCTGCCCCTTTTCGACCGCGTCCTGGATCTTCTTTTCGGTGGGCTCCTCGGTCTTGGACTCCTTGTCTTCGTGCTCGGACATTGCGCGCTATCCCGGCGGCGGTCAGCTGCGCTTGGGCAGGTCGAAACGGCCTTCGGAGGCCAGCTTCATGGCAAGCTGGGCGATCGTCTTCTGGGCCTCGGCGATCTGGGCGGGGGTGTCCTGGCCGCCGGCGGACAGTTCGGATTCGATCATCTTGCGGGCGCGCTGGCTGATGGAGGAAAGTGCCGCCTCGCGCAGATCGGGACCGGCATTGCGCAGCGCGGTCACGAGCAGTTCGCTCGGAAGGCCGTCGACGATGAGCGTGCGCGCCCCCGGATCGAGCAGCACCAGATCGTCGAAGCGGAACAGGCGCTGCTCGAGCTGGGCCAGCTTCTTGGGCTCGATGCGCTCGCGCACCCGGCGCATCAGTTCGTCGCTCTTTTGCTTGTCCATGGCGTTGAAGATCTCGGCGACGCGCATGGGCGCGGCGTCGTGACCGGCGCCGTTGCCGCCCTGGTCGAGCTTGAGGTCACGGACGAGCGCGCGGCCGACATGCAACAGCCGCTCGCCGGGCACCTCGCGCGCGGTCATCATGATGGTGACGACCTGCGTCTGCGCCTGCTCGGGCAAGGCCTCGATGACGCCGGCGACTAGACCCGAAGGCAGTTGCGACAGGAGCGCTGCGACCAGTTGCGGCGGCTCGCTCGCCAGACGCCCGGCCAGGGTCTCGGCATCGACGCCCGCGATCAGCTCCCAGGGCGTGCTGGGCCTGTCGCCATTGCCGGCAGGGGCCGGCGCGGTCGGCTCGGGCTCGTCGTCGAGTGCGTCGCCCATGATCGCGTCGATCGCATCGCGCGTATCGATCAGCCCGGAACCCTCGACGAAGGCCTGCTCGAATTCGCCGACCAGGGCATCCACATCGGTCTGCGACAGGGCCTTGAGCGTGTGACCGGCATCGATCATGCGCCGCAGCTCGTCGCTCTTGAAGTATTTGAGCAATTGCTTGGCGCGCGGCTTGCCCATGGCGATCAGCACGGCGGCGGCCTTTTGCGGAGGCGTCAGGGTAAAGCGCTGCTGCATGGCGTTCGAGATCCCGCACTCACTGGCAAACGCTGATCACCTTGAAGGCGAAGCGATCCGGGTCGTCCTCGGAGAGTTGCATCTGGCCGGTGGCGACCTTGACGCCGTTGACCATGATGTCGACGGGCTCGCCGACGCGGCTGTTGAGCGGCACGGTGGCGCCCTTGCGCAGGCCGTTGAGCTGGGCGACCGACATCTCGGTGCGGCCGATGACCGCCTGCACCTCGAGCGGGATCTCGCGCAATGTCCGCGACATGCCGCCCGCCCCGGGCGCGGCGGGCTGCACGGTCAGTTCCTCCTGGTCGCGCCCGGCGACCGAGCGCAATTGTCCGATCGCCTTTTCCAGCGCGTCATCGGGATCGAGCGTCCGGTCGGGCCTGGCTTCGGCCGTCCCCTGGGCGGCGCCGCGGGTTTCGTGGTGGGCCGGTTGGCCCTGTGTGTCAGCGGGCGTTGCCATCGCGCTTGTCCCCTTGCGTTCGCTGTTGATGGGCATGGGCTTCCAGGGCCGCGGTCATCGGCGCGATCGGGCCGGCAATGCGCACGGCATGGACCTGGCCAAGCTTGCCCAGTTGGGTGGTGAAGATGTTGCGCCCCCGCGCGCGCAGCGTCGCCTGGCCGTCGCCGGCCGGATCGCATTCGAGCACGTCGCCGGGCTGGAGCCGGGCCAGATCGTCGAGCGTCATCGGTGCGAGCGGCATCACGCTTTCCACGGTGATATCGAAATCGGGGACCTTGAGTACGTCGTCGGTGTCCGGGGTGATCGGCGTGTCGGCGCCTTTCTCGGAAAGACCGATAAGGTAGTGGTGCGCCAGGTCCAGCCAGCACCAGGCGGCGTTCGCGCCGAAGCGAAGCTCGAAGGTCAGGCTGGCGACCGCACCCGGCTCCGGCCCGCCAAGCGCGCCGTCATCGCCGCGCACGACGTCGACCCGGTCGAGCCGGACCAGCGGGCTGCGGGCGCGGCGCGTTTCGACGATGAGCTGTGCCAGGGTTTGCAGGACGCCGATCTCGAGCTGGCTGATCTCGGCCGCCGTGGCGGCGACCGGCGTGTCCGGGTCCGCACCCAGCAGCGCGGCCATCAGCAGGTCGACGCCGGCGCGGTCGAGCGTCAGCAGCGCATCCTCGGACGCCTCGGCAAAGCCCAGGCAGAAGGCGGCGTTGGCCGCACCCATCAGTTGCGGGCGCCGGGCGCCCGCCTGCTCGCCGTCCTCGATAAAGCTCACCGACAATTCGGGCGCCGCCTTGCGGGCGCTGGCGTTCAGATGGGCGGCCAGATCGTTGCCGAAGCGCGCAATGACGCGGCGCACGGCATCCTCGCTGACGCGCCGCCGCAGGATGCGGTCGAGAACGTCGCGCTCTTCGGGCGGAAGATCGTATTTGCCGGCGATCGTCATCAGGCGGCCCTGGCTTCGCCGGCGCCCGAGGCCTCTTCCTCGACTTCCTCCAGGGTCGGCCGGTCATAGGCCGAGATGGTCTTGCGGCCGAATTCGAGCGCCACCTGCGGCATGGAGCCGTTCATGTAGGCGATCAGCGTCTGCTTGGCGACGAAGTAAAGGCGCATGGACTTCTCGCGAACCGACTTGACCTTGTTGGCGACCGGGCCGACGATCCCATAGGCCAGGAAGATGCCCAGGAAGCTGCCGACGAGCGCGGCGGCGATCAGGCCGCCCAGGATCTCCGGGCTCTGGTCGATCGCGCCCATCGCCTTGATCACGCCCAGGATCGCCGCGACGATGCCGATCGCGGGCAGGCCGTCGGCGGAGTTCTGCAAGGCGTTGTAGGGCTTGAGCTTGTCGTAGCGGACGACGCCGATCTCCTCTTCCATCAAGGCTTCGACCTCGTGCGGGCGGGCATTGCCGACGATGATCAGGCGCACATAGTCGCAGATGAAATTGGTCAGGTCCTCGCGCTCCAGGATTGCCGGATAGTCGGCGAAGATGTCCGATTCCTCGGGGTTGTCGATATGGCCTTCGACCTCGTTGCGGGGCTTGGACTTCAGGTCGCGCATCAGCCGATGCAGCAGACCCAGCAGTTCCATGTAATCGTCGGTGGTGGGTACCTTGTTGGTCAGCGCCTCCATGATCGCCCTGCCGCTGTCTTTGACGACCGCCATCGAATTGGCCATCAGGAAGATTCCGACCGCGGCGCCGCCGATGATGACGAATTCCCATGGCTGGATGAGCACCTTGATATAGCCGCCCATGGCCATGTAGCCGCCGATCACGCAGCCGAAAGTGACGATCAATCCGACGATGATGCCCACGCAAACCCCCTTGCCGCGTTGATCGATAGTTAACGGGCAAACCTTGCTTGAACCTGTCCGGGGTGGCGCAGGGCGCGGCTGCAGGCGGCCCGTCGGGCGCCGCGCTCAGCCTCGCGCAAGCAAGCCATGGTAAGCGCTATCATGCTCAACAGACCCTAGTGCGGGCAGGGCCGGAATGAACACCACGCTGATCAGCTTCAACCAGATCGCGCGCGACATGGACGCCTCGATCGGGCGTCTGTCCGAGCGCGCCGACATCCAGCGCGAGGTCGACTATTACCGGGAGACGATCGAGGCCATCAAGTCGCCCGAGGATCTGGTGGCCGATACCCGGCTGTTCGATTTCGCCATGCGCGCGCACGGGCTGGAGGACATGGCCTATGCCAAGGCCTTCATGCTCAAGGTCATGAAGGAGGGGCGCGACGCCGACGATGCATTCGCCAACACGCTGACCGATCCGCGCTATCGCGACTTCGCGGCGACCTTCGATTTCGCCCGCTACGGCGAGACGGCGACCACCTTCACCAAGGCGCGCGAGGGCGTGGTCGAGCGCTATCTGGTGCAATCGCTCGAAGCCGAGGCCGGCGCCTCCGATCCGGGGGTGCGGCTGGCGCTGTATTTCCAGCGCAAGGCACCGCAGATCGACAACTACTACGCCATCCTGGCCGACAAGGCGCTGGCGGAGGTGGTGCGCACTTCGCTGGGCCTGCCCGATTCCATGGCCATGCTCGACATCGACCGGCAGGTCGAGATCATCTCCGAAAAGCTGTCGCTGGACGATCTGAAGGATCCTGAGAAGATCGACGAGATGCTGCAGCGCTTCGCCAATCTCTGGCAACTCAAGGGCGGCGGGCCGCAGGCGGGCCAGTCGACCGTGGCGAGCCTGCTCATGCCGAGCGCCTCGCGCGCCCTGTCGCCGGACCTGCTGCTGCAGATGCAGCAATTGGGGCGCTGACCATGGACAGTTCAGCGGTCGCGCTCTCCTCGGTCATCGCCGCCGAGCGGCGGCTGACGACAATCGCCTCCAACATCGCCAATGCGCGCACGGTCGGCTTCCGCGCATCCGAAGTGCGCTTCGAAGAGGTGATCCAGCGCGTTCAGACGCAGTCCGGCCCCGAGAGCGTGGCCTTCGCCTCGCAGGGCGAGGAATACATGGACACCGAGCCGGGCGGTCTCGAGCGCACCGGCGGGCCGCTCGATTTCGCCATTCGGGGCGATGCCTGGTTCGCGCTGCAGACGCCCGAGGGCGTGGCGGTGACGCGCGACGGCCGCTTTTCCATCCTGCCCAATGGCGATGTCGTCTCGCTTTCGGGGCATGCCGTGCTCGATCCGGGCGGCGCGCCGCTCGTCGTCGACCCGGAGGGCGGGCCGCTGCGCATGGGCGCGGACGGCTTCCTGCGTCAGGATGGCCAGCAGATCGGTGCCTTCGGCCTTTATGCGTTCGAGCCGAAGGCCGATTTCGTGCGCCACGCCGATTCGGGCATTCTGGTCGGGGCGCTGCCCGAGCCGGTGGTCGACGAGGCCGATGTCACCATCGTGCAGGGCTTTGTCGAGCAGTCCAATGTCGACCCGGTTCTGGAGATCACCAAGCTGATCACCGTGCAGCGCTCGTTCGACTATTCGAACGCGATGGTGAACGCGACCGCGGAATCGCGCAAGAAGCTGATCGATGCGCTCCATGCCCGCTGAGCCGCGCCAGGACCTGGACGCGCTGGCCGGACGGCTGCTGGCGCTGCCGGCCGCGTCCGACCTGGTTGCCGAGGGCGGGCGCGTTGTCGCGCTGCGGCCCGATGCGGCGATCGTGCGCGGCCTGCCCGCGCATGCGCGCATCGGCGATGTGGTGCGCTTTGGCGCCCTGCGCGAGCAGGCGCTCGGCGAGGTGCTGCATATCGAGGGCGGCGAGTGCATCGTGGCGCGGATGACCGGGCTTTCGGGTCTGGTGGTCGGCGAGGCGGCGTTCCATCTCGGCGCGATCCGGCCGCAAGCGGACGAGAGCTGGCTGGGCCGGGTGGTCGACGCGCTCGGCCGGCCGGTCGACGGGCGCGGCCCGCTCGCTTCGACACGAGCGCGCGCCAGGGCCGGGCAGCGCCATGGGGCGCTCGATCGCGGCCGGGTCAGCGAGGCCTTTCGCACCGGCGTGCGGGTCATCGACCTGTTCACGCCGCTGTGCATCGGCCAGCGCTTCGGCGTCTTCGCCGGCTCGGGCGTGGGCAAGTCGACGCTGTTGGCCATGCTGGCGCGCGCCGGCGCTTTCGACGCGGTGGTCGTCGCGCTGGTCGGCGAGCGTTCGCGCGAGGTGCGCGAGTTCGTCGAGGACACCCTTGGCGCCGACACCATGGCGAAATCGCTTGTCGTGGCCGCCACGGGCGATGAGAGCGCGATCATGCGCCGGCGTGCGGCGCCGCTCGCCATGGGGTTCGCCGAAGCGCTGCGCGACAGGGGCAGGCGGGTCCTGTTCCTGCTCGATTCGGTCACGCGGTTCGCCCATGCGCTGCGCGAGACCGGCATCGCGGCCGGCCAGCCGCCGGTGCAGCGCGGCTATCCGGCGACCGTGTTCGCCGAGATGCCGATGCTGCTCGAGCGCGCCGGGCCGGGCGGGGCTCAGGGCGGGTCGATCACCGCCATCGTGACCGTGCTGGTCGATGGCGACGACCACAACGATCCCGTCGCCGACACCATGCGCGGCATTCTCGACGGGCATCTGGTGCTCGAAAGGGCGATCGCCGATGCCGGCCGCTATCCGCCGGTCAACGCGCTGTCGTCCATCTCGCGGCTGGCAAGCCGCGTGTGGACGCCGCAGCAGGCCGAACTGATCACCAGCCTGCGCGCGCTGATCGCGCGGTTCGAGGAGACGCGCGACCTGCGGCTTCTGGGCGGCTGGCAGAGGGGCGTCGACCCGGAACTGGACAAGGCCGTCGAAACGGTGCCGCAGATCTATCGCGCGCTGCACCAGACCCCGCAGCATCCGCGCTCGGCCGACCCGTTCGCCGAACTGGCCGAACTGCTGCGCCATGAAAACCGTGCCGGCTGAGCGCGACGTGAAGCGGATCCTTGCACGGGTGGAGCGAAAGCGCGCGCGCAAGCGGCGGCGCCGGGCGACGCGCATCGCGCCGGTCGACGTCGCCATCGGCTTTGCGGTGACGATGATCGCCGGCTTTTCGATCTATCTGCCGCTCGACGCCCATTTCAACGCCGACGGCTATTCGCCCCCCGAGCTCGAATTCTCGCGTGGCGGCAAGGTGCCGGCCGACGAGATCGGCGGACAGCAGCCGCGCACGCCGCTGTTCGATGCCGAACAGACCGCGCGCGTCGTCGCACCCGACGAGGCCGACCCGGGCGAGGCGGCGGCCGGCGCGACCGACCCGGTCACCACGGCGGGCGTGCCCCCCGGGGTCGACCCGGTCACCACCGGCACGGTGCCGCAGGAGGACAGCCCGCGCCGCGTCGGCGAGGATGCGGCGGTCTATACGCTCGTCGACGCGCGACCGGGCTCGGCGCTGATCGCCGACCGCCAGGGCATCTATCTGGTGCGACGCGGCGCGCGCCTGCCGGACGGCCGGCGTGTCGTGGCGGTTTCCGGTCAGGGCGCGACCGTGCGCATCGAACTCGCCGGCGGCGATGTCGCCCGGCTCGAAGCGCTCGAGTGAAACCCGGCAAGCCACGCGCAAGTCAGCCGCCATAGGATCGGGACAGGAAAGGTTCCGACCATGACGCCAGTGCAGCTTTTCGACCTTGCGACCCGCCAGGCCCAGTGGCTGTCGGCGCGTCAGGCGGCGATCGCCGGCAACATCGCCAATGCCAATGCGCCGGGCTACCAGACCATGGATGTGGTGCCTTTCGAGGCAAGCTTCGAGGCGCAGATGCAACTCGCCCGGGTGCGGCTTCAGGCGACCCATCCCGACCATGTGGGCGTGCGCGCGGGCGCCGAGGCGCCGGGCGCGCCGATGCCGGCGGTCGAATCGACCGGCAAGCCCGTGGGGATGGAGCAGGAGCTGGCCAAGTCCGGCGCGGTGCGCGCCGGCATGCAGATGAACACGGCGGTGGTCGCCGCCTTCCACCGCATGACGCTGATGGTCACGAAGGGCTGACGCCATGGATCCGCTTTCGGCAGCACTGAAGGTCGCCGGTTCGGGCTTGCAGGCCGAATCGGTGCGTTTGCGCGTTGTTTCGGAGAATATCGCCAACGCCAACTCGACCGGCGATACGCCGGGCGAGGTGCCCTATGGGCGCAAGCTCGTCTCCTTCAGGACGATCATGGACCGCAGCGCTCCCGGCGCCATGGTCGAGATCGACCGGATCGCGCTCGACCGGGCGCCGTTCATGCAGGAGTTCAATCCCTCCCATCCGGCCGCCGACGATCAGGGCTATGTCAAGTTGCCCAATGTCAACGCGCTGGTCGAGATCGCCGATATGCGCGAGGCCAATCGCAGCTATCAGGCCAATCTGCAGGTGCTCAAGCAGGCCCGTGAACTGATCTCCATGACCATCGACCTGATGAGGACGCGCTGATGATCGAGGGGCTCAACGCGGTCGCGCTCGACGCCCTGTCGCGGGTCGACCGGACCGGCGTCGCCGGACAGGGTGCCGGCGGTGCCGGCGTCGGCAATGTCGGCGACATCTCCTTTACCCAGGTGCTGCGCGAGCAGATGGCGGCGACCGCGAGCACGGTGAAGACGGCCGAGGCGACGGCGATCCGGTCCATGACCGGCCAGATGGATGCGCGGGCGGTGGCCGACGCGGTGATGGAGGCCGAGCGCAACCTGCAGGCGGCGGTGGCCATCCGCGACAAGATCGTCACCGCCTATCTCGACATGACCCGCATGGCGATCTGAGGAGTTTGAACCGATGAAGGCCCTTTCCATCGCCGCGACCGGCATGAATGCCCAGCAGGCCAATCTGGAGGTGATCGCCAACAACATCGCCAATGTGAACACCACCGGCTTCAAGCGCGCGCGGGCCGAATTCACCGACCTTCTCTACCAGGTCGAGCGCGCCGCCGGCGTGCCGGTGCGGGCCAATGACAACCTGGTGCCCGAGGGCAGCCATATCGGGCTTGGCGTGCGCACGGCCGCGGTGCGCGAGATCCACACGCAAGGGGCGCTGAACGCGACCGGCAACAGTTTCGATCTGGCGCTGACCGGCGAGGGCTACTTCCAGATCGAAAGCGCCGATGGCGGCACGCACTACACGCGCGCGGGCGCCTTCAACACCAATGCGCAGGGCCAGCTGGTGACGATCGACGGCTATCCCGTCCAGCCGGCGATCGCCGTGCCGGCCGATGCGGTGGACGTGATCATCAATGACAGCGGCCAGGTGTTCGCGCGGGTCGCCGGGCAGGCCGAACTGCAGCAACTCGGCCAGCTCACGCTCGCCACCTTCGCCAACAGCGCCGGCCTCAAGCCGCTGGGCGGCAATCTGTACGCCGAGACCGAGGCGTCCGGCGCGCCTGTGGTCGGCGTGCCCGGCGATCCGGGCTATGCGACCTTGCGCCAGGGCTATCTGGAAGCGTCCAATGTCGATCCGGTCAAGGAGATCACCGAGCTGATCGCCGCGCAGCGCGGCTACGAGATGAACTCCAAGGTCATCCAGGCGGCCGATCAGATGGCCGGGACGATCTCCAACGGCCTGAGATAGGCGCGGGGGCAGGTGATGCGCACCATCGCGGCCCTGATACTCCTTGTGGCCGGCGCCCTGCCGGCGCTGGCGGCCGGTCCCTATGACTATGCCGTCGTCACGAAGGTGGTCTATCCGGGCCAGAAGGTCGAGCAGGCGGCGACCGATATCCGCCAGCACACCGTCGAAATACCCGATGGCTATCCGGTGCTGCGCGCGCGCGCCGATCTGGCCGGCATGGTGGCGGTCAAGACCTTGCTGCCGGGCCGCGCCATCGCGCCCGACATGGTGCGCGAACCGCACGCGGTGGAGGCGGGCACGGCCGTCTCGGTGCGGCTCGTCGAGGGTCCGCTGACCATCGAGATGAAGGCGGTCGCGCTCGAGGACGGCGCGGTGGGCGATTCGATCCGCGTGCGCAATGCCGACAATGGCCGGTCGATCTGCGCGGTGGTGCGCGCGGCGGCGACGGTCGAGGCGTGCTGACCATGGCGCGGCTGTTCCTTGCCCTTTTGCTGTGCGTCATGGCCGGCGCCGAGGCGCTGGCCGCCTCGCGCATCAAGGACATCGCCGTGCTGCAGGGCGCGCGCGACAACCAGCTCATCGGCTACGGCCTGGTCGTCGGCCTGCAGGGGACCGGCGACAGCCTGCGCAATGCGCCGTTCACCGAACAGTCCATGCGGTCCATGCTCGACACGCTGGGCGTTGCGACCGCCCAGGGGCGGGCAAGGCTGCGCAACATCGCCGCCGTCATGGTCACGGCCGATCTGCCGGCCTTCGCCACTTCGGGCGCGCGCATCGACGTGACGGTCTCGTCGCTGGGCGATGCCTCCTCGCTCGGCGGCGGCCAGCTCGTCATGACGCCGCTTCTGGGCGCGGACGGGCAGATCTACGCGGTGGCGCAGGGGCCGGTCTCGATTTCCGGCTTTTCGGCCGAAGGGGCGGCCGAGACCGTCACGCAAGGGGCGCCGACCACGGGCCGCATCGCCGGCGGGGCGATCGTCGAGCGCGAGATCGGCGTCGATTTCGACCGCGAGGGCGCGTTCCTTCTGCAATTGCGCAATCCCGACTTTTCGACCGCCGTGGCGGTGACCGATGCGATCAACGCGTTCGCGCGGACGCGCTTTGGCCGGGCGACGGCCACCGAACTGGACGCGCGCACGGTCCGGCTGCACAAGCCCGAAGGCGTGTCGCCGGCGCGGTTCATCGCGGCCATCGAGAACCTGACGGTGACGACTGACCAGCCGGCGCGGATCGTGCTCGACGAGAAGTCCGGCACGGTGGTGATCGGCGCCGATGTGCGCGTCTCCAAGGTCGCCGTCAGCCATGGCACGCTGACCGTGCGGGTGACGGAAATGCCGCGCATCGTCCAGCCGCGTCCCTTCACCGATGGCGAGACGGCGGTCGAGCCGTCGACCTTCATCGATGTCGACCAGGCCGGCACGCAGATCGGCACGATCGAGGGCGTCGACCTGCAAAGCCTGATCGAGGGGCTCAACCGGCTCGGCGTGCAGCCGCGCGACATCATCGCGATCCTTCAGGCGATCAAGAGCGCCGGTGCGCTCAATGCCGAACTGGTGGTGCAATGAAAGCCGACCGCACATCCGCCGGCCGGCCGGCCGATCCGGGCAGGCGGGCGCTGGCCGCCGGTCTCGCCGCGCTGTGCGCGGGTCTGCCCACGGCGGCGCTTTCGCAGTCGCGGGCGCAGTCGGACATCGAGACGTTCTGCGCGAACATTGCCGACGATGCGCGCGAGCGGCGCTATGCGATCCAGCGCGAGCAGCTCGAGGCGCTGCGCGCCGAGATCGAGGACAAGATCGCGCTGCTGGAGGAAAAGCGCGCCGATTTCGAGCGCTGGGCGCGCAAGCGCGAGGAATTCGCCGATGCGGCCAATGAAGGGCTGGTGGAGGTCTATTCGAACATGCGGCCCGACGCGGCGGCCGCGCGCATGGAGGAGATGCCCGCCGAACTGTCGGCGGCCCTGCTGGCCAAGCTCAAGCCACGCAGCTCGGCGGCGATCCTCAACGAAATGAACGCCCGGCAGGCGGCACTGATCACGCAGATCATGGCCGCGGTCGGCGACACCAATCTGGGCGGCTGACATGGCAATGCAGGGCAGGGGCGCGAGACTGGCGGTGGCGCTCGTGGCCGCCGCGGCGCTCTCGGGGTGCGGTGTGACGCGCGATCTGGGCAAGCCGCCGGAGCTCTCGACGGTCGGCTCGGGCGTGCCGGGCGCCATGCCCGGCCCGCTCATCGAGCCGAAATATCCCGGCCCGGCGCTCAACAAGTATTCGACCTGGGACGACCGGTCGGCGAGCCTGTTCACCGCTCGCAAGGCGCTGACGCGCGGCGATACGCTGACGGTGCGCATCGAGATCCAGGATCGGGCGCGGGTGCGCAGCGATTCCGAGCGCTCGCGCACGACCGGCCGGTCCTGGCGGCTGGGCGGCGACTACGACGTCAGCGGCGTCGGCGGCGAGGCCACGGGCAATGCGAGCCTTGGCGGGCAGACCGATTTCGACGGCGCCGGCGCGACCTCGCGCTCGGAGACGATCAGCCTGCGCATCGCAGCCTTCGTCGTCGATGTGCTGGAGAACGGTCATCTGGTCATCAAGGGCACGCAGGAGATCCGCGTCAATGCCGAGGTGCGCGTGCTGACGGTGGCCGGCATCGTGCGCCCGTCCGACATCGACCCGTCCAACACCGTCGACTATGACCGCATCGCCGAGGCGCGCATCTCCTATGGCGGCAAGGGCCATATCGCCGAGATGCAGCAGCCGCCCTATGGCCACCAGCTGATCGACCGACTGTCCCCCTTCTGAGCGTGATGCGATGAGTGCCGCGACATCCCGGATCGACACCGATGACGACGATGACGAGCAGGCCCGGTCCTCGCCGCTGATGACGATCGCGCTGATCGCCCTGGCCGCGCTGATTGCCGGCGGGGCTGGTTTCGGCGCCGGAAAGGTGCTGTTCGCGCCGCTGGTCGCCGAGCGCGCGGTCGCGCCGGCACAGAAGCCGGCCGTGAGCGAAGCGGTCAGCCAGAGCGCGCCGGCGGTCACATACGGTGCGGAGGGGCCGGATCTGGGCGATCTGACGCTGATGGCGCTGGAGCCGGTGATGACCAATCTCGCCGCGCCCGCGCAGACCTGGGTGCGCGGCGAGTTCACGGTCGCGCTCGAGGGCGCCGCCGACGAGATGCTCGCCCAGGAGCTGCAGGCCGACATCGTCGCCTATCTGCGCACGGTGCGCCTGCAATCGGTGAGCCAGCCCAGCGGTTTCCAGCACCTTGTCGCCGATCTCGAGGACCGGGCGGCGCTGCGCAGCGGCGGACGGGTCAAGCGCGTCTTCGTCAGGGCGCTGTTGTTCGAATGAACGGGATCCGCGCCGCGCTCGTGCTCGCCGCGCTCGTCGCCCTTCCCCAGATGGCGGCCGCGCAGACACTCGACGGGTTGACCCTGCCCGACGAGATCGCCGGGCTGACCAGCGGCAACATCATCCAGCTGTTCGGGCTGATCACGGTGCTGGCGATCGCGCCGGGGCTGCTGATCATGGTGACGAGCTTCACGCGGTTCGTCATCGTCTTTTCGATCCTGCGCACCGGGCTGGGCCTGCAATCGACGCCGGCCAACATCATCCTGATATCGCTGGCGCTGTTCATGACCTTCTACGTCATGGCGCCGGTCTTCGACCGGGCATGGCAGAGCGGGCTGCAGCCGCTTCTGAACAACGAGATCGAGGAGGACGAGGCACTGGCCAACATCGTCGATCCGTTCCGCACCTTCATGCTCGAGAACACGCGCGACGAGGACCTGAACCTGTTCACCGACCTTGCCCGTGAGCGCGGCCAGGACGTGGTCACCAACGGCACGGTCGATCTGCGCGTGCTGATCCCGGCCTTCATGATTTCCGAGATCCGGCGCGGTTTCGAGATCGGCTTCCTTGTGGTGCTGCCGTTCCTGGTCATCGACCTGATCGTTGCGACCATCATCATGGCGATGGGCATGATGATGCTGCCGCCATCGGTGATCTCGCTGCCGTTCAAGATCCTGTTCTTCGTGATGATCGACGGCTGGAACCTGCTGGTGGGGAGCCTGGTGCGCTCGTTCGTGTGACCGGCGCAGCACATCGGTAACGATATCGCGCGCGGGGGTTGCGCCACGGCCGGGCGCAATCCGGATTTCAGGAAATCTTAAAGCTTTGACGCTAGGTGGGTTGCAACAGCAGTGAATGCCGGGGGACGGCAGGGCATGAGGCCAATTCACTGCGACCGGATGACCGGCATGTCTCTCTGGCAATACAATTGTGGAAAGGGGCAGAAATGTCCAGCATCCTGACCAATGTGTCAGCGATGACCGCGCTGCGGTCGCTGCAGAACACCAACGCCCAAATGGAAATCACGCAGAACCGGATCTCGACCGGCATGCGTGTGGCAGAAGCGTCCGACAACGCCGCCTATTGGTCGATCGCGACCACGATGCGCTCGGACAACAAGGCGCTTTCGACCGTGCAGGACGCGCTGGGTCTGGGAGCCTCGAAGGTCGATGTCGCCTATACCGGCATGAACAGCGCCATCGAGGTGGTCGACGAGATCAAGACCAAGCTGGTCGCCGCGCGCGAGCCCGGCGTCGACAAGACCAAGATCCAGTCGGAAATCACGCAATTGCAGAGCCAGCTCTCCGGCATGGCCACCGCGGCGGGCATCGACGGGTCGAACTGGCTGGCGATCGATTCCGATGCCACCGGCTACAGCGCGACCGAAACCATCGTCTCCTCGTTCAACCGCGCCGCCGACGGTTCGGTGTCGATCAGCACGATCAGCGTGAACAAGGCCAATATCGCGCTCACCGACGCCGGATCGGGCGCGGGCCTGATCGAGCAGACGATCACGCTCGGCGCGGGCTCGACGACCGTGGCAGGCCTGTCGATCGACAACACCACCTCGGACAGCGACATCGAGGCGATGATCAGCGGCGTCGACACGGCGCTGCAATCGATGACGACGGCCGCCGCCGACCTCGGCGCCGCCAAGAAGCGCATCGACATCCAGACTGAATTCGTCGGCAATCTCATGGACGCCGTCGACCGCTCGGTCGGCCAACTGGTCGATGCGGACATGAGTGCCGAATCCACCAAGCTCCAGGCGTTGCAGACGCAGCAGCAGCTCGGCATCCAGGCGCTTTCGATCGCCAACGGCAACGCCCAGTCGATCCTGGCGCTCTTCCGGTAAGACAATAACGATCGGGCCGCCCATGATGCGGCCCGACACACCGGGCGGGCCCGCCATGCGGCGGGACCGGCCGTAAGCAGGAGCGACTTGGTGGGTGCTCCCGAGCCGGCATGATGCCAGACCGCCAAACCGGGCCGACCGGCATGTATCGCGTAATTCTGGGGTCTGAGAAGGGGGACAGAAATGTCCAGTATCCTGACGAACGTCTCTGCCATGACCGCGCTGCGGTCGCTGCAGAACACCAACAACCAAATGGAAATCACGCAGAACCGGATCTCGACCGGCATGCGTGTCGCAGAAGCGTCCGACAACGCCGCCTACTGGTCGATCGCGACCACGATGCGCTCGGACAACAAGGCGCTTTCGACCGTGCAGGACGCGCTTGGGCTTGGCGCATCGAAGATCGATGTCGCCTATACCGGCATGAACAGCGCCATCGAGGTGGTCGACGAGATCAAGACCAAGCTGGTCGCCGCGCGCGAGCCCGGCGTCGATCGCTCCAAGATCCAGTCGGAGATCTCGCAGCTTCAGGAGCAGCTCACCGGTATCGCCTCGGCCGCCGGCATTGACGGGTCGAACTGGCTGAGCGTGGATTCGACCGCGGCCACTTACGATGCCAACCAGACCATCGTGTCCTCGTTCAACCGCGCCGCCGACGGCTCGGTCTCGATCAGCACGATCAGCATCGACATCTCCAGCGTTTCGCTGTTCGATGCCAATGGCGACGCACTGCTCGACACCGACTTCACCACCTCGGCTGCCCTCGATGGCGGTTCGGCGATCACCACGACCGTGGCAACGCTCGACATTTCCGGCGCGACGGTCACCGATGTCGATATCGAGGACATGATCTCGGAGGTGGATTCGGCGCTGCAGTCGATGACCACCGCCGCCGCCGATCTGGGCGCCGCGGGCAAGCGCATCGACATCCAGACCGAGTTCGTCACCAATCTGATGGATGCCGTCGACCGCTCGGTCGGCCAGCTCGTCGATGCGGACATGAGCGCCGAATCCACCAAGCTTCAGGCGTTGCAGACGCAGCAGCAGCTCGGCATCCAGGCGCTTTCGATCGCCAACGGCAACGCCCAGTCGATCCTGGCGCTGTTCCGCTAACCACCCGCCAGCACTCCTGGGTAGCGGGCCACCTTCGGGTGGCCCGTTTCGTTTGTGGGCCGGCGCGGCGGCGCGCGCCGATCACCCTCGCGCAAGTTTGGACCGCTAGGCTCGTCGCGTTCTCAGGAGCGTGCCGTGCCCGAACAGCTCAAGACGCTTGTCGCCAATCTCAATGCGCTCGGTCCGCGCCGGCTGATGCTGCTGGGCGGCATCTTCGCGCTGGTGCTGGCGAGCGTCGTCATCGGCTCGGTGGTGCTCAACCGGCCGACCTTCCAGCCGCTCTATGTCGGCCTGGAGCGCGACGACGTCACCCGCATGGGGCTGGCATTGGGCGAGGCGGGCATCGTCTACGACGTCAATGCCGAGGGCACGACGCTGCTCGTGCCGGCCGGGCTGACGGGCCGGGCGCGCATGATCCTGGCCGAAAAGGGCCTGCCGTCGAGCGCCGGCGCCGGCTACGAGCTGTTCGACGACCTGGGCTCGCTGGGCCTGACCTCCTTCATGCAGGAGGTCACCCGGGTGCGCGCGCTCGAAGGCGAGATCGCCCGCTCGATCCAGACCATCAACGGCGTCAAGGGCGCGCGCGTGCACATCGTGATGGCCGAGCGCGGCAATTTCCGCCGCGCCGAACAGGTGCCGACCGCCTCGGTGATCGTGCGCTTCGACCGCGCCGGCGTCGAGAGCCGGGCCAATGCGATCCGCCATCTGGTGGCGGCGGCGGTACCCGGCATGATCGCCGACAATGTGACCGTGCTCGATTCGGCCGGCCGGCTGCTGGCCGCCGGCGAGGACCCGCTGACCAATTCGGCCAACAGCGCGATCGGCATCGAGGCGACGGTCGAAAACCAGGTCGCCGACGGCATCTATCGGGCGCTGGCGCCGACGCTGGGCAACGCCAATTTCCGCGTCAGCGTGCAGGCGCAGATCAACACCGACCAGCGCCAGGTCGAGGAGACCGTGTTCGATCCCGACAGCCGGGTCGAACGGTCGGTGCAGATCGTGCGCAGCCAGGACCAGGCGACCGAGGAAAGCGAGGGCGATCCGGTCACGGTCGAGCAGGGGCTGCCCGAGGATCCGGCCACCCGCGATGGCGGTTCGGCGAGCACCGAAGAGCGCAGCGAGCGGCGCGAGGAAACCACCAATTACGAGCTGAGCTCCAAGCGCACGGCCGTCGTCTCGAACGGCTACAGCATCGACCGGCTGTCGATCGCGGTCGTCGTCAACCGCTCACGGCTCGCCGGGGCGGCCGAGGGCAGCGTCGATCCGGCGCTGATCGAGCAGCGCATCGCCGAGATCCGCACCGTGGCGGCGGCCGCGGCCGGCATCGTCGAGGGGCGCGGCGACGTTCTCAATGTGACCGCGCTCGACTTCGTCGAGGGCGCGATCGTCGATGGGTCGGAGGCGCCCGGCGCGCTTTCGACCATGGGCGAGCATGTGGGCACCATCGTCAATGCGCTGTCCTTCGTGATCGCCATCCTGGCGGTGATCTTTCTTGCGGTGCGACCGCTGATCAACGTCTTGCGCTCGGGCGATTTCGCCGAGCAGGTGGCGCGGGTGGAAGCCAGGCAGCCCGCCGCCATGCTGGGCAGCGGTGCCGATGCCGAGGCCGCGCCCGAGCCGGCGCGGCCCACGGCTCCGGCCGCGCGAGAGGCCGATGCAAGGCTGCAGCTCAAGCCCGAGCCCGAGGATCGCCTGTCGCGCATCGTCGAGATGAACGAGGAGCGGGCGGCGGCGATTCTGCGGCGCTGGCTGAACAATGAGGCGCATGGATGAGCGGCGATGACGCGTTCAGCGCGCTGATCGATTTCGCCCGCGAGCGGACGCACAATGAGGGCGGGTCGGCCCGGCCCTTCGTGCCGTTCTTCGGCGAGGAGGCGCCACCGCACCGCTTCGACGACCTGCCGCGCAGGCCGGCGCACGGGGAACGGCGCGACTATGCGCGCGCCGAGCCGGCCAGCCGGCCGCAGCCGCCCGATCCCGAAACGCCGGCGCGGCCGAACGGGGCGCACAATGCCGGCGCCGAACCGTTTCCGCCCGAGGCCGATGAGCCCGCCGCGCCGCCGCCACCGCCCGAGCCGAGCGCGGAGGAACTGGCGGCCAAGGCGCGCGTCGCCGAACTGGAGGCGGAGATCGACAACCTCAACCAGGCCCATCAGCGCGAAGTCGCCGATCTGGTCGCCGGCGCGATCGCCGGCCTGCCCGGCAAGGTGACCCAGGCGGTCTCGGCGCAGTTGGCCGGCGTGGTCGAGGCGGCGGTCATGGATCACATCGAGACCCGGGCGCTCAACGCCTTCATCGAGCGGCTGGGCGCGCTGATCGAGCGCGAGAACGCGGTGAAGGTCAAGGTGAGCGGCCCGCAGGCGCTGCTCGACAGGCTCCGCGCGAACTGGTCGGCGCCGATGCCGCTGCCCGAACTCGTCGCCGGCGACGAGGTCGAGCTTGTCGCGCGCGTCGACGAGACGGTGCTGTCGACCCGGCTCGAAGAGCTGCGCGCGATCGTGCGCGGGGAGCGGTCATGAACGGGACGGAGAACCATCAGGAAATCATCATCATCAAGCGTCCCCAACATGGCGAGGATGGCCATCATGGTGGGGCGTGGAAGATCGCCTTTGCCGACTTCATGACCGCGATGATGGCCCTGTTCCTGGTGCTGTGGCTGATCAACGCGGCCAATGAGGAGACCAAGAAGGCCGTGGCGAGCTACTTCAATCCGGTCAAGCTCGTCGACCGCAACCGCTCGGTCAGGGGCCTATACGACGCTCAGGGCATGCAGGAGATCGATATCGTCAATCCCGAGGGCGAGCGCACCGGCGCCGGCGATGCGCCCGAACAGGGCGGACGCGAAGGCGAAACGAGCGGCTCCGGTGCTCCCGGCCAAAGCAATGGATCGGGGGCGCAGGGCGATGCGGATTCGGCGTTCTTTGCCAATCCCTACGAAACGCTCGACGCGATCGCCCAGGCCCATGCCGGCGGCGGCGAGGCGCAGGCGGCCAGCGAGGACGCAACCAGCAGCTGGATGGCGGCCGACGATGGCGAGCCGACCGAGACGTTCCTCGACCCCTTCGCCCCCGAGCGCTGGTCGGATTCGGCGCGCAACGAGCAGGTCCAGCCCGACGTTCCGCTGACCGGTATCGGCGATATGGGCGAACTGGCCGGCGCCGAGCCGACGACCGAAATCCGCGACGCGCTCGGCGAGGGCGAGGGGCTTTCGGCCAGCGACGGGCAGGCCGGGGCCGCCGGCGGGCCGATCCAGACCGATGTCCAGTCCGCCGAGGCCGGCGAGGCGACCGCCAGGGCCGATGCCGCCGAGCCGGGCGATGCGGCGGGCGCCGCCGGTGCCGACCGGGACGGCCAGGACATGGCCGAAGCCGCCCCGACGCTGGAGCAGACCGCCCAGACACTGCGGGATGAAATGCGCCAGGCGCTGGTGGAGGCGTTCGGCGAGGACAGTCCGATCCCGGCCCAGCTTACCGTCGAGGCGGGCGATGGGGCGGTGCTGATCTCGGTCACCGACAATCTCCAGATCGACATGTTCGGGGTCGGTTCGGCCGTGCCTTCGGGCGATCTGGTGGTGGCGCTCGAACGCATTGGCGCGGTGATCGCCGGGCGGCCCGGCGGGATCCGCATCGAGGGTCATACCGATGGCCGGCCCTTCGCTTCGGGCGAATACGACAATTGGCGGCTGTCGGCGGCGCGCGCGCAGGCGGCCTATTACATGCTGGTGCGCGGCGGCGTCGAAGAGGCGCGCTTTCGCCAGGTTTCCGGGCTCGCCGACCGCGATCTCGCCGTGCCGTCCGATCCGTTCGACGCGCGCAACCGGCGCATCGATATCCTGCTCGAAGTGGAGCGCGGGCAATGAGAGCGCCGCTTGCGCGCGCCGGCATCGTGCTGGCTGTCTGCCTGCCGGCTGGCGCTGCGATGGCGCGGCCGGACCTGCCGACCGCGCCCAAGGCGGCGGTGCGCTCGCTCCATCACATTCAGGATGCCATTGCCGGCGGCGACGCGGCGGCGTTCACGATGCAGACAAGCACGCTCAGGGTCGTCGATGCGCTGTTCGCCAATTTGCGCCCGCAGGCGCTTGACGATGCCGACACGCGCAAGGCGCTGTTCGTCTATGCCGTCAGCGGCGGCAATCCCAGGACCTTCGCGCGCCTCTACCCGCCGCTCAGCGAACAGCTCGAGGGGCGCGACAAGCGTGTGCTCAACGCCGTGGCGGCGACCGTGCTGCGTCGGCCGGTCGGCGAAGAGGGCGCAGTGTCGCCGCGCGAGGCCGGCGGCATGCTCGGCGGCGGACTGGCGCTGCTCGCCGGCATCAACGCGTCGGACCTGGCCCGCCGGATCGCCCATCTCGACGATGCCCGGCTTCTGGCGCCGGGCACGCTGATCGAGGAGTCCGCGCTCAGGCGGCTTATCGGGATTCATGGCCAGGACGATGATCCGGAACGATTTTTCGTGCTTTCGAGCCGGTATGTGCGGACCTTCGTAACCTCGCCCTATGCGTCGGATTTCGCCGAGACGTTCACCGCCGCTGCCGCGCGGCTCACGCAGCCGCCGCACCATGCGCGCCTTGGCGAGATCGTCGGCTTCATGCCGCCGGCGCATCGGCGCGCCATCGTGGTGCGGCTGATGCGGGCGGCGACGGTGCGCGGCAATTTCGCGCTGGTGCGATCATTTGAAGACCGGTTCGGCGCCGAGGTGGCCGCAAGCGCCCGCGGTGGCACGCAGACCGCCGAGGCCCAGACCGATGCCGCCCGCAAGCGCCTGTTCTCGCTGATGGCGGGAATCGCGTCCGAGGATCACGACACCGTGGCGCGCGCGCTCGAGCGCATCGACGCCGACCAGCTCATGCCGGCGGACCGGCAACTGCTCGAGGCGGCGCGCGCCATCACCCGCGATATCGGCCGGCCGGCCACAGCGGACGGGGTGCAGGCCGGCGCGCCCGGCGCGAGCCGGTTCGGCACGAGCGCTGACCCGCTGCTGCCGCCTGACCTGCCGGTCGCGACCGACGCCGAAACGCTCGACCCGGAACTGGAATCGTTCATCACCAACGCCCGTTCGGTGCTCGAGGGTGTGGACGCCCTGCTCGAGGAGACGGCGCAATGACCATGGCGGGACCCGGTCCGGTCTCGGTGCGGCCGGTGCCGGCGCAGGCGCAGCCGGCCAGAGCCCAGCCAGCCTCGGCCGAGGGCTTCACGGCGGCGCTCGCGGCGAGCGGCGGGCGCGCGCAATGGAGCGACCCGCAGGCGCCGAACCCGGGCGGCAAGACTTTCAAGCAGGTCGAGGCCGAGCCGGGCAGGGGACGTCCGGTCGTGGCGATGGCGCCATCGGCGGTCGGCGAGGACAATGGCGGGGACACGCAGACGCCTGTTTCCGACGAGGACGCGGCGCACATGAACCCCGAGGCGCCGGCGCGCCCGGTGCGCATGGAAACGGCCGGCCCGATGCGGGGCACCGAGCCCGAAGCGGTGATCGTGGCCGTGCGCGAGACCGGGACGCCGGCGGCGGAGTCCGAGCCGGCCGGGCGGCGCAGCGAGGCGGTCGAAGACGTCGCCGTGTCGCAAAGCGAGGCGGACGCCGATCGCCGGTCCGATGCCGTCACAACCGCCATGGTGGCGCTGGCCAGCCTGGCGACGATGCAAAGGACCGCGACGCGCGCGGACGGCAAGGGCGCGCCGCTCCATGACACCCACCCTGTCGTCGCCGGGGCGGCCGGCGATTCCGACATGCCGCAAACGCCCGCTAAGGCGGGTCCCGTCGCCGCCGATGCCCTTGCCAAGGCCGCCGATGCCCTTGCCAAGGCCGCTGCGCCATTGCCGGTCGGCGGGAGCCTCAAAGCCGGCGCGCAGGTGAGCGAACCGCCGGTTCAGGTGCTCGAACCGCCAAGGGCGGACGGGGCCGGCAAGCCTTCCATGGCCGATAGCGGACGCAACGCAGCGGCCGAGAGCCTGCCGAAAGCGCCGCCGCCGGTGTCGCCGGCATCCTCATCGCCGCCGCCGCTGAAGACGCCGGTCGCCGATGCGGCGGGGCCGGTGCCCGGACCGGCGCCGGGCGACGGGCAGAGGCCGCCGTCCGTTCCGGTGCCGATGGAGGTCGAAGCGCGGGCGCAATCGGCGCTGCGCGAGACCATCGCCGCCCATGTCGGCCGGGTCGGCACCGTTCCGGCTGCCGGGCAGACGGTCAGCGTGCTGCGGATTCAACTTCAGCCGGCGCATCTGGGTCAGGTGAACGTGACCATGCGCGTCGTCGACGGCGCGTTGACCGTGCAGCTTGCCACCGAGACCGAGGCCGCCGGCCGCATGCTGGCCTCCGACCGCGACGGGCTTGCCGGCGTGCTGCGGGCGCTGGGCGGCCAATTTGCCTCCGCGCAGGTCGAGATCGGCGGCGAGGTGCTGCAGCGCTTTGGCGCCGATGACGGGCCGGGCCGCCAGAATGCAGGCGGGGCGCGTGGCGACGAGGGCGCAGCCGGCGGCCGGTCGCGTGGCGATGGCGGGCGCGGCGAGACCGATGGACAGCGGTCCGAACCGGGCGCAGACACAATGGCGCGGCGGGATCAAGACGGGGCCGGGCGAATCATCATTTGATGGTAAACGAGCCGTTAACGCCGCCGCCGCGGCGGCGCGATTGCCCGCATGACGGGACGTCGGTTGCGTTCGAGCGCTCCGGTTTCGATTCGTTTGCATTTCGCAATAGGCGAAATTTTGGGGGTACGAGGGGATTCCGCCCGCCGGTACCTCTATTGCATCGGTAGGGGACTGAATTGGCGGAATAACAATGATTGTTATAGTTGACGACCGGTGCGCGGTTCTGGACGCGTATCAGGGAATGTTCTCGCGTATCGGGTACTGCGTTTATGGGATGAATTCTCAGTCGGTATTTGACTGGATCGAGACATGCCCCGCAGAAGAACTGGAGACGATCGAGTCGTTTCTTGTCGGCAAGGTCGACGACGAGGACAGGCTGATCAATCTGCTGCGTGCGCGGACCCGCGTGCCGATCATCGCCATGCTCGAATCCGGCTCTCTGGACGAGACCTTGCAGCGTTTCGATGTCGGTGCGGACGACGTCGTGCGCAAGCCGGTTCATGTGCGCGAGATCCTGGCGCGGATCTCGGCGATCCGGCGCCGCGCAGAGGACTCCAAGACCTATATCGATCTTGGCCGGTTGCGCGTGTTCATGGACGGGCGCGACCCGCTCGTCGACGGCAAGCCGTTTCCGCTGCCGCGCCGCGAGCGCCGCGTGCTGGAATATCTGGCCGGCAATGGCGAGCGACGCGCCTCGCGCACGCAGGTCTACAACGCCGTTTATGGCGTGCTGGAAGATCATGTCGAGGAATGCGTGATCGAGAGCCACATCTCCAAGCTGCGAAAGAAGCTGGCCAAGGCGCTGGGCGCCAATGTCATCGACTCGCGCCGTTACCTGGGATACCGGCTGTGCCTTGAAGGCCTGCGCGCGGCGCCGGAGGGGGCGGACGGGCCGGCCAGGGCGGTTGCGGCGGCACAGCAGCCTCGGGCAAGCTTGGCCGTGTAGCCTTTTTCGCAGCAATGCGAAAAGGGGAGATGCGCAATGAGTCTTTACGGCATGATGCGCACCGGCGTGTCGGGCATGGAGGGTCAGTCCAACAAGCTGGCCACCGTTGCCGACAATGTCGCCAACGCCGATACCACCGGATACAAGAAGATGGGCGTGGAGTTCTCCTCGCTCGTCGTCAGCAGCCAGCCCAACAGTCATACCTCGGGCGGCGTGATCAGTTCGGTGCGCCAGTCGGTGACCCAGCAGGGCGTACTCGAATTCACCAGTTCCGAGCTCGATCTGGCCGTTGACGGCAACGGCTTCTTCGTCGTGCAGGACGCGGACGGCAACGCCTTCATGACGCGGGCGGGCTCGTTCGTGCCCGATGGCGAGGGTCGGCTGGTCAATGCGGCCGGCTATTTCCTGGCCGGCTACAGCTATGCCGATGGCGAACCGGGGATCGTTGCCAACAGCCTGGAGGGCATGGACCTGGTGCGGATCGACAATATCGAACTGGTCGCCGCACCCTCCCAGAACGGAACCTTCGAGGTCAACTTCCCGGTGGGCGCGGAGGCGGCGACCGGTCCGTTGCCGTCGAGCAATGCGGCCGGGGCCGAATACACCCAGAAATCCTCCATCGTCGCCTACGACAATGTCGGCCAGGTGAGGACGCTGGATGTCTACATGACCAAGACCGCCGCCGACACCTGGGAGGTGGCGGTCTTCGACAAGGACGAGGCGGCGCCGGGCGCCGGCTTTCCCTATGGTTCGGGGCCGCTTGCCACCCAGACGCTGACCTTCGATCCGGCCAATGGCAATCTGGCCGCGGGCAGTGCCACCGATCTGACGGTGACCGTGCCCGGCGGCGGCCCGCTCACCCTCGATCTGACCGGCAGCACGCAGCTTGGCGCCGACTTCACGGTCTATGACGTCGATGTCGACGGCAATCCGCCGGTGGCCGTGGAGGAACTGAACATCGCCGCCGACGGCACGGTCTATGCCCAGTACACGAACGAGACGCTGCGCGCGCTGTTCCGGATCCCGCTCGCCGACGTGCCCAGCCCGGACCAGCTCACGCGGCTTTCGGGCAACCTTTATGCGCCAAACGAGGAGACCGGCGATGTCCGGGTCGGCTGGCCGCAGCAGGGCACCCAGGGCTCGATCGTCTCGGGGGCGCTGGAGGCGTCCAATGTCGATATCGCCGAGGAACTCACCGAGATGATCCAGGCGCAGCGCAACTACACGGCCAATTCGAAGGTCTTCCAGACCGGTTCGGACCTGATGGACGTGCTGCTGACGCTGAAGCGATAGTCAAGGGCAAGTCGCCGCGACCGGTGCTGCCGGGCGCTGACCGGGTGCATGCATGACACTGACCGCCGCACTGAAGATCGCGCAAAGCTCGCTGTTCAACGTCTCCCAGCAGACGTCGCTGACCTCGCGCAACATCTCCGAGGCGGACAACGAGAATTACGTCAAGCGGCAGGCGCGCGTTGCCACGACCGAGTATGGGGCGCGGGTCTATTCGGTCGGGCGCGCGGAGGTGCCGGCGCTGTTTCGCGATTCGGTCAATGCGCTGTCCGACAGTGCCGCCCAGGGGGTCATCGCCGATACGGCCGGACGGCTGCGGACCATCGTCAACGGCGTCGACAACCAGGCATCGCCGGCAACCAAGCTCGATGCGCTGCGTCAGGCATTGCAGGTCTATTCGACAGACCCCTCCAATACCGTGCTCGGCGGGGCTGCGGCCGATGCGGCGCGCGAGCTGGCAACCGCCATCAACACGGCCTCGCAGGGCATTCAGGACCACCGGGCGCGGCTCGACCGCGATATCGCCTCGGGCGTTGCGCGGCTCGGCGAATTGCTGGCCCAGTTCGAGCAGGTCAACACCCGTGTCGTGGAAGGCACGCGCATGGGCCGCGACGTCAATGACGACCTGGACCAGCGCGACACGCTGATCAAGCAGATGTCCGAATTCGTCTCGGTCTCGGTGATGGAGCGCGGCGACAACGATGTCGTGCTGTTCGCCGGCCAGGGCATCATGCTGTTCGAGACCGTGGCGCGCGATGTCACCTTCGAACCGAAGACGGCCTACGCGCCCGGCATGACCGGCAACACGCTGCGCATCGACGGCGTGCCGCTGGTCGTCGGCCAGGGCGCCAATACCAGCGCCTCGGGCACGCTGTCGGCGATGATCCAGGCGCGCGATACGATGGCCGGGCAGGCGCAGGCGCAGCTCGACGAGGTGGCGCGCGGGCTGGTGGCGGCGTTCGCCGAGACCGACCAGACCGGCGGCGGCGCGCCCGACCGTGCCGGCCTGTTCACCCATGCCGGCGGTCCGGCGATCCCGGCCGCCGGGACCCTGGCGCCCGGACTGTCGCTGACGCTTTCGGTCAATGCCGCCTACGATCCGCTGCAGGGCGGCGATGCGGCCCGCTTGCGCGACGGGGGCGCCAATGGACCGGCTTATCTGGCCAATGCG
This sequence comes from Roseitalea sp. MMSF_3546, assembly GCF_030732865.1. Taxonomy (GTDB): domain Bacteria; phylum Pseudomonadota; class Alphaproteobacteria; order Rhizobiales; family Rhizobiaceae; genus Roseitalea. The sequence continues at coordinate 66,606 of NZ_JASHKB010000005.1, forward strand.
AGCGGAGGCGTTGCCTTCGCCGACAATCTGATCGCGCTGATCGGCCGGCTCGATACGCCACTTGCCACCGATGCCGCGGCCGGGATCGCCGGCGACAAGTCGGTGACCGACTATGCGCGCGCCTCGATCGGCTGGATCGAGGGCCAGCGGCAGACGGCCGAGCGCGCCTCCGAAGCCAAGTTGGCGCTGCACCAGAAACTGTCGGGCGACTATCTCGAAAAGACCGGGGTCAGCGTCGACGAGGAAATGACAAAGCTGATCGCGCTCGAGCAGTCCTATGACGCTTCGGCGCGGATCATGGCGGTCGTCGGTCAGATGCTCGACAATCTGATGGCGGCGGTGAGGTGACGCCATGAAGGTCAATCACATCGCCACGCAGGCGCTGTTCAACCAGATGCGCAACGCGACCGCGCACATGCAGTCCGAACTGAGCCGGCTGCAGCAGGAGGCGGTGACCGGCCGGATGGCCGATGCCGGCCTGGCGCTCGGCGAGCGCGCGCAGGACCTGGTTTCGTTCCGTTCCGATATCGCCCATGTCGAAGGCACGATCGACGCCAATCAGATCGCCATGTCACGGCTCGACATGACCCAGACCGGCCTGGGACAGCTTACCGGGCTCGCCGATGGCATGGTCTCAACGCTCGGCATCTGGCTGGGCGAGGACGGCAAGGGTGCCGACGTTGCCAAGGCGGCCGCATCGGCGCTGACGGACATGACCGGCGTTCTCAACCTCAAGGTCAACGGCTCGCACATCTTTGCCGGGTTGAACACGCAGGCCGCACCCGTCGCCGAGCATGTCGGCGGGCCGGGCCAGGCGGCCTTCGAGGCGGCCTTTGCGAGCCATTTCGGCTTTGCCAAGACCGATCCGGCGGCGGCCACCATCACCGCCGCCGACATGACCGATTTCCTCGAAACGGTCATCGAGCCCGATTTCATGGGCGCGGGCTGGACGAGCCGCTACTCGTCGGCGACCGACGCGGTGATCAGGGCGCGGATCGGGCCGGAGGCGGTGACCGACGCCTCGGTGTCGGCCAATGAGGAAGCGATCCGCCAGCTTGCGCTTTCGGCGGTGGTCGCGCTGGAAAGTCACGGGGCGCCGCTTTCGGCGGAGGCACGCCGGGCCGCGGGCGAATTCGCGCTGTCGCGGGCAGCGAGCGCCAGCGGCGCGCTGGCGCAGTTGCAGGGCGATACCGGGCTGATCGAAGCGCGCATCGAGCGCCAGAACCAGGCCCTGGCCGGCCAGCGCGACATTCTTCAGACGATCGCCAACCAGATGGAGGCGGTCGACCGTTTCGAAGCGTCGGCCAGGCTGACGGGGCTGCTGACGCAGATCGAGGCCTCTTATGCCGTGACCGCCCGCATCCAGCAGATGAGCCTGGTGCGGTATCTATGACCAATGAACAAGTGAGCCGGGAAGAGCGCCGATGATCCAAGTGAACTATGCCGAAATCGAGGCCGACGCGCTGGCCAGCTCGCGCGAACGCGAGCAGCAATTGCTCGACCAGTCCATTGCCCTCATGCAGCGGGCCATCGAGCAGGGCCCGCAATCGATGGCGGCCGTCGAGGCGATGCACTTCACCGTGCGCATCTGGACCCATCTGCTGAACGATCTGGCCGGGCCGGAGAACGAATTGTCGGACGAGTTGCGGGCCGGGCTGATCTCGATCGGCATCTGGATCCTGCGCGAGGCCGAGGCGGTGCGGCAGGGCGATTCCGACAACATCGGCGAAATCCTCGACATCACCAGGATCATCAGGGACGGATTGCAATGAAAGGCAGCTTCAAGCTCTTCCTGAAGGCCAATGAAAAGGTCTTCATCAACGGCGCCGTCATCAAGGTCGACCGCAAGGTCGGTTTCGAACTGCTCAACGATGTCGACTTCCTGCTCGAACATCACGTCATGCAGGTCGAGGACGCGACGACGCCGCTGCGCCAGCTCTATTTCGTCATCCAGATCATGCTGATGTCGCCGAGCGAGAAGCCGGCCGCCCTGCAGCTCTACCGCGATTCGGTCAAGGCGCTCATGGCGACCTTCCAGGACAGGGCTATCGTCGACGAACTGGCACGGGTCGACGCGATGATCGGCGAGGACAGGCCGTTCGAGGCGCTCAAGCTGTTGCGGTCGCTGTTCGAGGCGGAGGCCGAGGTTCTTTCGGGCGAGGCGACACCGCTCGCCCGCGATGAGGCGCCGGTCAGGCGCGCTGCGGCAGGAGGTTGAGGCCATGAGCGATGTCAGCGCGATAGCGGGCGTGTCCGCAGCGGGCGCGAGCGCGCCGGCGAGCCGCACCACCGTCGACTACGAGGCGTTCCTGCAGCTGCTGGTCACGCAGATGAAGAACCAGGATCCGACCGAGCCGATGAGCAACACCGAATATGTGGCCCAGCTCGCCTCGTTCTCCAATGTCGAGCAGAACACCAAGGTCAACGACAAGCTCGACTATCTGATCTCGATGATGGGGATCCAGCAGGCCGGCGCCATGATCGGCCGCGCCGTGACCTCGCCCGACGGCGCCGTTTCGGGCGTGGTCAGCGAGGTGCGCATCTTCGACGACGGCATCGTCGCCGTGCTCGAGGACGGACAGCAACTGCCCGTCGGGCCGGGCGTGACGGTGCGCTGAACCGTGGCCCGGCGCGCCGATCCCAGCGACGGAGCCCGGTAATGGCCGAGGCCGATGTCATCGACATCGTTCAGCTCGCCATCTGGACGACGCTGGTGACGTCCGGTCCGTCGGTCGGCGCGGCGATGCTGGTCGGGCTCGTCATCGCGCTGTTCCAGGCACTCACGCAGGTCCAGGAAATCACCCTGACCTTCATACCGAAGATCGTGGCGATCCTCGTCACCATCGCCCTTTCGGCCGCTTTCATGGGCGCGCAGATCGGCCGCATGACCGAAGTGCTCTACGGGCGCATCGAGACGGGGTTCTAGAGCGGTCCGCCCTCACCGTCTTGCGCCGCAGCTTTCTTTCGTCACGCGCGGTCGCGCCCGCCGGTCAGCCCCGGACAAGCCACTCGCACCATGATCGCACGGCAAGTCGACCCGCGCCGCAAGGGGCGGGCGCCGCCCCGACCAGCGGTTCAGGAGAGCGTCTTGGCCAACGCGCAGATCCCCGCGCAGATCCCGTCCTTTTCGGGCAGCGACGTCACGTTCGCAATCGGCATCATCATGGTGCTGTCGCTTCTGTTCCTGCCCATCCCGGTCTTTCTGATCGATCTGGGGCTGGCGGTGTCGCTGGCCTTTTCGGTGCTGATCCTGATGGTGGCACTGTGGATCCCGCGCCCGCTCGATTTCTCCTCGTTTCCGACCATCTTGTTGATCTCGACCATGCTGCGGCTGTCGCTGAACATCGCGACGACGCGGATGATCCTGTCGGAAGGTCATGGCGGGGTCGATGCGGCGGGCAATGTGATCGCCGGCTTTTCGCGGTTCGTCATGAGCGGCGATTTCGTCATCGGGCTCGTCGTCTTTCTGATCCTGGTGGTCGTCAACTTCGTCGTCATCACCAAGGGCTCGACGCGCATCGCCGAGGTCGGCGCGCGGTTCACGCTCGATGCGATCCCCGGCAAGCAGATGTCGATCGATGCGGATCTTTCGGCCGGCACGATCGATGACGCCGAGGCGCGGCGCCGGCGCAAGGAGCTCGAGGAGGAGAGCTCGTTCTACGGCTCGATGGACGGCGCGTCGAAATTCGTGCGCGGCGATGCCATTGCCGGGCTCATCATCACCTTCATCAACATCGTGGGCGGCATCGTCATCGGCTATACGCGCCATGGCATGTCGATGGGCGAGGCCGCCGACGTCTTCACCAAGCTGTCGGTCGGCGATGGGCTGGTCAGCCAGATCCCGGCGCTGATCGTCTCGCTCGCCGCCGGCCTTCTGGTCTCCAAGGGCGGCAATCAGGGCTCGGCCGACAAGATCGTCTTCGACCAGCTTGGCAACTATCCGCGCGCGCTCTATGTCGCGGCCGGTCTGCTGCTGATCCTGGCGTTCATGCCGGGCCTGCCGGCGCTGCCCTTCCTGATGCTGTCTGTGGCGATGGCGACGGTCGCCTATATGCGGCCATTGTTTCGCGCAGCCGCCGAGGAGGAGGAGCGCAAGGCCGAACAGGCGCGACAGCAGGCGCAGGAGCGCGAAAGCCGCGACTCGGTCAAGAGCTCGCTCGCCGTGCCCGAAATCCAGCTTTGCCTGGGCAAGCAGCTCGCCACCCAGCTCGTGCCCAAGCAGCAGGACATGGCGCATCGCATGAAGCAGATGCGCAAGCGCTTTGCCGCCGAATACGGCTTCGTGGTGCCCGAGGTGCAGCTCGTCGACGAATACGACATGCCGCCCAAGGCCTATCGCATCAAGATATACGGCACGAGCGTCGCCGAGCATGAAATGCGGCTTGGCGAACTGCTCGCCTTTGCCGAACCGGCCGAGATCATGGGCATTCCCAACACGGCGGTGCGCGAGCCGGCCTTCGGCGGCGAGGCGCTGTCGGTGATGGAGACCTTCCGCGACGATCTGCGGCGCATGAACGTGCCGGTCGCCGACAGCGTGTCGGTCATCCTGACCCATCTGAGCGAGGTCGTGCGCAACAATCTGCCGCAGCTGTTCTCCTACAAGGCGATGAAGACGCTGATCAACGACATGGAGCCCGAATACCGCAAGCTCGCCGACGAGATCTGCACGACGCATGCGACGTATCCGGGCCTTCAGGCCGTGCTCAAGCTGCTGCTCGCCGAGCGCGTTTCGATCCGCAATCTGCCGCTGATCATCGAGGCGGTGGCCGAGATCGCGCCGACCACGCGCAAGTCCGAGGCCATCGTCGAGCATGTGCGCTCGCGCATGAGCCAGCAATTGTGCGGCGATCTGACCGTCGACGGGGTGCTGCACATCATCCGGCTGGGCAATCGCTGGGAGCTGGCGCTGCGCGAGGGGCTCAAGCGCGACGCGGCCGGCGAGATCGTCCAGTTCGACATCGATCCGCGCCAGCTCGAGGAGCTCGGCGCCGCGCTCGGCAAGGAGATCGGCGAAAAGAAGCAGCGCCACGAAAAGGTCGCCATCGTCACCACGCCCGAGGCCAGGCCCTATGTGCGCATGATCGTCGAGCGCATGCATCCGGATGTCTCGGTGCTGTCGCATCTGGAAATCGGCAAGGGCATCGAGATCAGGATCGTGGGCACCTTGCCGTGAACGCGCTCGCCGAGGCCTATCTGGTGGCGGGATTCCTGCTGTTCTGCCGGATCGGCGCGGTGCTCATGGTCATCCCCGGCTTTTCCTCGGCGCGCGTTGCGGTGCGCATCCGCCTGCTCGCCGCCGTGGCGCTGACGATCGCGCTGTTTCCGCTGATGGCAGAGGAGGTGCTCGGCCGGCTGTCGTCGGCCGATGCGGGCGGGCTGGCGCGGGCGGTCGCCTCCGAAGTGCTGATCGGGGTCGCGATCGGGCTGATCGCGCGCATCTATCTGCTGGCGCTCGAATTCATCATGTCGGCGGTGGCCATGTCGATCGGCTATGGCGGCATGCTCGGCCCGCCGATCGAGGGCAGCGACCCGCAGGCGGCGCTGTCGGCGCTGGTGTCCTTCACCGCGCTGATGATCCTGTTCGCCGCCGACTTCCACCACATCGTGCTGCGCGCGGCGCTGTTTTCCTATGACGCATTTCCGGCCGGATCGATTCCCGACCCGCGCGTGCTGCTCGCCGATCTGGTCGACACGCTGGCGGTGACCTTCTCGATCGCGCTGCGCCTTGGCAGCCCGTTCATCGGCTTTGCCATCATCGCCAACATGCTGGTCGGCGCGCTCAACAAGCTGGCCGTGCAGATCCCGATCTATTTCGTCGCGCTGCCGGCCATGCTGCTGGGCGCGCTCGTCATCCTTTACTTCAACCTGCCCTTCGTGCTGACGGTGTTCGGCGACAATTTCGACCTGCTTTACCGGGGGTTCTGAGATGAAGCGCAGCGAAAAGGATCTGAGGCGTCTGGTCCGGGTGCAAAAGGCGGTCGCCGACAAGTCGCGGGCCGACCATCGCGCCGCCCAGGGCGCCCTGGCCGAAAACGCACGCGATCTCGCCGAACTGGAAGCGGCGGCGGCACGCCCGTCGGCCGACGTGCTGGCGATGATCGACCTTTACGTCGGGCAGGCCCGCAAGCTCGCCAATGAACGCGACAAGCTGGCCGCCGCCGAGCGGCAGGCGCGTTCACGGCTGATCGCCAAGGCCGCGCGCGTCAAGCCGCTCGAGCGCCGGGCGCGCCATGCGGCCGAGGACGAAGCGCGCTCTGACCAGCAAAAGCACATGGACGAACTGTTCGACCGGCGCGCGGCGGCGGCCCGTCAAGCTTCCCGCAAGCCAGGGCGGGCATGATGGCGTCATGGAACCGCTGTCCGCCCTTTCGACGATCGCCGCGCCCGGCGCGATCAAGCCGGCCGACCGGCCGCAAGCGCCCGAGCGGGGCGCGGCCGATTTCGCCGCAATGACGGGCGCGGGCACCCAGGCGAGCGAACGCCCGATCGCCGAGCGCCTGCCCGCGCCGGCCAGATCCGATGGGTTCAAGGGGCTGGAGACGATGATGATCCAGCAGATGCTCGCCGACATGCTGCAATCGCAGGAGGGCGGCTTTTTCGGCGAGGGGCTCGGTTCGGACTACTATGTGTCCTTCATGGCCGAAATGATCGCCAGCGAGGTGACGGACGGCATGGATCTGGGCATCGCCGCGCGGCTTGAAGGGCACTATGGTGGCGGAGAACGCGGATGACCGGTGAGGGCGCCGGCAGCGGGGCACGGGCGAATGCGCTGCGCCTGATCGATCGCCTCAGGGCCGTCATCGAGGAGGAGAACGCGACCATCCGGCGCGACCCGGGCGCCGATGTGAGCGGTTTCGTCGAGGCCAAGAATCGCGGGCTCTACGAACTCGAACTGGCCTTCACGGCGGGCGCGGCGCGCATGGACGACGCGGAAATCCGGGCGCGGGCCGGCACGCTCAAGGCGGCGCTCGATGACAATGAACGGCTGCTCGATGCCCATATCGGTGCCGTGGGCGAGGCGCTGAACCTGGTCGAGCGGGCAAGCGGGGCGGCAACGGGCGATGGTACCTATGCCAATCCCAGGCGGCCCAAGGGCTATCTGTGATCGCCCGGCTGGCCACCGCGCTGGTGACGCTGGTGACCTGCCTTGGCGGGCTTTACGCGGCGGTCGGCTTGGTGCCCGGCGATGCGGCGGCCGGGTCCGGCAGCAATGGCCATGGCGCGACGAGCGAATTGCGCACCGATTTCATCGCCACGCCGATCGTGGCGGCCGGCGGCATCGATGCCTATGTCATCGGCCGCTATGTGATCGATCTGGACAAGGCGGCCGGCAAGGCGCTGGACCAGCATGTGACGGTGCTGATCGAGCATGGCGTGACCAGCTATTTCTACCGGAACGCCGCGCAGACCTTCTGGCAGGGCGGCCCGATCACCGTGGCCGACATCTCCACGGGCCTGAAGGCCGAGATCAATCGCGTCGCCGGCCGGCCGCTGGTGAGCGAACTGACGATCCGCCAGCTCGACTATCTGCAGACCGACGAAGTGCGCCAACCGGTGATCTCGGTCGAGCGCTGAGCGTCAGCGGCCCGGCGTTTGGCTGGGCACGGCGAGAAAGTACTGCGCATCGGTGATCACCGATGGTCCGACCTGCTTGTCGCGATGGGACAGGCAGGCACGGCGCGGATTGTCGCCGGGCGCGATCGACGACAGCGCCTTGATCAGCAGGTCGTTGGTGCGGGCCGCGGCGACCTGGTACTCATTGTCCGAGAAATTGACCGGCAGGCTGGCGCGCGCGCTGATCTGGCAGAAGCCGACCCGCTCGGCGTCCTGGTAGATCGGAATGGAAACCGGCAGCAGCTCGGCGGTGCGGCTGGTCGGCGCGGACGACGCTCCGTCCGTGCCCGTTCGCGGTAGCAGCGGCCCGGGGGCGGCGCCCAGATAGACGCCGGACACGGCCATGACGATGACGACGGTGGTGATGATCGGAATGTCGAGTGCGCGCATGGCGGCTCCCTCGCGTGGCGGGCACCATGATCGCGCGCCAGACTTGCGCGGAGGTTACACGGCCATGTCGTCGGCGTCGAAGAAATGCAGATGGGCGGGATCGAAAGCCAGGCCCGTCGGCCTGCCGCGCATGCCGTCGGCGACGTCGTCGGTGCGCACGATGATCTGGCCGACATCGCCGCAATCGACATAAACGAAGGTATCGGCACCCAGATACTCGACCACCTCGATGCGGCCGTTGACGATCCCCTCGCCGGGCTCGGTCAGGGATATGTGCTCGGGGCGGATGCCGAGCTTGACGGCCGGGCGTTCGCGGTCGGCGCCGAAGGGGCCGCTGCCATGGCCGGCGATGTGGTATTGGCCGTCGCCGGTCGTGCAGGGCACGATGTTCATCTTCGGCGAGCCGATGAACTGGGCGACGAACAGGTTGTCGGGCTTCTCGTAGAGCTGGCGCGGCGTGCCGACCTGCTTGATGACGCCATAGTCGAGCACGACGATCTTGTCGGCGAGCGTCATCGCCTCGACCTGGTCGTGGGTGACGTAGACCATGGTCGTGCCCAGCGTCTCGTGCAGCTTGGCGATCTCGAAACGCATTTCCACGCGCAGTGCCGCATCGAGGTTGGACAGCGGTTCGTCGAACAGAAAACCCGTGGGCTCGCGCGTGATCGCGCGGCCGATGGCGACGCGCTGGCGCTGGCCGCCCGAAAGCTGCTTGGGCTTGCGCTCGAGATAGTCCTCGAGCTTGAGGATGCGCGCCGCCTCGGCGACCTTCCGGCGGATCTCCGATCCGGGCTTGCCGGCGGTCTTCAGCCCGAACCCCATGTTCTCGCCGACGGTCATGTGCGGATACAGCGCATAGGACTGGAACACCATGGACAGCTTGCGCTCGGAGGGCAGGGCGGCGGTGACGTCGCGATCGTCGATCAGGATCTGCCCGCGGGAGGCCTCCTCGAGCCCGGATATCAGCCGCAGAAGCGTCGACTTTCCGCAGCCGGACGGGCCGACGAATATGACGAACTCGCCATCGCCGATCTCAAGGTCGACGCCCTTGATCACCTGTAGCTCGCCGAACCATTTTTCCACCCTGCGCAGCGTGATCGATCCCATCGGTGCTCCTTTCTCGGTCCGTTGCCGTCGGCCCGCGTTCGCGCGACAGGTCGAGATGGACGGCCGCGGTCCAGGTGAAGTCCGGCCCGCCAAGGCCCTCGCCGGTCAGCGGGTCGAAATATTCGAAGAAACCGGACTGGCCGACCATGGCCAGCGTATCGCGACGGACGCGGCGGGCCAGATCGTCATGGCCGTGTGCGGCAAGGCCCCGGGCGATCATCCAGTTCATCACCGACCAGACGGGCCCGCGCCAGTAGCGGCGCTGTTCGAAGGCCTCGTGGCGCGGATCCCAGCTGGGGAAGGCGTAGCGGACGGCCTCGACGATCTCGGCGGCCTGGCGCAGCGTTTCGGCACGCTGCTCGGCGGTTCCGGCGCCGCCATAAAAGGCCAGCATGGAGGCGCTGCTCAGCGCCGGCGACAGCGTCCCGGTGCGCAGATCGCGGGCGACGAAGCCGCCGGCCGTATCGCTCCAGAGTGCCTGCGCCCCCTCGCCATCGCGGGCGATCCAGTCGGCGATGCGGCGGCGGGCCGGATCGTCGCCGAAGCGCTCGGCGAGCGCCATCAGGTCGCGATCGGCGCGCATGAGCACGAACTGCACGCATGGGTCGGCCATCAGGAACGGGCCATCGCGCGTCACCTTTTCATGGTCCCAGCCGCATTGGCGTCCGAAGGCGACGATCGCCAGATAGCGGTCATATGTGATGGCGTCGGGCCGGGTCTCGGCGTCGGCGACATCGGTGTCGCGGCGGCGATAGGCGCCGGGAGTGTCGGGCACCGCGATGCGTGCCATCGCCGCATCCCAGTCGGGGCAATTGTCGCGACCCGATTCCCATGGGTGGATGATGCCGACCAGGCCGGTTTCGTCCGGATCGCGATAGCGATGCCACCAGGCATGCCAGGCCAGCATCCTGGGAAACAGCCGGTTGGCGCGCGCGATATCGTCGCTGCCGCCGGTTTCGACCAGCCGGCGCACAACGGTCGCCGCCACCGGCGGCTGGGAGTGGCCCGAAGTGGGCGGGTCGGCATCGGTGCCCCAGACATCGGGGCCGGGGAAATAGTCCGGGTCGAGCTGGTGGAAGACGATGTGCGGGACCATGCCGTCGTCCCACTGGCCCGCAAACAGGGTTTCGAGCTCGCGCCAGGCGCGGTCGCGGTCGAAAGTGGCGAAGCCGAGCGCGGCGAATGCCGAATCCCAGTTCCACTGGAACGGATAAAGCCGCCCCGTCGGCACGGTGTAGCCGCCCCGGTCATTGGCGCGCAGGATGGCGCGGGCCCTCTCGTCGAGCGCGGCGGCCACCGGTCAGCCCTTCACGCTGCCGGCGGTCAGGCCGGAAACGAGGAAACGCTCGAACCACAGGAACAGGACCAGGACCGGGATGGTGGCGATCACCGCGCCGGCCATCAGGTGCTGGCGCGGCACTTCGGAGGAGTTGAGCGAGACGACCCCGCGCGACAGCGTGAACATGTCGATATCGTCCAGAAACATGAAGGCGAACAGGAACTCGTTCCAGGCGATCATGAAGACGTAGAGCGCGACCGAGGCGAGCGCGGGCAGCGACAGCGGCAGGGTGATCTTGCCGATCACGCCGGCGCGGGTCAGCCCGTCCATCAGGCCGGCTTCCTCGAGTTCGGAGGGAATGCCGCGGAAATAGCCCTGAAGCATGTACAGCGCGACCGGAATGGTGGTCGCCGGGTAGACGATCAGCAGCCCGGTCAGCGTGTTGCGCAGGCCAAGCTGCGAGAACACCGCATAAAGCGGGATCACCAGCACGATGGCCGGCACCATGTAGATCAGGAGGATGGACCGCGACAGGAAGGCCTGGCCGGGAAAGCGCAGCCGCGCCACCGCATAGGCGCCGGGCACGGCAAAGCTGAGCGTGATGATCACCGTGCCGATGGCGACGATCGCGGTGTTCATCAGGAAGGTGCCGAAGCTGTAGACGGTGAACAGTTCGATATAGGAGCGGAACAGCCCGGCCGGGCCCTGGGCGATATCGAGCGAAAAGTCGAGCGGATTGGCGAGCAGTTCGGACTGGTTCTTCAGCGACGTCATCACCATGACGTAAAAGGGCAGGGCGACCATGACCGTAAAGAAGACCAGCCCGAGCCCCTTGGCGAGCCGCAGCACGACGATCTCGAATTGGTAGCGCGTCAACCGACCGGAGGGCTGGGCGGCCATGGTGCGGTCGACGGCGAACCAGGTCAGGCCGACAAAGGCGGCAATGGCCGCCATCTGGGCGAGCGGGGCGGTGGCCAGTGGCAGGCCGAGCGGTGCGCCGAAGGTGGCGGCGGCCTGCACCAGAAAGACCGCAGCGATGGCCGCGATCGTCACGCCGAAAGTGCGGGCGGCCGGACGGAAGGCGGTGATCGTCGCGCCGCAGACCGCGCCGGCCAGCATGGCCGCGCCGACGGGCGGGGTCGTCGCCGCGCCCGAGACCAGCATGAACATCACGGCGGTGACGATCATCCACACAAGGCCCCACAGGGCGCCCGCGACGAAGCCGGTGAGGGTGCCAAGGCCCGGCTGCATCAGCCCTCATCCTGCGGCGAGTACTTGAAGATGACGATCGAAAAGCACAGCAGCACGAGGAAGACGACCACGGCGACCGCGGCGCCGGCGCCCAGATTGGAGATGGCGAAGGCCTGCTCGTAGACGTTGACGACAAGCGTGCGCGTGCCGGCCGCGCCGCCCGTCAGAAGGAAGATGTCGTCGAAATTGTTGAAGCTCCAGATGAAGCGCAAAAGGAACAGGATGGCGATGATGCCGACGAGCTGGGGCAGGGAAATGTACCAGAACTGCTGCAGCGGCGTGGCGCCGTCGACCTCGGCCGCCTCGTACATGTCGGCGGGGATGGACTGCATGCGCGCGAGTATGAACAGGAACGACAGCGGAAAGGAGCGCCAGGCCTCGATCAGGATGATCGTCGTCAGCGCGACGGGGAAGTTCACGGTCAGGCCGAAAAAGTCGACGGCAAAGGCGCGCTGACCCAGAAAGTTGACAGGCTGGTCGAGCACGCCGACCTGGCGCAGGATCGCATTGAGCGCGCCCGAGAACGGATCGAGCAGCAGCACCCAGGTAAAGGCGACGGCGATGACCGGCGCGACATAGGGAAACAGGAAGAGCCCGCGCAGCACGGTGCGGCCGGCAAAGGCGGTGTTGAGGATCTGCGCGGCGAACAGGCCCAGGATGATGGCGCCGAGCGTCGCAAAGACGGTGTAGTAGACCGTCACGCGCAGCACGTGCCAGAACTCGGCCGCCGAGAAGACCCGGTCGAAGTTTTCCAGCGTGAACTCGAAATTGGTCAGCACATTGTCGGCGGTGGCCTGGCTGGTCGCCGGGCTGTCGCGCACCGGCACCGGATCGGCGATATAGGCCGCGGTCGCGGTCACCTCGACGGCGATGGTCTCGCGATGGCGCGGTTCGACCCGGCCGAGTTCGCAGGTCAGTTGCCGGCCATCGAGCGCGCAACGCGGATCGAGGTCGCCGGTGACGGTCAGCCCGGCCGGCAGCGTGTCGGTGAAGGCGGTGTCGCGCAGCGGTTCGTCCTGCGACGAGTTGCGCAGCCGGTACTGCAGCGTCGCCACGTCGCCCGGTTCCACGAGATCGCCGCGCAGGCGCTCGTTGACGAACAGGCTCGCTGGCCTGAGGTCGCCCAGGCCGACGGGCTTGAACGAGATCCAGAAATTGGCGAGCAGCGGAGCCAGCACCACGGCCATGACGATGCCGAAGGTCGGCAGCAGCATGGAGTAGGCGAGGTTGCGTTCGCGCCGGGCGAGCGGTCCCAGCGCGGTCGGCGGTACCGGCGGGCGCAGTTCGGCCGCCCGCCGGGCAGTGTCGTCGAGCCGTTCGAGGTCGGACGTGCTGGCCATTGTGCGGCGCGTTCGATGCGCGGTCGGGGCGGACCGCCGGCCCGCCCCGAACCGGCTCTACTCGATCGCGCCGAGCTGCTCGTTCATCATCGACACCGCCGCCGAGGCGTCGATCTCGCCATCGATAAACTGGCGCACGATGCGGTTGATGACCTGGCTGTTGATCATCTTCGAGGCGAGGGCGAGCTGGTTCTCCTGAACGCCCCAGCGCGCCGCCGTCTCGAGGCCGACGGTGATGCTGCTCACGGTCTCCTCGGGGTAGAGCTCGGCCAGCGGCGCCTTGCGGTCGACGCCGACGGGAAGCCCGGACCAGCCCTCGACGAACCGGTCCGGATCATCCGGCGTGCCGCGCCGCACCGGGAACAGTCCCTCGGGCGCCATGGACAGGAATTCGAGATAGCCCTCGTCCATCAGGAAGCTGACGAACTGGGCCGCGACGTCGGTGTTCGCATCGGCGGTCACGCCGATATAGTTGATGCTGGCCCAGGCCGCGCCGTCGGGATTGGACGGGCCGGACAGCGTGGTGACCACCGCGGTCTTGGAGGCCAGTTCCGTCGAGGTCGGATCGTCATTGATGGTCGGCGGCGCGGAATCGCGCAGACCCGCCAGTTCATCGAGGATGAAGGGCGACCAGATGATCATCGCCGCATCGCCGGCGAAGTAGAGTTCACGCGATTGCTGCCAGAACAGGTCGCCGGGGGGCGAGGCTTCTGCCAGTGTCTTGTAGAACTCCAGCACTTGGGTGGTCGCGGCCTCGTCGAGCGGGGCGAAGCCGTCTTCGTCGACCGGCGAAACGCCGTTGGCCAGGAAGACGTGCTCGAGCACCTGGCTCATGAAGGCCTCGTCCACCTTGGTCGCCGCGACGAAACCGTATATCTCCGGCGGGTTGTGCAGTTCTTCGATGGCAGCGGTGATGTCGGCGTAGGAATCGGGCGCTTCGAGACCGGCCTGCTCGAACAGGTCCTGGCGGTAAAGAAGCATCTGCGTCCAGCCATTGACCGGAACGGCGGCGGTGAGCCCGTCGAAATCGGCCATGTCGATCGCGCCCTGCTGGAACGTGTCGGGGCCCAGGTCCTCGATGATCTCGTCATTGGTCTCGACGTCGAGGATGCCTGCTTCCGCCCAGGGCAGAACGTTGGGCAAAGTGTGGTAGATGACGTCGGGCAGGTCGCCGGCGGCGAAGGCGGCCGTCGCGCGCGTGGCCAGTTCGCTCTCGGTGACCGGGATGACCTCGACCTCATGACCGGTGGCCTCGTTGAAGGCGGCGGCGATCTGTTCCTGAACCTCGAGGCGCTCGGGCTGCTCCTCGGTCGTCCAGAAGCGGATCGTGTCGGCATGCGCCATAGTGACCGCCGATGCGGAAACCAAAAGTCCGGCTGCCAGTCTGGTGACGATACTCATTTCGCTAACCTCCCAGTGCGAAACCGCCGCCGGCTCAAGCGCGCAACGCAGCGCGCCGCCGGGCGACGTGATGTGAACGCGGATCGAACGGAAAAACGAGGGCTTGCGGCGGCGAACCGCCCGTCGGTCGCATGTGCCTGATCGAACGGTGCACGCCAGCCTCCCTACGTCTTTTTTATACCCAAACAGCTTTGACGATCAAGCGCTTCGGTGGGCCAGGGTCTGTTGCGTATCAGCGCGCGAGACCACGTTGGTGTCCGAGATCGTCGGCCAACAGGCAAAAAGCGCAAGCAAGTGTGGCCCGCTTGGGTATTTTAGACGCCGTGGTCGGCGACTTCGGCCCAAGCCCAAGGGCCGCGCCCTAACCCTGCCTGCGGCACGGCCCTCTCGGTGATGTTCGACAGGCCCTGGCGCAGATCGCCGGATCTGCCGAACGGGAGCCCGGCAAAGGCAGGCAGCCGCTCCCGCCGTCGCGCGGCGGGTTCGGCGCGGTCGCGCGATGGCGAGGGATACGCGGAACCGATTTCCTTCGCCTTGCTTGTCCGGTCGCCGAGATGGGGCGCTTCCGCCCGATCGGGCTGGAGCGACTGCTTGCATCGTCATCTATTCGCTCAAAGATGACGCCGTGCTTAACCCCCGACCCGCAAGTTTTCGGGGGTCAATCGGCACGGCCCCGCTTGGCAAGGCGCGTGCATGGCTGTTGTGTATGATGGCGCCGTGCCGAACGGGGCGCCCCACACCGGAGAGACGATCATGGACGAACCGACCAATGCGCGAGACCTCAAGCCCTGGGCCGAAAGCGCCCGCGACCTGGTCAACGTCGCCATGGGCCGCAGGCCGGCCGAACTGGTGGTTCGGAGCGGGCGCTGGGTGAACGTGCATTCGGGCGAGGTGATCGAGAACACGGATCTGGCGATCATCGATGGCCGTTTCGCCTATTGCGGTCCGGATGCCAGCCATTGCATCGGCGAGGGGACCGAGGTGATCGACGCCGATGGCCGCTACCTGGTGCCGGGGCTGTGCGACGGGCACATGCATGTGGAAAGCGGCATGGTGACGGTGACCGAGTTCGTGCGCGCCGTCGTCCCGCATGGCACCACTTCGATGTTCGTCGACCCGCACGAGATCGCCAACGTGCTGGGGCTCGACGGCGTGCGCATGATGCATGACGAGGCGCTGGAGATGCCGGTCAACGTGTTCGTGCAGATGCCCTCCTGCGTGCCCTCGGCGCCGGGGCTCGAACATGCCGGCGCCTCGCTCGGCCCGCAGGAGATCGCCCAGGCGATGGCCTGGCCGAACATCATCGGGCTCGGCGAGGTGATGAACTTTCCCGGCGTCGCCGCCAACGACCAGACCATGGTCGGCGCGATCGCCGCCACGGTCGGTGCGGGCAAGACCGTGGGCGGGCATTATGCCTCGCCCGATCTCGGCATCGCCTTTCACGGCTATGTCGCCGGCGGGCCCGAGGACGACCACGAAGGCACGCGCGCCGAGGACGCCATCGCCCGCGTGCGCCAGGGCATGAAGGCGATGCTGCGCCTCGGTTCGGCCTGGTACGATGTCGCCGAGCAGATCAAGGCGGTGACCGAAAACGGACTCGACCCGCGCAATTTCATCCTGTGCACCGATGACAGCCATTCGGGCACGCTGGTGCGCGAGGGGCACATGAACCGCGTCGTGCGCCATGCGATCGGGCAGGGGCTGAACCCCGTCACGGCGATCCAGATGGCAACGCTCAACACGGCCGAGCACTTCCGGCTCGAACGCGAACTGGGCTCGATCACGCCGGGTCGCCGCGCCGACTTCCTGATCGTGTCGAACCTTGCCGAACTGGCGATCGACGAGGTCTGGGCGCGCGGGCGCAAGATGGCCGAAAGCGGCAAGCTGGTCGGCGAGATCGCGCCCTATTCGTATCCGACCGCGGCAAGGAGCACGGTGCGGCTGGGCAAGGAACTGACCGCCGACGATTTCCGCGTCGACGCGCCGGTGAACGAGGGGCAGGTCGACGTGCGGGTGATCGGCGTGATCGAGAACCAGGCGCCGACCCGGGCCCTGCAGGCGAGGCTCGATGTGACGGGCGGGGTCGTTCAGATGGACCGGGCGAACGACGTCTGCCAGATCGCCCTCGTCGAGCGGCACAGGGGCACCGGCGCGGTGACCAACGCATTCGTTTCCGGCTTCGGCTATACGGGCGATTGCGCCATGGCCTCCACGATCGCCCATGACAGCCATCACATGATCGTCGTGGGGACAAACCATGACGACATGGCGGCCGCCGCCAACCGGCTCGGGGCGGTCGGCGGCGGCGTGGTCATGGTTTCGGGCGGCGAGGAACGGGCATTGATCGAGATGCCGATCGCGGGGCTGATGAGCGACGAACGCGCCGAGATCGTCGCGCAAAAGGCCGACCGGCTGGGCGACGCCATGCGGCAGATGGGCTGCACGCTCAACAACGCCTACATGCAACATTCGCTGCTGGCGCTGGTCGTGATCCCCGAACTGCGCATTTCCGATGTCGGGCTGGTGGATGTCAGGACCTTCGAGAAGGTTGACGTGTTCGTGTGATCCTCACTCGAACGCGTCTTCCCAATCCTGCCCGCCATAGAAAAAGCGCAGGAACGTCACGGTATCGTCGTCAATAGTGAAGGCGATGGTGATGCGGCGTTCGAACCCGACGATCCGCAGGCCCGGCAGCAGGTCGTGGCGCGGCGCGCCGCGCGCGGCGGCGAGGTCGAATCCGAAGCAGAAGCGGCGAATGCGCCGGACATAGGCGATCGCGACGGCACGGCCGGTTGCCGATGAAACCCAATCATAGATCGCGTTGAGATCGGTCTCCGCATCAGCGGTGATGCGGACACGCCGACGTTTCATCGATCTGTCCTGGACAGACGTCGATGCCGGTCCTCGATCGCATCGAATACGTCTTCGGCATCGAGAAGTTGCGACGGGTCCGCCTTGACGGCCTCATAGGTCGGAACGACCTCCTCGCGCAGCCATTTCTCGATCGCCGCATCGCGCTCGCGCAGGGCGCGCAGCCCCTCCCGGACAACTTCGCTGGCCGAGCCATATTCGCCGCTTTCGACCTTGCGGTCGATGTATTCGGCCGCTGCCTGCGGCAGGCTGACGGTTCGCTTCAATGTCCTGGTCATGGTGTCGCTCCTTGCGGGTATGAATAATTCATACCGGAGCGTCGCTTCAAGCTCAATCCCGCCAGAATGCAGGGCTGAGCAGCACCAGCACGGTGAACAGTTCGAGCCGGCCGAGCAGCATGCCGAAGGCAAGGATCCATTTCGCCGACTCCTCGAGCGGGCCGAAATTGCCGACCGGGCCGATGACCGGGCCGAGCCCGGGGCCGACATTGGACAGCGCGGTCAGCGAGCCCGATACCGCGGTGACGAGATCGGCGCCGGTCATTGCCACCAGCACCGTAATGATGCCGGCGAGCAGGAAGAACGTGCCGAAATACATCATCGTCACGTATTGGGTCTGATCGGGAATGGACAGCGAGCCCGAGCGGACCGTGCGGATCGCGTGGGGGTAGATGAAGGTCTCCAGCGACCGCTTGATGACGCCGTAAAGGATGATCCAGCGCGTGGTCTTGATTCCCCCCGTCGTCGAGCCGGCGCAGCCTCCCAGCACCGTCGCCACCAGGATCAGCGCCACGGTGAACGCATTCCACTGCATGTAATTGTCGACCGCGTAGCCGGTGGTCGTGACGATGGCCACCACGGTGAACACCGCGCTGGTGAAGCCCTCGCGAAACGCGATCGTGTCGGACAGGTCGAGCTGCATCGAAAGCAGAACCGCCAGAAACAGCGTATAGCACAGAAAGACCAGCACCTGATTGTCGCGAAAGGCGTCAAAGCGCGCGCGCAGCGCCAGCAGGATGAGCGCGGTGAACGGCAGAGCGGCGATCAGCATGAAGACGATGGCGATCCAGTGCGTCCAGGGGTTGGTGAAATAGGCAAATGAGCGATCATGGGTCGAAAAGCCGCCCGAGGCCAGCGTCGTCATGGCATGGTTGATCGCGTCGAACCCGCTCATCCCCGACCAGGCATACAGGATGGCGCACAGGACGGTCAGCGACGCGTAGATGCCGACCACCGAATAGGCATAGGTCGAAAAGCGGGCGAAGGGCCGGTCGTAGCGGTCCGACGATTCGATCTTGAAAAAGGTCGAACCGCCGATCTTCAGGAACGGCAGAATGAACAGGCCCAGGACGATCACGCCCAGGCCGCCGATCCATTGCAGCATGGAGCGCCACAGCAGGATGCCCGGAGGCATGGTGTCGAGACCGGTCAGAACGGTCGAACCGGTGGCTGTTGCGCCCGAGACGGCCTCGAAGAAGGCATCGGCCAGCGAAAGCTGCAGCGTGGAAAAGGCGAACGGCACCGCGGCGGCGGCCGAAAATGTCAGCCACAGCATGTTGACGACCAGAAAGGTGAAGCGCGTCGAGACCACCGGCGGACCCGAGCGGGTTGCCACGGCGACGAGTGCGGAAAGCCCGCCGATCATGGCGGCCGAACTGGCAAAGACCTTCCAGTCCTCATTGTCGTAGTACAGGTCGACAAGGCCGGGTATCAGCATCATGGTGGCCAGGTAGAACGCAAAGACCGCGCTGACATGCACGGCACTGCGCAGCATGTTGGCATTCATGTCGGGGCCGACTCCCGGTTCGCTCCGCCCGCCGCGTTCGGTGCCGTTGGCAAAGCGGGTCCGGCGCGTATACACGTTGGCCGGCGGCAATGCCAAGAATTTAGGTCGGGCCGAGGATGGCGATCGGGCCGGATTGCCTGGTCGGGCAGGAAAGGACAAGGCGATGAGCGCGCAGACCGAGCATGCAGCGGCCGAACGGTGCGACGCGGATTTCGCCGACCGCGTACGCGCGGCCGCCGAGGCGATGCGGGGGCTGTTCCCGCCCACGCCGCTGCAGCAGAACGCCTATCTGAGCGCGCGATATGGCGCCCGCATCTTCCTCAAACGCGAGGATCTTTCGCCGGTGCGCTCATACAAGATCCGCGGCGCGTTCAATTTCTTCCGCAAGCGGGCCGGAGACGGCGGTCTGTTCGTGTGCGCCTCGGCCGGCAATCACGCCCAGGGCTTTGCCTATGCGTGCCGGCATTTCGGCAAGAAGGGTGTCGTCTTCATGCCGGTGACGACGCCGCAGCAGAAGATCGACAAGACGCGCGCCTTTGGCGGCGACAGCGTATCGATCGAGTTGATCGGCGATGTGTTCGACGAGTGCAATGCGGCCGCAATGGCATTCGCTGACAAGAAAGGCGCCCCGCTCGTGCCGCCCTTCGACGATCCGGACATCATCGAGGGGCAGGCGACGGTCGCCCTGGAGCTCGTCGACCAGATGCCCGAGGCAGCCGGCATCGA
This sequence comes from Roseitalea sp. MMSF_3546, assembly GCF_030732865.1. Classification (GTDB taxonomy): domain Bacteria; phylum Pseudomonadota; class Alphaproteobacteria; order Rhizobiales; family Rhizobiaceae; genus Roseitalea. Next base: position 86,370 of record NZ_JASHKB010000005.1, read on the forward strand.
GCGCATCCATGTGCCCGTCGGCGGCGGCGGGCTGTCGGCCGGCATGACGCGCTATCTCGAGGCGATCGGCCTGGCGCCGGAGATGATGCTGATCGAGCCGGCGGGCGCGCCGAGCCTGAAGCGGGCGCTGGAGGCGGGCGAGCGGGTGCGGCTGGCGTCGATCGACAATTTCGTCGACGGCGCAGCGGTCGGCCAGGTCGGCCTGCACAACTTTGCGATCCTGGACCGCTACCGGCCCCGGGACGTCACGCTGGTCAGCGAGGACCGGCTGTGTACGAGCATCCTCGAACTGCTCAATGTCGAAGGGATCGTGCTCGAGCCGGCCGGCGTGCTGGCGGTCGACGCGCTCAAGGACGTGCCGGCCCGCCGATTGCGGGGCCGGACCGTGGTCTGCATCGCTTCGGGCGGCAATTTCGACTTCGAGCGGCTTGCCGAGGTCAAGGAACGCTCGCTTCGCTTTGAGGGCCTGAAGAAGTACTTCCTGCTGCGGCTTCCCCAGCGACCCGGCGCGCTCAAGGACTTCCTTGGCCTGCTCGGTCCGCACGACGATATCGTCCGGTTCGAGTATCTGAAGAAGTCGGCGCGCAATTTCGGCTCGATCCTGATCGGCATCGAGACGCGCGAGCCGGCCAATTTCGCCGGTCTGATGGCGCGGATGAGCGATGCGGGCATCGTCTGGCAGGACATCACCGAAAACGAGCTGCTGGCCGGCCTGATCATCTGAACCGGGCCGAGGCGCCTATTCGGCCGCGTCGCGGTCGGGCAGGATGAGGTTGTCGGCGGGCGTGCCGGGCTTGCCCTCGACCCTGTCCTCGATGTCCCGATTGTGCCGCTTGGGCGGGATCCGGCCGTTGCGCGACAGCAGCACGGCGATCGGTCGGGTGCCGTCGAACTCGGACAGGATGATCACCATGATCGCCATAAGCGGCACCGAAAGCAGCGCACCGGCGATGCCCCACAGCGCACCCCAGCCGGTCAGGGATACCAGGATGATGAACGGGCTGAGATTGAGCGAGCGGCCCATGAGCGAGGGCTCGAGCAGGCTGCCCACGAAGACCTGGCAGGCGGTCAGCGCCAGGAATGTGCCGAGCACCCAGGGCACGTCGCCGAACTGGACGATGGCGATGGCGGTCGGAAACAGCACGCCAAGGAACGAGCCGACATAGGGCACGTAGTTCATCAGCGCGATGAGCACGCCCCAGAAGGCGGCGAAGTCCAGGTCGATGGCGGCCATGACGATGTAGCACATCAGCCCCAGCACCAGATTGATCAGCGTCTTGGTTGCCAGATAGTCGCCGATGCGGGTGTTGATGACCGACACGATTTCGAGGATGCGGCGCGAATCGTCGGGCGACTCGGTCAGCCGCTTGGACTTGCGCTCGAAGACCTGGCGTTCGGCCAGCGCGAAACCGGTATAGACGAAGATCACGAACATGGTGCCGACCAGCACGGAGACCGAGGTGACCGTGGAGCCGATCAGCGACTGCAACGAAACCTCGCCGAAGATGTCGCGCCGGATGGTCTCCCAGGTCGGCTCGGTGGCGATGCCGAATTCCTCGCCGAAGCTGCGCCAGATCCCCTGGATGATGGAAAGCAGGCGCTCCTGATAGGTCGGCGCCAGCGCGATGAGCTGGTTGATGTTGGAGATGATCAGCCAGACGATGGCGGCGACGATCAGGATGATCATCGCGATGGAGATGGAAAAGCGGACCGAGGAGGGCGTCAGCGGCCCGATGACCGGGATGCGCTGCATGTACTGGGCGATGGCGGTGACGATATAGGCCAGGATCACGCTGGCAATTACCGGGATGATGACCGCCTGTCCGATATAGAGGATCCAGCCGATCATCAGCGCCAGAGCGAGGCCGTAGACGAAATTGCGGAATCGGTCGTGACGTTGTGTGATCATGGACGCTCCGAAAGGGCCGGCTCCTGGGAACCGGCCTCGGCCGACATCTTTCCCCATTGGCATGGCGCTGTGCAAGCGCACAATCGCCGGCAAACTGCGCTTTTGTGTGGCCGGTGAACCGCTTGAGCCGGCCGTGACCTTGCCGCGCCGCGCCGGCGCGCCTAAGGGCGCAGGGTTGTCGAAAGGAGACCCCATGGCCGGCATCGTCGCGCTTTGCGCGGCCTATGTGCTCTCGCAGCTCTATCGCAGCTTCCTGGCCGTGCTGACACCGGCCATGGTCGACCAGCTTGGCATGAGCTATGGCCAGCTCTCGGTCGCCTCGGGCATGTGGTTCGGTGTGTTCGCGCTGATGCAGTTCTCGGTCGGCGTCTGGCTCGACCGGCACGGTCCGCGGCGCACCTCGGCATGGCTGCTGGCGGTTTGCGGGGGCGGCGGGGCGGCGCTGTTCGCATCGGCGCAGGCACCCTGGATGGTGGTCGTCGCCATGGCGCTGATCGGGGCGGGCTGCGCGCCGGTGCTCATGGCCTCCTACGTGCTGTTCGCCCGCAACTTCGATCCGGCGCGCTTTGCGCTGCTGGCCTCGGTGTTCATCGGCTTCGGCAATCTGGGCAACATCCTGTCGGCGGCACCGCTGGCCGCCGCGTCCGAGGCCATCGGCTGGCGGGCGGTTGTCGCCGGGCTGGCGGCGCTGACGCTGGCCATTGCCGGGGCGATCGCGATGCTGGTGCGCGATCCGGAGCGGCTGGAGGGGGCGGCGCAGTCCGACGGCTATGGCGGGTTCGTGACGGTGATGCGCATCAGGGCGCTGTGGTTCATCATGCCGCTGGTTCTGGTCTATTATGCCTCGGCGGGCGGCATTCGCGGTCTGTGGGCCGGTCCCTATCTGGCCGACGTGCACGGCGCCGACGCGCTCCTGATCGGCAATGTCACGCTGGCCATGGCGCTGGCGATGGCGCTGGGAAGCTTCGCATACGGCCCGCTCGATACGCTGTTCAACACGCGCAAATGGGTGATCGTGGGCGGGGCGGCGGTGATGATCGTGGCCCTGTCGGTGCTTGCGATCGCACCGCGCGCCGACATCTGGCCGGTCACCGCGGCGCTGATCGTCATCGGCGCGACCGGTGTCGGCTATGGGGTGATCACGGCCCACGCCAAGGCGTCCATGCCGCCGCATCTGATCGGCCGAGGCGTGACGCTGATGAATTTCTTTTCGATCGGCGGCGTGTCGTTGATGCAGTTGCTGTCGGGTTGGGTGCTGACGGCCAATCTCGATCCGGCCGCGCCGGCGGGCGGCTATCGGACGCTGTTTGCCTTTTACGCGATGGCGGTCGCGGTGCCGCTGGTCATCTACCTTTTCTCGCGTGACGCACGGCCGAAGGCCGAGCCGGCGCTCAGCGCGGCAGGTCCAGCGACCGCACCCAATCGGCAATGAGCGCTGCGACCGGTTCGTTGTTGGCCGGCGAGAGCACATCGCCGGCGATGATGTGATCGAACGGGTCGCCGGTTTCGGCCACGGCGACGATTTCGGCGTCGGCTCCCCAGCGTTCGGCGATGCGGCGCGTGACGGCATGATCGACAACCTGGTCGCTGTCCGAGAAGACGAACAGGGCCGGAATGTCGGCATCCTCGACGATCAGCCCGCGCGCGTGGCGCACCAGGGCCGCCATGGGCACAAGCGCAACGGACGGATAGCTTGTCGTCCAATAGCGCGCATGGGCCGGATTGATCGGCTCGAAGCCGCGGGTCTCGCCGACGATCAGCGGCACAAGGGTGCGGGCGAAGGGCGCGGCCAGGAGCTGGCTGCCGGAGGCCTTGACGCCAAAATTGGGCGCCACGAACACGATGCCGGCGATCCGGTTACGCAGATCGGGGTGAAGGGCGGCCACGGCGGCCAGCGTGCCGCCGGTCGATGTTCCGATGATGACGACATGTTCGCCCAGGCGTTCTGCGATCGCGATCGCCTCGGCGGTGTCGTCGATCCAGTCCTGAACGGTGGCCTCGGCCATGGCCGATCCGTTTCGGCCGTGTCCGGTCAGCCGCGCGAAGTACAGATTGGCATCGAGCCGCTCGGCGGCCATGTCGGGCACCGGCCGCAACTCGCCCTTGGTGGCCGAAAAGCCGTGCAGATAGACCAGCGAGACCGGGGTGCGGGCCCTCGATGCGGGGAAGGCCCAGACGATCTGCTTGGCGGCGATGTCGCGCAGATCGTCGACCTCCGCCTCGGTGCGGGCGAGATAGGCATCAAGGTCCTCGCCGATCACCTCGGGCGAAAAGCGGATCGTGGTGTCGACCGGCTCACGCGGGCCGAAGACCCAAAGGGCGGCGGCGAGGGCGAGGACGATGGCAATGAGCGTGAGCACGGTGCGGATCCTCAAACGCCGGCTGGGTTTCGGCGCGCTGCCGTGGGAGGACGATCGTTCGGCCGATGCATCCCCGTCCGGATCGGCGTCGGTATGGGTCATCGCGGGTGGTCCTTCTCAGCCCTTGGGTAGCTCTCCGCGCCGGCCTTGGCAATCGCCGAGAACGCGCTTGCGCGTTGACAGGGGCCGGGCCTGCGTCCATGTGACAGGGAAAACGGGAGATGGCGATGGCCGGTTTCTTGAAACGTCTGTTCGGTGGCGGCGAGGGCGAGGCCCCGGCGCGGGACGAAACGACCGACAGGGCGCCCGACGAGGAATACAAGGGCGTTGCGATCCATGCCGCTCCGGCCCAGGAGGGCAGCCAGTGGCGCCTTGCCGGCACGCTGACGCGCACCGTCGACGGCGAGGCGATCACGCGGCGTTTCATGCGCGCCGATCTGGTCCCCTCGCGCGATCAGGCGGTGGCGGCTTCACTCGACAAGGCGCGGCTGATCATCGACCAGAACGGCGATTCGCTGTGGCAGGGCGATCTCGACCGGCCCGTCTGACAGGACGCATCGAACGACCGATCCGACCATGACCGATTACCTCGCCGCCGACCGGCTGACCGTCAGACCGGTCACCACGCCGCTGGTCGGGCGCGCCGTGCCGCCGGGCTCGAAATCGATCACCAATCGCGCGCTGCTGCTGGCCGGGCTGGCAAGGGGAACGAGCCGGATCACCGGCGCGCTCAAGAGCGACGATACACAGCTGATGGCGCAGGCGCTGCGGCAAATGGGCGTTGCCGTCGACGAGCCCGATGCGACGCGCTTCACCGTGACCGGCACCGGCCGGCTCGTCGCTCCCCAGCAGCCATTGTTTCTGGGCAATGCGGGCACGGCGACGCGCTTTCTGACCGCCGTGGCCGCGAGCGTCGAGGGCACGGTCATCGTCGATGGCGACGCGCACATGCGCAAGCGGCCGATCGGCCCACTGGTCGACGCGCTCGCCACGCTGGGGGTCGATGTCGCCGCGCCGACCGGATGTCCGCCGGTGACGGTGCGCGGCGATGGCGCGATGCCGCCGGGGCGGATCGAAATCGATGCGGGGCTGTCCAGCCAGTACGTCTCGGCGCTGCTGATGGCCGCGCCGCTCGCGCAAGGGCCGGTCGATGTGGTGCTCAAGGGCGCCCAGATCGGCGCGCGCGGCTATGTCGACCTGACGCTGGCGGCCATGGAAGCCTTCGGCGCACGGGTCGAACAGCCTGGCGAGGGCCATTGGCGGACGCGGCCGGGCGGCTACAGGGCGGCCGACTTCGTCGTCGAGCCCGACGCGTCGGCGGCGACCTATCTGTGGGCGGCCGCCGCGCTCACCGGCGGCGCCATCGATCTGGGCGTGCGGCCCGATGCCTTCACCCAGCCCGACGCACGCGCGCACGATCCGATTGCGGCCTTTCCCTCCATGCCCGCGCGGATCGACGGTTCGCAGATGCAGGACGCGGTGCCCACGCTCGCCGTGCTCGCCGCCTACAACCGGACGCCGGTGCGGTTCGTGGGCATCGAGAACCTGCGCGTGAAGGAATGCGACCGCATCCGGGCGCTGTCGCAGGGGCTCAACCGCATCCGGCCGGGCCTGGCTGCCGAGGAGGGCGACGAACTGGTCGTGCATGCCGAGCCGGGCCTGCGCGGCGCGCGGGTCGAGGCGACGATCGACAGTTTCGCCGACCACCGGATCGCGATGAGCTTCGCGCTGGCCGGGCTGGTGACGGATGGGATCACGATCGACGATCCGGGCTGCGTCGCCAAGACGTTTCCGGCCTATTGGGACGTGCTCGAAGGGTTGGGGGTGCGATTGTCAGGCCATTCGTGACGCCGTCGTCTACGGGCTCGTTCCCGCAATGACGGCGCTTGGTGCGGGATGCCTCAAACCAGAGCCGGGTCGATGCCGACATCGGGCCGGTCGATCACTTCGCGCAGCGCAAAGGACGAATTGATCCGGACCACATGGGGCAGGGCGCTCAGCCAGTCGCGGTGGATGCGCTCGTAGTCGGCCAGATCCTTGGCGGCCACGCGCAGGATATAGTCGTATTCCCCGCTCATCAGATAGCAGACCAGCACGTTCGGGCAGCGTTTGACGGCGTCCTCGAATTCGCGCAGCGTGGTCTGGAACTGGCCGGTCAGCGAGATGTGCACGATCACCGTCATTTGGTGACCCAGCGCGCGGTTGGACAGCCGGGCGTGATAGCCGCGAATCGTGCCCGACTTCTCCAGCGCATCGAGCCGGCGCGAGCAGGCCGATGGCGACAGGCCAACGCGCTCGGCAAGCGTCGCATTGGCCATGCGCCCGTCCTTCTGCAACTCGGTCAGAATGGCAAGATCGATGGCATCGTGCTGCATGGGCGCAAAGATTCCTCGTAGTCAGGTCGGATCTACGCACGATATTGCAAGTCTGCGTGCCGGTCTACCCCGCTTTGCACGGACATTGCGCAGCGTGTCTGGCATGTTCGCGCCAATTCGTTTCAGGGAGAGACGGCATGCGCGTTGGCTGCCCGAAGGAAATCAAGAACCACGAATACCGCGTCGGACTGACGCCCGGCTCGGCGCGCGAATATGTCGCCCACGGCCATGAGGTGATCGTCGAAAGCGGCGCGGGCCTGGGGATCGGCGCCGACGACAATGCCTACCGCACCGCCGGCGCATCGGTCGTGGAGACCGCCGCGGAGGTGTTCGAGAAGGCCGACATGATCGTCAAGGTCAAGGAGCCGCAGGCGTCGGAATGGGCGCGGTTGCGCGAGGGCCAGATCCTTTACACCTATCTGCATCTGGCGCCCGACCCCGACCAGACCCGCGGGCTGGTCGACAGCGGCTGCACGGCGGTCGCCTATGAGACGGTCACCGACGATCAGGGCGGGCTTCCGCTGCTGGCGCCGATGTCGGAGGTCGCCGGCCGGCTGTCGATCCAGGCCGCGGCGACGGCGCTGCACAAGGCCAATGGCGGGCGCGGCGTGCTGCTGGGCGGCGTGCCGGGCGTCAAGCCGGGCCAGGTGACGGTGATCGGCGGCGGCGTGGTCGGCATCAACGCGGCGCGTATGGCCGTCGGGCTTGGCGCCCATGTGACGATCATCGATCGGTCGCTGCCGCGTCTGCGCGAACTCGACAACATCTTCAAGGGGCGCGTCGAAACCCGCTACTCGACGGTCGAAGCGCTCGAGGAGACGGTCTTCGAGGCCGATGTCGTCGTCGGCGCGGTGCTCATTCCCGGGGCGGCGGCGCCCAAGCTGGTGACGCGCGAAATGCTCGGCGGCATGCGCAAGGGCGCCGTGCTTTGCGATGTCGCCATCGATCAGGGCGGCTGCTTCGAGACCTCGAGGCCGACCACCCATGCCGAACCGACCTATGAAGTCGATGGCATCGTCCATTACTGCGTGGCCAACATGCCCGGTGCGGTGCCGGTCACATCGGCGCAGGCGCTCAACAACGCCACGTTGCGTCAGGGGCTGGCGCTGGCCGATCGTGGCCTGGCGGCGCTGGCCGAGGACCGGCATTTGCGCAACGGGCTGAACGTGCATCGCGGCCGGGTGACGAACGCCGCGGTGGCCGAGGCGCTGGGCTACGATGTCGCCGATGTCCGCGACTTCGTGAAGGTCGCCTGACGGCCCGACCCCGAAAACGCCGCGGCCCAGTCGTTCCTCGGCCCGGACCGCGCGCCGGCGGACAGCCACGAATCCCGAACGTCTTCGCCTCCTAGCGCCGGGGTGCCTTCACCCCGACGTAACCTCGGTGTCGCCTGTTGCAGATGCGCAACAGGTGCGACCGGACGCGGACCCTATTTCGCGTAATACGCGATTAACTCCATTGATACATCCTATGAGGGTGTTATTGTCCGGGTGGGAATCGTGGCGGTCCGGTCTGCCGGGCGCGCGGTGTCCGGGCCACGCGCAATGAAAGCGGAAATCTGAGGGATGACGATGGACCTGAAAAAACTGAAACTGGGGACGGTGATCGCCTGTTTGTTGATGGCGACGCCAATGCTTGCGAGCGCGGCGGAGGACTCCGCCATGTCGATGGGGGGCGTGCAGTCGGGCAGTTGGTCGGGCTTTTACCTTGGCGGCCATGTCGGTTACGCCACGGGGGAGGTGCGCTGGTACAACCCGCGGATCGATGCGGTCAATTCCGACAGCAACGAATCCGCCGTCTTCGGCGTGCAGATTGGCCACGACTTCTCAATCGGTGGCCTCGTGGCGGGGATCAACGCCGGTTTCGCGAACACGCTGGGCGGTTCCGGCGAGATCCTGTGCGGCGCGGCGCGCGGCGTTGCCTCGCCCAATCCGAACGGCCGCATGTGCGACCGCGAAATCGCCGATGTCTTCACCATTGGCGGCCGGTTGGGCGTGCCGTTTTCCGACAGGTTGCTCGGCTATGCTTCGGCCGGCTACGCGAACGGGCGGCTGGAGACCCATGCATGGCCACAGGCGGACGGGCGGGACGGACCCAAGGGGCGCCGATCCTCGGCCCGCCATGACGGGTTCTATGTCGGCCTTGGCGGGGAAGTGGCCCTGACCGAGCGCGTGGCGACCAGCCTTGAATGGCGGTACTACGAATTCGCGCCCGCCGATCAGGTCAAGATACAGAACGACGGAGGCATGCCGCCAAACCCGATCCGGGAGGACGTGCGCGGCCGGGCCAACACGATCAATCTCGGACTGGTCTTCCGGTTCTGAGCCGCCCGCTCATCCGGGTTCGGCTTCACCAATGCGATCGGGCGGCGGCGACCGGCGGCCGCCCGAGGACCTGTGCAGGCCGTCGCGCGCACCGGTCAGCCGATGAAATCGGTGATGCGACGCAGCGTGACGCGGCGGTTGCGCCATTCGGGCGCCTGGGTTGGCACCAGCAGATAGCGCTCGCCATAGCCGATGGTCTCCATTGCACGCCGTGGCACGCCGAAGGCGACCAGTTCGCGGGCGACCGAACGGGCGCGCGCATCGGACAGGCGCAGGTTCGAGGCGGCCGATCCGACCGCGTCGGTGTGGCCTTCGACCAGGAAGATCTCGCGCGGGCGGCGCCGGGCCATGCGCCGAAGGGCGATGGCGATCTGCTCGACCTTGTGAAGCTCACTGCGCGGAATGCGGGCCGAGCCGAAGGCGAAATTGATCGACCGGATATCGATCGAGGGCGCGATGCGGCGCAGATCGTGACGCTGCTTGAGTTCGTCGACCGACACGCGCGCCTCGGGCTCGATGGCAAAGCGCGGATCGGCGCCAAGCTGGCGCATGATGGTCGCGGCGGAGGGTGTGGACTGGGCGAGGGCGGGCGTTGCGGCGGCAAGGCTCCCCGCGAAGACGCCGAGCGCGGCGCGGCGGTTGATGGTGCTGGTCATGGCGGCTTTCCTTCATCGGAGTCGTCTTTGGGCGGTACACTGCCGCCTTCAGGCTGAATCGGCGATGAACGGGGCGTTCATGCGGCGCCGGGTGAGGCGACGCCATGGTCGGCGGCGAGCGCGGCGCGCTCGGCTTCGCTCAGCGGGCGAACATGGCCGGTGGAGCGTCGGTAGGGCCGAAAGCCCATCTTCTGGTAGAGCGGCAGGGCGGCCGGATGGTCGAGCGTGCAGGTGTTGACGGTGACGCTGTTGGGACGCTTTGCCCAGGCGGCCTTGACCGCCTGGCCCAGGAACCACTTGCCGAGGCCAAGGCCGTGCACATGCGGGATCATGCCGAAATAGGCCAGGTCCACCAGCCGCCTGCTCTTGCGGTTGAGCTCGAAGAAGCCGGCCGGCGCACCGTCGACATGCAGCACCGTGATCTCGCAGGCATCGGCGTGGATGGCCGCGCGCAGGGCGTCATCGCGCATGCGCAGCCGCGCTTCCCAGTGCCAGTGGATGCCGACCTGGAAATACAGATAGCGGTAGAAGTGCAGCGGCGGCTTGCGGGCAATCAGGAGCGCCGTCTGCACGCCCGAGGGCAGCGGCGGATAGTGCCCGGGAGGCGTGGTCATCTCAAGATAAGTGATCGTTGTTTCAAGGGTTTGCGCGCCCTTGTTCGGATTTTGAATCCGGTTGGCCGACAGCCAGCTCATCTCAGCCGTCCGCCGGACCGGTCTCGACCGGCGTATCGCGCCGCCCGCCCCATTGGCTCCAGGAGCCGTCATAGAGCCGGGAATCGTCGACGCCCAGCGAGGCCAGCGCCAGATTGATCACCGCGGCCGTCACGCCGGAGCCGCAGGTGGTGACGACCGGCTCGTCGAGGTCGATGCCGGCGCGTTCGAACACCGCGCGCAGGCCGTCGAGGTCCTTCAGATAGCCGTTGTCGGACAATTCGCCAAAGGGCACGTTGCGCGCGCCGGGCATATGGCCCGCCCGCATGCCGGCGCGGGGTTCGGGCTCGGTGCCGGCAAAGCGGCCCGGCCCGCGCGCATCGGCGATCTGGGCGCTCCGGTCGTCGACGATCTGGCGCATGGCGTTGAAGGTCACGATGGCGCGGGCGTTGCAATGGGGCACGAAGGCGGTGCCGGCGGTGCGCGTGGGCGCGTCCGTGACCGGGCGTCCCTGCGCCTGCCAGTTGTCGAAGCCGCCATCGAGCACGAAGACACTGTCCGCCCCCATGATGCGGAACATCCACCACACGCGCGGTGCGGTGAACATGCCGGGCCCGTCATAAACGACGATCGTGTCGGTTCGCGCGATGCCCATGGCGCTGGCATGCTGCTCGAAGACGCTCGGCGCGGGCAGGGTGTGCGGCAGGTCGCTGGACGGGTCGACCACGGCGTCGTGATCGAAGAAGACCGCGCCGGGGATGTGGGCGGCGTCGTATTCGGCGCGCGCGTCGCGGCCCTGGTCCGGCAGGTACCAGGATCCGTCGACGATCACCAGGCCCGGATCGTGCAGATGGGCTTCCAGCCAGTCGGGCGAGACGACGAAGCGGCTCCTTTCGCCCATTTCACGCTGCTCCCTTGGACGGCTATTGCGGCGGCGGCCCGAACCGTATCCTAAAGCGCCGGTTCTCGCGACCCTTCTTCTCGATCTTGCCGATATGGATCGGGCCGATCTCGCCGGTCGCGGCGACATGGGTGCCGCCGCAGGGCTGGCTGTCGATGGCCGCGTCCTCGCCGATGCAAACGAGACGGATCCGGCCCGCGCCGGCCGGCGGGCGGACGTTCTTGGACTTGACGAGGCCGGGATTGGCGGCAAGTTCGGCCTCGTTGATCCATTGCGCATAGACCGGGTGATCGGCGCCGACCATCTCCATCAGCGCGGCCGTCACCTCGGCCTTGTCGACCGTCTCGGCCATGTCGAAATCGACCCGGCTCTCGCTCTCGCCGACCGCGGCGCCGGTGATCGGAAAGGGGCAGACGACCGACAGCAGATGACAGGCCGTGTGCATGCGCATCAGCGCGTGCCGCCTGTCCCAGTCGATTGCCAGCGTCAGCGTCTCGCCGACCTCGGGCAGCACCGACCCTTCGGCCGGCACGTGGACGATCTCGTCCTTTGTCGCGCCGGTCACGGTCGTCGCGATCGTGACGGTGCTCGCGTCGGCGCGGGTCAGCATGCCGCTATCGCCCGGCTGGCCGCCCGAGGTCGCATAGAAGATCGTCCGGTCGAGCACGATCCCGCCGTCATCGGTGATGGCCGTGACCGTGCCTTCGCACGCCGAAAGATAAGCGTCGCTGCGAAAGAGCGCCTTAGTTCGTGACGGCATCGATTGCCGCGCTCAAGTCATCGACAAAGCAGACAACACCGTTGTTTCCGGCGATCGTTCTGTCCGGTCTCGGCGTATAGATCGGCGTGCCGTCAATCTTGACCAACCGCCTCATGCAGCCAAGCGAAATGAGCGGCTCCGGCGATGAAAGGCCGTTTGTCAGATAGGCTCTAATGGCTGTGTCCAACTCGTCGGGCAAGTCAAAGGACCAGTCGGCTCGAATGGCCTCCGATCCCGCCAAACCGAAGTAGAAGGAGTCGGCCGGCTGATCACCGACGTCGACGTCGAAGGTCGATGCCCAAGCCTGAAATGTCGCGTCTTCGGCGATCAGTTCGGACAATGCGGGCCTGGCGCGGCGCAGTGCAACCCGATGCTCGTTCCCTTGAGCATCACGAAATGACGGCTCGACAAGAGATGCCGTCTCGATCGCATCGCGCGTCGCGCTGAACTCGCTACGCATATCCAACGCAAATTCTCGATTTCGAGGCGCAGTTGCTCCAGGATGGACGATTGCATGTTGTCGATCTTGGCCTTGAGCGACGTCTGAACGTTCCCGATGTTCTGATTCGTCGTCGCGATAGCCACTTCAACGCCCCGCAAGGACATGTCGACGACATACCAAACGCCGCCGACCGCGAGCGCGGCGCTGATGAGCGCGCCACCAAGAAAGCGACCAAAAGTCAGTGACAAGTCCAAATTTCCCGCTCCTTCGACGCCGTCGATATTACCATCTATTGGAAGGGAATGGCAATTTCCGGGCGGGCCTCCACCCATTCGGGCACGGGCAGGCCCTTCTCGCGCAGAAAGGCGGGATTGTAGACCTTGGACTGGTAGCGGTGGCCGTAATCGCAAAGGACCGTGACGATGGTGTGGCCGGGCCCCATCTCGCGCGCCATGCGGATGGCGCCGGCGATGTTGATGCCGGTCGACCCGCCCATCACCATGCCTTCCTCCATGGCCAGCGCGAAGATGATGTCGAGCGCCTCGTCGTCAGGCACCTGCCAGGCGAAATCGGGCGCGAAACCCTCCAGATTGGCCGTGATCCGGCCCTGGCCGATGCCCTCGGTGATCGAGCCGCCCTGCGATTTCAGTTCGCCGGTGGTGTAGTAGCTGAAGAGCGCGGCGCCCATCGGGTCGGCGATGCCGATCTTCATTTCGCTGTTGCGGGCGCGCAGGCCCTCGGCGACGCCGGCGAGTGTGCCGCCCGAGCCGACCGCGCAGACAAAGCCGTCGACCGTGCCGTCCGTCTGCTGCCAGATTTCCGGCGCGGTGGTGTCGATGTGAGCCTGCCGGTTGACGACATTGTCGAACTGGTTGGCCCAGATGGCGCCGTTCGGTTCGGTTTTCGCCATCTGCTCGGCAAGCCGTCCCGACAGGCGCACATAGTTGTTCGGATTGCGATAGGGCACCGCCGGCACCTCGATCAGTTCGGCCCCGCCAAGGCGCAGCGCGTCTTTCTTTTCCTGCGTCTGCGTTTCGGGAATCACGATCACCGTGCGATAGCCGAGCGCGCGCGCCACCATGGCCAGCCCGATGCCGGTATTGCCGGCCGTGCCCTCGACGATCACGCCGCCGGGACGCAGGACGCCGCGCGCCTCGGCATCGCGGACGATGGCGAGCGCCGCCCGATCCTTGACCGACTGGCCGGGGTTGAGGAATTCGGCCTTGCCCAGGATCGTGCAGCCGGTCTCCTCGGAGGCGCGCCGGAGCTTGATCAGCGGGGTGTTGCCGATCAACTCGATGATCGAAGTGTGCATGAAATGCTCCATGATTTGTCTGAACGCTCGGGGTCCGATCCCGGCAAGCCGCATCGCGCTTTTAGCACAGGCAGACGCAAATGTCGGAATCGCGGGACCGCTGGCAACTCCTTGATTTGAAGGCAGCTTTGAATTCGACATGTGATCGCGCAGCCGATGTCGACCGAAGATCGGATATCGGAATTCGCTTTGCCAGTGTTGACGTTGACCGGCCTGTCCCGCAAGGCATTCATGCCGGGAGATCAGGGGGTTTGGGGATTTGTTTGCCACAACCGGCCGGTCTTTGCGAACTGGCGATCGAGGGAACCGCCAGCCGGTGATCCGGTTTGTGTGTGCACGCGTAGACGTTCGAAAAGGGTGACACCGAGGTTGTCGATCGCCCGACGACGGCGAGCCTCAAGGATAAGGGTCTTCTTGCATGTATCAGGGACAGTTCGGCTCTCTGGATGCGCTGGTCAGCGGTTATGTGGCGGGCAGCCTGCCGCGGCCGGTCAATGTGCTCATGGATGCGCATCTGGAACTGTCGGAGGCGAACCGGGCGATGGTCGCCGGGCTCGAGGGCGCGGCCGGACAGGCGTTGGAATCGCTCACGCCGGCGCGCCTTGCGCAGCGCGACAGCCGCCTGGCGGCGATTTTCGGCTCGAGCGCGCCCGCTGGCACCGAGGTGGCGCCGCGCCGCGCCGGCATGCCGCGCGCGCTTTACGAGTTCACCGGCTATTCGCTGGACGAGGTACCGTGGAAGACCAAGATGCCCGGATTTCGCGAGTATGACATGGATGATGTGGATGGCTGCCATGTCTCGATGTTCTGGATCAAGCCGGGTCGCACCGTGCCCTCGCACACCCATGAGGGCATGGAGCTGTCGCTGGTCATCGAAGGGGCCTTTCGTGACGAGCGCGGCCGCTTCGGGCCGGGCGACATCTCGATCGCCGATCCGTCGGTCGACCACCGGCCCGTGGCCGAGGAAATCGGTCCGTGCATCGGATTTGCCGTCACCGATGCGCCGCTGCGCCTGACCGGTTCGCTGCGTCAGCGCCTGAGCGACATCCTGTCGATCTGACGACGCCCTGGCGCCCGGAAACCGAACGAGCCCCTGATGCGTACACCCATCGGGGGCTTTTCTCATGTCCGGTCACGAGGAGAATCAATGAGCGCACTTTATCGCATCCGGCCGTCGGACGGGGTGGTCTGGATCACCGGGGCCAGCGCCGGCATCGGCCGCGCGCTCGCGCTCGGCCTGGCCGCAAAGGGCTATGACGTCGTGGCCACCGCGCGCGGCGCCGACAAGCTCGACGCGCTTGCGGCAGGCAGCGCCGATCTTCTGGGCCGGATCCATGCCCTGCCATGCGACGTGACCGACCGGGCGGCGATGGCCGAGGCCGTTGCAACGATCGAAGACCGGCATGGACGGATTGCCGGCGCCGTGTTCAATGCCGGCAATTTCTGGCCGGTGCCGGGCGAGGCGCTGGATGTCGACGCGTTCGAGAAGACCTATCGGCTCAATCTGTTCGGCCTGATTTACGGCCTCGTGCCGGTGGTCGAGCGGATGAAGGCGCATGGCCGCGGGCATGTGGTTCTGGTCGGGTCGTCGTCGGGCTATGCCGGCCTGCCGTCGGCGTCGGCCTATGGCGCGTCCAAGGCGGCGATCAACAACATGGCCGAGGCGCTGAAATTCGATTTCGACAAGCTCAACATCCGCATCCAGATCGTCAATCCGGGCTTCATCGACACGCCGCAGACGCGCAAGAACGAGTTCGAGATGCCCGCGCTCATGCCGGTCGAGAAGGCGGCGGGGGCCTTCATTGCCGGCATGGAGAACGGCGGCTTCGAGATCACCTTCCCGCGCCGTTTCACCTATCTTCTCAAACTGATGCGCATGATGCCGCATCCGGTCTACTTCTGGATCATGCGCCGGGCGACTGGCTGGAACCGGCGCGCGATGGAATTCGGCGATACCACGCCGGCAAGCGTGATCCGTCAGGGCTGAGCCGAGCCGGCCGATTCGATCGTGCGGCGCAGCGCGGACTGTTCGGCCGCATCGAGCGGGAAATTCCATACCAGGGCGATCGCACCGAGCTTCAGGGCGATGGGCACCCAGCCATAGGTGATCGCAAGACCCGCAAGCGCCACCGGATCCTGATCCGGGCCGGCGCCGGCCCGAAAGCCGAATGCATCGAGCACCGGAAAGGCAAGACCGACCGCGAGCGCCAGCGACAGCTTGGTCGAAAGGCTCCAGGCCGCGAAATAAAGCCCGGAGCGTTGTTCGCCCGAGCCGGCGGTGTCGACATCGATGACGTCGGCCTGGATGGCCGGCGGAATGGCCAGATCGAAGCCGACCAGCAGGCCGGTCACCGCGCAGATCACGGCGAAGGCGGCGATGTCGCCCTGCGACAACAGCGGCACCGGCGCGAACACGATCGCCGCGCAGATCATGCCCAGCGCCCAGGCCCGGTGCTTGCCGATCCTGCGCGCTGCCCAGGCGGCCAGCGGCACGCCGGCAACGCCGCATGCGAAGTAAAGGAACAGCAATGGCCCGCGCATCGCCTCTGCCCCCAGCACGTCGGCGACGAAGAGCAGGAACAGCGTGGCGGGAATGCCGTTGGCAAGCCCGTTGAGGAAGAAGGCCGCGATCAGCCGGATGAAGGGCCGGTTGCGAGCCAGATGGCCGAGACCCTCGCGCCATCGCACGCGTTCGCGCGTGAACTCGCGCGGTTCGGGAACGGTGAAGACGGCGAACAGCCCCAGTACGGGCAGGCTGGCGGCGATGACGACGGCCAGCAGCGCAAGGCCGTGGAAGGATCGCGCGTCGTCGAGGCCGAGCGCGAAGGGCAGGGCGATGGCGATCAGCGTGCCGGTCAGGGTCAAGCCCTCGCGCCATCCGGCGATTGTGGTGCGGCCGCCATAGGCGCCGGTCATCTCCGCGCCCCAGGCAAAAAAGGGGATGACGGAGGCGGTGTAGCCGACCGACAGGATCGCGCCCCAGGCAAACAGATAGAGCACGCCCGCCTCGGCGGGTGGCCAGAACAGCATGAAGGCCGCGAGCGCGGTCAGCGGCAGCGAGGCGGCGAACAGGGTGCGGCGCCGGCCGAAGGGTGTGCGCAGCCGGTCGGCGATCACGCCGATGAGGGGATCGTTGACGGCATCGAGAATGCGCACGAAGAGCAGCGCGGTGCCGATCGCCGCCAGCGGCAGGCCGACGGCCTCGGCATAGAAGGTCGGCACCAGAATGTAGAGCGGCAGGGTGAGCGCGGCCAGCGGGATCGCCGGCAGGGCATAGGCGATGATGCGCGCCAGGGTCGGCGGCGCGGTGTCCGATGGCGGACGGTGGGGCTCGCGCATGATCGCCTTTCGGAAACTTGAGTCGATTCAGGCGCTTGTACGGTCGCGCTCACGGCACGGTTCAAACGCGCGCCGGTGCGTTTGCGGGCCTTGGCTGGCAGGCTTCACTTGTCAGACATCACTTGGCAGGCTTCACTTGTCAGGCATCGCTTGGCAGGCACGATCTGGCTGCCGTCAGGTGACGGCATCAATTGGCGGGCTTGGCGAAGGTCATCTGGCGCACATCGATGAACTCGGCGCGGAAGCCGGCCTCGCAATAGAACAGATAGAACTCCCACAGACGCTTGAAGCGGTCGTCGAACCCCATGCGCGCGATCTGGTCCCAGGCGGACCAGAAGCGGTGGCGCCAGTCGGCCAGGGTGCGTGCGTAGTCCTGCGGAAAGATGTGTTCGTTGACCAGCCGCATGGCGTGGCGCGTGCCCAGATCGTAAAGCGCGCTGGGCGGCGGCAGCATGCCGCCGGGAAACACGTAGCGCTGAATGAAGTCGGGCTGGCGCCGATAGACGGGAAACGCCTTGTCGTTGATCGTGATGATCTGAAGGCCGGCCTTGCCGCCCGGCTTGAGCACGTCGCGCAGCTTGGCGAAATAGGTCTCCCAATACTGCTCGCCCACCGCCTCGAACATCTCGATGGAGACGACCTTGTCATAGGTATCGCGTTCGTCGCGGTAATCCTGGAACTTGATGGTGACCTTGTGGTCGAGCCCGGCTGCGCGCATGCGCTGCCGGGCAAAGTCCATCTGCTCGCGGCTGATCGTCAGACCGGTCACGGTGCAGCCGATCTCGCGGGCGGCGAACTCGGCAAAGCCGCCCCAGCCGCAGCCGATCTCGAGCACGTGATCGTCCTTGCCGATGCCGGCCGCCCTGGCCAGGGCGCGATACTTGGCGGTCTGGGCGCTCTCCAGGTCGTTGGCGCCGCCGGCGAACAGCGCCGACGAATAGGTCATGGTCGGGTCGAGCCAGAGCGAATAGAAGGCGTTGCCGAGATCGTAATGGGCGGCGATGTTCTTTTGCGCCTTGGTGCGCGTGTTGCGGTTGAGCCAGTGCCGGATGCGCGAGAAGAACTTCACCGTGGCGCCGGCGGTCGCCAGGCGTTCGCCCAGTTCCTCGTTGACGACGAACAGTTCCAGGAAGGAGGTCACGTCCGGGCTTTCCCAGTCGCCGTCGACGTAGCTCTCGGCCACCCCGATCGTGCCGCCGGCAAGGGCGCGCCGGGCCAGATCCCAATTGTGCAGGATGACGACCGCATCGGGACCCTCGGCCTTGCCGGCGATGCGCACGGAGCGCCCGTCGGGCATGCGGATGGTCAGCGAGCCCCTTGGCAGATTGAGGGCGGCGCGCAGGGCGAGGCGGGCCTTGACGGGCAATCCCGCCAGGTAGCGCGAGATGTTCTGGGGAGTCAGTGTCTCGGCCGCCGCGATGATCTGTTCGGCTTGCTCCCGGCCGTTGAGCGTTTGCGTCGCTGCCATCAATGCCCGCCCCTTGTTCTTGCCTGTTCGCAGGGAATCATTCGGCGGGATCGGGCGCAGCGTCCTCGTACGAGACAGGTCGCGGTGGCCGGCCCCGCGCGTGAAACTTCGCGCCCTTGAGCCACAATTTCAAGGCTTGCCAATGAATTCCGGCGATTACCTTGAGCGTCATGAAAGGCAGGCGGGCGATCTGGCCGAGCAGATGGGCGGTGTCGAGCGGCTGTGCCGAGCCCGAAAAGGTCGCCGAAAGCAGCGGTTGTGCGTCCTCGGTCTCGAGGATCCTCACGCGCACTTGCTGGCCCGGCGGCAAGACGCGGAAATGGTAGCGCGCGCCAAGATCGATGAAGGGCGAGACATAGAAGATCTTGGTGCGCTCCTGGCGCAGACCCGCCGGGGTGAGCTGGCCGGGCTCGACGGCGCAGACATAGGTGTGGCGTTCGCCGAAGGTGTTGCGCACCTCGTAGATGGCCGCGCTCAGCCGGTCGGCGGCGTCATAACAGAAATACACCGAAAGCGGGTTGAAGACGTAGCCGAGCAGGCGCGGATAGGCGAGCAGCAGGATGCGCGCCGGGCGCCGGCCGCCGCCCTGTTCGACGAGCGCGCTCGCATAGTCGCGCAGCGTGGCGTGGCCGCCGTCCGCGGGCAGATGGTCGGCCTGGTGGAAGGCGGCGAGGTTGAACCGGTCGACCGAGAACAGCGGCGAGGCGGCGTCGATCTCGGCCAGCCGGTCAAGATCGAGCAGGGCTGAGAACACCCGATAGGTGAAGCGGTGGCCGAAGGGTTTCAGGCGCGCATGCATGACCTTGCCCGGATAGAGCAGGGCGGGCGCATCGGGCGGGGCGAAGACCGGCGCTTCGCCGGGTGCGCCGTGGGTCGGTATGCTGGCGTGGACGGTCATGGCCGTGCAGACTATTCGGCGGCCACGGGCATGGAAAGGTCCGGCAGATCGCCGCGCCAGGGAATGTGACCGCCCAGCGCCTCGGCGGCGGCCAGACCCGAACGCAGGCCGTCCTCGTGAAAGCCGTAGCCGGTCCAGGCGCCGGCGAACCAGACGGCGCGCCGCCCCTGGATCAGGGAAAGCCGTGCCTGGGCGGCGAAGGCGCGCGCGTCGTATTGGGGATGATCGAAGCTCCACTCGCCGAACACGGTCCCCGGCGCGGGCTCGTGGCTGGGGTTGAGACTGACAAACAGCGGATAGCGCGGGTCGATGTTCTGCAGCCGGTTCATCCAGTAGGTCACGCAGATGTCGCTTTCCTCGCCGCGTGCGCTCTCGCGCAGATAGTTCCAGGCGGCCCAGGCGCGCTTGCGGCGCGGCATGAAGCCGGGATCGCGGTGCAGGACGGCGCGGTTCGGCCGATAGGGGATCGCCGACAGGATATCGCGCTCATTGGCATCGGCATCGGCCAGCATGGCCAGGGCCTGATCGGAATGGGCGGCGATGACGACGGCGTCGAACCGGGTGCGTTCGCCGTCGGCCGTCGTGACGATCGCACCGCCGTCTGCCGGCCGTTCGATGCGCGCGACCGGTGTCGCCACGCGCACGCGCCCGTCAAGCCGGGCAAGCATCTTGTCGAGATAGTTGCGCGCGCCGCCCGAAACCGTGCGCCACAGCGGCGGCCGGGTCTCGAGCAGCCGGTGGTTTTCGAAGAACTGCACGAAGGTAAGGGCCGGAAAGTCCAGCATGCGGACCTTCGGGGTCGACCAGATGGCGGCGGCCATGGGGATGAGGTAATCGTCGCGAAAGCGGGCCGAAAAGCCGCGGCGCTCCAGATAGGCCCCGATCGACAGGCCGGCCAGCCGGCCGGCGTCGCGGTCGGCCCGCGCCTGTCTGTTGAAGCGCAGGATCTCGCGGATCATCCACAAGAACCCCGGCGACAGCGCATTGCGCTTCTGGGCGAAGACCGAAAGGTAATCCTGGCCGCACCATTCGCGGCGGCCCCGGTCGAGCGACAGCGAAAAGCTCATATTGGTGTCTTCGCAGGCGATGCCGAGATGGTCGAACAGCGCGCACAGTTCGGGATAGTTGCGCTCGTTGAAAACGATGAAGCCGACATCGACGGGTATGTGCGTGCCGTCATGGTCGACATCGATCGTGCAGGTGTGCCCGCCCGGTCGGGCATCGGCCTCAAACAGCGTCACATCCCGGGTGAAGGACAGCGACCATGCGGCCGACACGCCCGCAATTCCGCTGCCGATGACGGCGATACGTCGTTCGATGCCGGCCAGTTCGAACTGCCCCGGTGCCGGTTTGATGTTCACGCGGCGTGTCTCCTTGTCTGCTCATAGGCGGCAAGCGCCCGCTTGCGCGCCTGCCCGTGGTCGACCATCGGTTCGGGATAGGTCTCGCCCAGCCGGATGCCGGCGCGGTCGAGGACGTCTTGCGGGGCCTGCCAGGGCTTGTGGATGTATTTGGTATCGAGCGCGGCGAGCTCGGGCACGTAGCGGCGGACATAGGCGCCGTCCGCGTCGAACTTCTCGCCCTGAAGAACCGGGTTGAAGACGCGGAAATAGGGCGCGGCATCGGCCCCCGAGCCGGCCACCCACTGCCAGCTCGCCGTGTTGTTGGCCGGGTCGGCGTCGACGAGCGTGTCCCAGAACCAGGCCTCGCCGCGGCGCCAGTCGATCATCAGATCCTTGATCAGGAAAGAGCCGACGATCATGCGCACGCGGTTGTGCATCCAGCCGGTCTGCCAGAGCTGACGCATGCCGGCGTCGACGATCGGATAGCCGGTGCGGCCGGCCCGCCAGGCCCGCAGCGCCCTGTCGTCGTCCCGCCAGGGAAAGGCGTCGAAGTCGCTGTTGAAATTGGCCGTCCCGAGGTCGGGGAAATGAAACAGCAGGTGGTAGGAGAATTCGCGCCAGGCCAGTTCCTTGCGGAAGGTTTCGAGGTCGCCGGCGGCCACGCCCCTTGCCTTGCCGGCGGCGTGCCAGACATCGAACGGCGTGATCTCGCCGAAACGCAGATGCGGCGACAGGCGCGACGTGCCCTCAGCGGCAGGCTTGTTGCGTTCGGCCTTGTAGCCGGCAAGCCCGTCTTCGACGAATTCGGCAAGGCGGGTCTGCGCACCGTGTTCGCCGGGATCCCAGACCTCGGCAATGCCGCCCGACCAGTCGGGCTCTTTCGGCAGCAGGGACCAATCCTCGAGCCGATCGCTCGCAATCGTCGTGTGATGGGCCCGGATGCTTTCGGGCGCCGGCAGGGGTTCGCGCGGCTCGCCCGATTGCGCAAAGGCCCGCCAGAAGGGCGAATAGACGCGGTAGGGCCCGCCATCCTTGGTGCGAATGCGGGTCGGCTCGTGCATCAGCGCGCCGTCATGGCTCGCAACCGTCAGCCCGCGCTCGCCGAGATCGCGCTTGATCTTCTGGTCGAGCTGCACCTCATGGGGCGCGTAGCGGCGGTTCCAGTAGACGGTATCCGCGCCGGTCTCGGCGATCAGTGCATCGAGCACGGCGGCCGGGTCGCCGCGCCGCAGAACAAGCGGCAGGCCGATGCCTTTCAGGCTGTCGGCAAGGGCGGCCAGCGAATGGTGCAGCCACCAGCGTTGGGCGCCGCCCAGCGCCGGGCCCGCTTGCGGCGGATCGTCGAATATGAACACGGCGATGACCGGCCGGCCGCTTTGCGCCGCCGCGGTCAGTGCGCCGTTGTCGCGCAGGCGCAGATCGCTGCGGAACCATACGACGACCGGCGCGTCGGAATCGTCAGCAGGTCGCATGCGGCAACCGGGCCTTGGTGAGCTTGCAGATGGGAATACGCGCCGAGGCGGGCGAATGCGGGGTCATGAACGCGCTTACGCCGGAATTTGCCGCTTGGATCAACCCTCTTGCCGGTTGCGCTTGCGCGCGGCGCGCCGAGGATACTAAGGGAGCGGCAACCGCCGCAGCCAGGCACACAACGAAAGGGCCGTCGTCATGAGAATCGGCATCGTCGGAACGGGCATGGTCGGCAGTTCGACGGCCTATGCAATGGCATTGCGCGGCGTGGGAACCGAGCTTGTGCTCGTCGACCAGTCACCGGAACTGGCCACCGCCCACGCGCAGGACATCTCGCACGCGGTGCCCTTTGCGGCACCGGTTGTGGTTCGCTCGGGCGGCTATGACGATCTTCGGGGCGCGGGCATCGTCGTCATCGCGGCCGGCGTCAGCCAGAAGCCCGGTGAAACGCGCCTTGCGCTGCTGGGTCGAAACGCGCGGGTCTTCCGCGACGTGGTCGGCTCGGTGATGGCCGTCGCCCCCGACGCGATATTGCTGGTGGCGTCCAATCCGGTCGACCTGATGACCTATGCCGCGCAGCGCTTTTCGGGGCTCGATCCGCAGCGCGTGATCGGCTCGGGCACGATCCTGGACACGGCACGGTTTCGCGTCCTGCTCGGCACCCATCTGGGGATCGCCTCGCAGTCGGTGCATGCCTATGTGCTCGGCGAGCATGGCGACAGCGAGGTGGCGGTGTGGTCGAGCGCGATGGCGGGCAATGTGCCCGTCGCCTCGTTCGCCGAGCAGACCGGGCGGCCGCTGAGCGAGGACAGGCGCCGGCAGATCACCGATGCGGTGCGCAATGCGGCCTATACGATCATCAAGGGCAAGGGGTCGACCTATTACGGAATCGGCGCTGGCCTTGCGCGGATTGCCGATGCCATCATCGGCGACGAGCGCGCCGTCCTGAGCGTGTCGACCATGACCGACGATGTGGAAGGCGTTGCCGACGTGCCGCTGTCGCTGCCCCGAATCGTCGGACGGCAGGGGGTGACGGCCGAATTGCGGCCCGATCTGGACGAGGGCGAACGTGCCGCTCTGCGGGCCAGCGCCGAGACGATCGCCCAATACAAGCCCGGCATAGACCAGGCGCTGCCCTGACGGTCTCGGAACGGCGGGATGGCGGAAACGGTCCGGGACGGACCTGCCGCGTATGGCTCCCCAGGCAGGATTCGAACCTGCGACCGATCGATTAACAGTCGAGCGCTCTACCGCTGAGCTACTGGGGAATACGTGATCGCCGGCGCGCTATAACAGAGCCCCGCCCGCCTTGCAAAGGGGCAAAATGCAGCTGGCCGCGGCCGATGCCGGCCCGGCCGGCGCGCGCGGGCATTTGAAGCGCCGTTTCGCGATGCCTAAATGAGGGCTAAAGGGTCAGTTTCGAGGGTCGGCATGGACCAGATCGACGCACCGGCGCGTGCCGGCCAAGCCGAACCGGTCCGGGTCGGGCAGGCCGGCGAAGATCGACCGGAGGAAGCGAAGCAAGAGCCCGAAAAGGGCCGTGTGCTCACGGTGTTCGGTCGCCGGTTCACGCTGCCCGGCTCACGCCGTTCGCGGATCGTGCTGGGCACCGGCCTTTCGATCGCGGGCCTGTTCGGGTTCCTGCCCGTGCTCGGTTTCTGGATGGTGCCGCTCGGCCTGCTGATCCTGTCGCATGAATTGCACGTCCTGCGGCGCACGCGCCGGCGATGGGCCGTGTGGCAGGAGCGCCGTCGCCGCACGGGCGCGCAGCGGGGACGGTGAAGCTTCGCCGCCGGAGGCGAGCGCGGCCTTGCGAGCGCGGCCCCGTCGCGTCTTTCCTGTGCAATGCATGTTGACCGGCGTCGGCCAAGACCATATGGGATCAAGGCCTTATCGGCGCGAGGGCCTCGTGGCGGAGTGGTTACGCAGAGGACTGCAAATCCTTGCACCCCGGTTCGATTCCGGGCGAGGCCTCCAAATTTCCGGCATGTGACTGAATTCGCATGCTTTGTGGTGCGGGTGCGCGGGTGCGCTGTGGGGCACCGGCGCGCGGCGGTCGGCGGCGCACCGGAAGCCGGCCGGCAGCGGGCGAGCGAGCGGGGAAGGGATCATGGGCCAGGACTTCAGCCAGTTGCGCCATGCAATGGTCGAGGGTCAGGTGCGCGTCGCCGACGTCTCCGACCGGGCGCTGCTTGCGGCGATGCGCGAGGTGCCGCGCGAGATGTTCGTGCCCTCGCGGCTGCGGCCGCTGGCCTATATCGACGAAGACATCCTGCTCAACGAGGGCGATGACGTTGCCCGCTACATGATGGAGCCGGCGGCGTTCGCAAGGCTCGTGCAGCTCGCCGAGGTGCGGCCGGGCGACCTGGTGCTCGATATCGGTTGCGGCACCGGCTATTCCTCGGCCATCCTGTCGCGGCTGGCCGGCGCGGTCATCGCACTTGAATGCGACGAGGGCCTGGCGGCCAGGGCGACCGACATCTTGAGCGCACAGGGCTTTGACAGCGTGGCCGTGGTGACCGGTCCGTTGGCCGACGGCCTTGCCGAGGAAGGCCCGTTCGACGTCGTCTTCGTGGGCGGAGCGGTGGATTTCGTGCCCGATGCGCTGCTCGCGCAGATCAAGCCGGAAGGACGGCTGGTCGCCGTCAAGGGCCACGGGCTGACCGGTGCGGCGATGCTGCACCTGCGTGACGATGAGGGCATATTGTCCAGCCGCCGCGCCTTCAACTGCGCGGTCAAGCCGTTGCCGGGCTTCGAGAGCAAGCCCGAATTCGTGTTCTGACGGACGCCGGACGGTGGCGGCGCCTTGCCGAATGCGGCGCCGTTTGTTCCATGTTAAGAAATGTAACTTGCACTGTGTGCGGGGGCGCCGGTATCAAGGCAGCGGTGGCGGCGACAAGCGTGGGTTGAGGGTGTAGGCATGCGACGCGTTCTGGTTTCGGGCCTGGCGGCCATTGCGATTGTCGCCATGCCGGCCGCGGCAGCGGCCGCAGAGACGATCACCGGGGCGCTCGCCCGCGCCTATGAATACAATTCCGAACTCAATGCCGCGCGCGCCGGCGTGCGCGTTCGCGACGAGTCGGTGCCGCTCGCCAAGTCGGGCCTGCGACCGCGCGTGACAGGAACCGCCGGCATTTCCACGACCGCGACGAGCGGCGCACCGCAGACCTCGCGGTTGAGCTTCGGCATCGAGGTCAATCAGTCGATCTTCGACGGCTTTCAGACCCAGAACAATGTCAGGGCGGCCAAGGCCGGCGTGCGCGCCGAACGCCAGAACCTGCGCAATACCGAGCAGAACATCCTGTTCGATACGGCGCAGACCTATATGGACGTGCTGCAGAACCGGCAGATCGCCGGCCTGCGCGCGCGCAACATCGAATTCCTGCAGGAACAGCTGCGCGCGGCGCGGGCCCGTTTCGAGGTCGGCGAGGGCACGCGTACCGACGTGGCTCAGGCCGAAGCCCAGCTTGCGGCGGCGCGCGCCCAACTGGTCGCCGCGCGGGCACAGGTCGACACCAGCGAGGCGAGCTTTCTGCAGCTGACCGGAACGCGTCCGGGGTCGCTGCAGCAGGCCAGGCCGCTGATGCGCCTGCTGCCCGGTTCGCTCGATCAGGCCTATGCCATCGCTTTCGACGAGCACCCGGCGATCCTTCTGCGCAACGCGCTCGTCGATTCGAGCCTGTTCACCGTCAAGGCGGCCGAAGGGGCGTTCCTGCCGCAGGTGGGGCTGAGCGCCTCGGTCGATCGCACATCGATCAGCGGCGGTCCCCAGGCAGGCACGAGCACCAGCGCCACGGTCGGCGCACAGATCACCATTCCGATCTATCAGGGCGGCCGGGCGAGCGCGCAGGTGCGCCAGGACAAGGAAGAACTCGGACAGGCGCGAATCGAAACGGCCGTGGCACGCGATCAGGTGCGCCAGGCGGTGGCCTCGGCCTTCACGCAACTGGAGGCCTCCCGGGTCTCGGTCAACGCGAACACCGAATCGGTGCGCGCGGCGCGCCTTGCGCTCAACGGTGTCGTCGAGGAGCGCAATGTCGGCCAGCGCACGACACTGGACGTGCTCAACGCGCAGTCGACCCTGCTCGACGCGCAGGTCGGCCTGGTGCAGGCGCAGCGCGACCTGGTCGTGTCGTCCTATGCGCTGGCCTCGGCCATCGGCCGGCTCAGCGCCGAGCGGCTCGGCCTGAACGTGCAGGTCCACGAACCCGAAGAGCATTACGAGGCCGTCAAGGATCTGTGGTACGGACTGCGCACGCCCGACGGGCGCTGACATGGCCAGCCGACGCAATCGAAGCTGACTTGCATCCCCGCCATCCCCCGCTTTCCTGTGTGCGACCGCGCGCGCGGCCCGCGCAGGATTCTCTTTTTTCGTCGTGTCGAGTACCCTTTGTGCATTGATTCGCGCAGTTCGAGGCGGAGCAGACCGAACGATGGGCCAAGCCAAGCCAGTTGACGACCAGCCGTCGATGGACGAAATCCTGTCCTCGATCCGGCGCATCATCGATCGGGGCGAGGAGCCCGCACGGCCCGCGCCGCCGGTGGCTCCGGTCTTCGATCCGCCGCCTCCCGCGCCGCATTCGGCGGGGCCGGAGCCGCATCCGGTCAACGGCAACCGGCCGCAGCCGGCGACCGGGCCGCGCGCCGATGCGCCGCGGTTGCGCGGTAGCCATGCCGCACCCAACGACGCCGATGCGATGGCCGGGCGGCCGCCGTTGAGCCGGGAGGAACTGGACAGCTTTGCCGAGGTCATCGATGCGCGTTCGCGCGGCGCAGCGGCCGATGGCCGGCCCGCCCAGGCCAGCGCTCAGCACGCGGCCCATGAGGAACGTCGCGGCAAATACGCGGCGCGCTTTTCCGAGGACGACAGCCGCGCCTTTGCCCGGGTGGCCAGCGTGCTGTCGGAGACGACCGGCGTCGCGCCCGAGCCCGGCGGCGGTCTTTCAAGGCGCGCCGAAGCGGAACAGCGGCCGGACGATGGCGCGGCCTATGACCATGTGGTGAACGACCAGGCACCCGACATCGTCCATGACGACGCCCCCGCGCAAGCAAAGGCAGGCCTTGCCATGTCCACACAATCCCCAAAGGCGAGTGCGACCGGAACACGCCAGGCCGATGCGCCGGCGCGGCGGGCGCAATGGTCCGGTCATGGGTCCGATCATGGGTCCGGTCACGACGCGCCGGCGCGGGCCGCCACGGCTCCGCAACGGACGCAGGCCGGGCATGGCGGATCGCTGGTCTCGGCCCGGGCGCGCCAGTCGGTCGAGATGTCGTTCGACGCGCTGTCGGCGACGCTGCGCGAGCAGGCCGGACGCGATCTGTCCGAGATGGCCGAGGACATCCTCAAGCCGATGCTGTCGGACTGGCTCGACAACAATCTGCCCTCGATGGTCGAGCGGCTGGTGCGCGAGGAGATCGAACGCATCGCGCGCGGCGAGCCGCGCCGGGACTGACCGCAGCGCGGCGGAGGCTTTGTTGACTTCGCCGGGTGCATCCGGTTTACAGCGGAACGGCTGATTTCGCCGTCCCGGAACGGATCAATTTCATGCTCGACAAGACCTTTGACGCGGCCGGCGTTGAGCCGCGCATTGCCGCCAAATGGGACAAGGCCAACGCCTTCGCCGCCGGTGCCGGCGCGCGCGAGGGCGCCGAACCCTATTGCATCGTGATTCCGCCGCCCAACGTGACGGGCTCGCTGCACATGGGCCATGCGCTCAACAACACGCTGCAGGACATCCTGATCCGGCATCAGCGCATGCTCGGCAACAATGTGCTGTGGCAGCCGGGCATGGACCATGCCGGCATCGCGACGCAGATGGTGGTCGAGCGCCAGCTTGCCGACAGCGGCGAGAACATGACGCGGCGGCAGATGGGCCGCGACAAGTTCGTCGAACGCGTCTGGCAGTGGAAGGAGGAGTCGGGCGGGCAGATCCTCAATCAGCTCAAGCGGTTGGGCGCCTCCTGCGACTGGTCGCGCGAGCGCTTCACCATGGACGAAGGGCTGTCCGAGGCCGTGCTCGAGGTCTTCGTGCGGCTTTACAGGGAAGGGCTGATCTATCGCGGCAAGCGGCTGGTCAACTGGGACCCGAAATTCGAGACCGCGATCTCCGACCTCGAGGTCGAGAACATCGAGGTCGACGGCCATATGTGGCACTTCAAGTACCCGCTCGCCGGCGGCGCGACATATGACTATGTCGAAAAGGACGCCGATGGGAACGTCACGCTGCGCGAGACGCGCGACTACATCTCCATCGCCACCACCCGGCCGGAGACGATGCTCGGCGACGGTGCGGTGGCCGTCCACCCCGATGACGCGCGCTATGCGCCGATCGTCGGCAAACTGTGCGAGATTCCGGTCGGACCGAAGGAGCACCGGCGGCTGATCCCGATCATCACGGACGACTATCCCGATCCCGATTTCGGCTCGGGCGCGGTAAAGATCACTGGCGCGCACGACTTCAACGACTATGAAGTGGCAAAGCGTGGCTCCATCCCGATGTACCGGCTGATGGACACGAAAGCCGCCATGCGCGACGACGGGCTGTCATACGAAGAAGCAGCTCTGGTGGCGACGGAATTGGCGGCGACTGACCAACTCGGCGAGCATGTCTTCGACCGCGCCAAATACGATGTCCTAAGCAAGCACGGTTTGCTTCCAGACCCCTATTCGACAGACGTTTCAGCATTCGAATTCGCTATCGACCTCATTAATCTGGTGCCCGACGATCTGCGCGGGCTCGACCGGTTCGAGGCGCGCACGCGCGTCGTCGAGCAGATCACCGGCGAGGGGCTGGCGGTGATGACGACCGACGAGGAGGGCAATGCGATCCCCTTCGTTGAGGCCAAGCGCATCATGCAGCCCTTCGGCGACCGCTCCCATGTGGTCATCGAGCCGATGCTGACGGACCAGTGGTTCGTCGATGCCAAGACGCTGGCCGAGCCGGCGATCGCCTCGGTGCGCGAGGGACGCACGCAGTTCGTCCCGCGCAACTGGGAGAAGACCTATTTCGAATGGATGGAGAACATCCAGCCCTGGTGCGTGTCGCGCCAGCTCTGGTGGGGCCACCGCATTCCGGCGTGGTATGGCCCCCAACTGGTACCCTTGGAAGGCCTGCGTTATGCCGAGACACAAGCTGTAGGTGCAAATACTGTATTCGTTGGACGGAATGATGAAGAGGTTCGCCGGGAGGCATTCGAATATTATTCGGAAATCGTCGCCGATCCGTCAGATATTGTGTTTGTTGAAAGTTCAAATGAGGCGTTGGCTCTATTGTCGGAAGATGGGCCGACTAAGATCCCCCTTTACAGAGATCCCGACGTCCTCGACACCTGGTTCTCGTCCGCCCTGTGGCCGTTCTCGACGCTCGGCTGGCCGGAGAACACCGAGGCGCTCGACACCTGGTATCCGACCTCGGTGCTGGTAACCGGCTTCGACATCATCTTCTTCTGGGTCGCCCGGATGATGATGATGGGGCTGCACTTCATGACCGACGACGAGGGCAGGGGCATCGAGCCCTTCCACACCGTCTATGTGCATGCGCTGGTGCGCGACAAGCACGGCGCCAAGATGTCCAAGTCCAAGGGCAACGTCATCGATCCGCTCGAACTGATCGACCAGTACGGGGCGGACGCGCTGCGTTTCACGCTCGCCTCGATGGCCACGCCCGGCCGCGACGTCAAGCTCGACCCCGACCGCATCGCCGGCTATCGCGCCTTCGGCAACAAGCTGTGGAACGCCACGCGCTTTGCCCAGATGAACGGCGTCGCGCCCGCCCCGGACTTCGATCCGAACGGCGCCGAACTGACGATCAACCGCTGGATCCTCACCGAATTGTCGGCGACGGTCGATGCGGTCGACCGCGCCATCGCCGGCTACCGGTTCGACGAGGCCGCCATGGCCGTCTACCGTTTCGTCTGGAACACCTATTGCGACTGGTATCTGGAACTGCTCAAGCCGGTGTTCGCCGGCCAGCACGAGGCGGCCAGGGCCGAGTCGCGCGCCTGCGCGGCTCATGTGCTCGATGCGATCTTGAAGCTCATGCACCCGTTCATGCCGTTCCTGACCGAGGAGTTGTGGGCGCTGACCGGCGACCGCGACGGCCTGCTGTGCCATGCGCGCTGGCCCGGGCCCGAGCTTGCCGACCGTGCGGCGGCGGCCGAGATCAACTGGCTGATCGAGCTGGTCTCGGGCATCCGCTCGGTGCGCTCGGAGATGCATGTCCCGCCCTCGGCCAAGGCGCCGCTGGTGGTGGTCGGCGCCGGCGATGAGACCTGCGGGCGGCTGCTGCGGCACGATCCGGCGATCAAGCAGCTTGCTCGGGTGACCGACATCGTCATCGAGAGCCAGGTGCCCAAGGGCGCCGCGCAGATCGTGGTGGGCGAGGCGACGGTCTGCCTGCCGCTGGGCGAACTCATCGATGTCGCCGCCGAACGGGCGCGGCTGGAAAAGGCGATCGGCAAGGCGCGCGAGGAAATCGCCCGCGCCGAAAAAAAGCTCGGCAACGACAAGTTCGTCGCCAATGCGCGGGCCGAGGTGGTGCAGGCCGAGCGCGACAAGCTGGCCGAAATGCAGCCATCGCTGGAAAGGCTGCAGGCGGCGCTGGCGCGAATCGAAAGCCTCTGAGGGGCGGCGATCGGCGCTGCGCCGGCGGCGCGGCCGGCCTTCAAAGGACCGCAAACCCAAAACGCCGGTTACTGTGGCGATTGCGCAACAGTCGTGATTGTGCGCTGCAGTGGCCCGCGCGCCCCCTGCGTTTTTGCCCGTATTCCGTCAAGAAGAGGTATTGACTTATTTGCGAATCAGGTCGCGCAGTCCCCGGCATCGGGGATTTGCGATGCGCGATCAACGCCCATTGCCGCCTGTCCGCCAAGTGCAATGGGCGAAAGCTTCCGCAAAGGTTGCGCCTGTGCCGGATTGTCGTTCAATTGAACCGAGACGATTCGGAGGGGATGGGGATGCCCGAGACAATCAAGGTCCTGGTTCTGGGTCTGCTCGGCGCGGCCGGTTGCGTCGGCGCCGCCGGTGCGGCCGGGTTCGGTCGCGCGGACGCCGACACCGACATCTTGTACGAGCAAAGCAGTTTCGATTTGCGCGCCGGGGCGACACTGGTCATGCCGCGGCGCGGCTACGAGACGATCAACGGCGCGCCCGCGACCGATCCGGACTTCACGCGGGACCACGTCATACCGTCGATTGCGGCCAATGTCGTCCTTCATGACAAGGCGCGATGCGCCGGGACCTTCGTTGAGGTCTATGGCGCCGATGTCGTCTACGGCCCGCAAAAGATCATGAGCGACCAGCGCTTCGTCGACTTGGACGGTCCCGGGGGGCTCGATCCGATCCCGACGGCCAATGCGACCGAGTCGGTCGAACTGACCTCGAACGAGTATGGCCTGACATGTGCTTTCGGATTTCAGGCCGGCCCCGGCACGGCCTGGATCATCGGCGGTGGCTTTCTCGAGAACTTCCAGTACACCGAGGATACGGTGTTCGGAACGCTCGACTTCGATGGCGGCTACGAGCCGGGCTTCCGCGTCGGCGCGGCGTTCTCCATCGAGGAGATCGCGCTGCGTGCGCAGCTTCTCTACCGCTCGTCGGTGAGCCACAGCCCGGGCGGGACCTTTTCGGGCTATATTCCCAATCCGGGCTTCGATCCGCTGACGCCGCCTTCGCCGACCAATCCGCAATTTGCCCTGCCCAGCGGGCTCTACGACACCTCCGGGGTCGGCACCACGCCGCAGAGCGTCGAGTTGAGCGTGCAGTCGGGCGTCGCGCCGGGCACGCTCGTCTTCGGTTCGGTCAAGTGGACCGACTGGAGCGTGGTCGACACGCTCGATTACACCATCGACCCCTCCGGCGCAGCGCTGCCGAGCCGGAACGAGTATTTCTGGAAGGATGGCTGGACCGTGACCGCGGGCGTCGGCCGGCAGATCACGGAAATGGTCGCCGCATCGGCCAGCCTGACCTGGGATCAGGGCGTTTCGACCACCGAGGATGTGCTGACCGACACCTGGACGCTGGGCGGCGGCGTGGCGGTGTCCGGCGAACGTGCCAGCCTGCAGATTGGCGGCGCCATCAACTATCTGACGGCCGGTTCGGTCGCCATGGACCCCGATCTGACCGATGCCGATCC
Organism: Roseitalea sp. MMSF_3546; assembly: GCF_030732865.1. Taxonomy (GTDB): domain Bacteria; phylum Pseudomonadota; class Alphaproteobacteria; order Rhizobiales; family Rhizobiaceae; genus Roseitalea. The sequence continues at coordinate 118,716 of NZ_JASHKB010000005.1, forward strand.
GGCCGGCGCCAATTCGGCGGCAACGGTGGGCGCCGACTGGGCGTTCGCGCTCGGCGGCAGTCTGACCATCACCTGGTAGACGCACCGGCCGTCCCCCGCGCCGGGCGACAGGGCCGGGCCGGCTTACGGGTCCTTGAAGCGCTCCGCACCGGGAGCGCTTTAACTGCCTTGTCGGCATGCGGGCCGGTCCGGCCCCGGCAATGGCGGCCGATTGTGACGATTCGGCAACAGTTCCCAGCTAAGAATTCCGCTAAGACACCGCCGGGCACCGCTGCCCACATTCCGTCAAAAACCGCGCGCACGCCACGGTGCGCGCTGCCCGGATCGCGCGATCGACCGGCCCGGGCACAGCGACAAGGACCGGACCCACCGATGGACAAACCCGTTTTCGACAAATCCAAGCTTCCCAGCCGCTACACCACCGTCGGTCCGGCCAGGGCACCGCACCGCTCCTACCTTTATGCGATGGGTTTGTCGGCCGAAGAGATCGCGCAGCCGCTGGTGGGCGTGGCCACCTGCTGGAACGAGGCGGCACCGTGCAACATCGCGCTGATGCGCCAGGCGCAGGTGGTCAAGAAGGGCGTCGCCGCCGCCAGCGGCACGCCGCGCGAGTTCACCACCATCACCGTCACCGACGGCATCGCCATGGGCCATCAGGGCATGAAGGCCTCCCTGGTCAGCCGCGACGTGATCGCCGATTCGGTCGAACTGACCATGCGCGGGCACTGCTATGACGCGCTGATCGGGCTTGCCGGCTGCGACAAGTCCCTGCCGGGCATGATGATGGCGATGGTCCGGCTCAACGTGCCTTCGGTGTTCATCTATGGCGGGTCGATCCTGCCGGGCACCTTCAAGGGCCGCCAGGTGACCGTTCAGGACGTGTTCGAGGCGGTCGGCATGCATTCGGTCGGCAAGATGAGCGATGCGGACCTCGACGAACTCGAGCAGGTCGCCTGTCCGTCGGCCGGCTCGTGCGGGGCGCAGTTCACCGCCAACACGATGGCCACCGTCGCCGAGGCGATCGGGCTGTCGCTGCCCTATTCGTGCGGCGCGCCGGCCCCTTACGAGATCCGCGACCGGTTCGGTTTCGCCGCCGGCGAGAAGGTGATGGAACTGATCGCCCGCAACGTCCGGCCGCGCGACATCGTCACGCGCAAGGCGCTCGAGAACGCGGCGGCCGTGGTTGCGGCCTCGGGCGGGTCGACCAATGCGGCGCTGCATCTGCCGGCGATCGCCCATGAATGCGGCATCGAATTCGATCTGTTCGACGTTGCCGAGATCTTCAAGAAGACGCCCTATGTGGCCGATCTCAAGCCGGGCGGAAAATATGTGGCCAAGGACCTGTTCGAGGCCGGCGGCATTCCGCTTCTGATGAAGGCGCTGCTCGATGGCGGCTATCTGCATGGCGACTGCATGACCGTGACCGGCCGCACTTTGGCCGAAAACATGGAGCATGTTGCCTGGAACGACGAGCAGGACGTCGTCTATCCGGTCGAAAAGGCGATCACGCAGACCGGCGGCGTCGTCGGCCTGAAGGGCAATCTGGCGCCCGACGGGGCGATCGTGAAGGTCGCCGGGATGAAGAAGCTCAAGTTCTCGGGCCCGGCGCGGTGCTTCGATACCGAGGAAGAATGCTTTGCGGCGGTGCGCGACGGCAAGTACGAGGCCGGCGAGGTGCTGGTGATCCGCTATGAGGGGCCCAAGGGCGGTCCGGGCATGCGCGAGATGCTGGCGACGACGGCCGCGATCTATGGCCAGGGCATGGGCGATCAGGTGGCGTTGATCACCGATGGCCGCTTTTCGGGGGCGACGCGCGGCTTCTGCATCGGCCATGTCGGGCCGGAGGCCGCCGTCGGCGGGCCGATCGGCCTTTTGCGCGATGGCGACGTGATCACCATCGATGCGGTCGAGGGCACGCTCGAGGTGGCCTTGAGCGAGGACGAACTCGCCGAGCGGCGCAAGGCGTGGCAGCCGCGCAAGACCGACTACACATCGGGGGCGTTGTGGAAGTATGCCCAGACGGTGGGCGATGCGCGCTATGGCGCGATCACCCATCCCGGCGGGGCCGAGGAGAAGCAGTGTTACGCGGACATCTGATGTCGGAAATGCGGTGTGAGTGTGTGATCGGGCGCGTTCTTGGCCCGGCCAGGATCCTGGGTCCGGTCGTGACTCTTGGCCTGGCAATGGCCGTGGCGGCGCCCGCCGCCGGGCCGGCGTTCGCCTTCGATCAGCAGGAGGGCGCCGTCGCCGAGCCGCAGCAGAATGTGCGGTCGCTGTTCAAGTTCGGCTTTTCGGCCTACAAGAGCGGCAACAAGGACGAGGCGTTCCGCGCCTATCGCGATGCGGCCGAGCACGGCCATGCCGGCGCGCGGTGGAAGCTGGCACACATGTATGCGGCCGGCGATGGCGTCGCCGAGAACGACTACGAGGCGTTCAAGCTGTTCCAGGGCATCGTGCGCGAGGGCGCCGCGCCCGGATCGCAGGAATCGACCTTCGTGGCCAATGCGCTGGTCTCGATCGCCAACTATATGAGGCGCGGCATTCCCGGCTCGCCGGTGCGGGCCAATCCCGACCAGGCACGCAATCTGTACTGGCAGGCGGCGGCCGATTTCGGCGATCCCAATGCGCAGTTCGAGCTCGGCCGCATGTTCCTTGAGGGCGAGGGCGGGCCGTCCGATGCGCGCCAGGCGGCGCGCTGGTTCAATCTTGCCGCCGGCAAGGGCCATGTCGGCGCCCAGGCGATGCTGGGCCAGATGCTGTTCGAACGCGGGCAGTCCGTGCGCGGGCTTTCGATGATGACGGCCGCGCTCGAACGCGCCGAGCCCGCCGACCGCGCCTGGATCCGGCAGATCCAGGAAGAGGCCTTCGCCGTGGCGACCGAATCCGACCGCCGCACCGCCATGGTGCTCGCCGAGGAGCTGAAGGCCCAATAGCGACGGCCACCGGAAGCGGATCCGGAGCTCCGGACTTCTGGCCCCTTGGGCGCCCGGCGCGCTGGCCTGCTTGCGCTATTTCATGTGATTGGCGAAATAGAGCGCCCAGCCTGCAATGATAAGCGCGCCGACCGGCACGATCAGCAGTGATATCATCTCGATCGTCGTCATTGCCGCAACCGCTTGAGTATCATGCTGCCAACATAGTGCAGCGTGCTCGATACAAGAAGGGAAAAGACGCTGACGAAGATCAGAAAGCCGGATGCTTGCGCCGATCCGTAGAGGCTTGAGATGATCGGCGCCAGTCCGCCGACGGCAATAACGGCTATCGCCAGGCCGTTCAGGTAGCCGGCCAGCAGCTTGATCCGCTCGTTGTGAATGGTTGTCGCAAGGCTCATGGCGTGTCGCCGGGATCAGCCGGCCGCCCGTGAACGTGACGGCGCGATCGTGCGCGAGGCGGTGGGACACCCCTGCTGAAGCGTCTTCCAGGCGGTGTTGTTGAGCACCTTGTCGCAGCGCGCCAGCACCGCGCCGCCCGGCAGGTCCAGACACATGGTCTCGCCGACCGCGATGTCGCGTCCCTTGAACCGGCAGGTGCAGGGGATCGGGCGGTTCGCCTGTTCCGCAACCACCCCGTCGGCGCCCCAAGCTTGGCCCGTGCCCCCAATGGGCGCGGCAAACGCCGCCAGCAACAGAAGGTGTTTCGTCATGACACAGCCTCCCTCGCCCGAACTGTTCCACACAATCGGCGCATGCACAATCGGCCCGGCGATGGAACCGCTGTCAGCGAAGGGCGGCCGGCGTCACCGACCTTGAGGCTTTTCGCGGGGTCAGCCGGGTCAGCGCGGTCAAAGTGCCATATGCGCGATCACCGGGACATGGTCCGACGGCTTCTCCCAGGATCGCACATGGCTGTCGACGGAAACGCCACGCAGCCGGTCGGCCGCCTCCGGCGACAGCATCAGGTGGTCGATGCGGATGCCGTGATTCTTCTGCCAGGCACCGGCCTGATAATCCCAGAAGGTATAGATCCCCGCCGCCTCGTCGCAGGCGCGCAGCGCATCGGTGAAACCGCAATTGGCGAGCCGGCGGAAGGCGGCGCGGCTTTCGGGCCGATAGAGCGCATCGCCCTCCCAGGCTGCCGGGTCGTGACAGTCCTGGGGCATCGGGATGACGTTGTAGTCGCCGGCAAGGATCAGCGGCTCCTCCAGCGCCAGGCGTTCGCGCGCCCAGGCCTCGAGGCGCTCCATCCAGGCAAGCTTGTAGGGGAACTTGTCGCTGGCGATCGGATTGCCGTTGGGCAGGTAGAGCGAGACGATGCGCACGGCACCGTCAGCGGTGGAGATGACCGCCTCCATGAAGCGCGCCTGGATGTCGTCATCGGCGCCGGGCAGGCCGCGGCCGACCTCGTCGATCGGCCGGCGCGAGAGGATGGCAACGCCGTTGAAGCCTTTCTGGCCATGGGTCTCGACATTGTAGCCGAGCGCCTCGAACGCCTCGCGGGGGAAATTCTCGTCCACCGACTTGATTTCCTGCAGGCAGGCAATATCGGGCCGCGCCTGCTCGAGCCAGCTCAGCACGGTGTCGAGCCGTGCCTTGATGCCGTTGATGTTCCAGGTCGCGATCTTCACGGCGCCCTCGAAGCGGGGGGCCGGTCAGATCGTGAAGGATGTGCCGCAGCCGCAGCTCGCCACGGCGTTGGGGTTCTTGATCTGGAAGGACTGCCCGATCAGGTCATCGACGAAATCGATCACCGAGCCGCCCATATAGACCAGCGAGAGTTCGTCGACGACAATGGTGGCGCCGTCCTTTTCGAGCACGACATCGTCGTCGTTGCGGCCCGAGACGAGGTCGAACTTGTAGGAAAAGCCCGAGCAGCCGCCGCCCTCGACGGAGACGCGCAGCGCGTCCTTGTCCGGCTCGTCCGCAAGTACCCTTGCGACACGGGCGAACGCCGCATCGGTCACCGACACGGTCTTGTCGGTCATGGTCTGGTCGTGTGCGGTCATGATCGGTCTTTCGGCCCTTTTTCCGTCCCCGCGCGCGGCGGCGCGCAGGCGCAATGCGTAAATGAAGGTATGGACGCATGCCCGGCGCGTCAATATGCGTTGGTGCGGGACAATGGCTGACACGCTGGCAGATATCGGCTTCGGGTTCGGCGCGCGGGCAGCGTTCGCCTGCGATCCGGCACGTTCGCGCGGGCGCCTCAAACCGGAGCCGGAAAGCCCGACACGCACCGCCTTCCAGCGCGACCGCGACAGGATCATCCATTCGACGGCCTTCCGCCGGCTCAAGCACAAGACGCAGGTCTTCCTCAGCCACGAGGGCGACCACTATCGCACCCGGCTGACGCACACGATCGAGGTCGCGCAGATCGCGCGGGCGCTGGCCCGCGCCTTCCGTCTCGACGACGACCTGGCCGAGGCGGTGGCGCTGGTGCACGATTTCGGTCATACGCCGTTCGGCCATACCGGCGAGGATGCGCTCGACGATCTGATGGGCGAATATGGCGGTTTCGACCACAACGCGCAGGCGCTGCGCGTGGTGACGCGTCTCGAACAGCGCTATGCGGAATTCGACGGGCTGAACCTGACCTGGGAGACCCTGGAGGGGCTGGTCAAGCATAACGGTCCGCTGGTCGATGCCGGCACGGGCGAGCCGTTCGGCGCACGGGCCTTGCCGCGGGCCATCGCCGACCATGTGGCGCGCCAGGATCTTCAGATCGACCGGCATGCAAGCCTTGAGGCGCAGGCCGCAGCGATTGCCGACGACATCGCCTACAACACCCATGACATCGACGACGGGCTGCGGTCCGGGCTGTTGACCTTCGACATGCTGGCCGGCGTGCCGCTGGCGGGCGACATGCTCGCACGCGTCGACGACCGCTACGGCGTGCTCGATCCGGCGAGGCGCGCCCATGAGGTGACCCGGCGGGTGATGACCGTGATGGTCGAAGACGTCATCGCCACGACCCGCGCCAATCTGCGCCGGCTGGCGCCCTCGTCGGTGGACGACGTGCACGGGGCGGGGGAGACGCTGGTGCGCTTTTCCAATGAGATGGCGCGCTGCGAAAAGGGTCTGAAGGGGTTCCTGTTCGACAATCTGTACCGCCATGAGCAGGTCATGGCGGTGCGAGCACGGGCCGAGCAGGTGGTGCGCGATCTGTTCGCCCGGTTCGTCGTCGCGCCGGAACTGATGGCGGCCGACTGGGGCGAAACGCCCGGCCAGCTCGACGAGGCGCAACTGGCCAGACGCGTCGCCGACTACATTGCCGGCATGACCGACACCTACGCGCTCGCCGAACACCGGCGCCTGTTTGACCGCACACCGGAATTGCGTTAGCGACCGCCGCATCGGGTGCGGAACGGGCATCCGCGCCATTTCCTCCTTGGGTTTTCGTGATGAACATCTTCGCCGTGTTTCGCGACCGTATTTGTGCTGCCATCGATACGCTCGGCCTGGCGTCGAGCGATGGCGAACCGCTCGATCTGTCGCGGGTCAAGACCGAGCCGCCGCGCGATGCGGACCATGGCGATCTTGCGACCAATGCGGCCATGGTGCTGGCCAAGAAGGTCGGCGACAATCCGCGCGCGCTCGCCCAGCGCATCGCCGATGCCATGGCCGCCGACCCCGATGTGAGCGAAGCGACCGTGGCCGGGCCGGGCTTTGTCAATCTGCGGCTTGCGGACGGCTTCTGGCGCGCACGGCTGGCCGAGATCATCGAGGCGGGCGCCGACTACGGCCGCGCGGCGCTTGGTGCCGGCACGAAGGTCAATGTCGAGTACGTCTCGGCCAATCCGACCGGGCCGATGCATGTCGGCCATTGCCGCGGCGCGGTGGTCGGCGACACGCTGGCCAATCTGCTCGCCTTCGTCGGCTTCGAGGTGACCAAGGAGTACTACATCAACGATGCGGGCGCGCAGGTCGAAACGCTCGGCCGTTCGGCGCTGTTGCGCTATCGCGAGGCGCTGGGCGAGGATATCGGCGCCATCCCCGAAGGACTCTATCCGGGCGACTATCTCAAGCCGGTGGGCCAAGCGCTCGCCGCCGAGCATGGCGAGGCCTTGCTTCGGATGGCCGAGGGCGAGGCGGTGGCGATCGCCACCGACGCGGCGATCGAGGCGATGATGGCGATGATCCGCGACGATCTGGCCGCGCTCAACGTGCATCACGACGTCTTCTTCTCCGAGCGCACGCTGCATGCCGACGGCGCGCGCAAGATCCGCAAGGCGATCAACGACCTGACCATGAAGGGCCATGTCTACAAGGGCACGCTGCCGCCGCCCAAGGGACAGGTTCCGGAGGACTGGGAAGATCGCGAGCAGACGCTGTTCCGGTCGACCGAGGTGGGCGACGATCTGGACCGGCCGCTGGTGAAGTCGGACGGGGCCTATACCTATTTCGCCGCCGACGTGGCCTATTTCGTCGACAAGTACGAGCGCGGCTTCGACGAGATGATCTTCGTGCTCGGCGCCGACCATGGCGGCTATGTCAAGCGCATGGAGGCGCTGGCCCGGGCCGTTTCGGACGACCGTGCGCGTCTGACGATCCTGCTGTGCCAGCTGGTGAAGCTGTTCAAGGGCGGCGAGCCGGTCAAAATGTCTAAACGCAGCGGACAATTCGTGACCCTGCGCGAGGTGGTCGACGAGGTCGGCCGCGACGCGGTGCGGTTCATGATGATCTACCGCAAGAGCTCGGAGCCGCTGGATTTCGACTTCGACAAGGTCACCGAGCAGTCGAAGGACAATCCGGTCTTTTATGTTCAGTACGCAACTGCCCGTTGTCACTCGGCTTTTCGCCAGGCGCGCGAAAGTATCAGCGGGGTGGAGGCGGATCTGTCCGCGCTCGATCTTCTGACGCATCCGGAAGAGATCGCGGTTGTACGTAAGCTGGCGCAGTATCCCAAAGTTGTGGAAGCGGCGGCAAATTCTCGTGAACCGCACCGAATCGCGTATTATCTGCACGATGTTGCGAGCGAATTTCACGCTCACTGGAACCGGGGCACATCCGATGACGCCTTACGCTTTGTTAAGGTTAACGATCGACAATTGACCTCGGCCCGGCTGGGACTCGTGCGTGGCGTGCTGAACGTGTTGCAGTCCGGACTGGGTATACTTGGCGTGGAGGCGCCGACACAGATGCGGTGAAAGCGGGGTCGGCAGGGCAGTCACGTTTTGCCCATATTGCACTGGCACAAGCAAGCCCGCGGGCACGCAGTGGCCGTATCGTAAGAGTGCAGGACTAAAATCATGGCCGAAGAAGCCAACCGCAGACTGAGGCCGGCCGGCGATGATCCGGCCGACCGACATGATGGCACATCCGGGGATGATCCATTGCTTGAGCTTTCGCGCATTGTCGGCTTCGACGAGGACGACGACCAGTCCGACACGTCGCAAGGCTTCGGGCAGCCGAGCCACAATGCGGGTCGGCACGGTCACGATCAGTGGCAGCACCATGGCTCGCCGGCATCGGACAATGCCCTAACGGCGGAACCGCCAGAGGGCGAGGCGCCGGGCGCGGCGCCCAGGTCGCCGGCGCCGGCCCATTCGGCCGGGCTCGGCAGCCTGCGGCCGGGTCTGGAGCCCGCGCCAGGACACGACGATGGCGCGCCGGCACAGGCAGCGCCCGTTCACACCGCCGCCGATCGTGGCGCCGGTTCGCAATGGCCGGAAGGTTCGGTGTCGTTGTGGCCGCGCAGCGACGCGTCCGGCCGCCAGCGCGATGACGATCGGCACCAGCCCGACGTCTTGCCGGCACCGCTGGCGCACAAGCCCGACCCCGGCGGCCGCAGCGAGGCGGCCTCGGCCCCATCACCGTTTCCAAGGGCGACGTTTCCAAGGGCGACCCCGACATTGGCCGAGGCCGGTGACGAGGCCGGCGCCGGCCGCTTCGGCGCCCATCGGCCGGCCGGCGAACGCTGGTTCGATCGGCCCGTCGCGGACACGCCCGCGCCGGACAGGCCGGCGGCGCACGAGCGCCCTATCACCGGCGAGCCGGAACGCGCCGTCGAGCCCGAACCGGACGCCGCGCGGCTGCACCCGGTCGCCGAAAGCACGCCGGCGCCGCGCGATGTCTCCGATGCCTTGCCCGATTTCGAGGACGATGCGGACGAGGCCCCCGCGGCTGTGACCGAAGCGGGGATCGAGCCGTTTGCGTGGCAGCCCCCAAGCGATGGCGCGCTCGCCCAACTGCCCGCCGAAGACCTGACGCCACGGCGCGGCGAGCCCGAATTCCCGCCCCATGGCGAAACCGGCGCGGCGCCACCGGCCGCGTCCGACCCGGCCGATGCGCTGGAGGACGAACTCGCCGCCATGCTGATCGCGCACAGCGATCTCGAACCGGCGCAGCCCGCTGCGGTCGCGACCCCGCAGGACGGGTCCGAGCCGGCCCCGGGGCTGGATTCCTTCGATGCCTATCTGGGCCAGTCCGAACCGGCGGTACCGCATATGCCCGACGCGGCACGATCGGCGGCGCCGGGACGAGCCGATCCGACGCCTGCCGAGCCCGATTCGGCGCAGTCCCATCCGCAGCACGGTGTTGCCCCGTCGGCAGCGCCAGCAGAGCCCGGGCTCGAAGACGAGGACCTGGAGAGCGTGTTCCGCGAGGTCTTCGACGCCGAGCTTGATGGCCATGAGGCCTTCGATGCCCTGGCCGAGCCCTTGCGCCCGGCCGGGACGGGCGAGGACGCTGCGCCGGCCCGCGGCGAGGACCGCTTTGCCGAACACGAGCCCGCGCCTGCGCCGGCGGCTCGGGCCGACGAGATGCCGACCGCGCCGGCCGACGGTGCGCCGGGCCAGAGCGCGGGCGAGGAAACCGATCCGGTCGCCGAACTGAGCGCCATCATGGGAATGGCCGACCCGCAGGACGAGCCGGTTGGCGGCGGCGACATGCGGCAGCCGGCCGGCATGGATTCGGACTTCGATGCCTCGTTCGCCGAACTCGACGCGGTTTTCGGTCTGACCGAGGACCATGAGGACCGCGCCCGGGCCGAGCCGGCAATGGTGCCGCCCGACCAGCGCGGCGCGCCAGCGTCCGCGCCTGCCATGCCCGATGCTCCGGCGCTCGACATGGTGGACATGAGCGCCTACGAGGCGAGCGATGGCGGCGGTGTGGCCGTGCCCGAGATGCAGGCCGATGAGGCCGCCGACGACGATCACGGCGCGGACGAGCGCAGCGCGCCGGCGGCAGCCATTGCGGGCGGCGCGGCGGCGGCCGGTGTGGGCGCCGCAACGGCGCGCGAGGCCAGGGCCGACGGCACCGGCGAACCGTTCGACGAAAGCAATTTCGAGGCCGAACTGGCCCGCGACATGGAGTTCGTCGGCCACGATCTGGAAGCCAGCCGCGAGCGGCAGGGCGATCAGTTCTTCGGCGACGACGAATTCGACGATCCGGTCGAGGCCGATTATGGCGAGCGCGAGCGCTCATCCTGGCGCGGTCTTGTCATAGGTGGCGTGGTCGGCATTGTCGCGCTTGGCGGCATCGGCGCGATGGTGCTGTTGACGGGCGGCGAAGACACGCTGACCGCCGGCCCGGTGCTGGTCGAGGCCGACGACGATCCGGTCAAGGTCGTGCCCGACGATCCGGGCGGGCAGACCGTGCCCAATCAGGATCGCGCGGTGTTCGACGACGGCTCGGGTGCTCCGGCGCAGGAAGCGCTGGTGACCACCGCCGAAGAACCGGTCGACATCGCCACCGCTCCGAGCGACGGGCTGCCCGCGGCCTTGGGAACGGGCAATTCGGGCACCGGCGATTCGGCCGCCGGCGAAAAGGCCGAAGACCGGCTGACGGAAGGCGGCTCCGAGACCACCGCCACCGCGGGCGAGATCGAAACGATCACGCCGCGCCGCGTGCGCACGCTGATCGTGCGGCCCGACGGCACGCTCGAGGAGCGGCCGGCGCCGGCCGAACCCGAACCGACGCAGGTCGCGGCCGCCGAGCCGGCGACATCGGGCCAGAGCGGCGAGACGCCTCCGCGCGTCGTCGAAACCACCGTTGCCGGCGATTCCGATGCCGGCAATGGCGGCTCGGATGCGGCGGCAGGCACGGGCACCTCGGACACGGGCACGGCGGCCATCGCAGAGCGCTTCGGCGACACCGCACCGGCCGCCGGCGGTGACAGCGATGCCGGCGAGACGCAGACAGCGGCAACGACGGCCGAGCCCTCGGGCACGGATGGTGCGCCGGCGGCACGGGACGCCGAACAGCTTCCGGTGGCGCGCGAGCGGCCGGCCAATCCGCCGGCCCAGCCCTCGCAGCCGGCCGAGCGCGAGGTTGCCTCGGCGCCGGCCGTGACGACGAGTTCCGGCTCGTCGGGCTTCACCGTCCAACTCGCGGCGCTGCCCTCGGAGGCCGATGCGCGGGACACGGCAACGCGGCTGTCGCAGCGCTATGGCGGGCTGATCGCCGGGCGCGGGCTGACGATCCAGCGCGCCGAGATCGAAGGGCGCGGCACGTTCTACCGCGTGCGCGTGGCCGCGGACGGCCGGCAGGACGCGGCGGCGCTGTGCGAGCGGATCAAGGCTTCGGGCGGCAACTGCTTCGTGGCGCGCTGACCGGCGCGCCGGACCACGCATCGAGCGGGCGGCACGCGGACGGCGCCGCCCGTTTTTGCGTCCGGCCCGGTTGCGCATAAGGTGAGCCATGAGCGAATCAAAGGCGATGATCCTTGGCTGCGCCGGCACGCGCCTCACGCGCGAGGAGGCGGCGCTCTATGCCGACCAGCGGCCCTGGGGGCTGATCCTGTTTGCCCGCAATATCGGCCAGGCCGGCGAGATCGCCGATCTCACCGCGCGGTTCCGCGACCTGGTGGGCCGGCCGGACGCGCCGGTTCTGATCGACCAGGAGGGCGGGCGCGTGCAGCGCATCCGTGCGCCGATCGCCCCGGACTATCCTGCCGGTGCGACGCTCGGGGCGGTCTATGCCCGCGATGGCGAGGCGGGTCTCGACGCGGCAAGGCTGATGGGCCGGCTGCTCGCATCGGACCTTGCCCCGCTCGGCATCAATGTCGACTGCCTGCCGGTGCTCGATGTGCCGGTGCCCGGCGCCAATGACGTGATCGGCACGAGGGCCTATGGCCATGATGCCGACAGCGTTGCCGCGATCGGCGGGGCGCTGGCCGAGGGCCTGATCGAGGGCGGCGTGCTGCCGGTGATGAAGCACATACCCGGCCATGGACGGTCGATGGTCGACAGCCACAAGGCGCTGCCGGTGGTCGATGCGCCGTTCGACGATCTCGACGGCGTCGATTTCGAGCCGTTCCGCCGGCTCGGCCATCTGCCGATGGCGATGACGGCGCATATTGTCTACCGCGCCGTCGATGCGGACAATCCGGCGACGACGTCCGCGCGCGTGATCGGCGAGATCATTCGCGGGCGGATCGGTTTCGAGGGCCTCTTGATGAGCGATGACCTGTCCATGCATGCACTTTCTGGGGATTTCGCGACGCGTGCCCGCGCAACGCTATCGGCGGGCTGCGATATCGCCCTACATTGCAATGGCTTGATGGAAGAGATGAAACCGGTGGCCGAGGCAACGCCGCCGCTTGCGGGCGAGAGCGCCGCGCGCGCCGAACGGGCTCTGGCGCATCTGGCCGGAAAGCCGATGGCGCAGGTCGATCGTGCGATCGAGGAGGCACGCGCACGGTTCGATGCGCTGGTGGCGGCGGCGTAGGGGCCATGACAAGGAGAGCACAGGCAATGGCGCAGCCGCACAAGGGCAGCGATGGCGGCGGACCGGCCGCCGGCGCGCCGGCGCCGATGGAGGCGATGTGGCAGGACGACCGGCCCGAACGGCGCACCGCCGAGCCGGCGCTGGTGGTCGATGTCGAGGGGTTCGAGGGCCCGCTCGACCTACTGCTGCATCTGGCGCGCGACCAGAAGGTCGACCTGACCCGCATCTCGGTGCTCGAACTCGCCCGGCAATATCTCGCCTTCGTCGAGGGTGCCCGCGCGCTGAGGATCGAACTGGCCGCCGACTACCTCGTCATGGCGGCGTGGCTCGCCTATCTGAAATCGCGCCTCCTGATCCCCAGGCCCAAGGATGCCGAGGAGCCGACCGGCGAGGAGATGGCGGCCATTTTGCGCTTCCGGCTGCGGCGGCTCGAAGCAATGCGCGAGGCGGCCGCCAAACTGGTCAACGGCAACCGGCTGGGCCGCGACATCTTCGCGCGCGGCATGCCCGAAACGGTGGTCGTCGAACGCAGATCGTCCTTCGAGGCCACGCTGTACGACCTGCTCGCGGCGTATGGCGCCGGGCGTCAGCGCACCGTGCACAGCCAGGTGCGCATGCAGCGGCGCAATGTCTGGTCGCTGACCGATGCGCGGGCCATCCTCACGCGGCTCGTCGGCACCATGGCCGACTGGACGCCGATGGATGCGTTCATTCTGGCCTATGTTCCCACGCCGCGCGAGCGGGTCACGGCGCTGGCCAGCGGTTTTGCCGCCAGTCTGGAAATGGTGCGCGAAGGAACGATCGATATGCGCCAGGACCGGGCTTTCGGCCCGGTCATGCTGCGCGACAGGACTGACGCGGACGGCCCGGAGCGGGCGACGGAGGCGAATTGACCGACGAAAACGACACGAGCGGCGACGCGATGGGCATCGAGCGGCTGAACCAGGTGCTCGGCGAAGCCTTCACGGGCCAGGCGTCCGCCGGTGCGGCGCGCCTTGCGGACAATCCGGCCAGGCGCCTTGCCATCGGCGAAGCCATGCGCATGGCCGAGGCGCTGGTTTTCGCCTCGGCCGAACCGGTCAGCGAGAAGGCGCTGGCCGTGCGCCTGCCCGACGGGCTCGATGTATGCGCGGTGATGGAGGAACTGCAAAAGCACTATGAAAGGCGCGGGGTGAACCTGGTTCGCATCGACAATGCCTGGGCCTTCCGCACCGCCGCCGACCTTTCCTTCCTGATGACGCGCGAACAGGTGCAGACGCGCAAATTGTCGCGCGCCGCGCTCGAGGTGCTGGCGATCATCGCCTATCACCAGCCGGTAACGCGCGCCGAGATGGAGGACATTCGCGGCGTCGAGACATCCAAGGGCACGCTCGACGTGTTGCTCGAGACCGGCTGGGTGAAGATGCGCGGGCGCCGCAAGACGCCGGGGCGGCCGGTGACCTATGGCACGACGCTGGCGTTTCTCGACCATTTCGGCCTGTCGGAGGTGCGCGACCTGCCGGGCATGGACGAATTGAAGGCGGCGGGGCTTTTGTCATCTCAATTGCCGGCAAGCTTTGCCATGCCCGCGCCCAGCGCCGATCCCGACGGGCTGACCGAGGACGAGGATGCGCTCGAGGATATCGATCTGGAAGAGCTCGGCCTTCTGACACCGGGCGGCGGCGACTGAGGCCAAAAGCACCGCCGATGGCGCCGCCGGCGGTCAAGGCCTATATGGTGCGTGTCAACGACCAGCGGGATCAATCACTTCATGGCTTCAGCGCCTGCCCAGAAGACCGCGCGCACGGGGGTTACCTTTGCTGCGGAACTGGCCTTTGAGGGCATTCATCTGCATTACGGCCCGGTGCACACGCTCAAGGGCATCTCGCTGACGGTGGCGCCTGGCGAGATCCTGTGCCTTCTGGGCCCGTCGGGCTCGGGCAAGACATCGCTGTTGCGCGTTGCGGCCGGGCTCGAGCCGCAGACATCGGGCCGCGTGCTGATGAATGGCCGCGAGATCGCCGGGCCGGCCACGTTCCTGCCGCCCGAAAAGCGCTCGGTCGGGCTGATGTTCCAGGATTTCGCGCTGTTTCCGCACATGACGGTGGCACAGAATGTGCGCTTCGGTCTGAAGTCGATGGCGTCCAATGTCGCCGAGGGCGAGGCCAGTGCGGCGATCGACCGTGTCGGGCTGTCGCACCATGCCCGGTCCTATCCGGACGTGCTGTCGGGCGGCGAGCAGCAGCGCGTGGCGCTGGCCCGTGCGCTGGCGCCGCGACCCTCCGTCATCCTGATGGACGAGCCGTTTTCCGGGCTCGACACGCGGCTCAAGGATTCCATCCGGGCCGAGACGCTGGCGATCCTGCGCGAGACGCGCGCGACGACCATCGTCGTCACCCATGACGCCGAGGAGGCGATGCGCCTTGGCGACCGGATCGCGCTGCTCGATCGCGGCCGGATCGTGCAGGCGGGTACGGCCGAACAGATCTATCACGATCCGGCGAGCCTGTTCGTCGCCGGCTTCTTCTCCGAGCTCAACATCTTCAGGACGCGTGTCGCCGGCGGGCGCGCGCCGACGCCGCTGGGCGCATTCGATGCGGGCCGGTTCGAATCCGGGGCGCCGGTGACGGTCGCGGTGCGCAATGCGGGCATCGAGGTGACGCAGTATCGCGGCGGCACGCCGCCGCCCGGCGCCATTTTGGGCCGGATCACGGCGCGGCGGTTCCTGGGCGTGTCCGAGCAGCTCTGGCTCGCCGTGGAGGGCGCGTCGGCGCCGGTGCGGGCGCGGGTGCGGGCCGACGAACTCGATCGCGGGGCGCGCGACGTCGCGATTTCGGTGCGCCCCGGCGACATATTGCTGTTTGAAAGCGAGGGCGAAAGCGCTTAAGTGAGAGCACGATAGAGCGAGGAGACAGTTTCCATGGGCGCGTTCAGCATCTGGCAATGGATCATTGTTCTGGTCATCGTGCTGCTCTTGTTCGGGCGCGGCAAGATCCCCGAATTGATGGGCGATGTGGCCAAGGGCATCCGCAACTTCCGCACGGGCATGAAGGACGAGTCCGAGGAAGACGACGAACATTCCGACACGGTGACCAAGACCGTTGAACACAAGGCCGAAGAGCCGGTGAAACCTGCAAAGGACGCCGTCAACAAGAGCTGACGGCACGACCCTTTGCGTGATGCGCCGGAGAGGCGCGCTGGGTTCTTGATCGATGCTGCCTGATTTTGGCTGGACCGAGCTTCTGGTCATTTCCGTCGTGCTGATCGTGGTGATCGGACCGAAGGATCTGCCGCGCGTGTTGCGCGGGTTCGGCAAGACGATGACCAGCGTGCGGCGCATGGCCGGCGATTTCCGCAAGCAGTTCGACGACGCGCTCAAGGAAGCCGAGCTGGACGAGGTGCGCAAGCTGGCCGATGACGTGCGCTCGCTCGACCCGCGCAGCCAGATCCGCGACGCGCTCAACCCGCTTGCCGAGGCCGGCAAGGAGATCGACTCCGATCTCAGGAAAGCCATCGGAAAGCACGACCAGCCCATGCTGCCCAAGAGCGCCCCCGAGATGGGGCTCGACGAGGCAGGCTCGAAGGCGCGCGCCGCCCAGGCCAAGAGCGACAAGGGGCGGACGGCGTCGGGCAGGACGGGTGCGGCGGCGAAAGCCGGCGACGCCAAGGCGAAGCCGGCGCAGGCCAAATCGGAGCAGGGCAAGTCCACCCAGGCCAAGTCCGGGCAGACCAAATCCGCCCAGGCTAAGTCCGGGCAAGCCAAGTCCGGGCAAGCCAAGTCCGGGCAAGCCAAGTCCGGGCAAGCCAAGTCGGCGCAGGCCGGCGCCGGCCGGACCGCGAAAAAGGCCGCGCCGGCCCGAAGCAAGGCCAGCGAGGGCAAGGCCCCGGCCGGCAAGGCGGCCGCATCCGGGGCGTATTCAAAATCCGACCAGCGAGGGTCCCCGACGTCGTCCTCGGGCGCCTCGTCGGGCAAGGCCCCGGCGCGCACCGCCGGCACGGCAAAATCGGGGTCCGGCGGCGCATCGAAAGGCACGGGCGGCGCCAATGGCGCGACGGCGGCCAAACGGTCCGCCAAACCGGCCGCATCGAGGACCGCGTCCAAGGGGACCGGCAAGACGGCGGGCGGCGCGGCGCGCAAGTCCTCCGGGCGCACCGCGCGCAAGTCGTCGGGCGCTGCGACCGGCGGCAATGATGGCGGTTGATCGATGAGCCGGGTCGACGAAGAAGCGCAGATGGAGGCCACGGCCGCCCCGCTGATCGAGCATCTGACCGAACTGCGGCGGCGCCTGATCTGGTGCGTGGGCGGCTTTCTGGCCGGGTTCATCCTGTCATTCGCCTTCGCAACGTCGATCTTCAACGCGCTGGTCGTGCCGTTTCAGTGGGCGGTCGAATGGCACGGCATGACCGAAGACGACGTGCAGTTCATCTACACCGCGCCGCAGGAATTCTTCTTCACCCAGATCAAGATCGGTGCCTTTGGCGGTCTCGTGCTCGCTTTCCCGCTGATCGCCACGCAGCTCTATCTGTTCATCGCGCCGGGGCTTTATTCGAACGAGCGCGGCGCCTTTCTGCCTTTCCTGGTCGCCACGCCGGTCCTGTTCCTGATCGGGGCGGCGCTGGTCTATTTCATGATCATCCCGATGGCGATGTGGTTCTTCCTGTCGCTCGAGCAGACGGGCGGGGAAGGGCTGGCCTCGATCCAGCATCTGCCGCGGGTGTCCGAATACCTGTCGCTGATCATGACGCTGATCATCGCCTTCGGCCTCGTCTTCCAGTTGCCGGTGGCGCTGACGCTGATGTCGCGCGCCGGGCTGGTCACGCCCGAGGGACTGGCGTCCAAGCGCAAATATGCGATCGTCATCGCCTTCGTGGCCGCGGCGATCCTGACCCCGCCCGATCCGATGACGCAGCTCGGCCTGGCGATCCCGACGATCCTGCTGTTCGAGTTGTCGATCTTCCTGGCGCGTCGTTTCCAGCCGCCGCCCTCGGAATATGACGACGAGGAGGACGAGGATGACGAGGCGGTCGACGAAGGGCCGGACGACACACCCGATCCCGCCAAGACGGCCGGGCCGTAAGGACGCCCGGCCTGGCTTCGTCCGTCAGGGCGTGCCCGCTATCATCGGTGCCGGCTGAAGCGCGCATTCCATCCTCCCATTCTCAGGCGCTGGGAAACCTCCACCCTGCATTCCGCCCCTGCCGACGTGGGAGGGAAGGCCTATGCACCGGCGCACCTGCTGCTGCGCTGGTGCCCGGCTCGGGCTTCTTCACGGGCGCGAGGGACCGATGTCTCCTCCCACGCTCGCTGGGGAGGGGTAAGGGGCGGGGCCAGACTGCCAAACCGGACGCCCCGTCTTGACCTTGCGCGCGCTTTCCGCAATGCACGCCCGGTCAAGGTCAGGACCGAATCCCATGCTCGACATTCGCTGGATCAGGGACAATCCCGAGGCACTCGACGATGCGCTGAACAAGCGCGGCGCGGCGCCGCAATCGGCATCGCTGGTCGCGCTCGACGAGGAGCGGCGCGCCCATGTGGCCCGCGTGCAGGACGCGCAGGCGCGCCGCAACGCGGCGTCCAAGGAAATCGGGGCGGCGATGGCTTCGGGCGAGACCGAAAAGGCCGAGGCGCTCAAGGCCGAGGTCGCCGACCTCAAGCAGTTCCTGTCGACCGCAGAGGACACCGAGCGCGATCTGGACGCGCGGCTGCGCGACGCGCTGGCGCGGGTGCCCAACATCCCGCTCGAGGACGTGCCCGTCGGCGCGGACGAGGGCGCCAATGTCGAGGTCCGCCGGAGCGGGGAGAAGCGCAGCTTCGACTTCGAGCCGAAGGAGCATTTCGAGCTGGGCGAAGCGCTCGGCCAGATGGATTTCGAGACCGCGGCGAAGATGTCGGGCGCGCGGTTTGCGGTCGTCTCGGGCGGGCTGGCGCGGCTCGAACGCGCGCTCGGCCAGTTCATGCTCGACATGCACACCACCGAGCACGGCTACACCGAGGTCAACCCGCCGCTTCTGGTGCGCGACGATGCGCTGTTCGGAACCGCGCAACTGCCGAAGTTTGAAGAGGATTTGTTTCCAACTGCGCGAAGCTTAACGGATAAGGAGCGCATAGCAAAAGCCGCATTTGCGGTCTTTGACGACGTTAGTCGCGAAACGGCTGCGGAAGGACTACAAGAGTTTGAAGAGCCGATTCATGACCGGATCAATCAACTGCTCGACGACGAGGTACTGATTCCAAAACATGAACGCCTCTGGCTCATCCCCACCGCCGAAGTGCCGCTGACCAACATCGTCCGCGAGACGATCATCGACCACGACTATCTGCCGCGCCGCTACACCGCGCTGACGCCGTGCTTCCGGTCCGAGGCGGGTTCGGCCGGCCGCGACACGCGCGGCTATCTGCGCCAGCACCAGTTCTACAAGGTCGAACTGGTCTCGATCACCGATGCGCAGTCCTCGCTGGTCGAGCTCGACAGGATGACCGGCTGCGCCGAGCGCGTGCTCGAGCGGCTGGGCCTTCACTTCCGCACCATGGTGCTGTCGACCGGCGATATGGGCTTTTCGGCGCGCAAGACGTACGATCTGGAGGTGTGGCTGCCGGGGCAGGGGGCCTATCGCGAGATCTCCTCGTGTTCGGTGTGCGGCGATTTCCAGGCGCGGCGCATGAATGCGCGCTACCGGCCCGACGGGGGCAAGGGCACCGAGTTCGTGCACACGCTCAACGGGTCGGGCGTCGCCATGGGCCGGGCGCTGATCGCGGTCATGGAGACCTATCAGCAGGCGGACGGCTCGATCGCCGTTCCCGAAGCACTCAGGCCCTATATGGGCGGTACCGACGTGATCGGGGCGGGCGGCTGATGGCCGGACTGCACCGCCGGCGCGTCGCCGTTTTCGCATTTCTCGCAAGCCAGGACACGCAATGCGCATTCTGATCACCAATGACGACGGCATCCATGCCGAGGGCCTGGCGGTGCTGGAGACCATCGCGCGGTCGCTGTCCGACGACATCTGGGTGGTCGCGCCCGAGACCGACCAGTCCGGCCTTGCCCATTCGCTGACGCTCAACGATCCGCTGCGGCTGCGCGAGATCGACGAGCGCCATTTCGCCCTGCGCGGCACGCCGACGGACTGCGTGATCATGGCGGTGACCCATGTCATGCCCGAAAAGCCGGATCTGGTCCTGTCGGGCGTCAATTCGGGCCAGAACATCGCCGACGACATCACCTATTCGGGCACGGTGGCCGGCGCCATGGAGGGCACGCTTCTGGGCATCCGCTCGATCGCGCTCAGCCAGGCCTACAATTTCAACGACAATCGGCGCTTCGTGCCCTGGTCGGTGGCCGAAAGGCACGCGCCGGCGCTGCTTGAAAAGCTGGTCGCGCTCGACCTGCCCGAGGGCACGTTCCTGAACGTCAATTTCCCCAACTGCCCGGCCGAGGAGGTGGCGGGGGTGAGCATCACGCAGCAGGGCAAGCTGTTGCACGGGCTGTTCATGGAAGAACGGCGCGATGGGCGCGGCTTTCCCTATTTCTGGATGCGCTTCGGCCGTTCGCCCGTCGAGGCCAAGGGCACGTCGGACGTCGCCGTCTTGCGCCAGGGGCGCATCTCGGTAACCCCGCTCAAGCTCGATTTGACCGCGCACGACGTGATCGGCACGCTGGAGGCGACGCTCGGTTGACCACGGCACACGCGACAGATACCGGGCCGGCGGCGGTCGATCGCGAGAGCCTTGCGGCGTTTCTTCTGCGCATGCGCGCGGCCGGCATCGACGACAAGGCGCTGCTGAAGGCGATCGAGGCGGTGCCGCGGCGCGAATTCGCCGACCCGCAATTTCACGATGCGGTGTGGTCCTCGCGCATGATCCCGATCGATTGCGGCGAGACGATCGAGGGGCTGGACCATCAGGCGCGCGTGCTGGCCGAACTGGCGCTCGACGAAAACCAGCGCGTGCTCGAGATCGGCACCGGTTCGGGATACACCGCCGCGGTGATGGGCAAGCTGACGCGGCGGGTCTATTCGATCGAGCGGTTCCGGCGGCTCAGGGCGGCGGCGCAGGCGCGGCTGCGCGCGCTGAAGATCGACAATGTCATTGTCAGCCATGGCGACGGGCTCGCCGGCAGCGACGAGGGGCCGTTCGACCGCATCGTGGTCTGGCCGGCACTGACATCGGTGCCGCGCGGCTTCACCGAACTGCTGGTTTCGGGCGGCAAGCTGATCTGCGCCATCGGCGAGGCGGACGAGCGGCAGGTGCTGGTGCGGCTGACCAAGGTCGGCAGCCGCTATGAGCGCGAGGACATCGGAACGGTGCGCGCGCAGTTGGTCGTGGCGGGCTTGCCCGAGGCGCTGTGAGGCGGACGCGCGGGGGCGATTCCTGCTTGCCGCACAAGGCTTAACCGTCGAGTAACACTAACGCGCTTTAATCGTCCTGCATTCGAACAAGGGCAGGGCAAGTAATGCGTCTGATTGGTGCTTCCTCCCGGCGTCCGGCAAAACTCCTGCAGACGGCCTCGGTCCTCGTGCTGGGCACGCTGGCGACCGGCTGCGCGGGCAATATCGAGCGGTTCACCGACAGCTTCTACACCGAAGCGGTGCCGGTGCGTCCGCCCCAGGCCGTGCAGACGCCCTATCCGGGTCCGCGCACCGCGTCCGCCCAGTCGGGCCAGACCCATCGCCAGACACTGGCCCGCTCGGGCGGCATCGACCCGTCGACGACCGGTTCGATCCGGCCGGCCAGCGCAGCGGCCGCACCGGCGGCTGTCACGCGCCAGCCCATGGCGGCGCCGCGGCCGGCGGCGCGCCAGGCCGAGGCGACGGCGACGGCGGCGGCGCCTGCGCCGAGCCGGTCCGAGCCCGTTGCCCAGGCGCCGGCCGTGCGCACCGTGTCGGCGCCGCCAGCGGCGGCCGAACCGCAGCAGGTGGCGCTCGCCGCACCGGCAGACCCGCCCGCGCAGCCCGCAAGCGCATCGGGCGGCGAAGCGGGGTGGACCGGCACCGGCGGCACCTATGTCACGCTGCGCCAGGGCGAGACGATCTACAACCTGACCAAGCGCTACGGCGTGCCGGTCGACGCGATCATGCGCGTCAACGGGCTGTCGGATGCGCGTTCGGTGCAGGCGGGCCAGCGCATCCTGATCCCGACCTACGTCTATGACCGCTCCGTGCCGGTGTCGGCGCCCGATGCCAATGCCGGCGTGCGCTCGGCGCGGGCCAGCGTGGGCGGGCGCACCGAATTCGACCTGAAGCGGGCGCCGGTGCCACGCCTGCGCCCGCAGATCGCCATGGCGAGCGAAGCGCCGAACCCGCCGGCGCAGACCGCGGCGGCCGCATCGGCGACCTCCGGTCTGAAGGGCGGCCGCTACACGGTGGCCGCCGGCGACACGCTGTCGGCGATCTCGCGCCGGACCGGCGCCAGCATCGAGGCCATCAAGCGCACCAACGGGCTGAACGGCGACATGGTGCGCATCGGCCAGAGCCTGATCATTCCGGGTCTTGATGGCGGGCCGGCCCCGGCGACCGAGGTCGCCGCTGCCAATGTCGATCCCGTCGTCACCAGCAGCGTCCAGCGGGTCGACACCCGGCCGCAGTCGCTGTCCAATGCACGCTCGGTCACCGCGATCGACCAGAGCAGCACCGCGAGCGCGCCGGCCGCAACGGGCGTTTCCAGCATGCGCTGGCCGGCACGCGGGCGCATAATCGCCGGTTTCGGCAGCAATGCCGGCGGGCGACCCAATGACGGCATCGACATCTCGGTGCCCAAGGGAACCCCGGTCAAGGCGGCCGAGAACGGCGTGGTCATCTATGCCGGCGACGGGCTCAAGGAGTTCGGCAAGACGGTGCTGGTGCGCCACAGCGACGGCGTGGTGACGGTCTACGGCCATCTGTCGGAGATGAGCGCGGCGCGCGGGGACACCGTGCAGCGCGGCCAGACGATCGGCGCGTCGGGCATGAGCGGCAATGCGCGCCAGCCGCAACTGCATTTCGAGGTGCGCAAGGACGCAACCCCGGTCGACCCGCTGACCTATCTGAACTGACCGGCTATTTGCTGCCGTGGTCCCAGCCTTCGGTGAGGCGGCGATTGAGTTCGCCCATCCGGGCCAGGATGATCGCGCCGCGCGTGCGCTCGATGATGCCTTCGCGTTCGAGCCTGGCGATTTCGCGGCTGACGACCTCGCGCCGGCAGCCGATGCGCTCGGCCAGGTCCTGCTGGACCGGGGGCGGCGACACGGCGCGCTGGCCGTCATGGCCCTTGCGCGGCCGCGACAGGCGGATCAGTTCGGCATAGAGCCGGTATTTCGCCGCCAGGAACGAATGCTCGGCAAGGCGCGTGTTGAGCCCGCGAATGCGCTGGGACATGAACCGCATCAGCGTAAGCGCGACCTCGGGATTTTCGCGCAGGATATCGATGAACACGGTCTGCGGCACACGCAGCAGCCGCGTTCTGAACAGCGCGGTGATGTTGGCCGAGCGGCTGCTGCCGTCGATCGCGGCCAGTTCGCCGAAGAACGAGCCTTCGCCGATCTCGCCCAGGATCATCTCGCGGCCGGTGGCGATGCGCAGGATGACCCGGATCTGCCCGCTGACGATGGCGAAGAAGTCGTGCGTCTCGTCCTCGAAGTCGAGGATCAGCTCGTTCTCGTCGAAATCGGCGATCGAGCACTGCGCCGAATAGCGCCGGTCCTGCTCGGGGTCGAGCGCGGCGAACAGGGCGAAGGCAGACAGGTGCTGCATCGTGCGTCTTCGGGTTGGCGTGGGTGAGGCCGATCATGCCGCATGGTGCGACCGGAACGCAAGCCGGGCATTCGAGCCCGGACAGCCGCGCCATCGCAACCGGGCACGGCTGCCGCCGGACGCGGGCTAGGCTTCGGTGGACCGCATGTTCGCCAGCGACGCGGCGATCTCCCCGGCGAGCCGGGCATTGTTCTCGACCAGGGCGATGTTGGTGGCAAGGCTGCGGCCGCCGGTCAGTTCGACGATGCGGCCGAGCAGGAAGGGCGTGACATCCTTGCCGACAATGCCGGCTTCATCGGCCTCGGCCTGCGCCCTTCGGACATGGGCGGCCATCTGCTCACGCGGGATCTCGTCGGCAGGCGGCACGGGATTGGCGATCAGGACGCCGCCATGGCCGAAGCGCGGCAGGGCGTTGCGCATGTGCAAGAAGCGCGCGATCGCGGCCGGATCGTCCAGCCGCAGCGGGGCGGGCAGGCCGGTGTGGCGCGACCAGAAGGCGGGCAGTTCGTCCTGACCCACGGCGATGACGGGCACGCCGCGCGTCTCCAGCGCCTCGAAGGTCTTGGGCAGATCGAGGATCGCCTTGGCGCCGGACGAGACGACCGCAACCGGCGTGCGCGCCAGTTCGTCGAGGTCGGCGGAGACATCGAAGCTTGTTTCGGCGCCGCGATGCACACCGCCAATGCCGCCGGTGGCGAACACGGCGATCCCGGCGGCATGGGCGACCATCATGGTGGCGGCGACCGTGGTGCCGCCGGTGAGCCCCTGCGCGCAGGCAAAGGCGAGATCGGCGCGCGACAGCTTGGCATGACCGCCGTGTCCGGCGAGCGCCTGCGTGGTCGGCTCGTCGAGGCCGACATGGATGGCGCCGCCGACGACGGCGATGGTGGCCGGCACCGAACCGGCCGCGCGTACGGCGGCTTCGGCCCGCGCGAGCATCGCCAGATTGTCCGGATGGGGCATGCCATGGGTGATGATGGTCGATTCAAGGGCCACGACGGGCCGCCGCTCGTCCAGCGCGGCACGCACGTTCGGCGCATATTGAAGTCCGTTTCTCATCGCCTCCGTTCTCCGCCCGATCCCTCGCTGCGACACACGCCCTTGCGCCTGGGCCGGTGCGGCCGCCCTGCCGCCCCGGTCCGCGCCGCGCCGATCCAACAGCCACGAGGCGGCCCTGGCCGGCCTGGGCGACCTTCGCCTTGCGCGCCATGGCCGTGCCCGGGCATCGGGGTGCCGATGCGGCACGCCGGCCGGCCGGGACCGTCTGGCCGCAAACGGGCCGTGTTGCAAGCCGTCATGGTCCGGCGATGGCATCGCACGCGCCGGCCGGCCGCCCTGCGCCTGCGCGAAGGTGGCCATGCGCCCGGTGCGTGCCCCGCCAGGTGGCGCGGGCCATCGTCATACCGACCCAAGGCGCTCGGGCTCGGGCAGGCTGCCGGCCAGGGCGGCAAGGTCGGCGCGCGCGAGTTGCGGCGCGAACGGTCCGTCATGTCCGATGCTCACCGCCGCGGCCGCGTGCCCGATGCGCACCGCCGCGACGAGATCGGTCTCGGGCCAGTGCGCCAGCACGGCCCCGGCCAGCGCGTCGCCGGCGCCCGTCACGTCGCGCACCCGGGCTTGGTCCGTCGTCGGCACCCGCCAGCATCGGTCGTCCTCGAGCACGACAGCGCCGCGCGGCCCGTCGGTGACGACGGCGCGGCGGGCGCCGGACCGGTGCAGCGCGGCCATCTGCGCCAGCGATATCGGTCCGTTCTGGCGCGTCTCCGCGCCGGTCAGCGCGGCAAGCTCGCGCCGGTTCATGACCACCAGTGCAAGGCCGGACAGTCGCCCGCGCAGCCGCCCGGCCTTGGCCGGAGAGACGGTCAAGCCGACCGCGGGCGGACGTCCGGGCGCGTCCAGCAAGGTGCCGATCGCCGTCGCGGGCAGATTGGCGTCGACGACGAGCCGGTCCGCCGCGCCAACCAGTGCGCGCACATCGCTGCGCCGCACATGCCGCGCAAGCCCGTTCTCGTAGAGCGCCATGTCGGCCAGGGCGACGATGACTTCGCCCTGCGCATCGAGGATCGCCGTGTAGCTCGGCGTCGCCCGGTCCACGAACACCGCGCTATGATCGTCGATGCCGGCATCGGCCATCGCCTCGGCAACGAGCCGCCCGGCCAGGTCGCCGCCGCGCGCCGATACCAGCCCGACCGAACAGGCATTCAAGGCGCAGGCAACGCGCAACACATTGGCCATGCAGCCGCCGACGCTCTCGCGCACCGTGCCTGGCTGGGACGTTGCGGGCACGAACGTTCCCTCAAGCCGGCCGATCCGGTCGATATGGGCCGCCCCGATGCCGACGAGCGCCGCCATCAATGCACCTTCGCGATCAGGTCCACGGCGTGCCGCCCGCAGCGGCGCAGCACGTCGCCACCGGTGCAAAACATAATACGAACAAAAAACGAAAGCAAGGTAAAATCAATGGTTTGTTGGTCTTGCGAGATGAGAACATTTATGGTACAAATGCTTTTTATCGTTTCATTTGCGCTGCCATGCGCATTAACATAAGGGTGGGGTCGATGGCTCAGAACAATCTGCGTCTGGTTGAGGGCAAATCGGTGGACAAGTCAAAGGCATTGGATGCGGCGCTCGCGCAGATCGAGCGGTCCTTCGGCAAGGGCTCGATCATGCGCCTGGGCGTCAATGAACAGGTCGTCGAGATCGAGACCGTTTCGACCGGCTCGCTGGGTCTGGATATCGCCCTTGGTGTGGGTGGTCTGCCCAAGGGACGGATCATCGAGATCTACGGGCCTGAGAGTTCGGGCAAGACGACCATGGCGTTGCACACCGTGGCCGAAGCGCAGAAGGAGGGCGGCATTTGCGCCTTCATCGACGCCGAGCACGCGCTCGATCCGATCTATGCGCGCAAGCTGGGCGTCAATCTGGAGGATCTGCTGATTTCGCAGCCCGATACGGGCGAACAGTCGCTGGAGATCGCCGATACGCTGGTGCGTTCGGGCGCCTGCGATGTGATCGTGATCGATTCGGTGGCGGCGCTGACGCCGCGGGCGGAGATCGAAGGCGAGATGGGCGATTCGCTGCCGGGTCTGCAGGCGCGGCTGATGAGCCAGGCGCTGCGCAAGTTGACCGCATCGATCGCGCGCTCGAACACGATGGTGATCTTCATCAACCAGATTCGGATGAAGATCGGCGTGATGTTCGGGTCGCCGGAGACGACGACGGGTGGCAATGCGCTGAAGTTTTACGCGTCGGTACGGCTGGACATCCGCCGGATCGGCGCGGTCAAGGATCGCGACGAGGTGGTTGGCAATCAGACGCGGGTCAAGGTGGTCAAGAACAAGCTTTCGCCCCCCTTCAAGGAGGTGCTGTTCGACATCATGTATGGCGAGGGGGTATCCAAGACCGGTGAGCTGATCGATCTCGGGGTCAAGGCGGGCATTGTCGAAAAGTCCGGCTCGTGGTTCTCCCATGACAGTCAGAGGCTGGGCCAAGGTCGGGAGAATGCCAAGGCATTCCTGCGCGACAATCCCGAGGTGGCGGGCCGGATCGAACTGGCATTGCGGCAGAATGCGGGTCTGATCGCCGAGCAGCTTCTGCGTGATGAAGGCGAGGCGGTCACCGATCCGGACTCGGTCGGAAGCGATCAGGCGGCCGAAGGCTAGCGTGTCCGCCAAGTCCAGGCCGTCGCGGTCCGGGCCGGGCGGTGACGGCGCTGGCATGGGACCCTGGTGGACATGGCCGGCGTTTTTGCCCTAAGGACGGGCGGACATGGCGCGGCGGCCAGGGCTTGCCGCAGCGGGCCTGGTCGGCCCTTTGGTGACTTTTAGGACAGTTCATGAGTGGCGTTAATTCCATACGCACGGCCTTTCTGGATTTCTTTGCACGGCATGGACACACCGTCGTGCCGTCAAGTTCGCTCGTGCCGCTGAACGATCCGACATTGATGTTCACCAATGCGGGCATGGTGCAGTTCAAGAATGTCTTCACCGGTCTTGAAACGCGCGACTATCAGCGGGCGGTGACCGCGCAAAAGTGCGTGCGCGCAGGCGGCAAGCACAACGATCTGGACAATGTCGGCTATACCGCCCGGCATCACACCTTCTTTGAAATGCTGGGCAATTTTTCGTTCGGCGACTATTTCAAGGAGCAGGCGATCGAGCTGTCCTGGAAGCTGATCACGGAGGAATTCGCGGTCGCGCCGGAACGGCTGTGGGTCACCGTCTACCATACCGACGAGGAGGCCTACGGGCACTGGCGCCGGATCTCGGGCCTGCCCGAGGATCGGATCGTCCGCATCGCCACGCATGACAATTTCTGGGCGATGGGCGAAACCGGTCCTTGCGGGCCGTGTTCGGAGATCTTCTATGACCATGGCGAGCATGTATGGGGCGGGCCGCCGGGCTCGCCCGAAGAGGATGGCGACCGTTTCGTCGAGATCTGGAACCTGGTCTTCATGCAGCATGAGCAGGTCTCGCCCGAGGTGCGGGTGGATTTGCCGCGACCGTCGATCGACACCGGCATGGGGCTGGAGCGTATCGCCGCCGTCCTTCAGGGCGTGCACGACAATTACGACATCGATCTGTTCCGCGCGCTGATCGCGGCGTCGGAGGAACTGACCGGCACCCGGGCGATCGGCGAGCATCAGGCGAGCCATCGGGTGATCGCCGACCATTTGCGCGCCGGCGCCTTCCTGATGGCCGATGGCGTGTTGCCGTCCAATGAGGGGCGCGGCTATGTGCTGCGCCGCATCATGCGGCGGGCGATGCGCCATGCCCATCTTCTGGGCGCACGCGAGCCGCTGATGCACCGGCTCGTTCCGGCGCTGATCGGCGAGATGGGCGAGGCCTATCCGGAGCTTCACCGGGTGCGTGCGCTGATCGGCGAGACGTTCGAACTCGAGGAAACGCGCTTCAGACGCACGCTTGAACGCGGGCTTGGGCTGCTCGAAGAGGCGACCGTGTCGCTGGGCGAAGGTGATACCCTTGCCGGCGAGACCGCGTTCAAGCTCTATGACACCTATGGCTTCCCGCTCGATCTGACCGAGGATGCCCTGCGCCGGCGCGGGATCGGCGTCGACACGGACGGTTTCGACAAGGCGATGGCCCGGCAGAAGGCCGAGGCGCGGTCGCACTGGGTCGGCTCGGGCGAGATTGCCGATGACACGGTCTGGTTTGCGATCCGCGATGAGGTGGGCGCGACGGAATTCGTCGGCTACGATGCGGAGAAGGCCGAAGGCGTGATTGCAGCGATCGTACGCGACGGCGTGCCGGTCGAACGCGCCGAGGCCGGCGAAGACGTGCTGATCGTGACCAATCAGACCCCGTTTTACGGCGAATCCGGCGGCCAGCAGGGCGATTGCGGGTTCATGCTCGGCAACGGGCTGGTGATTGCGGTGACCGACACCCAAAAGCATGCCGATGGCGTGTTCGTCCATCACGCTCGCGTGCACAAGGGGCAGGCGCGCAAGGGCGCCGTCGTCGTCATGGAGGTCGATCACACGCGCCGCGCGGCGCTGCGGGCCAACCACTCGGCGACCCATCTCGTTCACGAGGCGCTGCGCGAGGTGCTTGGCGACCATGTCGCCCAGAAAGGCTCGCTCGTGGCGCCCGATCGCTTGCGTTTCGATTTTTCGCATCCCAAGCGCGTCAGCCATGACGAGCTTGCGCGAATTGCGGATCTGGCCAACGAGATCGTGCTGCAAAACAGTCCCGTCACCACCCGCGTGATGGGCGTCGATGAAGCGATCGAGGAGGGGGCGATCGCCCTTTTCGGCGAGAAGTATGGCGATGAAGTGCGGGTCGTGTCGATGGGCACGGCGCTGCATGGCGACAAGATCGGACAGACCTATTCGATCGAGCTGTGCGGTGGGACCCATGTCGGCGCGACCGGTGAGATCGGGTTGATCTTTATCGTTTCGGAGAGCCCGGTTTCGGCCGGCGTGCGCCGCATCGAGGCGCTGACCGGTGAGCGCGCGCGCAAATTTCTGCAGGGCCAGGACGAGCGGGTGCGCGCGATGGCGAACCTGCTCAAGGCCGGTCCCGATCAGGCCGTGGACCGTGTGGAGCAATTGGTCGAGGAGCGCCGGCGGCTCGAGCGTGAACTGGCCGAGGCGCGCAAGGCGCTGGCGCTGGCTGGTCCAGCCAGCGGAACCGGTGACAGTGGCCAGGAGCAGGACCGCCTGGTTGCCGGGGTCGGTTTCATGGGCCGTGTCGTCGAGGGCGTTCCGCCGCGTGACCTGAAGTCCATGGCGGATCAGGCCAAGTCGCGCCTTGGGTCGGGCGTTGTGGCCCTGGTGGCAAGGTCCGGTGACGGCAAGGCATCGATCGTGGTCGGTGTCAGCGACGATCTGACCGGTCGGTTCGATGCGGTCGATCTGGTGCGCACCGGTGCGGCCGCGCTCGGGGGCAAGGGCGGCGGCGGTCGGCCGGACATGGCCCAGGCCGGCGGCCCCGATGGCGGCAATGCGCAGGCGGCGATCGATGCGATCATCGATGCGATGGAGCGCGAGCCGGCCACGGCATGACGGCCTGCGGCGGCGGTTCGGGGCGATCGGCGCCATGCATGCAGCGATCGCAGCGGCCACGCGGATCGACCGCGACGAAGACAAAGGCGAATGTGTGCGTTGCTGTTGCGGGCCGGCCCGTTGCGGGCATTGGCGGCGGCGTCGCGTCCGGTCCGTGAAGACTACGCCGAAACCAGGCCGAGTGCGCTTTCGAACAGGGCGCGGCCGTCGGTGCCGCCATGGGCCGGTTCGATGCGGTTTTCCGGATGCGGCATCAGACCCAGCACATTGCCTTCGGAATTGACGATGCCGGCTATGTCGTCGGTCGAACCGTTGGGATTGGTGCCTTCGGCATAGCGCAGGACGATCCGGTTGGCATCGTGCAGACGGGCGAGCGTGCCAGCGTCGGCGAAATAGTTGCCGTCGTGATGGGCGACGGGGCAGTCGATCACCTGGCCGGGGCGATAGCCGCGGGTGAACGCAGTGTCGGCGTTGACGACCTGCAGCCTGACGGTCTTGCAAACGAAGTTCAGCGAGGCGTTTCGCATCAGCGCTCCGGGCAGAAGGCCTGCCTCGAGCAGGATCTGAAAGCCGTTGCACACGCCCAGAACGCGCACGCCGCGCCTGGCCGCCTCGGCGACGGCCCGCATGACCGGCATGCGCGCGCCGATCGCCCCGCAGCGCAGATAGTCGCCGAAGGAAAAGCCGCCCGGGATGACGACCAGATCGGTGCGGGCCGGCAGCTGCGTGTCCGTCTGCCACAGGGTGAGCGGTTCGTGCCCGGTGATGGTGCGCAGCGCCGCGATCATGTCGCGATCCCGGTTGAGCCCGGGCAGCAGAACGACGACAGCCCTCATCGCTCAGTCGATCTCCACGGCGTAGTCCTCGATGACCGTATTGGCGAGCAGTTTCTCGCACATGTCGGCCAGTTCGGCTGCCGCGCGCGCGCGGTCGTCATGGTCGAGCGTGACGTCGAAGACCTTGCCCTGCCGGACGCCGGCGACACCGGCGAAACCGAGCGCGGCCAGGGCGCCGCCGATCGCCTTGCCCTGCGGGTCGAGGACACCGGTCTTCAGCGTGACGGTGATGCGTGCGTTGATCATCGGCCAAACGTCAGTGCAGCTTGTCCTTGGAGGCGACGAGCACGGGGCCGGAGGGGCGCGGGCGCTCGTTCTCGTTCATGATGCCGAGACGGCGGGCGACTTCCGCATAGGCCTCGACCAGCCCGCCCATGTCGCGGCGGAACCGGTCCTTGTCGAGCTTCTCGTTCGTGTCGATGTCCCACAGCCGGCACGAATCGGGGGAGATCTCGTCGGCCACCACGATGCGCATCATATCGTTCTCGTAAAGCCGTCCGCATTCGATCTTGAAATCGACCAGCTGGATGCCGATGCCCAGAAACAGCCCGGACAGGAAATCGTTGACGCGGATGGCCAGCGCCATGACGTCGTCGATCTCCTGCGGATTGGCCCAGCCAAAGGCGGTTACATGCTCCTCGGTGACCAGCGGGTCGCCGAGCGCATCGGACTTGTAGTAGAACTCGATGATCGAGCGCGGCAGCACCGTACCCTCCTCGATGCCCAGCCGCCTGGACAGCGACCCTGCGGCGATGTTGCGCACCACCACCTCGACCGGAATGATCTCCACCTCGCGGATGAGCTGCTCGCGCATGTTCAGCCGGCGCACGAAATGGGTGGGAATGCCCATGCGGTTGAGCGCGGAGAAAATGTGCTCCGAGATGCGGTTGTTCAGAACGCCCTTGCCTTCGATGACATCGTGCTTGGCGGCGTTGTCGGCGGTGGCATCGTCCTTGAAGTGCTGCACAAGCGTGCCTGGCTCGGGTCCCTCGTAGAGAATCTTCGCCTTGCCCTCGTAGATTCGCCTGCGCTGTTTCATGGGCCGACCTTGCGTGCTGGAAAAGGTGTTGAAGCGGGAAGCGTCCGTGCGCGGTCTAGCCGAACTGGCGCTGCAAAACAAATGGGCATTTGCGCCCTCAACGTCAAAGGGCGCGGTTGTCCCGGCGATCGGCGGCAATGCGTCGAACGGCGTGCGGGACCCTGATAAAGCATTTGGCTAACACCGGCAAAACCACTAGATAAAGGGCCATCTCAGCCGCGCTTTTGGAGACCGAAAATGAGCATCAAGGACCGCCGGGACGCCTTCGAGAACAAGTTCGCCCACGACGCCGAGTTGCGGTTCAAGGCCGAAGCGCGCCGCAACAGGCTGCTGGGGCTGTGGGCCGCCGAAAAGCTCGGCAAGTCGGGCGATGAGGCGGCCGCCTACGCCAAGGAAGTGATCGCCGCCGACTTCGAGGAGCCGGGCGAGGAGGACGTCTTCCGCAAGGTAAGGGGCGATTTCGACGCCGCCGGGGTGGAGCAGTCCGACCACCAGATCCGCCGCACCATGGACGAGCTGATGGCCAGGGCCATCGAGGAAGTGGAAAAGGGCTGAGCTTCGTGCCGCCGCTGACCGCGCGCATCGCCGACCGGTATCGAAACCGCCATGGCTGAAGCCCCCCTTCATCTTGCGCGGCGATTGCGCGCCGGAGAGACCGTCATCTGCGCCTGGTCGTCGCTGCCCGACACCGGGTTCGTGGCGATGCTGGCGGGGCAGGGGTTCGACGCGGTCAATCTGGACATGCAACATGGCGGCCATACCGAGCAGTCGGTGTGGGACGGCATTGCCGCAATCGTCGGGCTGGGCAAGCCGGTCATGGTGCGCGTGCCGGTCGGCCGGTTCGACATGGCCGCGCGGGCGCTCGATTTCGGCGCCGACGCGGTCATCGCGCCGATGATCAACTCGCCCGCCGATGCGCGCGCCTTTGCCGCGGCGATGAAGTACCCGCCGGTCGGGGAGCGATCATGGGGCCCGACGCGGGGCATCACGCTGCGCGGCATTTCGGGCGGAAACGCCTATCTGGCGAGCGCCAACGCGGACACGCTCAGCTTCGCCATGATCGAGACGCGCGGCGCGCTCGATGCGCTCGACGACATCCTCGCGACCCGGGGAATCGACGCGGTGTTCGTCGGGCCGGCGGATTTTTCCATCGCCTGGACCGGCGGCGAGCGGCTCGATCCCAAGCTCGACGCGATGATGGAGGCAATCGCCCACATCGCGGCCTGCGCGAAGGCCCATGGCAAGCTGGCGGGCATCTTCGCGGCCGACCCGGCGATGACGCAGCGCTATGTGGCGATGGGCTACGGGCTCGTCGCCGCCGGGTTCGACGCGGCGCTGGTCAGGGCCGGCGCCGATGCGGTGCTGGCCGCCGCGCGCGGCGACTGATCTGGCTTCCCTTCAGCCGAACACACGCGCGAAGATCGTGTCGACATGGCGGGTGTGGTAGCCGAGGTCGAACCGGTCGCGAATGTCGGTTTCCGAAAGGTGCGCGCGCACATCGGCATCGGCGAGCAGTTCGGCGAGGAAGTCCTTGCCTTCTTCCCACACCTTCATGGCGTTGCGCTGGACCAGGCCATAGGCCTGCTCGCGGCTGACGCCGGCCTGGGTCAGCGCCAGCAGCACGCGCTGGGAGTGGATCAGCCCGCGCAGCCGGTCGACATTGGCGGCCATGGTCTCGGGATAGACGACCAGCTTGTCGATCACGCCGGTCAGCCGGTGCAGGGCGAAATCGAGCGTGACGGTCGCATCGGGGCCGATCATGCGCTCGACCGAGGAATGGGAGATGTCGCGTTCGTGCCACAGCGCCACGTTCTCGAGCGCCGGGGTGACATAGCCGCGCACCATGCGGGCAAGACCGGTCAGGTTCTCGGTCAGGACCGGATTGCGCTTGTGCGGCATGGCGGACGAGCCCTTCTGGCCGGGCGCGAAGTATTCCTCGGCCTCCAGAACCTCGGTGCGCTGCAGATGGCGGATCTCCACTGCCAGTCGCTCGACCGAGCCGGCAATGACCCCGAGCGTAGCAAAGAACATGGCATGGCGGTCGCGGGGGATGACCTGGGTCGAGATCGGCTCGACGGTCAGCCCCATCGCTTCGGCGACATGGGCCTCGATCGCCGGGTCGATATTGGCGAAGGTGCCCACGGCGCCGGAAATCGCGCAGGTGGCGATGTCGGCGCGGGCGGCGACAAGGCGCGTGCGACAGCGATCGAACTCGGCATAGGCCTGGGCCAGCTTGAGCCCGAACGTCGTCGGCTCGGCATGGATGCCGTGGCTGCGGCCGATGGTGACTGTGTCCTTGTGCTCGTGGGCGCGCGCCTTGAGGGCGGCGAGCAGGGCGTCGAGGTCGTCGAGCAGGATGTCGCAGGCACGGGCGAGCTGGACGGCAAGGCAGGTGTCGAGCACGTCCGAGGAGGTCATCCCCTGATGGACGAAACGCGCCTCGGGGCCGACGATCTCGGCCAGATGGGTCAGAAAGGCGATGACGTCGTGTTTGGTCTCGCGCTCGATCTCGGCGATGCGCTCGACATCGAAGGTGGCGCTGCCGGCCTTCTCCCAGATCACCTGGGCCGCCCGGTCGGGAATGATGCCGGCTTTGGCCAGGGCGTCGCAGGCATGGGCCTCGATCTCGAACCAGATGCGATACTTGGTCTCCGGCGACCAGATGGCCGTCATTTCGGGGCGCGAATAGCGGGGAATCATGGGGCGGTGCCTGCCTGTGCGATAGCGATGGGCTGGCGTATCAGGCCGCGCGTGCAGACTCAACGCATGGCGCGGCTGGCCGCCACGCTCGCCACGGCGAGCAGCGCCGGGCCGGCAAGTCCGTAAAGGCGCGGGCCGATGACGGTGTATTGGTAAACGGCGGCGGCACCGGTGAAGAACTGCTGCAGGAGCCAGATCCGCGTCAGCGGTGGCGCATGCCACTGGGCGTAGTAGGCGCGGTAATCGAGCACGAGCAGGCCGGCGGTGACGGCCAGGATGGCAACCGGACCCAGCGCGGCAATGGCAAGCGTGCGCAGGGGCGGGCGCAGCCGGCGTCCGAACACCGAAACGACGGCGGCGGCCAGCGCCAGGCCGACGGCGCCGCCGGCCCCGAGCACCAGGGCCAGGTCGACGACGTCGCCGCCATCGTGCCAGCCAAAGCGCACCTTGAGCGCATGGACCGTCAGGCCGGCAAGGCAGGCGCCGAAGGCAAGGGCGATGGCGCCGATGCGCACGAGCCGGACCGCGGGCCGCACCGGTCTGCCCGCAAGGCGCGTGCCCGGCCGGGACCGGCTGCGTTCGCCGGCGCTCACGGCCCGGTGACGGTGACCGCCATCCAGCGATGATCGGGCCCCTCGAAGCCGTAGGAGCGCACGGCGATCAGCACGGCATAGGTGTCGGGTCCATGCGGATGGTCGGCGACCTGGATGCCGCCGATCCGATAGCCGAGCGGACAGCCCCGGCTCGCCGGCACGCGGTCGTCCTCGTGCAGCAGGCGCGTGGTGCCGCCCGGCGTGGGGTCGATGGCGACAAGGCGAAAGCCCGCCAGCGTGTCGACGACGCCGGCGCAGGTGTCCTCGGCGACGAAGCCCAGCTCCTCGAGCCGAACCTCGATGGGGTCGTCGATCGGCGGGAACACCGGCCGCGGATTGACGGTCATGACGAAGGGATCGGCGCTGCGCTCGGTGACGGCGTTGAAGCCGGCCAGCCAGCCCCGATTGTCGGCCAGGACATCGTCGCCGACGATCGCCTCGCCCTGATCGCGCGCCATGGCACGGGCCTGCGCGACGTCCGCCGCTTCGTCGTCGAGCCGTACGCGAATCGGGGTTCCGGCGAGGAAGGTATCGGTTGCGGTGTCGATGTAGAACCGGTTGGCATAGGGAAAGCCCGAGCCGTCCTGGATACCGTATTCCTCAAAGGCGAAGATGCTCGCATCGGCCGAAAAGCCGAGCACGTTCAGCCTGGCGGCATCGCCGGCAAGGGCCGGCGCCGGCGACAGGGCGGCGAAGGGCGCGGCGATCGCGGCGGCGAAGGCGGCGCGCGTGAGCGTGGTGATCATGTCAGGCTCCTTGTGCCCGGTTGTCCGTTGCCGCCGCCCTGATGGCGGAGATGTTATCACGATACGCCGCCGCTGTCCCGCCCCGGAACACCGCCGAGCCGGCCACGAACACATTGGCCCCGGCGCGCGCGCAGGTGCCGGCGGTCTGCGCCGTGATGCCGCCATCGACCTGCAAATCGATCGGTCGGTCGCCGATGAGGGCGCCGAGCGCGGCAATCTTGCCGGTTGCCGCTTCGATGTAGGCCTGACCGCCAAAACCCGGATTGACGCTCATCACCAGGATCAGATCGACGAGGTCGAGGACATTTTCGACCGCCGAGACGGGCGTTGCCGGATTGAGGCTCACCCCGGCACGCTTGCCGAGCGCCTTGATCGCCTGCAGCGAACGATGCAGGTGCGGGCCGGCTTCGGCATGCACGGTGATGATGTCGCTGCCGGCCTTGGCGAACGCCTCGATATAGGGGTCGGCCGGGGCGATCATCAGATGACAATCGAAGACGGCGTCGGTGTATGGCCGCACACTGGCGATGACATCGGGGCCGAAGGAGATGTTGGGCACGAAATGGCCGTCCATGACGTCCAGATGCAGCCAGTCCGCGCCGGCCTGGACGACGGTTTGGACCTCTTGGCCAAGGCGTGCGAAGTCGGCGGCGAGGATGGAGGGGGCGATGGCGATGGGGCGCATGGTCGAACGGTCCGCTGATGCTCGGGAGATTTCACACTATCACCGCACGGGACGGGCCACAGCGCAATCCGCACACCGAAGGCGATTTGCCATCATTCGAGCGCGGTCGGCTTCGTCGCGGCAGGCATGGCGCGGTCGGTGCGTCCAAGCGGTCGGCTGTCGGTGCGCGTCGGCATCGCGGGCTGGAGGCGCACTGACGGCCGATCGGGGCGATCAGTGCGAGGCGGGCGGCTGCATGCCGATATCGGGGTAGATCTCGGCCGCCATCAGGCCCTTCTCGCCGGCGCCGAAGCGCGCGATGACCACCTGTCCCGGCCTGAGCTCGGTCAGGCCGTAGCGGCGCAGTGTTTCCATGTGCACGAAGATGTCGGGCGTGCCCTCGCCGCGGGTCAGGAACCCGAATCCCTTGGTGCGGTTGAACCATTTGACGATGACGCGTTCGAGGCCGCTGGTCGGGGTGACCGTCTGGTGCGTCCGGGGCTCGTTGGCCGCAGGATGCACGGCGGTCGAATTGTCCATCGAGATCACGTGAAAGGCCTGGAACCCGCGTTCGCCGCGGCGCGCCTCGCACACGATCCGCGCGCCCTCGAGCGCGGTCTGGAAGCCGTCGCGACGCAGGCACGTCACATGCAGCATGACATCGCCCAGCGCGCCGTCATCGGGCACGATGAAGCCGTACCCCTTTGCAATATCGAACCATTTGATGGTTCCGGCGACCTCGATCAGGCCATGCACATCCGCCGTGCGCGCATCGGTGCGCGCCGTTTGGAGCGACTTATCCTTGTCCGATTGCGAGCCGTCACTCATACGACACACTTCCCCTCCACGTCCGCCCAGTCTCGGGACCAGAATCGGCGATCCGTGATTCGCCTCAAGGATAGCATCACAGCCAGTGATTGCGGCAAGAGCGAAAACCGAATTAGTTGGGAATTGCCGCAAGTGTTGCGCAAGGGCACATGGGGCGTGCACAAAGGGCCATGATCGACGCGCTCGGCGCCATGCCGCCGGCGCCGGCAAGCGGTGGTCCGGTATGGGCGCTGCGACGACGAACCACAAGGGAGACCTCCACATGCGTTATCTGCACACCATGGTGCGTGTCCGCGACATCGACGAGTCGCTCGACTTTTACTGCAACAAGCTCGGCCTTGAGGAGATCCGGCGCATGGAGAACGAGGCCGGCCGGTTCACGCTGATCTTCCTGGCCGCCCCCGAAGACCGCCAGAGCGCGGTCGAGGATCGGGCGCCCATGGTCGAGCTCACCTATAACTGGGATCCGGAAGAATATCAGGGCGGCCGCAATTTCGGCCATCTGGCCTATGCGGTCGACGACATCTACGCGCTTTGCGAGAAATTGCAGGCTTCGGGCGTGACGATCAACCGGCCGCCGCGCGACGGCCACATGGCCTTCGTGCGTTCGCCCGATGGCATCTCCATCGAATTGCTGCAAAAGGGCGAAGCCCTGCCGAAGAAGGAGCCGTGGGCTTCCATGCCAAATACCGGCAGCTGGTGAGGGGCGCCTGCACGCAATCTTCATGATTTGGCCGCATTGTCGCCCCTAGCGCACCCGCTCTGCCTGGGGTGGTTTAGCTTTGCCCGCCGATGTGGTAAGCAATCGTTAACTTGCCGTTAACCATTGTCGCGCCAACTCGAGCCCGGATCGCAACCGGGGGTGGCAAGAGGGGACGACTGTTTGACAAGCAATGACCGGCATCGGGGGCACGGGCACGCCTTGCGCATGATGGCCGCCGCGGCGGCCGCCATATTCGTATCGGCCTGCACGGCGGACACGCTGGGCTCCGTCGCCGGCTTCAAGCCGCTGCCCACCTTGAACGGCCAGCACACGCTGACCCTTGGCGAAAGCACGATGTTCCCGGCCACCGGCCCGGAACGCAGCTATGCGGGCGCCACGCAATCCTATAGCGGGCCGACACCGACCGAAGGCGTGCCGCGCCCCCCAAGCGCCCTGCTTGCCGGCCAGACACCATCGGCCGCCGCAGTTCAGCCGGCCGCGGCCAGCGGGTCGTCGGCGCCGCCCGACGATGTGGCGACGCGCCGGATCGAGGCCGCCGGTCTTGCGCCCCGGGGGCGTGCGCCGCAAGCGGCGTCGGCCGGCAGCGACCGCGATTCCCGGCAGGGCTTTCTGGCCTCGCTCTTCGGTCGCCCCGATTCGGGCTCTCGGCCGGTGATCCGATCGGCTGAAGGGCCGCTGTTCGCGCGCGCGTCGCTGTCGGGCAGTGACGAAGGGAACCGCAACAACGGCACCGACGGGGCCGGCGTGCAGGTCGCATCGGCGGCCGGTCTCGCCCGGCTTGCGCCCAACGGGCTGCGTACCCAGCACGACGGTGTCGATGTGAAATGCCTCAAGCCGGCGCTTGTCGACATTCTCGACCAGGTCGAGCGCCATTTCGGCGAGCCGGTCGTCGTCACCTCGGGCTATCGCAGCCCCGGCCGCAACCGCAAGGCCAGCGGCGCCTCCAATTCCCTGCACATCTATTGCGCCGCCGCCGACATTCAGGTCGAGGGCGTGAGCAAGTGGGACCTTGCCTCCTATATGCGCGATCTGCCTGGCCGCGGCGGCGTGGGCACCTATTGCCACACCGATTCGGTTCATATCGACATCGGCCCGCGCCGCGACTGGAACTGGCGCTGCCGGCGATAGCTGGCGGGCCGGCTCTGGCAACGGACTGCCGCGATGGGCGGGCTATTAAGGGCACTCCAATTCGAAGGTCGCGGTTGGGCGCGACGCCGCCCGTGGCCGAGGTCTGGCGGCCGATTGCGGATGGACGGGCGGGCCGCAAGCCGGGGCAGCGGGACTGCCATTCGATGGCCGGTCGATGCCGCGCCGGGGATCGGATGGGCGTTTTGAGAGCACACGCCGGACACGGCGTTGCCGGCGATTCGGCGATCGGGGTGTCTGCACCTTTTTGCGATGCCCACGGCATGGAACGGCCGGGATCGGACCGCGATCGGCATGGCGAAAAATGCCCGTTGGCGCTCGTACAAGGGTTGCGAGCCCAGGCGATAGTGCCTATACACCGTTCACCCTGCCGCGCGCCCATCGTCTAGCGGTCTAGGACGCCGCCCTTTCACGGCGGAAACACGGGTTCGAGTCCCGTTGGGCGTGCCATTTCACCCTTGCATCGTCGACGCTCCCGGTGGCCGCTGGAGGTGTGCGTGTCCGCGACCGGGCGCGCGTGAAAAAGGCCGGACGCGCTGCGCCCGGCCTGCCCGTGCGTCATTGCGGCGTCGGCTCAGGCCGCCTTCTGGATCTCGACCGAATGCGGATAGGGAATCGAAATGCCCTTTTCGTCGAAGGCCAGCTTGACCGCCTTGAGCATGTCGAAGCGCACATCCCAGTAGTCGGCCGCCGCGCACCACACGCGCATCGTCAGATCGACCGAGCTTTCGCCCAGACCGGTCACGCGCACCCACGGTTCGGGCTCGTCGTGGATGCGCGGGTCCGCCCGTGCCAACTCGGCGATGATCGCGACCGCCTTGTCGGCATCGTCGCCGTAGTCGATGCCGAACTGCAGATCGACGCGCCGGGTGTCATGGGCCGAATAGTTGGTGATCACCGATCCCCAGGCCTGGCCGTTGGGGATGATGATCTGCACATTGTCCGGCGTCGCAAGTTCGGTGACGAACAGGTTGAGATCCTTGACCGTTCCGGCCGTGCCGCCGATGTCGACATACTGCCCGAGCCGATAGGGCCGAAACAGGGTCAGCATGAAGCCGGCGGCGAGATCGCTCAGCGTGCCCTGCAATGCCAGGCCGATGGCCAGCGTCGCCGCGCCGAGCACCGCCACCAGGCTGGTCGCCTCGATCCCGAAAATGCCGAGCACGGCAATCAGCACCATGGCCAGGATGGCCCATTTGACGATGCTCGCGGTGAACCCGCCGATCGTCGGATCGATCTGCGGCGTCGCCATGATGCGCCGGCGAACGAGGCCGCCCGCCCAGCCGGCGATGATCCAGCCGACGACCAGCACGATAAGCGCCTTGATGGCGTTGAAGACGAGCGGCCCCCAGCCGCCGATTTGCTCCGTCATGGCTTCCATGTGATCTTGTCCCTTTTGTCACGCGTCGCGCCAGCGGCGCTGTCTAGCGATGGTTGAGACGCAAGTCCAGCCTCAACCGTGAGCGGGCAAGGTCGTCAAGGCCGGCAGGGCCCGATCCCGACAGGTCGGATTCGGCAGGCCCGCGCGTTCGTGCCGTCAGCGCCGCGCCGACCAGGGCGGCATCAGGTCGGAGGGCTCCTCATGGGCGGCGTAGACGCCGCGGGCCACGGCCCTTGCCATGGCCGAGGCGGCCGCGGCACACAGATCGATGAAGACGTCCTGGTCGTCCTCGACGTCGATCCGGTTGGTCGACAGCGCGAAGATGCAGTCGCCGTCAAAGGGGGTGTGCGCCGGCCAGATGGCTCGGGCCAACCCGTCGTGAGCGGCGATGGCGAGCCGCTTGCACTGCGCCTTGGTCAGGCGCGCATCGGTGGCGATGACGCCGATCGTGGTGTTGGCGAGCGCACGGTCGGAGGCCATCTGCCGGAACTTGACCGCGATCTCGGTGGCATTGACGGGCAGCGGATGGGCCGGGCCGAGCCCGCCGAACTCGCCGTCGATCTCGAAAGGGGCGGCCCAGAAATGGCGCGTGTCGCCGACCGTCACCGACCCCAGGCAGTTGACCGCGACGAGCGCGCCGACCGTGATCTGCGGGTCGTCGAGCATCGCCGAAGCGGAGCCGAGCCCGCCCTTGAGCCCGGCGGTGGTGGCACCGGCGCCGGCCCCGTGCGAGCCGATCGAGAAATGGTCGTCGGCGGCCTGCGCGGCCAGCGCGCCAAGGGCGCGATAGGGCGACTTGTCGCCCCAGTCCTTGTCGCCGCCATTGATGAGATCGAACAGGATCGCGGCGGGAACGATCGGCACGCGGTGCGCGCCGACCGGAAATCCGCGCCCTTGTTCGGCGAGCCAGTCCTGAACGCCCGCCGCCGCATCGAGGCCGAAGGCCGACCCACCGGCCAGGACCACGGCATCGACCGTCTGCACCGTGTTGTGCGGCTCGAGCAGGTCGGTCTCGCGCGTGCCCGGCGCACCGCCAAGAACCTGGACGCCGGCGGTGGTGGGCACGTCGCAAATGACGGCGGTGACGCCGCTCTTGATCCTTGCATGTGTCGCCTGGCCGACCCTGAGGTCCGGCACGTCGGTGATCAGATTGCGCGGTCCGGGCTCGATGGGCATGGTTCAGTTGGCCTCGTTGTCTGAAACGGGCACCAGCGCGCCGTCGTCGATGACATGCATCTTGTAGAACATTGTCTGCGGTTCGCCGGCCCCGGTAAAGGCGAGCGCGCCGGCGGCGGTCTCGAAGCTGCGCGCGCGCAGCGCCGCCAAGGCGGAAGCGTCCGCCGCCAGCGTCTGGCGGGCGATCTGCGCGGCAATGCGCGTGAAGTCGGTGCCGGGCGGAATGGTGGCGATCAGCGTGCCGTCGGGCAGGGCGCCTTCTTCGGGCGGGGCCAGCAGGAAGCTGCCTCCGGCAAGGGTCAGCTCGTAGTCGAGCCGGGCGGCGTCGGCGGCGATGACGGCCGCGTCGCGCGCGTCGCCGCCGATCAGCGCGTGCGTGGCGCCGGCGCGGCGCAGCCTCCGGACAAGCGCGGCCTGGGTCTCGACGAGCGGGCGAAACGTGTCGGCATAGACCGGCTCGAGCGCGCGCTCGGCCAGAGCCAGGCGAACGTTCTCGGCAAGCTGGCGGCCATATAGCGTTCCGTCGTCGATGACGGCGAAGGCGACATTGCGCCAATGGGTGGCCAGATGGTCGGCGAGGACCTCGATCTCCTGATCGGCGGGCGGCGCAACGCGAAAGACGGGCCAGCGCCCGGTGGTGGCGTGCGTGCCGGTGATGTCGGGGGCCTGAATGCCGGTCGCCAGCACGGGCACGTCCGCTTCGGCGAGAATGGGCATGGCGGCGTCGAAGGCATCGATGCAGGGCAGGCCGATGACGAGGCGGGCACCGCTGGCAGCCGCGGTGCGTGCGGCGCGCGCGGCGATCGGCGCCTCGCAGCCATCATCGAGCACTGTCACCTCATCGCCGAGCACGGCGCGGGCGCTGGCACCCATCGACTGGCCGTAGGTGCCGAAGGGTCCGGACAGCGGCGCCAGCAGGGCGACGCCGCCATCGGCCTGCGCCAGGGCCGGCGCGGCGGCGGCGGCATGCAGCGCGCCGGCCAGGGCGATGAAGCGCAACCACGTCAACATGGCGCTGTGATGCACCGGCGCCGGGCAAAGGGCAAGGGCGGCGCGGCGCGCCGGGCGATTCGGGCCGACGCTTCAAGGCCGGCGTGAACGGCGATCGCGCGTCCAGTCCGCTGCTTCGCGTGCCGCAACGGGCAGCCGGTGCGGGGGCCGGCCGCGGCGTTCGTGTCGATGACCGGCCAGCGCCCGGGCTTGACCTTCCCGTAGCTGGAGCCTTTAGGGGCTTTCTTCCCGGTCCGCCTCGCGCGCATGCGTGCGGTGGGATCAACACCGATGCACCGGAATGTGAGACCCGCTGAAACGGGCCTGGCAACCGCCTATATGCAGGCCATGAGCAATATTGACCCAGAACCGGACCTGTCGCTGGGCCTGCGCGACCCCAAGGCCAGGGAGGCCGCATCGGTCGAGGAGGTCGTGCGCAAGGCGCGCGCGCTCGGCTTTTCCGAACCGGAGATCGAGCGGCTCAGAGGCTATTACGATGTGCGGTTGAAAGGAGCGCTCGGTGAACATCAAGAAAGCGGCGCAGGCAACTGATCTTCCCCCCAAGACGATCCGTTATTACGAGGAGATCGGGCTTGTCGCTCCGGCGCGCTCGGCCAACGGCTATCGCGAC
The DNA here is from genome assembly GCF_030732865.1 of Roseitalea sp. MMSF_3546. Taxonomy (GTDB): domain Bacteria; phylum Pseudomonadota; class Alphaproteobacteria; order Rhizobiales; family Rhizobiaceae; genus Roseitalea. Next base: position 161,999 of record NZ_JASHKB010000005.1, read on the forward strand.
TATTGCGAGGCCGATCTGCACCGGCTTCGCTTCATCCAGCGCGCGCGCAGCCTCGGATTTTCGATCCAGCAATGCCGGTCGCTGCTGTCGCTTTACGATGACGAGCATCGGGCGAGCGCCGACGTCAAGGCGCTGGCGCTCGAAAAGGTGGGCGAGATCGACCGCAAGATCGAGGAGCTGCGCTCGCTGCGCGCCACGCTGTCGACGCTGGTGGCCCATTGCCATGGCGACGACCGGCCCGATTGCCCGATCATCGAGGATCTGGCCGGGGCCTGACCGCAATGGGGCGGCGGATCGATGACGGTTTGCCGTGCCGTGCGTGCATGGTCGCCGCCGCAACCGGCATCGGCGCGGGGCGGGGTGTCTGGAACAACCGTTCCGTCGACATCCGATCTGGTGTACGACACTGACCGGATATCGAAACGCGGACCCGCTCCATGAAAGGCGCGACATTGGCATCGGACCGGAACGGCGCAGCCATGACATTTGCCCTTCAACCGCTCGTGTTGCGCCTGGCGCTGGCGTTCGTCGCCGCGCTGCTGGCATGCCTGCCGGCCACCGCGAACGAGCCGCTGCGCCTGCCGGTCGATGCGCAGGTGCTGGAAATCGTCGCGGCGGACGGCACGGAACGCGCCCGCTACGAGATCGAGATCGCGCGCAGCGCCGCGGCGCGTTCACGCGGACTGATGCACCGCACGGACCTGCCCATGGACCGGGGCATGCTGTTCGTCTTCGACCGGTCCGCGCCGCGATCGTTCTGGATGAAGAACACGCCATTGCCGCTCGACATAATCTTTGCCGACGAGACGGGCCGCATCGTCCGCGTGGCGGCCAACACCGAGCCATTTTCGACTGCGCAGGTCTTGTCGGGGGCGCCGGCGCGCTATGTGCTCGAAGTGCATGCGGGCCAGGCGGCTGCCCATGGTATCGTGCAGGGCGATATGCTGCGCCATCGTGCGATCGAACCCTAGGGGCGAAGGCGCGGCCGTGCCGACGCCTTGCCGTCGCCGGCAACCGGGTGTATGCGGACCGGGCCGTCGCGATGGCACCTCGGAGCGTAGCGCAGCCTGGTAGCGCATCTGGTTTGGGACCAGAGGGTCGCAGGTTCGAATCCTGCCGCTCCGACCATGGCGGCGAACCGCCTCGATGCCCGCGGGAGCAACGCAAGATCGGCCACGGACAAAGACGATGACCAGCGCACGCATCTACAGCCCGGCCAAGACGGCCATGCAGTCCGGCAAGGCCAAGACGGGCCGGTGGATCCTGGAGTTCGACCGCCAGTCGCCGCGTCGGGTCGACCCGCTGATGGGCTATACCTCCTCGAGCGACATGCACAGCCAGGTGCGGCTGACCTTTGCCACCAGGGATGCGGCGATCGCCTATGCGCAAAAGCACAAGATCGCCTACCGGGTCGAGGAGCCGCACGTGCCCAAGCGCCGCCGGCAGGCCTATGCGGACAATTTCCGCCACGACCGGCGCACGCCCTGGACGCACTGATTGACGGCGCGCCTCGAGCGCCACGCCGCGGCACCGCCAGCTTGCGCCCGGCCGGGTGCGTCGCGTATATCCCCGCTGCCGGACCCGTAGCTCAGCTGGATAGAGCAGGTGACTTCTAATCATCAGGTCGCAGGTTCGAGTCCTGCCGGGTTCGCCAACGTTTTCAGTGGTTTGTCCGTGGTTGCGCGAAGCGGGAAGGGCGCCGGTCACGCGGCGGCCAAGGCCGCGGCAAGGCCCGTTTCGATATCGGCGATCAGATCGTCGGCGTCCTCGAGCCCGATCTGCAGGCGGATGACCTGCCCGCCGTAATCGCGCGCCGAGACGGTTCTGTCGCCCAGATGGACCGGCACGGCAAGGCTCTCATAGCCGCCCCAGGAAAAGCCGAGACCGAACCAGGTCAGGGCATCGAGGAAGGCGTCGGCCTGCGCCTTCGACCCCCTGAGCACGAAGGCGAACACGCCCGCCGCACCGCCGAAATCGCGCTTCCAGATGGCGTGGCCGGGGGCGGACTCGAGCGCCGGAAAAAGCACGTCGCCGACAAGCGCGTGCCCTTTCTGGCGCAAGCCGTCCAGCCAGCGGGCGATCGTCAGCGCGCTTTGCTGATGGTGGGCCAGGCGCACGCCCATGGTGCGCAGCCCGCGCAGCACCTGATAGGCGTCGTCGGGGGCGGCGCATGTGCCCAGCGCGGTCTGCATCGCCGACAGACGCTCCCAGCAGGCCCGGTTGGCACTGGTCATGCCCATCAGCACGTCGGCGTGACCGGCCGGATACTTCGTCGCGGCGTGGATCGAGATGTCGACCCCGTGATCGAGCGGCCGGAAGAACAGCGGCGTTGCCCATGTGTTGTCGATCATGGTGACGATGCCGCGCTCGCGCGCGGCCGTCGCCATCGCCGGAACGTCCTGCACCTGGAAGGTATTCGAGCCGGGGGCCTCCATGAACAGGACCCGGGTGTTGTCGCGGAAGCGGCCGGCGATGCCCTCACCGATCTCGGGCACGTAATACTCCACCTCGATCCCCATGCGGGTCAGCACGGTGTCGGCGAAACGGCGCGTCGGATAATAGACGGTGTCGACGATCAGGACGTGGTCGCCCGCCGACAGGAACGCCAGCAGCGGAACCGTGACCGCGGCAAGGCCCGAAGGCACGAGGATGGTGCCGGCGCTGCCTTCCAGGGCGTCGATTGCGGAGGTCAGGGCGTCGGTGGTCGGCGTGGCGTGCGTGCCGTAGGTATAGCGCTGGTCGTTGTGGCGCAGCGTGCGCGCATCGGCGAACAGGACGGTCGAGGCGCGCACCACGGGCGGATTGACGAAGCCGTGATAGTCATGCGGGTCGTTGCCGGCATGGGTGAGCGTGGTGTTGATGCCGGCCGCTGGCCGGCGCTTTCTGGCCGTCATCGATGCAGTCCCTTGCTTGCATGCCGATCGCCGAGCGGGTAGGCGCAACGGCCCTGTGCGTCAACCGCGCCGAAGGCGCGATGTCGATCGGTGGCTCCAGCACTTCAATGCCAAAGCATACGGCCCCACGCGAAACGACCGCCCGGGCGCGCCGACAGGGATCGGTGCGGGGCGCCCTGCTGACGGCCATGCCCGGAACGCCACGCGCGGCCCTTGCGAACACCGTGCGGAGCTGGCGGCGCGGCGTCTTCCGGCTGTCGCGCGCGCCGGCGGCCGGCAGCCCGCCGCTCGTCTCGCCCGCACTGGCCTGGTCCATGGTCGCCGCGCTGGCGCTGGTGCTGGTTGCGGCCGCGTTCGATCCGCTGGTCGTGGATGCCGTCGGCACGAGCCAGTGGCCGGCATGGCGATTTCTGGCCGCGGTCACCGATGCGGCGCGCGTGCACTGGTACCTGGTGCCGTCCGGCGCGATCGCGCTCGTGCTGGGATCGGTCGACTGGCGTGCCATAACGTCGCAGGCGGTGCGTGCCCGGCTGTTTCTGGCCCATGGCAGGGCGGCCTTCATCTTCGTGGCCATTGCCGCCCCGGCCATCGTCATCAACGTGATCAAGCAGGTCGTCGGCCGTGGCCGCCCCGTTACACGTCAGGACTTCGACGCATTTGTATTTGCGCCGTTCGAGTTCGACTATGCTTACCAGAGCTTTCCGTCCGGCCACGCCACCACCTCCGGGGCGCTGGCCATGCTGCTTGCGCTGTGGTTTCCGCGTCGGGCGCCGCTCGCCCTGGTTTTCGGGGCATGTCTCGCCTTTGCGCGGGTGCCGGCGGGCGCTCATTATCTGTCCGATGTCATTGCCGGATTCGCCATCGGCGCCGCTTCGACACTGGTGCTTGCGCGATGGCTGGCGCGCCGGCGCTGCCTGTTCCGGTTCGGCCCGTCCCGCGAGCGACCGGTTTTGATCAAATAGCCCCCAAATCGAGACGAAACGGGTCGCCAAAACGCTTTGGGTGAGCCGGACAAGCGTCGCGCGGTTGGGAAAAAATCTTGACCAGCTTGGATTTTTGGCTTTGTCTTCGGTTCGGGAAGGGAGGTAGCTGCCGGTACGCGCGTCGCGTGATACCGGTGAGCAGGCGCTCGCGCCCAAGTACTTGTTCAAGTAAGAGGAAGCAACTCTATGACCAACAGTGTATTGACGGTAGCAATCGGCGCCGCGGCCGCGGTGGCCCTGGGCGCCACGGCCGCTTCGGCCGCAACGCTCGACGACGTCAAGGCCAAGGGTTTCGTCCAGTGCGGCGTCAGCCAGGGACTGCCCGGCTTTTCGAACCCCGATGCGGACGGCAACTGGAGCGGCATGGATGTCGATCTTTGCCGCGGGATCGCCGCTGCGATCTTCGACGATCCGGAGGCCGTCAAGTTCACGCCGCTTTCGGCCAAGGAGCGCTTCACGGCGCTGCAATCGGGCGAGGTCGACCTTCTGTCGCGCAACACGACATGGACGATGAGCCGCGACACGCAGCTCGGTCTGAACTTTGCTGGCGTGAACTACTATGACGGCCAGGGTTTCATGATCCGCACGGACATGAACGTCAACTCGGCGCTTGAGCTTTCGGGTGCCTCGATCTGCACCAACACCGGCACGACCACCGAACTGAACGTGGCCGACTATTTCCGCGCCAACGACATGGATTACGAGCTGGTCGCCTTCGAAAAGGCGGACGAGGTGGTCGCCGCCTATGATTCGGGGCGCTGCGACGTCTACACCACGGACCAGTCGGGCATTTATGCCCAGCGCCTCAAGCTGACCGATCCGGGTGCGCACAAGGTGCTGCCCGAAGTCATCTCCAAGGAGCCGCTGGGGCCGGTGGTCCGGCAGGGCGATGACGAATGGTTCAATCTGGTCAAGTGGACGCATTTCGCCATGGTCAATGCCGAAGAGCTCGGCGTGACCAGCCAGAACGTCGACGAGATGATGGAAAGCGACAATCCCTCGATCCGCCGCCTGCTCGGCGTCGAGGGCGAGTTCGGCACCGATATCGGCGTGGAGAACGACTGGGCCTACAAGATCATCAAGCATGTGGGCAATTACGGCGAGGTGTTCGCGCGCAATGTCGGCCCCGACACGCCGCTCAACATCGCCCGCGGCATCAACGCGCTGTGGACCGATGGCGGTCTGCAATACGCGCCACCGATCCGCTGACAGCTTGATTGCAATTGCCCGGCAGCCAGTCTGCCGGGCATTTTTATTTCCTTTTCGGCGCCCAAGCGCCTGAGCAGGCGGCCGCGATCGCTCATGCGGGACGGCTGCACTGCGACGGGCGGAGCAACAAAACCATGGCAGTCACCGATACAGCCTCGGGCAGATCGGCAAGCGGCGGCGGCGACGCGCCGCCCAAGGTCGCGCTCTTGAACAATCCGCGCGTGCGCAGCTGGCTCTTCCAGGGCGTGCTCGCCGTCATCGTCGCCTATCTGGCCTATTCGGGCTGGATGAACATGAATGCCAACCTGCAGGCCGCCGGCGTCGCCTCGGGCTTCGGGTTCCTGGACGAGAACGCCGGCTTTTCGGTCGCCCAGTCGCTGATCGCCTACGACCAGGGCAGCTCGAGCTATGGCCGGGTCTATGTGGTGGGCGTGCTCAACACGCTGGTCGTTGCCTTTTTCGGCATCGTGCTTGCGACCGTCATCGGCTTCATCGTCGGCATCGCGCGGCTGTCCAACAACTGGATCGTCAGCCGGCTGGCGACCGGCTACGTCGAGTTCATGCGCAATCTGCCGCTGCTGCTGCAGATCTTCATCTGGTATTTCGGCGTGCTGCGCCTGTTGCCGCAACCGCGCGACAGCATCGATTTCGGGGCGCTGGGCCTTCTGAACAATCGCGGCTATTTCGCCCCCAAGCCGGTGTGGGGCGATGGCGCGGCGATCACGTTCTACGCGCTCGTCGCCGGCCTGGCGATCGCCTATGTGATCGGCCGATGGGCGCATCGCCGGCAGATGAAGACCGGCCAGCCCTTTCCGTCGTTTCTCGTCGGGCTTGCGGTGGTTGTCGGGCTGCCGCTGCTCGCCTTCTTGGCAACGGGCAGCCCGCTGAGCTGGGACATGCCCGAACTGGGTGCATTCCGGCCCTCAGGCGGCATGACCGTCATCCCCGAGTTCATCGCGCTTCTCGTGGCGCTTTCGACCTACACCGCCGCGTTCATCGCCGAAATCGTGCGCGCCGGTATCCTGGGCGTCAGCAAGGGCCAGTCGGAGGCGGCCCATTCGCTCGGCCTGCGCCAGGGGCAGAATCTGCGCCTTGTCGTCATTCCGCAGGCGCTGCGGATCATCATTCCGCCGCTGACCAGCCAGTATCTCAATCTGACCAAGAATTCCTCGCTGGCCGTGGCCATTGCCTATCCGGAGCTGACCTCGGTGTTCGCCGGCACCGCGCTCAACCAGACCGGACAGGCGGTGGAGATCATCTCCATCACCATGCTGACCTATCTGACGTTCTCGCTTCTGACCTCGGCCTTCATGAACTGGTACAATGCGCGCGTCGCGCTGGTGGAGCGCTGAGATGAGCCACACTCCCATCGACCATGGCGATCTTGCCTATGTCCGCGATCAGATGCTGGCCGAGCAGCCGGCCCCGCGTGTCAGCCGCGGGGCGATCGGCTGGATGCGCGAGCACCTGTTCCAGTCGATCCCGCAGACGATCCTCACCCTTGTCTGCCTGTATCTTCTGTACCTGATCATTCCGCCCATCGTTCAGTTCTTCCTGATCGATGCGGTGTGGACGGGCGAGGATCGCGCCGCCTGTGCGACCCAGGCGCAGGGCGGAACCCAGCCCGATGGCTGGTTCGGCGCGTGCTGGGCCTATGTGGGCGCCTACGCCAATCAGTTCATCTACGGCCGCTATCCGGACGCGGCGCAGTGGCGGGTGAACGTGACGGGCCTTTTGTTCTTCGGCGGGCTGACTCCGCTGCTCATCCCCGCCGCGCCGTTCAAGCGCCAGAACATCGTCTTCATGGTGCTGGTGTTTCCGTTGGCAGCGCTGATCCTGCTGACCGGCGGCGGCTTCGAGACCGGCGGGCTGTACCTGCCGCTCGCCGTCGTCGCGGTGCTGGCGCTGGCGGCCACCTACGCGCTTGCGCTGGGGTCGCGATCCGATCCGCGCCCCGGCCTGATCACGACGGCGACGATCTTTGCCGGCCTGTTCGCGGTCGTCGCCCTGCTGGGCGTCGATTTCGGTCTCGAACGCGTGCAGACGGCGCAATGGGGCGGGCTGCTGGTCACATTGGTGATCGCGGTCACCGGCATTGCCGCATCGCTGCCCATCGGCATCGCGCTGGCGCTCGGACGGCGTTCGCACATGCCCATCGTCCGCTTCGTGTGCGTGGTCTTCATCGAGTTCTGGCGCGGCGTGCCGCTGATCACCGTGCTTTTCATGTCCTCGGTGATGCTGCCGCTGTTCCTGCCCGAAGGCGTGACCTTCGACAAATTGCTGCGGGCGCTGGTCGGCGTGGCGCTGTTCGCATCGGCCTATATGGCCGAGGTCGTGCGCGGCGGGCTGCAGGCCCTGCCCAAGGGCCAGTATGAGGGCGCCATGGCCCTGGGGCTCAACTGGTCGCAGATGATGCGCATGATCATCCTGCCGCAGGCGCTCAAGATGGTGATCCCGGGGATCGTCAACACCTTCATCGGGCTGTTCAAGGACACCACGCTCGTGCTGATCATCGGCCTGTTCGACTTTCTGGGCCAGATCCAGTCGTCCTTCTCCGATCCGAGCTGGGCCTCGCCGGTGCAGTCGCTGACAGGCTATTTCTTTGCCTGCATCGTCTTCTTTCTGTTCTGCTTTGGCATGTCGCGCTATTCGATGTACATGGAAGAGCGGCTCGATACCGGCCGAAAGAGTTAGGAGCCTACCGCATGCTCACCGAAAACGTCCAACCGGCGGAAGAAATCCAGGCCGACCGTTCCAAGATGCACGTCTCGGACACCGAGGTCGCGGTCGAGATCATCGACATGCACAAATGGTTCGGCGACTTTCATGTCCTGCGCGACATCAATCTGAAGGTCATGGGCGGCGAGCGTATCGTCATTTGCGGCCCGTCGGGCTCGGGCAAGTCGACGCTGATCCGCTGCATCAACCGGCTCGAGGAGCACCAGAAGGGCAAGATCGTCGTCGACGGGATCGAACTGACCAACGATCTCAAGAAGATCGACGAGATCCGCCGCGAGGTCGGCATGGTGTTCCAGCACTTCAACCTGTTTCCGCATCTGACGATCCTGGAAAACTGCACGCTGGCGCCGATCTGGGTGCGCAAGATTCCCAAGAAGGAAGCCGACGAGCGCGCCATGCACTTCCTCGAGCGCGTCAAGATCCCCGAGCAGGCGCACAAATATCCCGGCCAGCTCTCCGGCGGCCAGCAGCAGCGCGTGGCGATCGCGCGCTCGCTGTGCATGAACCCGCGCATCATGCTGTTCGACGAGCCGACCTCGGCGCTCGATCCGGAGATGATCAAGGAGGTGCTCGACACCATGGTCTCGCTCGCCGAGGAGGGCATGACCATGATGGTCGTCACCCATGAAATGGGCTTTGCCCGGCAGGTCGCCAACCGGGTGATCTTCATGGATCAGGGACAGATCGTCGAGCAGAACGAGCCCGAGCCGTTCTTCGACAATCCCCAGCACGAGCGCACCCGGCTGTTCCTCAGCCAGATCCTGCACTGACCGGGACGCGCCCGGGCGATGGGCGGGGCGTGCGCGGGCGGCGATTCGCCCTTGCGCTGGTGGCGCTTCTGCCGCTTGCCCTCGTCGCGGCGCTTGTCCTGGGAACGGTTCCGCTGCCGGCCCGCGCTCCCGGTGCCGGCAGCGCCGCGGATGGTGCGGCCCATCGCATCTTCGTCATTTCCAATGGCTTTCACTCGGCGATCGCGCTGCCGGCCGATGCGACCGTGACGCTCGACGGGGGCAGGCGGGGCAGCGTCGAAGCGGCGCTCGGGCTCGACATGACCGACTTTCCGGTCGATCCGGCGCAGGTCCGCTACTGGCAGTTCGGCTGGGGCTCGAAGGTCGCCTATACCAGCCTGCGGCGGGTGCGCGACCTGACCTTCGATATCGCCGCGCGGGCGCTGGCCTTCGACGTCGCGGTCATGCACGTGCAGCCGCTGGGACCGCTGTCGGCCGGGGAGGGCGTCTATCCGGTCGACGTGTCGGCGGCACAACTCGCCGCGCTGGCCGCCGGCCTCGAGCGCAGCTTTGCCGCACACGAACCGTTGGCCGGCATCACCCAGGGTTTCGGCGACCGCTTCTACCCGGGCGCGGGCCGGTTTTCCCCGGTGATGAGCTGCAACACATGGACCGGCCGGCAATTGCGCCGCGCCGGCATTGGCGTGGGCCTGTGGACACCGTTCGCCGCGCAACTGGAACTGTCGCTGGCCCGCGTTCAGGCGCGGTAGCCGTAGAGCCAGTCGAGATCGCGGCGGAAGGCGGCGGGTGGGCCCATGCGGAAGGCGGCGTTGCGTGCCAGCCGGCCGATGCCGGCCTGGTGGTAGGTGAACCGGTTGAACGCGGTGCGCCGCGCAACGCGCTCGATGCGCGGCAGCCGCTGCTGGCGGAAGGCTGCGAAGGCGGCCTGCGGGTTGCCGTCATGGCGCTCGATGGCCTGGGCCAGCAGCCAGCCATCCTCGATGGCCATGGCCGCGCCCTGGGCGGCGAACGGCTCGATGCCGTGGGCGGCGTCGCCGATCAGGCCGATCCGCGCCGTATGCCAGGCCGCGTCGGGCGCCAGCGCGTAGAGCGGCCACAGTGTCCAGTCGGCACGCTCGGCAAGGCCGGCGACCGGGGTCTCGCCCAGGCGGGCGAACAGGGCATCGAGCGTGGCAAGATCGACGCTGTGCGACCAGCCTTCGCCGCGGCCCGTGCCGCTGGTGACGGCGACCAGGTTGCGGGTGGCCGCGTTGCGCACCGGATAGGTGACCAGATGGGCGCGCGGGGCCATCCAGGCGACGACCTTGTCGTCGGCGCGTTCGGCCGGCGCGGGCACCACTGCGCGCAGGGCGATGCGCCCGGTCGGTTCGGGCCGGGCGGCGCCGGGCACCGCGCTGCGCAAATTCGACCAGATTCCGTCGGCGGCGATGACGCACCGGGCCGACAAGGTCACGTGCGCCTCGCCGCGCGCGGCGGTCAGCTCGACGCGATCGTCGTGCTCGGCGACCTTGACGATGCGGTGGCCCTGAAGCGGCTGGACGCGCACATCGGCGCGGGCCGCACTGTACAGAACGCCGTGGACGATGGCGCGATGGGCGGTCAGATAGGGCGGTGCGTTCGCCTCGCCATTGACCGGCATTTCGAGCACGATCCGGCCGGAAACCGAGTCGCCCAGACATAATGCAGCGGGCCGGACCGCCCGCGCATTCAGCGCCCCGAGCACGCCAAGCTTGTCGAGGATGTGCGCGGCATTGGGCGGCACCTGCAGCCCGGCGCCGATCTCCGAGGGCTCGTCGAAGGCCTCGATCACGGTGACCTCGCGGCCGCGCGCGGCCAATGCCAGCGCGCATGTCAGCCCGGCAATGCCGGCGCCGACGATCGCCAAGTCGTGGTCGGTCCGTTCATGATCTGGCATGGGGCCGGGTCAGGCAGCCTGCGTGGAGGTGTCGTACACACAGCCCTCCGGCTCCGTCCTGTCCGGACCGAGCCGGGCGTCGAAGACATAAAGCGTCGAGCAATAGGGGCAGACGATTTCGGCGTCGTCGCCCATGTCCAGGAACACGTGGGGGTGGTCGTAGGGCGGGGTCGCGCCCACGCACATGAACTCCCTGACGCCGATCGCTATGCGGGCATGGCCTGCATCGTTGTGAAAATGGGGCGTTGTGCCACCGGCCATCGTCCTACTCCGGGCATTGGCTGTTGGTCCGATTCCGACATCGGTATCGCATCCTTACCACACACCGGTGCAAATGTCGGAATCGAAGGACCGCGATTAACTCACTGATCGACGTGGACCTTCGGATTTGACACGCGATTTCGAGGGCGACATCGGCCCGGCTTGTGACGTCAGATCCGCTGCACCGGACGTCGGTGGGACACTATCGCCGCGCGGGCGGAATTGGTAGACGGTGCGGTGCAAAAAGATGCGCTTTCCGCTGCGCCAGGACGACGGACCCATTGTCGATGCCCCGTTTCAGCCATGACCGATTGCAGCTTGCCTATGTCGACGAGGGCCGGCGCGACGCGCCGGCCGTGCTGCTGATCCACGGCTTTGCCTCCAACGGCCGGGTCAACTGGATCGAGCCGGGCTGGATGCAGGCGCTGACGGATGCCGGCTATCGCGCCATTGCCATCGACAATCGCGGCCATGGCGACAGCGACAAGCCGCACGAGCCGGACGCATATCGACCCCAGGTCATGGCGGCCGATGCCATTGCACTGCTGGACGCGCTGGGACTGAAGCGGGCCCATCTGTTCGGCTATTCCATGGGTGCGCGCATTGCCGCCTTCGCCGCGCTCGCCCATGCCGACCGGGTCGACCATCTGGTGTTCGGAGGGCTGGGGCTGGGCATGGTCGAGGGCGTGGGCGACTGGGATCCGATCGCCGACGCGCTGCTTGCGCCCTCGCTCGATGACGTCACCGATGCGCGCGGGCGCATGTTCCGCGCCTTTGCCGACAAGACCGGCAGCGACCGGCTGGCGCTGGCCGCCTGCATCACGGCTTCGCGCACGCCCCTGACGCCCGACCAGATGGGCGCCATCGCCGCGCCGACCCTGATCGGGGTCGGCACGAAGGACGATCTGGCGGGCCCGCCGCAGCCGCTTGCCGCGATGATGCCGAAGGCTGCCGCGCTGGATATCGAAAACCGCGATCACATGCTCGCCGTCGGCGACAAGACCTTCAAGCGCGCCGTGCTCGACTTTCTGGGCGATCGCCCCCAGGACCCGCCGAGAGCTTGACCTGCGAGCGGCCGGTTCCCAATTGGCGCCCGAGCGGATAACATCGCCGCGAAGTCGGTTTGGAGATGCATCGATGGCCCAGCAGCACAGGCGCGCGCCAGCGCGCGACATCAACCCCGTCGACCCGATCTGGCACGCCGTGCGCGACGACGCCAACAAGGCCGTCAAGGCCGAGCCGGCGATCGCGACCTTCCTGTTCGGTGCCGTTCTCAACCAGTCTTCGCTGGAGGAGGCGGTCGCCCATCGCATCGCCGCAAGGCTCGATCATCCCGACGTGCCCGCCGATCTGATCCGGCAGGCCTTCGGCGACATGATCGCGGCGGATGGCGGCTTTCGCGCGGCGGTGCGCATCGACTTGCAGGCGGTGTTCGACCGCGATCCGGCGTGCAACCGCTTCCTGGAGCCGCTGCTCTACTTCAAGGGATTCCACGCCATCCAGACCCACAGGCTGGCGCACTGGCTGCACCGGCAGGGTCGCACCGATTTCGCGCTCTACCTGCAAAGCCGGTCGTCCTCGGTGTTCCAGACCGACATCAATCCGGCCGCGCGCATAGGCAAGGGCATCTTCCTCGACCACGCCACCGGTCTGGTCGTCGGCGAGACGGCGGTGATCGGCGATGACGTGTCGATCCTGCATTCGGTGACCCTCGGCGGCACCGGCAAGGAGGGCGCCGACCGCCATCCCAAGATCGGCCATGGCGTGATGATCGGCGCCGGCGCCAAGATCCTGGGCAACATCAGGATCGGCCACAGCTCGAAGATCGCCGCCGGCTCGGTGGTGCTGTCGGAGGTGCCGGCGTGCCGCACGGTCGCCGGCGTGCCGGCAAGGGTGGTGGGCGAATGCTCCTGCGCGGAGCCGTCCCGCGCCATGGACCAGACGCTGGACTGACAATCTGCCATATGGGCGGGGCTTGCGCCGTCGGCCGAGCCGTGGTTTGGGCAGGCCGGCGTCGCCGGTCGACGCCCAACACGATCAACGACCCGGAGGACCCCGTGAAAGCCAGCGAACTCGAGCAGCTGACGGCCTATTTCCGCAGAACGTTCGGCAACTCCGCGCTCGCGGTGAAGGCCCGCCCCAAGCTCGCCGATTCGGCCGAACTGTATCTGGGCGAGGAGTTTCTGGGCATCATCTCGCGCATCGAGGACGAGGGCGAGGTGTCCTACGACCTGTCGATGTCCATCCTGGACATCGATCTGGAAGGCTGACCGGGCGCGGCGCTCCGCCGTCAGTCGAGCCCGCGCACCCGCAGGCTCTCGACAAAGGCCTCCAGCTCGGGGCCGAAGCGCTCCCAGTCGGCGAGCAGCGGCATGGCAAAGCGCACCCGCGCCTCCAGCGTGTCGCCGAAGTAAAGATCGGTCTGGCAGGGCAGGAGCAGCGGTTCGCCGCCGGCGCCCGCGTCCTGGCAGCGGGCGATGAAGGCCGGCGGCGTGCCCGGCTCGTTCGTCGGCCCGAAGGCGAGCCATTCATCGACATAGCCCAGCGCAGGGTCGAGCGCAGCGCGCGCAAGACCGTCCGTGAAGGTCCATTCGACGCTGTCGTCGAGCGCCTTGAGATAGACCGGTGCGAACCGGTCGGCCATATCGAGGAAGGACTGGCGCTCGCTGATCGTGATCAGCACGATGCGTGTCGTTTCGGGATCGGTGTTCGAAAACGCGTCGATGAGATCGGGGCGCAGCCCGCTGCGCTCGGGCCAGTGGAGTTTCAGGTCGAGGTGGCCCGCAATGCCCGCATCGCGCTGTTCGGGGCGGCGGATCATGTTGGCCGGCACGTGCAGCACATCCTCGCCGATGACGATGCGCAGCACCTCGTCCGACGTCGTGTGACCGGACAGGACCAGCCGGTTGCCGTAGAAATGGCCGGCCAGCAGCATGGCGACGGTCAGCGAGGCGAGCACGCACAGCAGCCAGAACACCCGCCAGACCACGCGCGGCAGGCCGGCCACGATCTCGTGGCCGGCGAGCGGGTCGTCGGCACCATGCGAAGCGTTGAACGAAGTCGCCATCTGCTCGCCCTGTGCGAATCCGGAACAACCCGGTGTGGCACCGGGCTTGCACCAGTCGAACCCGGCAGGGTTAATGAAAGGTTACCGCGGGGACGACGATGCATGTTCTGGTGGCGATCGTTGCGGGTTTTTCGGTGGCGCTTGCCGCCTATCACTGGATGGCGGCCGTGCTCGACCGGTCGCCGGGTTTCGACAGGCAGACCGTGACCGGGCTCGGCGCCGCGGTCTCGGTACTCGGTTTCGCGCTTTGCGGGCCGGTGCTGGTGCTGCGCGCGGGCGGCGGCCGGGCCGGCCGGGGCGGCAGCGCGCTGCGGCTTGCCGCGCTCTGCCTGAGCCCGTTCTGGGCCGGGCTGATCGGCATCGTCGCGTTTTCGGCCGGCCGACTCGTTGCGATGGCGTGAATTGTCTGCCAAGGATCGGCGATCGGATCCGGAGGTGCCCCATGTCGTATTTCGCCCTTGGCGATGTCGCCCCCGAAACGGTCGGCGCCGGCCCGGCCTTCGTCGCGCCCGACGCGCAGATCATCGGCCAGGTGCGGCTGGGCGAAGACACCGGCATCTGGTTCGGCGCGGTGCTGCGCGGCGACACCGAGCCGATCGAGGTCGGCGCGCGGACCAATATCCAGGAGCACGGCGTGCTGCACACCGATCCGGGCTATCCGCTGACGATCGGCGAGGGCTGCACGATCGGCCACCGCGCCATGGTGCATGGCTGCACGATCGGCGACAACAGCCTGATCGGTATCGGCGCGATCGTGCTCAACGGGGCGCGCATCGGCAGCAACTGCCTGGTCGGTGCCGGCGCGCTGGTTACCGAAGGCAAGGTCTTCGAGGACAACAGCCTGATCATCGGCGCGCCGGCCCGCGCGGTGCGCACGCTCGACGAGGCCGGCATTGCCGGCCTGCGGCTGTCGGCGACGCACTATGTCCAGAACGCCCGACGCTTTGCGGCCGAGTATCGCCCGGCTCGCTGAGCGTCCCGCATCCCCGCAACAAAAAAAGAGCCGGTTCCCTTGCGAGAACCGGCTCCTGCCCGGTCTGGGGATGGG
>NZ_JASHKB010000060.1 GCF_030732865.1 Roseitalea sp. MMSF_3546
GCCTTACCTTTCAAGAGCGCATTAGCGCCTGCTTTTCCGGAGCTTTGCTTGATGCGATGATCGCGGATCGGCAGGGGAGCGGGCATGGACATCATGCTGGCCGCCCTTGATGGCTCAGGTGGCATATCCACCCGCTCCCGGCGCCCTGTTCGACCGCTGATTAGGCTGTGCGACCCATCGCTATGTAAGGCGACGACGGCGATACCGGGCTGCCGAGGACAACCGGAACCCGGGAGGTGCCCATGCAACTGTTCATCGGTATCGACATTGCCAAGCAGACCCATTGGGCCTGCGCCATCGACCGCGATGCCAATGTCATCTTCTCGATGGCCATCGACAACGATCCGCCCGCAATCACCGGTCTCATCGAGCGGATCGAAGCCTTGGGCGCGAACCACGTTACCGTTGCGCTCGACATGCTCGGCGGCATGGCATCGCTTGTCTGCGCCATGATCGGCGAAGCAGGCTTCCGGCTCGTCCACACGCCCGGTCTCGCCGTCAACAGGGCACGACAGGGCATACGCAGCGGAGAGACCAAGTCCGACCCGAAGGATGCCGCCGTTATCGCCGAGTTGGCACGAACGCGCCCGGACCTGCGGACAGTCGAGCCGGTCAGCGAGATCGACGCCGATATCCGTCTGCTCGTTTCGCGACGCAAGGACCTCGTCGCCGACCAGACACGCCGCGCCGCCCGCATACGCGACATGCTGGGGGCGCTCTTTCCGGCACTTGAGCGGCTGGTCGACCCAACCACGAAGACCGGCCTTGTCTTCTTGACCCAGTTCGCAAACCCGGAAGAAATCCGCGTCGCCGGCGAAAGGAAGATCGTCCAAAAGCTCAACAGGGTCTCTTCCACCATACGCAATGTCCAGGCCATTGCCGCCGCAGCAGTTGCCGCCGCTCGCGAGCAGATGATCGACATTCCCGGAGCCGCAATGCGTACTCGTCTGGTCAAGGAACTCGCCGAAGAAGCGTTGGCTGCCAAGGTGCGGATTGCTGCAATCGACAAGGACTTGAAAGCCCTCCTTGACCGCCACCCTGATGGGGCCCTCATTCAGAGCCTGCCGGGAATGGGGGCCGTGCTCACGGCAGAGTTCATCGCGCTGGCCGGAAATGTCGGACGGTTCCGCAACGCCAATGCGCTGGCCGCTGCCGCAGGCCTCGCTCCCGTCCTGCGCCAGTCCGGAAAGTCCCGCGCCACCCGGCGCGCCTATAGCGGCGACAAGGCCCTCAAACGGGTCTTCTACCAGGCAGCCTTCACCTCGCTTGCAAACCCCGACAGCCGCGCGTTCTACGACCGCAAACGAGCCGAGGGAAAGCGCCACCACCAAGCCGTCATCGCTCTCGCAAGACGCCGCGTGAATGTCCTTTGGGCCATCGTCAGCAACCGGACGCCCTACGCGACAAACTTCAAAAATGCTGCTTGACTCAAACATTAGGCTGC
>NZ_JASHKB010000061.1 GCF_030732865.1 Roseitalea sp. MMSF_3546
ACGGATTCGGGGGTCTGCTCGTAGCCCGCGCGGTCGCCATAGCCGATGGTCAGATATCTCGGCATCATGTGCTCCTTTTTGTCTATTTCCCTTTTTCTTCCGCGACCAGCGCTTCGAATGCGGCCTGAAGCTGTTCGGACACCGGATGTCCGCTTCGGGGGCTGGGAATGCCCAGATGCCGTTCGCGCAGTTCGTCCATGAACGCCTCCTGCATCTCGCGGCCGCCTTCTTCCAGTACCTGATTGCGGATTGCGTATTCGGGGGTGACGGGCAGAAATCGCCGCCCCCATGCCCCAAGTGCGATCATCGCCGGCAGGAGCGCGATGGACTTTTCGGTCAGCGAGTAGATCGTCCGCTGCTTGTGATCGGGGTCGGCCTCCGCCGTCACGAACCCTTCGGCCACAAGCTTCTTCAGCCTGTTGCCGAGGATGTTCGTTGCGATCCCTTCAAGGGAATTGTTGAGCAGGCCTCGAAATGTCCGCTGATCCCCGAACATGATGTCGCGCAAGAGCACCATGCTCCACCGGTCGCCCAATGCTTCAGTGGCGAGATTGATCGGACAGCCTGATCGCTCAGGCATCCGCGCGCGCATAACGGAGCAGCAGTCCACCGGAGGTGAAGGGGCGCGACTCGATAAGCTGGAAGTCCTTGCGGACACCGTCGGACTTAAAGAGCGGGTTGCCGCCTCCAAGAACGACTGGAACGAGACACAGGCGGATTTCGTCGACCGCGTTCTTCTCCAACAGCGTCGCCATCAGATCGGAACTGCCAAAGACGAAGATGTCCTTTCCATCTTCGGCCTTCAAAGCCTCGATGTGGTCAGAGATATCGCCCTGAAGAACCCGGGTGTTCGGCCAGGCCTTGGTCGTGCCATTCCGGGTCGCCGCGATCTTTTCGACGGCGTTCATCCGGTCCGCGATCGCCCCCGTTTCACCCGACCAGTAGTCGGCCATGCCTTCGAACGTCTTACGACCGAAGAGCAGCGTGCCGACTTCGTCGAGTTGTTTCAGGGAGTAGGTTTCGAGTTCGTCACCCCAGACGGTCATGTGGAACTCCAACGACCACGGCGTTGCACCCTCGAAGCAGCCGTCGAGTGTCATCAGATCCCAGGTTACAATCCGTCTCATCTTGTCGATCCCATCTTTGCCAAGGCGATCATACGAAAACCGATTGCAAAATGCAATCAGATTGGGCTATCGTTTCGTTGACTCTTTGGTTCGACCTCTCCTGGAGAATGGCTTCTCATGGCGAAATTCGTGTTCGGAATGAACCAGTCGCTCGATGGCTATGTCGATCATGAAGCCTTCGAACCGGGAGCCCAGTTGTTCGTAAGCGGTGTTGTGATCACACCTTGGCGGCGTAACTCCAGGGCAGCAACGCGTCGATCCGGCTCTGCATGTGACC
>NZ_JASHKB010000062.1 GCF_030732865.1 Roseitalea sp. MMSF_3546
GTCGCGACCGAACACGCGGGCGTGCTCTGCGACGACCAGACCGTCCTGCAGGATGACGATCTTCGAGGCATAGGCGCGGATCTGTACCGGCCGCCCGACCGCTGTCGCCGAGACGCTGTAGCGGTTGCGGTCAAAGCTGACCAAACAGGTCTTCGAGACTGCCGCGGTGATCTCATGGAAGCCCTGGAAGGATCCCTGCGCCGTCACCAGCGTCGACCTCTCCTCCTCGAAGACCTCAAGGATCGTGCGCTCCTTGAACACGGGGTGCCGGGCCGTGGCGGCCCAGGCAAGCACCCGCTCGCGCAGGATGACATTCAGTTCGTCATAATCGGCCACCCGCAGCCGTGGCGTGAAGAACTGCTGCCGCGACGTCTTCACCTGGCTCTCGACCTGCCCCTTCTCCCAGCCGGCGGCCGGCGAGCACGCCGTCGGCTCGACCAGGTGATGTGAGCACATCTGCTCGAACCGGCGGTTGAAGCGCCGCGCCCGGCCAATCAAGATCGCGTCGACCGCTGTCGACATGTTGTCGTAAATCCCGCGCGTGCAGGCCCCGCCGAAGAACGCGAAGGCCTGGTCGTGCGCGTCAAACACCAT
The DNA here is from genome assembly GCF_030732865.1 of Roseitalea sp. MMSF_3546. GTDB lineage: Bacteria > Pseudomonadota > Alphaproteobacteria > Rhizobiales > Rhizobiaceae > Roseitalea. The sequence goes on from NZ_JASHKB010000062.1 coordinate 595, forward strand.
CTCCTGCGACTCACGCGGATAGGCGATCAGGAACGGCATGCGGCTGTAGCAGAGGCGCAGGTGCGCCACCTTCACCTTGGTGGTGACGCCACTCATCAGAACGTACTCGTGGCTCCAGTCGAACTGGTAGGCTTCGCCCGGCGCGAAGCTCAGCGGCACGAAGGCGTTGGCCACGCCGGTCGTCCGCTTCTCTCGCCACCGCCTGGCATAGCGCCGCACGCTGTCGTAGCCGCCGGTGTAGCCTTCGCGGCGCAGGTCATCGAAGATCCGCGTCAGCCGTTGTCGATCCCGCTTCGGCCGGCACTCGTTGGCCTCCAGCATCCCCTCCAGCCGGTCGATAAACGGCCCAAGCTTCGGCAGCGGCTGCGAGGGCCGCTCGTAGGTCAACTCCGTGTCGCCGGAGCGCAGGATCTTCCGCACCGAATTACGGCTGATGCGACGCTCCCGGCTGATCTCCTTGATCCCCTTGCCATGAACAAAATGGTCCCGTCGGACCTTCGCGATCGTCTCCAAAACAATCATCCCCTTCGCTCGCTCCAGCCTCCCCTTCGAAAGCCAGAGCCGCTGCACAACCGCAGGGAGGGGGTCAAACTTGGATGCCGATCTCCCCACTCAGGGGGTCACTTTTGCGCGCCGATCTACA
>NZ_JASHKB010000063.1 GCF_030732865.1 Roseitalea sp. MMSF_3546
GCCCGCTTGAGCACTGCAAGCTGCGCCCGCAATCGCTCGATCAGCGTATCGCGGGCGTCAAGCTGGGCCCGTTCGGCGGCCAGCTCGGCGTCCTTTTTGGCCAGCGCTTCTGCCTGCGCAGCAATGATGGCACGCAGGGAATCGGCATCCGGAGGCAGGCTGTCGAGCGGCAGGATCATTGCCTCCAAATCTACCTGATTTGGCCCGCCGGGGACAGGTTTATCGCTCTGGAATCGCTGCGATTATGCCACGCGACGTGGCGGCGCGGTCCAGGCCGGACGGCGCCAGTCGATCCCTTCCCACAGCATCGCTAGCTGTGCTGTGGTCAGCCGCGCGGTGCCATCGGCGGGCGATGGCCAGGGAAAGCGGCCGCGCTCCAAAACCTTGTAATAGAGGCAAAAGCCCTGGCCGTCCCAGAACAGAAGTTTGATCCGGTCGCCCCGGCGACCGCGAAAGACAAACACCGCCCCTGACGCTGGGTTCTGACGCAGCACTTCCTGGGCCAGCGCCGAAAGCCCTGCGATACCCTTGCGCATGTCAGTGACGCCACAGGCCAGATAGACCCGAACGCCGGAACCGGGCGCGATCATGCCGTTTCCACCGCGCGGATCAGAGCGCCCAGGCGCTCAACGTCGAAGCCGGCGCTGATTTTCACCACCCGCCCGTTCCGGCAGACGATCTCGATCCGGCCCGACGGGCGCGCCGTCCTGCCAGTCGCATGGGATAGGTCGCACGAAGGCGGCGGCGTCTCGTCCACGACCGTCACCGGCAGAAACGATGGAGCCAGATCAGAGGACGGCGACACCCGAAAGCGCCGTCGCCAAGTGTAGATCTGTTGCGGCAGAAGGTCATGGCGCCGCGCCACCGCTGCCGCGCTGGTCCCGGGCTGGGCCGCTTCCTCCAGAATGCGCAGCTTCTCATCGTCCGGCCAGCGTCTCCGCCGCTCGCGCCCCGTGATGATCTCCATGCGGCCCATAGCAAACCCATAGCTTCGAAATTGATTGCGAAATCAGCTTCGAAATCTGCACAAAGACCACGATCGCTCAAAGAAGGCTTGGCCGGACGCTTAC
>NZ_JASHKB010000006.1 GCF_030732865.1 Roseitalea sp. MMSF_3546
ATGCCGGCTCCGCCGTCGGCGCGCTGCGCCGTCTCGAACAACTCATCCAGGAAGCCGTCGTCACCGTCCCGCGCGCGCTGATCGCCGAGACGATCGATCTCGTCGCCGTGCTCTCCGGCCGCGGCGCTGACCGGCGCCTCGCCGAACTCGCCTGCGTCACCGGCCTCGATTCCCAAGGCGATTACGCGCTCAGCCCCACAGAAGGAGACCCTCAGTGACCAGAACATCCATCCTCTATCCGCGCTGGCCTTACTATCTGACAGCGTTCTTGCTCGGCGTCCTTATCGCCGATCCGGCTTACGCGGCCGGCTCCGGCATGCCCTGGGAGGAGCCGCTGCAGGCGATCCTCGAATCGATCGAGGGGCCGGTCGCCAAGATCGTCGCCGTGATCATCATTATCATCACCGGGCTCACGCTTGCTTTCGGCGACTCCAGCGGCGGCTTCCGCCGGCTGGTGCAGATCGTTTTCGGCATCTCGATCGCCTTCGCAGCTTCGTCCTTCTTCCTCACCTTTTTCGACTTCGGCGGCGGGGCGCTCGTCTGATGGATCGTGAAGTCGACATTCCAGGCTTCATCGCTCCCGTGCACCGGGCGCTGATCGAGCCGATCCTGCTCGGCGGCGCGCCACGGGCGATCGCCATCGCCAACGGCACACTCGCCGCCGCCGTCGGCTTGGGTCTTCGGCTCTGGATCGTCGGCCTGTTGCTTTGGCTGGTAGGGCATCTGCTTGCGGTCTGGGCCGCCAAGCGCGACCCGGACATCGTCGACGTCACGCGCCGGCATCTGCGGTTCCCGACCTGGTTCGGAGCTAGATAAGATGCCGCTTTCAGTTCACCGCAAGCTCGACGGCTCCGTCCGGCACCCAACCTTTCTCGCCGCGCGCGTTCTCGACGAACAGAAAACCGCTCTCTCCAAAGTGCGCGAGAAAGCGATCGCCCGGTTCGACGTTGAGTTCCAATGCCGAGAAATCCCGCTGGATGACCCACTCCTCGCCTCGACGCTCAAGCCAGGCCTGCGGCGTCCAGCCCTCACGCCCGTCTCGCCCGCGGCACCAGACCCAACCGATGATGTCCGTCGATTTGCTCTCGACTTCATCCAACCGCACGGCGTCGCCGGCTCGGACAGAGATCGGGTTTTCGTAGGGCCTCTCATAGCGCATGCGGCCAAGAACTATCGTGTCAGGGGGAAACTGGAAAAACATCTCTCGATCTCAGCGCTCGTCGTCTGGTGCGCACAATGCTGAACCTTCGGGAGTATCGCAACAGATCGCAAAGGCTCGCCGACTTCCTGCCCTGGGCGGCGCTGATCGCGCCCGGTATTGTCCTCAACAAGGACGGCAGCCTTCAGCGGACGGCGCAGTTCCGCGGACCCGATCTCGACTCGGCTACGCCGGCGGAACTGGTCGCCACCGCCGGCCGGCTCAACAGCGCCTTCCGCCGGCTCGGATCGGGCTGGGCGGTGTTCGTCGAAGCGCAACGGCTCCCGGCGCGCGATTATCCGCTCTCGGAATTTCCCGACCCGGTCTCGGCGCTAGTCGATGCCGAACGACGCGCGCAGTTCGAAGAAGCGGGCTCGCACTTCGAGAGCGCCTATTTTCTGACGCTCGTCTGGATGCCGCCGGCGGACGACACGAGCCGCGCTGAGCACTGGCTCTATGAGGGCGCGGAAAACGGCGCCGCCGATCCGCGCGAGCATCTGACGAGCTTCATCAGCCGCACCGACAGCCTGCTCGGGCTGCTCGACGGCTTCATGCCAGCGGCGGCCTGGCTCTCAGACGAAGAGACGCTGACCTATCTGCATTCGACGATCTCGACGCGGCGCCAGCGTGTGCGCGTCCCCGAAACACCGATGTATCTCGACGCGCTGCTTGCCGATTGCGGTCTCGTCGGTGGGTTGGCGCCCAGATTGGGCGATACGCATCTCAAGACATTAACCATCGTTGGATTCCCGACCGCGACCTGGCCGGGCCTGCTCGACGAACTCAACGGTCAGGCCTTCGAATATCGCTGGGCGACCCGTGCCATCTGTCTCGATAAGACCGACGCGGCCAAGCTCTTCACCCGCATCCGCCGGCAATGGTTCGCCAAGCGAAAGGGCATCGCCGCAATCCTCAAGGAGGTGATGACCAACGAAGCCTCGACGCTCATGGATTCCGACGCCGCCAACAAGGCGGTCGACGCGGACGAAGCGTTGCAGGAGTTAGGCTCGGACATGGTTGGCGCCGCCTATGTCACCGCCACCGTGACGGTTTGGGACGAGGACGAGCGCACAGCTGAAGCGAAGCTGAAAACCGTCGAGAAGATCGTCCAGGGCCGCGACTTCACCTGCATGATCGAGACGCTGAACGCGGTCGAGGCCTGGCTCGGATCGCTGCCGGGCCATCTCTACGCCAATGTTCGGCAACCGCCGATCTCGACGCTGAACCTCGCCCACATGATCCCACTTTCGGCAGTCTGGGCCGGGCCGGCGCGCAATGACCATCTCGACGGCCCGCCGCTGTTCTTCGCCGATACGGAAGGCTCGACGCCGTTCCGCTTCTCGACCCATGTCGGCGATGTCGGCCACACGCTGATCGTCGGGCCGACTGGGACGGGCAAGAGCGTCTTGCTCGCGCTCATGGCGCTTCAGTTCCGGCGATACGAGCAAGCCCAAGTCTTCGCCTTCGATTTCGGCGGGTCGATCCGCTGCGCGACGCTCGCCATGGGCGGCGACTTCGAGGACCTCGCCGGCGCGCTGTCGGACGCCGAGGATGCGGTCTCGCTGCAGCCGCTCGCCCCGATCGACGACGCACCCGAACGGAGTTGGGCACAGGACTGGCTGGCCGGTCTGCTCGGGCGCGAAGGGGTGACGATCGATCCGACCGCCAAGGATCATCTCTGGTCGGCGCTGACCTCGCTCGCCTCCGCGCCGGTCGAGGAGCGCACGCTCACGGGCCTTTCGGTCCTTCTTCAATCGCAGGAACTCAAACGCGCTCTTCAGCCTTATTGCATTGGCGGACCCTTCGGCCGGCTGCTCGACGCCGAGCACGAGGCGCTGGGCACCGCCGACGTCCAGGCCTTCGAGACCGAAGGGCTGATCGGAACGCCGGCCGCCCCGGCCGTGCTCGCCTATCTCTTCCACCGCATCGAGGGCCGTCTCGATGGACGGCCGAGCCTGATCGTCGTCGATGAGGGTTGGCTCGCGCTCGACGACGCCACCTTCGGCGGCCAGCTCAAGGAATGGCTGAAGACGCTGCGCAAGAAGAACGCCAGCGTCGTCTTCGCCACCCAGTCGCTGTCAGACGTGGACGCATCAAACATCGCCCCGGCGATCATCGAAAGCTGCCCGACGCGGGTGTTCCTGCCGAACGAACGCGCGTTTGAACCCCAAATCGCCAACATCTACCGGCGCTTCGGCCTCAACGACCGGCAGATCGAGATCCTCGCCCGCGCCACACCGAAGCGCGACTACTACGCGCAATCCCGGCGCGGCGACCGGCTGTTCGAGCTTGGCCTTGGCGAAGTCGCGCTCGCCTTCACGGGCGCGTCGTCCAAGACCGATCACGCGGCCATCACCGAACTGTTCGCCGAACATGGGGCCAGCGGCTTTCCCGCCGCTTGGCTCCAGCATCGCGGCCTCGACTGGGCCGCCGAGCTTCTGGCCTCGAGCCAAGACGCCGAAACAACCTCCGCCGAACCTGCCACCCAAGAGAAGGAGACCCGACCATGACCCGTCAACGCCTGCGCGGCGCACTGCTTGCCGCCGCCGCCTTCACCCTGCCGATCGCCAGCGTATTGACGCTCTCGGCGCCGCCGGCCTACGCCATCCCGGTCTTCGACTCCGCCAACTACGCGCAGAGCATCCTCCAGGCGGCCCGCGCCCTCGAACAGATCAACAATCAGATCACGCAGCTTCAGAACGAGGCGCAGATGCTGATCAACCAGGCGCGCAACCTCACGAGCCTGCCGCATTCGTCGCTCGCCGAGCTGCAGGCCTCTGTTCAGCGCACCCAGCAACTTCTGAGAGAGGCGCAGCGCATCGCGCACGATGTCGCCGACATCGAGCGCGCCTTCACCGAACGCTACGGCGAAGCGGCCGCCGCGGGCGATCACGACGCCATGGTCCAGGGTGCCCGGGAGCGCTGGGCCGACTCCGTCGCGTCATTCGAGGATGCGCTGCGCGTCCAGGCCGGCGTCATCGGCAACATCGACGGCGCCCGCGACGAGATGCAGGCGCTCGTTGCCGAGAGCCAGGGAGCCACTGGCGCTTTGCAGGCCGCGCAAGCCGGCAACCAGCTCCTCGCCCTGCAATCGACCCAGATCGCCGACCTCACCGCCGCCATCGCGGCACAGAACCGCGCCCAGGCGCTCGAAGCCGCGCGGCGCGCCTCGGCCGAGGCCCAGGCGCGAGAGAATTTCAGCCAGTTCCTCGACTATGGCACGGGCTATGAGCCCACCACCGTGCGGATGTTCCAGGACTGAGATGGCGCGCGATCCGCAGATCTTGCTGCGCGCCGTCGCAGTCATTGCCCTGATCGCGGCGACGCTGGCGACGGCCGTTCAGCTCGATCACGAAAGTGCGTCCGATCGCAGCGCCGATACACCGCCCACCGACGACCCGCTCCGCGCCGAACTCGAACGCTGCCAGACGATCACCCCGGAAGAGCTCGCAACCGACACCGCCTGTCAGGCGGCCTGGGCCGAGAATCGCCGCCGCTTCTTCGCGGAAATTGGGTCGTCCGGAGAAGACGAATGATGAGGTCAGAACCTATCGCGCTGGTACTTCCCGGGAAGGAGATCGGAAATCGGCACCGGTGTCCAACTCTCTTCATCATCTGCGTCTGGCATGAGAACGACAGCGCTGGGCGCATAGTCGCAGATCATTTCACGGCACATTCCGCATGGTGCCACGATCCGGATCTTTCCGTCTGCCGAGTGATAGACAGCAACAATCGTCTCGATATCGGACGAACCAATCTCCGTTACAGCACGCCCGAGCGCGATGGCTTCCGCGCAGACGGCGATTCTGCCGATATCCGCTTCCAGATGGACACCGGTAACAACCTCACCCGAGCGCAACCTGAGGGCCGCGCCAACCGCGTGCCATCCATCCCTGAAGCGGCGCTCAAGCACGTCCTTTGCCTCCTGCACGAGATGAGCGTTATCGCTGTTCAAGTAGGCCATCGGTTTCGTCATCCAGAATTCTCTATGACGGCACTATAGAGATGGAGGGCGTCGGCGTCATCGACCGCTTCCTGGACGTCTTCACGTCCTATATCGACTCAGGTTTCGGGCTGCTCAGCGGCGACGTCGCTTTCCTCGCGACCACGCTGATCGTCATCGACGTCACGCTCGCCGCGCTGTTCTGGGCCTGGGGCGCGGACGACGACATCATCGCGCGGCTCGTCAAGAAGACCCTCTTCGTCGGCGTCTTCGCCTTCATCATCGGCAACTGGAACGTCCTGGCGCGCATCGTCTTCGAGAGCTTCGCCGGGCTCGGCCTGATCGCCTCCGGCGGCAGCCTCTCAGCCGGCGAGTTGCTCCAGCCGGGCCGCATCGCACAGGTCGGCCTCGACGCTGGACGGCCGCTGCTCGAAGCCATCGGCGAACTGATGGGCTTCGTCTCCTTCTTCGAGAACTTCATCCAGATCGCGATCCTGATGTTCGCCTGGGTGATCGTGCTGCTTTCCTTCTTCATCCTGGCGATCCAGCTCTTCGTGACGCTGATCGAGTTCAAGCTGGCGACGCTCGCGGGTTTCATCCTCGTGCCCTTCGGCTTGTTCGGTAAGACCGCGTTCATGGCCGAGCGCGTGCTCGGCCTCGTCATCTCCTCGGGCGTGAAGGTGCTGGTGCTCGCCGTCATCGTCGGCATCGGATCGACCATCTTCGGCGAGTTCACGGCAGGCTTCGCCGGCGAGCCGACCATCGAAGACGCGATGGCCGTGGTGCTTGCGGCGCTGTCTCTTCTGGCGCTCGGCATCTTCGGACCCGGTATCGCCAACGGCATCGTCTCCGGCGGGCCGCAGCTTGGCGCCGGCGCGGCGGTGGGCACGGGTCTCGCGGCCGGTGGTCTCGCTGTGGGCGGCGCCATGGCCGGCGGCATGGCCGCTGGCGCCGTTGGAGCAGGCGCGCGCGGGGCGGCCTCCGTCGCCGGCGGCGCATCGACCGCCTACCGCCTTGGCAGGTCTGGCGCTGGCGGCGGCGCATCCGGGGTCGCCGCTGGTCTCGCAAATGTCGGCAAGGCCGGGATGAGCGCAGCCGTCAGCCCGCTGAAGCGGGCCATGTCCGACAGTTATCAGGCCGGATCGCGCGCCGCCTTCACCGCCACCGGCGGCAAGTTCTCGAACACGCCCGATCTGCCCGCGCCCGCCAATGGCGGTCCGCCCGCCTGGGCGCGGCGCCTCAAACGGCAGCAAGCCATGCACCACGGCGTCGCCACGGCCGCCCATGTCGTCCGCTCCGGCGACCATGGCGGCGGTGGGACGTCGGTCAGCCTTTCGGAGAAACCATGAGCCTGTTCAAACGTCCCAGTGTCCGCTACGCCACAAGCCCCGAGCCAGTCACGCCCTATCAGAAGGCGGCGCAAGCCTGGGACGAGCGCATCGGATCGGCCCGCGTTCAGGCGCGCAACTGGCGGCTCATGGCCTTCTGCTGCCTCGCGCTTGCCGGCGGACTCGCCGCCGCGCTGGCGTGGCAATCGACGCAAGGGACCATCGTCCCTTATGTCGTCGAGGTCGACGAGCTGGGACAGGCCCAAGCCGTGGCGCCCGCGACCGCGGACTATCGACCGACCGATCCCCAGATCGCCTTCCACCTGGCCCGCTTCATAGAGAATGTCCGGCAGGTTCCGGCCGATCCGATCGTGCTCAGGCAGAACTGGCTGCGCGCCTACGACTTCACCACCGATCGCGGCGCTCTCGCGCTCAACGACTACGCCCGCGTCAACGACCCCTTCGCGCGGGTCGGCGAGACGCAAGTGTCCGTCGAGGTCTCCAGCGTCATCCGCGCCTCCGACACCAGCTTCCGCGTCGCCTGGATCGAACGCCGCTACCAGAACGGCCAACTCGCCGCCACCGAGCGCTGGACGGCGATCCTCACCATCGCGATCCAGCCGCCGCGCGACACGGAGCGCCTGCGCAATAATCCGCTCGGCATTTTCGTTCACGCCATCAACTGGTCACGGGAGAGCGCCCAATGAAGAACACGAACTTACACTCGGCGTCGCTTCCAGCGATCCTGTTTGCTGCGACCGCGCTGGCGGGCTGCGCGACCTTCCGCCCGCCGCAGATCGAATACGACGAACCGCCCATCGAGGCGACACTTCTGCCCGAACCTGCGCGGCCGGTTGAAGTGGTCGAGCGGCCCGTTCCACTGCCGCTGCCGGGACAGCTCATGCCCGTCGAGGACGGCGGTCCGCCGCCCGAAGCCGGCGAGCCGCCCGAGCGGATCGAGGAGGCCAATGCCGCCGCCCGTATCGAACCTGTCCGCGACGGATTCATCAATGCCGTCCAGCTCTACCCTTACAGTGCCGGGGCGCTCTATCAGGTCTACTCATCCCCCGGACAGGTCACCGACATTGCCCTCCAAACCGGCGAAAGCCTGGTCGGAAACGGTCCGATCGCGGCGGGCGACACGGCGCGCTGGATCATCGGCGACACGATCAGCGGCGCGGGCGAAACCCAGCGCACACACATCCTCGTCAAGCCGACCCGGCCCGACATCGTCACGAATCTCGTCATCAATACCGACCGCCGGACCTATCATCTCGAGCTTCGCGCCCATCCGAGCGCCTATATGGCTTCGGTTTCCTGGCGCTATCCGCAGGACGAATTGATCGCGCTCCGGCGGGGCAATGCCGACGCAGAGGCCGCCCTCCCAATCGGTCGCGACATCGCGCTTGATAGTCTCCGGTTCCGCTATCGCATCGAAGGCGAACGACCACCCTGGCGGCCGCGCCGCGCCTTCGACGACGGACGGCAGGTCTTCATCGAGTTCCCGCGCGGCATCGGTCAGGGCGAGATGCCCCCGCTCTTCATCATCGGACCGGAAGGCGAAGGCCAGCTCGTCAATTACCGCATCCGCCGGAATTACATCATCGTCGACCGGCTCTTCGCCGCCGCCGAACTGCGTCTCGGCGATCGTCAACAGGTGGTGCGTATCATCCGCACCGACGGCGTGCGGCGCGCGCCAGAACGCCATGACGGAGCGGAGTCATGAGCGAGTCTGGCGACGGCCGGGAAGAAAAGGAGATCCGGCCCGGTCCGCGTCCTGAGGCTGAGATCGCGGCCGAGCTCCGGTTGCGTCCCGATCCGCCGCGCGTCATGCGCCTGTCGCGCAAGACCCTCGGCGTCCTCGCCGTCGTCGGTGGCTTGAGCCTCGGCGCGATCCTGATCGTCGCCCTACAGAACCCGGAGCGCGGCGACGGACCGGCGGAGCTCTTCAACACCGAACGCGTTCCGACGGCCGACGAGCTCTTGTCTCTGCCGGAGGATTACAGCCAGGTTCCACAACTTGGTCCGCCGCTGCCGGGCGAACTCGGGCGGCCCGTGCTGGCGGCGCGCGAGCGCGGCGAGCCGGTTCCGGTCGCGCCCGTCGCCCCTGGTCCCGCCATGGACCCGGAAGAGCAGATGCGCTTGCAGGAGCAGGAGGCGGCGCGCCTCAGCCGGCTGTTCCATGACGCCAGCACCGCCGAAAGCGACGGCCTGCTGGACGCCGCAACGCCGACCGGCCCGCAGATCGATCCGCAGACAGTGTTTCCAAAGGTTGCGCAGTCTGGTCCGGAGCCCGACGCCGTCGAACAGCGACAAGCGTTTCTCACCCAGCCCGTCGACAGGCGCACGACCAGCGGCGAGCGTCTCACCGATCCGGTCAGCCCTTACGTGCTCCAGGCCGGCTCGGTCATCCCGGCCGCGCTGGTGACCGGCCTGCGCTCCGACCTTCCCGGTCAGATTACGGCCCAGGTGACACAGCATATCTATGACAGCCCGACCGGGCGCTTCCTGCTGGTCCCGCAAGGCGCGCGGCTCATCGGCGAATATGACAGCCGCGTCGCCTTCGGCCAGCGCCGCGTGCTTTTGGTCTGGACCCGGATGATCCTGCCGAACGGGCGCTCCATCGTGTTGGAACGCCAGCCCGGCGCCGACGAAGCCGGTTACGCCGGGCTCGAAGACGGCGTCGACTATCACTGGGGCCAGCTCCTGCGCGCCGCCGGTCTCGCGACGATCCTCAATATCGGCCTGGAGTTCGGCCAGGACGACGATGACGAGATCGCCGAAGCGATCCGCGACGGGGCGCAAGACACCGTGGGCCGCGCCGGCGACGAGATCGTCCGCCGTCAGCTTACCGTTCCGCCGACCCTGACCATCCGCCCCGGCTTCCCGGTCCGCGTCATGGTCACCCGCGACCTCATCCTCGAACCCTATGAAAGCTGATCGATGACGAAACTGAAACTCGGACCCATTCCCGACGATAAGCCCGTGAAGGTGGCGCTGGAGCTGCCTGCCGACGTCCACCACGACCTGGTCGTCTATGCCGAGGCGCTCGCCCGCGAAACCGGCCAGACCCACGAACCCGCGAAACTTATCGCGCCCATGCTAGCGCGGTTCATGGCGACGGATCGGGGCTTCGCGAAGCTGAGGAAAGAGAAGCGGCCGCCTTCCTCGCCTCGATCCGCGCCAGGCTCACAAACCGCCTGAGCGCCGGATTATCGTTCTCTGGACGCCACGTAAGCGAAAACGGCACCCACTCATCCTCGTCACCGATCCTTATAAATCGAACATTAGGATAATTGATCCCACACCAGTGTTCCGCCACCAGGCTTACGCCGAGACCGAGGCCAACGAGCGTCATGATCCCCTCTCGTCCAAGTCGGTGACGACGCACGTTTACAGTGCGCGCCAGATTGCTGACGCGTTTGAGTATGTAGTCGTGGATTTCTGGACCGGACTCCCGGGCGCTCACCACGAACTGCGCGTCCGCTACGTCGGCCCAAGATAAGTGTCCTTTCTTCGTGAGACGATTGTCCTCCGGCGCGGCAAGCCAGATTCTTTCGCGAGAAAGAACAAGCCCGTCGCCTGCCTCTTCATCAGGATCACCAGGAGCATAGACGGCATCGATCCGCCGGTGACTCAGTAGTGTCAATAGTTCGCTGCGATCAGCAGCAACGAAACCTATCTCCACTCCGCCGTGGGCGGTTAGAAATCCCTCCAGAACCGTTCTAAGCGGACCGCGAGACAAGGAAGCTATCACACCGATCATCAGGCAACCGTTGTCGGCAACGCCCGCGGACCGTGCCGCCTCCTCAGCTATCTCGATATCTTGGGCGATTGCGCGTGCCCGTTCAGCAAACCGACTTCCTGCGTGTGTGAGTCGCACGCCAGTAGTGCGGCGCTCGAACAGCGATACTCCGAGCGAATCTTCCAGGCTCTGTATCCGACGGCTGATTGCCGATTGCCTAACGCCCGACCTTTTCGCCGCCTGGCGAAAACTTCCCGTCTCAGCAACTGCCAAGAAACTTAAGAGCTTCTTTGTATCGATGCTGCGGCTCACACTTTTCTCCGTTGAAAGCCACCGATTATCTCTGGAAGTTGGACTACGGTGCAGACAGTTCGCAGATTGCTGTGCCTACTGGCTTTCGAGCTGCGTGAGGATGAACGCCCCCAAGAGTTCGTGACCTCGGCCGCTCGGATGGAGGCCATCAGCAAAGAGATAGGTTTGCGCCGCATTCGCCTCGACCAAATGAAAAGGCGAGCTGTTGGCACTGTTTCCTGTAGGCGTTGGATTGGCACGTTCCGGGTGAACTGCGGGTTCTGTCACATTCTGCAGACCGTAGGCCGCTGGATCCGCGATGACGGTGTCGAAGAAGCGATATACGTCAGGCATGATGGCGTTGAGGCTGATCTCTTGAGCTTCCAATGCAAATGCTGCGTTGAAGGCTTGAGAAAGGGCAGTCAGATAAGCGGATGTTTCGTCCTGTCCCGCACCGAACATTGGCGTCGAACCGAAGTTCGCGACACCAAAAAGAACGATGCTCTCTGGTCCGGCATCCGCGACGCGCTTCGCTTCATTCGCTAGCGCTCGCCCTGCTGTGGCCACTTGTTCCATGGCCTGTTCTGGAGTGAGCTGGCCTTGCTGGGTAAGCACGGCCGCAAGAACGACGTCCGGTCCCCCACCATCCATCAAGACTATGCTTCCCGATAGATCACCGCCAGTGTGCTCAAGCAGGCGATCGACCTGCCAAGATACCGGGCGTGAGTGGCCGTCATAGAGCCCCTGTTCGACACTGATAAGAGCACCAGACTGAGCGTAGTTTGTACCGCCCGGATTTCGGAAGAATGACTCGCCATCAAAGAAGTAGGCTGGAGCGACCGATCCGCCAAAAGCTCCGGCAACTATTTCGGTCCAGAGAAGGCCGGGTGTTGTCGTGAAGCGCCCTGTTAGCGTCACCGGCGCGAAGGTACCCGTGTCATTGACTGAGTCCCCGACGACATAGACAGGGCCTACCTCTTGGGCAGCAACCCCGCTCGTCACCAAGATGCCGGCCGCAAGCGCTGCGATTAGGCGGCTTTTGAGTGAGTGTTTCATCGGAGGCTTTTCCTCTTCCGTTGATCTGGACGGCGCCGAGTAAGCCCGGTAACCTTCAGTACGAGACTGACAGGTCATTTTTTACATGTTGGAAATTACATGTCAACACGCCATGCTATCCTCTGCCTCCTCGCTGAAGCCCCTATGAGTGGCTATGACGTGGCCAAGCGCTTCGAGCATTCTCTGCAAAGGGTCTGGTTCGTTCGCTCAAATCAGATTTACGTGGAGCTCAAGTCACTCGAAGAGGCCAAGGAGATCGAACTCACCGAATACGGCCCGAGGAATCGAAAGATCTACTCGATCACCGCGAAAGGTCTCGACGAAGCGCGTCAGTGGCTAACAGCGAGCATCGATGAGTCGGGTCGCTCGCTGCGTTTCGAGCCACTTCTCCGTCTGAACTTCCTATGGATGCTGGATGCGCAGGAAGCGATCCAACTGCTCGACGCGGAGGCACTTTACTATGAAGAGCAGGTTCAAATACTCACAGAAGCTATGAAGACACTGCCGAATGACGAGGGGGACGCTTCAATAAGTCATCGACGGAGGGCAGCGATCGTTGGCATTGAGCTTTATAGGTCAATGGCGAAAGCTTCAGAAGAACTTCGCCGTACTTATCAAGAAGGTTGAATTTCTGAGAAAGCATTGCAAAGCTCAGAAGACCGCAGCAGGCTCTGATATGAGCCACTCACGGAAAGGTCTTTTGACGCCGCCATGGTTTCAGAGTTGTGGTCATGTCTCACTCCATGAAGGCTGGATGTGTTGTCATGAACAAGTCCTAACCCCAATCAGGAGCGGCACGGCCACACCGGGCCGCGACTCGAAGGCGGGCTGACTACCGCCTATCTGTTGGGTGAACGCGATCTCGGGACATTCCGGATCAGGCCGCATGGCCGCCTGATGGCGCGATGGGCCTATCGATATAGCTGTTGAAAACCAGGCTCGTCGTGACCGGACCGAATCGGGCGATGACATCGGCAATCTGTTCGAGCGCGGCGGGATCGGACACCGCGACCTTGATGACGAAACAGTCCTCGCCGGAGACCCTGTGCGCTTCGGTGATTTCACGGCGTTCGCGGAAAAGATCGAGGCAGGGTTTGATATGCTCTTGTCCCGTCTTGAGTCGAACGAAGGCGGTGATCGGCAGACCGACCGAAGCAGGATCGACTATCGCCCGGTAGCCGGTGATGACGCCACGATCGTGGAGTTTCTGGACGCGCTCGGACACAGCGGGTTGCGATAGCCCGATCCGCTTCCCGATCTCGGTCAAGGACACCCGACCATCCTGTTGCAGCGCCTCAATGATCCGCCTATCGAGTCGGTCGAGTTCCAACTTTGAATTCATCTGATTTCACCCCGAAAAAGCAATGATCTATCGGCCAAGATGCGCCAAGAACTTTGGGTCAGCAATCTCAAAGCAATAACCAATCCGTATACTCGATCCGGCAAATCGGGAAAGGAAACGGCATGTACTTGACCATACCTGGAATCGGCGGATCGGGGCCGGACCATTGGCAATCGCTTTGGGAGTCGGCGGAACCGGAGTTCGCGCGGATTGAACAGGAAGATTGGGACCGTCCCGATCTGGCGGTTTGGACAGACCGCGCGCAGGCCGTGCTATCTGAACGACACGGACCGGCCATCCTGGTAGCGCACAGTCTCGGTTGCCTGATGGTGCCGCATCTGGCCGCATTGCCCCCGCATGTCACAGCGAGAGTTGTTGGAGCGCTCCTGGTCTCGATGCCTGATCCCGTCGCGTCGGCTTTTCCGAAGCAGGAGGCAGCCACATTTGTAACCATCCCAAAGGAACGCCTGCCGTTCCCGGTGCTCGTTGTCGCCAGTGCGAACGACCCCTTCGGCTCGGTGGCCCATGCCCGCGATCACGCGGTCGCGTGGGGCGGCCGCTGCGTCGAGATCGGCGACTTCGGTCACATCAATGCGCAGAGCGGACTCGGGGCCTGGCCAGAAGGCCGCCGCCTTCTGGAAGCGTTCCGCGCCGGGCTTGCTGTCTGAAGTGCTTAGCGGGTTGGTGCCACGCCGGCCGACTGCGCCGCGTCCACCAGCGCGCGGATGATCGGCCGACGGTCCAGCGTGCGCCAGGCGATGCAGGTCTCGAAGGTCTGACGAAGTGGAACGGCGGGCGTGTTGCTGTCGAGCGACCTAAGGGCGAAATCGGCTGGCGCGGGGAATGGGCCATAGCCCGCCTCCGAAAGGATAGCCGCGCCGAGAATCGTATCCGCCTCGGCAAGCAGTTCCAGCGTGCCGGGGGCGGAGCCCTCGTCACGGGCAAGGCCGCCCATCAGCACCGGCGCCTCGGCTTTGGGAAAGCGTATCAATGGCCGGTCTGGCTCATTGCCAAGGCAGAAGCGGGCCATCGGCGCTTCGGCCAGTTTCTTCTCGGACAGGTCGGAAGAGTGCAGCGGCGGGTGGATGAAGGCGACGTCAATGTGGCGTTGTTCGAGCCGACCCTCAAGGGCCGCGGTCGTACCCTCGGTCAACCGCACCCGGGCCAGCGGGTTGGCCAGACGGAACGCGGCCATGGTCGGGCCGACCACCTGATAAGCAGCGACCTGCGTCATGCCGATCCGCAGTGTCTGGCCGAGGCCGTCGCGTGCGCCGCGCACCGCATCGGCTGTTTCCTCGGCGGCATCGAGGACGCGCCGCGCCCCTTCCAGAAACGCAAGACCCGCCGCCGTCGGCTCGACACCGCCGCGCCCGCGGTTGAAAAGGCGCGCGCCCATCACCTCCTCAATACGCCTGAGGCGGGCCGTCAGCGCCGGCTGTGTGACGCCAAGCCGATGCGCGGCGCGGCGGAAATGGCGCTCATCGGCGATAGCGATGGCGCAGCGATAGTCGGCTAGGGCGAGCATATCGATAACGAGAGCTGATCAAACTTATCATTTCTTAATCTGGAACAGTTTCTTCGTAAACGCATATCGGGCGCGCAACCGCAATTCGGAGCACGCCTATGAAACCCATCATTTCCTTCCTTGCCGGCACCACCATCCTGCTGTTGCCGGTAGCATCCGCCGCCAATGACCGCTTTCCCGCCTTCGACTTCCAAGGCACCGCCATCCTGTCGGTGTCGGATGCCGACATGGTCGCCTCTGCCTATGTGGACGGCCAGCTCGGCCCACGCGAGGGCACGGACGCGCTGAGCGTTATCGCGCTCGGAGGCGATCCGCGTGACTGGCAGGCCGTCGAAATCGAGGCGCCCAATTCCGTCGCTGGGCCGCCCGCCGTAATCGATGTCACGCCCGACGGCCAGACCGCCTTCGTCATCGAGACCTTCACCCAGCGCCCGGACAATGACGATCCGCACACTTTTGGCGACATCGGCTTCGGCAACCGGATCAGCGTTTTCGACCTGTCCGATCCGGCGGCGCCAACGCTCGAACGCGAAGTGCAGACCCTGACTCGTCCGGATGCGCTGCGCGTTTCCAGCGATGGCGCCTGGCTTGCCGTGACCTTCAACAACGAAGGTGCCGGGTCCGAGACGCCGCTGGCACTTTATCCGATCGCCGATGGCGATCTAGGCGAACCGGTGACGCCGGACATTCCCGGCTGGACGGCCGGTCACCGGCTGATAGATGTGGACTGGCATCCTGACGAACTGCTGCTGGCGCTTCTGAACGAGACCGGCGCGGATGTTCGCTTCATGCTGCTAGCGATCAACGACGATGGCGTGTCGCTCGAACCTTACGGCAATGTCGTCGAAACTGAGAAAGCCCAATACCGTGTCGAGTTCACACCGGACGGCCGCAATGTGATCGTCAACGCGCTCTACTGGGGCGCCGACGTTGCCGGCTACTGGATCGAGGCTCCCGATGGCAGTTTGCTGTCGATCCGCCTCAATGCCGGCGAAGCCGCCGACGGTACGCCGCGCCACGCGCTCATTTCGCGCATCGCCACGGGCGTTTCGCCCGAAGGGTTGGCGGTCAGTCCGGACGGGCGCTTCGCGCTGACCACGAATCTCGAGCGGTCCTATCTGCCCTATGACGATCCGCGCATCACCTGGTACTCCTCGCTGACGCTGGCCGCCATCGATCCACAGACGGGCGCGCTGACCAAGATCGGTGACTACCGCTATGACGGCATCCTGCCTGAGGCGGCCGTGTTCGACGCGTCCAGCCGTTATGTGGCCGTGGCCACGTTCGATCAGTTCGACGACCGCCGCCAGGGCGGCTCAATCGACTTCTGGCGCATCACCGGCGACCCGCTCAAACCCGGCGAGATCACCATGATCGAGACCGACCATGCGGTGCCGGTCACGCGCGGTGCCCACTCCATGGTGCTGATCCCCTGACATGCCATTGCGCACGCAGCCCGCCCCGTGCGGGCGGCGTGCGCCCGTTCTCGAAAGGACACGCCATGAAGCCCGTTCCGCTCGCACTCGTCGCCGGATATCTGCTGCTGGCCATGCTGGTGATCGCTCTCGTCCCGTTCGGCAACAGCGGCGCCGATGCATCCGTCGGCAACGAACCGGCGACCGTACCCCTTGCAACCGTCGAGCGCTATGGCGAGGACTTTGTTGCCTACGCCATCGTCCGGCGGACGGACGGCAGTTTCCGGCGCATGCTTATCGCGCCGGAGGTGCTCGCAGCCGTCCAAGCCGATGCCCCGCTGCCCGAAGGCACGCGCATCCTGATGGAGACCTATCACCGGCCCGATCGGGTCGGTACGGTATTTCACAAGCTCAAGGCCGGTGGCCGGTGGCAGTATGGATCACTCAGCGGGACGGGGCGGATTGATCTTGCCACCGGCCCGAAAGCCTCCTGCCTGTCGTGCCATGCGCGCGCCGCCGAGACCGATCTGACCTTCACGCTGCCCGCCATAAGGGCTGCTGCCGCCGGCCATGGCCTGTCCGATTTCGAATGCGGCCGGGGCGGCCGGTCGCCCTGCGCGCTCGACGTCTATCGCGACGGAGCGGCGTGGTGACGGTCTATCCGGTTGCGATCCGTCTGATCCACTGGCTGACAGCGATCCTGATCCTCGCGCAGATCGCGTTCGCGCTGGTCAACGCCGTGGCCTATGAGCAATACCCGAGCCTCGCCGAAGCCGTTGTTCAGGCCCATATCTCTTTTGGCGCCCTGATCCTCGTGCTGACCCTTGCACGCATCGCGGCTCGCGCGCGGCAGGGTGCGCCCGCACTACCGGGCTCAATGTCGCGCGCGGCGCGCCGAGCTGTGCAACTTGTCCACGCGGCGCTCTATGCGCTGCTTATTGCCCTGCCATTCAGCGGCTATGCCAAGCTGGCCTTCCTCGACTTCGCGCCGGTCCTATTCGGTGTCGTGTCGCTTCCGGCCCTTCCGTTCAATTCGGACATGGCCAACGCCGCCCGACTCTTCCATCAGGGCGCTGGCACGCTACTGGGGACGTTGCTTATCGCGCATATCATGGCCGCCCTGTTGCACCAGCGCCTGTTCGGTTCGGCGGTCATCGGGAGGATGGGATGGCCTACGAGGCCGCCGACCGCGCCTCAGATGCCAATTCCGCGCACCGAAAAGCGACAATCAGGTCGATGAACGCCTCGAGCGCGTATGCCCGCAAGCAATGGCTGAATTCTCCAAGGTGGAATGGCATTCGCCGGGTATTGTGGACGGTTACGCGCCAGGAGATACTGACCGCTCAACTCGCTCTCTCTCATTTGCTGCGGTTGACTGGCATCCAAGCGCCGAATGGCGCGTGGCGGTGGCATGACCGCGAGTCGGGGGTTGGTCGAGGCGAACTGGGCGGTTGCAAAAGAAGCCAATGATCAGTTTGGGAGCCAAGAGCAAAACTCGGTTCCCCACTCGCACACGTAGAACGTCAGGTTTTCATCAAAGCAACGCCAAATGCTATTGCTCCTGCGGATGCCCATCGCCATCGACTGACCGGTTCTCGGATAACGAAAGCTGCGATCAATACGGCGAACAGGATGCTCGACTCCCTGAGAGCAGCAACGAGTGCGATAGGCGCCTGGGTGAATGCCCACATAGCGATCCAGTAGGACCCGAGCGACATCGCCCCGGCAGCGAGACCCGCCTTCCACGCCGGCAGCAGCGCCGGAAACGCGGCTGTTCCACGAGTCCACGTCGCATGGACGACCATTCCCACAGCGTCACCGACGACCATCCAAAGGATGAACCCGGAAGCCGTCCCGGCGATCCGTGCACCTATGCCATCAACAAGTGTGTAGCTTGCGGTGAAAGCTGCTGTGGCGATTGCAAAAAACAGCGGCCGACCTGCAAGCCTTCCCGTTGCCGCTCCCTTTGCAGCCATTAGGAAAATACCGAGAGAGATCACAACAATAGCAAGCAGTGAGGTCACCGGCAGGACAACGCCAAGGAAAGCTACTGAGAAAGCAGTGACGATCAAAGGAGCGGTCCCACGAGCGAGCGGGTAGGCAACACTCAGATCTGCCGTTTCATAGGCTTTGACCAGAAATATCTTGTATCCCGTATGAAGCGCGGCTGCGACGCAAATCCATGGCAAAGCTTCAGTTGCTGGCTGAGTTACGAACGGAAGCAAAGGAATGCTGATTATTGCCTGAACAAGCGCCAGCAACAGAACAGTCGACGCTCGGTCCAGCCCCAGCTTCACAACTGAGTTCCATCCCGCGTGAAGGGCAGCCGCAAGAAGCAGGGCGAGAAAGACGTGCGCTTCCATGCCTAGCACCAGAACGGCTTTGATGCTTCCACCCTTCGCTGGTGCTCGCTAATCCCGATGTCCTCGAGACGGGTCGGGTCGAGAGCTTCGAGCGCTCGACGGCTTGTGAAGTTTCGACGCCAGATCCAGAGCCTTGCCCCAAGCGTGCGCACCAGATTCAGTTGGTTGGTACGCTTGATTGCCAACTTATGTGCCATAAGGTCTTATCGCTAAGACGCAGACACCTGAAAAACGATACTTTCTCCCATAGTTTGTGAGAAAACTGCACATGAAGCGCAGCATGCTGCCACTCAACGCATTGCGCGCATTTGAAGCGACTATGCGCCTGGGCCAGATGAAGCTGGCAGCCGACGAGTTGGGCGTGACCTACGGTGCGGTCAGTCGCCAGGTGCGTGCCCTGGAAGACCGCCTGGGCGTCAGTCTGTTCGAAGGCCCGCGAAACAAGCTGGTTCCGACCAAGGCAGCGCAGGACCTGCAGCCCGGTCTTCAGGATGCATTCGATCGACTGGAAAGAGCCATTGACCAGATGCTTCGGCGAGAGCAGCGACAGTTGGACCTCTCGTGCCTTAGCACGCTTGCCATGCGCTGGTTGATACCAATACTGTTCGATTTCCAGAGCCGACACCCTGACATCGAAGTCAGAATGACGGCGGACGATGCACCGGTTGATTTCGCTCGGCAGCGCTTCGATGTCGCGATTCGGGTGGGCAGCGGCCCTTGGGGTCAGTCAATGGTGACGCCGCTGTTCAAGGAAGAAATCGGACCAGTTGTAAGTCCAAGGTTAGCTTCACATCCGAAGGTCTCGAGCTGGCAGGACATTGCAAGTATTCCGCGTATTCACACCAGAACAAGGATCTCGGCCTGGCCCGACTGGTTTGTTCGGAACGGTTTGACACCGATGGGAGGCGGCCAGGAATTCGAGCACTTCTACTTTATGCTGGAGGCAGCGACCGTCGGTTTGGGTATGGCGATAGCGCCAAGAGTTCTGGTTGAAGACGACCTGGAGGCCGGACGGCTGATAGCACCACTCGGATTTCAGCCTTCAGGACACGAGTATGTCGCTTTGACAAGCAAGCACCCGACACAGGAGGCACTTACGTTCGTAAATTGGCTGTCGCAGCATTTGTCGCATCGGCGATCTGTCGATAATAACGAGAATTGAGCAGGTTTCGATGTGATGTCTTCCTTCTCGCTATGGCGATTAAATCGCCAGAAGAGGAATCCTGCATCGGTCCGTAGGAGAGCACTCTTGCCGCGCTGCCGGCCAGCGCCCCAAGGTTTCATGCTGCCCCAGCGGGCGCCTGGCAAGGATCTGCGGCTGTGCAGTCGCTAGTCGGGAGGGCCGCAGGTCATAGTATCGCCCGTCGTCTACAGCTACTTGCGCCGTGGAGAGATCGAGCCAAGTGCATAGGGCGTCGACCGTGACGCGGACTTTGACGCGATCTGCGCCGAAACCAGCGTAGCGGTCTGGTCGAAGCAGATGATGCGTGGGCACTGCGACCGGGTCCAAGCAGGAGCGCCGCGACCAGTCGATCTACCGGTCCAGGGCGTTGCCAGCCTTAAGGCGGCCATGATCTTGCTGGTGCTGCGCTGCTCTTAGGTCGATCGGCTGATCTGGTCGCGACAAGCCGAGGATAACTCGATGGCATGAACCCGCGAGGCCTTTTGCAGACCGCGCTTGCATTCGGACCCGACTATCACGCTCCGTTCGCGGACAACTTCAATAAGATGCCGTAACACCAAGCCATGCCTGGCGCAGAACAGCCTCTGTTCAGTATGGCACTGCAAGGCTACGACCACTATCCGCTCGCGTCGAAAAAGGGGATGGTGACGGCCGACAGGGACTTCGTGCTACCGATCAACGCCAAGCTCCCAGCCGAGAGCTGAAGTCTCACCAAGAGTGTAGCACTATGACGGTGATTGGCCCTTCCCCTCTGTTCGCCACCCGCGATATCCGATTATGTATCACCAGCTATAGAAAGAAGCGGAGGCCTCAAGGTTGGAGAAGATGCACCAGGGATCATGTCTCTGCGGCGATGTACGCTACGAGGTTCGCGGAGAGTTTGAACACTTCTTGCTCTGCCACTGCGGCCGTTGCTGGAAAGGCAGTGGATCCGCTCACGGAGCAAACCTTTTTTCCTCGACCGCGAAGATCACGTGGGTGGCTGGCGAAGATGGGTGCGCTCTCCGGCCTTCCGAACCGGGCGTCGCCTGAAGTGGCGAACACGGCCTCCAAGTTCGGCCTGCAAAGAGCTGCGCAGGCTTTGACGCTGTCACAGCGGAACCAATGCATCGGGATCCGCGTGATCAGTCCGGGCAATGTGGTGACGCCCGAGGTGGAAGACGACATCGCCGAAGGACGCTTCGGCGAGCAAGTGCCCATCGCCATGGCCGATCTGCTGGCAACGATCGACTACATCCTCGGCATCGGGGCGTCAGCGCTTCCCGCTGAGATCACTCTTGAGCAATCGCGTCCCGAATAGGTCGCCGCAGTCCTTGCTTTTGCGGGAGAACCACCCGACCGCGCTGGATGCAGGATCGGCTCGTTCGCGTTGCTTTCCGCACAGCAGTGCGGCGGTGGGTTGGCTACAAGGACCGGCCTCGTTCTCGGCTTGGATCAATCGTGTCGAGCAGCGCCTCCAAATAGCGCCTGAGCGGCGGTTCGACGGTGAGCGAGAGGGCCTTTTCATAAGCCTCTATGGCCCTTGCGGTGTCACCGAGATCGGCGAGAAACTTGCCGCGTGCGGTCCAGAAGGGCTGGAACGCGTGCACAGTCCTTCCATCGAGCCGCGAGAGCGCATCCAGAGCGGCCCGCGGGCCATGGCGTTCGGCTTGCACAACGATGCGGGCGACGGACGCGCCCAGCGACGGGCTGACGCTGTCCAACGCGTAGTAGAGCTTGTCGAGCGCCAGCCAGTCGATCCGGCCGGTCTTGGCGCGGTCCAGATGCAGACCCTGGATCGCCGCCTCGATCTGGAACCGGCCGGGTGCGGCGAGCCGTTGCGCGTCGGCCAGCGCGGTCTGGCCAAAGACGATCAGCCGCCCGTCCCACAGCATTGCGTCCTGCTCGTCGAGCGGCACGAACACATTGTCGCGAACGCGCGCATGGCGCCGCGCATGGCCGAAGGCGATCAGCGCGGCGAGCCCGTGTGCCTCGGCATCGTCCGGCGCCAGATGGCGCAACAGATCGGCAAGGTAGAGCGCCTCCTGGCCGAGCGCATCGCTTGGTGCCAGCCAGTCCAGCGCATGGGCGGCATAGATCGCCTCGCGCACCGCTCCGAGCCGCTCGGGCAGATCGGGCTCATCCGGGATCTGAAAGGGGATGCGCGCATCCCTGATCTTGCGCTTGGCTCGGACCAGCCGCTGCGCCATGGCCGACGGTGTGACGACGAAGGCGCGGGCAATGTCGGCCGCCTCGACGCCGAGCACGGTCTGTAGCATGAGCGGCGTGTGCAGGTCGGCCGGCAGCGCCGGATGGGCGCAGACCAGCATCAGCGACAGCCGCTCGTCGGGCAGGGATCGGTTTTCGCGCACGGGCTCGGGCATGTCGGGGATCGCATCCGTTTCGGGAAAGCGCAGAAGCCGCCTTTGCGTGTCGGTCAGCCGGTTCCGGGCCGCGGTCAAAAGCCAGGCTTCGGGATTGTCCGGCACACCGGTTTCCGGCCAGCTCCTGAGGGCCTTGGCGAAAGCGTCGGCCAGCGCATCCTCGGCGCCGGCAATGTCGCCGCTGCGCTTGGCCAGGATGGCGATCAGCTTGCCGTAGGATGCCCGCGCCGCGCCTTCGGCGGCGCGGGCCGCGTCGCTCATGCGCCGCCCATGGCGGAGGCGCGGATCTCGACCTTGCCGCCCTTGGCGGCAGGGCATTTTTCGGCCCAGGCCATGGCGGCGTCCAGATCGGGCACGTCGATGACGAAATAGCCGCCCAGCGTCTCCTTGGTGTCGGCGAACGGGCCGTCCTGCACGGTCTTGCTGCCGGTCTTCAGGCTGAGCGTCGTCGCGGTTTCGACGGGTTGCAGCCAGTCGGTGTCGACAAAGACGCCCGCCTCCTTGAGCGCGCCGATATAGGCGCCATAGACCTCCTGCATGGCGGCCCAGTCCTCCTGGGTCAGGTCGGCGAAGTCGGCGGGGTCGGAATAAAGAAGAAAAGTGTAGCGCATCGGTCTGTCTCCCTTGGGATGCGGTTAGGCTGCGGTTTGAAGATTGGCAAGGCCGCGCTCGAAGGTCGGGCCGACCATGCGGTCCATGAAAAGGCCCATCACCCGGCCGATCGGATTGAAGCCCATATCGGCCTGCATCGACCATGTGACATGGGCGCCGCCGTCTTTCGGCTCGGCGCGGATGGTCTGCAGCGGCTTGCCCATCGGGCCAAGATCGATCTGGTAGTGCACGGCATCGCCGGTGACCGCGGCGACGGTCTGGCTTCCCTTGCCGTCCTTGCCGGCGAAGTGGAAGCCCGATCCGACACCCGATGCGGGGCCGAACAGCGTGATCGACAGGTCCGGATCGGTGGACTTGTAAGGGTTGAAGCGCTGATAGCCCTCACCGGAGGCGGCGAGCGCCAGCACGGCTTGGGCGTCGGCGTCGATCAGCGCCTGCCGCTCGACATGAACCTGTCGCGGAAGCAGCAGCGTCGAGGCGGCGAGCACGGCAATCACCGCAACCGAACCCGCCAGAATTTGCATCAATATCTTGGTTTCCCCCCTTTCATCGGGGACGAGAGCACGTGCGCTCTCACCCCATGACGAACGGACCTTTGGCCAATCGACAGGCGTTGAGTTTTTTTGCCGCGCGCTGCCGCCGGCCGCACCGCAACCCGCGCTCAACGGGGCCTAAGCATGTCGGCCTGCGTCCAGAGATAGCGGCGGGCCGCCTCGTCATCGCTGAGCCCGATGGCACGGGCGAAGGCCTCGTGCGCATCGGCCTTGTGCCCCAATCGTGCCAGGGCATGGGCGCGGGTCGCCCACCAGGGCTGGTAGGAACGGCGCTGTACTTCGGGCATGGCATCGAGCGCATCGAGCGCCGTCTCCGGCCCAGCCGCCTCGATCAGCACCGCCGCGTGGCCGGTCCGCGCGCCGATCGTCGGCGCGATGGCGACAAGGCCGCGATAGAGCCGTTCCAGTTCGTCCCAGTCGGTTTCGGCGGTGCGCCGTCGCGCCGCGTGCACCGCCTGGATCGCCGCCTCGAGCTGATAGCGGCCGAGACTGGCATGGCGCGCGGCATTGGCGAGCGCGCGCTCAGCGTCGTCCAGCAGGCGAGCGTTCCAATTGGCCGGATCCTGCCGGCCGAGCGGCACGAGGGCACCGGTTTGCGGATCGAGCCGGGCCGGACGGCGGGCCTCGGCGAACAACATGGTCGCAAACAGTCCGTGCGCCTCGGCTTCCCCGGGCAGTTCGGCGCAGATCAGGCTGACCAGCCAGATCGCTTCCTGGGTCAGGTCGGCGGCCTTGCGGTCGCCGGCCGGCATGCCGTTGTAGCCGACCGCGTAGGCAGCATAGATGGCATCGAGTACATCGGCGACCCGCGCCGGCCGATCAGCCTCGTCAGGCAGTTCGAACCCAATGGCTGACGTTTCGATCTTGGCCTTGGCGCGGGTCAGCCGCTGGCCCAGTGTGCCCGGCGCAACAAGGAAGACCGATGCCATGCGGCGCGCATCGAGCCCCAGCACGAGCTGCAGCATCAGGGGCGCGCGAATGGCCGCGTCGATCGCCGGATGGGCGCACACGAACATGAGATTGAGGCGCGGGTCGGCGGCGCCGTCGCCGACTTGCGCTGTGCGTTCCTCGATCATTGCGATGATCTCCTGTTGGCCGGCATGGGCCGTCGCTTCGCGCCGCCAGGCATCGATTGCCTTTCGCCGTGCGGTCTTGAGCAGCCAGCCTTCCGGGTTGTCCGGTACGCCGCGCTCAGGCCAGGTTTCGAGCGCCGCCAAGAGGCTCTCGGCCAGCATCTCCTCGGCGCGGTGGGGCGAACCCAGCCGCGCCGAGAGAATCGCCACAAGCCGGCCATAGGAAAGGCGCGCAACGCGCTCGATCTGCCGGCGCGCCTCGCTCATTGGCTGCGCGTGATCACCGGACGGACTTCGACCGCGCCGCTCGCGGCGGCCGGGTTGCGCGCCGCCCATTCGAGCGCGGTGTCGAGATCGGGAACGTCGATCACATAGAAGCCGCCGAGCTGCTCCTTGGTGTCGGCATAGGGACCGTCCTGGACGTCGCGGCTGCCGTCTCGCACCCGCAGCGTCGTTGCCGTCGCCGACGGGTGCAGTGCCTCGCCGCCGACCAGAATGCCGGCCTCGACCAGCGCTTTCGTATAGGCGCCCCAAACCTCGCCATCGGCGGCATCGCGCACCGATTGCGCATCGGGGTGATCGGCGGGCGGAGTGTAGTTCATGATGATGTATTGCATGGTGTGTCCTATCACGGTTTGAAGCTGGTTGCCGGCTCCGGTTGCCCTCGGCCACCCCCATGACGTGCGGGCCGGGCCAATTTCTACATTGCGGGACGGAATTCAGGAGCTTCCAAGGCCCATCTGGCGGCGCATGCCGCCGAGCAGCGCCGCGCGCGGCAACAGCCGCGCCATTTGCTCAAGCGTCTTCGCCTCGCGTCCGGCCGCCGAGATCGCCGGCGGGCGGGCCATGGCGATGAGGCGCGCGACATGCCGTCCGACGACGGCCGGATCGTCGGCGGTTTGAAACGCCCGCGCGATCGCCGCCTCGACGCGCGCCGGCCTGTCGCCATAGCCGTCCATCGGTTCGCCATGCACCGTCCCGTCGGCGATGGGCGTGCGCATGAAGCCCGGCCGAACGATCAGCGAGCGGACGCCGCTGCCGCGCAATTCCTCGTCAAGGCTCGTCGCATAGCCTTCCAGCGCATGTTTGGTGGCCGCGTAGACGCCCATGAACGGCGCGGGCAGAAATCCGACCACCGACGAGACGTGGATCAGTCGACCCGTTCCCGCCGCGCGCATGAGGGGCAAAACGGCGCGGTTGACGTTCATAGCGCCGAGGACATTGACGGCGAAGGCGTCCGCGACCTGCTCGGGGCCAAAGCCTTCCTGCGGGCCGAGCATGGCGCGGCCGGCATTGTTGACGAGGGCGTCGATGCGGCGGTGCTCGGCATGGACGGCATGCACAAGCCGTTGGGCCGAAGCCGGATCGGTTACGTCCAGCGGCTCCAGTTCCGGCGCGGTCCGGCTCGTGCCGATTATGGTATGGCCGGCGGCCGAAAGCGCCGCCGCGACGGCCTTGCCGATACCGCGCGATGCGCCGGTGACGATGATCACCTTGTTCATGCTGGTTCTCCGCTCGATTGGACCCGGGATCGGCCTAACGGTCCCGGGTCGTGTGGATTCCGGCCGGCTATTGCGTGGCGCCCGCGACGGCGAATGCCGGAACGGCCGGCAGCAGTGCCGTGGGCACCTTGTCGGGCGTGCACATGTCGTTGTCGGCAGGCCGGACCCCGAAATAGACCGACGTCGCGTCCATCGCGAAAAGATCGTGGTCCTCGCCGCATTCGGCGACCGGCTTCCAGTTGGCACAGCCGGTCTCCGAGATGTCGGTCTCCAGATTGGTGGTCAGTCCGCAACCGGCCATGCCCATCGCCGCGACGATCTCGGGATTGTCTGTCAGCAAGGTGAGGTGCTTCCAATCCTCGCCGAACACGCCGTGATAGGCGCCCTCGACATCCGGCGAAGGCTGGCGAATCTCGAAATTGCCGCCGGTGCGGAACTGGAAGGTACGCAAGGTCATGGCCGGATCGAGCGCGTGGGTGAAGGTCAGCGTCCAGCGGCCATCGGCAAAGGTGAATTCGCGCGTGCCGAAGCCGCCATACCATTCCTCCGGCGCGGCGCTGCGATAGGTGCCATGGGCAGCCTGCAGCTCTTCCTTGGGCTTGAATTCGGCCGCATCGGCTTGGACGCCAGCGGCAAGGGCAATGCCGGCAAGCGCCGTGCCGGCTGCGGCAAAGGTGATGAGGGTCGTCATGGATCCGTCTCCTGTTGATCGCAAAGCGCGCATGGCGCTCCGTGCAGGAGACGTTTGAGCGGGGGCGATTTCGACATAGGCTCCAGGAAACGTGACCAGAGCGTCTTCCTGGCGTCTGCGCGCGGCAAAGACAGGGCGTGGCGTAAGAAGATCGCACTAGGACGTGCGAAGGCCCCAGGGCGGGCTACGCGAGACTCGAACCCACAGGCGCAGCAAGGCTTAACGGGTCGACGGTCGTTTCGGCACGCCTGAGTGAGCCGCCAACTCAGGCGAAATTGCCACGTAAGCACCGCGTAAGCACTATTTCTCGGTGAGCGGAAAATTCTAAGATGCTGATATTGTGGAGAAAATTGGCGCACCCGAGAGGATTCGAACCTCTGACCTCCGCCTTCGGAGGGCGGCGCTCTATCCAGCTGAGCTACGGGTGCAACCGGCTCGTCCATATCAAAGCCCATCGGAACCGGCAAATGAAAATCGGCCAGCCGATGCGCCTGCCCCGCAACTGCACCGGAGGCCAGCCGCTTCCAGCGCCGGCTCGTGCGGCAAGATCGCCCTTCCGGCGGGGCAAGGTGAAAGCAGGGCCATCGTCCATGCGAACCGCAGCGCGCGCAAAGGCGGGTGATCGTTAGCGGGCATGGATCATCGCCCGTATGGGATATCGCACCAGGGCGACGTGCCTCGCAACGGCCGTCCCGGCAAGCACCGCAGACCCCGCAACGATCGTGCGACATCCGCGCTCAGCGTCCTTGCCCGGCCTGGACTTTCCGTGGCGAGATCGCATCGTCTGGTGCCCGGCCGGCGCGACGGTCCGCCCGGCCGAGCGCGCGAGCCACGCAGCGGGGCGACGCCGAGCGCCTTGGCGCGGTGGGCGTCCGCCGGCCGCAACCCACCCGAACCGGCTCGACCGGTTTTGGCCATCAAGGATTGCCGGTCGCGCAAACCCGCGACCGGTGGCCGGGCCGGCCTGGTTCAAATCCCACGGCCTTGACCCGAACCGGTCCGGGCACAAGGGGTCGATCTGTTCACGCAACGCCTATGCCCGGCAGCCGATTGCAGCTTATGGTCACCGCTGCGGGCACGAAGGAGCGAGGCAGCGATGCAACGAACGACCGAACCACGCACGGGCCGGCGTGCCGTGCTCCTCACCCACGACGGCGGCGATCGGCGCGCCGCGACGCTGCTGGCCGACCTCGCCGAGGCCTTTGTGGAAGCCGAACACATCGCATTGCCGCAGACCCTTCCATTGCCACAGGCGGCATCGGGCCCTGGCGAGACGGTCGTGGCGCTTGGCTATGGCAGCGGCGCATCCGCCATCGCCGGCCTGCTCGACCGCGCCCACACCCGGCCCGGCCACACGGTTCTGATGCATCCGCGCGCCGGCATCCAGAGGCGCTTCGATTCGGAGCTGGCCGGCCTCGAAGTGCTTGTCACCGCCGGCGCCGCCGACGCCGACATGCCGGCCGAAACGGTCGGCGCGCTGATCGATGCGCTCGATGCCGCCGGCGCCAGCACGCGCGTCTTCTGGCACCGTGGCGGCAGCGAAATCACCGACGAAGAGGTCGCCGCGATACGGGGCTTTGTCGATGCGGTGCGGGCCGCGCTCGCCGACATCGGAGCCCTGCCGGTCCGGCACATCGACGAGGGCGCCAAGGGCCGCTACGTGATCGAGGCGCCCGGCAACGCCATCGCCGAGATGAGCTACAGCCGCGTCAACGCGGCGCTGATCATCATCGATCATACCCAGGTGCCGGAGGTCTTTCGCGGCACGGGCACCGGCCTGCGCCTGCTTGAGGCACTGATCGCCGACGCGCGCCAAACGGGCACGAAAGTGATACCGGTCTGCCCCTTTGCCGCGGCCCAGTTCGACAAGCACCCGCAATGGGCCGACATCGTTTCGGCCAAGGTGCGCGTGAACGCGCGGCCGGGCGGCTGAAACGGCCCTTTGCGCCGTCTGCGACCCGGGCTCGAGCCGGCCGGCGCGTCAGTCTTCGTCCGTGTCGCCGGCCAGCGCCCTGGCCTGGGCGACCCAATCCTCGCGATCGATCCGGCCCTTGAAATTCAGATAGCCGTCCACCCAGCCGCGCTCGGCCCTGGTCCATTGCGCGATCTGGGCGAAGGTGAAGATGCCAAGCCCGTTCAGCGTGTTCTCGATCTTCGGCCCGATCCCCGAAATGCGCTTGAGATCGTCTGGCGCAGCGGGCCGCGCCATCGCCGGCGGCCGCGTGCCGCCCTCCGCCTCGGCCTTCCGGGCGGCATCGGCGCCGGCGGCCCCGGCCGGCTCGGGCGTTGCGGCCGGCGCCGGATCGCGCTGGCGCGCTTCGGCCGGACGGCGCGCGCCGGCCGCCTGCTGGCCGGCGACGTTCACCGCGCCCGAACTCGCCGCGCCGCCCGTCGCCAGCGTCTTGGTCGGCCCGCCCCTCGCCGCGCCGCGTTCGCTGACGGCCCGCGCATGCTCGCGCGCCTCGGCGATTTCGCCGCGCGCCCGGGTCTGGGCACCGACCGTCCTGGGCTTGTCGAGATCGACCGACTTGGACGGATCCTCGTCCTGCCGCGGCTTGAACGAGATCACGGGCTCCATCGACCTGAAGTCGTCCGCGGACAGGTGGCATTTCATGAAATGGCCCGGCTGCCACTCCACTTGCGGCGGCACCTGCGTCTCGCACAGATTGCCCGGCACCTTCTGCTTCCAGCGGCAGCGGGTCTGGAAGGGGCAGCCCGGCGGCGGCTTGAGCGCGGAGGGAATGTCGCCCTCGAGCACGATCCGCTTCTTGTCGACCGATGTGTCGGCGATCGGAATGGCCGACAGCAGCGCCTCGGTATAGGGGTGATAGGGCGGCGAGAAGATCTCGTCGGTCGTCCCCTGCTCGACGATATGGCCCAGATACATCACGACCACCCGGTCGGCGATGTAGCGCACGACGGAAAGGTCATGGCTGATGAACAGCATGGTGGTGCGCGATTCGCGCTGGATGTCCATCAGCAGTTCGGTGACCGCGGCCTGCACCGAAACGTCGAGCGCCGAGACCGGCTCGTCGGCGACCACCACGCGCGGGCCGCCGGCAAAGGCCCGCGCCACGCCGATGCGCTGCTTCTGCCCGCCCGAGAGCTGGCGCGGCATGCGCGTCTCGAAGGCGCGCGGCAGCTTGACGAGGTCGAGAAGCTCGAGCATGCGCTCGCGCCGCTCGGCCGGTGTCTTGCCGACATTGAACTTCTCCAGTGTGCGGATGATCTGGCTGCCCACCGAGTGGCTTGGATTGAGCGTGTCGAACGGGTTCTGGAACACCATCTGGATCTGCGAGACCAGATCCGGCCCCCGATTTTGCACCGCGATCGCCTCGATATCGCGATTGCCGAGCGTGACCTTGCCCTCGGTTGCGGTCTCAAGGCCCAGAAGCACCTTGGCGAGCGTCGACTTCCCGCAGCCCGATTCGCCGACAATAGCCACCGTCTCCGCCTCGCGGGCATCGAAGGAGATGTCCTCATTGGCCTTGACGGTTCGGGTTTCGCCGCCGCCGAAGATCTTGTTGGCGGCAACGTCATAG
Source organism: Roseitalea sp. MMSF_3546 (assembly GCF_030732865.1). Classification (GTDB taxonomy): domain Bacteria; phylum Pseudomonadota; class Alphaproteobacteria; order Rhizobiales; family Rhizobiaceae; genus Roseitalea. The sequence continues at coordinate 29,727 of NZ_JASHKB010000006.1, forward strand.
TATTTCTTCAGGCGATCGATCTGCAGCACCGGCCCGCCCGGTTCGATCGCCTCGACCGGCTTGTGGTCGGCGGGCAGCGCGGCCCAGTCGATCTCCTCAAAGCGCACGCAGCGGCTGTTGTGGGCCTCATGGCCCTTGACCGGGATCATCGGGATCGGCCCGGCATCGCATACCGATTGCTTGAAGTGCAGGCAGCGCGGGCCGAAATTGCAGCCGACCGGCCGTTCGTGCGGCAGCGGCAACTGGCCGGGAATGGCGATCAGCGGATGGGCGTGCTTGTCCGCGCCGGGCAGCGGGATCGAGCGGAACAGCCCCTGCGTATAGGGATGGCGCATGCGGTCGAACACGTCCTCCACATGGCCGGTCTCGACCGCTTCGCCCGAATACATCACCGAGATGCGGTCGCAGGTCTCCAGGATCAGGCCAAGATTGTGCGATATGAACAGCATCGACATGCCGAACTGCCGGCTGAGATCCTTGACCAGGTCGACAATGCCGGCCTCCACCGTCACGTCGAGCGCCGTGGTCGGCTCGTCGAGCAGCAGCAGTTCGGGGTTCGACAGCAGCGCCATGGCGATGACCACGCGCTGCTGCTGGCCGCCCGAAAGCTGGTGCGGATAGGAGTTCATCAGCCGCCTGGGGTCGGGCAGGCGCACCGCCTCCAGCATTTCCATGGCGCGCTTGCGTGCCTTGTCCTGCGAAATGCCTTCATGGATGATCGGCACTTCCATGAGCTGGCGCGCGACCTTCATGGCCGGGTTGAGCGATGCCATGGGCTCCTGGTAGATCATCGCGATCTTCGAGCCGCGCAGATCGCGCAGTTCGGCGTCGCTCATCTGGCCCATGTCGCGGCCCTTGAAGCGGATCGTTCCCGACTTGATCTTCCCGCGATTGCCCATGTCGCGCATGATCCCGAGCGCCACCGTCGACTTGCCGCAGCCCGATTCGCCGACAATGCCCAGCGCCTCGCCCGGCATGACCTTGCACGAATAGTCCATGACCGCCGGAATCTCGCCGGCGCGCGTGTAAAAGGAGATGTGCAGGTTCTCGATCTCGAGAATCGGCGTGACATCGCCCTTCGGCGCCGGTTGCGGGGCGGGTGCGGTTTCGGTTGCCGGTTCGATCACGTCGGACATCGCGTCTACCTCAGTCCTTGAGCGATTCTTCGCGCAGCGCGTCTGCGAGCAGGTTCAGGCCCAGAACGAAGCTCATCAGCGCCACCGCGGGCACCAGGGCGGGCCAGACGTAAAGGCGCAGAAGCTGCGAGCCATCCTTGATGGCCGTCCCCCAGTCGGGGCTTTCCGGCGGCATGCCCAGCCCGAAATAGCCCAGCGTGCCCAGCAGGATCGTCGTGTAGCCGATGCGCAGGCACGCATCGACGATCAACGGCCCGCGCGCGTTCGGCAGCACTTCCCACAGCATGATGTACCATGGCCCCTCGCCCCTTGTCTGGCCGGCGGCGACATAGTCGCGCGTCTTGATGTCCATCACCAGGCCGCGCGTGATGCGGAACACGCCCGGGCTGGAGGCGAACACGACGGCAACGAAGATGTTGAGCTGGCCCGGTTCGATCGACAGCATCTTGAAGACGGGCAGGTCGAACAGGGCGGCCACCGGGGCCAGCCCGTTATTGCGCAGCGCCTGCACGACGAAATCGTTCGAGACCAGGGAAATCCACACCCAGGTGCCGATGACCACGGTCACCGCGATCGCCGACCACATGAATTGCGGCCGCGCCTGGTAGCGGGTGTAGAACATCATCACGAAGAAGATCATCGGGAAGATGAAGAACAGCCCCGCCAGCGTGTAGGGGATCGCCGTCTCGGTGATGCCCGGCGTGACCAGCAGGTAGAACAGCAGGATCACCGGGAAGGCCAGAACCAGGTTGGCGAGGAACGACAGCAGGCTGTCGATGCGACCGCCATAGTAGCCCGCCGGCAGGCCCAGCGTGATGCCGACCATCAGCGCGAAGGCCGTTGCCGCCGGGGCGATGATGAGCACGATCTGCGAGCCGTAGACGACACGGCTGAACACGTCCCGCGCCAGCTTGTCGCCGCCGAGCAGAAAGGCCTGGCCGGTCTCCGGATCGATCGTGCCGGGCGGCGCGTTCTTCAGGATCGGCACGACGCCGATGGGGTCGAACGGCGCGATAACCCCGGCCAACAGGGCGCTGAACAGCCAGAAGCCGATGAAGGCCAGCCCGGCGATGCCGACGCCGGTATCGTAGAGCTGACCGTAAAGGCCCAGGCGGGACCGATAGACAAAGCTCAGCGTGCCCACGATGATCATCGCCGCCCACACGGGCCAGAACCGGATCAGGATCTCGATGACGATCTGGGTCGGGGAGAGTGTTTCCATGCGTCGTCTCCGGACCGATCAGGATACGCGAATGCGCGGGTTGAGGAAGGCATAGCCGACATCGGACAGAAGCTGCGTCAGCAGCACGACGACGACCGACACAAGCGCGCAGGCCAGCAGCAGATCGATGTCGTTGTTGCTGGCCGCCTCGACCAGAAGGAAGCCGAATCCCTGATAGCGGAACATCGCCTCGACGATGACGACGCCGGTCAGCAGCCAGGGGAACTGCAGCATGATCACCGTGAACGGGGCGATCAGCGCGTTGCGCAGCGCGTGCTTGATGACGACGCTGGAGAACGAAAGCCCCTTGAGCCGCGCGGTGCGGATGTATTGCGCGGTCATCACCTCGGCCATCGAGGCACGCGTCATGCGCGCGATATAGCCCATGCCGTAGATCGCCATGGTCATGACCGGCAGGGTGAAGTTGACGAATGTTATGCCCTCGCGCGTTGCCGTCGCCGCCGAACCGTTGAGGACGCCGAGCCATGAGGCGAAGATGACCGTGAAGATGACGCCGGAGACGTATTCGGGCGTCGCCGTCGAGGCGATCGAGGCGACCGACAGGCTTCGATCCGTGCGCGAACCCTCGCGCATGCCCGCCAGCACGCCGACGATCAGCGCGCCGGGCACCATCACCAGCATCACGTAGAACATGAGCCAGCCGGTCGCCTGGAGCGCCGGCACGAGCCGCTCGGCGACCGGCACCTTGAAGCGTGTCGAACAGCCGAAATCGCCCTGCAGAACGCCCGAAAAGCGCGCCTCGGCAGGCTCGTCGCAAAACCGGAACCGCGGCACGGCCTCGCCCGTCGCCGGGTCGATATTGGGTTGCTTCTGCACCACGCCCAGCCATTGGCCGTAGCGCAGGAAGAAATTGTCGCGATAGCCGTTGCGCTCGAGCCAGCTTTCGATCTGCGCGTCGGTGGCGCGCATATTGGTCTGGCTGATGGCGAGCTTTCGCAGATTGGGATCGAGATTGACCAGGAAGAAGACCACCAGGGTCAGGCACAGCATGGTCAGAGCCATGATGCCCACGCGGCGCGCGATGAACGATATCACATGTGCTCTCCCCGAAGGCGCCGACGCGAGAGGTCGGCCGCGGCCGTCATTGTCGGCTCGTTATGCGTGACGGGCGCACCCGGGTGTCCGGATGCGCCCGCAAGGGCGGTCGCGATCAGGCGTCCAGCCATACCCCGTGCATATCCACTTCGTGGGTCGGGTGCTTGTGGTAGTTCATCAGTTCCGGGATGTGATGGTGGTAGAGGGACTGCCAGTACGGCTGGATGATGATGCCCGAATCCTGGAGGATCGTCTCGATCTCGCCCATCACCTCGCGCCGCTGGTCGGCATCGGCGATCGCCAGCGCCTGGATCAGCTTCTCGTCGAACTCGGGGTTCGAATAGCCCGTCTCATTCCAGGCCTCCCCGGTGCGATAGGCCAGCGCCAGGATCTGCACGCCGAGCGGGCGATGGTTCCAGTTCGTCGACGAATAGGGGTATTTCGTCCAGTCGTTCCAGAAAGTCGAACCGGGCAACACGGTGCGCTTGACCTTGAAGCCGGCCTCGCGAAGCTGGGCGGCCACCGCATCGGTCGTGTTCTTGCGATAGTCGTCGTCGATCGAGATGATCTCGTGCTCGAAGTCCATCTGGCCGGCCTCTTCCATCAGGGCCCTTGCGGCCTCGATGTCGCGTTCGATCGGCGGCAGCTCGGCATATTCGGGATGGATCGGAGCGACATGGTGGTTCTCGGCCACCTGGCCGCGGCCGGCGATCCCCAATTGCAGCGGCACGCGGTTGTCGACCGCCAGCTGAAGCGCGTTGCGCACGCGCTCGTCGTCATAAGGCGGGTTGTTGACATTGGTCCGTACGACGACGGTGGCACCGGTCACCGATTCCGAGGTCACCATGCCGAGGCTTTCGAAGATATCCACGAAGTCCCCGGTCGATTCGTAGTTGGCATGGACCTCGCCGGACTCGAAGGCCGCGATGACGGCCGACTGATCGGTGCCGTAGTCGACGAATTCGAAACCGTCGAGCAGTGCCTCGCCGCCCCACCAGGAGCCGTTCTCGCGGCGCTTGTACTCGGCCCTGTCGCCCACGGCGAACGAAACCAGTTCGAACGGGCCGGTGCCGATCGGGTTGGACGCCAGTTCGCCGGTCTCGGCATAGGAGGGATGGACGATAAGGCCGGGATAGTCGGTCATGCCGGCGATCAGCGTGATGTCGGGCCTCGGCAGCATCAGCTTGACGGTATGATCGTCGACCTTGACGATCGTGCCCTCGGCGGCCCTGCCCGTCTCCTCGTCGATCAGCACGGCGAAGCGCGCGGCCATGGAGTTGCCTTCGACGTCGCGCTCGCACCAGCGCTGAAGGTTGAAGATCACGTCGTCCGCGGTGAACGGGTCGCCATTGTTCCAGGTCGCGCCGCGACGCACATTGAGCGTGTATTCGGTGGCGTCGTCATTGATCTCCCAGCTTTCCAGAAGCTTGGGCTCGAAGGTGTAGTCCTTGGTGTATTTGACCAGCGGCTCGAGGAACTGGCGGGCGCCATTGCCCATCTGCGACCAGTCGAAGGTGCGCGGATCCTTGAGTTCGCGCACATCCATCGCGATGGTGACGAAGCCGCCCTTCTTGGGCTCCTGCGCCATGGCGCGGGTCGGCGCCGACAGCCCGATCATGGAATAGGCGGCGGCGGTGCTGGCCCCGAACGTGGTCGCAAGCGCCAGGAACTCGCGGCGATCCATCTTGCCCGCCTTTGCCTGGTCAGCGAGCTTTTCGATATGCGCTGGCATCGGTTTACCATTGCGCTTGAGAATTGCCATTTCAGCCTCCCGGAACGATCGTTGCATATGTCTTAGCTTTGAACACGCCAAACGCTTTGTCAAAGCGCTTGCATTGCCGCCATGTGCATAGCCGAATAACATTTCAAATGCGACATATCCTGTCGCAAAATCGCCAGGCCGCGCGAAAAGGACGCAACGCCCGCGGCAAGGTCACAACCGTGACGCGCGGCAAAATGATGCCGATGCACGTGACAAGGCGCGCGCTGCCACTGCGTGCCAGACATGGGCGCCGGCGCATCGCACGGGCGTCGCGCACGGACCGGGCGCCGCATCCCGATGACGCACTGCCGCATTTCGTGCCGTTTCGACGCGATTTGTAAACCATCACGATCTAGGGTCCGTTCAATGTCACCGAACGGTTGGCAGCGCATCCTTGCCCGCGCTATGCAACCTGCACCGAAGCCAGGCTCGAGCCCGATCCCCCCGAAGAAAGTCCGCCATGGCAGAACAGACCATTGTCGAGGCCGCCATGCTCGGCGTGCTCGAGGGGCTGACCGAGTTCATTCCGGTCTCCTCGACCGGCCATTTGCTCCTCGCCGGCCACTTTCTGGGATTTGAGTCGACGGGCAAGACCTTCGAGGTGCTGATACAGCTTGGCGCGATACTCGCCATCTTGAGCGTTTATGCCGCGCGGTTGTGGCAGATGGCGCTGCGCCTGCCCGAGGACCCCAAGACCCAGCGTTTCGTCGCCGGCGTGCTGATCGCGTTTCTGCCGGCGGCATTCATCGGCTTTCTCGCCCATGGCTTCATCAAGACGGTGCTGTTCGAGACGCCCCTTCTCATCTGCATCGTGCTCATCGTCGGCGGCGTGATTCTGCTGTGGATCGACCGGATGCCGCTCAGGCCGCGCTATGACGACGTGATGGACTACCCGCCCATGCTGTGCCTGAAGATCGGGCTGTTTCAATGCCTTGCGCTGGTGCCGGGCACATCGCGTTCGGGAGCGACCATTGCCGGCGCCCTTCTGATGGGCACCGACAAGCGCTCGGCGGCCGAGTTCTCGTTCTTTCTGGCGATGCCGACCATGGCCGGCGCCTTCGCGCTCGACCTGTTCAAGAACCGCGACATCCTGACCATGGACGACGCGGTGATCATCGCCATCGGCTTCGCGACCGCCTTCGTCATGGCGGTGATCGTCGTGCGCGTGCTGCTCGACTACGTCTCGCGCTACGGATTTGCGCTGTTTGCCTGGTGGCGCATCGTGGTCGGCAGCGCCGGCCTCGTCGGCCTTTGGCTGCTCGGCTGACCGGCGCTCACTCGTTCAGATCGGCGCGCTCGATGGGCGCGCGATACTGGCCGGCGCGGCGGAAACGCCACAGATAGGTCGGCAGGATCGCCTCGACGGTCTTGCCCGTAATGCCCATCGCTTCGAGCGTGCGGCCTTCGTCGATGGCGGCCTGCGAGACGACATTGTCCGTCTTGAGCTGGACGACCTGATCCTCGGTGAGCAATTGGCCGGGCAGCATCTGGAACAGTTTTCCCTGCATATGGGCGGCCCACCACGGAATGTTGACGAAGATGCGCTTGCGCTCGGTCACCTCCAGCATCTCCTCCAGGCACTTGCGGAAGCTCATCACCTCGGGCCCGCCCAGTTCGTAGGTCGCGCCGCCCCGCAGCTTGCCATCGATGGCCTGCGCGAAGGCCTCGGCCACATCGCCCACATAGACCGGCTGGAATTTCGTCGTGCCGCCGCCGATCAGCGGCAGCGCCGGCGAGAAGCGGGCCATGTCGGCAAAGCGGTTGAAGAAGTCGTCTTCGGGGCCGAAGACGATTGACGGGCGCATGACGATCGCCCTGTCTGCGAGGGTTCGTCGCACCCAGTCCTCGCCGCGACCCTTCGAGCGCGCATATTCGGACTCCCCGTCCGGATCGGCACCGATGGCCGAGCCCTGCACGAGCGGGATGTCCCTGTCGCGACACGCCTCGGCGACCGCGCGCGCGCCCAGTTCCTGAACCGCGTTGAACCGCTGTTTGCCGCTTTCGGCGAGGATGCCGACCAGGTTGATCGCCGCGTCGGCACCCTCGACGGCGCGACCGACCGAGCCCTTGTGGCGCACATTGGCCTGCACGGCCGCGATCTGGCCGACATCGCCCAGCGGCTGCAGGTGCATTGCCAGGTCGGGCCGGCGGACCGCAGCGCGCACGCGATAGCCGCGTTTTGCCAGCGCGCGCGTGATGTGGCGACCGAGGAATCCGGAACCGCCGAAAACGGTGATCACCTTGGGCAGATCGGCAAGCATGGTCATGACTGTGTCGTCTCCGCGAGCGGCGTGGGCGGGCCAGGTGCACCCGCCCTGCCCTTTCGGCGCGTGATCTAGACGGTTTGCCGGCGCCGCGAAAGAGGACCTTTTGGCGCGGCGCGGTCAGGCAGTGTCGAGATCGGGGATCCGCAGCACCTGACCGGGATAGATCTTGTCGGGATGGTCCAGCATCGGCCGGTTCGCCTCGAAGATGGCATTGTATTTCGACCCGTTGCCATAGGCCTTTTCGGCGATCGCCCACAATGTGTCGCCCTTTTCCACGGTGTGGAATTTCGGCTCGCTGGCCGGCGTCGCCGCCGCGATGATCGCGTTCATGTCGGCCCCCGGATCGAGCTTCAGCCCGCTTTCGGGTGGCACGACCCTCAGGTCCGACGCCTCGACCTTGGATATCCCCAGCGTGTTGCCCACCGCGACCACGGCCTTCTCGAAGATCGACTGATCCTCGACCACGCCCTTGATCACGGCGGTGTCGCCCTTCACTTCGATGTCGACCGCACCGGTCCCCAGATCGTGCGAATCCAGTTCCGTCTTCAGTGCCTTGGCGTTCTCGGTGTCATCGTCCCCGAACCCGAGTCGCTTGCCGGCATTCTTGACGAAATCGAAAAATCCCATCTCCCGTCTCCCTTGAAGCGGTGTTTGCGCACCCGTGTTTGCACCGGATGGCGGGCAAAGCAAAGCGCTTTGTTGGCGCCGCGACAGTTGCGTGCGCCGCCGCGCCGCCCTTGCCTGCCGGTTCCGCGGGCTCAATCCTCGCCCTTGACCGGCCCGCGCAGCTTCTTGACGGTGCCGCGCGCCGATTTCGCCTTCAGCCGCCTTTCGACCGATCCGCGCGTCGGCCGGGTCTTCTTGCGCGGTGGCGGCGGCGGCGCGAGCGCGCGGTCGATCAGGGAGGCAAGGCGCTCGCGCGCATCGAGCCGGTTGCGTTCGCGCGCGCGGTGCCGGCTCGCCTCGATGACGATCTCCCCGGCCTTGGTCGCCCGGCTGCCGGCCAGCTTGAACAGCCGCCTGAGTTCGGCGTCGGTGAACACGCCCGAGGCCTGCGCCAGCAGGCGCAACTGCACGGCGGTGGCGACCTTGTTGACGTTCTGCCCGCCCGGGCCGGAGGACTGGATGAAGCTTTCCACGAGCGCCCATTCGGGCACGGTGCGCCCCTGCGTCAACCGGATCGGATCAGCGCTCATCGCCACCGATCCATGTGATCGTCTCGCGGGCAGGCTTGCGGGCGATCGCCGGAACCCGTGCGCCCGGCGCCGGATAGCCGGCGACGACCAGCATCACCGGCTTCTCGTTGGCCGGCCGGCCGCAGATGTCGGTCAGGAACCCCATCGGCGAGGGCGTGTGGGTGAGCGTGGCAAGGCCGGCATTGTGCAATGCCGCGATCAGAAGCCCGGTGGCGATCCCAACCGATTCGTTGACATAGTAGTGCTTGATCCGATTGCCGGCCGAATCGAGGCCGTGGCGCGCCGCGAAGATGACGATCACCCAGGGGGCGACCTCAAGGAAAGGCTTGCGCGCGTCCGTGCCCAGCGGCGCCAGCGCGGCAAGCCAGGCCGCGCCCGCCCGTCCCGCGTAGAAGGCACGCTCCTCGGCCTCGGCGGCCAGTCGGATGCGCGCCTTGGTCGCCCCGTCGCCAATCGCGACGAAATGCCAGGGCTGCTGGTTGGCGCCCGAAGGCGCACTCACCGCCGCGCGCAGGCAATCGGCGATCAGCGCGCGCGGCACGGGCCGGTCGGAGAAGTCGCGCACCGTGCGCCGCCGGCCCATCAGATCGGCGAAGTCCGCCGCCCGTCGCGCCGCTTCCTCGGGCGTGCGGTCGGCGAAATCGAGCGGAACGGTCGGTCTGGCTTGCGCGGTCATGGCTGTCTCCGGCGATCAGCATGCACCGCTCGGCCCGCCATGCAAGCGGGTCGATGGCCGCAAATCGTCCGCAGACGGCGTCCGGACGGTCCTATTCAGCGGCCAGCAAAAAAGCCGGGCCGGCATCCACCACGTCAAGATCGACATGATCGGCGAACTTGTCGAAATTGTCGCGGAACATGCCGGCCAGCATGGCCGCCTGCGCGTCGTATTCGGAGGCGTCCGCCCAGGTCGAGCGCGGGTCGAGAATGGTGTCGTCGATGCCCCTCACCGCCACCGGCACCTCGAAGCCGAAATTGGGGTCGGTGCGATAGGCCACGTCCTCCAGCGAGCCGTCGAGCGCTGCGGCGAGCAGCGTGCGTGTCGCCTTGATCGGCATACGCTCGCCCACGCCATAGGCGCCGCCCGTCCAGCCGGTATTGACCAGCCAGCAGCGCGTGCCGTGCTCGGCGATCAGTTCGCGCAGCATATTGCCGTATTCGGCCGGATGGCGCGGCATGAACGGCGCGCCGAAACACGTCGAGAACGTCGCCTCGGGTTCGGTGACGCCGCGCTCGGTGCCGGCCACCTTGGCGGTGTAGCCCGAAAGGAAGTGATACATCGCCTGCGACGGGCTCAGCCGCGCGATCGGCGGCATCACGCCGAAGGCGTCGGCCGTCAGCATGACGATGTTCTTGGGATGTCCGGCGCGGCCGGTCTCGCTGGCATTGGGGATGAAGTGCAGCGGATAGGCGCAGCGCGTGTTCTCGGTCAGCGAACCGTCGTCGAAATCGGGCCGGCGCGCCTCGTCCAGGATCACGTTTTCGAGCACCGTGCCGAAACGCTGCGTGGTCGCGAAGATTTCCGGCTCGGATTCGGCGCGCAGCCGGATCGTCTTGGCATAGCAGCCGCCCTCGAAATTGAAGACGCCGTCGGGGCCCCAGCCATGTTCGTCATCGCCCAGCAGCGTGCGCTCGGCATCGGCCGAGAGCGTCGTCTTGCCGGTCCCCGAAAGGCCGAAGAAGACCGCCACATCGCCGGCGGGGCCGACATTGGCCGAGCAGTGCATCGGCATGACGCCGGCTTTGGGCAAGACGTAGTTGAGCGCGGTGAACACCGATTTCTTCATCTCGCCGGCATAGGCCGTGCCCGCGATCAGCACGATCATGCGCGTCAGGTCGACCGCGATCACCGTATCGGTGCGGCAGCCGTGCCGGCCCGGCTCGGCGCGGAAGGACGGCAGGTCGATGATGGTCATCTGCGGCACGAAACCGGCGAGCGCCTCGCGCCCGGGACGGATGAGCAGATTGCGGATGAACAGCGAGTGCCAGGCCCTTTCGGTGATGACCCTGGTGCCGATGGCGTGGTCTGGGTCGGCGCCGCCGATCAGATCCTGCACGAACAGGTCCTTGCCCTGCATCGCCGCCAGCATGTCCGAGCGCAGCCGTTCGAACGCATCGGGCGTCATCGGCTTGTTGTTGTCCCACCACACATCATCGTCGACACGACCGTCGCGGACCACGAACTTGTCCTTTGCCGAGCGACCTGTATGCTCGCCCGTACGCGCGACCAGCGCACCGTGGGCGGTCAGCTGCGCCTCGCCGCGGGCGAGGGCGTATTCGTAGAGCTCGGGAGCGAGGAGATTGTAGTAGACATTGGCCGCGCCTGCGATGCCGCTCGTCTCGAGATCTGGATTGAATACGCCATGAGCTGTCATGATGGCCACCGGTGTCCGTGTTGCAATGTCGCCGCTCCCGCCGATGCTTTTGGCGGCGCAAGCAGAGACAGAGCGTGAAACAGAATATATGAACAATCTCAAACGATTAATCGTTTTAAAAAGTTGAAAATCGTTTCAATCGTTTGAAATCCGCTTGATCTTTGTGGACAGGTAACCTTAATCGTCAACGCCTTGAGCGGACCCGTGCACGGGTCCGGCATGAACCGGCGAGGGGCGCGGGCGCCGCCCCAAAGGCCGGCATTGCACTGCGAAGATGTGCCACAATTTGCGCCGGTTTTCGGGGCCATGGCGTTCCTCGCATACTCGCGCACAAGAAGGGACATGCGTCATGGCCGGGGAGAATTACACGATGCAGACCATCGCGCTTGTCGACGACGACCGCAACATCCTGACTTCGGTTTCGATCGCGCTCGAGACCGAAGGCTTTCGCGTCGAGACCTTCACCGACGGCGCTTCGGCGCTGGACGGGCTGCTGGCCAAGCCGCCCAACCTTGCGATCCTCGACATCAAGATGCCGCGCATGGACGGCATGGAACTGCTGCGCCGGCTGCGCCAGAAGTCCGATCTGCCGGTCATCTTCCTGACCTCCAAGGACGACGAGATCGACGAGTTGTTCGGCCTGAAGATGGGCGCCGACGACTTCATCACCAAGCCGTTCTCCCAGCGCCTTCTCATCGAGCGCGTGCGCGCCATCCTGCGTCGCACCGCCGCGCGCGAGATCGCCGTCAAGCCCGGCCAGAAGGCCGCCGCGCAGACACTGGTGCGCGGCCATCTTGTGCTCGACCAGGAACGGCATACATGCACCTGGAAGGACAAGCCCGTCACGCTGACGGTGACCGAGTTCCTGATCCTGTTCTCGCTGGCCCAGCGGCCCGGCGTCGTCAAGAGCCGCGACGCGCTCATGGACGCGGCCTATGACGACCAGGTCTATGTCGACGACCGGACCATCGACAGCCACATCAAGCGGCTTCGCAAGAAATTCAAGTCGGCCGATGACAGCTTTGATATGATCGAGACGCTTTACGGGGTGGGTTACCGCTTTCGCGAGGCGGCCTGAGCCCGCCGGCCGAGGCCCGGCGCCGACCGCCGAACCGCAGGGAACGCTGATCGATGGCCGTCGAAACGGACCATATGCCGATCGAGCAGACGCGCCGCCGCCGGGCGGCCGGCGAGGCCGCGCGCCCGCCCCTGATGGCCACCGGGCCGCGCCGTCTGTTCGGCCGGCCCCTGTTCTCCTCCATCACCCGCCGCATCCTGATCCTCAACCTGGCCGCGCTCGGCCTGTTGATGTCGGGAATCCTGTATCTGAACCAGTTTCGCGACGGGCTGATCGACGCGCGCGTCGAAAGCCTGATGACCCAGGGCGAAATCATCGCCGGCGCCATCGCCGCCTCGGCGAGCGTTGAGACCGACGCCATCCTGATCGATCCCGAAAAGCTGCTCGAACTGCAGGCCGGCGAGAGCATCGTGCCCAATGTGGACGGTTTCGACAGCCTCGACTTCCCCATCAATCCCGAGCGCGTCGCCCCGGTCCTGCGCCGGCTGATCTCGCCAACGCGCACCCGTGCGCGCATCTACGATCCCGACGGCAACCTGATCCTCGACAGCCGCCATCTTTATTCGCGCGGACAGATCCTGCGCTACGATCTGGAGCCGCTGGACGCGCCCGACACGCATCTTGTCGAGGACGTTCGCAACTGGTTCAGCCGCCTGTTCCGCCGAAACGACCTGCCACTCTATCGCGAGCAGCCCGGCGGCACCGGCACCGCCTATCCCGAGGTGATGGACGCGCTGGCCGGCGAGCGCAAGCAGATCGTGCGCATCTCCGAACAGGGCGAGATGATCGTCTCGGTCGCCGTGCCCGTGCAGCGCTTCCGCGCCGTGCTCGGCGTGCTGCAACTGTCGACCCAGGGCGGCGACATCGACGCCATCGTGCGCGCCGAGCGCTTTGCCATGTTCCGCGTCTTCGCGGTCGCCGTCGTCGTCAACGTGATCTTGTCCATGCTCCTGGCCGGCACCATCGCCAACCCGCTCCGGCGCCTGTCGGCGGCGGCAGTGCGCGTGCGCCGGTCGATCAAGAACCGCGAGGAGATCCCCGACTTTTCGGCGCGCCATGACGAGATCGGCAATCTGTCGGTGGCCCTGCGCGACATGACCAATTCGCTCTATGCGCGCATCGACGCCATCGAGAGCTTCGCCGCCGATGTCAGCCACGAGTTGAAGAACCCGCTGACCTCGCTGCGCAGCGCCGTCGAGACGCTGCCGCGCGCCCGCAGCGAAGCCTCGCGCAAGCGCCTGCTCGAGGTCATCGAGCACGATGTCCAGCGCCTCGACCGGCTGATCACCGACATCTCGGACGCTTCGCGCCTGGATGCCGAACTGGCGCGCGCCGACGCCGAACCGGTCGATCTGGCCGCCCTGCTCGAGCGGATCGTCACCCAGTGCGGGCTCAGCCAGACCGGCGCGGTCGTGCCGAAGCTGCATGTGCAAAACCCCTCCGACCCCCACCGCGGCTACCGCGTCAATGGCCACGCCTCGCGCCTTGCCCAGGTGATCACCAACCTGATCGAGAACGCGCGCTCCTTCGTGCCCGAAACCGGCGGGCGCATCGACGTCCGGCTTGCCGACAAGGGGCGGTTTGCCGAGATCCGCGTCGAGGACAACGGTCCGGGCATCCGCGCCGACAACATCGAGACGATCTTCAACCGCTTCTACACCGACCGTCCCGATACCGACGCCTTCGGCAACAATTCCGGGCTCGGCCTGTCGATCTCGCGCCAGATCGTCCAGGCCCATGACGGAACGCTGACCGCCGAGAACATCGTCGACGCACATGACCGGTCGAACGTGCGCGGTGCGCGCTTCATCGTCCGCCTGCCCCGTGAGTGACCGGCATCCCACCGGTCCGGTGCACGCCACCGCCATCGCCATTGACGGCCGATGCGTCCTGATCGCCGGCGAGGCCGGCAGCGGCAAGACCACGCTGGCCCTCGAGATCATCCGCCGCGCGCGCGCCGCCGACCGCGATGCGGGCCTGATCGCCGATGACCGGACGGACCTTGTGCCGCACCAGGGGACGCTGCTGGCCCGTTGTCCCGCGCCGATCCGCGGCAAGATCGAGATCCGCGGCTTCGGCATCGCCGATGCGACCGCCATGACCGTGGCACAAGCGCCCGTCGCGCTGCTGGTGCGATTGGTCGAGCCGGCCCGCGCCAGGCGCTTTGCCGAGGGCGAGACCGAAACGCTCGCCGGCTGCCGGCTGCCCTGCCTGCGCCTGCCGGCCGGCCCCGCCCCATCGGCCGCCACGGCCGTGTTCGCCGCGCTCGGCCTGCCGGTCTGGCTGTGACCGGCCAGGTTTTGCCGGTTGTGCCGATATGCTGCACGGGCAAAACAGCGACCCCGCCTTGTCAAACGCCGGCTTTGCTGGTCATGATGAGCGCCCGGTCGGACGCCGAGCCGCAACCTGTGACGGGAGTTTGCCATCGATGATTGGTGTCGTGCTGGTCACGCATGGCGCACTGGCCGACGCCTTCCTGCGGGCGGTCGAGCACGTGGTCGGCCCGCAGGCCGCCTTCGAGACGGTCTGCATCGAGGCCGACGACAACATGGAACAGCGCCGCCAGGACATCATCGAGGCGATCGGCCGGGCCGAGGGCGGCCAGGGCGTGATCGTGGTCACCGACATGTTCGGCGGCACGCCCTCCAACCTCGCCATTTCCGTCATGGAGCCGGGCCGCACCGAGGTGATTGCCGGCGCCAACCTGCCCATGCTGATCAAGCTGGCCAAGGCGCGCCAGACAGGCGACCTCGACAGCACGCTGGAACTGGCGAGCGAGGCGGGCCGCAAATACATCAACGTCGCCAGCCAGCTTCTGGCGGCCAAATGAGCCGCGGCGACCGGATGCCGGGCTCCGGGGCCGATGCGGCCGGACCGATCTGCGCCACCTTCTCCATCACCAACAAGCGGGGCCTGCACGCCCGCGCCTCCTCGCAGCTCGTCAGGCTGGTCGAGCAGTTCGAGGCCGAGATCACCGTGTCCAAGGACGGCACGACCGTCGGCGGCACCTCGATCATGGGGCTGATGCTGCTGGCGGCCGGGCCGGGCAGCCAGGTGGAGATCTGCGCCGACGGTCCCGATGCGGCCCATGCGCTCGACCGGATCGGCACGCTGATCGCCGACCGCTTCGGCGAGGGCGAGTGACCGCGGCACATTCCGTCAGGGCGACGCCGGACATGCAGACATAAAGATTTCTTTATGTTGTCATTGCGCCAAGGCCGGTGCTCTGTTAGGGAGCGCCCACATATTTCGAACAACGGAGCATTTGATGTCAGCTGCACCCCAGTCTGTCGCGACCGACCATGTCGTCGCCGATATCGGCCTGGCCGAATTCGGCCGCAAGGAAATCGCCATCGCCGAAACCGAAATGCCCGGCCTGATGGCGCTGCGCGAGGAATACGGGTCCGACAAGCCGCTCAGGGGCGCGCGCGTCGCCGGCAGCCTGCACATGACGATCCAGACCGCCGTTCTCATCGAGACACTCACCGAGCTGGGTGCCGATGTGCGCTGGGCCTCGTGCAACATCTTCTCGACCCAGGATCATGCCGCCGCGGCCATCGCCGCCACCGGCACGCCGGTCTTCGCCGTCAAGGGCGAGACGCTCGAGGAATACTGGGACTATTGCGACCGCATCTTCCAGTTCCCCGATGGCGGCGCCAACATGGTCCTCGACGATGGCGGCGATGCCACGCTGTATGTCCTGATGGGCGCGCGCGTCGAGGAAGGCGAGGAAGACCTGATCGCCAACCCGACCAGCGAGGAGGAAGAGGCCCTGTTCGCGCAGATCAGAAAGCGCATGGCCGAGACGCCGGGCTGGTTCGTCAAGCAGCGTCACATGATCAAGGGCGTCACCGAGGAGACGACCACCGGCGTCAACCGCCTCTACAAGATGATGGAAAAGGGTCACCTGCCCTTCCCCGCGATCAATGTGAACGACTCGGTCACCAAGTCGAAGTTCGACAACAAGTATGGCTGCAAGGAGAGCCTGGTCGACGGCATCCGCCGCGCCACCGACACCATGATGGCCGGCAAGGTCGCCGTGGTTTGCGGCTACGGCGATGTCGGCAAGGGCTCGGCCGCCTCGCTGCGCGGCGCCGGCGCCCGGGTCAAGGTCACCGAGATCGACCCGATCTGCGCGCTGCAGGCCTCCATGGACGGCTTCGAGGTGGTCCGGCTCGAAGATGCGGTCGAGACCGCCGACATCTTCATCACCACCACCGGCAACAAGGACGTCATCCGCATCGAGCACATGCGGCAGATGAAGAACATGGCCATCGTCGGCAATATCGGCCATTTCGACAACGAGATTCAGGTCGCCGCGCTCAAGAACCACAAATGGACCAACATCAAGGACCAGGTGGACATGATCGAGATGCCTTCGGGCAACGCGATCATCCTTCTGTCGGAGGGCCGGCTTCTGAACCTGGGCAACGCCACGGGCCATCCGTCCTTCGTCATGTCGGCCTCCTTCACCAACCAGGTGCTGGCCCAGATCGAGCTGTGGACCCGCGGCGACAAATACGACAACCAGGTCTACATCCTGCCCAAGCACCTCGATGAAAAGGTCGCCCGGCTGCATCTGGGACGCATCGGCGCGCGGCTGACCGAGCTCGACGCCGATCAGGCCGACTATATCGGCGTCAAGCCGGAAGGTCCCTACAAGCCCGAACACTATCGCTACTGACACGCGCGGCGATCGCCCATTTCGAGCCGGTCCGGTGTTTCGGGCCGGCTTTTTTCGTCGCGAGCCTTCACGCGGATTCGCTGGAAAGTTATCTTTCGGTGATTCGTGCGTAGCGTGTGCTTTGTCGGCCGTGCGGTTGGGGGCCCGCGCATGCGGCCGGCAATGGCGTGCCTGAAGCGCACAGGCAAGGGGACCGGCATGCCGGACATGGGCACGACGCGCCGCCGGCGGCGCGTGGCAGGCATTTTCACAGGCGATCGCGATGCCGGCCGCCGGCTGCCCTGCCTGCCGCACGCCCTGGCGCTTGCCGCGGCCACGGCCCTTGCCGGCCGCCCGGCGCCGGCAGCCGCGCAGCCGGTCACGGCGCCCGGCAACGAGGTACGGGTCTTCGGCCTGCCGCTCGAGACATTCGAAGTCGTCCAGTTCTCGCTTCTTGCCGGCGCTCTCGCCGCCGCCATCGCCTCGGCCGCCTGGCTGATCCGCGAGCGCGCGCGCACCGCCTCGCAGAACCTCGCCCTGCGCGGCAAGATCTCGGCCATGGGCTCGCGCATGAACCAGCTCGAGGCGCTGTCGGGCGCCGACGGCCAGCGCGCCGTGGTATGGACCGACAAGGATGTCCGCCCCGCCATTATCGGCCGGCTGGACAGCCATGTCGGCGCGCCCGAGGGACGGTCCGACTTCCTTGCCTTCGGCCGCTGGCTCGAGCCCCGCTCGGCGGCGCGTCTGGACGAGGCCATCTCCAGGCTGCGCGACAACGCGGTGGCGTTCCACGACGTGGTGCAGACCTCGCTGGGCGCGCCGGTGGAGGTGATCGGCCGCACCGCCGGCGGCAGCGCCGTTGTCCGCTTCACCTCGCTTGTCGGCGAGCGCGCCGACCATGCGCGCCTGGTCGCCGAGCACACCCGTCTGGTGGAGACGCTCGACACGCTCAAGGCGCTGCTGAACCAGGCCGACATGCCGGTCTGGCTGCGCAATGGCCGGGGCGAGCTGGCCTGGGTCAACCGCGCCTATGCCGAGGCGGTCGAGTGCGACGGCCTTGATGCCGTCATCGCGCGGCAGGCCGAACTGTTCGGCAGCGCCGCCAAGAGCCAGATCATCCAGCAGCGCGCCAGCGACGGCCATTTCGCCGACACGGTCTCGACCGTGGTGCACGGCGACCGGCTGATGTACGACGTCCTCGACGTCGCCGGCCCGTCCGGCTCTGCCGGCTTCGGCCATGACCGCACCGAGACCGAGGCCGTGCGGGCCGAGCTCAACACGACCATCCGCAGTCACGAGGAAACGCTCGACGAACTGACGACCGCCGTGGCGATGTTCGACAACGATGCCAGGCTGCGCTTTCACAACCAGGCCTTCCAGCAGATGTGGGAGCTCGATTCGACGTTTCTTGCCGGCAAGCCCGACATGTCCATGTTCCTTGACCGCCTGCGCGAGGAGGGCAAGCTGCCCGAACAGCCCGAATGGCGGCGCTGGAAGGACGATGTGCTCGGCGCATTCCAGGCGGTGGAATCGCGCGAGCACTGGTGGTACCTGCCCGACGGCCGCACGGTGCGCGTCATCGCCAATCCGCATCCGCGCGGCGGGCTGACCTGGGTGTTCGAGAACCTGACCGAGCGCATCGATCTTGAAAGCCGCTACAAGACCATGGTGCGCGTTCAGGGCGAAACGCTCGACAATCTGGCCGAAGGCGTTGCCGTCTTCGATTCCGACGGCACGCTGCGCCTGGCCAATCCGGCCTTCGAGAAGTTCTGGGGCGTGTCGCATCTGATGGCCCATGACCGCGTGCACATTTCGGCGATCGCCCAGGCCTGCGCCGCCCGGCACGGCGATCCGGGCCCCTGGGAACGGTTCGCCGGCATCGTCACCGGCTTCGACGAGGACCGCGCCGAGGCCGATGGCCGCGCACAGGCCGGCGATCTGACCCTGTCCTGGATGGTCGTGCCGCTGCCCAACGGCCAGACCATGATCACCTTCGTCGACATCACCGCCGCCGACCAGATCGAGCGCGCCCTGCGCGAGCGCAACGAGGCGCTCGAGCGCACCGCCCTGCTGCGCGACCGCTTCATCCGCCATGTGTCCTATGAGCTGCGCGTTCCGCTGACCTCGATCTCGGGCTTCGCCGAATTGCTCGAGATGGAGGCGACCGGCCCGCTCAACGACAAGCAGCGCGAATATCTGGGCCACATCGCCGCTTCCTCCAGCGACCTGACCGAACTGACCCGCGACATCATCGACCTGGCCAGCGTCGATGCCGGCGTGCTCGAGCTCGACCTTGCGACGGTCGAACTGCAGCCGGTCATGCAGGCGGTTGCCGACGCGCTCAGGCCGCGCTTTGACGAGCACGGCATCGAACTGGTCTTGCGCATCGATCCCAATGCCGGCAGCATCGTCGCCGACCGCGCACGGCTCGAGCAGATCATGATCAACATCCTGGCCAACGCCGCCGATTTCGCGCCGGCCGACTCCGCCGTCACATTTGCCTGCGAGCGCGGCGAGACCGGCGTGACCTTCCGGATCCGCGACCGCGGCCCCGGCATCGAAGAGGCGGCGCTGGCCGATGTGTTCGAGCGCTTTCACACCGAACGCGCCGGCCGCCGCCGCGGCGCCGGGCTCGGCCTTGCCATCGTCAAGAGCTTCGTCGCCCTGCATGACGGCGACGTCGCGATCAAGTCCTCGTCCGAGCACGGCACCGAGGTGACCGTCTCCTTCCCCCAGGCGCCCGCCCGTGTCAGCGTCGCAGCCCAGTGATACCGCACCCGCGCGCGCGCCACGCCGCCTCGGCCCGCTGACCGAGGCGCAGATGCAGCGTTTCGCGCGCGATCTGGCACGCGCCGCAAGGCCCGGCGACTGCATTGCGCTGTCGGGCGATCTGGGCGCCGGCAAGTCCACCTTCGCGCGCGCCTTCATCCGCGCCGTGGCCAACGATCCCCAGGGCCGGCTCGACGTGCCGAGCCCGACCTTCACCCTGGTCCAGACCTACGCCACGCGCCCGCCCGTCAGCCATTTCGATCTCTACCGCATCGGCGATCCCGACGAGATCGGCGAATTGGGGCTGCACGAGGCGCTCGAGGGGGGCATCGTGCTCGTCGAATGGCCCGAGCGCGCCGCCGACCGCCTGCCCGCCGCCACGGTCACGATCGGATTTGCGGACGCGACCACCGACAGCGGCGCCCAGGCGCGCCTTCTGACCATCGACGCTGATGCGCCCTTCTTCGACCGTCTCGACCGCTCGCTGGCGATCCGGCGGCTGCTGGCCGAAGCCGGCCACGCCGACGCCTGGCGCGCCGAGCTCAGCGGCGACGCCTCCGCCCGCGACTACGAGATTGCCAAGGACGGCGACTGGCAGCGCGTTCTGATGGATGCGCCGGCGACCTTCGACGATATCATCGTCAGGGACGGCATGAGCTATTGCCAGCTCGCCTACTGGGCCGAGGACATCGTCCCCTTCGTCGCCATCCGCAACATCCTCGCCGAAGCGGGCCTGACCGTGCCGCGCATCGACCGCGCCGATTTCGACGCCGGGTTGATCCTGATGGAGGATCTGGGCCGCCAGGGCATCATCGACGCCGAACGCCGCCCGATTGCCGACCGCTACCTGGAAACCGTCGCCTGCCTTGCGCAGATGCACGCCATGAACTGGCCGCAGCGCGTGCAGGTCGCGCCCGGCCGTGTGCACGAGATCCCGACCTTCGACCTGCGCGCCTTCCTGGTCGAGGTCGACCTTCTGATCGACTGGTTCGTGCCGCGCGTCACCGGCGCACCGGCGAGCGACGCCGACAGGGCCCAGTTCCACGCGATCTGGACGGCGCTTTTCGAACGCCTCGACGCCGGACCCAGATCGCTGGTCCTGCGCGACTACCATTCGCCCAACACGATCTGGCAGGCCGACCGGACGGGCATCGCCCGCGTCGGGCTCATCGACTTTCAGGACGCCGTGTTCACCCATCCGGCCTATGACGTGGTCTCGCTCGCCCAGGATGCGCGCGTCGACGTGCCCGAGGCGCTCGAAGCCGCGCTGGTCGACCATTACTGCGCCCTGCGCGCCGACGCCGACCCGGCCTTCGACGAGGCCGCGTTCCGCCGCGCCGCAGCCATCTGTGCCGCCCAGCGCAACTCGCGCATTCTGGGTATCTTCGTGCGCCTTGACGAGCGTGACGGCAAGCCGGCCTATCTGCCCCATATCGCGCGCCTGCAGGGCTATCTTGCGCGTTCGCTCGCCCATCCGGTGCTGGCCGAGCTGAAAGCCTGGTACGAGGCGCGCGGCCTTCTGACGGCGCGCCTGTCGATGTGATGAGCGAGCCGCGCACGCGCTACATTCATCCCAACGTCTTCACCGTCGCGCCCGGCACGCCGTTCCTGCCGGCCCTGGCGCGGGCGCTGTGCGAGGGCACGCTCGTCGACGGCTTCGCCCATGACGGCGATCCGATGACGTTGGCCAGAGCCACCATCTATCTGCCCACGCGCCGCGCCGCGCGCGAGTTGCGCTCGGTCTTCGTCGACCTGCTCGGCAGGCGCAGCGCGCTGCTGCCCGCGATCCACGCCCTGGGCGAGTTCGACGAGGACGCGGCGGCCTTTGCCGGCGACGGCGCGGCCGCGCTCGACATCCCGCCGGCCATCGAACCGCTGGAACGGCAATTGGCGCTGGGCACGCTGATCGCGCGCTGGACCGAGGCAATGACCGACGACCTGCACGCGCTTTACGGCGAAGAGCGGCTGACGACGCCCGTCT
Organism: Roseitalea sp. MMSF_3546; assembly: GCF_030732865.1. Classification (GTDB taxonomy): domain Bacteria; phylum Pseudomonadota; class Alphaproteobacteria; order Rhizobiales; family Rhizobiaceae; genus Roseitalea. The sequence continues at coordinate 51,229 of NZ_JASHKB010000006.1, forward strand.
CCACCGCCGACGCATTCTGGATGGCGGGCGATCTGGCCGCGCTGATCGACCAGATGGCGACCGAAGGCGTGCATTTCGCGCAGATCGAGGCGGCCGCCCACGCCGACGTCTCGCAATGGTGGCAGGTCACGCTCGCCTTCCTCGACATCGTCAAGTCCACCTGGCCGGACTATCTCGCCGAGCGCAACCGGCTCGACCCGGCCGATCACCGCAATCGCATGCTGCGCGCCGAGGCCGCGCGCCTGCGCGCCAATCCGCCCGACGGCCCGGTGATCGCCGCCGGATCGACCGGTTCGATCCCGGCGACCGCGGAGCTGATCGCGACGATTGCCCGCCTGCCCCGGGGCGCGGCGGTGCTGCCGGGCTATGACACGGCGATGGACGAGGCGACGCTGGCATTGCTCGACGCGCCCGGCGATGTCGCCTCGGTCATCGGTCATCCCCAATACGGCATGCGCAAGCTGGTGCGCGCCATCGGCGTCGTGCCGTCAGCGATCGCCGCGCTCGGCCCCGACCTGCCGCCCGCGCTGGCTGGGCGCCGCGCCTGGGTCGCCGCCGCGCTCGCCCCCGTGCCCAGAACCGCCGACTGGGCCGCGCTTCGCGATACGCTCGATGCTCGCGCCTTCGACGATGTCGCGATCCTGCACGCGGCCAATGAACGGGCCGAGGCGCTCGCCATCGCCTGCGCCCTGCGCGAGACGATCCTTGCGCCCGGCGCCACCGCCGCGCTGGTCACGCCCGACCGCAACCTCGCCCGCCGCGTCGCCGCCGAACTGGCGCGCTTTTCGATCACGGCCGACGATTCGGGCGGGGTGCCCTTTGACCGCACGCCGCACGGCACGCTGCTGGCGCTCGTCCTCGATCTCGCCCATGGCGAGGCCGATCCCGCCGCCCTGCTCGCCTTGCTCAAGCATCCGCTCGCCCACTTCGGTGCCGCGCCCGAAGTCCATGACGCCGCCGTCCAGAGGCTCGAAATGATGGTGCTGCGCGGCAGCGTCGGCCGCATTCGCATGGCCGATTTTCGCGCCTTCGCCGAGACCGGGCTCGGCCAGTGGTCGGACGAACGCCGCCGCAAGCCCGACTGGTTCGCCACCATCGGTTCGGCGACCTTCGATGCGGTGCGCGCGCTCGCCGGCCGGATCGAAACGGCCTTCGCCCCGCTGTGCGCGCTTGCCACGGCCCAGGCACCGACCCTGAACGCCGCCGCCCGCGCCAGCGTGCTGGCGCTCGAGGCCGTCGCGCGCGATGATTGCGGCGACCACGGCCCGCTCTATGACGGCGAAAGCGGCAAGGCGCTGGCGGACCTTCTGGCGCGGCTCGTCCAGAGCGCCGTGCCGGTCGCGGTCACGCTCGATGAATGGCCCGACATGGTCCGTGCGCTGACCGCGTCCATCGCGCTCAAGCCGCCCGCCGGCGGCCATCCGCGCATCGCCATCTGGGGCACGTTGGAAGCGCGTCTTCAGACGGTGGACCGTATCGTGCTCGGCGGGCTCAACGAGGGCACCTGGCCCGCCCAGACCGCCAATGACGCCTTCCTGTCGCGCCCGATGAAGGCCGAGATCGGGCTCGAACCGCCCGAACGGCGCATCGGCCTTGCCGCCCATGACGCGCAGATGGCGCTCGGCCAGGCCGAGATCGTGCTGACCCGTTCGGTCCGCGCCGGCGGCGCGCCGGCGGTCGCCTCGCGCTGGCTGCAGCGCCTGGAGACGCTCGCCGGCGCGGATACGACCGCGCGCCTGCACGCCGCCGGCCAGCGCTTCGCCGAGCTTGCCCGCGCCGTCGATGCGCCGGTCGTCGCGACCCCGGCGAGCCGACCCGCGCCGGCGCCGCCGCCCGCCGCCCGGCCGCCGAGGCTGTCGGTCACCGATGTCGAGACGCTGCGGCGCGACCCCTATGCGCTCTATGCGCGCAAGGTGCTGCGCCTGCGCCCGCTCGAGCCGCTGGTGCGTGATCCCGATTTCGCCGATCGCGGTGCGCTGATCCACCAGGTCATGGAAGCGGCGGTGCGCGCGCGCATCGATTTCACCGCCCCCGATGCGGCGGACCGGCTCGCGCGTATTGCCCGTATGGTGTTCGACGATGAGGCGCTGCCCGCCGAGATCGACACGATCTGGTGGACGCGCATGGGCGCGGCGATCCCGCATCTGGTCGCCTGGGAGGCCGGCCGCGACGACGCGATCGTGCAGCGGCTGGCCGAGGTGCCCGCAGGGCCCGCCCCGATTGCCGACACCGGCGTCGAACTGACCGGCCGCGCCGACCGCATCGATCTGCGCGCCGACGGCCGCGCCGACATCATCGACTTCAAGACCGGTGCCGCCCCTTCCGGCGCAAGGGTCGAACAGCTCGACGCACCGCAACTGCCGCTTGAGGCCGCGCTTCTGGCGCGCGACGGCTTTGCCCAGGCGCGCGGCCACGCGCCGGGCGATCTCGTTTATGTGCGCCTTGGCCCGCGCGGCGAGGTCGAACCCCAGCCCGTTTCCGGCGGCAAGCGTCCCGATGCCGACGCGCTCGCCGACACCGCCTGGGAAAAGCTCGTCGCGCTGGTGCGCCACTACATGGACCCGCGCACCGGCTATGTCTCCCACGCCGCGCCCGACGAGAGCGTGACCCATCGAAACGACTACGATCACCTCGCCCGCTATCTGGAATGGGCAAACGCCCCGCCCGCGCAAGGGGACCGGCATGGCTGAGCCGCGCACGGACAAGCCGGTGCCCGATGCGCGCACCCGCGCCGACCAGGCCCGCGCCGCCGACCCGGCCAATTCGGCCTGGGTCTCGGCCAATGCCGGCTCGGGCAAGACCTATGTGCTGGCCACACGCGTCATCCGCATCCTGCTTTCGGGCGCCGACCCTTCCCGCATCCTGTGCCTGACCTATACGCGCGCCGCCGCCGCCGAGATGAAGGGCCGCGTCTTCTCGCGGCTGGGCGCCTGGGTGACCATGTCGGACGCCGAGCTGCGTGCCGAACTGGCGGCGATCGACGACAGGCCCGCCGATGCCGAGCGATTGCGCCTGGCCCGCACGCTCTTTGCCCGCGCGCTGGAAACGCCCGGCGGGCTGAAGATCCAGACCATCCATGCCTTTTGCGAGGCGTTGCTGCATCGGTTTCCGCTGGAGGCCAATATTGCCGGCCATTTCGAACTCATCGACGCCCAGGCGCAGGCCCTGCTCGTCGCCCAGGCCCGGCGCGGATTGCTGACGGGCGAGGCGGCACGCGCCGCCGGCACCGGCGAGGCCGTCATTCGCCTTCTTGCCGTCACCGGCGAGGACGGCATGGACAAGCTGCTCGACGAGATCGTCGCACGGCGCCTGACCATCACGCGCCTGCTGCGCCGGTTCGGCACGGGCGGCGACCGGCGAGCGATCTATCGCGAGGCGTTCGGCTTCGGCGCTCACGACACGCAGGCAGACATTGCCGCAAGCTGCTGGCCGCTGCCGGGCCTGACGCCCGACATCCTCGAACGGCTCTCCGGCGACCTGCCCGAGGCCGGCGCCAAGGCCGCCCGAGAGCTTGCCGAAACCGCCATTGCCGCCGGCGCGATCGCCGATCCGATGGAGCGGCTGTCGGCGCTCGAGCCGTGCTTCCTGACGAAGGCCGGCGCGCCGCGCGGCACCAAGCCCCTGTTTTCGGCGGCCACCCGCAATGCCCTTGCCGATTTCGAGATCCGCTATCGCGCCGCTTTCGATCATTTCGCCGCGATCCGCGACCGCGTCCTGCTGCTGCGCGAGGTCGAGGCGACGCTCGACGTGTTCGCCATCGCCGACGGGCTGATCGCCCGCTACGAGGCGCTCAAGCGCGCCCGCGGTCTTCTCGATTTCGACGATCTGATCGACCGCACCGCGCAGATGCTGCTGCGCCGGGAGGCCGCGCTCTGGGTCCGCTACAAGCTCGACCAGGGCATCGATCACATCCTCGTCGACGAGGCCCAGGACACCTCGCCCGACCAGTGGGACGTCATCCGCACGCTCGCCGACGAGTTCTTCGCCGGCCACGGCGCCCGGCAGACCGCGCGTTCGGTCTTCGCGGTGGGCGACGAAAAGCAGTCCATCTACTCGTTCCAGGGCGCCGACCCGGACAAGTTCGCCGACACGCGCAATCACTTCGCCGAGACCACGAAGGCGGCCGAACGCCCGTTCGCGCCGGTCGAACTGCAGGTCTCGTTTCGTTCGACGCAGGCCGTTCTTGACGCCGTCGACCGGGTCTTCGACGATCCCGCCCGCCGCGCCGGGCTGAGCCGCGACGATCGGCCGGTGCGCCACCGGGCGTTGCGACGCGGCGCGCCGGGCCGCGTCGAGGTCTGGGAGCGCGTGGACAAGCAAAAGGCCGAGGGCTCGGGCGACTGGGCCGAGCCGGTCGCCGCCGCCGCCGAGCCTTCCGCGATCCTCGCCCAACGCATCGCCGAGACGATCGCGGGCTGGCTGCGCGCCGGCACGGTGATCGAGGCGACCGGCAGGCCGATCGTGCCGGGCGACATTGTGGTCCTCGTGCGCAGCCGCGATGGTTTCGCCGGGGCGCTGTCGCGGGCGCTCAAGGACCGTAGCGTCGATGTCGCCGGCGCCGACCGGCTGACCATGACCGACCATATCGCGGTGCTCGACCTGATCGCGCTCGGTCGCGTGCTGCTCAACCATGCCGACGATCTTTCGCTCGCAGCGCTTCTGAAGAGCCCGCTTTTCGGCCTCGACGAGGACGCCCTGTTCCGTTTCGCCCATGGCCGTGACGGCGCGACGCTGTGGAGCCGCCTCGAGGAGGCCGCCGAGGCGGGCGACGACATCGCCGCCGCCGTCATCGGCCGGTTGCGCGACTGGTCGGCCCGCGCCCGCCGGCTCCCCGTGCACGAGTTCTACGCCCATGTGCTGTCGGCCTGCGACGGCCGGCGCAGGCTTGTCGGCCGGCTCGGCCCGGAAACCGCCGACGTTCTCGACGAATTCGTCGCGCTCACGCTGGCCGCCGAGCAGACCGGCCCGCCGGCGCTCGAGACCTTCCTGAACACGCTCGAGCACCACGCGCCCGAGATCAAGCGCGAGATGGACCCGGCGCGCGGCGAGGTGCGGATCATGACGGTGCATGGCGCCAAGGGGCTGGAGGCGCCCATCGTGTTCCTGGTCGATCGCGGCAGCGCGCCGTTCGAATCCCGCAAGGCACCGGCGCTGGTCGGCGTCGACGTGCCGAGCATGGGCGATCCGGCCGACATCGGCCTGTTGTGGCGCGGCCTGCCGAAACCGTGCTCCTCGGTGCAGGAGAATGCCATGGCGCGCATGCGCCAGGCCGCGATCGAGGAATACCGCCGGCTTCTGTATGTCGGCATGACGCGCGCTGCCGATCACCTGATCGTCGCCGGCTATCGCGGCCTTCGGCCGACCACGGAAACGACCTGGCACGACATGGTCAGCCAGGCGCTGATACCGGCGAGCGATGCGATCGATACCGGCCATGGCACGCTCTGGCGATTTCCGGCCGGGCTCGGCGAACTGCCCACCGCCACGCCCGATGCGTCGGCCGAACCGGCCGCGTCATGGGCCGCACCGGCCGGCTTTGCTGCCCCGGCGCCGGCCGAGCCGCCCGCCGCCCGCCCGCTCGTGCCCTCGGGCGCCTCGGCCCTTGCCATCGATCCCGACACGGTCGACGCGGCCATCGAAGCGCCCGCCTCGCTGCTCGACACGCTCGATGGGGCCGGCCGCGCGACCGGCGCCGCGGCCCGGCGCGGCACCATGGTTCACACCCTTTTGCAGATGCTGCCCGACGTGGCCGCCGCCGAGCGCGAGAACCGCGCCCGCGCCTGGTGCCGTCGCGTCGATCCGCGCGCGGGCGAGGCCGAGATCGAGGCGCTGCTCGCCCCGGTCATGGCGATCCTGGACGACGAACGCTTCGCCCCGCTGTTCGGCCCGCAATCGCTCGCCGAGGTGCCGGTCATGGGCACGCTCGATCTGGGCGGCGAGGCGCGCGCCGTCTCCGGCGTGATCGACCGGCTGGCGATCCACGGCGAAGAGGTGCTGCTGGTCGACTACAAGACCGGCCGCAACCCGCCGCGCGAGGCCGGCGCGGTCTCCGAAGGCCACAGGCGGCAGATGGCGCTTTACGATGCGCTCGTCGCCCGGCTCTATCCGGGCCGGCGCGTGCGCGCGGCGCTGCTTTTCACCGAGGAACCGGTCATGGTCGAACTGCCCCGCACCATGCTGGAGCAGGCGCTCGCGGGCCTGGCGCAGGGCAGCCGATCGGCGTGTTGACCGAGCTTGAAAGCCCGCGCGAAAAACCCCAAATGCTTCGCGACAGACAAGAACGAGGAGGTCCGCCATGGCGACCGTGAAAGTCGACAACAGCAATTTCCAGTCCGACGTTCTGGGCGCGTCCGAGCCGGTCGTGGTGGATTTCTGGGCCGAATGGTGCGGCCCGTGCAAGATGATCGCCCCGGCGCTCGAGGAGCTTTCGGGCGAACTGGACGGCAAGGTCCGGATCGCCAAGGTGAACATCGACGAAAACCCCCAGATCGCCGCGCAATACGGCATCCGGTCGATCCCCACGCTCTACATGTTCAAGAACGGGGAGGTGGTCGACCAGATGATCGGCGCCGTGCCCAAGGGCAAGTTGTCCGACTGGATGAAGAGCGCCATCGCCTGATCGCGATCGGCATGCCACCGGCGCAAGCCCGGCCGCAGCGCCGGGCTTTTGCTTTGCCCGTCAGGCCCTTGACGCGGCCGCGCCACCTCATGCAAAGCCGCGCACGACATCACGAAGGACCTTGCGCCCCATGGGTTTCAAATGCGGCATTGTCGGCCTGCCCAATGTGGGCAAGTCGACGCTCTTCAACGCCCTGACGAAAACGGCCGCCGCGCAGGCGGCCAACTATCCGTTCTGCACCATCGAGCCCAATACGGGCGAGGTCGCCGTGCCAGACCCGCGCCTTCGCGAGATCGCCGCGATCGCCAAGTCGAAGGAAGTGGTGCCCACGCGCATTTCCTTCGTCGATATTGCCGGGCTGGTGCGCGGCGCCTCCAGGGGCGAGGGCCTCGGCAACCAGTTCCTCGCCAACATCCGCGAGGTCGACGCGATCGTCCATGTGCTGCGCTGTTTTGCGGATGACGATGTCACCCATGTCGAGGGCCGCGTCGATCCGGTCGCCGACGCCGAGACCGTCGAGACCGAACTGATGCTGTCCGACCTCGACAGCCTGGAGCGGCGCATCGTGCAGGTGCGCAAGCGCGCCACCGGCAAGGACAAGGAGGCAACGACCATCCTGCCCGTGATGGAGCGGGCGCTGGCGCTGCTCCAGGACTCACGGCCCGTGCGGCTGATGCTCGACGGCATCGCGGCCGAGGATCTGGCGATCCTGAAGAGCCTGAACCTCCTGACGTCCAAGCCGGTGCTCTATGTCAGCAACGTGGCCGAGGACGAGGCGGCGACCGGCAATGCGCAGTCTGAGGCGGTCGAAAAGATGGCCGCCGAGCAGGGCGCCTCGAGTGTCGTCATCTCGGCGGCGATCGAAGCCGAGATCGCCCAGTTGGATGCGGACGAAGCGGCCGAGTTTCTCGACACGCTCGGGCTCGAAGAGCCCGGCCTCGACCGGCTGATCCGCGCCGGCTACGAACTGCTCGACCTGATCACCTTCTTCACGGCCGGCCCGAAGGAGACGCGCGCCTGGACCGTCGGCAAGGGCGCCCGGGCGCCGCAGGCCGCCGGCCAGATTCACACCGATTTCGAAAAGGGCTTCATCCGCGCCCAGACCATCGCGTTCGACGACTATGTCGCGCTCGGCGGCGAGACCGCCGCCAAGGAAGCCGGCAAGGCCCGCGACGAGGGCAAGGACTATGTGGTGCGCGACGGCGACGTGATGCTGTTCAAGTTCAACGTGTGAACCGGCACGCGCGGCACCGAGGGTCTGCTGCGTATCACCACGGGCCGTGCCGTCCCGCCCTGGCAGCCGCCGTCGGTCAGGCGTGCTTGTCGCCGCGCGTGTTCATGCCGAGCACCGAATAGAGCGCGCAGCGCGACAAGGCGCCGGTGGCAAGAAGGATCACCCCGGCAAGGGCGACGATCCAGCCCCACCCGCCCATATCGACAAGAAAGAACAGGGCCAGAAGGACGATCCCCGCGACGATGCGGATGATGCGGTCGGTCTTGCCGACATTGACTTCAAACATTGACCATCTCCATGGGTTCGCTTGCGGTATGGTCATGTATCGACGATTGCTGATAGAGCCGCCTTGCGGCAGATCAAGTCGCACGCCAATGGCCACCGCGCAGCTTCACGATGCCCGAGGAGATGGCGAGACCGGCCAGGATGAGCGCGCCGCCGGCGAAGACCGGCCAGCCCGGCCGCTCGCCGAGAAAGACGATGCTCGCCAGCACCGAAACCGCCGGCATGAGCATGATGAAGGGCGTGACCTGCGAGACCGCGTTGCGCCGCATCAGGTCGAACCAGATCGCATAGGCCAGCGCGAAGGTGACCAGCGCGATGAAGGCAAGCCCGGACCAGGCGGCCGGCGAGGCGGTGGTCAATGCGGTCCACTGGCCGGATTCGAAGGCGATCGTGAAGATCAGCAGTTGCGCGGCGCCATGGAGCGAAACGCGCCTGAGCAGCACCGCGCCGTCGTCGCGCCCCAGCTTTGCGATCAGCACCTGGCCAAGTCCCCAGACCGCGCCGCCGACGGTCATCAGCACGACGAAGAACGGGTCGGGCCGCTGCGCGGGCAGACCCGCGATGACGATCACCCCGGCAAGCGCCAGCACGAATGCGCCGAGCTTGGAAGGCCGAAACGCTTCGGTGCCCAGCAGCCACGCCCACAGCACGGCCAGCGGCACCTGAAACTGCGCGATGATCACACCGGTGGAGGCCTCGAGCCCCCTGAGCGCCGAGAAGATCAGCGCCGCCTGCCCGGAAACGGCAAACAGCGCGATCAACGCGGCAGCGCCCTGCGGCGTCGCCGCCGGCCGACGATCGATCGCCATGAGCACGAGCGCCGTGGCCGCAAAGCTGATCGCCATGATCAGGATCGGAGGGAACTGCTCCATGGTCGGCTTGATGACGGTGAATCCCAGGCCCCACATGGACACGACGAAGACGGCCAGAGCGATATCGCGCGCATTCATGGTGCAGTCAGTCGCCTTCGAACTCGATCAGCGTGCGCACCGGCACGCCGAGCGCCTCGATCTTGCCGCGCCCGCCAAGGTCGGGCAGGTCGATGACGAAACAGGCCGCGATCACGTCCGCGCCCATCTGCTGGAGCAGCTTGACCGCGCCTTCGGCCGTCCCTCCGGTTGCGATCAGGTCGTCGACGAGGATGACCTTCTCCCCCGCCCGGACCGCATCCTTGTGCATCTCCATCTCGTCGACGCCATATTCGAGGCTGTAGGCGATGCGCACGGTCTCATGCGGCAGCTTGCCCTTCTTGCGGATCGGCACGAACCCGGCCGAGAGCTGATGCGACATCGCCCCGCCCAGGATGAAGCCGCGCGCCTCGACCCCGGCAATCTTGTCGATCTTCGTGCCGGCATAGGGATGCACCAGTTCGTCGACCGATCGCCGGAACGCCGAGGCGTTGCCGAGCAGCGTGGTGATGTCGCGGAAGACGATGCCCGGCTTGGGATAGTCGGGTATGGAGCGGATCGCTGCTTCGAGCGTTTCGCGAAGTGTCATCGATGGCGGCCTCGCACGGATTTCAAACGCGCCATTGATAGTCAGTCGGCACGCCCGGGCCAACGAAAAAAGGGCGCCGAAGCGCCCTTCATGGTCATCGGGCCGGCCGGGCCGATCAGTGATCAAGCCGCGACCAGACCTGCTTCTTGGTCAGATAGAGCAGCGCGGCGAAGATCAGAAGGAAGACCATGACCCTGAAGCCCAGTTCCTTGCGTTCCTCCATGTTCGGCTCGGCCGCCCACATCAGGAAGGCCGCGATGTCCTTGGACATGTTCGAGACGGTCGCGGGCGTGCCGTCGTCGAACTCGTGCATGTCGGGATAGAGCGGCTGGGCCATCGCCAGCGCCACGCCACTGGCGAAATAGGGGTTGTACCACAACCCGTCCGGCACGGTGACGTCCTCGGGGACTTCCTCCTCGTAGCCGGTCAGAAGCGAGTAGATGTAGTCGGGCCCGTTTTCGGCATACATGCGGAACGGGTCGAGCACGAAGGCGGGAAAGCCGCGAATGGGCGCGCGTGCCTTGGCGATCAGCGACAGGTCCGGCGGATAGGCGCCGCCATTGGCCGCGCGCGCCGCTTCCTCGTTCGGGAAGGGCGAGGGGAACGTGTCGGCCGGCGTCGCCGGCCGGAAGAACATGTCGCCGAATTCGTCCGGGCCGTCCTCGACCTCGTACTGGGCGGCCAGCGCCTCGATCTGATCGTCCGAATAGCCGAGATCGGAAAGGGTCCGGAACGGCACCAGGCTCATGGCGTGGCAGGCCGAGCAGTTCTCGACATAGATCTTCAGTCCGCGCTGAAGCTGGGCGCGGTCGAAGGTGCCGAACGGTCCGGCGAACGACCAGTCCTGCTCGCGCGGATCCTTCTTGGGATATTCGGTGGCGGCCTGGGCGCTCGCGGCAACCAGTCCGAGCGCGATCGCGGCGGCACCGAGCTTTGCAATCAACTGTTTCATTGCCTTGTCCTTGTCCTTGGTGCCGTCCGTCAGCCCTTGTCCTGAGGCGCGGCCGTGGCGCCGCTTGGCTGCTGTGCGCCGCCGCCCTTCTTCGCGGATTTCTCCAGCACCGCCTCGGTGATCGAGTTGGGCAGCCGCCGCGGTCTTTCGATCAGGCCGAGCAGCGGCATGACGATCACGAAGAAGGCGAAGTAGAAGGCCGTGGCGAACTGCGCCATGGCGACATAGATGCCCTCGGCCGGCTGCGACCCGAGCCAGCCAAGGAAGATGGAATTGGCGACGAACAGCCAGAAGAACAGCCGATACCAGGGCCGGTAGACCGCCGAGCGCACCTTGGAGGTGTCGAGCCAGGGCACGACGAACAGGATGAGCACGGCGCCGAACATGGCGATGACGCCGCCCAGCTTGGCCGAGATCGGGCCGATATCGAAGGTGATCGCGCGCAGGATCGCGTAGAACGGCAGGAAGTACCATTCGGGCACGATATGCGCCGGCGTCACCATGGGATCGGCCGGGATGTAATTGTCCGCATGGCCCAGATAGTTGGGCATGTAGAAGACGAAATAGGCATATGCGGCCAGGAAGATGACCAGCGCGAACGCATCCTTGATCGTCGCATAGGGCGTGAACGGCACGGTGTCGGTCTTCGACTTGACCTCGATGCCCGTCGGGTTGGTCTGCCCGGTCACATGCAGCGCCCAGATATGCAGGATGACCACGCCCGCGATCATGAACGGCAGCAGATAGTGCAGCGAGAAGAAGCGGTTGAGCGTCGGGTCGCCGACCGCATAGCCGCCCAGCAGAAGCTCCTGGATCGGCACGCCGATGATCGGAAAGGCGGTGAAGAAGCCGGTGATCACGGTGGCGCCCCAGAACGACATCTGGCCCCAGGGCAGCACATAGCCCATGAAGGCGGTCGCCATCATCAGCAGATAGATGATGCAGCCCAGGATCCACAGCAATTCGCGCGGCGCCTTGTAGGAGCCGTAATAGAGCCCGCGTGCGATGTGCAGATACACCGCCACGAAGAAGAACGAGGCGCCCACCGCATGCATGTAGCGCAACAGCCAACCCGAGTTGACGTTGCGCATGATGTGCTCGACGCTGTTGAAGGCCTTGTCGGCGTCGGGCACATAGTGCATGGCCAGAACCACGCCGGTGAGGATCTGCACCACCAGCATGATCGAGAGCATGCCGCCGAAGGTGTAGGCGTAGTTTAGATTGCGCGGCACCGGGAACGCAACGAAGCTGTCATACATCAGCCGCGGCAGCGGCATGCGATCGTCGACCCATTTTCCGACGCCGGACTTGGGCGTGTATGTGCCATGCTGTTCGTGCTGAGCCATTGCTTATGCCTCCTCAGACCTGGTCGGTGCCGACGATCAGTGTCGTCCCGTCGGCGAACACATAGGGCGGCAACGGCAGGTTGGTTGCGGCAGGTCCGCGCAGGATGCGCCCGACCATGTCGAACACCGACCCGTGGCACGGGCAGAACCACCCCTCGGGCGCGTTGTCCACGGTGTTGGGCACACAGCCCAGATGGGTGCAGGTGGCCGAGACGATGACCCAGTTGGCCGGCTCGCCGTCCGGACCCGAGATGCGCTCGCGGGCCGGAACGAATTCCTTCATGTCGCCTTCGCCAAGATCGTCGGCAGCGGCGATCTCCTCGTCGAGCAGTTGCCGGATGAAGTAGGGCTTGGAGCGCCACGTCACCACAATGGTCCCGCCAGGCGAGATCGCGCCCAGGTCCACGGTGATCGGAAGGCCGGCGGCGCGCACCTGGGCATCGGGGCGCATCTGGTCGATGAACGGCCAGGCCGCGGCGGCCGCGCCGACCGCGCCCATCATTCCGGTTGCAACATAGATGAAGTCCCGGCGGGTCGGCAGCTCGCCGTCCTGCTCCTGGCCCGTGTCATTGTGGGTCGCGTCGGTCACGGAGACGTCCTTTCCTGGACAACGAAATATGCGTCAAAAAGTCAGGAATTGCGCGCAATCGCGCCACATTTCGGACCGCTAACTATGCCGCCGCGCATCGCTTGTCCAGCCCGGGCAAGGCGATGAAGACACTGTGTCGCAAACCGGCCGGACGGGCCTATTCGGCGGCCTCGGCAAAGCTCAGGAAACCGCCCGACTGGCGCGTCCACATCTTCGCGTAAAGACCGTTCGGCTCGCGCAGCAGTTCGTCGTGCCGGCCCACCTGCACGATGCGGCCCTGGTCGATGACGACGAGCCGGTCCATCGCGGCAATGGTCGACAGCCGGTGCGCGATGGCGAGCACCGTCTTGCCCTCCATGAGCTGGCCGAGATTGTCCTGAATGGCAGCCTCGATCTCCGAATCGAGCGCCGAGGTCGCCTCGTCCAGGATCAGGATCGGCGCGTCCTTGAGCATGACGCGCGCAATGGCGACCCTCTGGCGCTGTCCGCCCGACAGCTTGATGCCGCGCTCGCCGACATGGGCGTCATAGCCGCGCCGGCCGCGCGGATCGCGCGCGTCGAGAATGAATTCGTGCGCCTTGGCCTTCTTCGCCGCCGCCTCGATCTGCGCGTCGGTGACGCCATGCCGGCCATAGGCGATGTTGTCGCGCAGCGAGCGGTGCAGAAGCGAGGGCTCCTGGCTGACCACGCCGAACTGGCGCCGCAGCGAGGCCTGCGTGACATCGGCGATGTCAATGCCGTCAATGGTGATGCGGCCGGCCTCGGGCTCGAACAGGCGCAGCATGAGCGACACGATGGTCGACTTGCCTGCGCCCGACGGGCCGACAAGGCCGACCTTTTCGCCCGGCCGAATGTCCAGGTCGAGACGTTCGAACAGACGGGTGTCGTCCTTGCCGTAGTTGAAGCGCACGCCTTCAAAGCGGATATGGCCGTGCGTGCGCGGCAAGTCGATCGCATCGGCGCGATCGCGGATGGTCGGTTCGACCGAGATCGTCTCGACCGCGTCCTGCACCGTCGAGAAGGCGCGGATCAGCCCGTTGATGTTGAACATCATCCAGCCCGACATCTGGTTGAGACGGAAGACGAGGCCCATCGTCGCCGCGATCGCGCCGGTGGAGATCGAGCCGGCCATCCAGGCCGAGATCGCGATCGCGGCCACCGCGGTCATCATCAGCCCGTTGAGCACGGCGACCGACGTGCGCACCAGCGTGATCATCCGGGTCAGATGGGTGACCGCGCCCAGATAGTTGCCGAGCGCGCCCTTGACGTCGCCATGCTCGCGCCGGCCGGTGTCGAACAGCTTGACCGTCATGATGTTGGTGAAGATGTCGACCAGCCGCCCGTTCAGCACCGAGCGTTCGTTGGCGTTGTTCTTGCCGGCGGCCCGCAGCCGCGGCAGCAGGAAGCGCACGATCAGCGCATAGCCGGCGCCCCAGACGGCGACCACGACGCCCATGCGCCAGTCGAGCGTTGCCAGCACGGTGAAGGTCAGGACGATGAAGGTCAGGAACGACCAAAGCGACTGCAGCGAGGTGACGATGAAATCGCCCACCGATTCGCCCGCCTGCATGATCTTGGTGGCGATCCGTCCGGCGAAATCGTCCTGGAAGAAGGCGTAGGGCTGTTCGATCACCCGGCGGAACGACTGCCAGCGCACCATGGTGTAAAAGCGCGGCACGATGATCTGCTGTTCGACGATCGCCGCGCCGACCATCACCGCCGCGCGCACGACCAGCAGCAGGAAGGCGAGCCCGGCGAGCTGCCAGCCATGCTCGCGCAGCAGCGTTTCGGGCGTTGCATTGTCCAGAATGTCGATCAGCCAGCCGACCGCCCAGTAGAGCGCCGCATCGACCGCGCCGACCAGCCCGCCGACGATCAGCAGCGCGATGAACGGCCATTTCGCCTGCCGCGCGAAATAGGCGATGAACTGCCAGGCATTGCGCGGCAGCACCTCGCGGTTGGTGTCCTCGAACGGGTCGACGAACCGCTCCACCCGGTTCCAGACCGGATGGTCGGTCTGCCGATAGGTGGGATCGGGCTCCTGATCGGTATTGCCGTAGCGGGCCATCTATCCGCCTCCTTCCGTCTCGACCAGACCGATGTTTCGAGCGGCGGATCGTCCAGCCTTGAAATTCGGACTTAAATGTCCGAAGCTATGCTCACGGACGGAGCTGTGATGACACGAACGCAATTCATCCGCAGGCTTCGCAGGATCGCCCGCAAGAACGGGCTCGAGTTCGAGTTGGATAACAGCCGCGGCGCGGGGTCGCACTACATTGTCCGCGTCGGCGACAAGAGAACGACGGTGCAAAGCGATCTCAATCCCAGACGCATCGAGCGCATCATGAAACAGCTCGGTCTCAAATAAGGCCCGAAGTCGGCCGTTCGGAAACCGGTGCAGCAAAGGAGACCAGCAGTGCAGCTTCTCTATCCCGCGACGATCGACACCGAAGAAGGCGAGTTTGTCGTCACCTGCGACGACGTCCCCGGCGTTCTGGCGTTCGGAGACACGGAGGCGGCCGCGCTCGCCGAAGCCCGAGAGGCGCTGGGGGCGATGTTGCTTCACATGGTCGCCAACGGCGAGCCGATCCCGACGCCGTCGGCGCACGGCACGGGACCGCTCGTGGCACCCCATGCCCGCGACGCCGTCAAGCTCGCTCTGATCGCCGCGGTCGCCGATGCGGGCATATCCAAATCCGAACTCGCCGCGCGGCTGGGGCGCGACGAGGCGATCGCACGGCGTCTTCTCGATCCGCGGCACGCGTCCCGGCTGGAACTGATGGAGCAGGCACTGGCCGCTCTGGGCCATGAGCTTCTCATCAGCTCCCGCGCCGCATAGGGACGTGGTTGTCGACAACGTCACTCCGCCGCCTCCGCACTGGCGTCGACACCGATGAACCCGCCCGATTGGCGCGCCCAGAGCTGGGCATAAAGCCCGCCATTGGCGACCAGTGCGTCGTGGCTGCCCTCCTCGATGATCGCGCCCTGGTCCATCACCACGAGGCGGTCGAGATTGGCGATGGTCGACAGCCGGTGGGCGATCGCGATCACGGTCTTGCCTTCCATCAGCGCGTTCAGATTGTCCTGGATTGCCGCCTCGACCTCCGAATCGAGCGCCGAGGTGGCTTCGTCCAGCACCAGGATCGGCGCGTTCTTCAGGAATACCCGCGCGATCGCGATGCGCTGGCGCTGGCCGCCCGACAGCTTGACGCCCCGCTCGCCGACATGGGCGTCGTAGCCGGTGCGCCCCTGCAGATCGAACAGGCCGAGGATATAGTCATGCGCGTTGGCTCGTTTCGCCGCCTCGATGACCTGATCGTCGCTCGCCTCGGGATTGCCATAGGCGATGTTGTCGCGCACCGAACGATGCAGCAGCGAGGTATCCTGCGTGACCACGCCGATCTGCCCGCGCAGGCTGTCCTGGGTGACGCCGGCGATGTCCTGGCCGTCGATGCGGATCTGCCCGCCCTCCAGATCGTAAAGTCTGAGCAGCACGTTCATCAGCGTCGATTTGCCGGCTCCCGACCTGCCGACCAGGCCGACCTTCTCGCCCGGTTCGACGGTCAGCGACAGATCCTCGATCACCCCGCCCTCCTTGCCGTAGTGAAAGCGGATGCGGTCGAATTCGATTTCGCCGCGTTCGACGACCAGCGTCCTGGCATCGTCGCGGTCGGTGACCGCCTGCGGCCGGGCAATGGTATGCATGCCGTCCTCGGCCATGCCGATATTCTCGAACAGGCCGGCCAGTTCCCACATCACCCAGTAGGACATGCCTTCAAGACGCAGCACCAGGCCAACGGCGACGGCGACGGCGCCGACGGTGGCGTTGCCGCCCGTCCAGCCCCAGATGCCGATCGCCGCCACCGAGAACAGCAGCAGCGCATTGGCGATGTCCAGGCTCACATTGAGCTTGGTGACGAGCCGCATCTGCGGATGCACCGTGTCGAGGAACTGGTCCATCGCCTCGCGGGCATAGCGTTCCTCGCGGCCGGCATGGGCGAACAGCTTGACCGTCATGATGTTGGTGTAGCTGTCGACGACCCGGCCGGTCATGGTCGAGCGCGCGTCGGACTGCAGTTCGGAGATGTGGCGCATCTTGGGCAGATAGTGCCACATCAGCGCAACGTAGGCGGCGAGCCAGCCCAGGAACGGCAGCATAAGCCAGGCCTGCAGCGTCGCCAACAGCACCAGCGCGCCGCCGAAATACACGCCCACATAGATGAAGATGTCGACAACCTTGGTCACCGATTCGCGCACGCCCAGCGCCGCCTGCATCACCTTGGTGGCGACGCGGCCGGCGAACTCGTCCTGGTAGAACCCGAAGGACTGGCCGAGCATGTAGCGGTGCGCCTTCCAGCGGATGACCATCGGGAAGTTGCCGAAGATCGTCTGATGCATGATCAGCGAATGGAACAGGCCGGTCAGCGGCAGACCGACAACGATGATGAAGCCCATCCAGAACAGCGTCCAGCCCTCCTCGGCCAGGAACGTGCTCGGATCGGCGTTGGCGAGCCAGTCGACGATATTGCCCAGAAACGAGAAGATCAGCACCTGCAGGATGCTGATCACCGCGGTCAAGGTCGATGTCAGCGCCAGCCAGGGCCAGATGTCCCTGGTATAGTGCCAGAAAAAGGCAAGCAGTCGCCGCGGCGCCTGGTCGGGGCGCTGCGGCGGGAACGGATCGATGCGGGTTTCAAACCAGGAGAACATGCGGGCAGCCTCTAGTGAACACATAGGTGGTAAGCGTCGCGGCGAAATCCACCATCGCGACGCATCGATTCGCCCTTGGGCGCGCATGCCGGCGGCACCGAACGGCCGGCGCTCTGCCCCCGGCTCGCCGGATCGGCCGTCAGAAGCGGCATCAGGAGCCCGGCAATGACACCGGCCACAGCGACCGCGGCGAGCACCGCGCGGGCGGCGAAGCGAAGCGTGTCGCCAGACGGGCGGGCAGACGGGGTACGCGGGACCGGAACCCGCAAGATGATGTCGACGAACATGACCGTATTCCGTTTTGGAGAACCAAACCGGCGGTCACGACATGTGTTGGATTGTGGGGGTCGGAACCGCTGGTGCTAATCAGCCGCAAGGGGCGCTGGGAACGTCAGCATGCCCGTGCGCGGCGCGAACGGGACATTCGGGCTGACAGCCATCATGATTTTCATGCCCGCCTCCTGTTCGTGAGCACCAAGGATGGGCTTGCCATACCGCCCCGCCGGCGCAAAGACAAGTCCGGGGCCACACGCACAGCCAGGCTGCTGACAATAGTGACCGATCCGCCACACACGCCCGGTGCGCATGTCGCGCTGTTCCAGCCCGACATTGCCGGCAACACCGGCACGATCCTGCGCACGGCCGCCTGCCTGGGCCTGGTCGTCCACGTCATCGAGCCGGCGGGGTTCGACCTGTCCGACCGGGCGCTCAGGCGCGCCGGCATGGACTATCTGGCCATGGCGGCCCTCACCCGCCACGACGACTGGGCCGGGTTCGAGGCCTGGCGCGCCGGCCAGGGCCTGCGGCTCACCTTGCTGACAACCAAGAGCGACCGGCCCTACACCGACCATGCCTTCGCGCCCGGCGAGATCCTGCTGTTCGGTTCCGAATCGGCGGGCGTGCCGGACCATGTGCACCAGGGCGCTGACGCCCGGCTGACCATTCCCATGATCGAAGGCGCGCGCTCGCTGAATCTGGCGGTGTCGGTCGGTATCGTCGCCGCCGAGGCGATCCGGCAACGCCGGGCGCGGTGACGGCGCTCAGGCGGGCGCCCGTGCCGGGGCACGCATGTCGCGATGCGCGATGCCCGCATCCATGAACTCGTCCGAGCAGGCGACAAAGCCGAGCTTTTCGTAGAACGCCATGGCGTGCACCTGGCTCGACAGGAACAGATGGCGGCCCGCCGCCTCCGGCCGCCCGGCAAGGTCGGCCATCATGAAGCGCATCAGCGCCGCGCCAAGCCCCTTGCCGCGATGGCTCGGCAGCACCGCGACGCGCTGCACCTTGAACCGGTCGGCGAGCACGCGCACCCGCGCCGTCGCGACGGCCTCACCGCCCGCAAAGCCCAGATAGTGCAGGCATTGCTCGTCCAGCCCGTCGCGTTCCAGGGCCGGCTCGACGCCCTGCTCGACCACGAACACCGCATGGCGGATCGCAAGGCAATGAAGCAGATCGCCGGGCGCGCCGGCCCGGCGCAGGGTCCAGGGGGCGGTGTCGGTCATCGGCTCAGTCGGCACTGGGCAGGCGCCGCATGGTGAACTCGATGACATCGCCCTCGAGCACGCGCCAGCTTTCGACCTGCGTCCAGTAGGCGGCCTTGGGAAACTGCTCGAACCATTCGCGCGCCTTCTTGCGCGCTTCCATGCGCTCCAGACGATAGGTCTGCCGCACGAATCCGCTCTGCCCGCTCTGGCGGGCGGCATTGATGTGCCGGCTGATCAGCGCACGCGGTGGTTTGGGCGGTGCCATGTCGAACCTCGATCGCCATACGATATCACAAGCCGGCCCGCCGCCAAGTCCGGCGATGGCCCTTGATGTGCGTCGCGCGCCCTCCCTTGGCAAGGTGCGCCCCACGCGATAGGCACGCATGGTCACACGCGACCAAGGGAGAACCATGACCGAACGCCCCAACCTGCCGCCCGGACTGCCCGCCGATATCGCCGACAAGCAGGCGCGCGCCAGGGCGTGGTTCGAGGAATTGCGCGACCGCATCTGCGCCGCCTTCGAGCAGCTCGAAGACGAGGTCGCCGGCCCGTTCGCCGAATACGCGCCGGGCCGGTTCGAGCGCACCCCCTGGCAGCGCGACGAGGGCGCGGGCGGCGGCGGCGTGATGTCGATGCTTCACGGCCGGGTCTTCGAGAAGGCCGGCGTCCACACCTCCACGGTCCATGGCGAATTCTCCGAGGAGTTCCGCAAGCAGATCCCCGGCGCCACCGAGGACCCGCGCTTCTGGGCCTCGGGCATTTCGCTGATCGCCCATCCGCAAAACCCCAACGTGCCGGCCGTGCACATGAACACGCGCTTCGTGGTGACCACGTCGTGGTGGTTCGGCGGCGGCGCCGACCTGACCCCCGTGCTGGACGCGCGGCGCACCCAGACCGACCCGGACACCGAGGCCTTTCACAAATCGTTCCAGCTGGCCTGCGAGAAACATCCCGTCGCCGACCATCCGCGCTTCAAGGCCTGGTGCGACGACTATTTCTTCCTGCACCATCGCGGCGAGCCGCGCGGCATCGGCGGCATCTTCTACGACTGGCAGCATTCGGCCGACGAAGCCGGCGGCTGGGAGGCCGACTTCGCCTTCACACAGGATGTGGGACGGGCCTTCCTGGTCGTCTATCCCCATCTGGTCCGGCGCAACTTCAACCAGGCCTGGACCGACGATCAGCGCGAGGAGCAATTGGTGCGCCGCGGCCGCTATGTCGAGTTCAACCTGCTCTACGACCGCGGCACGATCTTCGGTCTGAAGACCGGCGGCAATGTCGCCTCGATCCTGTCGTCCATGCCGCCCGCGGTGAAATGGCCGTAGCGCATCCTCGCCCGGCCCGCTGCCGAAAATTGAGGCATCACGATTTGACCTGCATCAGGGTAAGCTCGCGCACATTGCCGTCAGATTGCTGTGTACCGTGACGGCAAAGCGAAACCGTGGAGGCTTTGATGAAGGAATTCAGGTGCGGCGAACTCGTCCCCGGCTGCGACTGGCATACGAGCGCCGACAGTGAGGCGGAAGTCGTGCGCCGGGCGAGCGAGCACTTGCGCACGGCCCATGGCGAGGACCATATCCGCCCCAACATGGTCGACGAGATCAAGAAGCGGATCCACGATACGCCCAACTAGGCTCAGGCCCTCGCCTCGGCCATCTCCAGCAACCTGGCCCGGTCCAGCGCAAAGCCGCTTTCCACCCAGGCGTCCTCGAGCGCGCGCAGGGTTTCGCCAAGGCCCGGCCCGGCAGGATGACCGCGCGCCAAAAGGTCCTTGCCGCGCACCGGGAAATCCGGCCGCTGCCAGGCCTGCGCATGCGCAAGCAGCGCGGCGAGCGCGGTCGTCGCGTCATGGTGCGGTCCGTGCCGGGCGATCGCAAGCCGCAGCCGGTCGATGACCGCCTGCCGGTCGGCGCGGTAGAGCACCCGCTCGAGCGCATCGAGCGGCGTCGCCGGATCGAACTCGCCGATCCGCGCGGCGGCCACCAGCCGGTCGCGCACCACGTTTGCGACCTTCCAGCGCTTGGCGAGCCCGCGCACCGTCGCCTCGCGCAATGGCATCAGCGTCATCAGCCGCAGCACGGCGTCCGGCGTCCACGAAAAGGCGCGTTCCGCCGCCATCAGCCCGTGAATGCCGTCAATGCCCCATTTCTCGCTTTCGGGCAGCACCAGCGACAGCACCCCGGACTGGCGCATCCACAACAGCGCCCGCGTGGGATCGCGGGCATCGAGCAGCCTGCGCATTTCGGCCCAGACCCGCTCCGCCGACAGTCCCTCGGCGCCCTGCCTGAGCCGCGCGCACGCCTTCAGCCCCTCGGCGTCGGGGCGGCCATCGCCATACCAGGCGAAGAAGCGGAAAAAGCGCAGAATGCGCAGGTAGTCCTCGCGGATGCGCGCCTCGGCCTCGCCGATGAAGCGCACGGTGCGGCTTTCGATGTCGGCCCGGCCGCCGACGAGATCGAAGATCTGCCCTTGCGCATCGGCATAAAGCGCATTGATGGTGAAGTCGCGCCGCTCGGCATCGTGCCGCCAGCTGCGCCCGAACTCGACCACCGCGCGCCGTCCGTCCGTCTCGACGTCCTCGCGCAGCGTGGTGACCTCGAACCCCTTGTGGTGGATCACCGCCGTCACCGTGCCGTGTTCCATGCCGGTGTCGACCGCCTTGATGCCCGCCGCGGTCAGCCGCCGCATCGTCTCGGCGGGCAGCGCCGTCGTCGCGATGTCGATGTCGGTGACCGGATGGCCCATCAGCGTGTTGCGGATCGCCCCGCCGACCACGCGCGCCTGCTCGCCATCGGCGGACAGGACGCCGAGCACCTGCTGCAGGTCGGGATCGGCCAGCCAGTCCGCCTCGATGCGGTCGTCACTCACGCGTAAAGCCTTTCGTACAGGAGCCGGATGATGCCGGCCGTCAAGCCCCATATGCGCCGTTCGCCATACGGCATTTCGTAGAATAGCCGCCGCCTGCCGTTCCACACACGGCTGACGGTGCGGTGATTGCCCTGATCCATGAGAAAGCCCAGCGGCACCTCGAAGATCGCTTCCACCTCGTGCGGGTTGGCGCGCATCGGCGGGTCGCCCTCGATCACCGCCAGCACGGGATGGATGCGAAAGCCCGAACCGCTCAGATAGACGGGCAGTTCACCGACCGGCCGGATCAGCCGCGCCGCGATTCCGGTCTCCTCCTCGCATTCGCGCACCGCCGCCGCAACCGGTGAGGCGTCATGAGCATCGATCCGCCCGCCCGGAAAGGCGATCTGGCCCGAATGGGTGCGCAGCGCCTTGGTGCGCTCTGTCAGAAGCAGTTGCGCCTGCCCGTCGCGCTCGACCGCCCCGACCAGCACCGCCGCCTCGCGCGTGGCATTGGCGCGCACCCAGTCGGCCATGTCGGGATTGATGGTGAAGTCGCCGACCTCGGGCGCGCCGTCGCCGGCCGCCGCACGCCGGGCGCGGGCAGCGAAGTCGTCGGTATCGATGCGCCCGACGCCGGGGGCAGGCCTCACGGCGCCATCTCCTCGAGCGCCGCGCTTTCCATGAGGGGGAACGCCATGGCGTGCGAGCGCATAACGAACATCGAACGCCCGTCCACCGTCTCGTGCCCGCCAAGGCCGATCAGGTCGTACGTCACCGCGCGCGTGACCAGCGCTTCGAGCCGACCGCGCACGAGCAAATAGGGCTTCACGCCCATCGTTTCGGGCTCGATCTCAAAGCGCAAGGGGTGGTCGGGACCGGCCTCGACCAGGTCGCCCACATTGGTGCGGAAGGTCAGCACCTGGGCGCCGTCGCGACGCTCGCCGCGATGCATCTCGACCGCCAGGAACGGCGCGTCGGCGACGCGGATGCCGACCTTTTCCACCGGCGTGACAAGATATGACCGGCCATCGGCATCCTTGCGCAGTACGCTCGCAAACAGCTTGACCAGCGCCGACCGGCCGATCGGCGTGCCCAGATATAACCACGTGCCGTCGGCGGCGATTTCCATGTCCAGATCGCCGCAGAACGGCGGATCCCAGCGGTCGACCGGCGGCGCGGTGCGACCGCCATCGGCCCGCTCGATCATGGCCTGCAGGCCGGGCAGGTCCAAAGATGGGCCGAATGCCTTGGATTTGCCGCTTTCAGCCATTCAGCTTCCCTTGTGACAACGCGCGCGAATCGCCATCGGACCGGTACTGCGGTGCCGCACGACCGGCTGCGGAGTCACGAAATAGTCACCCCGTCTGGACTTGTCAGCACTGGGCCCTGATTTACCTTGAAACAATTGCCGCAGCATACGGAGCCCGTCCATGAGCGTTCATGCCGCCGAGACCGTCGATGAAACCCAGATCGTGGCCGAGGCCGAGCAGGCGCTCAAGGACATCGCCACCGTCAAGGCCGAGATCGCCAATGTGATCTTCGGCCAGGAGCGCGTGGTCGAAAACGCCATCGTGTCGATCCTGTCGGGCGGCCACGCGCTTCTGGTCGGCGTGCCCGGCCTCGCCAAGACCAAGCTGGTCGACACGCTCGGCACCGTGCTGGGGCTCGACAGCGGCCGCGTGCAGTTCACGCCCGACCTGATGCCCGCCGACATCCTGGGCTCGGAAGTGCTCGACGAGGACGAACACGGCAAGCGTCAATTCCGCTTCGTCAAGGGTCCCGTCTTCACCCAGCTCCTGATGGCCGACGAGATCAACCGGGCGAGCCCGCGCACCCAGTCGGCGCTGCTGCAATCCATGCAGGAATATCACGTCACCGTCGCCGGCCGGCATTACGACCTGCCCGCGCCGTTCCATGTTCTGGCAACGCAGAACCCGCTCGAGCAGGAGGGCACCTATCCCCTGCCCGAGGCCCAGCTCGATCGCTTTCTCATGCAGATCGACATCTCCTATCCCGAGCTGGAGGCCGAAAAGCGCATCCTTCTGGACACCACCGGCATCGACGCCGCGGTTGCCCGCCCGGTCATCGGCGCCGCCCGCCTGCAGGATCTGCAGAGGCTGGTGCGCCGCATGCCGGTGCCCGAGAGCGTGGTCGCGGCGATCCTGGCACTGGTGCGCTCGGCCCGTCCCGGCACGGGCATCGAGACCACCGACAAGAACGTCGCCTGGGGCCCCGGGCCGCGCGCCAGTCAGTCGCTCATGCTGTGCGCCCGCGCCCGCGCGCTCTATGACGGCCGCTTCGCGCCCTCGGTCGACGATGTGCGCGCGCTCGCCGAGCCGATCCTCAAGCATCGCATGGCGCTCACCTTCGCCGCCCGCGCCGAGGGCATGGATGTCGGCACGGTGATCGCCGGGCTCGTCGATGCGATGGAGTGACGCTGGCTGATGGCGACCATCGGGCACAAAAGCGCGCCGGCCACCAAGGCCCATACGCTTGAGCGGGCGCGCCATCGCGCCTCGCTGGTGCCCGACCTGCTGGTCGATGCGCGCCGTATCGCCAACACCGTCATGGCGGGATGGCACGGCCGGCGCAGGCGCGGCATCGGCGAGTCCTTCTGGCAGTACCGACCCTACCAGCCCGGCGAGACGCTGGCGCGGATCGACTGGCGCCGCTCGGCCCGCGATGACCACACCTATGTGCGCGATCTGGAATGGGAGGCCGCCCACACGGTCTGGATCTGGGTCGATCTGTCGCCTTCCATGCTGTTCCGTTCCAACGGCGCCCGCACCTCCAAGGAGGAGCGCGCCCTGATCATCGCCATCGCGATGGCCGATCTTCTGTCCTCGGCCGGCGAGCGCATCGGCTATCCCGGGCTTTTGCGCCCGCGCTCTTCGCGCAGCGGCGCCGAGCGGCTTGCCACCGCGCTGATCGGCAGCGATGTCGAGCAGGCGCCGGACTGGCCGGACCTGTCCATGGTGCGCCGCTATTCGGAAATGCTGGTGATCAGCGATTTCCTGCGTCCGATGGATGAGTGCTCGACCTTTCTGGACGAGATCGGCCGCCACGGCGCCCGCCCGCATCTGGTCGAGATCGCCGATCCGGCCGAAGAGGACTTCCCCTATCGCGGCCGCACCGAGTTCCTCGATCCCGAATCGGGCCAGCGCATCACCTCCGGCCGCGCCCAGGACTGGGTGGAAGAGTACCGCACGCTGCGTCGCGCCCGTCGCGCCACGCTGCGCCAGCGCACCCAGTCGCTTGCCGGCAGCTACACGGTCAGCCGCACCGACCAGCTCGCCTCGGAGACGCTGGTGCGCCTGCACGGCATGCTGACCGGCAATCCCGAAGAGGTCGCCTCCCTCGCCGCACCGGAGGTGTCCGCCTGATGGGTGCGATCGGCTTCGTCTATCCGGCCGTCCTGTTCGCGCTGGCGCTTTTGCCGCTGATCTGGTGGCTCTTGCGCTTGGTCCCGCCAAAGCCGCAGACAGAGCTGTTTCCGCCGCTGCGCATCCTTGCCCAACTGGTCAAGAAGGAGGAGACGCCCGCCAAGAGCCCCTGGTGGTTGACCGCCATGCGCCTGGCCCTGACCGCGCTCGTCATCCTTGCCCTTGCCCGTCCGCTGCTCAATCCCGACAGCGACCTGGCCGCCGGCGACGGACCGTTGCTGATCATGGTCGACAATGACTGGTCCACCGCGACCGACTGGGACGACCGGGTGCGCACGGCCGACGCGCTGATCCGTCAGGCCGCCAATCGGGGCCGGCCCGTGGCGCTCGCCTCCACCGTCGCCCCACCGACCCAGTCGGTGCAGCTCGACGATCCCGACGTGATTGCCGAGGCGCTCGCCGCGCTCGAACCGGTCGCCGGCCGCCCCGACCGGGCGCGCGCGCTCGACCGGCTCGTCGCCGCCGCCGAAAACAGCCAGACACCGGCGACGCTTGCCATCATCGACAACGGCCTGGCCGATGCGGGCGATGCAGCGTTTGCCCGGACGCTGGCGCGCGCCGAACTTGGCGAGATCGTGCGCTTTTCGGCCGGCCCCGGCGCCCTGACCGCGATCACCGCGGCCGACAACCGCACCGACGGGTTCGAGATCGTCCTCACCCGCACCGCCGCGGCGGACGAGACCGCCTCGCTTGCCATCTACGATGCCCGCGACCGGCTGCTCGGCCGCACGCAAGCGGCCTTCGAGGACGGCGCGCAGACCACCGTCGCCACCTTCGACATCCCGTTTGAATTGCGCAACGACGTCGCCAGCGTGCGCGTCGACGGCCAGTTCCACGCCGGTGCCGCGCACCTGCTCGACGAGAACAACCGCCGCCGCCGCGTCGCGCTCCTGACCGGGCTCGCCGGCGACGAGGCACAGCCGCTCCTGTCGCCGCTCTACTACATCTCGCGCGCGCTTTCGCCCTTTGCCGACCTGATCGAGCCGCGCACCGGCGACCTGTCCGTCGACATCCCCGAGATGATCGACCAGGGCCCGGCGATGATCGTCATGGCCGATATCGGCGTGCTGCCGGCCACCGCCGCCGCCCGGCTCGACGAATGGCTCGAGGCCGGCGGCACGCTTGTGCGCTTTGCCGGCCCGCGCCTTGCCGCCTCGGCCGGGGACGATCCCTATCTGCCGGTCGAGTTGCGCGCCGGCGAGCGCGAACTGGGCGGCGCCCTGTCCTGGACCGAACCGCAACCGGTCGCGCCCTTCGGCGCCGAAAGCCCCTTCGCCGGCCTGACCCCGCCGCGCGAGGTCACCGTCAACCGCCAGTTGCTGGCCCAGCCCGACGCCGATCTCGCCGACCGCACCTGGGCGAGCCTGGCGGACGGCACGCCGCTGGTAACCGGCGCGCGCCGCGGCGATGGCGCCATCGTGCTGTTCCATGTCACCGCCGAGGCGACATGGTCGAACCTGCCGATCAGCGGCACCTTTGTCGACATGCTGCGCCGCATCACCGATTTCGCGCGCAACACCGGGCCGGGCACCGCCGGCGGCACCGCCGCCATGGAGGATGCCGGCAGCCTGGCGCCGCTGTCGATCCTGCGCGCCGACGGCACGCTCGCCGCCCCGCCGCCCCATGTGCGGCCCTTCGATCCCGAGGACACCGACGCCCGGCCGGACTTCGAAAATCCCGCCGGTCTCTACGGCACGCCCGAAGGCTTCATCGCACGCAACCTGTTGGCCCGCGACGAGACGCTGACCCCGTTCGCCGCCGGGGCCGACGGCGCGGCTCCGGCCGCCCAGCCTCTGCTTGCCGAGGAGCAGGCCGATCTGAGCGGCTGGCTGTTCCTGGCCGCCTTCCTGATCCTGATCGCCGACACGCTCGCGGTGCTGTGGATCAATGGCCGGCTCAATTTCGAGCGCCCCGTGCGACCGGCCACCGCGGCCGGGCTGCTGCTCGCCATCGGCGGCGGCATGCTCGTATCCGGCGCCGGCCAGCCGGCCTTCGCCGACGACACGCGTCCGGGCGACGCGGCGATCCTCGACGCACTGGGCGAAACACGGATCGCCTATGTGCGCACCGGCAACGACACGGTCGACGAGGTCAGCCGCGCCGGCCTTGACGGGCTAAGCCGGTTTCTGACCACGCGCACCGCCTTCGAGCCGGGCGAGCCGATCGGCCTGGACATCGAGACCGACGAACTGGCCTTCTACCCGCTCATCTACTTTCCGATCAGCGTCGATGGCGACATGCCATCGGAAGCCGCGATCGCCCGCCTTGACGCCTACATGCAGGGCGGCGGCACGGTCCTGTTCGACACACGCGACCAGCTCGCCGGCTCGGTCAGCGCCGGCACCACGCCCGAGACCCGGCGCCTGCGCGACATCCTGGGCGGGCTCAACGTGCCCCCGCTCGAACCGGTGCCCGCCGACCACGTGCTGACGAAATCCTTCTACATTCTGGAAGCGTTTCCCGGCCGCTACGGATCGTCCCCGCTGTGGGTGGAAGCGCAGATCGTCGACGATGCGCCGACGGGCCGGCCGGTGCGCACCGGCGACGGCGTCACGCCGATCATGATCACCGGCAACGATCTCGCCGCCGCCTGGGCACTCGACGAGACGGGCCGGCCGCTGTTTCCGGTGTCGTCGGGCGATCCGCTGCAGCGCATCTACGCCTTCCGCACGGGCGTCAACATCATGATGTATATGCTCACCGGCAACTACAAGGCCGATCAGGTGCACATCCCCGCCCTGCTCGAACGGCTGGGGCAGTAGGATGGACACGCTCTCGCTCGCCTTCGATCCCCACCTGGGCTGGCCGTGGATCGCCCTCGCCGCCCTTGCCGCGCTCGCCCTTTCGGCGACGATCATCGCGATGGGCCTGCGCGGCGCCTGGCTGCGCGCCCTGGCCAGCGCGGCCCTGGTGCTCGCGCTCGCCAATCCCGTGCTCGTCAACGAGGAACGCGCGAGCCTTCCGACCACCGTGGCGATGGTGGTCGACAGCAGCCAGAGCCAGCGCCTTCAGGACCGGATCGCGACCACTGACCGCGCCGTCCAGGCGCTGACCGAGAGCTTCGCACGCCACGACCGGTTCGATCTGCGCATCGTGGAATCGGGCGCCGGCGCGGGCAACGAGAACACCGAGACGCGCCTGTTCGATGCGCTGCGCTCGGCCCTGCGCGACGTGCCGCCGGCGCGCGTCGGCGGCGCGGTGATGATCACCGACGGGCAGATCCACGACATCCCGGCCGACCTGTCCGAACTGGGTTTCGACGCACCGCTGCACGGTCTGATCACCGGCTCGGCCGACGAGTATGACCGCAAGATGCAACTGGTCGAGGCGCCGCGCTTTGCCATCGTCGGCGACGCGGTGGAACTGACCTATCGGGTCGAGGATCTGGGCGCGATGCCCGACAGCGCCGGCCGCGCCGTCGATGTCGAGGTGCGCCGCAACGGCGAAACGCTCAGCGTCGATCAGGCCATCGTCGGCGAGACCCTGTCGGTGCAGGTCACGCTCGACCGCGGCGGCGACAACATCATCGAACTGGCCGTCGACGAGATCGACGGCGAACTGACCGCCAACAACAACCGTGCCGTGCTGCGCATGGAAGGCATCCGCGAGAATCTGCGCGTGCTGCTGGTGTCGGGCGAGCCGCATTCGGGCGAGCGCACCTGGCGCAACCTGCTCAAGTCCGACGCCGCTGTGGACCTGGTCCACTTCACCATCCTGCGCCCGCCCGAAAAGCAGGACGGCACGCCGATCAACGAGCTTTCGCTGATCGCCTTTCCCACGCGCGAACTGTTCGTCGAGCGCATCGACGATTTCGACCTGATCATTTTCGACCGCTATCAGAACCGCAACGTGCTGCCGGTGCTCTATTACGACTACATCGCCCAGTACGTGCGCGGCGGCGGCGCGCTGCTGGTGGCCTCGGGCCCCGAATTCGCCGGGCTGAACTCGGTCGCCGCCACCCCGCTGGTCAGCGCCCTGCCGGCCATGCCGACAGGCGATGTCCGGGAGGCCGGCTTCTTCCCGCGCCTGACCGACGACGGCGTGCGCCACCCGGTCACCCGCGATCTGGAAGGCGCCGGCGACGAACCGCCGCAATGGGGCCGCTGGTTCCGCAATGTCGGCGTCACCGACATCGAGGGCACCACCGTCATGCGCGCCGGTAACGACGATCCGCTGCTGGTGCTCGACACCTTCGAGGATGGCCGTGTCGGGCTGATGCTGTCCGACCATGGCTGGCTGTGGGCGCGCGGCTTCGAGGGCGGCGGCCCGCATGTCGGCCTTTACCGCCGGCTGGCGCACTGGCTGATGAAGGAGCCCGACCTGGAGGAGGAGGCCCTGACCGCCCGGACCGAGGGCAACCGGCTGACCATCCGCCGCCAGACCATGGCCGAGACCGCCGCGCCGGTGACCGTCACCACGCCCTCCGGCGAGACGCTGCAGATCGATCTCATCGAACAGGAGCCGGGCCGGTTCGAAGCCGTGCTCGAAACCGACGAGATCGGCCTGTTCGCGCTGGCAGACGGCGATCTGACCGCCCTCGCCCATGTCGGCCAGATCGATGCGCCCGAATTCCGCGACATGATCTCGACCGCCGAGCCCCTGCGCGATTTCGTCGGCGCCTCGGGCGGCTCGGTGCGCCGGCTCGAGGCGGGCGGCGGAGCCAGCGTGCCGAACATCCTGCCCGTGCGCTCGGCCGCCGATGCGTCGGGCCGCGACTGGCTGGGCTTCAAGACCTCCGCCGAGACCGAACTGCGCGGCGTCGCCCGCCAGTCGCTGTTCTCCGGCTTTCTGGGTCTGGGGCTGATGCTGCTGGTCATTGCCTCGATGTGGTATCGCGAGGGACGTTAGGCGTCCGGCCGCCTTTGGCGTCGCCCGCCCCGCCCTTCGCCGTTTCCCCCGCCCGTCATCCCTCCTACGTTTGCGTGGGAGGGCAAAGAGGTGGCGGTTACACCAGGTTCAGGGAGAAGCCAGCGCGGGCGTGGTCGCCGACCGGCTTTCATGCATCACCATGCCAGCCAGTGCGCCCGGCGCCGCGTCACCCAGCGGATGCACGAGCAGCCGGCGCGGGTCGACCGGCCCCGGCAGGCGCACCGCCGAGGGAGCAAGGACAAAGCCGAGCGGGCCGTAATAGGGCAGATCGCCGACAAGCAGCACATAGCCGGCGCGAGTTTCCGCGGCCGCCGAGACTGCCTTGCGCGCCAGCGCGCGGCCGATGCCGCAATTCTTGTGGCCGACATCGACCGCCAGCGGGCCGAGCAGATAGCCGTGCTGCCCGCGCGCGCCGGTCGTCACCTGCGTCATGCGCACCGAGCCCAGCAGCCTGCCATCCGCGTCGAGCGCCACGAAGGACAGCGCCGGTTCGTGCGGGCCCTGCTCGCGCAGCCGAAAGGCCGCGCGCGCGAACCGGCCCGGCCCGAAGGCCTGCTCGTGAAGGACCTCGATCGCGGCGTGATGATGCGCTTGTTCGGGCGCGATGGAAAACTCGGTCATGGGAACGATCCGGATGGGACAGACAAGCACTTGCGCGGAGAGCCGTGGCGGCTTCCGCTTCATCGTCGCTGGCGTCGCGTCCGGTCGGGGCGGGTCATGGTGTCGAGCTAGCACCGCCCGGCGGAGCGGTAAAGCGGAAAAACCGGCCATCCGGGCCGCGGTGAACGGTGCGTTTGCCGCCGGAACGTTGATCCCGGGGCGCCGTTGCCACAATTAGCGGGCAACAGCGCAAGGAGAGTTGCAATGGGACTGCTGATCGACGGCGTCTGGCATGACAAATGGTACGACACGAACAAGACCGGCGGGCGCTTCGTGCGCAGCGACTCCGCCTTCCGCAACTGGGTCACCGCCGACGGCGCGCCCGGCCCGAGCGGCGATGGCGGCTTTGCGGCCGAGCCGGATCGCTATCACCTGTATGTGTCGCTCGCCTGCCCCTGGGCGCATCGCACGCTGATCTTCCGCAAGCTCAAGAAACTCGAGGATCTGATCGGCGTCTCGGTCGTCCATCACTTCATGGGCACCGACGGCTGGACCTTCGAGACCGAGGACGGTGCGTCGGGCGACGCCCTGTTTGGCGCCACGCACCTGCACAGGATCTACACCCGCGCCAAGCCCGACTATACCGGCCGCGTCACCGTGCCGGTGCTGTGGGACAAGAAGACCGGGACCATCGTCTCGAACGAGTCCGCCGAGATCATCCGCATGTTCAACACGGCCTTCGACGGGCTGACCGGGGACGAGCAGGACTTCTATCCCCAGGCGTTGCGCGATGAGATCGACGCGGTCAATGCGCGCATCTACGACACCGTCAACAACGGTGTCTACAAGTCCGGCTTCGCGACCACGCAGGCGGCCTATGAGGAGGCGGTCGGCCCGCTCTTCGACACGCTCGACTGGCTGGAGGCCCGTCTGTCAGGCCAACGCTACCTGATGGGCGAGACGCTCACCGAGGCCGACTGGCGCCTGTTCACCACGCTGGTGCGCTTCGATCCGGTCTATGTCGGCCATTTCAAGTGCAACATCCGCCGCATCGCCGACTATCCGAACCTGTCCAACTACACCCGCGACCTCTACCAGGTGCCCGGCGTCGCCGAGACGGTCGATCTGCGCCACATCAAGGGCCACTATTACGAGAGCCACGAGACGATCAATCCCACGCGCATCGTCCCCGCCGGCCCTGACATCGACTACGACGCGCCGCATGACCGCGACCGCTTCGGTCACCAGACCGGATCGGGCTCCGATCCCGACCGCCATTCGGCGAGCCGGCGCGCGGTTGCCTGAGTGATGTCTTCGGGCAGCGCCTCGAGCGCGAAGAAGCCGGCGGCCAGGATCTCGCGGTCGGCCGCCTTGGGCGCGGTCTGTACCGCGCCCTCGCAGACATAAAGGGCGACATGGTCGCGCACCGAGGCGGCCGGATTGAAGTAGAAGGCGTGGAGACGCAGCGGCGCGCCGAGGCTGACATTGGCCTCCTCGGCGATTTCGCGGCGCACGCAGTCGAGCGCCGTCTCGCCCGGCTCGACCCCGCCGCCGGGCAGGTGCCACCCGGCGACATAGCTGTGCTTGACCAGCAGCACGCGCCCCTCGCCATCGAGCACGATGGCGCGCGCGCCCAGCGTGACCGGACGTCGGACGAGAAACCACCAGTGCATGAGCCGGTTGCGCAGGGCCATCGCGCGCTTGTTGCGCGCCATCGCGCGCGCTGGCAAGCCCGCATTCGCAAAGGCGGTTTTGACACGCCACGAAAACCCCGTAGGTAGCGGGCATGGCGTTCAAGCTCGTGCACATCTCCGACATTCATCTGGGTCCGCTGCCGCGCGTGGAAATCCGCCAGCTTCTGTCCAAGCGCATCACCGGCTATGTCAATTGGCATCGCAACCGCGCCGCCGCCATGGGCGAGGAGACGCTGGCGCGCCTGACCGCCGCGATCGCGCGACACCGCCCCGACCATGTCGTGGTGACCGGCGATCTGACCAATCTGGCGCTCGAGGCCGAGATCCGCGCCGCCGCGCTGTGGCTGGAGGATCTCGGTCCGGCCGACCGCGTCTCGGTCGTCCCCGGCAACCACGATGCCTATGTGCGCGGCGCGCTCGACCGTGCCTTTGCAGGCTGGGCACCCTGGATGACCGACGACGAAGGCCGCGCGCCGCGTTCCAACGCGCAATTCCCTTTCGTGCGCGTGCGCGGCGATGTCGCCCTCATCGGCACGTCGAGCGCGGTGGCAACGCCCGCCTTCGTCGCCGCCGGCCGGTTCGAGGCCGACCAGGCCGAGCGCCTCGGCCGGATGCTCGACGAGACGGGACGGCAGGGCCTGTTCCGCGTCGTGCTCATCCATCACCCGCCGGTGCGCGGGGCGACCAAGCCGAGCAAGCGGCTCTACGGCATCGGCCGGTTCCAGCGCACGATCGCCGATCACGGCGCCGAACTTGTGCTGCATGGACACACCCACCTGCCCCAGCGCAACGCGATGGCCGGCCCTGCCGGCGTGCCGGTCCCGGTCATCGGCGTGTCGGCGGCCGGCCAGGCGCACAGCCATCACATGCCCGCCGGCGCCTTCAACGCCTTCGAGATCGAGCGGGCGGGCAATGGCTGGTCGTGTTCCATGAAGACCTGGTCGGCGACGACCGAGGCCGGCCCCATGGAAGTGACCGACAAGAGGACATTGTGGCCGAACCCGGCCTAGAGAAACTGATCGCGAAAGGCCAGGATCAGCACGCCGATGGCGATGAAGGTCAGAAGGAAGATCCAGCCATAGGTGCTCATGGCCGTCGTGCTTTCCCGACGGGCGGGCGTGGGCGGTGGTGGCGCGGCGGCAGGCTGCGCCGGAGGTGCCCGGTCGTCCTCGGCCGGCTCGGCGTCGCGTTCGGTCGCCTGCGCGGTCCGCCGCGGCTCGGACGCCCGCGCCTGCCGTGACCCGTCCTCGATGCCGGTGCGGAAGCTCACGATCTCGTCGGCGGCGAACGCCATTTCGCGCTCATGCAGCCGCTCGGCGATATACAGCGTGACGCGGTCGGCGATCGGACCGACCGACAGCGACTCGGCGAGCACGACCCGCCCGGCGCGCGTATCGCGCACGAAGCGGTAGGTGCGCCGGTCGCGCCCCATCATCACATGCGCCGTCGCATCGATCCACAGCCGCGGCTGCAGGCCCGACGAGATGGCGAAGTCGAAGCGCTCGTCGTCCAGCGGAACCTCGTCGAACACCGGCCGCAGCTCCTCGGCGAGGATCTGCAGCCGCGCGCGGTCGGCTTCCTTCATGTCGACGACGACATCGTTGCGGTCGGCGGTTGCGATCTTGACCTGCCGCACGGCGTCGACGAGCCGGCGGTCCTGGCTGTCGGTCACTGTGTCCCGGCCCATGGCGAACCTCGTGGCAGAGGAATTGGTTACCGGAAACCTAACAAGAATGGCTTGACAAAGCGAGCACGCAGTTGCGCGCGGTCGCAACGGTCGGGCGGGCCTTGCTTGCCCGCACGCGCGCTCAGCGCCAGACCAGGAACAGGATCACCGTGAGCAGCAGCATGATCGTCGCCAGCGCGAACCAGAAACGCTTGATGTTGCGTACGATGAACGGGCTCATGAGCGGGTCGTGATGGGCGCCCTTGCGCTTGAGCCGGCGCGAGGCGGGCAGCGGTTCGTCCTCGGCCACGCCATCGAGCTTGAACGCGCTGTCGGGCGCGCCGAAATCGACATGGCGGAGCACCGCGGCCGAACCATCGCCATTGGCGCCCGCCGCCTCCGGTCGCCCGGCCGCGCCGCGGCGAACATAGCTCGGCACGTAGGTCCCCTTGGGAATGGCGATTCGCACCGGCTCGTCTCTGCCCTCGCCGGCATAGAACGAGGCGAGATGCTCGCGCAGGCGCCCGGCCTGCACGCGCACGACCGCATCCATGGCGGGATCGAAATCGTCGTCCTTGCCGAACACGTCCTGGGCGATGGTGAACCCCTTCAGACGGCCGGCATCGCCGCGCTGCTCGGTTTCGACCAGATAGGACAGCAACGCCCTTGCCCGGTCCGCGCGAGCGAAGGTGTCGCTATTGACCGCGGCGTGCAGCGCCGCCTCGATCTCGGCCCTGCTGACCTGTGCGGGCGCGTCGCCCAGCGTTTCGTCCCCGAGTTCGGCTGCCTTGTATTGCACAGACCCTTTGCCAGACGGCCCCTGTTGGCTTGTTCTCGTCCATCATGCCGGGGCATGACGGGCGTTTATGCAATGTAGACTACAATGCTTAAGCGCAACAGCAAGCCAAAAGCAGCCTTGACTTAACGTCAGGTTGTAGCACGGACGCGGTTGACGGCGGCCACCACCGCCTCCAGCGAGGCGGCGACGATGTTCCTGTTGATGCCCACGCCGAACACGGTCCGGCCGTCATGCTCCATCTCCATGTAGCAGATGGCGGTCGCGTCCGAGCCCTGCTGCAGCGAGTGCTCCGAATAGCTCTTCACCGTCATGGCGATGCCGTAATGGCGCGCGATCGCATCGACGAAACCGTCGATCGGGCCGGTGCCGTGGCCGCGAATGCACACGCGGTCATTGCCGTCGGTCAGTTCGGCATCGACGATCCGGCCGTCCGGTTCGTCGGGGTCGGGCGCGGTGGTGTGGCTGACGAAACGGATGCGCGGCTGCGGCGGCGACACATAGGTGGCGATGAACTCGTCATAGATGCGCTGAGCGCTCAGCTCGGTGCCTTCCCGGTCGGTGATCGCCTGGATGATCTCGCGGAACTCGATCTGCAGGTTGCGCGGCAGGTTCAGCCCGTAATCGGCATGAAGCACATAGGCGATGCCGCCCTTGCCCGACTGCGAATTGATGCGGATGATCGCCTCGTAGGTGCGGCCCACATCGGCCGGGTCGATCGGCAGATAGGGCACTTCCCAGACCGCCATGTCGCTCTGCCGGATCGCCTTCATGCCCTTGTTGATCGCATCCTGATGCGAGCCGGAAAAGGCGGTGTAGACCAGTTCGCCCACATAGGGGTGACGCTCGGGCACCGCCAGCTGGTTGCAATGCTCGTAGACGTCGCGAATGCGGTTGATGTCGGAAATGTCGAGCTTCGGATCCAGCCCCTGCGTGAACATGTTCAGCGCCAGCGTGACGATGTCGACATTGCCGGTGCGCTCGCCATTGCCGAACAGCGTGCCCTCGACCCGGTCGGCGCCGGCCATCAGCGCCAGTTCGGTCGCAGCGATCGCCGTGCCGCGATCGTTGTGCGGATGCAGCGACACGATCAGGTTCTCGCGATTGTCGAGGTTCCGGCACATCCACTCGATCTGGTCGGCATGCACGTTCGGCGTCGACATCTCCACGGTCGAGGGCAGATTGATGATCAGCTTGTTGTCCGGCGTCGGCCGGACGATCTCGATCACCGCGTTGCAGATATCGAGCGCCACCTCCAGTTCGGTGCCGGTGAAGCTCTCCGGCGAATACTGGAAGCGGTAGCCGCCGCCGGCCCTGGCCGCCATGTCGGTGATCATCTTGGCGGCATCGGTCGCGATTTGCCGGATGCCGGCAACATCCTTGCCGAACACCACGCGCCGCTGCAATTCGCTCGTCGAGTTGTAGAAGTGCACGATGGGCCGGCGCGCGCCATCAAGCGATTCGAAGGTCCGCGTGATCAGTTCGGGCCGGCATTGCACCAGCACCTGCAGCGACACGTCGTCGGGCACGTTGCCCTCTTCCACGCACCAGCGCGCGAAGTCGAAATCGGTCTGCGAGGCGGAGGGAAAGCCGATCTCGATCTCCTTGAAGCCCATGGCGAGCAGCAGCGCGAACATGCGCGTCTTGCGCTCGTGGCCCATCGGCTCGATCAACGCCTGATTGCCGTCGCGCAGGTCCACCGAGCACCAGATCGGCACCCGGGTGATGGTCCTGTCGGGCCAGGTGCGGTCGGGCAGGTCGACCGGCGGATAGGGCCTGTACTTGCTGGCCGCGATCGGCATGCCGGCGGCACCCTTGGTGCCGGCCGCGCCCGCGCGCTCGGCCGTGTCGGCGCTCGCATTCATGGTGTGCTTGGTCATGGTCTTGTCCTTCGTCCGCCCCAGACGGCGGAAAACCCGTCTCGGGCGTGTGTGTTTCATTCGGTTGCGGATGTAAAGACGACCGGGCTGGCGCGTGCGGTTGGCCGCGCGATCGGCCACCGGGCGCCCTGTCGGACGTCAGGCCCGGCAGCCGCCGATAAGAAGGAGAAGGCCGAGATCGCGCGCGCGCGTCGCGCCGGCTGGTGCCGGAGCGGATGTGGCGCCGCCATGGGCGCGGATGCTGCAAGCGCAATTCATGGTCGAATGTGTAGGCGAGGATGATCGAGTTGGCAAGTCTGCGACGCGCGACGAAACGGCCGGGCGCACGCCCGGCCGCTCGGTTGGAGATGTCGCTCGGACAGCGCCCGCCTTACGGGTTGACTTCCTCGATGGACGTCACCTCGACGGTGCCGATGCCCTGCTGGCAGATCGAGACGTCGACCCGATTGCCGCGCACTTCGACATATTCTCCGGCGGTGAACGGGATGTCGTCGCTGACGATCGACCAAAGGTCGCCGTCCGGCGTGCGCAGCGTGTAGCATTCAACGCCCTGCCGCACGCGGCCTTCGAGCGCGATCCCGTCCCGGTCACGGTCGTCCTGGCGCGCGGTGACGTTGAAGACGCCGGACTTGTAGGTGAAGCCGCGGTCGGTATCGACGACGAAGATCAGATCCGCTCCGGGTCTGGCCCATTGCGGCACCCGCACCTCCGCGGCGACTTCACCGTCGGCGGCGACCCGGACCGACCTGATCGCGCGCCATTCCGATGCCTGCCGGCCAACGCCGATGGTGACGAAATCGCGCGGACGCAGGTTCCGCGCGCGCACCGTGACGATCGATCCGGCTGGCCCGCTCCGCGGCCGCACGCGCACCGTTGCGCCCATGTCGTCACCGGGAATGTCGATGACGTCACCGACGATCAGCCGGAAGGGGTTGATGTCTTCGTTGGCATTGATCAGTTCGATCAGCGAAACGCCCAGTGCCTGCGCGATGGAGGCGAGCGTGTCGCCCCGCTCGATGCGGTAGGTGTCGCCGGCGCGGCGGTCGCGGTCCCGCTCGCGATCCCGTCCGTCACCGGCCCGCGCCGTCAGGCGGATATCCTGGCCGACCTCGATGCGGTTGATGTTGTCGATGTCCGGATTGAGGTCGACAATGCGCGCCAGCGGAACCCGGCACTGCTGGGAAATGCGATAGAGCGTGTCGCCCGGTTCGACGATGTAGCTCGCGCCGCAGCGCGACTGAGCCGTGGCCGATGAGGCAAACGCAAGCCCGGCCGCCATCGCGGCGGCTCCGACCACCATGCGTGTTGCTTTGGACATGTCATGCTCCCGATCTGTCGTTGCGTGTGGGCGGCAACGGAAGCATGACGGCTTTGTTCCAACGGTTCAGCGCCCCTGCGCGGCCCGTACCACGTTCTCGATCATCTTCAGGCCGGCATCGCCGCCGAGCGTCATGATCGACTCGGGATGGAACTGCACCGCCGTCACCGGCTCGGTGCGATGCTCGATGCCCATGACCAGACCGTCCTCGGTCTCGGCGGTGACGACGAAGCCCTCGGGCAGCCGCACCGGATCGGCGAAGACCGAATGGTAGCGGCCCACCACGATCTCGCGCGGCAGTTCGGCGAAGACCGAACCGGGCTCGTGCACCCGGATGCGCGAGGGCTTGCCGTGCATGGGATAGTTGAGCTGGCGCAGCGTGCCACCATAGGCTTCGGTCAGCGCCTGCAGGCCCAGGCACACCCCGAACACCGGCAGGTCGCGGTCGCGCGCCCGCCGGATCGTCGCCTTGCAGTCGAAATCGGACGGCCAGCCCGGGCCGGGCGAGAGCACGATGAGCCCCGGCCGGTAGTCGTCGAAGGCGGCATCGGCCACCGGCGAGCGCACCGTGCGCACCTCCGCGCCGGTCTGGCGGAAATAGTTGGCCAGGGTGTGCACGAAGGAATCCTCGTGATCGACCAGCAGGATGCGCAGCCCCTCGCCGGGTCGGCCCCTGGTCGCCACGGCCGCAGCGGCATCGAGCCGGCCCGCCTCGCGGATCGCCGCCAGCATGGCCGAGGCCTTCAGTTCGGTTTCCTCTTCCTCCGCTTCGGGGTCGGAATCGAACAGCAGCGTCGCGCCCGCACGCACCGAGGCGATGCCGTCGCGGATGTGAATGGTGCGCAGCGTCAGGCCGGTGTTCATGTCGCCATTGAACTTGACCATGCCGATGGCGCCGCCATACCAGGCGCGCTGGCTCTTCTCATTGGCCTCGATGAAGCGCATCGCCCACAGTTTTGGCGCGCCGGTCACCGTCACCGCCCAGGCGTGGCTCAGGAAACCGTCAAAGGCATCCATGTCCTCGCGCAGCCGGCCGTCCACGTGATCGACCGTGTGGATCAGCCGCGAATACATCTCGATCTGGCGCCGGCCGATCACGCGCACCGATCCGGGTTCGCACACCCGGCTCTTGTCGTTGCGGTCGACATCCGAGCACATCGTCAGTTCGGATTCGTCCTTCTTCGAGTTGAGCAGCTTGAGGATCTGCTCGGAATCGGCCATCGCATCGGCGCCGCGCGCGATCGTGCCGGAGATCGGGCAGGTCTCGATGCGCCGGCCGGTGACACGCACGAACATCTCCGGCGAGGCGCCGACGAGGAACTCGTTGTCGCCCAGATTCATGAAGAACGAATAGGGCGCCGGATTGGTCTGCTTGAGCCGCCGCGCGATGGCCGAGGGCGCGGTCGTCACCCTTTCGTGGAACATGCGGCCGGGCACGACTTCGAACAGATCGCCGCGCGCGAACTTTTCGCGCGCCTTTTCGACCACTTTTGCATATTCGCCCGGCGCGTGATCGCCCGGCGGCGGGTCGCGGTCCGTCGGCCGGAACGGTGCGGCGACCGGTTCGCGGGCAATGCCCCGCGTCGTCCGGCCGGCGTGGTCGAAATCGTAGCAGTCGACCCATGCGCGCGCGGCGTGGTTGTCCACCACCAGGATCTCGTCGGGGAAGAACAGCACCAGATCGCGCTGGCCGGGATCGCGCGGCAGCCTCTCCGCGACCGGATCGAACTGGAAGGCGAGATCGTAGCCGAACGCGCCGAACAGGGCGAGATCGGCGTCCTCGGGCGAGGAGAAGTGCTCGACAATGGTGCGCAGCACGGAGAACACCGACGGCGCGCGCGACCGATCCTCCTCGGCGACGATCCGTGACGGCTCGGCGATGGCGATGTCGAGCGCATCCTCGCGGCGGACGCGTTCGGCGATATGCGCATGGCCGTCGAGCGCATCGGCGATCATCGCCACGAGCGGCGCGCCGCGCCCGTTGAGCGCGCTGATCGTCATGGCGCGCTTGCGCGCGGCGATCATCACCGGCGGGTCGACGATCGCCGTGTCCCAGCGCCGATACCGGCCCGGATATTCGTAGTTCGACGACAGCACCGCGCCGACGCGGTCATCGAGCGCGGTCATGGCCGCATCGATGGCGGTCGCGAAATCGGCCGGCCGCCGCCCGCGCCTGACCGCGACGCCACCGCGCGTCGTGTAGCGTTCGGCCGCCGATTCGTCCGTGCCGGTTGTGGTCATCGATCCCTCCATTCAGACCCGAAAAGGAAGACGGCCACAAAAAAACCGCCCTGCGGCTCCGGGCGGTTGTCGTTCATGCATAAAATGCGTGTGTGCCACCGCCTTATCGCGATGCCCACCACCATGCATTGTATGCCGCATTGTTCATGGACTTGACGTTAGCGGGCAGGCCCGGCCCTTGCAATCGAAATCTCGACGGATGACGGAAAGAAAGAGAGACCGGATCGGGCGGATTGATCCGGCCTCTCACCCGCCCGAAGGGCAGGCTCACAGGGCTGGTGTTAGCAGGGGAACCATGCCTGTGATCTCGTATAGGTTGATCGATAGGTAATATACAACTTCTGACATGTAAACCCTTCAAATCCCGCATCCGTGGATTTCGGTCAGCCCTTGTGGAAATCGGCAGGAATACACGTCCGGGCAGTGCCGGCCACCGTGTTCGGCCGCGCCGGTTTCCAATCAGAACAGCCCTTCGACCAGACCGGACGCGTTGAAGCGAATCACTTCGGCCGACGGCGTGCGCGGCAGGCCGGGCATGGTCATGATCGCGCCGGTGATGACGACGATGAAGCCGGCACCGGCGGCGAGCCGCACCTCGCGCACTTCCACCGTGTGGTCGGTGGGCGCGCCGCGCAGATTGGGATCGGTGGAAAACGAGTACTGCGTCTTGGCCATGCAGACCGGCAGATCGCCATGGCCCTGCGCCTCGAAGTCACGCAACTGGTCGCGAACCGCCTTGTCCGCCGTGACCTCGCCGGCGTGGTAGATGCGCCTGGCAATGGTCTCGATCTTTTCCCACAGCGGCATCGCGTCCTCATAGAGCGGCGCGAATCGGGCCTGGTCCGATTCGGCGATATCGACGACCCGCCGGGCGAGCGCCTCGGCCCCCGCCGAACCCTCCGCCCAGTGCCGGCAGACGATCGCCTCGGCACCCATCTGCTCGGCATAGGCGCTGACGGTCTCGAGCTCGGCCGCCGTGTCGGTGCCGAAATGGTTGATCGCCACCACCGAGGGCACGCCGAACCGGCGCACATTCTCGATGTGCCGGCCCAGATTGACGCAGCCGCGCGCCACCGCCTGCACGTCCTCGACGCCCAGGTCCTCCCTGGCGACGCCGCCATTCATCTTCAGCGCGCGCACGGTTGCCACGATCACCGCCGCATCGGGTTTCAGCCCCGCCTTGCGGCACTTGATGTCGAAGAATTTCTCGGCCCCGAGATCGGCGCCGAAGCCGGCCTCGGTGACCACATAGTCGGCCAGCTTGAGCGCACTGGTCGTCGCGATCACCGAATTGCAGCCATGGGCGATATTGGCGAAGGGCCCGCCATGCACGAAGGCCGGATTGTTCTCCAGCGTCTGCACCAGATTGGGCTGGATGGCGTCCTTGAGCAGCACCGTCATGGCCCCGTGCGCCTTCAGGTCGGCGCAGTATACGGGCGAGCGGTCGCGCCGGTAGCCGACGATGATCCGGCCCAGCCGCTCCTGAAGATCGTCCCTGTCCCTGGCAAGGCACAGGATCGCCATCACCTCGGAGGCGACGGTGATGTCGAAGCCGCCCTGGCGCGGAAAGCCGTTGGCGACCCCGCCAAGCGAAAGCACGATGTCGCGCAGCGCGCGGTCGTTCATGTCGACCACGCGCCGCCAGGCGATGCGGCGGACATCCAGGCCCAGCTCGTTGCCCCAGTAGATGTGGTTGTCGACCATGGCGGCCAGCAGGTTGTGCGCCGCCGTGATCGCATGGAAATCGCCGGTGAAGTGAAGGTTCATGTCCTCCATCGGCACGACCTGCGCCCGGCCGCCGCCGGCGGCTCCGCCCTTCATGCCGAAGCACGGGCCGAGCGAGGCCTCGCGGATGCAGATCGCCGCGCGCTTGCCGATGCGATTGAGCGCGTCGCCCAGCCCGACCGTTGTCGTCGTCTTGCCCTCGCCGGCCGGCGTCGGATTGATCGCTGTGACCAGGATCAGCCGGCCATCGGGCCGGCCCGCGAGCGAGGCGATGAAGTCGGAGGTGACCTTGGCCTTGTCGTGCCCGTAAGGCAGCAGCGCATCGGGCGGAATGCCGAGCCCGGCGCCGATCTCGGCGATCGGCTTCCTGGTCGCCGCGCGCGCGATTTCGATGTCACTGTCAAGCGCGATCATCACGGCCCCTCCCGTCCGGTTTTTGCGTTCTTTGACCACGGGTCGGGGGCAGGCCGCAATCGCGATTCGGCCCTTGGCTGGGCCAAATGCGACACGGTCGGGCTGTCGCGACGTCCCGCCCTGCCCGGCAAGGTGCAACCGTGCATGCTCGAACCTGCGTCATTGCCGGGCTTGTCCCCCGAAAATCCATGGATCCCGGGCAACACGTGCCGCGATGACGACGCGGCGTGGGCAGCGCCGGCCGATCGGTATGGATCGAAGGGCGGTAGGGGTGGGCAATGCCGGTTTTGCCGTGCCGAACCTACCGATCCAGCACGTCGCGCATCTCGACCAGGTTGGAGCGCACGCGCAGAAGGTCGAAGCCGATCGATTCCAGATGCGACTTGACCATGGACGACGCGCTGCCATTGGCGATGAAGGGCGGGCGCACCTGCAGCGCATCGGCGAGTTGCTCGTCGACGCGTTGCCACAGGCTTTCCAGATTGCGTTGCGCGAACACCGCCCGGAAGTCGCTGCGCGCGGCGGTCAGCACGCCGTGATAGGCGTAAAGCTGGCCATAGGTGAACCAGAACCGGTCGTCGGCGCGCACGTCGAAGCCCATAAAGCTCGCCGCCTCCATTCGCCGCTGCAGGATTTCCGAGGTCGAGCCGATATCGGCGGTCACCCGGTCGAGGAATTGCAGCAGATTGTCGGCGCGCGCGTCGAACCGCGCCTCGCAGGCCCTGAGCTCTTCGTTGAAGGCGAGCAGGTTCCGGCGCGCATCGCGCAGTCGCGCCGGCGTCGAGGGCTGCAGGAAGGGCGGGCTGAAGGTCAGGAACCACGCGTCCTCGCGATAGTTGGCCGCCTCGCGCGCCTGCTGCAGGTTCATGTTGATCGAATCGGTGCCGCGCACGCGGCCCAGCCGGTCGACCAACTCCACCGCGGTGCGCCGGATGGCCTGATTGGTTCCCAACTGGAAGGCCGCCTTGTTGTCGAAGAACGGCGTGTCTTTCCAGTCGATGACGAAGAAGAAGCCGGCCTTGTACAGCGGGTTCGAGGGCACCCAGCTATCCTCATTGACGTTCCGGTCGATCAGGTCGGCGGTCATCTGCACCATCGCCGAGGGCTGGCAGGTGCCGTCGTCGCGCTGCTCGCCCGCTGCCACCGTGACCTCCGAATAGTCGTATCCGGCCACGTAACTGGGATCGTCGCCGCGCCAGAACTGCGTGATGTAGAACAGGTGCAGATAGCTGGCCAGGATGGCCAGAACGATCAAGATGACCGGCACGCGCACCATCCAGCCCCGCCCTCCAAGCCAGGCCCAGAAGGCCGCGAAGGGATAGATCAGCCAGGAGATGACGACGCCGATCCCGTGGCCGATGGCCGAAAACACGCGCCGGAAGAACTCGATTACCGGGTCAAGCATCGGCGGGCTCCTTGGCTGTGGGCAAAGACGGTCATGGCAGGCCGAACAGCCGGTCGCGAAGGCCGGCCTTGTCAGTCAGATAGGTGTTCTTGAGCGTGTCCACAACGAATGCGCGCCATGCATCGTCCCAGCCCTGATATTCGGCATAGAAGAGCTGCTTGTTGAAGACGTAGCGGGTGAGGAAATCGCGCGGCACGAACTGGCTGATCAGCCGGTTGGTCAGCCACGCGTCGGGATGGTCCGGCCGCGCGCGGACGATCTGGAAGCGATGCCGGTCATCGACCTCGCCGACATCGATGCGGCCCGTGCGGGCCAGTTCGCGCCGCGCTGCGTTGAGGAAGGGCACCACGCCATCGGCGTTGATGCGGCCGGCATGGCGCGCCATGAATGTCTGCTGCCAGACCGGATCGATGGCGCTCAGATCGGCCTCTGGCTCGATCTCGTGGATCAGCGCCTTGAGCGCCATGTCGGCGCGATGGTCGAGCAGACCGCTGCGTTCCAGCCAGGACGCGCGCGGCAGGTCGAGACGGCCGCTGCGCGACAGGAACCTGAACACCGGCGCCGGATCGTTGATCGACAGATAGCTGACCTGCCAGGGCCGCGAGCGGCGAAAGCCCGGCGCGCCCGGATCGCAGATGACCGTGGTCGTCCGGTCGTCGACGAAGATGTAGGTGCCGCCGAAATGGCCGGTCCAGAAGGCCGGGTGGCGAAACACCACCTGGTCGGGCACGAGCCGATTGCCGCGTATGTCGCCGGTGATCCTGGCCAGTTCGACCATCTGTTCGAGCATCGCGTCGTCGCGCCAGGCATCGGGCTCGGTCTTCAGCCGGTCGACGAGGGTGCGCAATTGGGCGGCGCTGGACAGCACGTTCTCCGCCGACAGCACCTTGAAGCGCACCTGCTCGATCGACAGCAGATCCTCGATGTCCTCGATGCGCGAGACATTGTCCTCGATCTCGCCATAGATCACGTCCTTGATCGTCAGTGCATGGATCGACCGGGCATTGGCGGTGTAGAATTCGTGCATCAGGGCGCCGGTGTTGGAAAAGCGCGTATGGACGACCGGCAGGCTCGCCTGCGCCGGTGTCAGGATGATGAAGCGCCGGTTGATGCCGTTGGGGTCGAGATAGTCGAAATCGCCCAGTTCCTCGGCGACCTGCGGCGAAAAGCCGGTGCGGTCGATG
This sequence comes from Roseitalea sp. MMSF_3546, assembly GCF_030732865.1. GTDB lineage: Bacteria > Pseudomonadota > Alphaproteobacteria > Rhizobiales > Rhizobiaceae > Roseitalea. The sequence continues at coordinate 96,030 of NZ_JASHKB010000006.1, forward strand.
TCGAAGCTGTCAAGCGCCGTCGTCGGCAGGCCGAACGCGGCAAGCGCCTTGTTGTAGCGCTCGATCAGATGCGGCCGGTCGACCGTGAACAGCCGGCCATAGATCAGGGCATTTTCATAAAGGCGTTTCATGGCGCTGTCTGGAAGACCGGCACACCGGCGGTCTGCGCCGCCCTTTGAAGCGCTGTGTCGAAGGTCGCCAAGGGCAGTCCGCGACGCATCGCGGTTTCCAGATATATGGCGTCATAGATCGTCAAGGTGTGCTCTTCGGCCAGCCCGAACGCGACGCTTCCGGTTTGTTCCATACCTTCCAGATCGTCCGCGATGGGCAAGAGATCGAGGCGCTCAAACGCCGTTGAGATGAAGTCTCGCTCGATCCGCTTGCGACGCGCGGCAGCCAAAAGTCCATTGGCCATCTCGGCTCGCCAATGAAATGGTGTGACGGCGCCTTTGTCAGCGACGTATTCAAGGACCGCGCGCGTGCGACCGTTGACCTCGTCGGGAATGTACCAGGATAGGGTGACCGAGCAATCGACGACGATGCTCAATACTTCCTACCCTCATTTATCAAATCCTTGATGGTGATATCACCCAATGGCTTGACCTCCTTACGCATCTCCCAGATCGCCTCAACCGCCTCTCGGGCCCGTCTGCGGCGTTCTTCCTCATTTTCGAGCTCGACAGCAACCATCTTGACCACGGGCTTGCCATGACGCGTTATGATCACGTTCTCGCCCTTCTCGGCGCGCTCGACCAGCGCGGAGAAGTTGTTGCGGGCCTCCAAGATTCCGACTTCTTCCATGGCAAACTCCAATCTGGCCATTATGGCTAGAATTTAGTACCTTGGGCGACACAACGCAATGTGCCGCGGCGGCGCTAGGCGCTCCAGTCCCCCCGCTCTTTCCGCTCGGCGATCTCCCGTGCCGCGCGTTCGGTCTGCCGCTGGCGGCGGACGATCTCGGCGACCGCCGCGTCGTCGGCCTTGTCCGAATAGCGGAATTCGCTGTCCGCATAGCGGTTGATCTCCTGCATCACCATGTCGATGGTGAACGGCTCGCGCAGATCGGCGATCATGGCGCGCTTGTCCTCATAGGGCTTGTGCAGGAACGTCTCGGGCGCCTCGAACCATTCGTCGGGCAGTTCGATGTCCATGGCGCGCATCTTGATCGCGTCGGTGACGTTCTTGATCGCCCGGCCGGTAAAGCGCGGCTCGACCTGCTTGATCATGTGCAGATAGGTGCCGATGTCGGCAATCGTCTCGGGTTCGCCATGGGTTGCGACGAACCGGTCATAGACATTCAGAAGGCCTTCCTCGGCCGGCTTTTCGTGGCCCTCATAGGCCGCGCGCACGGCCCTTTTGATTTCCTGATCGCCGTAAAGGTCGTGATCGCCCAGCGGAATGGCGTGATTGCGGCCCGCCAGCAGGTGGAAGATGTCGACATAGTCGTTGCGCGTCTGCGGCCCGTCGACCAGCCAGCGCGCCCCGGCCCGCTGGCGCAACGCGTCGTCGACATTTTCGGGATGGTTGGAGAACATGCCGAACGCGCAATTGCCGCGCACCACGGTCATCGCCCCGGCAAAGCTCTCCATCAGCACGGCGGTCACTTCCTGCTGGCCGGCCGAGGCGCGCTCGTCCGAGCGGCGCGCGGCGACCTGGTCGATATCGTCGATCGTTCCGAAGCCGATGGCGCGCGGATCGAGCACGTTCTGGACGAACTGCTTGCAGTTCTGCCCCGACTTGCCCTGGTAGGAGGAGATCTGGTCGATGCCGAAATTCTCGTAGTGGAACGGATAGCCGGCCACCTGGCAGTAATCGTTGACCAGCCCGGCGATCATCTGGATCAGGATCGTCTTGCCGGTGCCCGGCGCGCCATCGCCGATGAAGGTGAAGACGAACCCGCCCAGCTCGACGAACGGGTTGAGGCCGCGCTCGAAATCATGGGCCATCAGCATCTTGGCGAGCTTCATCGCCTGATGCTTGGCGATGTGGTTGCCGATGATCTCCTGCGGCTTCTTGAACGTCATCGCCAGCGGCTTGCGCCGCGCTCCTGGCGCCACGTCGAAGCCGTCCAGTGTGAAATCGTCGCGTTCGATGCGCACATGGCTGTCCTCGAACGCACCGAGCGCGGCGAAGCGCTGCTTGCGCTGCAGCAGCCCTTCGACGCTGTCGCGCGCGAACGCCTTGGCCCGCTGCGCCATGGCCGCCTCGTCCGGCGCGCCCTCGATCGCCGCCGCGAGCCCGCCGATCACCGATTTGAGCGCGTCCTGGGGCATGTCGAAGTCGAAATCGGGCGGCCCGAGATCGTTGCCCGGCTCGGTGTCGGTCTCCAGCATTTGCAGCAGATAGGCGCTCAGCGCGAAGGCGGCGACATAGGCCGCGGCATTGAGCAGGGAGCGAAAGCGATTGGCATCGTCGCCTTCGAGCGGCGCGGTGGCGTTGCGCGCCTGCAGATGCTCGAGCTCTGTCTGCCGGGCGAACATGTCCGCCACCGCCAGCGCAATGGCGACACCGCGCCGCGCCCGGTAGAGCAGCATGTGCTGCGCCGGCGACAGCAACGGATCGTCGGGGCGGATCGCGGCGATCCGCTTTGCCAGCTCGACCTCGTGCGAGCGCCTCAGCCCGCCCGTCGACACGGTCGACACGAAGCGGCGGCCGGTGCCCGCCAGTTCGGTGCGCGAGCGGCCGTCGGCCTTTTCAATGGCGACGAAGCGCGTGACCAGCGACTGCGCCGTGGCACGGTGCTTTTCGATGTCCTTTTCGTCGATCAGCGTCAGGCCGGTGTCCATCTAACGCAACCTTTCCTGCTCGTTGCGGCAATACCCCCCTCTGTCGCTGCGCGACATCTCCCCCACAAGGGGGGAGAGTGGTGCGGATGATGACCGAACTTCCCTGTTCGCCAATTTCGGTGGGGTACGCAAATACGAGTGTCCCTCTCCCCCCTTGTGGGGGAGATGTCCCGAAGGGACAGAGGGGGGTACCCGAAGGCTGCCTCAATCATCGAACTTCGCCTGTTTCTCATGGACCACAGCGACGATATGCCGGCACACGCCATCGATATCGCGTAGAACGTCATCATTCCAGAAACGGACCACCGTCCAACCGTCGGCCTCCAGCGCAGCCGAGCGGGCCTTGTCTTCGGAGGCGATGTCCTCGCGGCCATGCTGTGACCCGTCGAGCTGGATCACGAGGCGGTGCTCCGGGCAGGCAAAATCGGCGATGAACTGTCTGATTGGGTATTGGCGACGGAAGCCGAAACCCATCAGCCGATGCGCACGCAGCTCGGCCCAAAGCTTCTTTTCCGCATCCGTCACATGCCGGCGCATGCGGCGCGCGTTTGCGCGCTGGCGGGCGGGGATGGGTGCATGGCCCGGTTTCATCCCTGACCACACTCTGTCCCTTCGGGACATCTCCCCCACACGGGGGGAGCGTGGCGCTCATGTTCACGCCGGGCACCAAATTCGGCAGCGAAGGAGAGAGGGCCGATCTTTGCTCCATTCTCCCCCCTTGTGGGGGAGATGTCGGCGCAGCCGACAGAGGGGGGTTCATCATCTCCAAATGGGCGCACATTCACAGGCTCAAACATCCGAGATCACGTGTTCGCCCGAGATGATGTGCGTCTTGTAGCCGGCGAAGATGGTCTTGGCCTGCCCCGCCGCGTACAGCGCCTGATAGGCCTCGTGCGGGATCAGCGCGTGCTTTTCATAGGCCGAAACGCCCATGCGCGCCGCCTCCAGGTCGTCCGTGTCGATATGGAATTCCTCGCGCGGCGGCGCCGACGACCACAGCCCCTTGCGCCCAGGCCGTTCGTGCTGCGAGTACACGTCCTGGATCGTCCAGGTCAGAAGCCAGGCGTTCCGCGCCGCGCCGACCTTGTCCAGAATGATCGACACCGTGTCGTTGTTCTGGGTGATGCCGGCCGAGTAGAACGGCCCGAGCACGATGCGCCGCAACTGCTTGGGATGCAGGCTCGCAAATTCCTCGTCCATATTCGCCGCGATCGTGGCCGGGGTCAGCGAATAGGCCGAATTGGCCTCGGCCCACTGGTCGAAGGGCCGGGCCAGTTCGGGATTGAGCAGCCCGCCCACGGGCAGGGGAATATCGACCTTGCGGTTGAAGGCGCCGTCCTTGCCGACCAGCGTCTTGACCATGTCGGGCGTGGAATCCTCGACCACCACCGAATAGACCAGCGGCAGGTTGGCCGAGCCGTCGAAAGCCCCCCAATGGGTGACGTAGTAGGGCCGGCCCGATCGCGGATTGGCCGAAACCTTGATCGTCTCGGGCAGCACGAACGGCGTGAAGAACTCGGCCGCCTCGATGGTCTCCAGATAGAGCCGCTCGGCCAGCGTGTCCTGCAACTCCTTCGGGAAGGCCTTGTGGCGCAGGATGAAATCGGCCATGTCGGCGCGCAGCGCCGCCGGTTCGGGAATGGCGGCAAGACGGTCTGTCGCGCTGCGCCGGTCCTTTTCCAGTTCCAGCACGTTCTGGTAGACCGGAAAACCGCTCTCGGCGCGCGAGATGCGGAACCGGTCGGAGAAGTCGAGCCTGTTGCGCCAGCTGTCGAAGGAGGCGGCCAGCCGCACGAGATAGGGCACCACCGTGCGCGCCACCAGTTCGTGCTGGTAGAGCGGGGAATTGTCGTCGCGCAGGAACGTGTCGAGCCCTTCCAGCGCCGCGCCGATCGAGGCGAAATAGCGCGCCACGGGATTGTCGGCGTCGATATGGGTCGCCCGGCTCACGATGGCTCCGGCCCGCCGGCTGGGACGGGGATCCTAGGTGCGCACATAGTCGGCGGCGTTGTGTTTCTTCATCACCTCCTCGAACCGGCGCGCAAAGGCGTCGTCGGCCAGCTTCTTGCGCCGCTGGATGTCCTGGGTGGCGATCATGTTGCCTTCATGCATTTCCAGAAGATCGGCGATATGGCTTTGCGCCGCCGCGCCGATGCCGGCCATGGTCGTCTCGGCGGCGGTGTCGACCTGGCTGCCCAGCGTGTTGATCTTGTGGGCCACGTCCTGCTGGGCGGCGGTCTTCAGCGAATCCTCGAGCGCCTTGTAAAGGACGATGCGCTGTTCGGTGTCGATCGTCAGCTTGTTGATCAGCGTCTGCTGCGCCGCCTTCTGGTTGTTGAGCGAGTCGACGAAGGTCTGGAACATGGAGGTATAGCGCTCCAGCGTCTGGCTCTCCGCCAGCAGCGTCTGCTCCTTGGCCTGCATCTCGTTGTACTCGGTGGCCAGTTCCGAGCGCTTGCCCTCCAGTTCCGACCGGTCCTTCTGATTGGTCGAGGCGGCGATCTGGTTTTCCATATCCAGCAGCATCGGGTTGAGCTCCTCAATGCGCTTTTGCGTCGTCTCGAGCTCTTCCATGGTCGCCGTGCGCCGGTCGATGACCTGCCTCAGGCTTTGCTCGGAGGAATCGTAGCGCCGGTCGAGGATCTCGCGCTGGTTGGTCAGTATGCCCACGATCGTGTCCGACTTGGTCAGAAGTTCCTGCAGATTGCCGGCCAGCGACATGTTGCGCACGCGCTCGGACCGCATGCGCTGCATGCGCTGCTTGGAGAAAATCCCGATGAACTGCTCCATGGTCGTATAGGACTTCATGGATTCGAACTCGGCGCCGAACACGTTGGTGGCATCCTCCAGCCCGATGATCAGGTCGGCGATGTTCGCCTCCATCACGTTTTGCTGCTGCAGAACGTCCTGGATGCGGGCATTTTCGATGTCGAAATCGACGTCTCCGATCGTCCCGTCCGCCTCGGCGAGCTTGTCGAGCACCGTGCCGGACTGTTCGATCTTGGTCTGCATGTCCTCGACGACCTGCTTGGTGCGTTCGATCTCCGCATCGAAATTCTGCAAACTCGCCATCGGCCGATTCTCCCCAGGGTGCGCGACAGCGCCGATATAAGTCCGGGCGATGACAATTGAAAGTCGACCATCCGTCAAGCATGACGCGCATGCCGGCGCGCGCCGCCGCGCCGGCTTGTCCGATGGCGCGCAGCTGGCGTAGACCGATACCGCACCGACGCCCGCGGCGCGGACGCCGACAGGAGCCGACCATGACGCAAAAACCCTCCGGACAGGTCATCCGCCCCACCGATGCCCAGGCCATCCGGATGGCCAGGACGCTCGTCGCCAGCGCCCGCCACGGCGCGCTGGCGGTGCTGCCGAACGCGGCGTCCGGCTTTCCCAATGTCAGCCGCGTCCAGCTTTCCACCGACTTCGACGGCACGCCGGCGATCCTGGTGTCGGCCCTTTCGCCGCATACCGGCGCGCTGATCGCCGACGCGCGCTGCTCGCTGCTTGTCGGCGAGGTCGGCAAGGGCGACCCGCTCGCCCATCCGCGCATCACGCTTGCCGCCCGCGCCGCCCGCATCGAGCGCGACACCCAGGCGCATGCGCGGATCCGTCGCCGCCATCTGGCGCGCCATCCCAAGGCCAGTCTCTATGCCGATTTCGGCGATTTCGCCTTCTTCCGGCTCGATGTCGTCGCCGGCAGCCTCAATGGCGGCTTCGGCAAGGCCTATGAGCTGACCGCCGAGGACCTGGCGCTTGCCGGCGATGCGGCGGGCATCGCCGAGATCGAACATGGCGCGATCGCCCACATGAACGCCGACCACCGCGATGCCATCGCCCTTTATGCCCGCGTGCATGGCGGCCGGCGGGACGAGGGGCCGTGGTTCATCGCCACCATGGACAGCGAGGGCATGGATCTGGTCTCGGGCGATGCGATCGTGCGCGTCTTCTACCCCGCCCCGCTGGCCAGCGCCGCCGAGCTGCGCAAGGTGCTCAAGCAGATGGCCGACGAGGCCCGTGCCGTGCAAGGTGACCCGTCATGACCCTGCTTGCAGAACGCCACGCCGCCTTCGCGGCCCTGCACCGGTCGGGCTGCTTTGCCATTCCCAATCCCTGGGACGCCGGTTCCGCGCGCATCATGGCGGCCTGCGGCGCCCGCGCGCTGGCAACGACCAGCGCCGGCCTTGCCTTCACGCTCGGCCGGCCGGACATGGGCCGGGTGACACGCGAGGAGGCGCTGGCCCACGCCGAGGACCTGTTGCGCGCCACGCCACTGCCGGTCACCGGCGATTTCGAGAACGGCTTTGGCGATGCGCCCGACGATGTCGCGCTGACGGTGCGCATGGCCGGCGAGATCGGCCTGTCGGGCTGCTCGATCGAGGACACGCAGATGACGGCGGGCAATCCGCCCTATCGGTTCGATGCCGCGGTCGAGCGGATCGCGGCGGCCGTCGATGCGGCAAGGGCGCTCGGCAGGCCATTCGTTCTGTGCGCGCGGGCCGACGGGATCATGAACGGCCACTACGACACCGACGAAGCGATCCGCCGCATCCGCGCCTTCGAGGCGGCGGGCGCCGACCTTGTCTATGCGCCGCTGCCACCGGACATGGCGGCGCTCGAGCGGATCGTCCGGTCGGTCGGCGCGCCGGTCAACGCGCTCGCCGCGGGACCGCATACCGGCATCGGCCTGGCCGAATTCGCCGCCATCGGGGTCCGGCGCGTCTCGGTCGGCTCGGCCATTGCGCGGCTGACACATGCGGCGATCCTCGCGGCAAGCCGTTCCATGCTCGAAGCCGGCGATTTCTCGGCCCTCGCCGCAGGGGCGAGCGGCGACGAGATCGACCGGCTGCTCGAGCAAGGCGCCGACCGCGATCGATGACGGTCACCGAGATCACCGATCCCGACGACCCCCGCCTCGCCGCCTATCGCGACATCCGCGAGCGCGACCTCGTGCGCCGCGACGGCCGGTTCGTTGCCGAAGGCACGACCGTGCTCAACGTTCTGGCGCGCCAGCAGCGCTTCGCCGTCGAGAGCGCGCTGATCCTGAAGAACCGGCTGGCCGGCCTTTCCGACCTGCTCGCCGACCTGCCCGCCGATGTTCCGGTCTATAGCGCCCCGCGGGCCGTCATCGACGCGGTGGCCGGCTTTCCGATCCATCGCGGCGTGCTCGCCATTGGCCACAGGCGCCGGGACTGCGACGGCCCGCCGGCCCATGCGGACCTGCGCAGCTGGACCACCGTCGTGGCGCTTTGCGGTCTTGCCAATCACGACAATGTCGGCGCCGTCTTCCGCAACGCGGTGGCGCTCGGCGCCGATGCCGTGGTCATGGATGCGGCGTCCTGCGATCCGCTCTATCGCAAGGCACTGCGCGTTTCGGTCGGCGGCGTCCTGGTCCTGCCCTGGCACCGCTTCGAGAGCACCACGGCCATGGCCGACTTCCTCGCCGGGCATGGTTTCGCCCTTGTCGGCCTGTCGCCATCGGGCACCGGGCGGCTCGAGAGCTGGACGCCGCCGGCACGCACCGCGCTCGTTCTGGGCACTGAGGGTGCCGGCCTGCCGCCCGATATCCTTGCCCGGGCGCAGACCCTGCGCATCGCCATGGCGCGCGATTTCGACAGCCTCAACGTGGCGACGAGCGCCGCCCTCGTCTTGCATCACATGCGCGCGTTTTCCGCACGGTAACGTGCCGTCAGCCCGGCTTGCCGGTTCCGTCCGCCTTGTCCTGCAGCGCGCGGATGCGGGCCGCCAGGCTGACACGGCCGGCATCGCCTTCCTCGCCATTGCCGGCCACCATGTCCGGGATCGGCGAGCCCTCGCCCTCGAGCATGGCGGCCATGTGGACCACCTGCGCGGCGAGCTGGCCGATCTCCTCGCGCAGGGCCGCCTGGCCGGCCTCGTCGGCGGCGGACGTGGCGCCGTGCAGGCGCGCCTCGGCCGCCTCGGCGCGCGCGCGCTCCTGCTTCACATCGGTCATCAACTGCGCGATCCGCGCGTTCATGCCCTCGATCACCGCTTCGGGGTCGCGACCGCCAAGGGCCTTTATCATCCGGTTGAGCCGAACGGTGACCTCGCCGAGCTCGCGCTCCACCTCCGCGCGTTCGCGCTCGGCGTCCTCGACACGGTGTTCGAGTTCGGCCATCGCCGCCTCGCTGCCGATCCGGTCGTCCTGTGCCGCGCGCATCTGCCGCCGGCGCGACTTGACGCGCTCCTGCAACTCGTCATGGCGCTTGCGGGCCCGTTCGAGCTCGGCTTCGAGCTGTTCGACGCGCTGGCGCTCGCTCTTGAGCAGTTGCGCGGTCTGCTTGGCCTCCGCCGCGCTGGCGCGCGCCTGTTCCTGCTGCTCGCGGGCCTTTTCGCGCAAGGTGCCGATCTGCGCTTCCAGCTTGGCGATGGTGCGCGTCTGCCGGTCGAGATCCGCGCGCGCCTTCTTGAGCTGGCCTTCGGTTTCGCTGGTCAGCCGCTCCAGGCCCTCCTGCTCGGCCTGGCGCGCGGACAGCGTCGCCTGCACCGTGCTCAACTCGAGCCGCGTCTCCGACAGCGCATCGCTGGTCGTCGCAAGTTCCTCCTCGAGCGCGTCGATCCGCGCCGTCAGTTCGGCGATCTCGGCGTCGCGCGCCCCGATGATCTCGTCCTTCTCGCGCATGGCCAGCGCATGTCCGCTGATCTCGGCGGCCTGCTGGCTTGTCACCTCGAGCTGCTTCTTGAGCGCCATGTCGAGCTTGCGTCGGGCGATGGCGTGTTCGGCGCGCAGCCGGTCCTTGTCCGCCTGCAGCTCCTTGACCGTCATCGGCACGGCATTCTCGATGCGCTTGCGCGTCAGATGCACGGCCCGGCGCCAGATCGCCGGGGCCACGATCATCACCAGGAGTATGGCCGACACGAAGCCGGCGGCAAAGAACAGACCAGATTCAATCAACGAGCCAGCATCCGGTTCGGGCGGTCATCGGCCGCACGGGATCCGCGCGACAAAAGGGCCGCCACCGGCAGCCCTGTTATCGCGCGTCCCGCAAGCTGGCAATCGCCCCGGCGATGTCAGAAGGGATTCCAGGTCGGCTGCGGGGTCAGCTTGAGATAGCCCACATTGGCGCCAAGGCGCAGGCCGACGCCGGTGCGCACCGGCACCAGGATGACGTTGTTGCGCTTGAGCACGTTGATGCCGAGCCCGGCGACCAGATAGGCCGAGCCGGCCACGCCGCCATAGCGGCCATGCAGATTGGCGATCGAGGGCAGGTTGTAGACAAGCATCATGGTGCGCGCGCCCTCGCCGCCGAAATCCCAGCCGATCGACGGCCCCTGCCAGAAGACGGCATGGTCGCCCGCATTCTTGGTGTACAGCGTGCCCTCGCCATAGGTCACCCCACCGACGAAGGCGCCCGCGCCCTCCTGGCCCAGAATGTAGCCGTTCGGCAGTCCGTAGGTCGCAAACAGCTGCTCGATCGCCGTCGCCAGCGCGCCCGAGGTGGTGCCGAAGAAATCATGGCCCGCGGCGACGATCTCCGGCGCGCTGTAGGGGCTGGGCTGCGTCTGGTATTGCTGGTACTGCGGCTGCTGATATTGCGGCTGCTGGTACTGCCGTTGCTGGTATTGCGGCTGGCCCTGATACTGCGCCTGCGCCTGGCCCGACCACAACAGGCCGGCCAAAACGACCAGAACCGCCATCGAAACGGCCCATTCGCGCCGCCTGGCAATGTCCGCGGCCTTCGATGTCGTCGCTTGTGCTCTCATGATCCCAACTCCGCCCTTGGGGCTGTCCGGCGCGGCCATGCGGCCCGTCGCGCCCTGTGACCCACACCCGCCGACGATGGACCGGCAATCTGGCGCGGTCGGGGCGCGAGCGCTTTGATGATTAGCTTTACGCCCTTGTGGTTTCCACTTTGTTAAGCGTGACTTGCCTTCTTCCCGCATCACCGGAGCGCGGCATTGCCGGACGTTTCGGCAGCCGTTAACGTCGCTTCACCTCACTGCGCGATTCGCTAGCGACAGGCCAAGAAATGACCGAACCGGACAGGCTCACCCCGTCGGAACTGGCATCCCTGCTTTGCAGCCGCGTCTGCCACGACATCATCTCGCCCGTCGGCGCGATCAACAACGGCCTGGAACTGCTCGAGGACGGAGCCGCCGACGAGGAGGCCATGGATCTGGTGCGCACCAGCGCCGTCAACGCCTCGGCGCGTCTGCAATTTGCGCGCATCGCCTTCGGCGCGGCCGGCTCGGCCGGCGTGCAGATCGACACCGGCGATGCCCACACCGTCGCATCGGCCTTCATGAAGGGCGAAAAGGCCGATTTCGCCTGGCATGGCGAGCGCGCGCTCCTGCCCAAGAACCAGGTCAAGCTGCTGCTCAACCTGATCCTGATCGGCAACGCCTCGATACCGCGCGGCGGCACGCTCGACTGCCGTTTCGAACTCGGCGACGACAAGCCCCGCTTCGCGGTTACCGCCACCGGTCCGATGATGCGCGTGCCGCAGAAATTCGCCGACTATCACGAGGGCCGCTTCGGCCCCGAGCCGATCGATGCCCATTCGGTGCAGTTCTACTACACGCTGGTCCTGGCCGCCGAGTCCGGCATGACCGTCAGCATCGACTGGACCGACGCGGCGATCACCTACGCCGCCGCGTAAACGAAGCGTTGACCGGTCCGGTCAACTCCGACGCACACTCTTCATGGCCGATTAACCGCCTCCCTTAAGGGCGTGGCAAAACCCTTCTGCTAGATTTGCGACGAGCAAAGCGTCCGAGGGTCGAAGATGTCCCGTTGCATGATCGTTGAGAAGTCCAGTGTCGTTCGCAAGGTCGCCAGGCGCATCCTTGCCGCGCCCGATCGCTTCGTCATAGAAGCCGCCTCGGCGGGCGAGGCGCTGGCCATGTGCGAAGCGCAAATGCCCGACTGCATTGTCGTCGAGGCAAACCCGTCGGACATGGTGCTGGAGGAATTCGTGCGCTCGGTGCGTGCCATGCAGACCGACGTCAAGCCACTGATCGTCGTCGCCATGATCGAGCTGGACCTGGTGCGGATGACCAAGGCCAAGCGCGCCGGCGCCGACGACTATCTGCTCAAGCCCTTCGACCGCCACCAATTGCTGGCCCGCTTCGCCAAGTTCGAGCGCCAGGCCGCCTGAGACGCGGAAAGAGTGCGGAAATCAAAAGGCCCGGAGCGATCCGGGCCGTTTTCGTCTGGATTTGGTTGCGAAACCGGTCAGGCCGTTTCGGCCATGGAGACCGGGTCGGGATCGCGCAGAACATAGCCGCGCCCCCAGACGGTCTCGATATAGTTCACCCCGCCCGAGGCGGCGTCGAGCTTCTTGCGCAGCTTGCAGATGAACACGTCGATGATCTTCAGTTCCGGCTCGTCCATGCCGCCGTAAAGGTGGTTGAGGAACATCTCCTTGGTCAGCGTCGTGCCCTTGCGCAGCGACAGCAGTTCGAGCATCTGGTATTCCTTGCCGGTCAGATGCACGCGCTGGCCGCCGACCTCGACGGTCTTGGCGTCCAGATTGACGACCAGATCGCCGGTGGTGATGATCGACTGCGCATGGCCCTTCGAACGGCGCACGATGGCATGGATGCGCGCCACCAGTTCGTCCTTGTGGAACGGCTTGGTCATGTAGTCGTCGGCGCCGAAGCCAAGGCCCCTGACCTTGTCCTCGATGCCGGCCATGCCCGACAGGATCAGGATCGGCGTCTTGACCTTGGAAAGGCGCAAGGTCCGCAGCACTTCATAGCCGGACATGTCGGGCAGGTTCAGATCGAGAAGGATGATGTCGTAGTCGTAGAGCTTTCCCAGGTCGACGCCTTCTTCACCCAGATCGGTCACATAGACATTGAAGCTTTCCGACTTGAGCATCAGCTCGATGCTCTGTGCGATTGCACTGTCATCCTCGATCAGCAAGACACGCATCTTATTCCCCTCGGCGAGTACGAAAGCGTGCGGTGGCCCGTCCCGGTTCGCCCACAACCGCGCAAATCAGCCTGCACCCAATTGGTTAACAAATCCTGTTTCACTCAGGCAAGGTATCAATGCGCATTAATCTTTGCACTGAACCCCTTGATTTCCTCACATTTTTCTCGAGCAAAGCTGAATCGATCTCTCAGCTGCTCCGGCCAACCCAATCATTGGATTCAGCAATTTGCCGGTGCGTCCCGGCCGGGGCGTGGGGGCCATCCGGGGTTTACCGGCCCTTAAAGGTTGCCGCCTATCATTAACGCTGGGTGTAAACGAAAGGTTACCGGCCAGGCTGCACGGCATTGCGCCGCCTGTCGGCGATCCATCATGACGGCCCATCAGCGTGTTGGAGTAAGGGTATGAAATCGAGGGACAACCTAATCAGGCTCAAGCAGTTTCAGGTGACCGAAAAGCACCGCCAGGTCGCCCAGCTCGAGCAGATGATCGCCGAATTCGAGCGCATGGCCAATGAGTTGGACACGCAGATTCAGACCGAAGAACGCAAGAGCGGCATCACCGATGTCGACCATTTCGCCTACCCCACCTTCGCCAAGGCCGCCCGCACCCGCCGTGACAATCTGTTCAATTCGATCCGCGACCTGCAGGCCCAGAAGGCTGGCGCCGAAGCGTCGCTGATGGAAGCGGAGGCCGAACTGCAAAAGGCCGAAAAGCTCGACGTCCGCGAATCCCGCAAGGCGGCCGAGGAAGGCGAGACGAGCCGCTACGACAAGCAGGCCATGATCGGCTGATCCCCGCCTCGGCGCGGCGCGCATGCCGCGCCCTACCCTCCACGCCCCTTCATGCAGCGGCCGCGTCGCTCGCGCGGCCGGTTTTCGCATCGAATGATTGGCGCTGGAAGCCGCGCTGGTCGCATGCGCGGCGGCCGCCGCACGCGGTTCGGACCCCGCAACGGTGATCGGCCGGTCGGGACCGTGGTCTTCGCCGGCCCGGTCCGCAAGCGCCGACGCGCGCCGTCGGCGGCGGTTCAGTGGCGGTATTGCTGAATGCGGGTGGTGCGCAGGCCGGCCAGGCCGTGCTCGTCGATCGAGGCCTGCCAGGACAGGTATTCCTCCACCGTCAGCCGGTAGCGTTCGCAAGCCTCTTCCAGGCTCAGCAGACCGCCGCGCACCGCCGCCACCACCTCGGCCTTGCGCCGGATAACCCAGCGTCGTGTCGTGGTAGGCGGCAAGTCGTTGATCGTCAGCGGCGAGCCGTCCGGGCCGATGACATATTTGACGCGCGGTCTGATCTGATCGGTCATTCTACTCTCTACACGTGACGACCTGCTATGGCCGCCACATTACGGTCACAGCTTTAAAAAACGCCTAAGCGGATGCTAAGGTATTGGTAAACTTCCCTAACGGAGACCGGCACATGCGCGCCCCGGCGGCATTGGCCATCGGCCTTCGGATCTCCTATATGCCGGCGTGAAAGGAACCTCGATGACCAACGCGCTCGACATCGACAAGGCGCCCGAAGACACCCGTGTGGTCGTGGCCATGTCGGGCGGCGTGGATTCGTCCGTGGTCGCCGGGCTGATGCATGCCCAGGGCTTCGAGGTCATCGGCATCACGCTGCAGCTTTACGACCATGGCGCCGCCGTTCGCCGCACCGGCTCGTGCTGTGCAGGCCAGGACATCGACGATGCGCGGCGGGTTTGCGAATCCCTGGGCATTCCGCACTATGTGCTCGATTATGAAAGCCGTTTCCGCGAGGCGGTGATCGACCACTTCGCCGACAGCTATATCGCCGGCGAAACGCCGATTCCGTGCGTCAACTGCAACCAGACGGTCAAGTTCGCCGATCTGCTCAAGACCGCGCGTGACCTGGGCGCCGATTGCCTGGCCACCGGCCACTACATCCTGTCGCGACCCAACGGCGCCCACCGCGCGCTCTACCGGCCCGTCGACGCCCATCGCGACCAGAGCTATTTCCTGTTCGCCACCACGCAGGAACAGGTCGACTACCTGCGCTTTCCGCTCGGCACGATGACCAAGGACGAGACCCGCGCCGAGGCCGAGCGGATGGGCCTGACCGTCGCCGACAAGCCCGACAGCCAGGACATCTGCTTCGTGCCCGAGGGCAACTATGCCGACGTGATCGCCAAGCTGCGGCCCAATGCGGCGCTGGCCGGCGAGATCGTCCATATCGACGGGCGCGTGCTCGGCCGTCACCAGGGTGTGCTGCACTACACCATAGGCCAGCGCCGCGGGCTCGGCGTGGCGACCGGCGAGCCGCTCTATGTCGTCAGGATCGACGCGCGCCACCGCCGCGTCGTCGTCGGCCCGAGGGAAGCGCTCGAAACCCGGCGGGTCGTTTTGCGCGACGTCAACTGGCTGGGCGGCACCCCGCTCGCCGAGCTACCCGCGAGCGGCGTCGACGTGATGGCGCGCGTGCGCTCGACGCGGCCGCCGCGGCCAGCACGCCTGTCGGTCGCTGACGGGGCGGCGACGGTCGAGCTGATCGGCGGCGAAGCCGGCGTCTCGCCCGGCCAGGCCTGCGTGCTCTACGATGGCGAGGGCGCCGGCGCCCGTCTGCTCGGCGGCGGCTTCATCGACGCCACGCGCCGCAGCGAGGATATCGAGCGCCAGCTCGCCGCGCTCGACCGCGACGCCGCGATCATCGCCGCCGAATAACCGGGATCAAGACATCGCCGCGTCCGAAGCCGACCGGCCGCCCTATTCCGCCGCGATCGATAGCGCGTTGCGGCGCACGAAATCGCGGATCTCGGCGATCACCCGCTCCTGATCGTCCTCGGCCAGATAGGGGTGGATCGGCAGGCACAAAATGGTCGACGGCTTGGCCTCGGTCACCGGCAACCCGCCCGGCGCGACCGGGTAGCGCCGATAGACCGCCTGCTGGTGCAGCGGCTTGGTGTAGTAGATGGCCGACGGAATGCCCTTGTCGTCCAGATGCGCCTTCAGCCGGTCGCGGTCGGGCGCCTCGATCGCGTATTGCGCCCAGGCCGACTGCATGCCCTGCGGATTGTGCGCCGCCTTGACCACGTCGCGCAAGCCCGCGTGATAGCGCGCCGCGATCCGCTGGCGCGCCGCGATCTCGTCGTCGAAGATATCGAGCTTGAGGCCGAGCACCGCCGCCTGGATCGTGTCGAGCCGCGAGGTCAGCCCGATGCGCACATTGTCGTACTGGCTCTCGCCCTTGCCGTGAAAGGCGACCGACCGCATCACCGCGGCCAGGTCGTCGTCATCGGTCAGCACCGCGCCGCCATCGCCATAGCAGCCCAGCGGCTTGGCTGGATAGAAGCTGGTCGCGGCGACATGGCCGAACCGCCCGCAGGGCACGCCCTCGCGGGTCGCGCCGATCGCCTGCGCCGCATCGGATATGACCTTCAGTCCATGGCGCTCGGCCAGCGGCATGATCGCGCCATAGTCGGCCACCATGCCAAACAGATCGACCGGGACGACCGCCCGCGGTGTCAGCCGGCCCTCGGCCATGATCGCCGCGATCGCCGCCTCCAGCGATCGCACGTCCATCAGATAGGTGTCCGGATCGATGTCGATGAAGACGGGCTCGGCGCCGAGCAGCGCCACCACCTCGGCCGTCGAGGCGAAGGTGAACGATGGCACGAACACCGCATCGCCCGGGCCAACGCCCCAGGCCATGAGCGGGATCTGCAGCGCATCGGTGCCGCTGGCGCAACCGATCACATTGCGGACGCCGACATAATCGGCAAGGCGCTGTTCGAATTCGGCAACCTGCGGGCCGAGGATGAAGGCGCCACTGTCGGTGACCGTCTTTATCGCCTGATCAAGGGCGCCACCGAGGCGCGCGCGCTGCGCGGCCAGATCGACAAACTGCATTCAACCCCCAACACCCGGATCGGGACAGACCGGCCTGACATTCCCGCGCCCCGCAGTCCGCCGTACCGCGTCGGCACACAAAAATAAAGAGCGCACGGAATCACACCTTACACCGTCAGGTTACGCGGCTTGAAGCCCATTGTCGCGCCCTTTCCAGGATGCGCACAACCTCCAGCCCCTGCGAGCCGGGCGTCAGCGGCTCGGCCCTGCCGGCCGCGCAGTCGAGGAAATGCGCCAGTTCGTCGGTCAGCGCCATGCCCGGCGCGACGGGCCGGAACGCCGGCTCGCCGCGATGCCATCGCCAGTTGCCGTGGCCCTCGCGCGCGGCGCGATGCGGCACCAGGGCGAGCTTGCGCGGCCAGTCGGCCCGGTCGTCCCAGATCGCGCTGGCGCGGTCGCCGGTGACCACGAAGCGCCGCTCGTCATAGGCGCTGTGGCGCGACACCAGCACCTGCGCCGTCGGCCCGCCGGCAAAGCCGAGCGCGATCTGCGCGATGTCGCCCTGCCCGTCCGTGACCGAGGCCTGGCCGATCTCGACGTGATCGGGCGCCGCGCCGAGCAGACCGAGGATCAGCGACAGATCGTGCGGGGCGAGATCCCACAGCGCGTCGAACCGGTCGTAGAACTTGCCGAAACACAGCCGGTGGCTCTGGATGTGTCGCAATTCGCCGATCTCTCCGGCCGCAACGCAGTCGAGAAGCGCCCGGAACGCGTTGTGATAGCAAAGAATGTGGCCCGTCATCAGCACGCGGTCCGCCGCGCGCGCGGCATCGACCATCCGCGCCGCGTCCGCCGAGGTCAGCGCGATCGGCTTTTCGACGAAGACATGCTTGCCGGCGGCAAGCGCCGAAAGCGCCAGCGCGCAATTGTGCTCGGCCGGCAAGGCCAGTACGAGGGCATCGATCCTTGCATCGGCCAGCATGGCCTCGACGCCCATCACCTTCACGCCATGGGCCTGGCCGACCGCCCGCGCCGCCTGGGCATCGGCATCGCCGACGGCGGCCAGCGCACCCAGTTCGGCCAGGGTGCGCGCGTGATTGCGCCCCCACTGGCCGCATCCGATCAGGGCCGTGCCGGGACGGTGAGACAACAAGGGCTCCTTTGGCGTCGTCGGGTGCTGGAGGGGGCTTGCGGCGAGGCGCCGGCCCGACATGTGCAGCGCCCCGCAATGGCGCTCTGGTAGCGGCGCGGTGCCGCGATGACAAGGCTTGCGCGCAAGCGCGCGCCGTCAAATCGAGCAACCGCGCAAGCGGCCTTGTGTGTCGGGCGATGCCGGCAGACAACGCCCTCGGGCGGTGCCGGGCCGACGCGTACGGCCGTTGCGCGCGAGCCTGGCGCCTTGGCCGCCGGTCCGGGCCCGCCGCGGCACGTCACTCAGCTTGACAGGGCAAACGGGCGCCCCTTATATCCGCCGCGCTTGCGGCGGCATGTCCGCGGCAGTTGCGGCGGCCGTTTTTGCCTTGGCGGAGTAGCTCAGTCGGTTAGAGCAGTGGAATCATAATCCATGTGTCGGGGGTTCGAGTCCCTCCTCCGCTACCAAGATTTCCTCTAGATTGCAGGTGGTTAGATCGTTCGCGACAATGCAAAGTCTTTGTCATTGCCGTACGGATCTGGTGTCACGGGCGTTGCGGCCGAATCTCGCCACAATTGGCTGCTTCCTCTTGCGCGCCGCCAACGGGAAAGCCGCCGATTCCATGCGATATCCGATCCACCATGGGCGACCGGCCAGCCTTTTCCTGGCGGCACTGGCCGTGGCGATGCTGATCGTGGCCGGCGGCCCGTTCGCCCATGCCGGAGCTCTCCGGACCGGCGCGGCGGACTGTCACGGGACGCCCGTTCTGGGCGCAATCGGCGAAAGCGGGCATGCAGGCGATGCCGCTCCGCTCGATTGTGACACCGCATCCAAGTACGGCCAGTTGCACTGCGGTGCCGGCATCGTGCTGGCATCGTCCGCCAAGCCCGCAACGTTCGTGTCGATACCCATCGCACGACAGCCCCGGCCCGGCGCCTTGCCGGCCGGACGCATCGGAGCGGTCGAACCGCCGCCCCCCCGCCCTTTCTTCCAGACCGTCTGAGCCTGCGTGCGGCGCGGTGGTGTCCGCGTCGCGGGCAATCGATCACAAGCATCACGCTCAACGCCTTCGCGCAGTGCCGCAGCGCCGGACCGGCCGCCGCCCATCGCAGACGCCGGCACGCGCGACAACGAAGCGTTCCCGACAATCTCCTTCACCGTCCCCGAGGCCTCCCGATGACCATCACACGACGCAAACTCATGACCGCTGCCGGCGCCGGCGCGCTGGCCGCTATCCTTCCGTCGACCGCATACGCCCGCAACGACGGCGTGATCGAACTCGATGCCGGACCGTCCGGACAGCGCCTTTACGGCGCAGACGGCCCGCTTTCGGACCTGTGGACCTACAATGGCCGGGCCCCCGGCCCGCAAATCCGTGTCAGGCGCGGCGAGCGGGTGCGCGTGCGATTGACGAACAATCTCCAGGAGCCGACCTCGGTGCACTGGCATGGTATGCGCATCGACAACGCCATGGACGGCGTCGCCGGCCTGACCCAGAACGCGGTCCTGCCGGGCGAAACCTTCGACTACGACTTCGTCGCGCCCGATGCTGGCACATACTGGTATCACGCTCACAACAGGAGCTGGAACCAGGTAGCCCGCGGGCTCTACGGGCCGCTGATCGTCGACGAGGCGAACGGGCCGGTCTTCGATCCCGCGCGCGATCTGACGCTGGTGATCGACGACTGGCGACTGACGCGCGCGGGCGCATTCGACGTCGCGAGCCTTGGCGCGATGATGGACTGGAGCCATGCCGGCCGCCTCGGCAACTGGCTGACCGTCAATGGCGAGGCGACGCCGCAAATGACGCTGCGCGCGGGCGAAGCCCATCGGCTGCGTCTGATCAATGCGTCCAACGCCCGCATCCTGGAGATCGACCCGAACCGCTTCGGCGGCACGGTTCTGGCCTATGACGGCCAGGCGCTGCCCGAGCCGGTCACTGTGAACTATGCGCCATTGATGATCGGGCCGGCGCAGCGCGTCGATCTGCTGGTGATGCCCGAACCGGGCGGCGACTTCGCGCTCGAGGAACTGTCCGGCGATGCGCCCTTTGCCTTTGCGCGGTTCGCGGTCGACAGGGACGGTTCATCCAGCGCCTCGGTCCCGGCCCTGCCCGCGGCCGGCCTGCCCGAACCCGATCTGTCCGGCGCCCGCACGATCCGGGTCGAGATGACCGGCGGGGCGATGGGGCGGATGGGACGGGTGACCTACAATGGCGAGCTGCTCGGCCGCGGCGATGTTCGGCGCACCGGCCAGGTCTGGGCATTCAACGGCGTCGCAAACCTGCCCGAGCAACCGCTCGCAGCGATCCGGCGCGGCGAGACGGTCATCATCGAGACCGTCAACGATACCGCCTTTGTCCACGCCATGCATGTGCACGGACACCATTTCCGGGTGATCGAGCGTTCCGGCACCGATCTCGACGAGGGCCGGCCCTGGCGCGACACGTTCCTGATCGGC
The DNA here is from genome assembly GCF_030732865.1 of Roseitalea sp. MMSF_3546. Classification (GTDB taxonomy): domain Bacteria; phylum Pseudomonadota; class Alphaproteobacteria; order Rhizobiales; family Rhizobiaceae; genus Roseitalea. Next base: position 116,112 of record NZ_JASHKB010000006.1, read on the forward strand.
CCGCAACAGACGGTCAGGATTGCCTTCGTCGCCGACAATCCGGGCAAGTGGCTCTACCACTGCCACATGCTCGAACACGCCGCCGCCGGCATGAACACATGGTTCGAGGTGGCGTGAGCATAGGGCCGGCGCGCCTCGGGACCGCGCCAGGGGGCCGGCCGGCGATCGCTGTAAGGGGCGGCGCGCGCCTGCGTCTTGGTCCGTGGCGGCCGGCCGACACGCGGCCCGGCCCGATGACAACCAGGAACGAGGCGAGGAAGTAGCCATGAAACGCATATCGATGACGACGCTCGCACTGACCGTTGCGCTTGGCGCGGCGACCGCGTCGCAGGCATTGGCGCATGGCCCGGGTGCGGGCGGCCCGTGGGGCGGCCAGGCCATGGGCCCAAACATGATGGGTTCGGCCATGATGGGGCAAGGGCAGATGGGGCAAGGGCAGATGGGCCAGGGCCAAATGGCGCCCGGCGCGATGGGCGCTGGCCAGATGGGTCCCGGCATGATGGGTGCGATGATGCCGATGATGATGCGCATGCACAGTCCGATGATGGGCGGCGGCATGGGCATGATGGGCGGCCAAGCCATGATGGGTGGTATGGACATGATGGGGTCGATGGGCGCCATGATGGACGGTCTCGATGCCGACGCGGACGGAACCCTGACCGCCGAAGAGTTGCGCGCCGGCCTTGCCGCACGGCTCGAAGACCATGACGAAGATGGCGACGGCACGCTGTCGCTGTCCGAGTTCGAGGCGCTTCACGCGGCGATGGTCCGGCCGGCCATGGTCGACCGCTTCCAGGCGCTCGACGAGGATGGCGATGGGCGGGTGACGGGCGAGGAGATGACCGCGCCGGCAGATCGCTTCGCGCGCATGCAGAAGATGCGCGAGGCGATGCAGGCGCAAATGCCCGCCGGGGACCGTCCCGGCCAGCCCGGAACAATGATGGATGGTGACGGTTCCATGATGGACGACAACTGACCATCTTGTCTCCATCGAGCCGAGGCCGCGGCCGGTTGTCCGCCGCGGCCCGGCATCGTTCCGCCCGGCCGTGCTGCGCCGGGCTTTCTGCAAGGAGGTTTCCATGAACTACACCATCACCCGCACCATCGAGGGCGACGATTTCGACGCCGTCGATGCCAAGCTCCGCGCCGTTCTGGCCGGACGCGGCTTCGGCGTGCTGACCGAGATCGACGTCAAGGCGACGATGAAGAACAAGCTCGACCGGGACATGGCACCCTATCGGATCCTCGGCGCCTGCAATCCGGCAATGGCATGGGAGGCGATCGGCATCGAGCCGCGCGTCGGCGCCATGCTGCCCTGCAACGTCATATTGCGCCAGACCGATGCGGGCGTCGAAGTCAGCGCCGTCGATCCGGTCGCCTCGATGCAGGCCATCGACAACGAGAAGCTCGGGCAGGTCGCCGGCCAGGTGCGCGAGGAACTGTCCCGGGCGATCGACGCGCTTTGAGGCGTCGGGCCGCTTCCGCCGGTCGCGCGGCGTCCTGTCAGAACTTCAGCCCAGGGCCGCGCCTCCGATCGGGCCGGCCTTGCGCAGTGCCGCGCACCGGCGATTGCGATCAGCCATCCTCGTCGCGATCATGCCCGCCGTGATCATGCCCGCCGTGCCCCATCGTGCGGTGCATGAAGACATGCATGCCGCCGCACAGGGCCAGAAACAGAAGGAACGAGCCGACGCCGGCGGGGATGGCGCTGAGATAGGGATAGGCCAGCAGGGCGATCAGGCCGACAAGGATCGAGACCAGCGTCCACTGGCCGCTGCTCCATGTGCTGGCGGCGGCTTCGGGCTCGTCGCCTTGCGTTTTGCGTTGCTGCATCTTTGGGCTTCCTTTCATGGTGCGGCCGCCCCGTCGCCGTCGCGCTGGCGGTCGAGCTTGAGAAGCTGGGCGTTGACGGCGCAAATCACGGTGCTCGCCGACATGAAGATCGCGCCGACGGCCGGGCTCAGGATCAGTCCCCAGGGGAAGAAAACGCCTGCGGCGGCGGGAATGGCGAAGGCGTTGTAGCCGGTCGCCCAGGCGAGATTCTGGATCATCTTGCCGTAGGTCGCCCGCGCCAGGCCCAAAATGGCGGCGACGTCGCCCGGATCGGATCGTACCAGCACGATGTCGGCGGTCTCGATGGCAACGTCGGTGCCCGCGCCCACGGCAATGCCGACATTGGCCTGGGCGAGCGCCGGCGCGTCGTTGACCCCGTCGCCGGTCATGGCGACGATCAGCCCGCGATCCTGCACCTGTTTGACCGTCTCCGCCTTCTGCTGCGGCAGCACCTCGGCGATCACCTCGTCGAGGCCGATCTGCCGGCCGACCCAATCGGCCACCTGCCGGTTGTCGCCGGTCAGCATGATGCAGCGGATGCCGAGCTTCTGAAGGTCGGCGATGGCCTTCTTCGATTCCGGCCGGATGATGTCGGCGAGCGCGATCGCGCCGGCCAGTTCGTCGTCGACGAGCACGAAGACCACCGTCTTGCCCTCGCCGCTGAGGCTCTGATAGCGCGGATCGTCCAGCGCGAAGCCGTTCGCACGGAGATAGCCGGGACTGACCACCTTGACGGCGCGGCGCTTGACCATGCCCTCGGCGCCCTTGCCGGGGATGGCCCGGAAATCCTCGACCTCCCAGAGGTCGGCCGCAGCTCCGGCGATGCCCTTGGCGATGGGGTGCTCGGACCGGCTTTCGACCGCCGCGGCATAAGCGACGATCTCGGCTTCGGTGAAAGCCTCGCCATAGACGAGCGTATCGGTGATGCCGAATTCGCCCCTGGTCAGCGTGCCGGTCTTGTCGAAGATGATCGCCTGCGTGTTGCGCGCCTCCTCGAAGGCCGTGCGGTCGCGGATCAACAGCCCGTTGCCGGCGGCGATCGCCGTCGAACGGGCCACCACGAGCGGCACGGCAAGCCCGAGCGCATGCGGGCAGGCGATGACCATCACCGTCACGGCCCGCTCCATGGCGAAGGCGAAGCCCTGACCGGTCAGGAGCGTCCAGAACAGGACGGTGACGAGGCCGCCGCCGAGCGCGATGAAGGTCAGCCAGCGCGCGGCACTGTTGGCCAGGTCCTGGGTCTTCGACTTGCTCGCCTGGGCGTCCTCGACCAGCTTGATGACGTTTGACAGGAAGCTGTCCTCGCCGGTGTGCATGACGGTGACGGTGAGCGCGCCCTCGCCATTGATCGACCCGCCGATCACCTGCGCGTCGGGGCCCTTGCTGACCGGTTTGGATTCGCCCGTCAGCATGGCCTCGTTGAGCGCCGACTCGCCCTTGACGATCACCGCGTCGGCGGGAACCTTCTCGCCGGGCCGGACCAGCAGCGTCTCGCCGCCGGTGAGCTCGGAGACCGAGACATCGCGGATGCTGCCGTCGGCCTCGACCAGATGGGCGGTGTCGGGCATCAGCGCGGCGAGCTTTTCGAGCGCCTTGCCCGCGCCCATGACCGATTTCATCTCGATCCAGTGGCCGAGCAGCATGATGGCGATCAGCGTCGCCAGCTCCCAGAAGAAGGTCTCTTCCGAACCGATGACCACCATCGCCATCGAATAGGCATAGGCCGCCGTGATGGCGACGGCGATCAGCGTCATCATGCCGGCGCGGTTGGTGCGCAGTTCCGACCAGAAGCCGGTCAGGAACGGCCAGCCGCCATAGAAATAGACGGCGGTCGACAGCGCGGCGAGAAGATAGGCGTCACCGGCAAAGTCGAGCGCCTGCTCGAGCCCCAGCCAGCCCTGGATCATCGGCGCGAGCAGAAGGATCGGCACCGTCAGCACGGCCGTGACCCAGAAGCGCCTGCGATAGTCGGCGATCATGGCGCCATGGTCGTGGCCTCCATGACCTGCATGACCTGCATGACCTGCATGGCCGCCGTGGTCAGAACGGGCGGGCGTCTCGCCGGGCGCTGCGTGATCGTGGGGATGGTGGCCGGTCCTCTGGTCCATTCAGGCGTCCTGTCTCGGCTCGGATTGGCGGGCGTCGGCGCTGGCGGGCGCCGCATCGGCAAACGCTGCCGGCGCGCGAAGAAACCGGCCGTGGCAGTCCGCCGAGCAGAAGAAATACGCCCAGCCGCGATGGTCGGCGCTGGCCACCACCTGATCGATCGTCAGATCCCGGCCGCAGACGGGGTCGCGCACGGTCATGGCCCGCGCCCCTGCAATTCGCGCGTCGCGTCCGGCCGGGCGTTGCCGCCGCAGCACCCGGTTTCGCGGCCATCGGCAAGCGGCGTCCTGTCGGCCTGCTCCTCCGCATCGGTCGTGCTGCAGCAACAGCCGGCCTTGCCGCCGGCCTGCTCGATGGCGGCCTTCAGGCCTTGCGGCCGCCGCGCGCCCATACCTTGTCTGCTGTCCATGGCTGTGCCTCCTTGCGTGGCCATCGGGCCAATGGGTGCCCTTTGATGAAAAAGGACGCCATGGCTGCCGCGCCATTACAGCCGGGCGCGCCTCAGGCCGGGCGGCGCAGGTCGCGCGGGCGGGCGCTGGCCGCAACGAAGGCGGCGAGCCGCAGGATCACGACCGCGAGCACGAGCCCGACGAACGGCCATTGCAGCGCATTGGGCTCGGGCGTTGCGCGGTGAAAGCTCAGGAAATGGGCGAACAGGAAATAGCCGACATGGGCGACGCTGAGCCACCACAGCGGCACTGCGCCCATTTGCAGCACCTTCCATGTCTGCGCGCCCAGCCGCCGCACGGACGCATCGTTGGAGGTCAGCGCGAGCGGGACGGCGAGCATCAGCGCGACAAGGCCGATCGCATTGGCCAGTCCGAAACCGTGCTGCACCATCACATAGCGGCCGAGCTGGGGATGGAATTCGAAGCCGAACAGGCGCCACAGATCCCATGTCACCCAGCCGGCCAGGATGATGGCGAGGTGCACGATGGCAAGCAGCGTGGCATGGACGCCCAGTTCGCGCCGAAAGGCGATCAGCCGGCCCGCCGGGCGCCACAGTCTGGCCGTTGCGCCCATGGCCATGGCGAGCGCCAGCAACACGAAGGACGCATCGCCGAACGCCCGGTTCCAGCGATGCATCGGGCTCCACTGGGCATGGACGGCGGCAAAGCCGGCGACCAGCGCCGCCCCCAGCACGATCACGCCGAGGTTGCGTCCGAGCGGGCCTCTCCAGCGCCTTGCGAGACGCCCGCGGCCAGATGTGTCATCGCTCATCGAGGATACCCGATCATCCAGGGTTCAAGCTGCGTCAGGTCTCGCCCTTCCAGTTGCGGCAAGGTCAAGACCGTCCGGCGGGCTTGTGTAATGGCGCGCGCGTCACGGCGTCCTTGCGGGCACGATCGGCCACCTCCGGTCCGGCCGGCCGGACGCTGGCCGGAACGGATCCGAAGAGGAGCTTTGCCATGAACACTGTCCGCACCGTCACCGGGCAAGCCCGGCCCGCCACCGCGCCCGGCACGACAACCGGCCGCATTCCCGTGTTCGCCTTCGCCATGAGCCTGGGTCTGTTCCTGGCGATCACCTTCATCGTGTGCGTTGGCTTCGACCTCGTCGTGCCCGGTCAGGCTATGTATCGCACCTGGCTGGGCCTGATTCCCTGGTTCGACTGGCTGAGCTGGCCCGACTTTTTCTGGGGGCTTGCCGTCTCGTTCGGCTATGGCTGGTACATCGCACTGATCTTCGCGCCGCTCTACAACTGGTTCGCCGGGCGGGCGGCGCGATGAGCGACGCATCGCAGGACGAGCCCTGGCCGCCGCCGGTCGAGCGGCGCGACTTTCTCCATGTCGCCACAGCCATGATGGGCGCAGTCGGCGCCGCCGCCGCCCTTTGGCCGTTCATCGACGCGATGAGCCCGTCCGCCGACGTGCAGGCGCTGGCGCAGATCGAGGTCGACCTCGCGCCGATCGAGCCCGGCCAGCGCATCACCGTAATCTGGCGCAGCCAGCCGATCTTCATCGACCGCCGCACGCCCGAACGGATCGCCCAGGCCCGGGCCGATGACGGAGCCTTCGACCTCAAGGATCCGGCCACCGACGCCTCCCGCGTCCAGCGCGAGCCATGGCTGATCGTGGTGGGCGTGTGCACCCATCTGGGCTGCGTGCCGGACGGACAGAAACCCGGCGGCCTGCGCGGCGACTGGAATGGCTGGTTCTGCCCCTGCCACGGCTCGCACTACGACACCTCCGGCCGCATCCGCAAAGGCCCGGCGCCGCGCAATCTCGTCATTCCGCCCTATGCGTTCGTGGATGAGACGACCGTCAGGATCGGCTGACCGAACCGCTTGGATCGCCCGCCGCGACACCGGTGACGCGAGCCCTTCACGATCGGTCACAAGCGCGCAAGAAGCCGCAAAACGTCATGCAATTGACGAAGGTCAAGGCGACACATAGGACAATCGTCGAATCTGCCGCGAGCACTTCGGGAAGCGAGATCCATGCGCTTGTCGCGCAAACAGGCAGGAGCGGTGAGGGCGCCGGCGCGGTTGCGCGCCGCAGCAATGGTGCTGCTTGCCGCCGCCATCTTCGCCATGGCGCTCGACTATCCAAGGCCTGCCCTTGCCGTCGACACTGTCGTCGCCCACGCACAGGCCACGGCCGCCGATGGGCAAGCATTGTCGTGCCGGACCGACGCGGGCGAGATCGACAGTTCGGTTGCCGGCGACCCGTGCTGCCGCCTGGCGGGGACCTGCGCCGTCAACCTGCCGCCCGTGCCCGTCCATGTCGGCCTTGTTCTGGCTGCGAGCCGCCTGTCGATCATCCTTGGCGAGCGTGATCCGCCCGGTCCCGCCTACCGGCCATTCAAGCCGCCCCGTCTTCAGAGCCGAGCCTGAGAAAGCCGCCAGCGCCGCCCTTGCGCGCGCTGGCCGTCTTGCAAGCTTGTGTCTGGAGATTTCCCATGTCTGTCCATCATGCCGCCGAAACGGGATCGGGCGCGGTCCGCCCCGAGCCGGCCACGGCCGTTCATCACTGTCTCATCGAACATCGCAGGGATTATCTGCGCTATTTCCGAGGGCGTCTCAGCCGCCCGGAGGAGGCCGAAGACGCGTTCCAGGATTTCTGCGTGAAGGCGATCCGCGGCGCCGGCGCGCCCGACGACCTGCCCGGCGCTAGAGCCTGGCTGCGCTGCGTTCTGCGCTCGACGATCGTCGACCACTATCGTCGGCGCGCGGCCCAGAGGCGCGGCGAGGACGCCTATCGCCTCGAACCGCGCCAGATGCAGGTCGAGCCTGGTATTGACGACACGCCGGCCTGCCGGTGCGTCGCCGCCGCGCTCGCCGGCCTGCGCACGGACCAGGCGGACCTGATCCGGCGCCTGGACCTTGACGAGGAGCCCCGCACCGCCGTTGCCGAAGACCATGGCGTGACGGCCAATGCGCTGGGCGTGCGCCTTCACAGGGCGCGCCAGGCGCTCCGAGACGCCATCGCCGATGTCTGCACGACCTGCGGCGACGGCCGCTTCGCCGACTGCGATTGCTGAACCGCTTGTCGCCCGCCTGTAAGGCGTGCGCGCTGCCCGCGTCTGTTGGCGTGGAGGTGACCCATGACAGGCACTGTGCGCGTGTCCGAACTGGCGGACGACAGGGAAGACGCGGCCGAGAAACCGCCATGCACGGCGGTGCGGCGGGCGCTGGAGGAAAGCCATGGCCAGATTTCGAGCTTCCTGCAGCGCCGGCTTGGCAGCGCCGAGGATGCCGAGGAGGTGCTGCAGGCGTTCGTGCTGCGCGCGGTCGAGCGCGCCCATCAGCTCGAAGACGTCGCCTCCGTGCGCGGCTGGCTCAGCCGGATCCTGGCGACGAGCATCGCCGACCACCACCGGCGCGTCATGCGCCGGCGCCGGCGCGAGACGAGCGTCGATCCGCATGACCTTGCCGAAGTCTCCGTGGAGCCGGACGCCGAGATCGACGAGGCGATCTGCAATTGCCTCTACAAGCTCTTGCCGACGCTGAAGGGCGAATATGCCGAAGTGATCTGGCGGATCGACCTTCTGGAAGAGCCGCGCGAGCGCGTCGCCGCCGCGCTCGGCCTGACCCTCAACAATCTGTCGGTCCGTCTGCACCGCGGCCGGCAGGCGCTCAAGCGGCGCTTGCAGGAGATGTGCCTGACCTGTCCGGTCCACGGCTTCCTCGACTGCGATTGCGAAGCCGCCGAGCGCGCCCGCCGCCGGCAGCCGTCGGACGCTGCCGCCAGCCGCGGTCGGAATCCGGACGATCCAGAAGACGAGGCACGATGATTGCAATCAACCAGGCAATCGGCGTGGCCATTGGTTGCCACCTTCGCGGGATCCCGCCGGTTCGGCCCGATCGCGGACTTGCTCCTCGGGCGTGACGCCGATCACTGAAGATTGACGTACATGCCGCCATCGACGATGACGCTGGCGCCGGTGACGTAGCGGGCCATGTCGGAAGCAAGGAACGCCACGACGTCGCCGACGTCTTCGGGCTCGCCGTAGCGCCCAAGGGGGATACGCTTGCGGAAGTAGGCATCCCTTTCGGGATCGGACAGGCTTTCGCGGTTCATGTCGGTGAGGATCGCCCCCGGCATCACCGAGTTGCAGCGTATTCCGTGCGGCCCAAGCGCGATCGCGACCGACTGCATGAGCGAATGCACACCGGCCTTCGTCGGCGTGTAGTGCGACTGGAATTCGCCGCCGACCAGCGCCGAGATCGAAGAGGTCGCGATGATCGCGCCGCCATGGCCCTGCTCGACCATCCGGTTGGCGACGGCCTGGCTGACCAGGAATGCGCCTTCCATATTGACGCCGAACACCTTGCGCATGAGATCGACGGGCATGTCGAGAAAGCCGTGGAACGGGCAGATGCCCGCATTGGCGGCAAGGATGTCGACCTTGCCGAACCGTTCGACCGCCGCATCGACCAGAGCCGGGCCGGTCGCCGGATCCGTCACGTCGCCTTCAAGGGCGATCGCCGCGCGGCCGACACGCTCGATCTCGGCGACGACGGCGTGCGCCGCGCCGTCCCGGCCGTAGCCGGTGTCGGTCTCGCCCCAATAGTTGATCACCACATCGGCGCCCTGACGGGCCAGCGAGAGCGCGATGCCCGCGCCGATCCCGCGCGAGCCGCCCGTGACGATGGCGCATTTGTTCTCAAGAAGCATTCTTCTTACCTCCGGTTGTGGTCGGTTCAGGCAGGATGTCGTCGCGGATGCAGGCCTTGTAATGGTCCGGGCCGACTTCCCGGAGTTCCGGCACGGTTCGGGCGCATTCGGGCAATGCGTAGCGGCAGCGCGTGCGCAGCACGCAGCCGCTCGGCGGATCGATCGGGCTGGGCACGTCGCCCTCCAGCACGATCCGATCACGCTTCGCGTCGGGGTCGGGCACGGGCGCGGCGGACAAGAGCGCTTCGGTGTAGGGATGCTGCGGCGCCGAGTAGAGGCGCCGCCGCGGCGCGATTTCCATGATCCGGCCCAGATACATCACGATCACCCGGTCGCAGAAATGCTCGACCACGGCCAGATCGTGCGCGATGAACAGGATCGTCAGGCCAAGCCGCTCCTTCAGGTCCTGAAGCAGGTTCAGCACCTGGGCCTGCACGGACACGTCCAGCGCGGAGACCGGCTCGTCGGCGACGATCAGCGAGGGCGAGACCGCAAGCGCACGCGCGATCCCGATCCGCTGGCGCTGCCCGCCGGAGAATTCGTGCGGATAGCGGCCGGCGGCATCGGCCGGCAGGCCGACCAGATCGAGCAGCTCCGCCACCCGCTCAGCGCGTTCGCGGGCCGTGCCGACACGATGGATTTCCATGCCTTCGGCGATCAGCGTACCGATTCTTGCGCGTGGGTTGAGGCTGGCGAACGGATCCTGAAAGACCATCTGGATGCGGCGCCGGAACGCCAGCATCTGGCGCGCGCCCTTGTGGGCGATGTCGGTTCCGTCGAACAGGATCTGCCCTTCGGTCGGCTCGGTCAGGCGCATGATGGTGCGGCCGACCGTCGTCTTGCCGGACCCCGACTCGCCCACCAGGCCGACGACCTCACCCGGAGCGATCGAGAAGCTCACCTTTTCGACGGCGTGCACCTGCCGGACCGGTCGCCCGAACCCGGCCTTGACCGGAAAGCGCTTGGTCAGGTGGCGCACCTCCAGCAGCGGCGCGGCGGAATTGGCTGGCGGGCGGCTCATCGCACGCGCACCTCCCGCCAGCGAATGCACCGGGCCCGGTGCGATTCGCCCACATCGGCCAATGCGATCTCATCCTCGCGGCATGCGGGCTGAACCAGAGGACAGCGCGGCGCGAAACGGCAACCGGCCGGCACCGAAAGAGGGTCTGGCGGCGCACCGCCGATCGTCTTGAGCCGACCGTTCGCGGCGCTGCTTGCCGGCGAGCCGGGGATCGATTGCTGCAGGCCCAGAGTATAGGGATGGGCCGGCCGCGTGAAGATCTCGCGCACCGGAGCCTCCTCGACGATCTGGCCGGCATACATCACCGCCACGCGGTCGGCGATCTCGGCGACGACCCCCAGATCGTGCGTGATGAACAGCACCGACATCCCGATCTCGTCCTGCAACGACTTTATCAGTTCGAGGATCTGCGCCTGCACGGTCACATCGAGCGCCGTCGTCGGCTCGTCGGCGATCAGCAATGCCGGCTGGCACGACAGGGCGATGGCGATCATCACGCGCTGACGCATGCCGCCCGACATCTGGTGCGGATAGTCGTCGGCGCGGGACACCGGATCGGGAATGCCGACAAGCCGCAGCATCTCGATCGCCCGGGCGCGCGCCTGGCGACGCGTCAGGCCCTGATGCAGGCGCACAGCCTCGCCGATCTGGTCGCCAACGGTCCACACCGGATCGAGGCTCGTCATCGGTTCCTGAAACACCATGGCGATGTCGTTGCCCCGTATGGCCCGCATGCGTCGGTCGCTGAGCGATTGCAGGTCTACGCGGCTGCCGTCGCCCCGGCGCAGGCGGATCGTTCCGGCATCGATCCGCCCGCCGCCGCGTTCGACCAGACGCATGATCGACAGGCTGGTCACCGACTTGCCCGAACCCGATTCGCCAACGACGCCCAGGGTCTCGCCCGCCCCGAGCGTGAAGGAGACGTCATCGACGCTCCGAACCTCGCCGCGCGGGGTCGAAAAGGAGGTCTTGAGGCCTGTCACCTCGAGCAGCGGTTCGCTCATGATCAACTCCGCCGCACGCGCGGATCGACATAGCCGTAGGCGATGTCGACCAGCAGGTTGACGCCGATATAGATGAAGGCGCTGAGCATGATGAAGGCCTGAACCACGGCATAGTCCTGACGAAGAATCCCGTCGATCACGAGCGTTCCGACGCCGGGCCACACGAAGATGCGCTCGACCAGCACGCTGCCGCCCAGAAGCTGGGCGAGGATCAGCCCCCCGGCGGTCAATGTGGGCAGGAACGCGTTGGGCAGGATGTGCCGGAAGTGCACCGACAGGGGTGCGACACCCTTGCTGTGCAGAACCGTCACGAAAGGCTCGTGCGTCACGTCGAGCAGATTGGCGCGCAACAGCCGGATCAGAAATCCCATCGGCGCGAGCGCAAGGGCGAAGGCGGGAAGGGCCAGGTGACGCAGCGCGGCCCAGAAGCCGCCCACATCGCCGGCAAGCAGATAGTCGAGCGTGTAATAGCCGGTGACGGCCTCGCCCGGCGCGGGACCCCGCCCGACCGGGCCCGGAAACCAGCCGAGCTGCTCGAAAAAGAGCATCAGGAACAACAGCGACACCCAGAATGGCGGAATGCCGATGTTCACGAAGGCGAAGATGCGCAGGAACCGGTCGAGCCAGCGCGAGCGGGTGAAGCTGACCAGAACGGTCATCAGCACGGCACCGACGAACGCGAACAGGAAGGCGTACAAGGCCAGTTCGGCGCTGGCGGGAAAGCGCTCGGCGATGAGCGCGTAGACCGGCTGGCCGGTGCTGTAGGAAAAGCCCCAATCGCCGGACAGAAAGCCGACGAGGTAGTCGGCATATTGGGCATAGATGGGCTTGTCGAGGCCGAGCGCCCGTTCGACCTCGGCAATCACATCGTCGGACGCGAAGGGGCCCGCAATCAGCCGCGCGGGATTGGTCGGCACGGCGCGCAGGATGATGAAGGCGACGAGCGAGGCGCCCACGACGGTCAGCGCGGCAGAGGCGATGCGCTCGGAAAGAAAACGAACCATGCTCAGCCTGCCCCGACGGCGGATTTGGGGTCATAGATGTCGCGCAGCCGGTCGGCGATCAGATTGGCCGAGACGGCCAGCAGGAAGATGCCAAGGCCCGGGAAGAAGCCCAGCCACCACTGACCGGTGAGCGCGAAGGCAAGGCCTTCGGTGATCATCGTGCCCCATTCGGGCACCGGCGGCTGGACGCCGAGCCCCACAAAGCCCAGCGCGGCCAGGGTCAGGATCGAAAAGCTGAACACGGACGATGCCTGGATCAGGATGGTCGACGTGGTCTGCGGCAGGATGTGCCGGCGGATCAGACGGAAGCTTGAGGCCCCCAGCGCGCGTGCCGAGTCGACATACATAAGCGTGCGGATGCGCAACACCTCGCTGCGCAGCAGTCGGAAATACCAGGGGATCGAGGCCAGCACCACGCCGATCACGGCCGAGCTGATCCCCGGGCCCAGACCGATCGCGACGGCCATAGCGAAGATCAACGGCGGAAAGGCAAGGATCGCATCCATGATCCGCGAGACGAGCGTGTCGAAGAGCCCGCCCCAAAGGCCCGCAAGCAGCCCCAGAAAGCCGCCGATCAGCGTTCCCAGAACGGTGACCGCCAGCGCGACCAGCATTGAAACCTGGGCGCCTCGGATGAAGCGCGCCAGCACGTCGCGGCCGACATCGTCGGTCCCCATCGGATGGGCAAGGCTCGGCGGGGCGAGGGAATCGAGCACGTCGACCTGCAACGGGTCGACCGGCCAGAGCAGCCAGCCGAACGCCGCCATGGCTGCGATCAGCGTGAACACGGCCACGCCCGCAAAGAGCTCGGCATCGCGCGCGATGATCGTCAGCGCCTGTTTCACGGCGTCCGGCCTGTCGGGTGGATGCGATCTGTCATCGGGACCAGGCGCGCGTCAGTCGAATGCATGGGGATAATGGGTGCGGGCGAACGCATCGGAAACGTAGCCGTCGTCGAGATCGGAGCGAACGCGCTCGACGGGGCGTTCGGACGGCGCGCCATAGCCGCCACCGCCCCCGGTCATCAACCGGACGACACCATCCTTGGGCACCAGGAACCGCGTCGCCTTGGCGACGCGGTGTTCGGTGCCGTCCGGCATGATGACGATCGCATTGTTGGGCCGCCCTTGCCGGCCGCCCTCGAGCCCCCAGGGCGCGTTCTTGCTGCGCTCGAAGATCGACGTGATGTAGGTGTCCTCGAGCATCCGGAACTCGAAATCGATTCCGGCACCGCCGCGATGCCGCCCGGCGCCGCCCGAATCCGTCGCCAGGGCCATGCGCTCGACCAGCCAGGGGTTGCGCTGTTCCCAGACCTCGACAGGCGTGAACCGGGTGGCCGACTCCGAGATGTGCAGCATCGTGCCGCCATCGCCGTCGTGCCAGGCGCCCTGCCCCATCGGGTGTGGCGCGCCATCGGCCCACGCCTCGCCGGTCGCCTCGCGGGTGCCCCACCATACGACCGAGCCGATGCAGCCGCCGCTCTGCGCCGGCACCGCTTCGGGCAATGCCTTGGCGATGGCGTTGTAGATCACCTCGATCGCCTGCAGCGCCGGCCAGGCATAAAGAAAGCTTGGAGCGGGCGGCAGCGGATCGAACATCGAGCCGGGCCGCGTGACGACCTCGATGGGACGGAAATGGCCTTCATGGGGCGCTTCGCCATAACCGGCCAGCATCGTGATCGCCACGCGACTTGCTGAAATCGTGGAAGGGAGCGGTGAGTTGACAGGCCCCTGCCGCGCCTCGGGCGCGGCCGAAAAATCGATCCGGACGTCGGACCCGGAGATCTCGAGCGCCACCTCGAACGGGATCGAGGCGTCGGAAATGCCGTCATCGTCCATTTCGCCATGGCCGACATAGCGGCCATCGGGGATCTTGTCGAAATAGCTGCGCACGACGGCTTCGCCGTGGTCGAACATGTTTTCCACCGCGCTGCGGCAGGTCTCGAGGCCGAACCGCTCGACCACCTCACGGAAACCGCGCGCGCCGACGCGGCAGCCGGTCACCTGGGCATCGAGATCTCCGCGCACCATGTCGGGCACGCGGGAATTGGCGAGCACCATGCGGAAGATGTCGTCGTTGAGTTCGCCGCGCTTGTAGATCTTCACGCCCGGGAAGATCGTGCCTTCCTGAAAGACGTCGGTCGTGTCGGTGCAGTACGGGTCCTTGGCCGCGATATCCAGCCAATGACCCTTGATCGCGGTGTAGCCGATCAGTTCATCATCGTCATGGAAGACGGGCATGATGATCGCCACGTCCTGCGGGTGCGAGCCCGTTCCGAATGGCCAGTTGTAGATGAGCGCGTCGCCCGGTTCGAGCGCTTCCGGCCCGCCGGCGTTGCGGACCGCTTCGGCGATGCAGAAGTTGAGCGTTCCCATGAACAGCGGCAGGCTCGGCGCCTGGGCGAGCAGCCGTACCTTGTCGTCATAGATGGCGACCGCGAAGTCGAGCACCTCGTAGATGATGGGCGAGAACGCGGTGCGCACCAGCGCCCGCTTCATCTGGTTGGCGGCCGAATTGAGCGCGTGTCGGACGACTTCGGTGGTGATCGGGTCGACCTCGCCGGCAGCACCCCTGTCGAAGCGTCCTGCCTTGTGGACGACCGGTTCCTTGAGGGTCATGAGCTCAATCCCTTTCGAGAATCATCTCGCCGATGGCGCCGATGCGCGCCGTCCATCCGGCGTCCAGATAGGTCGTCGTCGTCGCCTCGATGACAATCGCCGGACCCGCCACCGGCTCGGCAATGGCCTCGCGTTCGACGATCCGGAACGGTACGCGCCGCTTGAGGGAGAACGAGTGGGCCTCGAGCGGTTCGCGGGGTGTGCTCGCGACCGGTTGTGGACGCTCGCCGATGTCACGGCGGGGCAAAGGCAGGGTCGTGCTTGCGCGCACCGAGACCAGTTCGACGCTCTCGTTCATGGTCTTGCCGAAGGTCTGGGTATACTCGTCGACGAACCGGGCACGAATGGCTTCGATCGGTTCGGCGATCGCCATTCCATCGAGTTCCACCTCGACGGTGAGCCAGTGCTCCTGCCCCTTGTAGCGCAGATCGAGGTTGACCGTGCGTATCGCGTCCGTCGCGTGAGCGGTATTGCGGGCCTCGATCGTTTCGAACAGTTCGCCGACGACCGCGTCGATCGCCGGCACGCTGGCCGGCACGAAATCCATGATGCGTGTCAGCGCGGCCGATTGCACCATGTCCGCGCCCAGCAGGCCCCAGGCGGAGAAATTGCCCGCGAACGGCGGCACGACGATGCGGCGCATGGCCAGTTCGTCGGCCAGAAGGCACGCCATGAGCGGCCCCGCCCCGCCAAAGGGCAGCAGGGTCATGCCGCGCGGGTCGAGGCCCTGATCGACCGAGATCTCGCGGATGGCGTTCGCCATGGCCGCGCTCGATATGCGCATGATGCCCGACGCGGTGTGCTCGATGTCCTTGCCGATCGCCTCGGCGACGGGGGCGATCGCCGCTTCCGCCTTGCCCAGATCGAGATGGATCCCCGAAGCGAGATCGCCGGGCCCGAGCATGCCCAGATATGCCGCCGCATCGGTCGTGGTCGGCACGACGCCGCCCTTGCCATAGGCGGCCGGCCCCGGGCTTGCACCGGCGCTTTTCGGACCGACACGCATCAGCTTGCCGACATCGACATGGGCGATCGAGCCGCCGCCGGAGCCGATGGACCGGACATCGACCCAGGACGTCTGTATCGGCATGTTGTCGATCATGCCTTCATAGAGCACCTGCGGCTGGCCGTTCAGGATCAGCGCGGTGTCGAAGCTCGTGCCGCCCACATCGGCCGTGATCAGCGTGTCGATATCGAGCGCCTTGGCGATTTCGCCGGCGCCCTGGGCTCCGCCGACCGGGCCGGACATGATCGTCTCGAAGGGTCGGTCCTCGGCTTCGGCAAAACTCATCGAGCCGCTGCCCGACCGGGTGATCAGGCACGTCCCCGCAAAACCGAGCGCCTGCAGCCGTCCTTCGAGACGGCGCAGATAGCTCGACATGCGCGCCCGGACGAACGCATCGATGGCCGTGGTGCTGGTGCGCTCATATTCGCGATATTCGCGCGAGATGCGGTGCGACAGCGAGATGCCGCCCTTAAAGCCGGCCTCGCGCATCAGCCGCTCGACTTCCAGTTCATGAGCCGGATTGGCGTAGGCGTTGATCAGACTGACCGCCACGCTGTCGACGCCCTCTTCCATGAACGTCCGTGCGGCGGCCTCGACGGACCGGGGATCGACAGGCGTCCGCTCGCTGCCATCGGCCATGATCCGGCCGCCCACCTCGAGGCGCAGCCGGCGCGGCACGAGCGGCCGTGTCTGGCGCCAGAACAGATTGTACATCTCGGCACGATCGCCGCGCCGGATCTCCAGGACATCGCGAAAGCCCTCGGTCGCGATCAGGCCGATCTTGGCGCCGCGCCGTTCCAGCAGCGCATTGAGCCCCACCGTTGTCCCGTGCAGGAAAAAACGCGCATCGCCGATCACCGACCGGGGGACATGTCGCGTGATCGCATCGATGACGCCCTCTTCGGGCGCGTCGGGCACGGTGGGCACCTTTCCGACGAAGGACCGACCCTGCGCTTCATCGAAATAGACAAGATCGGTGAAGGTGCCGCCAATATCGACCCCGATGCGGGTTGCCATGGTCTGCCTTTCGCTTGGTCTTGTTCGAGCCTTGCCGGGCGCGCGCGATGACGCCCGGAGGACGGGAAGGCGCGGACGGCAGGGAGGAAGCCGCCCGCGCCGACCTCGGGCCTCAGTCGGCGGCCCAGTCGCGGAACTCGGGGATGGGTCCGTAGGTGTAGGAGATCACGGCATCGCTGAGCACGATCACGGGCTGGTCCTCGAAGAACAGGATCTTCGGATAGGCCGCGCGCCACAGCTTGACCGCCTCGTCCATGATGCGCTGGCGCTCCTCGGGATCGGTGGTGCGTCGCAATTCGGCCGTCAGTTCGTCGACCTCGGGAATGCACACCTCGGTCAGATTGTGCACGACGTCGCACAGAACGTCATAGCCCCACAGATAACCGACCTCGAACACGCCGGGGCCGTTGAGCCGCATCAGCGACTGCACCTTGTGGCCCTGCGACAGCTCCTGGAATTCGGCCGCGGGTGCGACCTTGATCGACAGGTTGATGCCGATCTCGCGCCAGGTGCTCTGCAGGATGGTCGCGAGCTGCTGCTGGGTCGGGTCGCCCTCCCGGATCATCACCTCGACATCGACGGGAAGCTCGAGGCCGCTTTCCTCCATCAGCGCCTTGGCACGCTCCAGGTCGAACGGCACGGGCTGGCTGATCTCGGGGTTGAAGCCGGGCAGGCTCGGCATGATCGGCCCGTAGTAAAGGGTGCCATAGCCGAACGCCACGCGGTCGAGAATGTCCTGATAGGGCACGGCGTGATGGACCGCTTCGCGGACCTTGACGTTGGTCCAGGGCTCCTTGGAATTGGGCAGGATCATCTGCTGTGCGAAAGGCGCGCTGAACGGCAGGACGCGGATGCCTTCGCTGTCCTCGAGCGTGCGCGCGGCGCGCTTGGAAAGGCCCATCGTGATGTCGGCCTGCGCCGTGCGGGCCTGAAGCAGCAACGTCGGCGCCGCGCTGATCCAGTTGACGCGGATCCGGTCCGAGGCCGGCGCCTTCCCGCCATAGGCCTCGTTCGCCACCAGATCGGCGCTCTGGTTGGGCGTATAGGCTTCCAGCTTGAACGGGCCCGAGGCGGTCACGTTGGAGGACATGAACTCATTTGGCTGGCCGGCCGCGACCCCGCCATTGGCCTCGACGACGGCCGGATCGACGATCGAACTGGCCGGGGTCGCCCAGACGATCGGCATGCTGGCATTAGGTTTGTTCAGCGTGATGACGACCGTGTAGTCGTCCGGCGTCTCGATCGACTCGATAATGACCGGGTCGAGGAAGCCGTCAGTGATGAAATAGGCGCCGCAGCCGCCCATCGTCAGGACCCGCTCGAAAGAGTACTTGAAGGCGGCCGCATCGACCGGCGCACCGCTTTCGAACGCAAAGCCTTCCTTCAGCGCGAGCGTGTAGACCAGCCCGTCCTCGCTCACCTCATAGCTGTCGACCAGGTAGGGCTCGACGGTGCCGTAGTCGATTTCTTTGACGCCGTGACGCCCGTCCGTGACGGCATACCGGAACGGCCGAACGTAGAAGTTCTGGATGTAGGCGATCTCCTCGATGCCGCACGCCCATGCCGGGTCGAGCGTGCTGGGCGCAACCGCCGCATTGATCATGAGGGCATCGTTCTGGGCGAGTGCCGCCGGAACCGAACCGGCGAGCATGCAGGCAGCCAGCAACCCACCGACAAACGGGTGCCGGCTCATTTCAAGCGATCTCATGGGATTCTCCTCCTTCAATCGATGCCTCAGCGGTGACCGCGCCATGGCGCGCAGCCGCCCGATCCTCCTTCTCGGCGTCGTTGCCAGACTGGCCGAGAGGAAATTTATTTTCTTATAGTGCATGACAGTGGCGGCCTGTCAATCCTTGGACGCCGCCCGGTTGGCGGAAAAATGCACGATTACCGGGAACTGCACAGGGGGCTTCTCTTCCAGTGCGTTGTATATGAATGATTTTTTCGCCCAATCGGCGCTTCGGGTTTGTGCGCAACGCCGGGCATTCGCCCTCTCCTGGCTTGACAATTGTTTCTTATAGGAATTTATGTCGATCCATAAGAAAGCGACGACCAAGGCCCACCGAAGACGGGATCGAGATGCAGCAAGCGGACACCCTTGCATGGACCGGCGACCGGATCGCGTTCGACGCGTTGGTCGAACGGCTGACGGCGATCCTCGTCAGCCACGGCGCAAGCCGTCATGTGGCCGCCATCATCGCGCGCAACTGCGCGATGTGCGAACGCGACGGATGCACGAGCCACGGCGTCTTCCGCATGGCCGGCTATGCGTCCTCGCTCGGCTGCCGATGGGTCGACGGCCACGCGGTCCCAGCCATCGAGGACGCGGCTCCGGCATATTGTCGTGTCGATGCGCGAAACGGATTTGCGCAGCCCGCGCTCGAGGCGGCCCGCGAACTCTCCGTCGAAAAGGCGCGCCGCACCGGCCTCGCCGCCATCGCCATCCGCGGCTCGCACCATCTCAGCGCGCTGTGGCCGGATGTCGAACCCTTCGCTCGTGCCGGGCTGATCGCGTTGAGCGTTGTCAACAGCTTTCGCTGCACCGTGCCGCACGGCGGCGGCAGCGCGCTGTTCGGCACGAACCCGGTCGCGTTCGCCGTGCCGCGATCCGGCGATGATCCACTGGTCTTCGACATGGCGACCAGTGCGATCCCCAACGGCGACGTGCAGATCGCCGCAAGGACCGGGGAGCGGTTGCCCGAGGGCGTTGCGGTCGACGCCAGCGGTGTGCCGACCACGGACCCCGACGCCGTGCTCGACGGCGGCGCCTTGCTGACGTTCGGCGGACACAAGGGCTCGGCGCTGTCGATGATGGTCGAATTGCTCGCGGCCGGCCTGACCGGCGGGCATTTCTCGCACGAATTCGACTGGTCCGGCCATGACGGCGCGCAGACGCCGCACACCGGCCAGTTCGTGCTCCTGATAGACCCGCAGCATGCGGGCGGGCGGCGGTTCGGCGAGCGGGTCGAGACATTGATCAAGGATATGCGGTCCGCAGGCGTGCAGCGGCTTCCCGGAGATCGGCGCTACCGCAACCGGCGACGTGCCGAGCGGGAAGGCATCCACATCGGCGCGGAAGAACGCGCCAGACTCGACGCGCTTCTGGCACGCTGACAACGACATCGAGACACCGGCGCCCCTGGACCGAGACAGGATTCGACTTCCATGAAAGAGCAAAGCCGGGCACGTTCGATCGAACACACCAGCGACAGGGGACACCCGCTGCGGGACCTCGTCGATCAACACAATGGAGACACAGTGCCGGTCAATCGCTCGCTTACGCTTTCGACGACGGTGCGCCAATTGCGTCTGGCTGCGGGGCTGACGTTGAACCAGCTTGCCAAGCGCAGCGCGCTGGCGCCATCGACCCTGTCGAAGATCGAAAATGGCCAGATGTCGCCGACCTACGATTCGATCGTCAGCCTTGCATCCGGCCTCGGCGTCGATGTCGGGGAATTGTTCGAGGGCAAGTCCGTGCCGGCGATCAGCGGCCGACGGGCGATCACGCGGCGCGGCGAAGGCATCAAGCACAGCACCGGCCACTATGATTACGAGATGCTGTGTACGGACCTTGCGAACAAGAAGTTCGTCCCGCTGCTCAGCGAGATCAAGGCGAATTCGACCCAGTCGTTCAGCGCCATGATCAGCCACGCCGGCGAGGAGTTCTTCTACGTGCTGTCCGGCGAGGTGACGCTGCACACCGAGCACTATGCCCCGGCGCGCCTGGGTCCCGGCGACAGTTGCTATTTCGACAGCATGATGGGTCATGCGCTGGTGTCGACCGGCGACGAACCGGCGACGGTCCTTTGGATCTGCTCGCAGGTCACCGGCGCGCTGGCCGAGTGAGAGCCCATCCAGACCGAACCGACGTCCCCACAACGAACGGAGGCCACCATGCGGCGCATGCTCGTATTCTTCTCGCTCAAGCCGGAAACCGACCCGAAAACCTATGAGGAATGGGCGCGCACGGTCGACATTCCCCAGGTCAATGCCTTCGACAGCGTGGCCTCGTTCACGGTGCACCGCTGCGCATCCACCATTGGCGACAAGCCGTCCCCGCACGACTATGTCGAGATCCTCGACGTCTCCGATCCCGACGCGTTCGACCGCGATCTGGTCAGCGACACGATGAAGGCGCTCGCGAAGGACTTCGCGCAATATGCCGAGCCGCCGGCATTCGTCTGGACCGAACCGCTCTGAACGGCGCATAGGGACGCATCGCTGCTGCGGCGAGAACGTCTCATCGGCGCAGCAGCGTCTTCAGGCCGACCGCCGGATCGGCCAATTGCGCGGGATCGACCCTGATGTCGCGCTCGATCAGACGTTCGCCCAGCTTGACATCCCGCGCGACCGAATTGCCTTCGCCGACGCCGCTGACCGATATCGGCGCTCCGTGCTCATCGTGCTGGAACAGCAGCAAACCGTTCGCCCCGGCGGCACGGCGCGTGTAGGGCCAGCCCGCTCGGTAAAGGCCAGCCACCTGAAGCGTGAGTTCGTACTGATCGGACCAGAACCAGGGAACCGTGCCATAAGGGGTCAGATCGCCGAGCATGGCGCGCGCGGCGTGCGCGCCCTGGTCCTGCGCGGCCCGCCAGCTTTCGAGCCGTACGATCGCGCCACGCCACGCAAAGGCGCAGCAGTCGCCGGCGGCGAAGACGTTCCGGGCGGACGTCCTGAAATGCGCGTCGACGGCAATGCCGTTGTCGATATCGAGCCCTGCCGTTTCGGCGAGGTCGGTCGCCGGCACGGCTCCGACGGCGCAGACGACCAAGTCAAAGGTCTGGCACGCGCCATCGCCGGTGCGGATTTCGTGCGATGATGCACCGGTCACATCGGCGTTCTTGACGATCCGCACCCCCGCCTCGATGTGGCGCGCTTCCAGTATCGCTGCGATCGGCTCGGGCACCGCGCGGCCCATCAGCGCATCGCCGGCCTCGTACACGGTCACCTCGGCGCCGCGGATTCGCGCCGTGGCGGCCAGTTCCATCCCCAGAACGCCGCCGCCGACGATGGCCAGGCGCGCACCCGGCACGATCGCATCGGCGATCCTGCGCGCATCGTCGAGCGTGCGCAGCGTCAAGGCGCTTTCGAAACCCGGCAGGGTCCGCGCCGTCGCGCCCGTCGCCAGCAGCAACCGGTCGTACCGCGCCATGCTGTCGTCGTCGAACCGCACGGCCCTTTCCACCGGATCGAGGGCGACCGCCCGCGCGCCAAGCATGAGTTCGATGCCGGCTTCGGTCAGCGTTTCCGGTGGGACGATCGGCTTGACCTCGGGCGGAAACGTCTTGGACAGGGGCGGCCGTTCGTAGGGCGCGTGCCGTTCGTCGCCGAACAGGCAGACCCGTCCAGCGAAACCGGCCTCGCGCAGCGTCAGGGCGGCGCGCACGCCGCATTCGCCCGCACCGATGATGACGAAGGTTTCCATGTCGTTCCGAGCCTGGGACCTCGAAGATATCACGCCCTGTTTGCGTGCCGTCACTTGTCTGTCTAACGCTTGCGCAGGAAGCCGCCGTCGACGATCAGTTCCGTTCCCGTGACGAAGCTTGCCTCGTCCGACAACAGGAACATGATCGCTTCGGCGATCTCCCCCGGTTGCGCCATGCGGCCAAGCAGATGCGCCGCACCGGCGGCCGCGCGGATCGCTTCGCCGTCGGGCAACTCGGCCAGAGCACGGTCGGTGAACGGCGTGTCGACCCAGCCCGGGCTGACCGCGTTGACGCGCACGCCGCGTTCGGCGAACTCGCCGCTCGCCGCCCGCATCAGTCCCAGAACCGCGCCCTTCGAGGTGTGATAGGCGACATAGCCATCGGTGCCGATATGCGCGGACACCGACGAGGTCAGGACAATTGATGCGCCATCGGCGAGGCGGGGCGAAGCATGTTTCATCGCGAGCATGGTGCCGCGCACATTGACAGCCATGACGTGCCGCCAGGTCTCCCACGGCAGGTCCTCGACACGACCTCGGGCGTTTGTTCCCGCGATGCAGACAAGCCCGGCGAGCGGGCCGATCGCCTCGAACGCGCGCGCGATGGCCTCCTCGTCGGCCAGGTCGAGCGCGTGGCTGAGATCGGCTTCCGCGACCGGGTTCAGATCGAGCGCGGCGGCCCGCAGACCGGCTGCCTGAACGCACCGAACGGTGGCAATGCCGATGCCGCCTGCCGCTCCGGTGATCGCGATGGTGCCGTTGCGCGTCATCTCAGTGCTTCCGCATGAAACCGCCATCGACGAACAGCGTCTGGCCGGTGACGAACGAGGCCTTGTCGGAAGCAAGCCAACGCACCGCCCGCGCCACTTCCTCCGGTTCGGCCATGCGGCCGAGAAGGTGGGCGTCGCGGGCCGCCGCGTGCAGCGCGTCGGGATCGTCGGTCTCGGCGAGCGCCTTGTCGGTGAAGCCGGCATTGACCCAGCCCGGCGCGACGGCGTTGACCCTGATGCCCCGTGTCGCCGCCTCCTGGGCGAGCGCGACGGTGAAGCTCTCCACGGCCGCCTTCGTCGTCACATAGGCCGGGTAGTCGACCGTGGCGACATGGCCCGAGACCGAGGCCATGTTGACGACCGCCTTGCCCGCTCCGCGCTCGAGCAGAGGCAGGCCGAACTTGGCGGTCAGGAACATGCCGCCGACATTGATGTCCATCATGCGATCCCAGTCGGCGACGGCCATCTCGGCGACCGGCGATCGGTGGTTGATGCCGGCGACGTTGATCAACGCGTCGACAGCGCCGAACCGGTCGGCGATCGCCGAAAAGGCGGTCTCGACCGAACCGGGATCGGCCAGGTCGCAGGCGAGACCGAGACCGGCTGCGCCGCCCGGAGGCCGGGCCTCGCTGCGATCGATGAGCGCGAGGTCGAACCCGGCCTCGGCCATGACGCGCGACGTCGCCGTGCCGATCCCGCCGGCGGCCCCGGTGATGACGGCGACCGGCATCAGCGGACCCTTGCGCCGGAGAATCTGTGCGCGACCATGGTCAGGATGATGACGAGGCCGAACAGGAAGTCCGTCCAGAACCCGGCGAAGCCCGCGCCGACAGCGCCGGACGGAATGAGCGTGACCGTAAGCGCGCCGAAGAAGGCACCGAAGATCGTGCCGACACCGCCCCAGGTGGGCGTGCCGCCGACGAACAGCGCCGCCAGGGCAATCAGCAGATAAGCTTTGCCCGATGTCGGAAACCACACCATGTTGGCCATCTGCACGAGGACCGCGCCGGTGATCGCCGCGGCAATTCCCGAAAAGATGAAGACCCCGACGCGGATGCGTTCGACATTGATGCCCATCTGCCGGGCGCTCTCGGAATTGTCGCCAACGAGTTGCACGCGCACCCCGAACCGGTGATATTTGAACAGCACGTAGCAGAAGACCGTCCAGGCCAGCGCCCAGACGAAGTGGTTCGGGATCTGCAGGCCGGTATCGAACAGCTCCCATTTGCCGACCAGCAAGCGGTTGCCGAACGTGCCCACGGCGTCGGGCGCGGAAATGGTGCGCCCTTGCGCCAGAAGGTTGACCAGCCCGAGAATGAAGAAGTTCAGCCCCAGCGTCGCCACCAGCGAGGAGATCTTGCCGTAGACGACGATAGCGCCGATGCCGAGCCCGATCAGTGCGCCGAACCCGAGCGTGACCAGAAAGGCCGCCAGGACGGGCACCTCGAGAACGACCAGATACATGAATACGCCGCCCGCCGCACCGACAACCGAGGGAAAGGCCAGATCGAGTTCCCCCGACACGATGACGAACACCAGCGATGTGGTCAGGAAGATCGTCGCCGGGACGGTAAAGAGGAACGCGTTGTAATAGACCGGATTGAGGAACAGAACCGGGTTGTTCACGGCGAAGACGGCCCAGACGAGCACCAGCGCCAGAAAGGCGTTCAGCGCACGGCCGTTGCGCCGGTAAAAGCGGAACCAGTGCGATTGTTCCTTGCGCCTGTCGACGGCGCTTGCAATGGCCTCCACGGGCTTTGCGGCGGCGGGCGTTGCATCGCTCATTGTCTGTCTCCTTACGCCGCGTTCACGAGCGTATCCGTGTCGGCTTTGCCGGTCTCGGCGAGCTGGTGCATCATCTCGATGAGGTGATCGGCGCCGGTGAACGCCGTCTTCTCGCCCTCGAAGGCTTCACGGCCGCGATCGATGACGAAGAAGCGGTCGGCGATCTCCCAGACATGGTAGATGTTGTGGCCGATGAAGACGACGGTTCGCCCCGACGCCTTGACCGCTTCGACGAAGCGGAAGACCTTCTGCGTTTCGGTCAGCGACAGCGCCGTGGTCGGCTCGTCGAGCACGATCACGTCGGCCTGGTTGTAGAGCGCCCGGGCGATGGCCACGCCCTGGCGCTCGCCGCCGGACAGATGGCCGACCGTGCTTTCGGGATTGAAGACCTTGGAGGTGAAGCCGATCTCGCGCATCAGGCGGTTGGCTTCGTCGATCTGCCGCTGCACGCGGATCAGGCCGACCGCGTTGGTGATCTCGCGGCCCATGAAGATGTTGGTGACGATGGAGTGCTGCGGGGCGAGCGCGCGATCCTGGAACACCGTCTCGATGCCGGCATCGCGCGCGGCAAGCGGCGTCCACGGCTTGCGCGCGTTCCCCTTGACGATGATCTCGCCCTCGTCTGGATCGTGCACGCCGGCCAGCGTCTTGACCAGCGTCGACTTGCCGGCGCCATTGTCGCCAAGCAGCCCCAGAACCTCGCCCTTGCGGACCGTCATCGACACGCCCGACAACGCTTCCACATTGCCGAACCGCTTGACGATGTTGCGCAGTTCGACGATCGGCGCGTCCTGTCCGCTCATGATGCAATCCTCGTGTTCCGACGCGATGAGAAAGGGCGGGCCCGAAAGCCCGCCCCGTCCGGGAGGTGTCAGCGGATGCCCTGTTCGGCGAGCGGCGCAACGTCCTGGTAGTTGTCCACGGTGACGAAGCCGGCCCCGGTGTCGACGTTGAGCGGGCCGAGCTTGTAGACGAGCTGCTGGCACAGCGACAGAACCGGCATGTAGCCCTGCAGATATGGCTGCTGGTCGGAGGTGACCAGCACGTAACCGCCATCGAAGGCACGCATGACGCCCTGGCCGAGGTCGAAGCCGACGCCGATGATCTCGTCGGGCGCCTTGCCGACCGCTTCCATGAAGACCGGCGCCGCCGAGAGCCAGGGGCCGCCCGGATAGCCGATCAGCTTGACCTCCGGGTTCGACAGCAGCGTCGATGTCAGCGTGGGCAATTGCAGCATCTGGTCGGCGGAGGCGCCCTCGGCCTCCTGCAGCTTGATCACCTCGATGCCGGCATCCTCGAGCGCGTCGACAAGGCCCAGCTCGCGTTGTGCCCGGTTCTCGCTCTCCCAGCGGCTCATCACGATCGCCTTGTCGCCCGGGCCGATCCTGTCGCCGGCAAGACGCAGGGTCTCGGCGCCCAGAGCCTGACCCTGATTGTAGAGCGTCGCTCCGACATAGCCGGAACCGAACCGGGCGCGGATCTCCGGAACGTCCACATTCATGTACATCATGGGTATTCCGGCTTCGTCGGCCTGCTCGGCAAGCGACATGAGCGCGTCATCGCCCGGATGGCCCATCATCGCGATCCCGTCGGGCGCCTGGCTGATCGCCTCCCTAAGCTGCTGAACCATCCGGTCGAAGTCCCAGTCCGAGTAGACGATCTGGACTTCGGCTCCGGTGTCCTCGGCCGCCTGCATGGCGCCGCGGTCGATGATCGAGTTGAAGGCACCGCCTGCCGGGCCACCCGAGAACAGTCGGATGGTCTGGCCCGAACACCATTTGTCCCCATCCTGGGCCACCGTCGGCGTGACCGCCATGGCAAGCGCCGACACGGCCGCGCACAGCATCCCGGCGGCCCGGACCTTTGCGAAACGTCGCATGGATTTCCTCCCTCTGACTCACAGCCCGTGTGATCGGGCGCAGCCCAAAAACGTTTTTGGACTAGCGTCATGATTTGCACAAGACGTCGATCCGTCAACCCACTTTCTTGGGCAAATCCGCAGATTTTTGCGCCGAGGGCGGTTTGACCTTGACGAAATGACAAAAACGATTTTGATTTTGGGCCAGCAAGTACGGAGACGCGTGTGACGAACATGATCGCCCAGGCTGACCGATGGTGGCGCGGCGCGTGCCTGTACGAGGTATATCTGCGAAGCTTTGCCGATTCCAATGGCGATGGCGAGGGCGACCTGCCCGGGCTGCGCGACCGGCTCGACTATGTCGCGGCACTGGGTGTCGACGGCATCTGGATCACGCCGTTCTTCCCCTCGCCGATGTACGATTCGGGCTATGACGTGGCCGACTATCGCAGCGTCGATCCCCGGTTCGGCACGCTTGACGACTTCCGGGCCGTTACGGCGCGCGCCCATGAACTCGGCCTGCGCGTGATCATCGATCAGGTCTATTCGCACACCTCCCACCTGCACCCCTGGTTCGTCGAAAGCGCATCAAACGCCGACAATCCGAAGGCGGACTGGTATGTCTGGGCCGACCCGAAACCGGACGGCAGCCTGCCCAACAACTGGCTGGCCCGCTTCGGCGGTGTCGCCTGGGAGTGGAACGCGAACCGGCGGCAGTACTATCTGCACAACTTCCTGGTCGAACAGCCGGACCTGAACCTTCACAACCGGCAGGTCCAGGACGAGATTCTCGACACGATGCGCTTCTGGGTCGATCAGGGCGTGGACGGCTTCCGGCTCGACGTCGCCAATTTCTACATGCACGATCCGCTTCTGCGCGACAATCCGCCGGCAGATGGCGGCGAGCGGCCGGCCAACCCCTATTACATGCAGAAACATGTCCATGACCGCTCGCGGCCCGAAAACCTGGCGTTTCTTGAGCGGATGCGGGCGGCCACGGGCGAGCACATGCTGCTGGCCGAGATCAGCTGCGACAACCAGGCCGAGCGCATGGCCGAGTACACCGGGCCCGGCCGGCTTCACACCGCCTACAGTTTCGAACTGCTCGGCCCGGTCCTCGACGGCACGCACATCGCCCGAACCGTCGCCACGGCCGGCGCCGGTCAAAGCTGGCCCACATGGGCCTTTTCCAACCATGACGTCGCGCGGGTCGCCACGCGCTGGAATGCGGTCGGCAACCGGAACCGGGTGAACATGTTGCAGGCGCTGCTGCTGAGCCTTCGCGGAACGGTCATCGTCTATCAGGGCGAGGAACTGGGCCTTGCGCACGGCAATGTTCCGCGCGAGGCGCTGCGCGATCCGGAGGCGGTGCGCTTCTGGCCGCATGGCCGGGGCCGCGATGGCGCACGCACGCCGATGGCGTGGGACGATACGCCGATGCTGGGCTTTTCGAAGGCGCCTGGGTGGTTGCCCGCCGAACCGGATCATGCAGAGCAAAGCATTGCGCGGCAGAGCGAGGATCCCGGTTCGAGCCTTTCGCATTGCCGGTCCCTGATTGCCCTGCGCAAGGCGACGCCGGCGCTGCGGCTGGGAGACTTCGAGGTCATCGAGGCGGACGAGACCGGCCTGAGCTTCTGGCGCGTTCACGAGGGCGCGCGCATCCTTTGCAGCTTCAACTTCACGGGGCAGAGCCGCGCCGTCCCCCAGCACGGCCGCAGCCGCGTGCTTGCCGGCGCGTTCGAGGGCGACGGGCTCGCCGCGGACGGCTACGTGATCGCGGAGGCCGCTGCATGAACGAGTCCGTTCCGCGCCGGGCTTCGATCCGCGACGTTGCCGCCCATGTCGGCATGTCGGTGTCGACCGTGAGCAGGGCCTTGAACGGCTACGCCGATGTCAGCCGCAAGACCCGCGACAAGGTGCGGCAGGCCGCCGATGCTCTGGGTTACCGCGCCAGTTTCGCCGCCGCGACGCTACGCTCGCGCCAGACCGAGACCGTCACGTTCATGGTCTCCAAGCCGTGGACGAAGTTCGTCGACCCCTTCTTTCTCGGCCTGCTCGACGGCGTCGAGATGGTGCTTCAGGCGCAGGGCTACGATCTTCAGGTCGTCATGGCGCGCGAGTATGACAAGGAACTCGAGATCATCCGCCGCGCGGTCGAGCGCAACCGGTGCGACGGCCTCATCTTCAGCCGGACCCGTCCCCGGGACGAACGGATCGACTACCTTCAGGCACGCGGCTTTCCGTTCGTGACCATCGGGCAGACCAACCGCAACGATCACGACTGGATCGATCGCGATCATGCGATCATCGCCCGTACGGCCATCGGACGCCTTGCCCGGCTCGGGCACAGGCGCATCGCCTATCTTTCCACGCCCTACCGCTATACCTATTCGCACCATGCGCGCGCCGGCTATCGCCAGGGGCTCGAGGAAGCGGGCCTGCCGCACGATCCGACGCTGGAAATGGAGTGTTTCCTGTCGCGCCGGACCGGCGGCGAGGCGCTGACCGAGCTGGTCACGACCGGCGCCGCCCCGACGGCGATCTTCTGCGGCAACGACATGATCGCCATCTCCGCCATGGACGCCATGCGACGTCTTGGCCTGGTGCCGGGTCGGGATATCGCCGTGATCGGCTGCGACGACATGCCGGTGGCCGCACTGACCGACCCGCCGCTGACCACCTTCAGCCAGGACCTGGATGCGCTCGGCATGCGGATGGGCCGGATGATCCTTGCCAAGCTGGGCGGCGAGAGCGCTCCCCTGCAGAGCTTCATCGACAGCAAGCTGATCATCCGCGAGAGCGACATGCCGCCCATGCCGGAGGGCGCCGGGCAATGAAGCTGGAAGTGCATGACCTGGTCGCCGCAAAAGGCAAGCGGCAGCTTACCGAGCTCAATGTCGCCTCGCCCGAGCATGCCGCGGCCGCCGAAGCGGCCGGCATCGAGATCATCGTGTCGGGGCGCGCCCGCCTGCGCCGGGCGCTGCGCGACGCCGCGCCCCACACGCATTTCTGCTTCGGGCTCATCTATGGCGACCATGTCAATGCCGACCAGGCCAAGCGCGCCGCCTTCGACGCCCTCGCCGACGGCGCCGATTCGATCTATTGCGCCATGCACTTCGACGTCGTCGAGGCGATGGCCCGCGAGGGCATCCCCATCGTCGGACATGTCGGCCTGGTGCCGCAGAAAGCCCGATGGACGGGCCTGCGTGCGGTCGGCAAGTCGGCCGAGGAAGCCATCGGAATCGTCGAGGACGTGCGCCGCTACGAAAGCGCGGGCGCCTTTGCCGTCGAGATGGAGGTGGTGCCGCCGCCGGTCGCCGAGGCGATCTGCCGGTCGACGCCGCTGATCGTCATCTCGATGGGCTCGGGGGCCGGGTGCGACGCGCAATACCTGTTCGCCTCGGACGTCCTTGGCGAGACGGCCAGGCGCATACCGCGCCACGCGCGCAGCTACCGCGACTTCCGGGCCGAATGTGATCGCCTGCACGGCGAGCGGATCGCCGCCTTCACCGAATTCCGGCGCGATGTCGCATCCGGCGCCTTTCCGGGCGAAGACGAAACCGTGGCAATGGCGCCGGGCCAGTGGGAACGTTTCGCCGAAGCGCTCGCCGAACGCACGACGTGAGATCACAATGGCACTTCTCGACCTGATCAAGTTTCCGACCGAGCGCGATTACAGCCTGACCGGCCCGGAGGCGCAAAGGGCGATCGACAACGGTCTGGCCGGCGCCGAGTGGTATCGCACGCCGATCGACCGCAAGACGATGAAGGCCCTGATGCGCCGCAGCGACGGCCCGGCCCTGCGCGACACCGCGCTGTGGTTCGCCCTGCTGGCGCTGACGGCCGCCGGCGGCGTGGCGTTCTGGGGCTCGTGGTGGGCGGTGCCCTTCTTCCTCGCCTATGGCGTGCTGTACGGCTCGGCCGCCGATTCGCGCTGGCACGAATGCGGCCATCGCACCGCCTTCAAGACCGTCTGGATGAACGATGTGGTCTACCAGATCGCCAGCTTCATGATGATGCGCAATCCGGTGGTCTGGCGATGGTCGCACACGCGCCACCATACCGACACGATCATCGTCGGCCGCGACCCGGAGATAAGCGGCATGCGGCCGCCGCAACTGATCGTCATCGGGCTCAACCTGTTCGGCCTTGTCAGCGCGCCACAGAGCTTCGCCGCGCTTGCCCGCAACGCGATGGGCCGGTTGTCCCCGGAGGAGGCCGACTTCGTGCCCGAGAGCGAACGGCCGAAAGCGTACTGGATCGCGCGGGCGCATATGGCGATCTACGCGGCCACGCTGGCCGCCTGCCTGGCGATGGGGTCGATCCTGCCGGCCATGCTGATCGGCCTGCCGCGCCTTTACGGCACATGGCTGCTGCTCGTTCTCGGCCTGCCGCAGCATCTCGGCCTGGCCGAAGACGTGCTGGATCATCGCCTGAACGCGCGCACCGTCCTGATGAACCCGGTGCTGCGTTTCCTCTACTGGAACATGAACTACCACATGGAGCACCACATGTACCCCATGGTGCCCTATCACGCGCTGCCGCGCCTGCACGAAGCGGTCAAGCACGATTGCCCGCCACCCTCGCCCTCGCTCTACGCCGCCTGGCGCGAGATCGTTCCCTGCGTGCTGCGGCAACTGCGCGATCCGCACCATTTCATCCGCCCGCAACTGCCTGAAGGCGCAGGCGCGGCACGCCAGTCGCCGCCGCTTGCCGCCGAATAGTAACCGACCGACACAGTGGAGACGACGATGCCCGCAATCGACGCGTGCGCGCTGGACGACATCGAGGAAGAGGACCTCATACGGTTCGACCATGGCGGCAAGACCTATGCCATCTATCGCATGTTCGGCGAGGAGGTGTTCTGCACCGACGGCCTGTGCACCCATGAACAGGTGCATCTGGAGGACGGGCTCGTGATGGATTACGTCATCGAATGCCCGCGCCACAATGGCCGCTTCGACATCCGCACCGGTGCCGCCAAGGGCGCCCCGGCCTGCATCGATCTGGCCACCTACCCCGCCCGCGTCGAAGCCGGCCGCGTGATCGTCGAGCTGCCCGCGTGAGCGCGCAGACCGCCGGCCGCGCGGCGGCCCGTACGCCGTTCTGGCAGGACGGCGGTGCGATCATGGGCCGCTTCGGCGGCGAGACGCTGCGCATCGAGCCGTGGGGACCGGACGCGATGCGGGTCCGCGCCAGGCCGGGCCTTGAGGTTGTCGAGCCCCATGTCAGCGCGCTGCTCGAGCCTGCGGCCGCGACCGAGGCGAGCGTCGCCATCGCGCCGGACCGCGCGGCCCTGACCAATGGCCGCCTCCGCGCCGAGCTGACGGTCGTCGAACGCTACGGCGCCGACGTGAAGAAGGAGATCGTGCTGCGCTTTTGGCGCGCCGACACCGGCGAGGAACTGCTTTCGGAGACGCGCCCGCACTTCGCCGGCCCCAGAACGCGCAACTTCAAGGCGCTCGCCTCCGGCTCGTGGAAGCTCGAGGCCCATTTCAAGGCCCATGACGGCGAGCATTTGTGGGGTCTCGGCCAGCCCCAGCACGGCCGGATGGATCTCAAGGGCACCTCGACGACGCTGCTGCAGCAGAACACCCACACGGTCATCCCCTTTGTCGTCTCCTCGCGCGGCTACGGCTTCCTGTGGAACAACCCGGCCGTCGGACGGGCCGAATTCGCCACCAACATCACCCGCTGGACGGCCGAAGCGACGAGCGGGCTCGACTACTGGGTTGTCGCCGGTGACAGCCCGGCCGGGATCGTGCGCGCCTATCACGACGCCACCGGCCATTCGCCGGACATCCCCGACTGGGCGCTCGGCTTCTGGCAGTGCAAGCTGCGCTATCGCAACCAGGACGAACTGCTCGAGGTGGCGCGCGAATACAAGCGGCGCGGCCTACCCCTGGCCTGCATCGTCATCGACTTCTTCCACTGGACGCGCCAGGGCGAATGGCAATTCGATCCGACCGACTGGCCCGATCCGAAGGCCATGGTGGACGAACTGCGCGCCATGGGGGTCGAGACCATGGTCTCGATCTGGCCGACCGTTTCGGCGGCCTCCAATCACTACCGCACCATGACCGAGCAAGGCTACCTGCTGACCACCGAGCGCGGCGTGCCGGCGGTGATCCCGTTCCCGGACAAGGATCCGTTCGGGCCGGGCTTCTTCACCTATTACGACGCGTTCAATCCCACAGCGCGCGACTTCCACTGGGACCTGGTCAAGCGCAACTATCTCGACAACGGCATCGATCATTTCTGGCTCGATGCGTGCGAACCGGAGATGCGCCCGGCCCATCCGGAGAATGTGCGCACCGCGCTCGGCAATGGCGCCGAGATGCTGTGCGCCTATCCGCACTTGCACGAGGCGCGCTACCGCGAGGGGCTTGACGCCGAGGGCCGCAACGGCGTGCTCCTGTGCCGGTCGGCCTGGGCGGGATCGCAGCGCCATGGCGTCATTCTCTGGTCCGGCGATGTCTGGTCGGACTGGGACTGGTTCCGCGCGCAAGTGCCGGCCGGTCTGCATGCGGGCATGGCCGGCATGGGCTGGTGGACCACCGACATCGGTGGCTTCTATGACGGCCATGGCGGCGCGGACGGGTTCCGCGAACTGCTCGTGCGCTGGTTCGAATTCGGCGTGTTTTCGCCGATCTGCCGCCTGCACGGCTTCCGCGTGCCCGATGGCGTGCCGGTGCCGGCCAGGGGCGAGAAGGTCAGCTACGGCCAGGACACATTCAACATCTTCACCGACACGGGCGGCGCCAACGAAATCTGGTCCTACGGCGAGCGGGTCGAGACGGTCCTCGTCGAACTGCTGCGCGTGCGCGAGGCGCTGCGGCCCTACCTGGCCGATTGCTTTGCCCGCTACGCGCGGACCGGCGATCCGGTGATGGCACCGACCTTCTACCATTTCGCCGATGCCGCCAGCGATGATGGCGCGCGCTACATGCTCGGGCCCGACCTTCTGGTCGCGCCCGTCCTCGAACCGGGCGCGACCGAAATGACGGTCGTCCTGCCCGAAGGCGAAGCCTGGCTGCACGTCTGGACCGGCGCCGAACATGAAGTCGGCTCGACCGTCACCGTGCCCTGCCCCTGGGGTCAGTGCCCGGTGTTCGTGCGCAAGGCGGCAGCGGCCCGGTTCGGCGAGGCTTTTCCAGTGCTGCGGCAATCGCAATAGCTCGAGCGGTCCCTGACCGGTTTGTCGCCTATGGTGACCGGGCTTCAGAACAGGTCCGGGGGCAGGCTCTTGACGATATGCTCGCCGATCGGGATCGCGGCCGTCGCTGCCGGCGATGGCGCGTTGCACACATGCAGGCTCCGACGCGTTTGCCGCAGAAGAAAGTCATGGACGAGTGTGCCGTCGTGCATGACCGCCTGGGCGCGAATGCCCGGCGGGTGGGGCAGCATGTCGTCCAGTTCGAGCGACGGCGCGTATTTCCGGCAGAGCGCAAGGTAGCGCGACCGGCTCCATGAACTGGCCAGTTCCGAGATACCGGCGCGCCAATTGCCGGCCAGTGTGCGCCAGAACCCTGCAAATCGGACCATGTCGCCAAGGTCCGATCCATTGAACGCCCATGGGCCGTAGCCTTCACGTGCCAGCGACAGGACCGCATTGGGCCCGATCGTGACATGGCCACCGATCATCGGCGTCAGATGCACGCCCAGAAACGGTAGATCCGGATCGGGCACCGGATAGATCAGATGGTCGACGATCCGGTCGTGCCGCGACGCAAGGCGGAAGTATTCGCCACGAAACGGGACGATGGCGAAGTCCGCGTCGAGGCCGGCCATCCCGGCGATGCGGTCGGCCTGAAGGCCCGCGCAGGCGACCAGGCAGGAAGCACGGATCGAGCCCTTGTCCGTTTCGGCGACGATTTCACCGGGCGTCTCCAAAATGCCCGTCAATCGGGTACCGGTAATCAACCGGCCACCGGACGCCTCGATGTCGCGCGCCATGGCCTGCGCGACCTCTCGATAGTCCACGATGCCGGACTCGGCGACGCGCAGTGCGCCGAGCCCCGCGACATTGGGCTCGAGTTCGCAGAGCCCGGCCCCGTCAATGCGCTTGACCGACAGGCCGTTCCGCCGGCATCGATCCTCAAGGGCCGTCAGGCGCTCCAACTCGACGCGCGAGGTGGCGACGATGAGCTTGCCGGGGCGTCGCGTCGCAATGCCATGGCGTTGGGCGAACGCGAAGGTGGCCTCCGACCCGGCGCGGCAGAACCTGGCTTTGAGGCTGCCTGGCGCATAGTAGACGCCGGCATGAATGACGCCGCTGTTGTGGCCCGTCTGGTGCTTGGCCAGTTCTGGTTCCTTGTCGACGAGCACGACCTTGCGCCCGGGGAAGCGGCGACCGAGCTGCATGGCGGTCGAAAGGCCGACGATACCGCCGCCGACAACGATGAAATCCGTCTCGCTGTCCGTCATGTTCTGCACCGCGCCATACCGGGTGTCAGAGGAAGATCAGAGGCACGGCGGGAACCATCGTGATGAGGACCAGAACGCCCAGCAGGATGATCAGCATCGGCCAGAGGCTCCCTATGATGTCCGAGACGCGTACATCACCGACCATGCCCAATATGTAAAGCACCAGACCGACCGGCGGCGTCAGCAGACCGATCGTCAGGTTCAGGATCACGATCGCACCGAAATGGACCGGATCGACGCCGAACTGCTGCGCTATCGGAAACAGGACCGGAACCGTCACCAGCAAGGCCGATGTCGGCTCGAGGAACATGCCGACGAGCAGGAGGGCCAGGTTCACCATCAACAGGAACACGAACGGGTTCTCGGTGATCGTCTTGAGGATGGCCGCCACGTCCGAGGGCACGCCCTCGCGCGCCAGCACATAGCCGTAGAGCGCGCCGACGGCGGCGATGAACATCACCCGACCCAGGGTGGAAATCGTGGCCGAAAGGGCACGCCAGATTCCGGCGAGCGACAGCCAGCGCAGGCCGACGCCCATGACCAGCAGGTAAAGGGAGGTGACGGCCGACGCTTCGGTGGGCGTGAACGTGCCGGTCAGGATACCGCCGAGCAGGATGACCGGCGCCACCAGGATCGGCGCGGCGGCCACCATGGCCTTCACGCGGCTATCGGGATTGAGGTCGCTGGTCTCGCGCAGGTCGACCCGGCGGACGTGGAAGAAGATGTAGACCGACAGTCCGGCAAAGATCAGCAGCGCCGGCACGATCCCCGCCAGGAACATCGAAAACACCGAGGTGCTGGTCAGCACGGCATAGAGCACTGCTGGTATCGAGGGCGGCATCACCGGGCCGATCGTGGCCGATGCCGCCGTGATGGCCGCCGCGAAACCGGGTCTGTATCCGCTCCTTCGCATTGCCGGGATGACGACCGATCCGAGTGCCGACGCATCGGCGATCGCCGAGCCGCTCATCCAGGAAAAGACCAGGCTTGCGTTGACGTTGGCATAGGCGATGGAGCCACGGACGCGGCCGGTCGCCGCCAGCAGCGCGGCGATCAGCCGATCGGCGAGGCGCGCCTCATTGGCGATGAAACCGACAAGGATGAACATCGGCACGGCAAGCAGGGGGAAGCTGTCGAGCAGGCCCGCGGTGCGCTGGATCACGATGCCGAAATTCAGGCGCGGTTCACTGGCGATGTAAACGAGCGAGGGTGCCAGCATCGCAAGCGCCACCGGCAAGCGCAGCAGCATGAGGACGAGCGGCAGGAGCACCAGATAGGAGAGCATCAGATCAGGTCTCGCCGCTCGACGTCGGCGGGGCCCTTCAGCCTGCGGACGAACTGGATCAGAAGAACGACGACGAATGCTGCGTAGCTGCCCCACACCACCCCGTAGAACCAGATCATCGGCAGCCCCAGCGCGGACGATCGCGGTCGCAGGTTCTTGAGCAGCCAGGGATAGCTCTGCCAAACGATCACCACGAGGACGGTCGCGGCGGCGAGATAGCCGAGCAGATCGAGCCAGCGGGACAGACGCGGCATCGCCTCGTGGTTGATCACCTCGACGCGAACATGACTGTCGTCGGCGAAGGCGAGGATGGCCGCCAGAAAGACGGCCCAGACATAGCTGTACCGGGCCAACTCGTCGAACCAGAAGACCGAACTGTCGAACACCGACCGCAGCCCGACCTGGGCAAGCAGGAGGAAAAGGATCATCACCAGAAGACCGACAGCGACCACCCGGATCGCTGTCAGTGTCGTGCTGGCCAGTCTCTCGATCATCGCCGCCCCCGCTGGCCGGTTTCTAGGAACACGCCCGACTGGCGACGGAGACCCGGCCGGTCCTCATTCGATCTTGCCCATGTCGCGCAGCAGGTTTTCGTAAGTATCGCTCCAGGGGTACTTTCCGCTATAGAACGCGCGCGTGTTCGCCGCGAGCGCTTCGCGATCGACATCCTCGACGATCTCGACCATGCCGGTTTCCCGCCACTCGGCAAAGGCCGCTTCGTCGGCTTCCTCAACGCAGGCCCGCACCCGCCGGGCGCCGTCGGCCACGGCCTCATCGAGCGCGGTCTGCTGTTCCGGCGTCAGCGAGTTCCACAGTCCGGAGTTGATGAACACCGGGCTCGCCGTGATCAGGTGCGCGGTCTTGTTGTAGTACTGGCTGACCTCGTCGAAGGATTCCGCCGCCATCGTGCCGGCAGGTGCCTCGGCGACATCGGCGATGCCCTGCTGCAGGCCGAGATAGAGCTCGGCATAGGCGACCGTCACCGCGTTGGCGCCCAGCGATTCGGCGCCAGCGATCGAAGCGGCGGTGTCGGGAACGCGCATCCGCACGCCCTCGAAATCATCCGGTCCGGTGATCCTGGCGTTGCCGAAGACATTGCGCGTGCCGTAAAGCCACGGAAGGCCGATGACGCGCACGTCGGCGACCTGTTCGAGTTCGGCGAGCAGATCGACGGCCGTGTCGGTCTTGTAGATGTCGAACACCTCTTCGACGCTGTCATAGAGGTAATAGCCTTCGAACGCCGCAAGGTCATCGAGCCACATGGCCAGCATCGAGGACGGCGCCAGGCTCATGTCGAGTTCGCCCGTCGAGACCTGGCGTGTCATTTCGTTTTCGGACCCGAGCTGGGCCGAATGCACGACATTGACGTCGAGCCCGGCTGCGGCCAGCCGTTCGTCCTCTTCGAGCGGCGCGGCGCCGCATTCCACCATCGGTGTCGTCGGCGAAAAGATCAGGCCAATCGTGATCTCGACCGGATCCTGCGCCATGGCAAGGGATGTGCTTGCGCACAGGACTGCGACGGCCGAGGCCGTGCGGGCCATCGTTTGGCAGTTGACATTCATGGTTTACCTCCCGTTCAGGTGTGGCTGATCGCCATTGTCAAAATCGGTCCGCGCGATGCGCACGAACGCCTCGATCCCGAACGCAATGGCATCGTCCGAGAAGTCGTATTCGGGATGGTGGAGCGGATGGCTGTCGCCATTGCCCAGAAAGAAGAAGACCGAGGGCACGCGCCGACTGAAGAAGCCGAAATCCTCGCCGGCCGTGCCGGGCGGAAAAGCGGTCCTGAGCGTCGGGAAGGCCGGCCGCAGGAGGCTGGCCAGACGACGCGCTTCCCTTGCGTCATTATGCACAGGCGGCATCGCCAGTTCGTAGCGAAGATCGCACCTTGCGCCGTGCGCATGCGCCGCCGCGTCGACGATGTCCGTCATCCGGGTCTCGACGAGACGGCGCACGTCGTCGCGGTAAGCGCGCACCGATCCGGACAGGCGCGCGCTGTGCGGTATCACATTGTTGGTCGATCCGGCATGGAACTCGCAGACGGAGACGACCGCCATGTCGAGCGGGTCGACGGTGCGTGAGACGATCGTCTGCAGCCCGGTAACGATCTGGTTGCCGACGATGATCGGATCGACAACCTTGTGCGGCTGGCCGCCATGGCCGCCACGGCCCCGCACGATGATCTCGAACGTATCGAAGGCGGACATGGCCGCGCCATCGCTGATGCCGATTTCACCGATCGGCAGCCCGGGCCAGTTGTGGAGCGCGAACATGCGCTCGATCGGCCAGTCGTCGAGCAGCCCGTCTTCGATCAGACGCCTTGCGCCACAAAGGCCGTTCTCCTCGGCCGGCTGAAAGACCAGCACGATGCGGTTGGGAAAATCGCGGTTCTCGCAAAGGTGGCCGGCAACCCCGAGCAGGATCGCGGTGTGCCCGTCATGCCCGCAGGCATGCATCCTGCCGGTGGCGCGGGACCGGTACGGCACGTCGGACAACTCGTCCATGTGCAGGGCGTCGATATCGGCGCGCAGGCCGATCATCGGTCCGCCGCCTCGACCCTCGATCAGGGCAATCGCGCCGGTTCCACAGGGCGGCACGACGACCTGGTCGCAACCAAGACGCTCGAGCCTGTCGACGATGAAGCGAGTCGTCTCGAACTCCTCGAAACCCGTCTCGGGATTTGCGTGTATCGTCCGGCGCCAATCGGCGGCCTTGCGAGCCAATGCATCGATCGCATTCGAAGGTGCCGGAAATGTGCTATCGTGTGAGCCCAAGGGGCGCCCTCCTTGCCTTTAGCGTATACACTAATTGATTTTAGTGAGTCCACTAATTTCGCGCTCGTGCTTGCATTTTTGCGGCGACTGGGCGCATCAGTGCTGCCGACCGCGGCGAGGCACGGTCGAAACGGGTGGGACGGCACGAGCGGATCGATGGCTGAGGCACGGAACATATTGGCGGCCGCGCGCCAGAGCGAGGACGAATTCAACATCGGCGAGCGCCTGCGGCTGCTGCGGACGCAGCATGGACTGTCTCAGACCGAACTCGCGCAGCGCAGCGGCATCAGCAACGTCACGATCTCGCAGATCGAGCGCAACAAGATGGCACCGTCGATCGCGGTGCTGCACAACATCGTCAAGGCGTTTCCGGTTTCGCTTGCCGAGTTCTTCGACGGCCAGAGCGAAGACAGCGGCAAGGTCTTCTTCCGGAGGGAGGAACTGACGATCCTTCTGAACGGCACCGTGCGCATGCGGCAGGTCGGCCATCGCGGCATCCTGCGCAGCCTTCAGCTCATCCATGTCGAGTATGATCCGGGCGCGGACAGCGGCCCGGAGATGCTCAGCCATGCGGGCGAGGAAGGCGGTGTCATCATCTCCGGCCGGCTCGAAGTCACGGTCGGCGACAAGACCGAAGTGCTCGAGGCCGGCGATGCATATCTGTTTCCCAGCACCGTTCCGCACCGTTTCCGAAATGTCGGCGACACGCCCTGCGTCATCGTCTGCAGTGCCGTGCCGCCCTCGGTCTGAACGAATGCGTCCGAATGCTCTCGACGGAGTATCGCGGTGAAGTTCCGGCAGATCGAGGCGTTCTACTGGCTCGTCCAACTGCGCAGCTACAAGCGCGTCGCCGACCAGCTCAATATCACCCAGCCGGCCGTCACCGCCCGGATCACGACGCTGGAGGACTCGCTTGGCTTCCACCTGATCGACCGGTCCGCACCGCAATTCGCGCTGACCGGCCGGGGCACCGAGCTTTACGGCTATGCCGAAGCCTTCGTGAAGCTGCGCGACCAGATGAACGCCAGCATGCGAGCGACGCAAAGGCGCCGTTTTGCGATCGGTGTCGTCGGCATCATAGCGCTGACCTGGGGGCCACTGCTGCGCGAGGCGGTTGCCGAGCAGTTCCCCGAACTCATCGTCGATTTCCACTACGCGTTCAGCGATTCCGAGATGCGCGAACGGGTTCGGGCCGGCCTGCTCGACCTGGCGTTCGTGGCCTCCGATGCGCAACTCGTGCCGAAAGGTTCCGACTTCGCCGTCGTCTACGACATCGGTTGGGTGGGTCGTTCCGACATCTGCGCGGCGGCGGGCAAGCCGCTCACTTCGGATGAACTGGGCCAGCTTCCCCTGATCTATGGGCCGAAGACCTCGCTCATGTTCGATTTCGCCCGCGAATCCAGCGGCGACGTCTCCTCCGGACCGAACGCGCGCCACAACTCGTTGTCTTTGTCGACCAGCCTCGATCTGGCCCGGCTCGGCTATGGCGTCGCGGCGGTTCCGCTCGCCGCCGCCGAAGACGACATCGCCGCCGGACGCCTGCTCGAACTGGCGACGACCGAGCCTCGCAAGCAGATCGCCGTCCACTGCATCTTCACCAATCGGCATCGCGCCAAACAGTGCGCCGCCATTCTGACGATCGCACGTGCCTGCGCCGATGCCTGGTGCGCGGCACATCCCTGCCATGCGCGCCTGATCTGAGATCGCCCCGACCAGGAATTGGTCCCCGGCGGTGCGCGATGCCGTCACTCCAGTGCGCCGAGAAAGTCATTGGCCACGCGGTGAAACGCTTCGGGCATCTCCAGAAACCCCAGATGGCCCGACGGCAGCACTTCGAGCCAGGCGTCCGCGATGCTGTCCGCCAGTTGTCGAGACATGTGCGGCGGCGTGCAATGGTCGTCGGCACCGGCGATCACCAGCGTGGGGCATGCGATTCGGTCGAGCCTGTCGAGCGTGTCATGGGCAACGATCATGTCGATCCGCGCCAGCGCGATGTCCATATCGAGCGGTCCGCGCGAGGCAGCCTCGATCCACGCCTCCACCGCCTCCGGATGATCTCGCGTGAAGGCCGGCGAGAACAGGAAAAGGCTGTTTGCCTCGGTGGTCGCCCGCAGGCCGCTGTCGCGCAGCATCGTGCGGCGAACCTCGAACTGTCGGTCGTAATAGGCGTCCGAGCGGGCCAGCGAATTGGCCAGCACGATCGCCGAGACCGTATCGCCGTGGTCGATGGCCATCTCCTGGGCGATCGCGCCGCCAGTCGACGAGCCGAGGACAGCGACCGGGCCGATGTCGAGCGAGCGCACAAGCCCTGCCATATCGCGCGCGTGCTGCGCGATCGTCATGCCCTCGCGCACGTGATCGGACCGGCCGGTGCCGCGATGATCGGGCAGGATCACGCTATGGGACCGGGCGAACAGATCCACCTGGGGCCCCCAACTGCGACCGATACCCGCAAGCCCGGCGAGCATGAGCAGTGGCGGTCCGTCCCCGAGCACCTCGTAGTGGATCGATACGCCATCATTGTCATGAACGGGCATTTCAAACGCCCTCCGACGCGGTGGCGAGCGCGATTTCGAGGCAGTCGGCGATGAAGTCCATATCCTCGAGCGTCGCGCACATGGGCGGCGTGATGCGCAGCACGTTGCCGGCAAACCCGGCCCGCCCGACGAGACATCCCATCTGCCGCAGTGCTTCGAGCGCCAGGTCCGTCTCCGCGCGCGCGGGTTCCTTGGTGGCGCGATCGCGAACCAGTTCGACGCCGATCATCAGTCCGCGCCCGCGAATGTCGCCGATCAGCGCCTGCTTCCCGGCAAGATTGTCCAGCCGTTCCAGCAGCCGCGCACCGCAGGCGCGGGCATTGTCCACCATTGACGCCGCATCGATCTCTTCCAGTACCGCCAGCCCCGCCGCGCACGCCAGCGGGCTGCCGCCATAGGTGTTGTAGGTCATCTTCTGGCCCAGCACCTCGGCGATCTCCCGGCGCGTGACGAGAGCGCCGATCGGAAAGCCGTTGCCGATGCCCTTGGCCATGGTGACGATGTCCGGCGTGACCCCGTGCGCCTCGAAACCCCAGTAGGCGTCGCCCGTGCGACCGAAACCGGTCTGCACCTCGTCGGCGATGTAGAGCCCGCCGGCCTGGCGGACATGCGTCGCCGCGGCGGACAGGAATCCCGGAGGCGGCTCGACCACGCCGCCGACACCCTGGATCGTTTCGGCAAAGAACGCCGCGATCCGGCCCGGCGTCGCCTCGGCAATGTGCGTGGCGATCTGCTCGGCACAATGCTCGCCCGCGCCGGGCTCGTCATGGGCCCACGGCCCCCGATAGGCATAGATCCATCCCGCGCGCGAAATGCCCGGATCGGCCGGCAACGGATAGCGCCAGCTCTGGTGCGCGATCAGCGGCACGATCCCCGACAGGGTTCCGTGAAACGCATTGCGCAGGCCGATCACGTCGTAATTGCCGGTGAACAGCCTTGCCGCCATGATCGCCATGTCATTGGCTTCCGAGCCGGAGTTGAACAGGATCACGGTGTCGAGCGGATCGGGAAAGCGGGCCGCGAGTTCGCGCGCATAGGCGCTGACGGTCGGATTGAGGTAGTGCATCGAGTTGTGCATGATCCGCCCGGCCTGCTCGGCCACCGCGGACAGAAGGCGCGGATTGGCGTGTCCGATGCTGGTCGTCAGCACACCGCCGAAGGCGTCGAGATAACGCCGGCCTGTCTCGTCGTAGACATACTGGCCATGCCCCGAGACAAGCATCAGCGGTTCGCGGTACATGTGCCCGATGTGCGGCGACAGATGGCTGCGGCGATCGGCATGGACCGCCTCGCGGGGCGGCCCAGCATAGGCTGGCGGCTGCACATCCACATCGGGTAGGCTCGGCATTTCGGACATCGGACGCTCCGCTGGCGGGATTGGCAATAATAGTTTCCATTTTGCGGATAACTGAGACGGGGAACGTGGTCAACGTGGCAAATCGGTTGCAAGAAGGCGGGCAAGCGAATGTGCCCGTTGCGGACGATGCGAAAGCGGACTTCGGAACGCAGATGAGACAGATGCGCGAGCGCGCCGGCCTGACGCAGCGTGAACTGGCCCGCAGGATCGGTGCGAGCCATACCGCCGTCGCCAAGATCGAGCGCGGCGATGTGAGCCCCACCTATGCGATGATGCAAAGGATCGCCGCGGC
Organism: Roseitalea sp. MMSF_3546; assembly: GCF_030732865.1. GTDB lineage: Bacteria > Pseudomonadota > Alphaproteobacteria > Rhizobiales > Rhizobiaceae > Roseitalea. The sequence continues at coordinate 159,351 of NZ_JASHKB010000006.1, forward strand.
GTTCAATCTGAACCTGATCGAGTTCCTGGACGGTCATTCGACCGAAGACGACAAGGTCTTCTTCGCCCAAGCCGACCTGACAACCCTCATCTCGGGGCCGATCACAGTCAAGCAGATCGGCCGCAACCTGCGCAAGCACGCCCTGCAGATGATGATCGACCGGTACGAACCCGGCGCCGATTCGGGCCTCCCGCTGCTCAGCCATGCCGGGGAGGAGGCCGGCGTCATCGTTCAGGGTTGTCTTGAGGTCACAGTCGGCGACCGCGTCCGGACGTTGACCGCGGGCGAAGCCTATTTCTTCGAGAGCCGCATCCCGCATCGCTTTCGCAATCCGGGCGACGAGGTCTGTCTCGTTATCGCCGCCGGCACGCCGCCGAGCTTCTAGATCGCAATAGATTTCTCTGATCGGCGGCCAAGAAACTTTGAAGCGTCCGACTGGCAATAATAGTTGACATTCCGCCTGCCGGGCAGTCACGCTTGCGGCGTCCAGAAAGGGAGGCCGCAACCAATGTCCCCGTCCAGAAAATCACCGCTCGCCGCCGGCGCGGCCACGCTGTTGATCGCCGCAACCGCATTTGCGGGCAGCGCCGCCGCCGAGACCTGGCGCATGGCGACAAAGGTTCCCGCCGACAGTCCGGAGGGTCGCATCTACCAGCGTTTCGCCGAAAAGGTCGAAGAGTTTTCGAACGGCGAGATGGAGATCCGGATCTTCCCGAGCGAACAGCTTGGCGCCAGTGACGCGGTTCTCGAGCAGCTCAAGCAGGGCACGGTGCACATCTACGCCGAGGGGACGACGCTGCTGATCAAGTTCGTGCCGGATATCGCCTGGGAAAGCGCGCCCTTCCTGTTCGACGACCGCGCCCATTGGGAGCGGTTCAACAAGACCGATCTGGCGCAAGGCTGGTACCGGCAGGCCGCCGAGGAATCGGGTGTCATGGTCCTGGGTGACCCGACGGCGATCCTGCGTGGGCCGTACCGGGTCATGGTGTCGAAGGTCGACGTGCAGAGCTTTGAAGATTTGCAGGGCCTCAAGCTGCGACTGTCGCCCAACAAGCTGGCGCTTGCCATGTGGACGCACATGGGCGCCGACATCCGGACGCTGGCCTTCACCGAGGTCTACCAGGCGATCGACACGGGCATCGTCGAGGCCGTCAACAGCCCCATCAGCCTGGTCGAAAGCATGCGCTTCTACGAGGTGGCGCCGCATATCGCAAAGCACAGCGAGTATGAGCAGGCGATCGGACTGATGACGAATCGCCAAGCCTTCGAGGGCTTGGAGCCGGACCTCCAGCAGGCGTTGCTGCGCGCGCAGGCCGAGGCGGGCGCATACAGCTATGAACTGCTCAACCAGATCACCGACGAATCGATCGCACGCATGAAAGCGGCCGGTGCCACGTTCACCGTGCTCGATCGCCAGCCGTTCATCGACAGCATGGCCGAATTCTATGCCGAAATGGCCGAAAGGGGCGAACTGCCGGAAGGCTTCCTCCGAGCGGTCGAAGCGACCCGGGAGCCTTGATCGACGACCAGGACGACCACGGTGAACTCCAGCAACATGTTGCACAAGAGCATTGCAACGCTCGGCACGGCGCTTGCCACGCTCGCAACCGTGCACCGCGGCCTGGCCAATATCTGCCTGGCCGGGATGCTTTGCACGACGGCGCTGATCATCGTCCTGCGACCTTTCGGGATGTCCATCTACTGGCTCTGGCCATGGTCGATGCAGCTCTTCGTCTGGATGACGTTTTTCGGCTTCTTCGCCGTCTACCACAGAGGGTCGGACATCGAGGTGGACTTTATAGTTCGACGGCTTGGCCGCCGTGCCTTGATCGCGAGCTGGTACTTCGCCCGACTGACCGTGCTGTTCGTGATGGTCGTCATGCTTATCGAAATGCCCAAGGTCATTGCGCTTCAGCGCGGCGTAATCGACGGGGTGGTCACGCCCTGGGGCACCGAGCTTGAACGCTACACGCTGTCGGTGCCGTTGATGACGAGTTGCATGCTGATCGCCGCGACCGCGGTCGTCGACATGCTCAAGTCCGCGCTCGGTCTCGAGGACCCCCATCGCCTTCCCAGCGAAGCCACGGGAGCGGACCGGTGAGTGGCGCCGTTGTCTTTGCGGGCTTCATCATTCTGGTGATCCTGCGCGTGCCGATCTCGATGGCGATCGGAGCGTCCGTGATCGCGGCTTTCGCATGGGCCGGCTTCGCGAGTGATCTCTACATCGTGCCCCAGCAGGTGCTCGACGGCGTCAACAAGTCTTCTCTGCTCGCGGTGCCATTCTTCATCATGGCCGGCAACCTGATGAATGCCGCCGGCATGACTGACAGGATCTTCGCATTTGCCTCGGCGCTGGTCGGCCATTTCCGCGCCGGGCTCGCACAGGTCAACGTGCTTTCGTCGATGATCTTCGCCGGCGTATCAGGGGCCGCCGTGGCCGATGCCGCAGGGCTCGGCGCGATCGAGATCAAGGCCATGCGCGAACGCGGCTACAAGCCTGAATTTGCGGCCGCCGTGACGGCATGCTCGGCGTGCGTCGGACCACTCATTCCGCCCTCGGTCGGTTTGCTTGTCTACGCCTTTCTCGCCCAGCAAAGCGTCGAGCGAATGTTCCTGGCCGGACTTGTCCCCGGCATTCTGGTCGGCCTTTCGCTGATGGTCTTCAATCGCGTGCTGGCGGTGCGCGGAGACTTTCCGGTCGAGAAGCGCGCCACGCCGGCGGCCGTCGTGCGGACGGGACGGGACGGCCTGCTGGCGCTCGTGGCGCCCGCCATCATCCTCGGCGGCATCCTTTTCGGCCTGACAACGGCAACCGAGGCCGGCGTTCTGGCGTGCATGTACGGCCTTTTCGTCGGGTTTTTGTACCGGACGCTGACGCCGAAGGTGATCTGGCGCGTTCTGACCGACACCATGATGATGACCTCCGTGATCATGATCATCATCGGATTCTCGATTGCCATGGGCTGGCTGCTCGCGGTGCAGCAGGTGCCCCAGGCAATTGGCGAAACGCTTTTCTCGCTGACCGACAATCCCAATGTGTTTCTGGGCCTGCTGCTCGTGTTCATCCTGCTGATCGGCATGGTCGTCGAGGGCATCCCGGCCAAGCTCTTGCTCGTGCCGATGCTGCTTCCGATCATCGATGCATACGGTATCGATCGCGTCCATTTCGGGATCATACTGCAGCTCGGCTTGCTGATCGGCATCGTCACGCCGCCCATGGGCATCGGGCTCTACATCATGGTCGAGGTGGGCAAGGTACCCTTCGAGAAGGTCATGTTTGCCTGCATTCCGTTCCTCGTTCCCTTGTTCGCGGCCTGGATCCTGATCACGTTCGTGCCGGAACTTACCACATGGCTGCCCGACCTCGTGCTCGGCGAGGACAGCTCATGAGGTTCAATCTGCGCGCTATGCCGCCTCCCCTTCCATCGGCTCTGATCGAGCGCGCGGTCAACGTTGAGACGGCGACACTTGGACATATGAGCTTCATCGGCTTTCCAGACGGCGCCATAGCCGCGATCTCGCCGATGCGGACGGCGGGGACTGCCGTGACGCTGGCCCTGCCCGGCCCCGACTCGGCGGTGCTTCACCATGCGTGCGGGTTCGTTCGCGCCGGGGACGTCGTCGTGATCGACCGGCTCGGCGACCGGCGCCACGCCTGCGTCGGCGGCGGCGTGGCGCGGGCGCTCAAACAGCGCGGCTGCGCCGGTGTCGTCATTGACGGCCCGGCAACCGACCTGGACGAGATCCGCGCCGAAGGGCTCGGCGTCTGGTGCCGCGGCACCGCGGCGACCACGACGACCGCACTTGCCTTCGGCGGGTATCTGAATGTGGACATTTGTTGCGGCGGTGCCGTCGTCCATCCGGGCGACCTGATCATCGCCGATATGTCCGGCGTCGCCGTGGTGCCCGCCGCCGAATCGGCCCAGACGGTGGCCCAAGCTCTTGAACGACAAGACCGCGCGGACGCGACCATGATCGCGCTTTCCGAAGGAAGGGCGCTTGGCGAACTTTCGGGCGCAACGGCACGCCTGAGGGCGATGCCTGCCCCGGCCCCGGCCCCGACGGTCATGCCAGCCGAAGCGAGCAATTCCGGGCGAGGGCCCCGACAATGACCGGTTTCGATCCAACGCTCGCCGATATCGCCGAGATGGCCATTTCGTGGCGACGGGACTTTCATGCTCATCCCGAAGTCGGCTTCAAGGAGGTGCGGACCGCCGCAAGGATCGCCGAACTGGTCCGTTCCTTCGGCGTGGACGAGATCGAGACTGGTATAGCGGGGACGGGGGTCGCCGCCCGAATCAGGGGAAGGTTCCAAGGTGATGGCCCTCGCATCGGATTGCGGGCCGACATGGACGCTCTGCCGATCGCCGAGAACGGGAACGCGCCCTACCGCTCTACCATGATTGGCCAGATGCACGCCTGCGGCCATGACGGGCATATGGCGATGCTGTTGGGCGCGACGCGCTATCTGTGCGAAACACGCGACTTTGCCGGCGAGATCGTCGTGATCTTCCAGCCGGCCGAGGAATCAGGTCACTGTGGAGCGCGTGAAATGATCCGGGCGGGCGTGCTGGAGCGCTTTCCGGTCGATGAGATCTATGCGCTGCACACCCTGCCCGGACGCCCGGTTGGCGAAATCTCGCTGCGGCCGGGCCCCGTCATGTCCGCGTTCGACAGTTTCGACATCGAGATTGAGGGGCGCGGCGCCCATGCATCAAAGCCGCAGCAATCGCGTGACCCTATCGTGACCGGCGCCCATCTGATCACAGCACTGCAAACCCTGGTCTCCCGGTCGGTCGACCCGCTCGAGATGGCCGTCGTGTCGGTTTGCGAACTCGGCGCTGGCACGGTCAACAACGCCATTCCGGAAACTGCCAGGCTGAGCGGCTCGGTGAGAACATACAAGAAGGTTGTGCAGGATGTCGTCGAGGAACGCATGCGGGACATTGCGCGCGGCTTCGAGATATCCTTCGGCGTCCACATCGATGTCCGCTATAGCCGGGTGCAGCCGCCAACCGTAAACGCTGCGGCACAGGTCCAAAAGGCGACGCGCGCGCTTGAAGAACGGGGTATCACGGTCAACCTCGCACTGCCGCCGTCGAGCGGAGCGGAGGATTTCGCATTCTTCCTTCAGGAGCGGCCTGGCGCTTTCCTGCGCATCGGCAATGGCGACAGCGCCGCGCTGCACAATCCAGCGTTCGACTTCAATGATCGTGCCCTCGCCGCCGGCATCGGGGCGCTCGTGGCGATTGCCGAGGCGTCAGGTGATGCCGGCCCAAGCGCCGTCAGGTCGGCCGACCCACGATGATCATCGCTGCGATCGGGACACCCCGCCGGCCTGGATCGGGAACCCCTTGAACGCTTTGACCTCGTTGAGCATTAGGCTGCTGTTCATCTCCTTGATCCCGGGCAGCCGTCGCAGAACCTTCGCCGACAGCATCGCATAGCTCTCCAGATCCGCCGTCACGATCTGCAGAAGAAAGTCGGCCGCCCCGGTGATCGAGTAGCAGGCGACGATTTCCGGCACATCCTGCAAGGCCCGGCCGAACGCCTCCGCCTCGTCGTCCGAATGGGCACCGATCTTGACCGACACGAAGGCGATCAGGCCCAGGGCCGAGGGGCTCAGCGATGCCCGATAGCCGAGAATGATCTCGTCTTCCTCCAGCCGTTTGACCCGGCGCCAGCACGGCGAACAAGACATGCCGACCCGCTGAGAGAGCTCCGCATTGCTCAAACGACCATCCTTCTACAGTTCAACAAGGATGCGGCGGTCCGGTTCTTCGATGATGGACATAGCAAGATTCTACCTCGATCAGAGTGTTTTTAGGGACAGTTTACCGATCTGGCGTCTATCCGGGGTGCAAAAGGCATGATCTGCCGCACCGGTCATGTCAAACTGCCTGGAGGGAGAGAGCTTGCAGAAGGGGAGGAAGTCGAAAATGAAGACCCGCAGCATTCCTGTTGCCGGAAACACGACGCTGTGCGTCCGCGACGTCGGCGAGGGGCGTCCGCTCCTGTTCGTGCCGGGCTGAACCTTCGGGCACGACGTGTTCGGAGCCCAGCAAGCCGGCCTGTCGGACACCCATCGCGTCATCACCGACGATCCCCGCGGGACCGGGCGATCCCCCGCCACGTCGATGGGCTACACCTATGCCCAGCACGGCGACGATCTCGCCGCATTGATCGAGGCTCTCGACCTGCGTGACGTGATCGTCGTGGCATGGTCCTATGGCTCGACCACCGCCTACGCCTATCTGTGCGCGCCCGGCCATGATCGCGTCGGCGGCCTCGCCATCCTCGACGAGTCGCCCAAACCGATGCGCGATGCCGAGATCGGTTGGGGCGAAGGCAGCGCTGCGGAACTGTCGGCCTATCTGGGGATGCTGCTTGCAGGTCATGCCGAGTTCATGTCCGGCTATGCGCCGACGATGATCTCGCGCGAGACAACGCCAGAAGAGATGGACGGCATTCTCGCATCGAGCCAGTCGACAGAGCCTCAGGTCGCCTGGGCACTGTTCGCCGACGGCGCGCTCGCCGACTGGCGCGAGGAGGCAAGGGCCATCTCCAGGGCACGCCCCTACTGGAACGTCGTCAGTGAAGGCCACAAGGACGCGGCATCGGCGTGGCTTTCCGAGAATGCCCCCGCAGGCAGGCTGTCGGCCTCCCCAAGCCACATGATGTTCTGGGAGTTCCCCGACCGGTTCAATCAGGACCTGCGCGAGTTCGCGGCCGGAGGACGGAACGGCTCTTGATCGCACCATCCGGGCATCCCGATTTCGACGCCCACGCCGTGGTATGTTTTCTCCACGATGCCAAGACGAGCGCCAGAGCCATCGTGGCTCTGCATCGGGTCGATCCGACGGGCACGTATCCGAGCGTCGGCGGATGCCGGATGCGGGACTACGCAACCACCGAGGAGGCGCTCGGGGATACGAGCGTCACGCAGGTGACGATCGCCCTTCACGACACGCTTCAGGGGGCCGGCCTGCCCGTGGCGCTGACACTGCAAGCCTACCGGCGAAGGACATGGGACGACATGGTTCGCCAGGTCGAGCGCGGCAGCCGGATCCGGCTGGTCAAGGGGGCCTTCGCCGCGGGACCGGACCTTGCGTTCCAGACGCAACGCGAGATCAAGAGCAACTCCCGGCATCTGATTGATCTCATGCTGTCGCCCGAAGCCCGCGAACGCGGCTTCTATCCCGTGGTGGCCACCCACGACACGGCCCTGCACGAGCACGCCATCGCCGCCGTGCGCCGGAACGGTTGGGAGCAGGGAACCTACGAGTTCGAGATGTTGCTGGGCGTCCGCGAGGACGTCGCCCGCGACCTTGCGGCGAGAGGAGAGCGGGTCCGGCTCTATGTGCCCTTCGGCCGCGACTGGTGGCCGCATGCGGTGCGTCGAATCGGCGAGAACCCGCGCAATGCGGTCCTGCTCGCCCGCTCGCTCGTGACCTGATCGCCGGAGAACCCGATGACAAACGGTCGCCAGCACCTTCCGCAATACGCCCTTGATGACCGCTATGCGTGGTGTTCCTGACAGGCACCCAGGCGCTGGTACGGATCGTCCTCGATCAGGCAGCCGTGACCGCGTCGCCGGCCTGAACACGGCCGGTTTCATCTCGGGCTATCGCGGATCGCCCCTGGGCGGTCTGGACAAGGAGCTCTGGTCGCAGAAGCGCAGGCTAGGCTGGACGATGCGAACATCTGCTTCCTTCCCGCCATCAACGAGGACCTCGGAGCCACCGCCCTGCTGGGCGCACAGCAGGCGGCGCTGGACCCGCGCAGCAGCGTCGAGGGCGTGTTCGGCCTGTGGTGCGGCAAGGGCCCGGGCGTCGACCGGTCCGGCGACGCGCTTCGACACGGCAACGCCTATGGCTCGCATCCGAAGGGTGGTGTGCTGGTGGTCGCGGGCGACGACCATGGATGCGTGTCCTCGTCGATGCCGCACCAGTCGGACGTGGCGTTCATGTCCTGGTTCATGCCCACGCTGAACCCGGCTTCGGTCGCCGAGTACCCGGCCTTCGGTCAATGGGGCTACGCGCTCAGCCGCTTCGCCGGCGTCTGGTCCGGGTTCAAGGCGATATGGGAAACCGTCCAGTCGGGCGCATCGGTGGAGCCGGAGCCGGATCGTCTGTTCACCACGCCTGCCTTCGATGCACCGGCCGGAGGGCTTCACGTTCGCCTGGCGGACCTTCCGTCGACCGAGATCGAGACGCGGATCGCGCACAAGCTGCGCGCCGTGCAGGCCTTCGCCGAGGCCAACCCGATCGACCGTACCCTTTATGGCCTTTCGGACGCGCCGTTCGGCATCGTCACGACCAGTAAGGCGCACGGCGACACGATGGAAGCGCTGCGCCTGCTCGGGGTGACCGAAGCGATGTGCCGCGCGCGCGGGATCGACCTTTACAAGGTGGGCATGGTCTGGCCGCTGGCACGGCGCGACGCGCTGCGCTTCGTACAGGGCAAGCGCGAGGTGCTGGTGATCGAGGAAAAGCGCGGCGTCATCGAAAGCCAGCTCAAGGAGGCCTTCTACGATCTGCCCGGCGCCACCCCCAAGCGCATGGTGGGCAAGCATGACGAGACGATGGCGCCACTCGTTCCCTGGACGGGGGAACTGTCGCCGCTGTCCCTCGTGCCGATCCTCGCCGCCCGGCTGGCTCCCTTCGTGCCCGATTGTCAATCGGCGTCCAATTTTGACCCCGGATCGGCGTCCAATTTTGACCCCTCCGGCATGCGCTGATTGGCGGGCTGCCACACGCGCAGGTGGTGGAGGCGAGAGGGCCTGGAAGCGCGCAGCCTTCATGTAGCGGA
>NZ_JASHKB010000007.1 GCF_030732865.1 Roseitalea sp. MMSF_3546
CGGTCACATGCAGAGCCGGATCGACGCGTTGCTGCCCTGGAATTACGCCGCCAAGGTGTGATCACAACACCGCTTACAATTCAAGACGGAAGCGCTTCACTTGGTGACGATGTGCGGCGTGAGCGTGGCGCATGCCGCCCGCGCGTCTTGCGCGCCAATGCGCAAGAGCCTCTGGCGATGGTTGATGAGCCACACTGCGACCCGATCATCGGACAGGCCCGGCGCCGATGGCGGCGAAACCGGGCGGTCAGGCGGGACGCGAAGCCATGGGCCAGTCATGCAGACCACGAAACAGGCGCGATGCGGACGCGCCGGGCCGTGCCCGGCGCACCGGCCATCTGGCGGGCGATCGGACCGGAACCGCCGCGGTCGAATACGCGCTGATCATCGGCGCCATCGGCGCAGCGGTGATGCTGGCGGCACGCGTCGAGCTGTGGCAGCCGACGGCCGCCGCCAGGACGTCGTCGCTCGTCGATGCGCTCGAACCACGCGCGCCCCGCCTGGAGGGCGGGCACACGCTCGCTGACTGACGACGAAGAATGTGGGATTGAACCGGCCCGCGATCCCTGGCCCGCCGGCAGATGGCCGCATCGCGCGCAACCGCCCTGACCCCGGCAGACATGTCCGCGCGGACGCCCGGGACGTCAGGAGTTGACCGCGTCCTTGAGGGCCTTGCCGGCGGTGAATTTGGGAACGCGCTTGGCCGGAATGTCGACGGCCTGACCGGTCATCGGATTGCGGCCGGTGGTTGCCGCGCGATGCTGGACGACGAAATTGCCGAAGCCGAGCACCCGGACGTCGCCGCCGGCCTTCAGCGTCTCGGTAATGGTCGCAAACACGGCCTCGACCGCGGAGGTCGCCTCGCCTTTTCCCAAGCCTGATTTTTCCGCCACTGCCGCGGCCAGTTCGTTCTTGTTCATGGGTCATCTCCCCTCAAAGACAGATCGTGCAATGCTGACGCGAATCGACCGGACGCGCGTGCATTGGCGGCACATTACTCGCAATTGCGGGGATTGATAGGCAATTTAGGCGTCAAACGACCCCGGACGCCCTGATTTGCAAAGGAAATCACGCCATTAGGCAAAAAAAGGCGCCGCGATCGCGGCGCCTTTCGGTGTTTGTCGACGGGTTCAGTGTGCCACGTTGGGTTGCGGCTCCTCGGTCTGACGCGCCATCGCCGCGGCCATCTTCTCGTCCTCGGCGGTCCACTCGATCGGCTCGGGCCTTGCCGTCAGGGCATGCTCGAGCACCTCGCCGATATGGCTGACCGGAACGATCTCCAGGGCGCTCTTGACGTTGTCGTGGATGTCGACAAGGTCCTTGGCGTTGTCCTGCGGGATCAGCACCTTCTTGATGCCGCCGCGCACCGCCGCCAGCAGCTTCTCCTTCAGGCCGCCGATCGGCAGCACCCGCCCGCGCAGCGTGATCTCGCCGGTCATGGCGACATCGTTGCGCACGGCGATGCCGGTGAGCACCGAGACGATGGCCGTCGCCATGGCGATGCCCGCCGACGGGCCGTCCTTGGGCGTGGCGCCCTCGGGCACGTGCACGTGGATGTCGCGCTTGTCGAACACCGGCGGCTCGATGCCGAAATCGATGGCGCGCGAGCGCACATAGGACGCTGCGGCGGAGATGGACTCCTTCATGACGTCCTTGAGGTTGCCCGTAACGGTCATCTTGCCCTTGCCGGGCATCATCACGCCCTCGATCGTCAGCAGTTCGCCGCCGACCTCGGTCCAGGCAAGCCCGGTGACCACGCCGACCTGGTCCTCCTGGTCGATCTCGCCATAGCGGAACTTCGGCGCGCCCAGATACTCCTCGACATTGTCCCGGGTCACCTTCACCGCGCTGGCGTCGCTGCGCAGGATCTCCGTGACGGCCTTGCGCGCCAGCTTCATCAGCTCGCGCTCGAGGTTCCGCACGCCCGCCTCACGGGTGTAAAGGCGGATGATCTTGCGGATCGCATCCTCGGTCACCTCGAACTCGCCGGGCTGGAGCGCATTGTCGCGCACCGCCTTGGGCATCAGGTGGCGGTTGAGGATCTCGACCTTCTCATCCTCGGTGTAGCCGGCGATGCGGATGATCTCCATCCGGTCCATCAGCGGCGCGGGGATGTTGAGCGTGTTCGCCGTGGTGATGAACATCACGTTCGACAGGTCGTACTCCACCTCCAGATAGTGGTCCATGAAGGTGTTGTTCTGTTCGGGATCGAGCACCTCGAGCAGCGCCGAGGACGGATCGCCGCGGAAGTCCATGCCCATCTTGTCGATCTCGTCGAGCAGGAAGAGCGGATTGGACTTCTTGGCCTTCTTCATCGACTGGATGATCTTGCCGGGCATGGAGCCGATATAGGTGCGCCGGTGGCCGCGGATCTCGGCCTCGTCGCGCACGCCGCCCAGCGCCATGCGCACATATTCGCGTCCGGTGGCCTTGGCGATCGACTTGGCCAGCGAGGTCTTGCCGACGCCGGGCGGGCCGACCAGGCACAGGATCGGACCCTTGAGCTTCTTCTGGCGCTTCTGGACGGCCAGATACTCGACGATCCGTTCCTTGACCTTCTCAAGGCCGTAATGGTCGTTGTCGAGCACCTCCTGGGCAAGGTCGAGATCGTACTTGACCTTGGACTTGCGGTTCCAGGGGATCGACAGCATCCAGTCCAGATAGTTGCGCACGACCGTGGCCTCGGCCGACATCGGGCTCATCTGCTTGAGCTTCTTGAACTCGGCGTCGGCCTTCTCGCGCGCTTCCTTGGACAGCTTGGTCTTGGCGATGCGCTCTTCGAGCTCTGCCAGTTCGCCCTGGCCGTCCTCGCCGTCGCCCAGCTCCTTCTGGATCGCCTTCATCTGCTCGTTGAGATAGTATTCGCGCTGGGTCTTCTCCATCTGGCGCTTGACCCGGCTGCGGATGCGCTTTTCGACCTGCAGCACGGAAATCTCCGCCTCCATGTGGCCGAGCGCGCTCTCGAGCCGCGCCTTGACGGACGCGGTCTCCAGCAGTGCCTGCTTCTCGGCGATCTTGACCGCCAGATGCGAGGCGACCGTGTCGGCGAGCTTGGAATAGTCGTCGATCTGGGCCACCGCGCCGACCACGTCGGGCGAGATCTTCTTGTTGAGCTTCACATAGTCCTCGAACTGGGCGATGACGGTGCGCGCAAGGGCTGCGACTTCCACCTCGTCCTCGTCCGGTTCCTCGACCGGGCCGGCACTGGCTTCCAGAAAATCGGTGCGGTCGCTGAATTCGCCCACGGCCACGCGCTCGACGCCCTCGACCAGCACCTTGACCGTATTGTCGGGCAGCTTGAGCAGTTGCAGCACGTTGGCGAGCGTGCCGGTCTTGTAGATCGCATCGGCGGCCGGATCGTCATCGGCAGCCTCGACCTGGGTCGCCAGTAGGATCTGGCGATCGTTCTCCATCACTTCCTCAAGGGCGCGAATGGATTTGTCTCGTCCCACAAACAGCGGCACGATCATGTGCGGAAAAACAACAATGTCGCGCAACGGCAAAACGGCATAAAGCCCGTTCTCGCCGCCCGCTGTCGTTTTCACGGGTGCATGTGTCATGCGTCTCTTCCTTGTCTGGCCCGGAGGCCGGTTTGACGCCATCGTACCCGTCCAGTCCCGATGGCACAGAGAAATGCGGTCAACCGCTGACCCTTACTTGGCGCGCGCGAGGGCCCATTTCAACCAGTGCGGCGGACACCGGAACCGCCGGAAAGACCGGCCGGGATGTCGGGCCGGCGCGCATGGCACGTCCACATTTGCGGCAAATGCGGATTCGCACAAGCGCCTTTGCCGGCCGGCGTGCCGAAACGCACAGGCGCGTGAAGGCGCCGCGCGCGCCCTGCGATGCGGCGGCCGAACCGTGCCGGCGCCTGCCGGCCGATGCCGGACCGGCCGGGCGTTCGCGGCGCCTCAGGCGCTCTCGGCGGTGGCGCCGGCCTGCTCGTCCTTGTCCGAATAGATGTAGAGCGGGCGGGCACCGCCGGTGACCACATCGTCGGAAATGACCACCTCGCGCACGCCTTCGAGCGCGGGCAGTTCGAACATGGTGTCGAGCAGGATCGTCTCCATGATCGAGCGCAGGCCGCGCGCGCCGGTCTTGCGTTCGATGGCCTTGCGGGCAATGGCGCGCAGCGCGTCCTCGTGAAAGGTCAGTTCGACGTTTTCCATCTCGAACAGGCGCTGATACTGCTTGACCAGCGCATTCTTGGGTTCGGTCAGGATCGACACGAGCGCGTCTTCGTCCAGATCCTCGAGCGTGGCGAGCACCGGCAGGCGGCCGACGAACTCCGGGATCAGGCCGAAGCGCAGCAGGTCCTCGGGCTCGACCATGCGGAACAGTTCGCCGGTCTTGCGTTCGTCGGGGGATTCGACGGTCGCGGCAAAGCCGATCGAGGTCTGCGAGCCGCGGTCGGCGATGATCTTGTCGAGCCCGGAGAAGGCGCCGCCGGAGATGAACAGGATGTTGGCGGTGTCGACCTGCAGGAACTCCTGTTGCGGATGCTTGCGTCCGCCCTGCGGTGGCACGGAGGCGACCGTGCCCTCCATGATCTTCAGAAGCGCCTGCTGGACGCCCTCGCCCGACACGTCGCGGGTGATCGAGGGATTGTCGGACTTGCGCGAGATCTTGTCGATCTCGTCGATATAGACGATGCCGCGCTGGGCACGCTCGACATTGTAGTCGGAGGCCTGCAGCAGCTTCAAGATGATGTTCTCGACATCCTCGCCGACATAGCCGGCCTCGGTCAGCGTGGTCGCATCGGCCATGGTGAAGGGCACGTCGATGATGCGCGCCAGCGTCTGGGCGAGCAGCGTCTTGCCGCAGCCCGTCGGGCCGATCAGCAGGATGTTGGACTTGGCGAGTTCGACATCCTCGTTCTTTTCGGCATGGGCCAGCCGCTTGTAGTGGTTGTGGACGGCGACCGACAGGATGCGCTTGGCGTGCGGCTGGCCGATCACGTAGTCGTCCAGCACCGTCAGGATCTCCTGCGGCGTGGGCACGCCCTCCTTGGACTTGGCAACCGAGGACTTGTTCTCCTCGCGGATGATGTCCATGCACAGTTCTACGCACTCGTCGCAGATGAACACGGTCGGACCCGCGATCAGCTTGCGCACCTCGTGCTGGCTCTTGCCGCAAAATGAGCAATAGAGGGTGTTCTTGGCGTCGCCGCCGCCACCGCTCGAGGAAATCTTGCTCATGAAATCGTCCTTTCCTGCACCGGGCTCGTCACCCGTTCTTGGTGTGGCCCGGACACCCACACGCTCGGCCACACGCCGACTCTACACAGAACCGCAACGGACACAAACCCGATCCCGAATCACGATCAGGCTAGGAGCATGACCGTCAACAAGCCCTTAACGTGCCGAAAACACTAACGTTTCATGCGCCCAGCGCAATCGCAAATCGTTGCCGATTTGCCGCACCGGCGCAAATGCTGCGCGATTATCCGGCACCGCCCTCTCTGTCGATGGCATCGCGGCTGGAAATGACCCGGTCGATCAGGCCGAAGTCGCGCGCCATTTCGGCGGTCATGAAGTTGTCGCGATCGAGCGCCTTGTCGATCGTCTCGTAGTCCTGGCCGGTATGGGCGACGTAGATCTCGTTGAGCCGGCGCTTGAGGCTCTCGACTTCCTTGGCGTGGATGAGGATGTCGGTCGCCTGGCCCTGAAAGCCGCCCGAGGGCTGGTGCACCATGACCCGCGAATTGGGCACGCAAAAGCGCATGCCCTTGGCGCCCGCCGTCAGCAGCAGCGAGCCCATGGAGGCGGCCTGGCCGATGCACAGCGTGGAGACGGCCGGCTTGATGAACTGCATCGTGTCGTAGATCGCAAGGCCCGAGGACACCACGCCTCCGGGCGAATTGATGTACATGGCGATCTCTTTTTTCGGATTGTCCGCCTCCAGCCACAGAAGCTGGGCGCACACCAGCGATGCCATGCCGTCCTCGATGGGACCGGTGATGAAGATGATGCGTTCCTTCAAAAGGCGCGAGAAGATGTCGTAGGCGCGCTCGCCGCGGTTGGTCTGCTCGACCACCATGGGCACGAGGTTCATCGCTGTGTTGATCGGATCGGGCATGGTTCACCTTTGGAGCCCGCCGCGCGGAAGCCGACGGCGAATGCGGGAATCAGTGGGCGTTCGAGAGCCTAGATAGGGCGCCCTGCCGGCGCTTCGCAAGGGAGCGGGTGGATTTGCTTGCCGGTGCGGTTAAAACCGGCCAGAAACGGGCCGTTTCCAGGGCCTCGTGAGGAGCCATGCAGCCGCAACCCGCCAGCACCGCGACCGCCGCCGCAGGAAGCGGCGACCGGCTTTCGATCGACCCGCGCGCCAACGGTTTCATCCAGGATCCCTACCCGGCCTATGCGCGCATCCATGCCCGGTCGCCGGCCTTCTTCTGGGAGCAATACGGACATTGGTGCCTTGCCGGCTACCAGGCCGTCGACGCGCTGCTGCGCGACCGGCGCTTTGGCCGGCAGATCCTGCATGTGGCAACGCGCGCCGAGCTTGGCTGGCCCGAGCGCCCCGCCCATCTGCGCGATTTCGACGCGCTCGAGCGGCATTCGCTTCTGGAACTGGAGGCGCCCGCGCACACAAAGCTGCGGCGGCTGATCACCAAGGCCTTCGTCGCCCGACAGGTCGAGCGGCTGCGCCCGCAAGTCCGCGCGCTGTGCCACCGGCTGATCGACGGGTTCGAAGCCGATGGCAGCGCCGAGCTGTTGGCGGCCTATGCCACGCCCATCCCGCTGGAGACGATCTGCCGCCTGCTCGGCGTGCCGGTCTCGGCCGGACCGCAACTGCTCGACTGGTCGCATGCGATCGTCAAGATGTATGTGCTGGCGCCGACCATGGACGCGCAGATCGCCGCGAACGCGGCCGCGCGCGACTTCGCCGCCTTCCTGCGCGATCACATCGCGGCCAGGCGCGCGGCGCCCGGCGATGACCTGCTGAGCGCGCTGATCGCCGCCGAAGACGGCGGTGCGACGCTCAGCGAGGACGAACTGGTGTCGACCGTGGTGCTGCTGCTCAATGCCGGCCATGAGGCGACGGTGCACCAGATCGGCAATGCGCTGCATTCGATCCTGGATTCCGGCCTCGATCCGACGGCGCTGTTCGGTTCGCCGGAAGCGACGGCGGCGAGTGTCGAGGAAGCGCTGCGCCACAACGCGCCGCTGCACATGTTCACGCGCTATGCGCTGTCCGACATCGACCTTGACGTCGAGGGCCGCGTTCTGCCGCTGAGGAAGGGCGAGAGGATCGGGCTGTTGCTGGGTGCGGCCAATCGCGACCCGCGCCGCTTTGCGGCACCGCACGCGTTCGACCCGGGCCGGGCCGACCAGGCCAATGTCTCCTTTGGCGCCGGCATCCACTTCTGCATCGGTGCGCCGCTCGCCCGGATCGAGATCCAGGAGGCGCTTTCGGTGCTGTTTGCGCGCCTGCCCGGCCTGCGCTTTGCCGAACGGCCGCGCTATGGCGACACCTATCATTTCCGCGGGCTCGAACGGGCCGCGATCAAATGGTGACCGGCCGGATGCGGCATCGCGCCGTCAGCACACCTGCACTTCGCAAAGGCTGAGCGTGAACTCTTCTTCCGGCTCGGTACGCGCCGCATCGAACTGGCGCCCGTCGCGGCATTGGGCGCGCGCCTCGAAGGTGCGTCGGCCGGCCAGTTCGCCCTCGGCGATGTTGACGTAATATTCGACCTGGCACTGCTCGTCGCGGGCAAGCTGTGCCGTGACCTCGTCGAGCCAGGCCGGGTCGGTGGACTGGGCGAACGCGGCCTGTGCGGCCGTCAGGCCTGCCACCGATCCGACCGCCAGGATGATATGAAAGCGCATGAACGCCTCCCTTGCCGGTTTCGTCCCTTCGCGCCCAGTCAGGCACATCGGTGCGCCCGATGCCTTGCGGCAAATCAATCGCAAATCCGTGCGCAGGGACCGCCCCGGCGGGACGGCCCGATGCGTCGCGCCTTGCGGGTCGCGACGGGTCAGGCCGCCCTGGCGAGGGCCTGGTCGATGTCGGCGATGATGTCGCGGACATTCTCGATGCCGATCGACAGGCGCACCACGTCATTGCCGGCGCCGGCGGCCTCGCGCTGCTCGTCGGAAAGCTGGCGGTGGGTCGTCGAGGCCGGATGGATGACCAGCGAGCGGGTGTCGCCGATATTGGCAAGGTGCGAGAACAGCTGCAGACCCTCGACGAACTTCACGCCGGCGTCGTAGCCGCCCTTCAGCCCGAAGGTGAATACCGAGCCGGCGCCCTTTGGCGTGTATCTTTCCTGGCGGGCCTTGAACCGGTCGCCTTCCAGCCCCGCATAATGCACCCAGGATACCGCCTCGTGGTCCTTCAGGTGGCGTGCGACCTCGATCGCGTTGTCGCAATGGCGCTGCATGCGCAGCGGCAGCGTTTCGAGCCCGGTCAGGATCTGGAAGGCGTTGAAGGGCGACAGCGCCGGGCCGAAATCGCGCAGGCCGAGCACACGGCAGGCGATGGCGAAGGCGATGTTGCCGAGCGCCTCGTGCAGCACGACGCCGCCATACTCCTCGCGCGGGGACGACAGCATCGGATAATTGCCCGAGGCCGACCAGTCGAAGGTGCCGCCGTCGACGATGATGCCGCCCATCGAATTGCCGTGTCCGCCGATGAACTTGGTCAGCGAATGCACGACGATGTCGGCGCCGTGCTCGATCGGACGCATGAGGTAGGGAGTCGCCATGGTGTTGTCGACGATCAGCGGCAGGCCGTGCTTGTGGGCGACCTCGGCGACGGCCTGGATGTCGGTGATGGCACCGCCCGGATTGGCGATGCTCTCGACGAAGACGGCGCGGGTGCGCGCGTCGATCCGGCTTTCCAGCGCCTGAAGATCGTCGGTGTCGGCCCAGCGCACCTGCCAGTCGAAGTTCCTGAAGGCCTGGCCGAACTGGTTGATCGAGCCGCCGTACAGCCGCGTGCCGGCCACGAAGTTGTCGCCCGCATTCATCAGCGTGTGGAAGACCAGCAACTGGGCGGCGTGGCCCGATGCCACCGCGAGCGCCGCCGTGCCGCCCTCGAGCGCGGCAAGGCGCTCCTCGAGCACCGCATTGGT
Organism: Roseitalea sp. MMSF_3546; assembly: GCF_030732865.1. Lineage (GTDB taxonomy): Bacteria > Pseudomonadota > Alphaproteobacteria > Rhizobiales > Rhizobiaceae > Roseitalea. Next base: position 9,083 of record NZ_JASHKB010000007.1, read on the forward strand.
GGGGTTCATGATGCGGGTGTAGATATTGCCGAACTCCTGCAGGCCGAACAGCTTGGCCGCATGATCGGCGCTGTCGAAGACATAGGAGGTCGTCTGGTAGATCGGGGTTATGCGCGCCTTCGTGGTGGGGTCGGGCTGAGCGCCCGCATGGATGGCCAGCGTCTCAAAGCCCGGCGTGTGGTCCGACATGATTGCCTCCCGAGGGTGTTGGATGGTCCGATGGGACGCCGTTATCGGCGACGGCCCCGGCGAATGCAAAGAACAATTTTGCGCGGCAGACCCGCAAACGGCCGGCGCCCGTCGGAAAACGGTTGCCCCCGGTGGAATGGGCTTGCACGTCAGAGGCCCAGGCGCGGCATCTCGATCGCCGGGCAGCGGTCCTGGATGACGGTGACCCCGGCTGCCTCGGCGCGGGCCGCCGCCGCGTCGTCGCGTACGCCGAGCTGGCTCCAGACGACCTTCGGCCGGTCCGGCAGCGTGAGGGCCTCATCAATCACCCCGCCAAGATGTTCGGAGCGGCGGAAGACGTCGACCATGTCGACCGGCCGGGGCAGATCGGCGAGCGAGGCGACGACGGGCGCGCCGGCGATCGTCTTGCCGGCATGGCCGGGATTGACCGCGACGACCTCGAACCCCTTGTCGACCAGGAACTTCGTCACGCCATGGCTCGGCCGGGCCGGATTGGGTGACGCGCCGACGACGGCAATAGATTCGACGCTGGTCAGGACCGAGCGGATGAGGTCGTCAGGGTAGCTGTCGTGGCCGGCGTCGACACTCATTGTCTGTCCTGTCCGTTGTCCTGTCGTTGAACTTGTCCTAAAATGCGCACAAGGAAGCGTCAACAATGCGTCAACAATGGAGGCGTCGATGGCCATTGTCAGCCAGTCCGAGTTCCGGGCCAATATCGCCAAGCTGCTCGACCAGGTCGAGGACGACCGCAAGGAACTGATCGTCACGCGCCAGGGCAAGCAGCCCATGGTCGTCATCCCGCTCGAGGAATATGAAAGCTGGAAGGAGACAGACTACCTGCTCTCCAATCCGGTCAACCGTGCCGTGCTGCTGGAGTCGATCCGGCAACTCGATGCGGGCGAGGGTATCGAGATGACCATCGAGGAGTTGAAGGCTGCGCTCGAAAATGCGGCGGACGATGCAGCGTGATCGTGATCGTTTCGCCCCAGGCGCTGCAGGACCTGACCTATTGGGTAAAGGTCAAGCCGCGCATGGCCGTGCGCGCGCTCGAACTGATCGAACTGACCAGGCGCCACCCCTTCAACGGGCCCGGAAAGCCGGAACCGCTACGCCATCACATGCGTGGTGCGTGGTCCCGCCGGATCGACGACGAGCACCGGCTGGTCTATCGCATCACCGGTTCGGGCGATGCGCAGACGCTCGAAATCGCCGCCTGCCGCTATCACTATTCCCGGTGACCAACGGCACGGTTACGCAAAGCCCGGGCGCGTCGCCTATTTGCCGGTCCACTTCGCCGGTCGCTTCTGCAAAAACGCCGTGATCCCCTCCTCGGCATCGGCCGCCATCATGTTCTCGACCATCACGGCGGATGCGTGGGCATAGGCGTCGGCAAGCGTCATTTCGGCCTGCCGGTAGAACGCGGCCTTGCCGAGCCCGACGACGAAACAGGACTTTTCGGCAATGGTTTGGGCGTATTTCTCGACAACCTGATTCAGGTACTGGCGCGGCACGATACGGTTGACAAGGCCGAACTCCTTTGCGGTCGAGGCGTCGATCGTCTCGCCGGTCAGCAGCATCTCCATGGCCTGCTTGCGGTGCACGTTGCGCGACAGCGCGACCATCGGCGTCGAGCAGAACAGGCCGATATTGACACCGGGCGTGCAGAAACCGGAACTGTCGGTGCAGATGGCCAGATCGCAACTCGCCACCAACTGGCAGCCCGCCGCCGTGGCAAGCCCGTCGACCTCGGCGATCACCGGCCTGTCGTGCTCGACGATCCTGGTCATCAGAGCCGCGCACAACTGGAAGGTCTGCTTGAAGAAACCGACGCCGCCGTCATGATCGGCGCGGTGGGCGGTCAGCTCCTTCAGGTCGTGACCGGCGCTGAAGACCCGCTCGTTGGAGCGGATCACGATCGCGCGCACGGCCTGGTCGGCCGCCGCGTCGTCGAGCGCGGCGACCAGCGCCTCCATCATCGCGACCGACAGGGCATTGGCCGGCGGGTTGTTGAGCGTCAGGCGCAGGAGCGGTCCGTCGCGATGGGCCAGCACGAGCCCGCCCGGCTGCCGCAGGGGTTGCACATTGCTGCTCATCGGGCACCTCGCATCGCACTTGCCTTGCTCACCCGGTCAAGGCTAACAGCGCCGGACACACCGCGCCAGTGGCGCCGGTCCGCCCGGGATGACGCAATGGAACCTTCGGCCCTTTCGCCGGTGATGGATGTCGAGGCGCTCGAAGCGTTTCTGGCGCGCGACTTTCCGCAACTGCATGCCGATGGACGGCACTATCGCGTCGTCCGCGTCAAGCCGGGGACGGTCACCATGCGCCTGTCGCCCGAGGACCGGCACCTGCGGCCGGGCGGCACGGTGTCGGGGCCGACGCTGTTCACCCTGGCCGACGTCGGCGCCTATCTGGCGATCCTGGCCCATATCGGCCCTTCGGCGCTGACGGTGACGACCAATCTGACCATCAATTTCATGCACAAGGCGGCGCCCGGGCCGCTGGAGGGCATGGCGCGGCTGCTCAAGCTGGGCAAGCGCCTGGCGGTCGTCGAAACGACGATCACCGATGCCGAAGGACGGCTGATCGCGCATGCGACCGGCACCTATTCGATCCCGCCGGACCGGCACGATGCGGTAAAATAATACCTTGCATGCAAGCCATTGATCTTGCTGCATTTCCCCTGGCCAGCGCTCGAAATTGATCTTGACAAGCGGTCGCCCGGACCGTAATGGAGCCCAATTCGCGAGGGTGAGACCCGCGCTGAGGGTGTTGCCGGCTGGCCGGCAAATCCGGCGGGACGACACGCCAAACGCCGACACACGCAAGCAACAAGAAACGCCCGCGCGGCGACGCCGCTGCCCGGGATCGCAATCGAAGGACCCAACCGATGCGGACCTTTTCGCAGAAGCCTGCCGATGTGCAGAAGAAATGGGTGCTGATCGACGCCGACGGGCTGGTCGTCGGCCGGCTCGCCACGATCATCGCCAAGCGCCTGCGCGGCAAGCACAAGCCCACCTACACGCCCCATGTCGATGACGGCGACAATGTCATCGTCATCAATGCCGACAAGGTCGTCTTCACCGGCCGCAAGCGCGCCGAAAAGACCTATTACTGGCACACCGGCCATCCCGGCGGCATCAAGCAGCGCACTGCCGCGCAGATGCTGGACGGGCGCTTCCCCGAGCGCGTGGTCGAAAAGGCCGTCGAACGCATGATCCCGCGCGGCCCGCTCGGCCGTCGCCAGATGAAGAATCTGCGCGTTTATGCCGGCGCCGAACACCCGCACGCGGCGCAGTCGCCCGAGGTGATCGACGTCGCCGCCATGAACGCCAAGAACACGAAGGCAGGTTGAACGCCATGGCTGATCTGAACGCCCTTGAAGAGCTCGGCAATATCGCAACCACCGAGCCCACCGCCGAACCGGCGGCGCCCGTCCATGTCCAGAAGCTCGATGCGCATGGCCGCGCCTATGCCACCGGCAAGCGCAAGGATGCGGTCGCCCGCGTCTGGCTCAAGCCCGGCACCGGCCGCATGACGATCAACGACAAGGACATGCCGACCTATTTCGCCCGACCGGTGCTGCAGATGATCCTGCGCCAGCCGGTCATCGCCGCCAATCGCGACGGCCAGTACGACATCGTCGCCACCGTCAAGGGCGGCGGGCTGTCCGGCCAGGCCGGCGCCGTGCGTCACGGCATCTCCAAGGCGCTGACCTATTACGAGCCCGAACTGCGCGGCGTGCTCAAGAAGGGCGGCTTCCTGACGCGCGACAGCCGGACCGTCGAGCGCAAGAAGTACGGCCGCGCCAAGGCCCGCCGCAGCTTCCAGTTCTCCAAGCGCTGACCGGCCGGCCACTGGCAGGAACGGATCGAGCGGGGCCGCGGCCCCGCTTTTTTCATGCGCGGTGGCGGGGTAAGGTCCCGGCATGGACGCGTTTCGAACCATGCTGGCCGGGGGCCATCCCAATTCGCTCGGCCGGACCGAGGCGGTCGTCGCCATGGTGCTCGACGATCCGGCGCGGATGGACGAACTCTACCAGTGCTATTTCAGCGATGACGCGGTGGTTCGCCTGCGCACCTCCAGCGCCTGCAAGCGCGTGTTCGCGGCGCGGCCGGACTGGCTGCCGGCCTATGCCGATCGCCTCCTGACCGAGGTCGCGGCGATCGACCAGCCCTCGGCGAAGTGGACCCTTGCGCAATTGTTCGACCAGCACGCCGAGCGCCTGACGCCCGCCCAACGCGCCACGGCCACCGACGTGCTGATCCGCAATGTTCACGAAGAGGACGACTGGATCGCGCTCAACATGTCGATGAAGACGCTTGCGCGCTGGGCGAGGCGCGATCCGACGATCGTCCCGCGCGTCGAGACCCGCGCGCGGGCGCTGGCCGACGACCGGCGGAAATCGGTTGCCAAGGGCGCGCTGAAGCTGTTGAACGCGATGGACGTCTCGCCGCTCTGACCCCGTTGGCCGCCATGTCCCGCGCCTCGACCATCGACCACGCCTTCACCGCCACCGCGCCGACCGGCGCCGCCGCCGATCCCACCTATGCGGGCGCGCTGTCGTTCATGCGGCGCAAGTTCTCCAGGGATCCTGCCGGCGCCGATGTCGCCGTGCTCGGCATTCCGTTCGATGCCGCCGTGTCGAACCGGCCGGGCGCGCGCTTCGGCCCGCAGGCGATCCGGCGCGCCTCGGCGATCCTTGACAACGATCCGCAATACCCTTTCGGCACCGATCTGTTCGCCGATCTGGCGGTCATCGACCGGGGCGACGTGCTGCTCGATTATGGTGATCATTCCACCGCTCCGGCTGCGATCGAGACGGCGGTGGCCGAGATCATCGCCGCCGGCGCGTTCTGCCTGGCGCTGGGCGGCGATCATTTCGTCACCTGGCCGCTGCTGAAGGCACACGCGGCGGCGCACGGTCCGCTCGCGCTGGTCCAGTTCGACGCCCACCAGGACACCTGGCCCGATGACGGCCGGCGCATCGATCACGGCACCTTCGTCGGCCGGGCGGTGCGCGCCGGCGTCATCGATCCGGACCGCTCGATCCAGATCGGCATCCGCACCCATGCGCCCGAGACGTGCGGCATCGCGATCGTCGACGCCCAGCAGGTCGATGCGATGAGCGCGGCGGCCATCGCCGAGGCGATCCATGCGCGCGTCGGCGACGCCCGATGCTATGTGACCTTCGACATCGACTGCCTCGATCCGGCCTTCGCGCCCGGGACGGGCACGCCGGTGGCCGGCGGGCCGTCGAGCGCGCGCATGCTCGGCGTGCTGCGGCAACTGGGCAATCTGCGGATCGTCGGCGCCGATGTCGTGGAGGTCGCGCCGGCCTATGACCATGCCGACATCACGGCGATTGCAGGGGCGGCCGTGGCCATGCATTATCTCGGCCTGCTGGCCGGACGCGGGCGCTAACCAACGCTGCTGACAAACCGAATCCGCCAACCGCCGCAAACCCCTGACACGGAATCGTTTCTGGACCGACCATGACCGCAAAGATCTTCATCGATGGCGAACACGGCACCACCGGCCTGCAAATCCGCGACCGGCTCGCCCGTCGCGGCGATATCGAGCTGTTGTCGCTGCCCGCCGAGGACCGGCGCGACGAGGACAAGCGCAAGGCCATGCTGCGCGCCGCCGACATCGCGATCCTGTGCCTGCCCGACGAGGCGGCGCGGCAGGCGGTCCGTCTCGCCGAGGGCGCCGATACGCGCTTCATCGATGCCTCGACGGCGCATCGCACCCAGCCGGACTGGGTCTACGGCTTCGCCGAGGCCGAGCCGGGCCAGGCGCAGCGGATCGCCAATGCGCAGTTCGTCTCCAATCCGGGCTGCTATTCGACCGGAGCGATCGGCCTTTTGCGCCCGCTCATACTGGCCGGTCTGCTGCCGACCGACTATCCGGTCACGGTCAATGCGGTGTCGGGCTATTCGGGCGGCGGCAAGCAGATGATCCGGCAGATGGAGGACCAGAGCGCCGAGGACCGCATCTCGGCGCCTTTCTTTGCCTATGCGCTCTCGCTGCGCCACAAGCACGTGCCCGAGATCATGGAGCGGGCGGGGCTGACCGTGCGGCCGATCTTCACGCCCTCGGTGGGTCGTTTCGCGCAGGGCATGCTGGTCAATGTGCCGCTGTTTTCGGCGCTTCTGACCGGCCATGCCACGCATGAGCAGGTCCAGGACGTGCTGGAAACCCACTATTCGGGCCAGAGCGTGGTGCGCGTCGCCGAACTCGACGAGACCGAGGCGATGGCGCGGATCGACGCGACCGAAATGGCGGGCACGGACCGGATGACGATCCATGTCTGCGGCACGCCGGGCGACGGGCAGATGAATCTCGTTGCCTCGCTCGACAATCTGGGCAAGGGCGCGGCCGGGGCCGCCGTGCAGAACCTCGAGCTGATGCTGGGTGCGGTGCCCGAGACCCAACTGCGCTTTGACTGACCGGTCAGGCGTGCCGGTGCGGCCGGCCGTCCGACAGCGGCAGCGGGCCGATCATGGCGCGCCAGTGCGCCACGGCAAAGGCGAGCACGAAGAAGGCCAGCCCCTGGTGCACCAGCGCCCAGGAGAGCGGCACGACCATGATCAGCGTGACGATGCCGACCAGCGCCTGTGCCGCCACCAGCGCCGCGAGCACCATGGCGCGGCGGGCATGGGTCGACCCCGGTGCCCAGCGCCGGCAATGCCAGGCATGGATCAGCACCGCGACCAACAGCGCATAGGCGCCGATGCGATGGGCGAACTGCACCATGGCGGGGTTTTCGACCCAGTTGCGCCAGCCCAGCGCCGGCTCCCACATGACGGCGGGAAACAGCCCCTCGCCCATCATCGGCCATTGGTTGAAGACCCAGCCCGCATCGAGCCCGGCCACCAATGCGCCCAGATAGATCTGCAGGAAGACCAGACCGGCGAGCGCGCCCGCCCAGACATGCGAGCGCGCCGCGGGCCTGAGGTCGGCGGCGTGCGGGGCGATGGACCGGGCGACCCAGACGAGCCCGCCAAGGATCAGCGCGGCCATGCAAAGATGCACCGCCAGGCGATAATGGCTGACATCGACGCGCTCGGTCAGGCCCGAGGAGACCATCCACCAGCCGATGAAGCCCTGAAGACCGCCCAGCGCCAACAGGCCGACGAGCGGCAGCCTGATCCTTGCGTCGAGCCGGCCGGCCAGCCAGAACAAGGCCAGCGGGAGAGCGAACACGAGCCCCAGCGCGCGGGCGAGGAACCGGTGCCCCCACTCCCACCAGTAGATGAACTGGAACTGGGCCATCGACATGCCCTTGTTGACGAGCTGGTATTCGGGAATCTGCCGGTATTTCTCCAGTTCGGCCTGCCATTGCGCCTCGGTCAGCGGCGGGATGACGCCGTGGATCGGCGCCCATTCGGTGATCGACAGACCCGAATCGGTGAGCCGCGTCGCCCCGCCGACGATCACCAGGACAAGCAGCACCAGGGCGGTCAGATAGAGCCAGACGCGGACCTTTGCGCGGTTGCGCAGTTCGGTGCGCGCACCGGCGCGCGCGGGGGGACGCGAGGGCGCCATTGCGGGCAGTTCGGCGGCGGCGGTGCTCATGGGCGGTGTTCCGTGCGGTTCGTGCGGCAGATGGCAAATCGGTCCCGGGCGCGCAAGTGCCGCTTTGTCGCGGAACGCCGGCTTGGCACGGGAAGCCGGCGTGCTACATGACGCTCCGGGTCCGGACGGCGGACCCGCAGGAGAGGTCCTCATGCCCGCAAGGATGCGCAAGTTCATCGGGATGGTCGTGCTGGTCGTGCTGGTGGTGCTCTACGCGCTCGTGGCCACCGCCATTGCCAGCCACCGGCTGGCCGAAAGCCCGTGGTATGTCCATCTGGCCTTTTTCGGCCTGTCCGGCGTGTTCTGGGTGGTGCCGGCCATGTTCGTGATCTCGTGGATGGAACGCGGCGGCCGCCGCAAGGACGCCAGCGGCTCCTGAGTATCGACGCTAATCGACCGTGACGAAGCGCCGGCCGCGATTGGCGACCGGCACGGTGATTCCGCTGAGCATGGTGTCGACATAATGCGTGCTCTGGTATTCGCCATTGACCGAAATGCGCGGCAGTTCGAGCAAATGGTCCTTGTGGGCCGGCCGCAGCAGGCCGTGGCGCGTGGTCACGGCCGAGCGGTAGCCGGCCCCGCGCACGATCTCGACCTCGCGCGGGCCGAGCGCGTCGCGCCCGCCATAGGGATAGGCGAAATGAACCGGCCGCTCGCCCAGTTCGACGGCGAGAACCTCGGCACACTGGGCGATCTCGAAGCGCGCGCGCTCGGCCGGAAGGCGCGACAGGAAATGATGGTTGATCGTGTGCGCGCCGATCGTGCACAGCGGATCGGCCCCAAGCCGCCGCAGTTCGGACCAGTTCATCACCGCATCGCGGCAATGGGCGCGCTCGTCGATGCCATAGGCGCGGCCGAACTGGCGCACGAAGCGGCGCTGTTCGTCCTCGTCGACCTCGGTGCTCAGATAGCGCGTCAACTGGCTGTAGGCGATGAGCTTTCGCGCCGGCGTGTCGCAGTCGAGCGTCTGATCGCCATCGAAGAGGGTGAAGGAGATCTGGTCGTGCCGCTCGATCACGGCGGCGACGACCTCCCACCACAAGAAGGCCTGCGCCTCGATCAGACCGGGACAGACATAGACCGTGTAGGGCACCTGATGGGCCGCAAAGACGGGCGCTGCCGCCTCCAGATTGTCGCGATATCCGTCATCGAGCGTGACCGCCAGAAAACGCCCCTTCTTGGAGCCGCCCTCGAGGCCCTCGACGGCCTCGTCCATCGAAACGAACGTCCAGCCCGCCCGCTTGAGCCGGCCCAGAAGCGCGTCGAGAAAGGCAGGGTCGACCGAAAGGAAGTCGTTGAGCCCGGAGGTGTTCTGCGGCGGGCCGACCCGGTGCAGCATCAGGATCGCGCCGACGCCGCCCAGAACAGGGCGGAACAGCCTCGTCAGGCCCGTCGCGCGCGCACCGATCATGACGGCCTTGCGCAGTATGGTCTTGGGCCGCGATGCCATGCGTTACCAGAAAGGACGCGGCGCGAGCGCGCAGCGCGTCTTCAACCGAAAAGAAACCCCATTGGCGCACACTGTATCGCCAAAAGGATTGAGACATGGTTGATGCCTCGCTGCGCCTTGACGACCCCGCCGCCGCGCGCGGCCGCGCGCCCGCCATCGATGTGCGTGTGGGCACGAGCGTGCTCGAGGCCCATGCCATGGTCGACGCGCTGTCCGGCGAGGCGATCCATACCGGCTACCAGCACCCGGCATTCCTGGCCGCATGGCTCGACAAGGTCCGCTGCCGGCCGGTCTTCGTGCAGATGCGCGCGGCCGGTCACGGCCCGGTACTGCTGCCGCTCGAGGTGTGCAGCCAGGGCATTGCCGGCTATTGCGGCGGCCGGCACGCCAACGGCAATTTCCCGCTCGGCCGGCCGGCCGATCTCGCCGCGCTTGCCCAGTGCGGCCCCGGCGCCGTCCGGCGGGCGCTGAAGCGCGCCGCCCTGCCCGCCTCGGCCGTGATCCTCGAGCGCCAGCACCGGCAATGGCGCGGCCTGGCCAACCCCTTCGTTCTGCGCGGCAGCGTGCCGAGCCCGAACGTGGCGCTTTCGTTTTCGCTTCAGGGCGGGTTCGACGCGGTGCTGGCCGCCCGCAGCGGCAAGCGCAAGCGCAAGAAATACCGCAACCATCTGCGCAAGCTGCAGGCGATGGGCACGGTGCGTTTTCACCATCCGGTGCCCAGCCAGGCCGTCACCGAGACGCTGGACGCCTTCCTTGCGCTGAAGGCCGAACGCTTCCGGCAGGCCGGCATCGTCAATGTCTTCGGCGACGCGCCGACCCGGGCCTTCTTCCACGCCCTTTTCGGCAGCGGCGTCCCGGCCTTCGAACTGCACGCGCTGACGGTCGGGGACGTGCCGGCGGCGATCATCGGCTGCACCATCCATGACGGTCGGCTGACGGTCGAGTTCGGCACGTTCGACGCCCGTTTCGCCCATGCCGGGCCGGGCGAGATGCTGTTCTTCAGCGCCATCGCGCATGCCTGCGCGCGCAAGCTGGCGGTGTTCGATTTCGGCATTGGCGACGAGCCCTACAAGCGCGCCTGGTGCGACATCGAAACCACCCATGTCGACACCGCATTGGGGCTGACGCCGGCCGGCCGGGCCAGCGCCGTCGCGCAACTCGCGCGCAGCCGTGCCGTGCGTTTCGTCAAGTCGCACGAACGGCTCTGGGCGCTGACCAAGGCGGCGCGCAAACGGCTGGCGCCAACGGGCTGATCAAGTGCCGGCGGCGCCGGCGCGGGCCGTGTCCTCGACCGTCTCGCCGCCATCGGGACCGGTCTCGCCGTCGGAATCGGCGACGAGTATCAAGAGGTCGTCAAAGCCGTTTTCGGCGAGATCGCGGGCGGTTTGCGTGGCGCGCTCGCCGACCGTCTCGTCGATGGACAGCACCAGCTCGGCGTCGGTGCTGACCAGTGCGCGCAGCCCCTGTGCATCGGTCATGCCGCAATCGACCACGACGATGTCGTAGACCGAGGCCAGTCCGTCGAGCACGCCGGGCAGACGATCGATGCCGGCGAGCGCGCGCTCGGGATCGATCAGGCCAGCGGGCACCACATGGGCGCGCGAGGCCCGGTCGGGGTGGATGACGTCGTGATAGGACGCATCGGCGGCGAGCAGATCGTTGATGCCGGGAACGAGCGGGTCCTCGAGCATGTGGGCGCCGGCAGTGCCGGTGCCGGTCAGGTCGACGAGGATCGAACGCAGCCCCTTGGCGTCGATGCGCCGGGCCAGATCGACGCCGTTGCGGTCGGCGGCGCCCTCGATCGGGGCGACGACCAGGACCCGGCCGGCTCCGCGCCGGATCAGCGCGCCGGTGACCGCATCGATCGTGAAATTGTCGTTGGCGGGACCCCGGCCCTGCGACGCCGGGCGCGGTGTGGCGTCGCCACGCCCGGGCCGGGCGGCCGGAACCGATGGCGGCGGCGCCGATATCGCGCCCTGGCCGGGGCGATCGCCGGCGACCGGAGCGGCCTGCGCCGCGGGCACCAGGGCGCGGCCCGAGAACAGTTCGCGCAGCAGCGTGATAAGCACCATGAGCAGCAATCCGCCGACGAAGGCCGCCGCGGTCATCGGGACGAGCCTTGGAAAGGCCGGCTCGATGGGAACGGTGGCCGAGGAGATCAGCCGCGCCGAGGCCGGCGCGTACTGTCCCTCGTCGCGCGACTGGGCCTCGCGGAAGCGGACCAGATAGGACTCCAGCAGGGCGCGCTGGGACTGGGCCTGCCGTTCGAGCGCGCGCAGTTCGACCTCGCGCTCATTGGCCTGGGCGGAGGCCGCCTTGAGCGTGTTCAGTTCGGCGTTGATCTCCTGTTCGCGCTCGCGGGCGATCCGCGCCTCGTTGCGCAGGCCGGCGAGCACGCGCTCAGCCTGAGCGCGCTTTTGCGCCTGAAGATCGGCGATCTGCGAGCGCAGCGCCTGGATGCGAGGGTGGCCGGGCAGAAGCGTGGTCGAAAGGTCGGCGAGCTGGGCGGTGCGCGTCGCCTCCTGCTCGGACAGGCGCACGATCAGCGGCGAGGCGATGACATCGGGCAGCGTGTCGAGCGCGGCGCCGCCCGCCAGCGCGCTCTCGACCGAGCGCACGCGTGCTTCCAGCGAGGAGCGGTCGGCGCGCACGCGCGAGAGTTCGCTCGACAGTTCGGCAAGCTGCTGCGTGGCGAGGACCGTCGCATTGTCGCCCATCAAGAGGCCGGAGGCGGCGCGGAATTCGGCAATGGCCTGCTCGGCCTCCCGCACGCCCTGTTCGAGCTCGGCGATCTCGGCGGCGAGATAGTCGGCGGCGGCCTGGGTGCCCTGAAGCTGCGCCCGGCTTTCCAGCGCCACATAGGCGCGGGCGAGCGCATTGGGCACGCGGGCGGCCAGTTCGGGATCGGCGGAGCGGAACTCGATGACGATGACGCGCGAATTGTCGACCGGATAGACGGTCAGGCGTTCGCGCAGGACGGCGAGCACGCGCTTGTCGGCCAGGACACCGGGTGTCGCCGAACCAAACCCGAAAAGGCCGAAAAGACCGCCATCGGCACCCTCATTGAATTCCGACAGCGAGGACAGGTCGAGTTCGTCCGCCACCTGCAAGAGCAGGTCCGAGGAGGTGATGATCTGCACCTGGCTGGCAACCGCCTCCTGGTCGAGGCGTGTGCGGTCGCCGGTCGTGTCGCCTTCGGGCCGGGTGAAGACGGACTCGCCGGCATCGATGAGAACGCGCGCATCGGTCCGGTATTGCGGCGTGAGAAGCGACAGGCCGAAAAAGACCAGCGCCGCAAGCCCCAACGCGCCGCCAAGAACGAACCACTTGTCGCGCCACAGGGCCGCGAACAGCCAGCCGATGTCGATATCGGCATCGCGCGACTGGTATGACGTTGCGGACATTACGAATACTCCGGACACCCTGCTCCAAGGAGCAGTAAACGATCATGGTAACCAGCGCGTAAACCGGCCCGAAAGCTTTCGCTCATACTCATTGAGGCTTTGTTAACCGCGCTGAGGCTTTGGCCCGCAGACAGCAAATCCGGTCACCGCATGGCGCTTGTGCTTTACCGGCCATTAACCCTAACGGCGCGATAACCTCCGGCATGCCGGGGCCTGCGCGCCCCTATGATCGGACCGGGTGGACGTGTCGATGCGTTATTGCTTGCGACCTGTTGTGAACGTTCTCGTCGCCGGAGCGGCGCTTGTTGCCGTGTCGGCCTGCACCGGATACCGCCCTGCCCCGCCGGCCTTTCACGCCGCCATCGGCCAGCCCTACGTGCTCGATGCGGGCGATGCGGTGCGCGTGACGGTGTTCAACCAGCTCGATCTGACCAATTCCTACGCGGTCGACCAGTCCGGCTACATCTCGTTTCCGCTGATCGGCGCGGTGGCGGCGCGCGGACGCACCGTGCACCAGATCGAAAGCGCCATTGCCGGCAAGCTCGGCAACGGCTTTCTGCGCAACCCGGACGTGTCGGTCGAGGTCGAGCGCTACCGGCCGATCTATGTGATGGGCGAAGTGGGCGCGGCGGGCCAGTATTCCTATGTGCCGGGCATGACGGTCCAGTCGGCCATCGCCTCGGCCGGCGGCTTCACCCCACGCGCAAACCAGGCCAATGCCGATATCACCCGGCACATCAATGGCGAGGTGATGACGGGCCGCGTGCTGATCTCCGATCCGATCCTGCCGGGCGACACGATCTATGTGCGCGAACGGCTGTTCTGAGCGCTGATCGTGCGCGCGCGACCGCCCATGCGCATCGTCCACGTGCTGCGCGCACCCATGGGCGGCGTCCTGCGCCATGTGCGCGACCTGGCGCGGGCGCAGGCCGAGGCCGGTCACGCGGTCGGCCTTGTCTGCGACGTGCAAGGCACGCAGGGCTATGACGAGGCCGCGCTCGAGGCGCTGGCGCCAAAGCTGGCGCTTGGCCTGCATCGTGTTCGCATGGCGCGCAGTATCGGCTTCGCCGACATTGCCTCGGCCCGCAAGATACTGAAGATCCTGCGCCGGCTCGGCCCGGACGCGGTTCACGGCCACGGTGCCAAGGGCGGCGTCTACGCGCGCGCCATCGGCCGGCTGGCGAACCGGAACGCGCCGCCGGCGCGGCTCTACTCGCCCCATGGCGGAAGCCTGCACTACGATCCCGAAAGCACGGCCGGCAAGGTCTATTTCGCCATCGAAAGGCTGCTCGAACGGCATTGCGAAACGATCCTGTTCGTCGCCGATCACGAACGCGCGGCCTACCGCGCCAAGATCGGCGCGCCGCGCTGCGCAACGCGCGTCGTCCATAACGGGCTGACGCCGGCCGAGTTCACGCCGGTCCTCACCGCTCCCGACGCCGCCGACTTCCTGTTCATCGGCGAGATGCGCCGGCTGAAGGGACCGGACCTGTTCGTCGATGCGCTCGCCGCGCTGTCCGATGGCGGCAAGACCAGTGTCAGCGCGGTCATGGTCGGCGCCGGCCCGGACCGTGCCGCCATCGAGGCGCGCATCGCCGAGGCCGGCCTTGGCGATGTCGTCGCCCTGCGCCCGCCCATGCCGGCGCGCGCGGCCTTTGCGCTGGCGCGCACCGTGGTCATGCCCTCGCGCGCCGAGGCCATGCCCTATATCGTTCTGGAGGCGCTGGCGGCCGGCAGGCCGCTGATCGCGACCGATGTCGGCGGCATCGCCGAGATCATGGGCGGGCACGGCGATGCGCTGATCGCCCCCACCCTGCCCGATCTGACCGCCGCGATGGCCGCCGCGCTCGACGATCCCGGGGCGCTCGGCCGCCGCATGCCGCCGGTCGACACGCTGCGCCAACGGTTTTCCACCGCGGCGATGGCCGAGGCCATCACCAATGCGTGCCGCGAGGCCCTGCTGCAGGCGCGAAAGAGCCCCGACCGGGCCGTGAAACGTGCCATTGAGCCGCGCTCATCAAACGTTTCTTAAGCGCGCTACGACATAGATGCACGGGCATCGAACTGGATCGCGCCATGAACGAAATGGATCCGCGCCTGCGCTACTCGGCCGAGAGCGTGCGGAGCTACATGACCGGCGACGAACTCGTCATCAAGGAGGGCAGGCTCAACCGGCTTGCCGCCCGGATCGCCGACGACTATAGGCGCGACACGATCTCGCCGACCATGGTCAGCGGTGTGCTGCGGCTGTTCGAGTTCGCCGGCCTTGCGCTGATCATGACGGCGATCATGCTGGCCTATGTCGGCGTGCCCAGGACCATGATCTGGGAATATCCGCTGGCGATCGTCTCGCTGTCGGCGCTGTATGTGACGCTGGCGCAGTTCGCCGAGGGCTACCAGATCCGCGCCCTGCGCAATTCGCTGGCCTGGTTCCCGCGGCTCGTGCTGATGTGGACGGCCGCCTTCGCGCTGATGGCGCTGGCCGGCTTCTTTCTGAAGATCTCGGACGATTTCAGCCGCTTCTGGTTCGGCTCGTCCTATCTGGCGGGCCTTGCCTTCCTGTTCGCCACGCGCACGGTGCTGAACTGGCGCGTGCGCAGATGGGCGCGCAACGGCACCATGGAGCGCCGCGCGGTGATCGTCGGCGGCGGCCAGCCCGCCGAAAAGCTGATCCGCGCGCTCGAACTCCAGCCGGACAACGATATCCGCATCTGCGGGATCTTCGACGATCGCGACGACGCACGCTCGCCGCTGATCGTAGCCGGCTATCCCAAGCTGGGCGATATCGAGGAGTTGGTCGAATTCACGCGCCGGGCACGCATCGACATGCTGATCGTGTCGCTGCCGCTCGATGCGGAGAGCCGCGTTCTGTACATGCTCAAGAAGCTGTGGGTGCTGCCTGTCGACATCCGGCTGTCGGCCCACTCGCACAAGCTCAGGTTCCGCCCGCGCACCTATTCCTATGTCGGCAAGGTGCCGATGTTCGACATCTTCGACAGGCCGCTGCGCGACTGGGACCATGTCGCCAAGCGCGCCTTCGACATCGTCTTCTCGCTGCTCGGCATCGTCGCGTTCTCGCCGGTGATGATCGCGACCGCGATCGCGGTCAAGGCAACGAGCAAGGGGCCGGCCCTGTTCGTGCAGCGGCGTCACGGCTTCAACAACGAGGTCATCGAGGTCTTCAAGTTCCGCTCGATGTATGTCGAGCATCAGGACCCGACGGCGCGCAATGCCGTGGTCAAGGACGATCCGCGCGTGACCCCGGTCGGCCGGTTCATCCGCAAGACCTCCATCGACGAGCTGCCGCAGTTCTTCAACGTGCTCAGGGGCGATCTTTCGCTGGTCGGCCCGCGCCCGCATGCGGTGCATGCGCAGACGCGCGACAAGCTCTATGGCGAGGTGGTGGACGGCTATTTCGCCCGCCACCGGGTCAAGCCGGGCGTGACCGGCTGGGCGCAGGTCAATGGCTGGCGCGGCGAGGTCGACACCGACGAGAAGATCCGCAAGCGCACCGAGTTCGACCTTTACTACATCGAGAACTGGTCGGTGCTGATGGATCTCAAGATCCTGTTCCTGACGCCGATCCGGCTGCTGAACACGGAAAACGCCTATTGACCGATGCCGCGCCCGCCCTGTCGCCGGCCGACGAGAACCGGGCTCTGATCCGGATCGGCGCGGGCGCGGCGATCTTTGCCGGGGCGTTTCTGAGCGGTTTCGTCATCGCCGAACCGGCGCCCTACGAAGTCTATCTGGCCGGGCTGATCGGCATCTGGGCGCTGTTCGGCCTGCGGCTGCCGGCGGCCATCGCGCCGCTGATCGCGCTGCTCGTGCTGCTCAATCTGGGCCGGCTGGTCTCCATGCTGACCATGCCCGACTGGGGCCAGGCGCCGCTGCATCTCGCGGTCTCGACCTTCCTTGCGATCACCGCGATGTTCTTTGCGGCGGTCATCGCGGCCGATCATCGTCGGCTGGGGAACATCATGGCCGGCTACATGGCCGCCGCCGTCCTGACCGCGACGCTTGGGATCGTGGGCTATTTCGGCCTGGTGCCGGGCACCGAGGTCTTCACCCGCTATGGGCGCGCCATGGGCGCCTTTCAGGACCCCAACGTGTTCGCGCCCTTCCTCGCCCTGCCCGCGACCTGGTGCCTTTATGGCGTGTTGACGCGGCCCGTTGCGGGAGCGCTGTGGCGGCTGGTGCCGCTGACGATCGTGAGCTTTGCGATCTTCCTGTCGTTCTCGCGCGCCGGCTGGGGCCTGTACGTGGTCTGCGCGCTGTTGCTGACAACGTTCGTTCTGGCTGCCTCGCCGTCGCGGCGATACCGGCTGCGCGTGTTCCTGATGGCGACCGGCGCGCTGGCCGCGGTGACGCTGGCGCTGCTCGTTGCGGTCCAGTTCGACGTGGTGCGCGACATGCTGGTCGAGCGGGCGCGGCTGGTGCAGGACTATGACGGGGCGCGCCTGGGACGCTTCGCCCGCCATGCGATCGGCCTGCTGGCGGCGACCGAACAGCCGCTGGGCACCGGCGTCCTGCAATTCGGCCACATCTATGGCGAGGATCCGCACAACATCTTCCTGAAGACGCTGACCGACTATTCATGGCTGGGCTTTGCCGCCTATCTGACGCTGGTCGTCTGGACCCTTGGCGCCGGGCTCAGGATCGCCTTTCGCGACCGGCCCTGGCAGCCCTATCTGGTGTGCGCCCTGGTCGTCTTTTTCGGGCACATGCTGGTCGGCCTGGTGATCGATACCGACCACTGGCGCCACTTCTTCCTGCTGCTGGGTATGATCTGGGGCTGCATCGCGCTCGAGGCGCGGCATAGCGCGGCGAATCCGCAAACGCCGGCAAGGTATTGAATTGTCTTGAAAAATGGTCGGAGCGGCGGGATTCGAACCCACGACCCCTACACCCCCAGTGTAGTGCGCTACCGGGCTGCGCTACGCTCCGACATGCCTTTATCCTTAGTGTCGTGCGATTAGTCGTGCAAGCCCGCAATGGCGGCGTCGGTGGAAAAACCGGCCATACAGCAGGCGACGGCAGCGGACGTCCTGATCGCACGGGCCTCGCCAGTCTATTGACGTTGCACAATTTTTGGAGGCATACTCTCGATGGTCGATCCGGAAGGATCGGACCTGCTATTGGACAACGATCTATAGCATAGCTGTAGCAAAAAGACTTCTTGGTTGGGAGTAGAGCCTAGAGCTGATCTAACCTTGGAGATATGTCCATGTACAGTCATTTTTTTGCAATGCGTAACACCCCAAAAACACTTGCCGCAGCAATTGCATGCACTCTTTCGATGGCCGCCGCGCCAGTTCATGCCCAGGATCACGCGGTTGGTGAACAGCTTTATCTTGAAGCGTGCGCGGTGTGCCACGGGACGCAGGGCCGCGGTGGCGGTGAGTTCGGCCAGTATTTGACGGTTGAACCCAGCAACCTGACGGTGCTGACCCAGCAGAACGATGGCGTGTTTCCGTATCTGGAGGTCTTTCAGGTCGTCGACGGGCGAACCGGGGTGAGGGGCCACGGTGCCGCGGACATGCCGATCTGGGGCAATGTCTTCGAACGTGAGGTCGGCGCGACTGGCGGCCCATACGGTTCAGAACTGCTTGTAAGGGCGCGCCTCGTCGCACTGGTCGATTACATCGAAAGCCTTCAGCAGGAGTAGCTGCGCCAAGAGGCAATGAACGAATAAAAGGGGCGGGCAATCGGCGCGTTCAGCGCGCCTGGTCGAGCAGGCGCTTGCATTCGAGCAGGTCGAACAGCGCCTCCTGCAGCAGCGTGCGGTTGTCGTGCGACAGGGCGCCCTCGCCGGACCCGGCCTGCGCCGCCTCCCCGCCCTTGCCCAGCGAGAAGATGCCGCGCGCACGCGGCCGGGCATGGCCGACGACCATGTCCTGGTCCGGATCGTCGGCCGGGCGCGGCTCGGCCCGCACCGGCGGCGGCTCGGAGGCAACCGGTTCGGCCGACGGCGCGCCCTGCTCGCGGGCCTTCGCCTCGGCGGTGCGCCGCGTCATCTCCTCGAGCGCGGACATGTCGCCGGCGCCGATGGCGATGGCGAACTGGACCCCGTTCTGGCGCAAGATCTTCTGCACGCCCTTGATCGTGTAGCCTTCCTCGTAAAGAAGGTGCCGGATGCCGCGAAGAAGGTCGACATCGGCCGGTCGGTAGTAGCGCCGGCCGCCGCCGCGCTTGAGCGGCTTGATCTGCGAAAAGCGCGTCTCCCAGAAGCGCAGCACGTGCTGGGGCAGGTCGAGTTCGTCGGCGACCTCTGAGATGGTGCGGAAGGCGTCGGGGCTCTTGTCGGTCATCGGTTGATCGTCGGTCGTGGTTGGTCGGTCGTCGGTCGAAAGAACTCCGGGGCCGGGCTCAGCCGGAGCTGCCGTCTGCGTGCTTGCGCGCCTTGAAACCATCGATGATGCGCTGCTTGAGCACGTTGGAGGCCTTGAAGGTGACGACCCGTCGCGGCGAGATCGGCACCTCCTCGCCCGTCTTTGGATTGCGGCCGATGCGCTCGGACTTGCTGCGCACCTGAAAGGTGGCAAAGGACGACAGCTTGACGGTCTCGCCGCGCACCACCGCGTCGCAGATCTCGTTGATGATCATCTCGACCAAAGCGGCGGATTCGGTGCGGGAAAGGCCCACCTTGCGGTAGACGGCTTCGGTCAGGTCCGACCGTGTGACCGTTTTCTCCCCCATGAAGTCGTCTTCCCGCAACCGCGTGTTCGATCTTGGCCGGGAGCGTACCGCGAAACGCCTTTGGATTCAAGCAAATGGACCCCGTTGTGCCAAATCGCTACAGGGCATATGCGGTCCGCTCGCCTTGTTGCCGCGCCCCCCGCGACGGCTTGCGACTACCAGCGCACGAGCAGCGCGCCCCAGGTGAATCCGCCGCCCATCGCCTCCAGAAGCACAAGGTCGCCGGGCTGGATGCGGCCGTCCTCGACGGCCACCGACAGGGCCAGCGGCACCGAGGCGGCCGAGGTGTTGCCGTGCCGATCGACGGTAATGACGACCTTTTGCTCGGGAATCTGCAGCTTTTTGGCCGAAGCTTCGATGATGCGGCGATTGGCCTGGTGGGGCACGAACCAGTCGATCTGCTCGCCGGTGATGCCGGCGGTGCGGAAGGAATCCTCGATGACATCGGTGATCATGCCGACGGCGTGCTTGAAGACCTCGCGACCCTCCATGCGCAGATGACCGGTGGTCTGCGTCGTCGACGGCCCGCCATCGACATAGAGCTTTTCCTTGTGCCGGCCGTCCGAGCGCAGATGGGCGGCCAGGATGCCGGTATCGGATGTCAGGCCGACGCCGGCGGCCTCCTCGACGACCACCGCACCGGCACCGTCGCCGAACAGCACCGCCGTGCGCCGGTCGGTCCAGTCGATGATGCGCGAGAACGTCTCGGTGCCGATGACGAGAACGCGCCGGGCGAGGCCGGCGCGGATGTAGGTGTCGGCCGTGGTGAGCGCATAGATGAAGCCGGTGCAGACGGCCTGGATGTCGAAGGCCGCGCCATGGGTCATGCCGAGCCGGCACTGGATGTCCACGGCGGTCGCCGGAAAGGTGTTGTCGGGGGTCGAGGTGGCGACGATGATCAGGTCGATGTCGTCGGGCGTGCATCCGGCCGCGCCAAGCGCGCGGCGCGCGGCGGCCTCGCCGAGCGAGGCTGTGGTCTCGCCCTCGCCGGCGATATAGCGCTGACAGATGCCGGTGCGCTGGCGGATCCAGGCATCGGAGGTCTCGAGCTTGCCCTCGAGTTCGGCATTGGGCACGACGCGCCGGGGCAATGCGCTGCCGACCCCGGAAATGGCGGATCTGATCATTGAGCGGCCTTGATGTTCGCGGTTTCGCCGTCGCTGCCCGGCGACCGGCCCTGCAACTCGTGAAAACGGCGGATGTCCTCGCCGATATGGGCCAGAAGCCGGTTGCGGACCATGTCGTAGGCCATGTCCACGGCGGCGGCGAAGCCCTCCTCGTCGGTGCCGCCATGGCTCTTGACGACGATGCCGTTGAGCCCGAGGAACACGCCGCCATTGACCTTGCGCGGGTCCATCTTGTCGCGCAGGCGGGCAAAGGCGCCGCGCGCCAGGAAATAGCCGATGCGCGCGAACACCGTCCGGCTCATGGCCGCGCGCAGATATTCGCCGATCTGGCGGGCCGTGCCCTCGGCGGTCTTGAGCGCGATATTGCCCGAAAAGCCCTCGGTGACGACGACATCGACGGTGCCCTTGCCCAGATCGTCGCCTTCGACGAAGCCGTGATATTGCAGACCGTCGAGCGCCGTCTCGCGCAGGATCGTGCCGGCCTCCTTGACCTGTTCCTGGCCCTTGATCTCCTCGACGCCGACATTGAGCAGGCCGACGGTGGGCCGCTCGACCTCGATCAGCGCGCGCGCCATGGCCGCGCCCATCACCGAAAAATCGACGAGCTGGCGCGCATCGGCGCCGATCGTCGCGCCGACATCGAGCACGATCGATTCGCCGCGCATGGTCGGCCAGATGGCGGCGATCGCCGGCCGTTCGATATCGGCCATGGTCTTGAGGCAGAAGCGCGCCATGGCCATCAGCGCGCCGGTATTGCCGGCCGACACGCACACATCGGCCTCGCCCTCGCGCACCGCCTCGATGGCGCGCCACATCGAGGAATTGCGGCGGCCATTGCGCAGCGCCTGGCTGGGCTTTTCGTCCATGCGCACGGCAACCTCGCAATGCTCGACGCGGCTCGCCCGGGCGAGCGCGGCATGGGCGGCGAGGTGACCGTCGATCTGCTCCTTGTCGCCATAGATCACGAACTGCATATCGGGATGGCGCTGAAGCGAGATCGCCGCGCCGGCAATGGCAACCGACGGGCCGTGGTCGCCCCCCATGGCATCCAGTGAGATTGTGATCACGTTGATCCGATCCAGTTTCGCGGTCCTGCGGCGGCCGGGGAAGGGCCGTCGATCGCAGCCGGTTTGAGCGGCAAGATACCCATTATGCCTTTCGGCTCAACCATCAATTTCGCTTCGCTCAGCGCGCCTTGCGCAGCCTGTCGAGCGCGGCGAACGGGCCCTGTTCGGCCTGATCGTCCTCGCCCGCGGTCATTTCGACCGGGCCGGCGCCGGGCTTGTGCGGATAAGGATCGATGGCCAGCGCGAAGAATTCCTCGGCGACCGCGCCAATGTCCAGAAATGGTGAATCAAAGGTTTCGGGTGCGTCGGGTCCTTCGGGGTCGATGAGCACGTCTTGACCCTCGCCCTGCTCGAGCCGCCGGGCGAGCCGCGAATCGCGCGGCACGAAGGTGGCATCGACCGGCACGGCGAGCCGCGCCGGCAGCGGTTCGAGCGTGACGACGCATTGCTGGACGATATCGGCGACGATCTCACCGGTCACCCGCACGCCATCGCGCTGCCAGGGGCGCACAACTAGTTCGGCACGAAAGCCGTCAACGGTCTCGAGCCCGTGGATTTCGGCGAGCGCGGCGCGCTGGTCGGCGTCGGCGCCGATCGATACGGCGCGGCCGCCGGCGGCAAGCCGGGAGACGTCGAGCGGCCGGCTGACCGGCGATGGCGCCGCGGTTCCGGTCACGGTGCCGGCCCGGCGGTCAGGTAATCGATGCGGCCGGCCAGCAGCGCCGCATTGTCCTGGGTGGCCAGATGCCGCGCGCTGGCGATCATGTAGGCGGCGATCGGAGCGGGCGCGAGACGCTCGCTGGCCGGATCGTCGGGCATGACATTGCGCCTGATGGCGATGGCGAGCGCGTCCGGATCGTCGTCGTCGATGGCCTGCCAGTAGGCGCCCATGCGGCCATAGAACATGCGCGCCAGCTTCTTCATGCGCTTTGGCACGCCAAGATCGCCCACGCCCAGTTCGCGGATGGAGTGGTCGACATCCTTGAAGAACTCGTCGAGCACCTCCTGGGCGAGCGCCTCGATCTGCGGGCCTTGCGCGCGGGTCCGGTGCATGAGCACGATCATGTGCAGGGCAACCGATTCATAGCGGCCGAGCGGAGTGTCCGGCATGCCCCAGTCGGCATACAGCACCGGCTGGCGCGCGGCCGCGACGGTGCGCTCGAAGATGGCGTCGACGATCCTGCGGTTCGTTTCGCGCTCGGTTCGCCGAAACAGTGACACAATCATGCAGCATGCCCAGATCGTTGGCCGGTGCGGGGGCGCGTTCGACGCGCTTGCAACGCGGCCGGCTGTGGTTTACCGGGTTCACCGGCCCAAAGGCGCAAGGCGCCCAACAGGAGATGATCGTGGCGGCGAAGAAAATCAAGGCTTCTCAACGCATGACGGCCCGCCTGGCCGCCCTTGCCGTCTCCGGCGCCCTGATCACCGGCTGCAGCACGATGGACGTGCTCGACACCTCCGAGACCTTCAAGCAGGGCTATGTCATCGACGAGCAGACGCTGTCGCTGGTGCCCGAGGGCTCGAGCCGGGCGCAGGTTCTGCTGGCGCTGGGCACGCCGACGACCACCAATTCCTTCGGCGATGAGGAGGTGTTCTACTACATCTCCCAGACGCGCAAGCGACGCGCTCAGTTCCTCAAGCCGCGGCTCGTCAACCAGCGGGTCGTGGCGGTCTATTTCGACGAGGAGTCCAAGGTGCGCCAGCTCGCCGATTACGGCCTGCAGGATGGCAGGGTATTCGACTTCATCACGCGAACAACGCCGACCGGCGGCCGCGACCAGACCTTCCTGACGCAGATCCTGACCGGCACGCTGGGCGGACCGACGCCCGAATCGGTGCTGGGGCAGTAGCGGGCCGGCCAAGAGCAGCAGCCCGGCCAAGAGCAGCGGGCCGGCCAGGACACGGCGAAGGCCGGAGCTCCTTCAGCTCTCGGAGAAGACGGCCAGTTCGTTGCCGCCCGGTTCGGTGAACTGGAAGCGGCGACCGCCGGGAAAGCCGAAGATCGGCTGGGTGATGGTGCCGCCGGCATCGATCACCGCGCGCAGGGCGCCTTCCAGATCGTCGGTCTGGAGGACGACGAGCGGCGGGCGGAGTTCGCCGCGTTCAAGGCCGCCGCCGATCCCCGAGCCCTGAACGTCCTTGTAGTCGTCGCCATAGTCGACATAGCTCCAGCCGAAGGCGTCGGCGAGAAAGGCCTGGGTCTGCTCGAGCCTGGGCGAGGTGAATTCGACATAGGTCATCTTGAGCGGCAGCTTTACTGGCATGGTCCGTTTTCCTTCATCCATGCTGATGGGCGGTGCGCCCGTGCGGGGCGTCTCCCCGCAATCGCGCTTGGCGGCCCCCGATCCCGGCATTGCGTGCCGGGATGACGCGGCGCAAGCCACGTCTCAACGCGGGGCTGTGACACGGCGTGGAGCGGACCGGCGACCGGCCCGGTACGCCCCCTATCCCTGCGCCAACACGGCCAGCAGCAGCAGGGCGACGATGTTGGTGATCTTGATCGCAGGGTTCACGGCCGGGCCGGCGGTGTCCTTGTACGGATCGCCGACGGTGTCGCCGGTCACCGAGGCCTTGTGCGCCTCCGAGCCCTTTTCGTGCTTGACGCCGTCCTTGTCGACGAAACCGTCCTCGAAGGATTTCTTGGCGTTGTCCCAGGCGCCGCCGCCCGAGGTCATCGAGATGGCGACGAACAGGCCGTTGACGATCACCCCGAGCAGCATCGCGCCGACGGCGGCGAAGGCCGAGGCCTTGGAGCCGGAAATGATCAGCACGCCGAAATAGACCACCAGCGGGGCCAGCACCGGCAGCAGCGAGGGCACGATCATCTCCTTGATCGCGGCGCGGGTCAGCATGTCGACCGCGCGCGCGTAGTCGGGCCGCTCGGTGCCTTCCATGATGCCGGGCTTTTCGCGAAACTGGCTGCGCACCTCCTCGACGACCGCGCCGCCGGCGCGGCCGACGGCGGTCATGGCGATGCCGCCGAACAGATAGGGGATCAGGCCGCCGAAGATCAGCCCGGCCACGACATACGGGTTGGACAGCTCGAACGAGATCTCGCCCAGATCGGCGAAGTAGCCGTAGGTCTCCGAATTGGCCGCGAAATAGGTCAGGTCGTTGGCATAGGCGGCAAACAGCACCAGCGCGCCAAGACCTGCCGAGCCGATGGCGTAGCCCTTGGTGACGGCCTTGGTGGTGTTGCCGACCGCGTCGAGCGCGTCGGTCGACTTGCGCACTTCAGGATCGAGGCCGGCCATCTCGGCGATGCCGCCGGCATTGTCGGTGACCGGGCCGAAGGCATCGAGCGCGACGATCATCCCGGCAAGGCCGAGCATGACGGTCACCGCGATGCCGATGCCGAACAGGCCGCCGAGCTGGAAGGTGGCGATGATGCCGGCAACGATGACGATGGCGGGCAGCGCGGTCGCCTCGAGCGAGACCGCGAGGCCCTGGATGACGTTGGTGCCGTGGCCGGTGACCGAGGCCTGGCTGATCGAATTGACCGGCCGCTTGTTGGTGCCGGTGTAGTATTCGGTGATGATCACGATCAGGCCGGTGACGATCAGGCCGATCAGGCCGCAGATGAACAGGTTCCAGCCGATGATGGACTTGCCGTCGACGACGCCGATCTCGCCCCAGCCGATTGTGAACGAGGTCGCCGCCCCAAGGCCGAAGATCGTCAGCACGCCGGTGGCGATCAGGCCCTTGTAGAGCGCGCCCATGATCGAGCCGTTGGTGCCAAGGCGCACGAAGAAGGTGCCGACGATCGAGGTGATCAGGCAGGCCGCGCCAATCGCCAGCGGATACAGCATGACCATGGCCAGCACCTCGGTGCCGGCAAAGAAGATCGCGGCGAGCACCATGGTGGCGACGACGGTCACCGCATAGGTCTCGAACAGGTCGGCGGCCATGCCGGCGCAGTCGCCGACATTGTCGCCGACATTGTCGGCGATGGTTGCGGGATTGCGCGGATCGTCCTCGGGTATGCCGGCCTCGACCTTGCCGACGAGATCGCCGCCGACATCGGCGCCCTTGGTGAAGATGCCGCCGCCAAGGCGCGCGAAGATCGAAATCAGCGAGGCGCCGAAGCCGAGCGCGACGAGCGCGTCGATGACGGTGCGGCTTTCCGATGCAAGACCCATGGGCACGGTCAGGACGTAGTAGTAGATGGCAACGCCGAGCAGCGCCAGGCCGGCCACCAGCATGCCGGTGATCGCCCCGGACTTGAAGGCGATGTCGAGCCCGCCCGACAGCGAATGGGCGGCCGCCTGGGCCGTGCGCACATTGGCGCGCACCGAAACGTGCATGCCGATATAGCCGGCAAGGCCAGAGAGCACGGCGCCGATCAGAAAGCCGATGGCCGCGGTCGCGCCCAGAAGCAGCCAGGTGACGGCGCACACGACGATGCCGACGATCGCGATGGTGGTGTACTGCCGGTTCAGATAGGCCTGGGCGCCCTCGCGGATCGCACCTGCGATCTCCTGCATGCGCTGGTTGCCCTGATCGGCAGCCAGGACCGACTGCGTGGCCCAGACCGCGTATGCGATCGACACCAGCCCGCAGGCGATGACGGCGAGAAGTAGCATCGGATATCCTCCTGAATGGCCCGCAAAATCCCCCGCGGGCCGCAAGATGTCGGGTCGGCAGTGCCCGGGCGGGCACGCTGCGTCGGCGTCGTCTATGCAGAATGGGTGGACGAGAATCAAGGCGCGTGGCGCCCATTCCCCCGATGGTCGAAGGCGTCAGCCGTGTGGGGCGGCGGCCGGCGGTTCGGCGCCCGCACGCCGGTCATGGACGACGAAGCCGATCAGCACGACAAGGCACAGCCCGGCGATCGGCAGCAGGATCCAGTTCAGCGTCGCCCAGCCGAACGCATTGAGGGTGGCGCCCGACATCAGCGAGGCCAGCGCGACCGTGCCGAAAAGGGCGAAATCGTGCGCGCCCTGCACGGTGTTCTTTTCGGCCGGCGTGTAGGTCTCGGTGAGCATTGCGGTGGCGCCGATGAAGCCGAAATTCCAGCCAACGCCCAGAAGGATCAGGGCCAGCCAGAACTGCCACAGGGCGATGCCCGACAGGGCGACCAGCGCGCATGCGATCAGGATGACGAGGCCCGTTGCGACGATCGTCTCCTTGCCGAAGCGGGCAATCAGGTGGCCGGTGACGAAGCTGGGCGCGAACATCGCCATGACGTGCCAGGAGATGCCGAGCGTTGCCTGTTCGGCCGAAAAGCCGCAGCCGACCATGGCGAGCGGCGCGCCGGTCATCAGAAAGCTCATCAGCGCGTACGAGGTCACCGCGCACAGGAACGCAACGGCAAAGCGCGGCTGGGTGACGATCTGGCCGAGCGGGCGCGGCGGGGCGGCGCTCACCGCGGCCGGGCCGGCCGCCACGTGGTCGCGGATCTTCAGCGTGGCAAGGACGATCACGCCGACGAGCCCCAGCCCGATCACCGACACGAAGGCGCCGGCGAACTCGACCGGGGCGAGCAGATCCTTGGTGTGGATCACTGCCTGCGGACCGATGATGGCGGCGAAGACGCCGCCGCCGAGCACCCAGGAGATCGCCTTGGGCTTGAAGACGGGCGGGGCGGCATCGGCGACCGCGAAGCGGTATTGCTGGACGAAGGCGCCGCCAATGCCGATCAGCGCAAGCGCCAGACCAAACAGCCAGAAAAGGCCCTGCATGAGCGCGACGGCGGCGACGGCGCCGCCGGTGGCGGTGACCAGGGCGCCGGACATGAAACCGTTGCGGCGGCCGACCGCGCGCATCAGCAGGGCCGCCGGCAGCGCGCCGAGCGCCACGCCCAGGTTGAACCCGGTGACGGGCAATGTCGCCAGCGTCTTGTCGGCGCCGAGCAGGTAGTGGCCGGCAAGCCCGCCCAGCGAAATCGACACCGGCGCCGCGGCACCGACGATCGCGGCCGCCGCCGCGATGGTCAGCGTGGCGCGCTTGGCGGCGGCAAGGTCCTGTGCGGCCTGGGTCGTCACGTTGCGGGTTCAGTCCTTGCGGTGCGTGCGGGCGATCCGGTCGAGGACCGCGTTGACCATGCGCGGCTCCTCGCCCTCGCCGAAGAACGCGTGGGCGACATCGACATACTCGGTTACGATGACCGGCACCGGAACATCCTTGCGGTGGATCAACTCCCAGGCGCCGGCGCGCAGCAGCGCGCGCAGCGTGCCGTCGAGCCGCGACAGCGGCCAGCCTTCGCTCAGCGCGGCGCGGATGACCGGATCGAGCCGGGTCTGCTCGGCAACGACGCCGGACAGGATCGCCCGGAACCAGGCCGGGTCGGCATCGCGGTAGCGGACCCCGTCGATCTCCTGGCCGAGCCGGAAGGTCTCGTATTCGGCCGCGGTCTCGAGCACGCCGGCGCCCGAAATGTCCATCTGGTAAAGGGCCTGCACGGCGGCCAGCCGCGCCACGCCGCGCTTGTTGGCCGCCTTGCCGAGGGACGGGGGCTGGCTCGCCATCATGCCAGGCCCAGTTCGTGGCGGAGCGCGATCATGGCGAGCGCGGCGCGGGCGGCATCGCCGCCCTTGTCCTTGCGGGCCGGATCGGCGCGGGCCCAGCCCTGATCGGCATTTTCGGCCGTGACG
Organism: Roseitalea sp. MMSF_3546; assembly: GCF_030732865.1. GTDB lineage: Bacteria > Pseudomonadota > Alphaproteobacteria > Rhizobiales > Rhizobiaceae > Roseitalea. Next base: position 37,193 of record NZ_JASHKB010000007.1, read on the forward strand.
ATGCCATTGCCGATGGCAAGACCGTGCGCGAGGGCGAGGTCGGTGAGCCCGCGCGCGGATTCGTTGCACACGATCTCGAAGTGATAGGTCTCGCCGCGAATGACCATGCCGAGCGCCACATAGCCGTCATAGGGCACGGTGCGGTCGAGGGCGAAGCGGATCGCGCCGGGCACTTCCAGCGCGCCGGGCACGGTGACGGTGTGGTGGATCGCGCCAGCTTCGTCCAGCGCGGCGCGCGCGCCGGCAAGCAGCGCGTCGGACATGTCGTCGTAAAAGCGCGCTTCGACGATCAGGATGCGGGGGCGGTCGGGGCTCATGAACGGTCCGGCGACTGAGGTGGCTGGCGGCTGGACTACGCCCCTTTTCCGGCCTGCGCAAGGCGGTCCACATAGTGGGCGACATAGCGCGCGATCGGGTCGATTTCGAGGTTGACGCGGTCGCCCGGCTGCCGCTCGCCCCAGGTGGTCACGTCGAGCGAATGGCGAATCAGCAGGACGTCGAAACGCCCGCCCGAAACGCCGTTGACGGTGAGCGACGTCCCGTCGAGAGCGACCGAGCCCTTGGGCGCGATGAACTTCATCAAGGCGGCGGGCGCCTCGACGACAAAGCGCACCGCATCGCCCTCGTCGTGGCGCTCGACGATTTGCGCCATGGCGTCGACATGGCCCGACACCATGTGTCCGCCATATTCGTCGCCCGCCTTGAGCGCGCGCTCGAGATTGATCCGCGCCCCTTCGGCCCAGTCGCCGGCGGTGGTCAGGCGCAGCGCCTCCTCCCAGGCCTCGACCTCGAACCAGCGCGCGTTCGAGCCCCGCTCGGGCAGGCCGGTGACGGTCAGACAGACGCCGGCGCAGGCGATCGACGCGCCGATGGCGATGCCCGCCGGATCGTATTGCGTTGCGATGCGAAAGCGCCGGCCCTCGGCAAGCGTGGCAACGGCGTCGATGCGCCCGATATCGGTGACGATGCCGGTGAACATTCACCCTCCCCGTTCGGCGAAGACGAAGCGGTCGGCGCCATAGGCCGCGCGGCGCGTGACGGCGAAACCGGCCGGCAGGGACGCGGCGGTCAGCGGCGCCCGCACGCCGCCCTGTCCGACCGCGACATCGCTGTCGAATAGGGCGATGCGGTCGACAAGGCCCTCGGCGAGGAACGCCGACGCAATGGCCGCGCCGCCCTCGACAAGCAAGCTGGCAACGCCGATGGCCGCCAGGTCCTCGGTCAGTTCGGGCAGCGCGAGGCGCCCGTCATGAGCCTCCGAAGCGATGATCCGCACGCCCCTTGCCGCCAGCGCGCGGGCGCGCTCGGACAGCGGCGCGCAGGTCGCCACATGCACCGGCGCGCGGGCGGCGGTCTCGACCAGTTGCGAGGACAATGGCAGGCGCGCATCGGTGTCCACGACGATACGGCGTGGCGTGCGGTCTTCCATGCCCGGCAGCCGGCAGGTCAGTTCCGGATCGTCCTCGAGCGCGGTGCCGATGCCGATGAGGACCGCATCGTGCTCGGCGCGCAGGACATGGCTCTGGGCGCGGGCGACCGCGCCGGTGATCGGCACCTGGCCGGCGCCCGGACGGCCGATCATGCCATCGGCGGAAACGGCAAGCTTGAGAGTCACTTGCGCGCGCTTGTTGAAAGATCGAATCAGATAGCCGCCCAAAACCGCCCGGGCCCGGTCCGGCGCACAATCGGCCAGAACCTCGATCCCGGCCTTGCGCAGCATGGCATAACCGCGGCCAGAAACGCGCGGATCGGGATCGGAGACGGCGGCGACGACACGCGCCACGCCCGCCGCGATCAGCGCTTCGGCGCAGGGCGGCGTGCGGCCATGATGGGCGCACGGCTCGAGGGTGACATAGGCGGTGGCGCCGCGCGCGGCCTCGCCGGCCTGCTTGAGCGCGATCGGCTCGGCATGGGGGCGGCCGCCCGGCGCGGTCACGCCGCGGCCGACGATCACCGGTCCCTGGCCATCGTCGCGCACGATGAGCGTTGCCACGGACGGGTTGGTGCCGGTGCGGCCGAGATGGCGCCGGCCATAGCGCAGCGCCGCGCCCATAAAGCGGCGGTCGACCTCGGACAGGGCCGTACCTGCCTCACCGGGCGGCATCGGCCGCCCCGTCGCGCTCCTGGTCATCGATCCGCTCGCCGATCTGTCCGAGCAGATCCTTGAAGTCCTGCGGGTTGCGGAAATCCTTGTAGACCGAGGCAAAGCGCACGAAGGCGACCTCGTCCATGCGCTTGAGCGCTTCCATGACGAGCGTGCCGATCTCGTCGGCGGGGATTTCCTGCTCGCCCGAGCTCTCGAGCTGGCGGACGATGGCCGAGACGGCCTTTTCGACCCGCTCGGGCTCGACGGGCCGCTTGCGCAGCGCGACCTCGAAGGAACGGGCGAGCTTGTCGCGGTCGAAGGGCACCTTGCGGCCGTTCTTCTTGACGACGACCAGTTCGCGCAGCTGCACCCGCTCGAAGGTGGTGAACCGGCCGCCGCAGTCCGGGCAGACCCGGCGGCGGCGGATGACGGTCCCCTCCTCGGCGGGGCGGCTGTCTTTGACCTGCGTGTTCTCGGTGTGACAGAACGGACAGCGCAAGCGCGTTCCCTCAGTCCAGATGCGGATAGATGGGGAAGCGGTTCGTCAGCGCGATCACGTCCTCGCGAACCGCCGCCTCGACCTGCGAGGTGTCGCCATCCTCGCCGGACTGGGCGAGCACGTCGATCACCTTGACGATCATCCGGCCGACCTCACGAAACTCGGCGGGGCCGAAGCCGCGGGTGGTCGCCGCCGGCGTGCCCAGGCGGATGCCCGAGGTCACGGCCGGCTTTTCCGGGTCGTCGGGAACGCCGTTCTTGTTGCAGGTGATGAAGGCGCGGCCGAGCGCGGCCTCGGCGGCCTTGCCGGTAACGCCCTTGGGCCGCAGGTCGACCAGCATCAGGTGCGTGTCGGTGCCGCCCGAGACGATCTGCATGCCGCCCTCGACGATGGTCTGGGCGAGCACCTTGGCGTTGTCCGCCACCGCGCGCATGTAGCCGGCGAATTCGGGGTCCAGCGCCTCGCCGAAGGCGACAGCCTTGGCGGCGATCACATGCATGAGCGGGCCGCCCTGAAGACCGGGAAACACCGCCGAGTTGATCTTCTTGGCGATCGTCTCGTCATCGGTGAGCACCATGCCGCCGCGCGGGCCGCGCAGCGTCTTGTGCGTGGTCGTGGTGACCACATGGGCGTGCGGGAACGGGCTGGGATGAACGCCGGCGGCGACCAGACCGGCGAAATGGGCCATGTCGACCCACAAATGCGCGCCGACCTTGTCGGCAATGGCGCGAAACCGGGCGAAGTCGATGATGCGCGAATAGGCCGAGCCGCCGGCGATGATCAGGCGCGGCTTGTGCTCGACGGCGAGCGCTTGGACCTGGTCGTAATCGATCAGGCCGGTGTCGAGGTCGAGCCCGTACTGGACCGCGTTGAACCATTTGCCCGACATGTTCGGCCGGGCGCCGTGCGTCAGGTGGCCGCCGGCATCGAGGCTCATGCCCAGGATCGTGTCGCCCGGCGCGGCGAGCGCCAGCATCACAGCCTGGTTGGCCTGGCTGCCCGAATTGGGCTGGACATTGGCGAAGCCGCAGCCGAACAGCCGGGTGGCGCGCTCGATGGCCAGGTTCTCGGCAATGTCGACATACTGGCAGCCGCCATAATAGCGTCGGCCCGGATAGCCCTCGGCGTATTTGTTGGTCATCACCGAGCCCTGCGCCTCGAGCACGGCGCGGCTGACGATGTTCTCCGAGGCGATCAGTTCGATCTCGTGGCGCTGGCGCGTCAGTTCCTTGTCGATGGCGCCGGCGATCTCCGGATCGCGCCCGGCCAGGTCCTGGCCGAAAAAGGCGTCGGAGAATTGCGAATCGGCAGCGCTGACATGCGACATGAGAGCAGTCCTTTCGTTGGATGCAGGGACAGGCGGGCGCGCCTTAACACGATGCCGCGCCGCTGTCATGCCTGGCACGGGGCCGGGTTCGCCCGCGATCGTGTGACCGATCGCCCCGCCGACGCCGGCGGGGCGCCGAAGACCCTACAGCGTGGTCGAGGAAAGCTGCAATTCGTCCACGCCGTCGCGATTGTAGATGTCGTCGCGGAAATGGACGACGCGGTCATCGGTCGACCAGGCGGAGATGTAGACGAAATAGACCGGCACCTTCACCTCGACCGGGATCTCGGTGTTCACGCCAGAGGCGACAACCTGCTCGATGCGGTTGCGGTCCCAGCCCGGCGTCGATTCGAGCAGCCAGATCGTCAGTTCGCGAATGTTGTGCACGCGCACGCAGCCCGACGATTCAAAGCGCAGGAACTGGCCGAACAGGCTCTGCTGCGGCGTGTCGTGCATGTAGACCGCATGCGGGTTCTGGAAATTGATCTTGGTCGAGGACATGGCGTTGATCTTGCCCGGATCCTGGCGGAAGCGCAGCGCCAGCGCCTCGTCGGTCGACCAGTCGACCAATTCGGGCGGCACCTCGTTGCCGCCCTGATCGAAAAGGCGGATCTTGTTGCGCGTCAGGTAGGTGGGATCCTCGCGCATGAGCGGGATGATGTCCTTGCGGATGATCGATTTGGGCGCGGTCCAGTAGGGGTTGAGAATGACCTCGTGGATCTGCGAGGACAGGATCGGCGTCTGCCGGTCGATCTTGCCGACGATGGCCTTGTGGCGCAGCGCGACGCGGTCCGTCTCCACCGCCTCGACCTCGGCGGCGGGAATGTTGACCATCACATAGCGGTCGCCCAGATAGCCCGACATGGAGCGCAGCCGCACCAGATTGGTCTCAAGCTGGCCAAGGCGCACCGGCGCCGACACGTTGAGCGCGGCCAGCGTGTAGTTGCCGACGATGCCGTCGGCGGTCATGCCGTGGCGCACCTGGAAGCGCTTGACGGCGCCGTCGAGGAAGGTGTCGAAGGTGGCGCTGTCGCCGGCATTGCGCGGCAGGTCACCGGAGACGATCAGGCGCCGGCGCAATTGGCGCACCGCTTCGTCCTGCACGCCCACGCGCAGCGCCTGGGTCGCGTTGACCCTGGGCCAGCCGCCCTGGGCGACGATCATGCGGTAGTCGAATATGGACTGCTCGACATAGCCGGACGTCAGCGGCGACAGGATCGGCACCCGGCTCATGACCTCGGTCGTGCGGGCGCCGGCCGCGTCGAACTGGTCGTCCCAGTTGCCGCGCCGGGGAGATTGCAGAATCTCGTTGATCGTGGTCTGTGCCGCCGCAGCGCCGCCGGCGGCGGCAATGGCGCCGGCGGCGCCGACGCTCGTGAGAAATGCCCGACGTGTTCTTCTTGCAAATCCGTTCATGGTCTGCCCGCGTAATCCCTCTTGTCGCCCCAGGATCGGCGACGCCGATATCGCTTTAGCGCCGCTTCGTTAACAGACAGGTAACCATGTTGGAAATGGCATCCTGTCAACAGAAAGGTTTCGGCATGGATGCCTCACTGACGATGACGTTGGCCATCACCTGCGTGGCTTTCATAGCAATATGGCTGATTAATGTCATGATCGAGGATGCGGGCATCGTCGACTATTACTGGGGACCGGGCTTTTCGGCCATCGCGCTGGTGCATGTGTGGTATCACGGCGTTGCGAGCCCGCTGCAGTGGGTGCTGCTGGCCGCGCTCATCGTCTGGTCGGTGCGGCTGGCGGCGCAGCTCATCGCGCGGCACCAGGCGGCCGATGGCGAGGACCCGCGCTACCGGGCGATGCGCGAGGCCGGCGGCCCGCCCTTCCGGTGGGCGAGCCTTTACAAGATCTTCCTGTTGCAGGCCGTGCTGCTGTGGCTGATCGCCGCGCCGGTTCATCTGGCTTTCGCCGGCGATGTTGCGGGCGAACCCTCGGTCGTCGCGTTCTGGCTGGGCATGGCGGTGTTCGCGGCGGGCTTTGGCCTTGAATGGGCGGCCGACCGGCAACTGGCGGCCGCCAAGCGGCGTGCGGCCGGCGCGCATGCGCTGGTCACAAGCGGGCTGTGGGGCCTGAGCCGGCATCCGAACTATCTCGGCGAGATGGTGCTGTGGTGGGGACTGGCGCTGAGCGCCTGGGCGATCTCGGGCAGCGCGATCGTGTTCGCCGGGCCGGTGCTGTTGTGCGCGGTGATGGCCGGCGTCACGCTGCCGCTGACCGAACAGCACATGGTTCGCACGCGTCCGGGCTATGCGGCCTATGCCGCACGCGTGCCGGCGCTGATCGGCCTGCCGCGACGGGCCGGCCGTCGCGGCGACCAGCCGGCCGAATAGGCGCGTGCGGCGAAAGGACGAAACGATGCAGACGCCGGCAAGAGGAACCGGCGCCTGCAGTCTACCCGGCTGGAGATCAGAGCCGGTAGAGGATGGTGTCGTTCCAGAAGCGGTCGAGCCGCTGCATCGCCCGGTTCATCGTCTTGAACTCGTCGACATCGATACCGCCGACCGCCTCGATCGAGGCGATGTGGCGCTCGTAGAGCCGCTCGACCGTCTCAGCGACCTCGCGGCCCTTCTCGGTCAGGCTGATGCGGACGGCGCGCCGGTCCGAGCTCGACTTCTTGTGGTGGATGAACCCGTCCTGGGCGAGCTTCTTGACGTTGTAGGACACGTTCGAGCCAAGGTAATAGCCGCGCGAGCGCAACTCGCCCGCCGTCAGTTCGCTGTCGCCGATATTGAAAAGCAGGATCGCCTGCACCGCGTTGATGTCGTCGCGTCCGGACCGGTCGAACTCGTCCTTGACCACATCCTGAAGGCGCCGGTGCAGCCGTTCCACGAGCTGCAACGCCTCCAGATAAAGCCGCCGCAGCGATTGCGCGTCCGAGGGCGCTCGCGGTTCGCCCACGAGACCAGACTGGTTGATCATTTGTGCCTCACATGTTTTGTCGGCGGTGTTGCCCCGCCTTGTGAGGCCGACCCTAGGAAATGCGCATAAAATTCGATTTAAACGCCTGCGTTAACAAGCAGTTACGCGGGCCCCAATCGTTCGGGTGGTCAATGGCCGGTTAAGCGGCGCGGTTCAATCCTCGCTTGCCGCGCCCGCCCGGTAGCGCGCCACCAGCAATGCCCCGCCAAGCAGCAACAGCACCAGCAACGCAATCGCATTGACGCCGGCGACCCAGGGCCTTGGCGGAAACTGTTCGACCCAGATGCCATAGGCGGCGATCTCGGCGACCAGGCCCATCACCCAGATGACGACGCCCCAGCGCGCCACCAGCCACAGGCCGAGCGCGGCGGCGGGCATGAGCACGGCCAGGGTGGCAAAGAGCACGCGGCCATGCGGCGACAGCCGGTCGAAACGCAGGTCCGGCTCACCGTAGATGCCGGTCAGCTGGGCCCAGTACAGAAGCGCCGAACCCAGCGCGACGATCGCCATGACGCGCAGGAAGGCCGACCATCCCTGTTCGAACGCGCCCTTTTGCGGCGGAAGGGTATCGTGTTCCACTGTGACCATCGCAATGCCCGGCGGTTCGGTGCCCTGTTCACAGGTGCCCTTGCGTCGGTCTATCGGACGGCTTTGCGAAATGCAAAGCGCGGGTGTAGGTCAGGCGCAGAAGCCACGCCGGTCACGACAGGAGCACGCCATGAAAGCCAACACGCCCGCACGCAGCGTCGACGAGATCACCGGCGGGCGGCGCCTGAGGCGCATGCGCAAGGCCGACTGGTCGCGCCGGCTGGTGCGCGAGAACCGGCTGAGCGTCGACGACCTGATCTGGCCGATCTTCATCATGGAAGGCGTTGAGCGGGCCGAGCCGATCGCGGCGATGCCGGGCGTTGCGCGGCTGACATGCGACCGCGCCGTGGAGGCGGCCCGGCAAGCCCATGCGCTGGGGATTCCGGCGATCGCCACCTTCGCCTATATCGACGGCGCGAAGAAGGACGAAGCGGGCTCGCACATTCTCGACCCCGACAACATCGTCAACACCGTGACCGCGGCGATCAAGGAGGCCGTGCCGGACATCGGCGTCATCACCGACGTGGCGCTCGACCCGTTCACCAGCCACGGCCATGACGGGGTGCTGCGCGACGGCGTCATCGTCAATGATGAGACCGTGGACATCATCGCGCGCGCGGCGGTCGCGCAGGCCGAGGCGGGCGCCGACATCATCGCGCCCTCGGACATGATGGACGGGCGCGTGGGCGCCATCCGCGACGCGCTCGACGGGGCGGGCTTCCAGGACGTGGCGATCATGTCGTACGCGACCAAGTTCGCCTCGGCCTGCTACGGCCCCTATCGCGAGGCGGTGGGCACGGCCGGCCTGCTCAAGGGCGACAAGAAGACCTACTACATCGACCCGGCCAATGCGGACGAAGCGCTGCGCGAGGCCGAACAGGACCTGACCGAGGGCGCCGACATGGTCATGGTCAAGCCCGCCCTGCCCTATCTGGACGTGTGCTGGCGGCTGAAGAGCGAATTGCGCGTGCCGGTCTTCGCCTACCAGGTCTCGGGCGAGTATGCGATGATCGAGGCGGCGTCCGCCAATGGGTGGATCGACGGCGAACGGGTGATGATGGAAAAGCTGCTCGCCTTCAAGCGCGCCGGCTGCGACGGGATCCTGACCTATTACGCGCCGCGCGTTGCGCGCATGCTCGCCGGCTGAGCACGCAGGGCTGCCCGCGGCGCCCCCGCGTTGCCTCGCTTGGCTTGAATTTGCCGGCGCGCCCGACCATTTCGGGGCCATGAGCGAAGCAATGACCCACGCGCATATCCCGACCGACCGGTTCGACGACTGGCGCCTGTTCGCCGGCGTCAGGACGCGGCGAACCATCGCCTTTTGCATCGACTATCTGCTCGTCTTCGGCCTCGTTGTCGTGGCGGTGCCGATCGTGGCGCTGCTCGGCTTTGCCACGTTCGGGCTTGGCTGGCTGCTTTATGCAATCCTGGTTCCGCTGGTCGCGCTTGCCTATATCGGCTGGACCATGGGCGGGCCGAACCAGGGCACATGGGGCATGCAGATGATGGATCTGCGGCTGGTGCGCTATGACGGCCAGCCGATCGATGCGATGACGGCGATCGTGCACGCGGTGCTCTTCTGGGCCGCCAACACGATCCTGACACCGTTCATCGTTCTTGTCGCGCTGTTCACCCGCCACAAGCGGCTGCTTCACGATCTCGCCCTTGGCACGGTGGCCGTGCGCTCGCAGCACTATCGCGAAACCGCGTGAGCGGGCGGCGGTTTTCCGCCTTGACCTTCAAGGCACACATGCCATTGTTTGCCGTCGTGGTCCAAAGGGAACCCCGGGGCTTGAAACACCACGCGCGATGACCAAGCATTCGACAAAAGCGCCGCAGTTCTTTCTGACCTCGCCTGCGCCCTGCCCCTATCTGGACGGCCAATTCGAGCGCAAGGTCTTCACGCATCTGGTCGGCGAAAAGGCCGCCGAGATGAACGAGCTCCTCACCCTGGGCGGGTTTCGGCGCAGTCAGAACATCGCCTACAGGCCGGCGTGCGAATCGTGCCGCGCCTGCGTTTCGGTGCGCATCCTTGCCGACGAGTTCGAGCCGACCCGCTCGATGCGCCGGGTGGCCAGGCGCAACAGCGATCTCGTGGGCGCCGAGTACGGCGCCGAGCCGTCGAGCGAACAGTACTCGCTGTTCCGGAAATATCTCGACTCGCGGCACTATGGCGGCGGCATGAGCGACATGACGGTGCTCGACTATGCCATGATGGTCGAGGACACCCACGTCAATTCGCGCGTGATCGAATATCGCCGCCGGGGTCCGGACAGCTTCCTGACCGGTCGCGGCGACGGGCCGCTGGTCGGCGTGGCCTTGTCCGACTACATGGCCGACGGCTATTCGATGGTCTATTCGTTCTTCGACCCCGAAGAGAGCGGGCGGTCGCTGGGCACCTACATGATCCTCGATCATATCGAGCGGGCCCGCCGTCAGGGCATGGCGCATGTCTATCTGGGCTACTGGGTCGCCGGCTCGCGCAAGATGGACTACAAGACGCGCTTTCTGCCGCAGCAGCATCTGACCGGCGCCGGCTGGGAACGCTACGAGCCGCCGGACCGAACGCCAAGGCCGCCGCGACCGCGCTGAGGGCGCGCGCCGACCAGATGTCGCGTGAACCGGCCTTGCGCCGGCCGACCATGCGCCGTAGCGGTCGGTCATGACGCCCCATGCCAAAGGTCTGCTGATCACCGCCATTGGCGGTGTGGCGCTCAGTTTCGACGTCCCGCTGATCAAGCTGGGCGGCGGCGATGCGTTTTCGGTGCTGATCGTGCGCTGCGTGGGCGCGCTGGTCGCCGGCCTTTCCATCTGGGCCATCGTGCGCGCCGTCACCGGTCGGCCGTTCACGCTGCTGCCGCTGCCCGACGGCATTCCGGTGGCGATCATCTACGGCTTCACGGTCACCTTCTTCGTTGTCGCGGTGCAATACACCAGTGCGGCGAACGTCGTCTTCATCGTCGCCTTCACTCCGATGCTCGCCGCGCTGATCGGCTGGCTGTGGCTCGGCGAAACGCCCACGGTCGCCACGCGGATCACCATGGCCGTGATGATCGCGGCTGTGGGCATCATCGTCTCGGACGGGCTGGACGCCGGCAACACCTTCGGCGATCTGTGCGCGCTGATGGCGGCGATCTGCATCGCCCTGGCCATCACCCTGTCGCGCCGCAGCGGCAAGCATATGGGCTTTGCGCCGATCGTCGGCGGTATCGTGCCGATCATCATCGCCAGCATCGTGCTCGCCTGGAACCAGCAGCCGGTGATGCTGGATGCGCCCATCTTCATCATCATCAACGGAATGGTGATGCTGCCGGTCGCCTATTGGTGCCTGGCGACAGGGCCGCGATATCTTTCGGCGCCCGAGGTCGGCATGTTCTATCTGCTGGAGACCGTGCTCGCGCCGATCTGGGTCTGGATCATCCTGGCCGAAACGCCGACGCCGCGCGTGCTGGTCGGCGGCACCATCCTCATCGGCGCACTGGCCGTCCACTCGCTGTGGCAACTTCGCGCGAAGCGGCTCGCAGTGGCGCGGTGAAGCCGCCATGGACATAAACGAGCGGTTCGCCGGCGCCGGCCGCAAAGGCGATGACACGGCCGATCAGCACATCATGATCGCCGGCCCCGACCACCTGCTCGAGCGTGCAATCGAACCAGGATACCGCGTCGTCGAGCCGTACCCGGCCCGTCGGCAGGCGCGTGGTGCCCACACCGTCGAACCGCTCGGTGGGGGCGCCGTGCGTGAAACGCTCGGCAAGTGCCTGCTGATGGCTGCCCAGCACGCTGACCGTGTAGCCCGACGAGCCTGTAAAGGCGGCGCGGCTGGCGCTCTGCTTGCGCACCGACCACAGGACAAGCGGCGGGTCGAGCGAAACGGTGTTGAAGGAATTGCAGGTCATGCCGTAATCGGCGCCGCCATGGCTTGTGGCGACGATCGTCACGCCCGTGGCGAAACCGCCCATGGCGCGCTTGAGTTCGGCCATGCGGATCGCGTCGAGGTTCAGATGGGCGTCGGCATTCATGTCAGGGTTTTCCTTCAAGGGACTTCGTCGCCTTCGGCCAGTGACCACAATTCGAACCATGTCTGTCGGTCGAGCGTGACTTTCAAGGCGTCGGCGATGCGTTCGATGCGTTTGAGCGAATTGGTGCCCACGACCGGAACGATGCGGGCCGGGTGCGCCAGCAGCCAGGCGACCGCGACCGCCTCGGCGCTGACGCCCTGATCGGCGGCGATCTCGGTCAGGCGCGGCATGACGCGCTTGCCGACCTGGTCGCCGGGATAGAACATCGATCCGCCGGCCAGCGGCGACCAGGCCATGGGCGGGGCGCCATCGCGCTGGGCGCGGGCGATCTGGCCGTTGGTGAAGGCGGCCTTGTTGACCAGATTGATCTCGATCTGGTTGGTCAGGATCGGATGGGTCATCGCCGACTGCAGAAGGTCGATGTCCCAGGGCATGAAATTGGACACGCCGATCCCGCGGACCTTGCCCTCGTCGACCAGCGCGTCGAGCGCCGCGCCCGTTTCATGATGGTCCAGGAACGGGTCTGGCCGGTGGATGAGCAGCAGATCGATGACGTCAAAGCCCAGTTGCCCCAGCGCCACCTCGACCGAATTGCGGATATGCGCCGCGGAGGTGTCGTAGTGCTTGACGCGCCGGCGCGGAAACTTGTCCGACATCGCCATGATGCCGCATTTGGTGACGATCTGCATCGTGTCGCGCAGGTCGGGGCGGTTGCGCAGCGCACGGCCGAACAGCGCCTCGCATTCGTAGTCGCCATAGATGTCGGCGTGGTCGAAGGTGGTGATGCCCTGTGCCAGGCACAGCTCGATCTTTTCGAGCACATGGTCGGGGGTGGTGTCGTGATCGTCGCTCAGCCTCCAGGCGCCGTAGACGATACGGCTCATGGGTGGCACGCCGTGGCCGAATTCGATCGTTTCCATCAGACCCGTTCTCCCACGCCCAGCGGCGTTGCCGGCACCGATTCAGGCACCCTCCCGTAAACATGGGGCAGCGAGCAGGTCTTCAACTGCGGCAAAACCTTCCGCCCGAAGATCTCGCACTCCTGCCGGCTCGGATAACCGGAGAATATGAAGGCGCGAATGCCCATCTTCCGGTAGCGGTCGATCTTTTCAAGCACCTGCTCGACCGAGCCGACCAGCGCGGCACCGCAGCCCGAGCGCGCACGGCCGATACCGGTCCACAGATTGGGCTCGACATAACCCTCCTCGTCGGCGGTGTTGCGGCTTGCGGTCTGCAGCGACACGCCATAGCTCCTGGCATCCTGCGCGCGGTTCCTGATTTGCTCACCCGTCGCGTCATCGAGTCTTGAGACCAGATCGCGGGCATATTCGCGCGCTTCGGCCTCGGTATCGCGCACGATCATGTGAAGCCGCAATCCGTAGTCGAGCACGCGACCGTGCGCCTCGGCGCGCGCATGCACGGTTCTCATGCGTTCGGCGAGCAGTTCCTCGGGTTCGGGCCACATCAGATAGACCTCGCAATGCCGGCCGCAAAGCTCGAGGGCGGCGGGCGAGTAGCCGCCGAAATAAAGAAGCGGGCCGCCGTTTTGCTGATAGGGTCGGACCGGATCGGTGCTCAGCCCCTTCAGGCGATAGATCTCGCCCTCATAGTCGATCGTCTCGCGCGTGAAGGCCTGGCGCAGGATCTCCACCACCTCGGTCGAGCGGCGATAGCGCAATTCGCTGGATGCGTCTTCACCGGGCTGGTTCGAGGAGATGATGTTGAGCGTCAGCCGCCCCTTCATCACGTGGTCGACCGTGGCGATGGCACGGGCAAGCATGGCCGGATGCACCTCGCCGCAGCGGATCGCCGCCAGAAGGTTGATGTCCTCGGTCAACGGCGCCATGGCCGAAACGAAACTCCAGGTGTCCTGCCCGACCATGTAGGAAGAAGGGCAGAGCACGTTGCGATAGCCGAGCTGCTCGGCCAGTTTGACGATCGCGCTCGCGTGATCGAAGGACGAGCGCAGACTGCCGTCGGGCACGCCCAGATAACGGTAGTCATCCGAGCAGATCGGCGCGAACCAGGCGATTTCGGCGGCATCGAGATCGGCATGTTTGACCGGGACGACGGTCATGGCTGTGTTCCTTGCAGATTGACACGGTTGTCGCCGTTTACGTAGCACTCCGGCTGACGTGCATCAATAATGAATGAATTTGGGCATGACAGCCATGTCGCGGCCCGCTATCGTCGGCCAAAAAGGACCGGCCGTGCGGGGAAGAGCGCGCAGGGGCGGCGCGCTGCCGCTCTACCTACAGATCTCCGAACTCCTGACGCGCGAGATCGCCGCCGGGCTGTGGCCGGACGGCGCACGCCTTCCCACCGAGGCCGATCTCGCCAGCCAGCTCGGCGTTGCCGTGGGCACGCTGCGCAAGGCGCTGTCGGTGCTCGAAACGCGCGGGCTGGTGGTGCGCGTGCAGGGCTCGGGCACCTATGTGCGCGGACGCATCAAGTCGGGCTCGATCTACGAACTGTTTCACCTCGAGTTGCGCAACGGCGCCGGCCTGCCGACAGCGCAGATCCTGTCGCTCGATCTGATGGCCCATCCCGGCTACGCCCCGCCCTTCGGCGAAGGGTCCTCACAGCAGGCCTGGCGCGTCCGGCGGCTGCGAAGACTGGGCGGCGTGCCCGCCGCGCTCGAGGAAATCTGGTTCGATGCGCGCCACGCCCCGCGCTTGCAGGTCGAATCGATCGCCGAATCCATGCATCTGTTCTACAAGGAAAAACTCGGCTTCTGGATCACCCGGGTCGAGGATCGGATCACGATGGCGCCCTGCCCCGATTTCGGCCCGCCCGGCACGCCGTTCATTGCCGGTGCGCCGCTTGGCCGCGTCACGCGCATTTCCTGGAGCAATGCCAATACGATCGAGGAATACTCGCAGAACTGGTACGATCCGGCGACGGTGGACTATGTGGCGCGCTGGCAGTGACAGGCTTGCCGAACCGTATATGCAAACGTATATACAGACGCTGATGCCCCATGCTGTTTGACGGGTTCGACTGGGACGCGGGCAACTCGCCCAAATGCGGCAAGCATGGCGTTTCGCGTGCAGAGATCGAGTTCGTACTTTCGAACGAGCCTGATGTCCTGCCCGATCGGGCCGCCGCAGAGCCAGAGATACGTTTCAATGCTGTCGGGGCGAACCGGGAAGGTCGCCATGTCTTCATCGTGTTCAACTTCCGGCTGCGGAAGGGAGCCAGATTGCTCCGACCGATCAGTGCCCGCTACATGCATCGAAAGGAAGTTGCACGCTATGAGCGACGACGAACCAGCTAAACTCAAGCCCTTTCCGCGCTTTGAGACGGATGAGGAGGCCGAACGCTTCGTCGACGAGGCCGATCTGAGCGAGTATGATTTCTCGGGCTTCCGACCGGTGCGCTTCGAACTGCGCCGCAAGGACCGGCAGATCAGCATCCGCCTGCCCGAGGACATGCTCGCGGCCGTCAAGGAGCGGGCAAGGAAGCGCGATATCCCCTATCAGCGCTTCATCCGCGAGGCGATCGAGCGGGCGCTCGCCGAACCGACCCGCTGACGCTGGCGCGCCGGTTCAGCGCACCACGCGCTCGGCGAGCCATCTGCGCCAGCCTTCCTCGGTGCCGTTGAAGACGTTCAGATCGATCTTCGTTTTGACGCCCTTTCGCGCCGTGCCGGTGCCCGAATACTGCCAGAAGGCGAAGGCGCGGTCCGGATAGACGTCGCTCGGATGGGCGGCGACCGAACGCAGCCAGAAGGAATAGTCGGTCAGCCTGCCGCGCAGATTGTCGCGATAGAAGTCGGGCGTGGTGTAGATGATCGGCTTGACGCCGTAATGAGCCTCAAGGCGATCGAGGAAGACCTGCATCTTCTCGAGCACGGTGGCGCGCGAGGGCTTTTTGGGGCAGGTACCCTTGTTGCCGTACCATTCGACGTCGAGCACCGGCGGCAGCGATCCCTTCTCCCTTGGCACATGGCGGATGAACCAGTCGGCCTGCTCGGAGGCGGCCCGGCACCAGTAGAAGAAATGGTAGGCGCCGCGCGGGATGCCCGCTTTACGCGCCTGGTCCCAATTGCGCTTGAACAGCCGGTCGACATGCTTGCCGCCCTCGGTCGCCTTGATGAAGGCGAAGTTGGCGCCCTGGGTGCGCAGCGCCTTCCAGTCGATCTCCTGCTGCCAGTGCGAAACATCGACGCCATGCACCTCGAAGGGATGCGGCGAACGGGCGCCGAAATCGACCGGCTCGGCATCGCCGAATCGCGGCGGGTAGATGCGCCCGACCGAAAGCGCGGGGTTTTCAGGGCGCGCCAGCGCCACCTCGATGGGTGCGGGCACGGGCGCGGCCTTCGTGTCGGCCGCCTTGCCGGACGCCTTGCCTTTCGGCGCGTCGAGCGGCGGCGGAAAGTCCTGCCGGGTTTCGGCGATCAGCGCCGCGACGCCGCCAATTGGCGCGGCGGGATCGGTAACCGGCGCGGCGGGCGCGGCCTCGGTCGCGGCCGTCGTCAGGGCGTCGACGCGCGAGGAGGACGTGCAGCCGGCAAGGCCGGCGGAGGTCACCGCGAAAAGGCCGACGGCGAGCAGAAGCGAACGCATGAACACCCACCACAAACACGAGGGGAGCCCATGACGGACCCCCGGCGGCAAAGCGTTAACGGTCAATTGCTGACAAAGGGAAAATTGCGATGGTTAACGGCGCCCGGCGACGGCGAATTCCGCCGCGACGCGCGGTCGCAGGGCGGGGCCTTCCGCAAAGCCCCGGATTGCTACCTCAACCGAACCGTCCCGAGCGGGGGAAGCCCTTGGGCACCATGCGCCCGGCGCCGGCGCGCACGCCGATCCATTCGGCCAGTTCCCCGCGCGATCGCGTGAAGGTGCGGCCCGAGGAATCCTGCCAGGACAGGCCCTCGGCCAGGGCGAACACCTTCACATCGCCAATGCCGCCATCCTTGTAGCGCTGCAGGCGCACGCCCTTGCCGCGGCTCATCTCCGGCACCTGTTCGAGCGGGAAAACCAGCAGCTTGCGGTTCTCGCCGACGACGGCGACATGATCGGGCGCCGCACGGCCCTCGCCCGCCTCGACATACCGGCACAGCCGCGCCTCGTCGGGCGCCTTGACGTTGACGACCTGCTTGCCCTTGCGCGTATTGGCGGCGACCTCGCTTTCGGCGACCACGAAGCCATTGCCGGCGGCCGAAGCGACCAGCAGCTTGCGCCCCGGCCTGTGCACGAAGGCGGTGACGATGTCGGCATCGTTGTCCATGTCGACCATCAGCCGGATCGGCTCACCATGGCCGCGCCCGCCGGGCAGCCGGTCGACGCCGATGGTGTAGAACCTGCCGCTCGTCGACAGCACCAGGATCCTGTCGGTGGTAAAGGCCGGGAACGCCGTCCGCAGCGAATCGCCCTCCTTGAAGGCGAGGTTCGAATAGTCGGACAGGTGGCCCTTGAGCGCGCGCAGCCAGCCCTTTTCGGAGACGACGACGGTCACCGGCTCCTTTTCGATCATCGCCTGCTGGACGACATCGAGATCGATCTCGCCGGCCTCGCCGAAATCGGTACGGCGGCGGCCCAGCGCGGTGTCCTTGCCGAACCTGTCGCGCACATTGCCGACCTCCCAGGCGACGGTCTTCCACTGCGCGTCCTCGGAGGCGAGCAGCGTTTCGATCTGGTCCTTTTCGGCGGTCAGTTCGTCGAATTCCTTGCGGATCTCGACTTCCTGAAGCTTGTTGAGGGCGCGCAGGCGCAGATTGAGGATCGCGTCGGCCTGTACCTCGGTCAGATCGAACGCGCGGATCAGCGCCTTCCTGGGCTCGTCCTCGAAGCGGACGATGCGGATCACCTCGTCGATGTTCAGATAGGCGATCAGGAAGCCCGAGAGCACCTCGAGCCGCTTTTCGATGTTGGCGAGCCGGTGCCGCGACCGGCGCAGCAGCACGTCGCGGCGATGGTCGAGCCATTCGCGCAGCACCTCGCGCAGGTTCATCACCCTTGGCACGATGCCGCCCGACAGCACGTTCATGTTCAGCGGCACGCGGGTCTCGAGGTCGGTCAGCTTGAACAGCGACTCCATCAGCACATTGGGGTCGACCGCGCGCGATTTCGGCTCGAGCACGATCCGGATATCCTCGGCGCTCTCGTCGCGCACATCGTCCAGAAGCGGCAGCCGGCGGGCGATGAGAAGCTCGGCGATCTTCTCGATCAGCTTGGACTTCTGCACCTGATAGGGGATCTGGGTGACCACGATCCGGTAGCCGCCGCGGCCGGTCTCCTCCTTCTCCCAGCGCGCCCGCGTGCGAAAGCCGCCGCGGCCGCTGGCATAGGCCTCGACGATCTGGGCGCGCGGTTCGACGATGATGCCGCCGGTGGGCAGGTCGGGGCCGGGCACGAACTCGACCAGCTTCTCGATCGTCGCATTGGGATGCCTGATCAGATGCAGCGCCGCATCGCACAGTTCGGCGGCATTGTGCGGCGGGATGTTGGTCGCCATGCCCACGGCGATGCCGGCCGAGCCGTTGGCCAGAAGGTTGGGAAAGGCCCCCGGCAGGACGACGGGCTCTTCGTCCTCCTCGTTGTAATTGGGGCGGAAGTCGACCGCGTCCTCGCTGATGCCTTCCAGAAGCAGCGTGCCGACCTCGGTCATGCGCGCTTCGGTGTAGCGGTAGGCGGCGGCGTTGTCGCCGTCGATATTGCCGAAATTGCCCTGCCCGTCGACGAGCGGATAGCGGACCGAGAAGTCCTGCGCCAGGCGCACCAGCGCGTCATAGATCGCCTGGTCGCCATGGGGGTGGAAGTTCCCCATGACGTCGCCGACGATCTTGGCGCATTTGCGGTAGGCGGCATCCGGGTTCAGGCGCAGCAGACGCATGACATAGAGGATACGTCGATGCACCGGCTTGAGGCCGTCGCGCGCATCGGGCAGCGCCCGGTGCATGATGGTCGACAGCGCATAGGCCAGATAGCGCTCCTCGAGCGCCGACTTCAGATCGACCGGCTCGATGCCGCCGCCCGCGCCATCGTCGCCGCCCGGTGGGATCACGGTCTTCGACATGGCACTTGACTAGCCTGTTGGCCGATTCGCGGCAAGCGGCGCGGTCAGCGGCCCAGCATGCCGGCCAGGGCGCGGGCATCGGCGCTCTCGCCCCACCCCGTCGCCATGCGGTAGCCGTGCCGCGCATCGACATGGGCGCCGTTGAAGCGGCCGAGCATCTGGCGCGGCACCTGGAAGACCAGATCGAACGCCGGCGCGCAATCGACGCGGCCGGAGCCGGACCGATCGGTTGCCCCCGCGCACCGGATCGCTCCATCGGTGCTGGCCATCTCGAAAACGGCCGTGCGGTTCATGCGGACCGCCATCTGCCCGGTCAGCACGACCAGCGCACCGCCGTCGAAAACGACCACGGTGGCGATCGGCAGGGTGGCGATGGTCACCGGCGCGAAGGCGCCGGCCAGGCGCCCGGGCATGGCAGCGAGCAAGAGCGCGGCGAGCGCGGCAATACCGATGGATCGGGCACGAACTGTGCGGGCCACGGCGGCCTCCCGGCGTGTCGCAGATGCGGGCACCCCATAGGTGCCGGCGACCGGACGCGCAACCGTGCGGCGCCGTTAGACAAGACCGGCGCGCTCTGCTTGAATGCGAGCGCTTGTCGGGGAGACCTTCATGCAGGGCTGGCTGGTCGCGCTTGCGGCGTTCGCATATCTGGCAACTCTGTTTGCGGTCGCCGCCTATGGCGACCGGCGCGCGCGCGTCCTGCCCGCCAACCGGCCGCGCCCGCAGATCTACGCGCTGAGCCTTGCGGTCTACTGCACGTCCTGGACGTTCTTCGGCTCGGTCGGGCTGGCGACCACGAGCGGCTTCGAATTCTTCGCCATCTATCTGGGGCCGATCCTGGTGTTCACGCTGGGCTACCGGCTCGTCCGGCGCGTGGTGCACCTGTCGAAATCCGAGCGCATCACCTCGATCGCCGACTTTCTGGGGGCGCGCTACGGCAAGAGCGTGCCGGTGGCCGCGCTGGCCGCCTGCATCGCGGTGGTCGGCACGGTTCCCTACATCGCCCTGCAGCTCAAGGCGGTGAGCGATGCGGTCACGCTGATGGTCGGCCAGTACGACCCGGCCGGCCCGCAACCGTCGACGCTGCCGGTCGACGTGTCGCTGATCGTCGCGATCAGCCTTCTGGCCTTCTCGGCGCTGTTCGGAACCCGCCATGCCGATGCGACCGAGCACCAGGACGGGCTGATCACCGCCATCGCCGTCGAATCGCTGGTCAAGCTGCTGGTCTTCCTGACCGGCGGCATCATCATCGTGTTCGTGCTGTTTGGCGGAGCGGGACCGATCGCCGCCGCGTTCGACGCCGATCCGCGCGTCGCCGAAGCGATCGCGCGCGGCAGTTCGGGCGGCACCTGGCTGGTCATGACCTTCCTGAGCGCCTGCGCGATCATGATGCTGCCGCGCCAGTTCCACGTCACAGTCGTCGAGCACCGTTCGGACGTCGAGCTCAAGCGCGCCGCCTTCGTCTTTCCGGCCTATCTGATCGTCATCAACCTTCTGGTGATGCCGATCGCGGTGGCTGGCCTGGTTTATCTGGGCGACACGGTGCCCGCCGACATGTATCTGCTCGCCCTGCCGCTGGCCGCCGGACAGGAATGGCTGGCGCTGATCATCTTCATCGGCGGGCTGTCGGCGGCGACCGCCATGGTGATCGTCGCCTCGGTGGCGCTCGCCATCATGGTCTCCAACGATCTGGTCATCCCGGCGGTGCTGTGGCGCTCGGGCAGCGCGGCGCGGACGGCCTCGGGCGACTGGTCGCAGATCATCCTGAACATCAGGCGCGTGGCGATGGCGGTGATCATCTTCGCCGCCTTCGCCTATTACCGGCAGACCGGCCATACCACGCAGCTCGCCTCGATCGGGCTGCTGTCGTTCGCGGCGATCGCCCAGTTCGCGCCGGCCTTCCTGATCGGGCTCGTCTGGCGCGGCGCTAATGCGCGCGGCGCGTTCGCCGGCATGCTCGCAGGCTTCGTCGTGTGGACGTATACGCTGCTGCTGCCGGCCATGGCCGGCCCCGAGGCGGCGATCGTGCGAGAGGGTATCTTCGGCATCGCCTTCCTGCGGCCCAACGCGCTGTTCGGCGTCCAGTTCGACCCGCTGGTGCACGGCGTTTTCTGGTCGCTGGCGGTCAATATCGCGCTTCTGGTGATCGGCTCGCTATCGCGCATGCCGACCCCGCTCGAACGCATCCAGTCGGTGACCTTCATTCCGCGCGAGGCGCAGCAGACGATCGGCCTGAAGCGCTTCCGCACGACGACGACGATCGACGAACTCAAGGCCGCGCTGGCCCGCTATGTCGGGGTGGCGCGCATGGAACGGGCCTTCGAGGCGTTCGAACTGCGCGAGGGGCGCAAGCTGGTCGGCACCGACACCACCGACATCGCCGTGGTGCGCTATGCCGAGCAAGTGCTGGCGAGCGCCATCGGCTCGTCTTCGGCGCGGCTGGTGCTGTCGCTGCTGTTCGAAAAGGACGGCGCCTCCTCGCGCGAGACCGTGCAACTGCTCGACGATGCCTCCGAGGCGCTGCAGCAAAACCGCGACCTGCTGCAGAAGGCGCTCGACCAGATGGATCAGGGCATCTCGGTGTTCAACAGCGAATACCGGCTGACCAACTGGAACGGCCAGTTCCGCCGGCTGCTCGGCCTGCCGCCGGAAATGGGCAATTTCGGCATGCCGCTGAAGTCGATCACCGGCACGCTGGTCGAGGCGGGCCAGATCGATGTCGCCACCGAGCGGGCCGTGGTCGAGAACGTCACCCGCTTTCGCCGCGCCTGGCAATTGCCGCTCGCGCGCAGCGGGCGCATCGTCGAGATCCGCTCCAACCCGATGCCCGATGGCGGGCTCGTGGTCACCTATACCGACATCACCGGCCGTGTGGAGGCGGACGAGGCGCTCAAGCGCACCAAGGAGAGCCTGGAGATGCGCGTTCGGGCGCGCACCGCCGAACTGACCAAGGTGAACGAGGAACTCGCCTATGCCCAGACACGCGCCGAGGAAGCCAATATCGGCAAGACCCGCTTCCTGGCCGCCGCCGGACACGACATCTCCCAGCCGCTGAACGCGGCGCGGCTCTACACCTCCTCGCTGGTCGAGCGCATGGCGCGCCAGGGCGACGAGACCAATCGGGAAATCGCCGGCAAGATCGATTCGGCGCTGGACTCGGTCGAGCAGATCATCGGGGCGGTGCTCGACATCTCGCGGCTCGACGCGGGCGTGCTCAAGCCCAGTCCGAGGCGCTTTGCGCTCGGTGAACTGCTCGAGCAGGTGCGCAACGACTTCGCCCCGATCGCCGAGCAAAAGGGGCTTTCGCTCAAGGTCGTTCCCACCGGCGCGATCGTGGAGACCGACCGCAACCTGCTGCGGCGGCTGTTGCAGAATCTCGTCTCCAACGCGATCAAATACACCCATGAGGGGCGCGTGCTGGTGGGCGTGCGGCGCGGCCGGCAGGACGCGATCATCTGCATCTACGACACCGGCATCGGCATTTCGGCCGACCAGGCCAAACACGTCTTCAAGGAGTTCCAGCGGCTCAGCGACGGCGCCCGCATCGCCTCGGGGCTGGGGCTGGGACTTTCCATCGTCGACCGGATATCGCGCGTTCTGAGCGTGGAAGTCTCGCTGACATCGACACCGGGCCGGGGTACCGGCTTCAAGGTCTCGGTGCCCACGGTCGAAGCGGGCGTTCTGCCCGCGACCGCGCGCCCGGCAATGCATGGGCAGGCCCGCACGCTGCTCACCGGAATGCGGATCGCGTGCATCGACAATGACGAGCCGATCCTGGCCGGCATGCGCACGCTTCTGACGGGCTGGGGCGCGCAGGTCATCGGTGCCACGCAGCGCGAGGAACTCGAGAGCGCGCTCAGTGCAAATGGCGTCGCGCCGCACGTGATCATTGCCGACTACCATCTGGACGACGGCGACGGCATGCAGGTCATCGCCCGGATGCGCGCGCGCTACGGCGAGGCCGTCACCGCGGTGCTGGTGACGGCCGACCGATCGGCGGAGCTGCGCGCCCAGGCCGAAAGACAGGACGTTCAGTTGCTCAACAAGCCGCTCAAGCCGGCCGCCCTGCGCGCCCTGCTGGCGCAGGTGCCGATGCCGCGCGAAGCGGCCGAATAGCCCGGCGACCGACGGCCGCCGCATCGCTGCATGAGGATCGCCGGCGGGCGCCGCGGGGAAGCCGGCCGCAAGGCCCGGTTACGCCCGGGCGGCGTCCTCCCCGGCCTCTTCGGCGCGCAGCATCTCGCTGCCGATCTTGGACAGGCGGATGACCGCCTGGGTGCGGCTGTCGACATTGAGCTTTTGCAGGACCGCCGAGACATGCGCCTTGATGGTCGCCTCCGAGACGCCCAGCTCATAGGCGATCTGCTTGTTGAGCAGGCCCTCGGCGAGCATGCCCAGCACGCGCGCCTGCTGCGGTGTCAGCGTGCGAATGCGGCCGATCAGGTCGGCGACCTCAGGGTCGTGCTCGCTGCCCAGATCGAGCCCGCTTGGCACGGCGACCTCGCCGTCGAGCACCGCCTGCACGCTCGAGCGGATCGTGTCGGTGTCCGAGGACTTGGAGATGAAGCCCGAGGCACCCAGCTCCAGGGCGCGGCGGACGGTGGCCGGATCGTCGGTCGCCGAAACGACCACGACCGGAACGGCCGGGTGGGCCGCACGCACCGCGACAAGGGCGGAAAGCCCGCTGGCGCCCGGCATGGCCAGATCGAGCAGCAGCAGATCGACGTCGCCATGGCTTTCAAGGACCGCCATGGCCTGGGTGAAGTCGCCGGCTTCGCGCATCTCGGTGTCCGCCGGGCCGCCATTGATGTGGCCCATGAGCGCCGCCTTGATGGCATCGCGAAACAGCGGATGGTCGTCGGCGATGAGAATGGTCGTGGTCATGGCTGCCCTCCCGAATGACAGGCGCGGCCGCCGAAACCTGGTCTCGCGCCGGTCCGCACCGACATCGGGCCATTAAGACGTATGGACGCGGTCGAGGTCAAGTCGGCCGGTTCCCGCCGCCCTCGACAAGACGCCGGCGCAGTTCGGGCCAGCGCACGATAAGCCACGCCGCCGCCCAGACATTGCCCAGAAACGGCAGCGGCACGATCCACAGGATCGCCCGCCAGCCGCGCTCGAACCAGCCGATGACGACCGCGATCAGCACGAATCCCAGATAGAGGTCGGCGAGCGTGACGATGCCCCAGGGATCGGCCGTGATCGCGCCGAAGGAAGCCAGAAAATCGGCGCTCAGGCCGGCCCAGACGATCGTTGCGGCAAAGCCTGCGCCCAAAAGGGCGACGATCCAGCGCATCGCGGTCAAACCCGTTCCTCCCGTGGCCGTTCGTGCGGACGGACCGGACGGCCCGCCAAGCCTTTAGCTAGCGTTTCTGGCGCACAGTCAATGTGCAGACCGGGGCTCGGGCGGGCCATGACGGTGCCATCCGCATCGGACGCGCTCAGCCCTCCAGCAGGCGGGCGACCTTGTTGCAATAGCGCTGGGAGATCGGGTTCATGCTTCTTGCGGCGTGGCCGGCATTGTAGCGCAGGATGGTGCCACAGGTGGAGCCGCCGGCCAGTTCGTGCGCGCCGCCGAGATATTTCATGCCGTATTTGATGTTGGTCTCGGGATCGTAAAGGCCCTTGGCCGATCCCTTATAGCCCATGCCGCGCGCGGTCGCCAGGCGGAGCTGCATCAGGCCGATCTCCCCGGCCGCCCCGCGCGCATCGGCGCGATAGCTGCTCTCGGAATAAACGACCGCATGGGCCAGGTCGACCGGAACGCCGTTCTTTCTGGCGTGTTTGGCGATCAGATCGGCGAAGGGCCGCCTGTCTTTGGATGCCGACAGCGGGTTGCTGGCCTTGAGCGCGAAGGTGCTGGCGGTCGTGTTGTCCTGGCCGGCGGCGAAGGCCGATAGCAAGCCGGCATCGGCGGACTGGCAGGCGGAAAGCGCGATGGTGCACAGCAGCACCGGTGCGAAACGGAATTTGGTTTTCATCAGTTCCCTGTCGATCGGGTTGCGGGTCGTCGCGTCCAATCAACCGAATATGGCCCATGTGCGCCGCAGCACTTCACTTTGTGCAACGCAATGAAACACGGCCCGGCGCCGTGCCCGGTCCATCAGGAGAGCCTGGGATAAAGCCGCAGGAGGCGGTTGAGCGTATCGATCGTCGACATGTCGGCGACACCGTCGACGCGGGCCGGCCGGAACCGTCGCTGGAACGCCTCGAGCTGGATCTCGGTGGTCCGGCCGAAGACGCCGTCGGGCGTTGCGTCAAAGCCGTAAAGGGCAAGCATGGACTGCAGCGCGGCCACCGGCTCACCGCTGTCGCCGCGGCTGAAAAAGCGCCCGCCGGCGACCGGCGCGGGCTCGACCCAGAGCCCGATGCCCGCCTCGGCGAGCCTTTGCCATGGAAAGGCCTCGCCCGGATCGCGCTTGCGGCCGGGCGCGATGTCCGAATGGCCGACGACGTCATTGGCCGCGATCGCGTGGCGACCGACGATGTCGCGGCAAAGGGCGGTCAGCGCCGCGATCTGCGTATCGGGAAAGCCGGGCAGGCCGGCCTCATGGCCGCCATTGGCGATCTCGATGCCGATGGAGGCGGAATTGACGTCCTGCGTGCCGCGCCAGTGGGACCGACCGGCATGCCAGGCGCGCCGGGCTTCGGGCACCATCTGCACGACGGCGCCATCCTCATGGACAAGATAATGGCTGGAG
Source organism: Roseitalea sp. MMSF_3546 (assembly GCF_030732865.1). Lineage (GTDB taxonomy): Bacteria > Pseudomonadota > Alphaproteobacteria > Rhizobiales > Rhizobiaceae > Roseitalea. The sequence continues at coordinate 62,373 of NZ_JASHKB010000007.1, forward strand.
ACCCCGCTTTGCGTGCTGCACAGCCAGTCCTCGGCGGCGGTACCCGTCGCCATGCCCGTATAGTGCAGCACGAGGATGGTCGCACGCGCGCCCGCGCGCCGCGCGCCGGCATTGGGCGACAGGCGCAGACGCGCCGGCGAAAAGTCGGCGCCGGCACCCGCCCCGGTCCCCTGCCCCGTCATTGCCGGCGAAGGCTCGGGGCGACCGCGTCCCAGGCCGCGTTGATCGCGGCGATGCGCTCATGGGCGATGCCGAAGAACTCCTCGGGTACGCCGCGCGCGGCCATGGTGTCGGGATGATTGTCGCGCACGAGCGCCAGATAGGCCCGGCGCGCTTCCTGATAGGACGTATCGGGAGACAGGCCCAATATGCGCCAGGGATCGGCCGCGCCGCCGTCGAGATGACGGGCCTTCAGCCGGTCGAACTCGGCCGGGCCGATGCCGAAAATGGCGGCCACATCGGCCAGGAAGGTCAGTTCCTTGTCGTGGATCAGCCCGTCGGCCTTGGCGATGTGGAACAGCCCGTCCAGTATGTCGCGCAGGATCGGGCAGTCGGGCCGGCCCGAGCCGCACAGGCTGGCGAGCTGGGAGGCATAGGCGTGGTAGCCCGCCACATCCTGCTTGGCCAGATTGTACAGCGCGGCAACGCGCCCGGCATCCTTGTCGGGGATCTCGAAGATCTCTCGGAACGCGTCGACCTCGTCCACGGTGACGACGCCATCGGCCTTGGCCATCTTGGCCGAAAGCGCGATCATGGCGACCGAAAACGCAACGCGGGCGCGGGTTTCGGGGTCGCCGGCAAAGACCGTGCGGACCTGCTCGACAAGCGCACCGAACGGGTTGCCCGCCCGGCCGGTCACGAAATCGGAGATGCGCACCCAGATCGACATGCCGCCTGATAGTGCAATGGTCGGGCAAATGTAAGGGCAGGCCCCGCACGTCCGCCCGACGGCGCGCTGCGGACCGGTCGCATGTCCCGGCCCCCATGCGGACGGCCCGGCGCCGGGCCGGGCCGGTCGTGCATTCGCGCGCGCTTACTGGCCGGTGGTCGTGGTGCCCTCTCCGGCTTGCTCACCGCCGTTTTCGAGCACGTCGGTGGCTTCGCGCAACCGCCTGACGGCGCCCTCGAGTTCATCGGCGGCTTCGCGCGCCTCCTCTGCGACATCCTCGGCCTCGGTCTGCAGGCCCTCGACCGTTTCCTCGACCGCCTCGGTGGCGTCCTCGCCTTCCTGGAGCACCTGGTCGGTCATGTCATCGGCGGTTCCGCCTGCCTCGCCCGTGCCGTTTGCGTCCGTATCGGCCGCCTGACCGGTCGTATCGTCGGTTTCCTGCATCGTCCGATCGCCGGTATCGGCCTCATCATCGGGCGTCGCGGTGCCGTCGGCCGGCTCCGAGGCGGGGCTCGTCGCCGTTCCGTTCTGCGTCTCGTCGGTGCCGGCGTCGTCAGTCAGCGATTGCTCCGGCGTGACATCGTCGGCGGGCAGCTGTTCCAGTGCGCCTTCGGTTTCCGCATCGGCTTCGACGTCGCCGGCCGCTTCCTCGCCGTCGCCGATCTGCGGGACAGCCTCGTCATCGCCGCCGGCCTGGCCGTCGATTTCGACATCGTCGTCGGCCAGTTCCGGATCGCCGGCATCGGGGATGAGTTCCATCTCCTCGCCGCCGGCCGGCTGGGCGGCGGTGTCGCCGGTCTCGTCGGCATCGACCGGTGCCGGCGCCGACTCCTGGACCGCATCTTCGACCTCCTCGGTCGTCTGGCCGAGTTCCTCGGTCTGAAGCTCGGGTTCGGCCGTGCCGAGCTCTTCCTCTTCTTCCTGACCGCAAGCGGTCAGCGCCAGAAGCGCGACCACGCTGACCGATGAAATGAGCAGTTTTCGCATGTTGTCGTTCCCTGTGTGGACCAGCGCTACGCGCCTTTCCTGATCGGACGAACGCGCTGGCAACGCATTGGTTGCGCGCGTGGGATGCTGACTGTGCAGTGCAGCATCGCGGGTCCTAAGGCGGCCGTCTTGCTGCGGCAAGCGAATTCGGCCAAGAGTGAGCGTTCCGTTGATGGCTGTGACACAAAGTGAACGCGATGACCGAGCGCTGGGACTTCTGGATCGACCGGGGCGGCACCTTCACCGACGTGATCGGCCGGGCGCCCGACGGCACGCTCACCGCCCACAAGCTGTTGTCGGAAAACCCGGGCGCCTATCGCGACGCGGCGGTGCAGGGCATTCGCGACATGCTGGGCACGGGCAAGGGCGAGCCGGTGCCGGCGGCGGCGATCGGCACGGTGCGCATGGGCACGACGGTGGCGACCAACGCCCTGCTCGAGCGCAAGGGCGACCGCACATTGCTGGTGATCACCAAGGGCTTCGGCGACGCGCTGCGCATCGCCTATCAGGCGCGGCCGGATATCTTCGCCAAGCAGATCGTGCTGCCCGAACAGCTCCATGAGCGCGTCGTCGAGGTGCCCGAGCGCGTGCTCGCCGACGGCACGGTGGAGCGCGCCTTCGATCCCGACAGCGTGCGCCCGGCGCTGGAAACGGCCAGGGCGGATGGCATCGATGCGGTCGCCATCGCCTTCATGCATGCCTGGGCGTTTCCCGAGCACGAGCGGGCGGCGGCCGACCTGGCCCGGCGGACCGGTTTCGGCCAGGTGTCGGTGAGCCACGAGGTCTCGCCGCTCGCCAAGCTGGTCGGGCGCGGCGACACGACCGTGGTCGATGCCTACCTGTCGCCGATCCTGCGCCGCTATGTCGAGCAGGTGGCGGCGGAACTGGGGATTGTGCCGAGTTCCACCTTCCCCTTGAAGGGAGGTCGCCAAAGCGAGCGTAGCGAAGCGAAGCCGGGTGGGGGTAGCGGCACCGCCAATGACACCCCCACCCCGGCCGGCACGACAAGCGCACCGGCCGACCCTCCCCGCAAGGGGGAGGGTGAAGGCGCCCTCACCCGCCTGCAATTCATGATGTCCTCGGGCGGGCTGACCGCGGCGGAGAAGTTCCAGGGCAAGGATGCCATCCTGTCCGGCCCCGCCGGCGGGGTCGTCGGCATGGCGCAGACGGCGCGCGCGGAGGGCTTTGTCCATGCCATCGGTTTCGACATGGGCGGCACGTCGACGGACGTGACCCACTATGCGGGCGGCTATGAGCGCGAATTCGAGACCGAGGTCGCCGGCGTGCGCATCCGCGCGCCGATGATGCACATCCACACGGTGGCGGCCGGCGGCGGGTCGATCCTCAAATACGAGGACGGGCGCTACCAGGTCGGCCCGCAAAGCGCAGGCGCCGATCCCGGCCCGGCCTGCTACCGGCGCGGCGGACCGCTGACGGTGACAGACGCCAATGTGATGGTCGGCAAGATCGATCCCGACCATTTCCCCGCAATCTTCGGCCCCGGCCAGGACCAGCGCCTCGACGCCGACGCGGTGAGCGAGAAATTCGCCGCCCTTGCCCGGACCATCGGCGACGGACGCAGCCCGGAGGCGATCGCCGAGGGGTTCCTGACGATCGCGGTGGAGAACATGGCCAATGCGATCAAGAAAATTTCCGTGCAGCGCGGCCATGACGTGACGGGCTATCTGCTCAACTGCTTTGGCGGAGCCGGCGGCCAGCATGCCTGCCTGGTCGCCGATGCGCTGGGGATCGACGCGGTGCTGATCCATCCGCTGTCGGGGCTGCTGTCGGCCTATGGCATCGGGCTGTCGAAGACGTTCGCCTCGCGCCAGCACGCGCTCGTCGCCCCGCTGACGGACACGACGAGCGAGGAAATCGACAAGCTTCTGAATCGGTTGCGCGCCGAGGTTCACGCCGAGCTCGAAGACCAGGACGTCCCCGGCGCGGCGATCGCCGAAAGCCTGTCCCTGCATATCCGCTACGAGGGCACCGACACGGCGCTCGAAGTGCCCTTCGACGGTGCCGATCTCAAGGCGGCGCGGGCGGCGTTCGAGGCCGCGCACAAGGCGCAGTTCGGCTTCATCTCGCCGGGGCGGACCATGGTCGTCGAGGCGGTGGGGCTGGAGGGCACCGATGGCCGCGAACAGGCCCCGCCGACGCCCGACCTTGCCGCGAGCGCGCACGTATCGGCGCCCGACGGCGAGCGCGCGGTGTTCATGGCCGGGCAATGGCGCCGCGCGGGCCTTTTTCTGCGGGCCAAACTGGCGCCGGGGGCGCGGATCGACGGTCCGGCCATCATCTTCGAGGACAACCAGACGGTGGTCGTCGAGCCCGGTTGGCGGGCCGAACTGACGCCGCGCGACACGCTGATGCTGCGCCGGGCGGCGGCGCGCGAGCAGGTCGCCCCGATCAGCACCGATGCCGATCCGGTGATGCTGGAAGTGTTCAACAATCTGTTCATGTCGATCGCCGAGCAGATGGGCGTGACGCTCGCCAACACCGCATCGTCGGTGAACATCAAGGAGCGGCTCGATTTCTCCTGCGCGGTGTTCGACGCGACCGGCGCGCTGGTCGCCAACGCGCCCCACATGCCGGTGCATCTGGGCTCGATGGACCGGTCGGTGGAATCGATCATCCGCCAGAACCCGGACATGAAGCCGGGCGACGTCTTCGCGCTCAACGCGCCCTATAATGGCGGCACGCACCTGCCGGACATCACGGTGGTCACGCCGGTGTTCGGGGAAATCAGTGGCGACACCAACATGGATGCCCCCCTCTCCCCCCTTGCGGGGGAGATGTCGCCGCAGGCGACAGAGGGGGGTATAGGCACCGGCGCGGACACACCCCCCTCTGTCAGCAAAGCTGACATCTCCCCCACAAGGGGGGAGAGGGGGAGCCCCGCACCGCCCCGCATCCTCTTCTTCGTCGCCTCGCGCGGTCATCACGCCGATGTCGGCGGCATGGCGCCGGGCTCGACCACGCCGCGCGCCACCCATGTCGACGAGGAAGGCGTGCTGATCGACAATTTCAAGCTGGTCGACCAGGGCACGCTGCGCGAGGACGCCTTTCTCGATCTGATGACCCGTCATCGCTACCCGGCGCGCAATCCCAGGCAGAACCTGGCCGATATCGTCGCCCAGGTCGCGGCGAACGAAAAGGGCGTCGCCGAACTGCGCAGAATCGTCGGCCATTTCACCCTGCCGGTGGTCGAGGCCTATATGCGCCACGTGCAGGACAATGCCGAGGAGAGCGTGCGCCGCGTGATCGACCGGCTGAGCGATTGCGAGGCGACTTACCCCACCGATACCAGCCAGCAGATCAAGGTGACAATCTCGGTCGACCGCACCGCTCGCACGGCGCGGGTCGACTTCACCGGCACGTCTCCGGTCCAGAACAACAATTTCAACGCGCCCGAACCGGTGGCCCGCGCCGCCGTGCTCTACGTGTTCCGGCTGATGGTCGAGGCGCCGATCCCGATGAATGCGGGCTGCCTGAAGCCGATCGACATCGTCATTCCCGATGGATGCATGCTCAAGCCGGCCTATCCGGCGGCCGTCGTCGCCGGCAACACCGAGACCAGCCAGCACGTCACCAACTGTCTGCTCGAAGCGCTCGGCGCGCTCGCCAACGCGCAAGGGACGATGAACAATCTGACCTATGGCAACGACCGCCATCAGAACTACGAGACGATCTGCTCGGGCGCACCGGCGGGCGTGACGAACGATGGCCGGCCGTTCGCCGGCGCCTCTGGCGTGCACACGCATATGACCAACACGCGCATGACGGACCCCGAGATCGTCGAGATGCGCTATCCGGTGGTCGTCGAGGCGTTCTCGATCCGGCCGGGTTCGGGCGGCGACGGCGCCTTTCGGGGCGGCGACGGCACGCGGCGCGTGCTGCGCTTTGTCGAGGACATGGAGTGCGCGATCCTGTCATCGCACCGCGGGCGGCCGCCCAGGGGGCTGAACGGCGGCGGCGACGGGCAGCGCGGCAGGACCGAGATCAGGCGCCTCGACGGCACGCTCGAAGAGCTGCGCCACGCCGACCAGACCTCGGTGAAGGCGGGCGAAGCGGTGATCGTGACGACGCCGACACCGGGGGGTTTTGGGGCGGCATGATCGTGCGAGCCCTTGCGCCGCATAACTTATGTGTTATATTGACGACGTACGATGGCTTGGACCATTCGAATTGACGATGATGCGGCGCGAGACATCCGCAAGCTGCCCAATGATTTGCAGGCTCGCTTCGACGTTACAGCGCGCCTTATCGAAGAATCGGGTCTGGAGGCCTTGCCCTACCACTATGTGAAGCACATAGAAGGGAATATTTGGGAATTGCGACTGAAGGCACGGAGCGGGATCGGCCGTGTATTCTATTTCACGGTTTTGCCCGAGAACTTGATTGTACTGTCTGCTTTCAAGAAGACGAGCCAGAAGACGCCGCGCAAGGAAATAGACAAGGCGCGCAGACGTTGGAGAGCGAAACAATGATCGATTTCAAGGAATTCCGGAAGGAACTGCTTGCCGATCCCGCAGTCAAGGCGGAGATCGACCGACTGCAGCCCGAATTCGAGATGATGCGCAAGTTCATCGCCGCGCGCAAGGCGGCCGGCATGACCCAGGCAGACGTCGCCCGGGCGATGGGCAAGTCCCAGCCCTATGTGGCGCGGCTGGAAAGCGGCCGCGCCAACCCCTCGATCAAGTCGATCCGGGATTATGCCAGGGCGACCGGCCAGACGATCACGCTGGAGATTGCACCCTGAGACCGTCGGGCCGGCATTCTTGTCACGCCACCTTGTTGCGGGACATATGCTTGGCAGAGTTGCGCCGCCCGAACCAGATGCGGCCGAACAGCCCGTCCCTCTTGACCCATTGGTGCCAGGCGAACGCCGCCACGTGCAAAGCGATCAGCGCCATCAGCAAATAGGCGAAGACCGCGTGCGCATAGCGCGGCGTGTACTCCCAGAAGTCGGCCGGCAGCGGGTCGCCGGAGCCGCCGAACACGATCGGGCCGAGCCCGGCGGCGAGCGACAGGGCGATGCCGGAGGCGGCCATGGCGATCGCCACCGCATAGAGCGACCAGTGGGTGACCACGCTGAGCCTGTCGAGCAGTGCATTGCCCGTGACGGCGTGCGAGGGTCTGGCGGTACGGGTGCGCACGACCAGCCGCACCAGCATGAGCAGCAGGATCAGCACGCCGATCGACATGTGCGCGCGCAGCATGAAGATCTTGTCGGGATCGGTGTTGGGCGTGTTTTCCAGCAGCACGCCACCGGCGACAAGGGCGACGCCGAGCATCAGCGCCAGCAGCCAGTGCAGCGTGACGAGCGCGGGGTGATAGCGGTCGGGTTGGCCTTGTGGAAGCATGGCAGGCTCTCCTCGGTCTTCATTGAACGCGAAAGTCGATATCGGGGCGGATCGCCGCGCGCAGGGCGACGATCACACCGAAGCTCTGCAGAAACTCCTGTTCGGACAGCAGGCCGTCATCGTTGAGGTCTGCGCGGCGGAAATCGGCGCTGACGGCAAAGCGCATCTCGGCCTCGGTCAGCACGAAGTCGGCATTGCGATCCCAGAAGCTGAAGACGATCCGCGTGGCCGTGGCATAGGCCTGGGGCTGGCCCTCGGCCTGGGCGATGATGGCATATCCGGGGTCCCAGGCGCTGAACTCGTCATAGGTGATCTTCAGGTCGCCGTCGGCGTCCATCGCATCGAAGACCTCGGCGCGAAAGCGCTCCATGTCGCCCATGTGCACATGGCCCTTGCCATCGAGATCGATGGAACCGAAGACGAGTTCGGACAGTTCACGTCCTTGCGTCCTGTCATCCTGGGCACCGGCGGTGCCGGCCGCGGCGAGCGTCGCCGCCAGGGCTGTCAAAACGATCCTGCGCATGGTTCACCTCCTTTTTCGCACCGGTCCCGTCAGCGGCGACGGCCTTGGCAGTGGCTTTGGCAACGGCCATGGCGACCGTCAGCTTGACAGGCACGGCGATATCTCACAAAATAACTTACATGGAATTATCTTACATGACAAGCAAAAAACTGACCCCGCCTCCCTCGCTCGGCCGTGCGCTCAATTACGCAACCGGCGCCTGCAACGCGCTGTGCCAGCACATGCTCGCCCCGCACGATCTGACGCTGGCGCAATGGGTGATCCTGTCGGCGCTGTGGCGGCGCGACGGGCTGCCGGTCGGCGAAGTGGCCGAATATACCGGCAATAACGGTCCGGCGGTCTCGCGCATCCTGGACCGGATGGAGGACAAGGGACTGGTCGCGCGCCAGCAAGATGCGGGGGACCGGCGCGCGGTGCGCGTCTGGCTGACCGAACGGAGCGAGGGGCTGCGCCATCTGCAGACCTTCTGGCGGCAGGTGAACGAGCGCCTTCTGGAGGGCGTTTCGGACGAGGACGTGCAGCGTCTTTTCGGCCTGCTCGGCCGCATCGAGCGCAATGCGCGGACGCGCACCGCCGACGAGCCCTGCTGAGCGCGCCCGGCATCTTCTTGCATGGTGAACGCAATCTGAACAGCCGGTTCAGCACCGGTTCCGGGCCGGTTCTCTAGACATGGGTCAACGCCGAACGAACGGCGCAGCGAAACCCGAAGTCACAGGAGAACGACCATGACCCACAAACTGATCATCGCAGGCACGATCGCCCTGGCAACCGCCTTTGCGGCACCGGCCATGGCCAACGACGTTTCCATCGAGCAGTACGGCATCGGCAACGCCGCCGGCGGCGGCCAGACCGGCATCGCCAACAAGCTCGGCGTGTTCCAGGACGGCGCCTTCAACAAGACGCTCACCCAGCAGTTCGGCATCGGCAACACGGCGGCGACCGGCCAGGTCGGCAACAACAACAATGCCGACACCTGGCAGCAGGGCATCGGCAATGCCGCCGGCGTCGGCCAGTTCGGCGACGACCACAACGCGATCCTGACCCAGGACGGCGCGGGCAACGTCGCCGCCGGCGTTCAGGTCGGCAATGGGTGCGATGCCAATGTCACCCAGGCGGGCGCCGGCAATGTTTCGGCCTTCGTGCAGACCTGCCCCTGACCGCAGCAGGCACAAGGCAGTGGCGCGGCCGGGGGGAGCGACGCGTTCCTCCCGGCACGCCCGTTGAAACAAGGAGACCACCCATGACCAACAAACGCCTCATCTTCGCCGCCGGTCTCGTTGCGGCCGGCATTGCCGCGGGCGCCGCCGCATCGTCCACCGGCACCACGCCGATCGCGACCGGCGAGCCGGTGCGCTGCGAGATCCTGGCCGAACGCAGCGGCGCGATGATCCGGCTTTCGGGCCTGATGCATGCCGACCGCGACGTCAGCGGCGAGTATCGCTTCAACGTGCAAAGCACCGGCCGCGGCGGCAGCACCGACATCTCTCAGGGCTCGCGGTTCCATGCCGGCCCCAACGGCCCGACCACGCTGGGCATGGTGATGCTGTCGGCCGGCGGCGTCTACGACGTCGAACTCGACGTCACCGCCAATGGCGAGACCTTCCGCTGCGCCGAACGGGTCGGCGGCATCATCTGAGCGAACACCAATCGCGCACCGGCAGGCCCCGCCTCGCGGCGGGGCCTTTTTGGCGTTCGCCTGCGCGCCGATCCGTCCGCGGTTAACGCAAGATGAACACCGGGTTCCGCGCCGGTTCAGCCACGCCGGGCCATGATGGTTTCAACGATCGGCAATCACAGCCCTGAAAGGAACCTGACATGACCCGCAGCTTCACCACCTTCACCGCCGCCCTCGCCCTGTCGACGGGCCTTGGCCTTGCCGCCCTGCCCGCCCATGCCGGCGGCTCGGTCTCGGTCTCGGTCGCCCCGCAGAACGCCGACCAAGAAAAGGCGATGCGTCTGGGCCTCGGCATCTATGCGCTGGCCAACGGCATCAAGAACGGCTCGATCAGCCAGAACGGGATCGGCAATGCCGCCGGCCTGATCCAGAACGGCGGCGGCAATCTGGGCATCGTCCACCAGGAGGGCAACGGGCATGTCGGCACGCTGACCCAGAACGGCAACGGCAACGCCCATGGCCTGTTCCAGTTCGGCGAAGGCACCGAAGGCCACGTCACCCAGTCGGGCGGCGAAACCGGCGCCACCTTCCAGTTCGGCTGGTAATCGTCCGGCCCGTCGCCTCACACCAGCCATTTTGCCCCCGCGCGATGACCCCCATCGCGCGGGCGCTTTCGTTTGCGGCGCGGCGGCCTGGCCGTCGGCAAGTATCGGGTGGCGGCGGACGCCGATGCGCGGCAGGTCTGGGGCAGCATTGGAGGTACCCATGACGGCCGAAACCGCGATTGCGCTGATCGTCTTCCTGTTTCCGCTGGCCTTCTCACCCGGACCGGGCAACATGGTCTTCGCCGCCAATGGCGCGCGGTTCGGCCTGGCGAGCACGCTTCCGGCGAGCGCGGGCTATCATGTGGCAACGGTGATCGTGACCGCCCTGATCGGCCTTGGCTTTGCGCGGGCGGCCGACCTGTCGCCGGCGCTGTTCACCGCGATCAGATATGCCGGCTCGGCCTATGTGCTATGGCTGGCGATCAAGCTGATGCGCGCCGGCCGGCTCGATCGGGCGGCCGAAGCCCGGCCGGCCGGTTTCGTCGATGGCGCGGTGCTGCTGCTGCTCAACCCCAAGGCCTATGTGATCATCGCGGCGATGTTCAGCCAGTTCATCCCGGCCGGCGCGAACGGGGCGGCGACGCTGGTGGTTGCCATCTCGGTGCTGTTCACGCTCAACAATCTGGTTGCCTTCACCGCCTGGACCGCGCTCGGCGACCGGATCTCGGCGCGCTTTCGCGATGCCGGCCAGGCACGACGTCTCAATTCCGTGTTCGGCGGCATGCTGGCGCTGGTGGCCGTCTGGATGCTGCTCGGCTGAGCCCGGCTCAGGGCACCGAAAAGGCAAGCCGGTCGAGTTCGGCGGCCAGCACGTTCAGATCCAGGCCGGAATTGCGGGCTTCGAGCTGCTCGCGGGCGCCCTTCCAGGCGATCGCGGCCGTGCGCAGCCGCTGGCAACCCTTGTCGGTGAGCATCACGATGCGCTTGCGCCGATCGCCGTCATCGGAGCGCGACACCACAAGGCCGACGCGCTCGAGCGGGGCGATGCCGCGCGAGACCGCCGACTGATCCAGCGCAAGAGCACCGGCAAGCATCTGGACCGTGGAGCGGCCGTGGCGCAGTATCATTGCCATCAGGGCAAGCTGACCGCTTGTCAAACCGTGCGGCGCCAACGCCTGATCGTAGAACTGGCTGAGCCTTCGCGATGCCTTGCGCACGGCCAGCAGATGACAATTGCCGTCAATCATCAATCGCAGTTCGGATGCATCATCGCAGCACATGGTTTCCGACATGGAGCGCCCCTATCCCCGATGGAACAAAACGAGGCTTGAATGCATACGCATGTATCTTGTACTGCCTCGAAAGCGGTAATTGTAATCATTCGATACAGGATTCGCCAAGAGCGTCGAGCAAGAAAACTACCATAAGCTGCATGCGCGTGTGCCTGATCTGTCGAAGACCGCGTGTTCGACAAGGCGCGGCCAGGGTGCATCGGCGTAATGGCTGGCCCGCTGCCCGGCCTTCGAGCCGCCCGATGCCGGCGGTGTCACCGGCCCGCCACAATCGGCCGCCAAGTCGGATGCCGTCATGCCGCGCGATGGCCGTTCGGCGGCGATGCCCTAAAATGGGCTCGGGGGGACCGATTCGACCATGATGCGAAACGCGTTGAGCCTGCTGGCGGCGGTGCTGGCCGTATCGATCGCCGCCGCCTGCACCAAGATCGACTATTCGGCGCTGACCCGGTCGCTGGAGGCGAGCTATGCGACCGCGACCCCGCGCTTCGGCGACAGCGATCCGGTGCATGAGTGGGAAGGCGGCGCACCCTTCGGGCTTCCCGTTCACGGCATCGATGTCTCCAAATGGCAGGGCGAAATCGACTGGAAGGCGGTGCGCCGCGCCGGCATCGAGTTCGCCTTCATCAAGGCGACCGAAGGCGGCGACCGGCTCGATGAAACCTTCATGCGCAACTGGCACGACGCGGGGCGCGCCGGCGTGCCCCGCAGCGGCTATCATTTCTTCTATTTCTGCACCTCGGCAGAGCGGCAGGCGCGCTGGTTCATTCGCAACGTGCCGCGCGACCGGACCGCCCTGCCCCACGTGCTCGATGTCGAATGGAACCATAAATCGCCGACCTGCCGGTTCCGCCCGCCGCCCGGGACGGTGCGCGCCGAAATGACGGTGTTTCTCGACACGCTCGAGCGGCACTACGGCAAGCGGCCGATCATCTACACCACGATCGCCTTTCACCGCGACAATCTGGAAGGCCACATGAAGGACGAGGTCTTCTGGCTGCGCTCGGTCAAGGCGCATCCGCGCGTGGTCTATGCGGGCCGGGACTTCACCTTCTGGCAGTACACCGGCACGGGCCGCGTTCCCGGCATTGGCGGCGATACCGATATCAATGTGTTCGCCGGCGACCGGGCCCAATGGCAGCAATGGCTCGATGCCGCCACGAACTGAGCCGAACGAACCTTCTGGAGAAGCAAGATGATCCGCCCCGCCCCGACCCTTTCGCTTGCCGCGCTCGCCGTCACCGTGCTCGCCGGCACGGCGGCCGCGCAGCCCTGCGGCGGCGATTTCGCGAGCTGGCGCGCCGGCACGGTCGAGCAGGCGCGGGCGCAGGGCGTCGGCCAGGCCGGGCTCGACGCGCTGGCCAGCGCGCGCACCGATCCCGACGTGATCCGCCGCGACCGGTCCCAAGGGATCTTCACGCTCGACTTCCTGACCTTCTCCCAGCGCCTGATCTCGCAGAACCGGATGGACAATGGCCGGGCCAATCTGCGCCGCTATTCGGATGTCTTCGAGCGGGCACGCTCACAATACGGCGTGGCGCCCGAAATCATCGCCGCCTTCTGGGCATTCGAGACGGACTACGGCGCCGTGCAGGGCGATTTCAACACGCTCAATGCGCTCGCCACGCTCGCCCATGACTGCCGCCGGCCCGAACTGTTCCGGCCGCAACTCATGGCCCTGGCCCGGCTCATCGATCTGGGGGTGGTGCCGCGCGACATCACCGGCGCCTGGGCCGGCGAGATCGGCCAGATCCAGGTGTTGCCCGAGGACTATCTGACCAAGGGCCAGGACGGGGACGGCGACGGGCGCATCCGCCTGAAGACCTCGACGCCCGACGCGATCATGACGGCGGCCAATTTCCTGGCCTCGCTGGGATGGCAGGCGAACCAGCCATGGCTGGTCGAGGTGAGCGTGCCCGAGGAGATGGATTGGTTCGATGCCGGCATCCATCGGCGCCTGCCGGTGAGCGAATGGATGGCGCGCGGCGTTCGCGCCCGCAACGGCACGCTCGATACCTCGCTCGAGGCGAGCCTGCTCCTGCCCAAGGGCCGCAAGGGCGTGGCGTTCCTGGCCTATCCGAACTTCAACGTGCTGCTCGAATGGAACCAGTCGCTGACCTATGTGACGACGGCGGCCTATTTCGCCACGCGCCTGGCTGGCGCGCCGCGTTACGACACGGGCAACCCGGACACGGCGCTGACCGAAGCCGAGATGAAGCAATTGCAGCGCAAGCTGGCCGCGCGCGGCCACGATGTCGGCGAGATCGACGGCATTTTGGGCGCAGGAACGCGCGCGGCGGTACGGCTCGAACAGCAACGGCTGGGCATGCCGGCCGATGCCTGGCCGACGCAGGCGCTGCTCGCCGCACTGTGAACCGGGCGCGGGCCGGAGCTTCGGCGGTCACGGCCCCGACCGCGCAGGCCGGAGCGGCGCTCAGAGCCTGTCGAAGTCGTCCTTGCGCGTGGGCATGAGCATGACCGCGGTGCTCAGATAGGCAAAGCCGAAGGTGACACCGAACGACATGCCCAGCAGCGCCAGGACGACCGGTTTGGCGTCCGATTGCATGAACATGTCGCCAAGCCCGGACACGTTCATCCACAACAGCGCGCCGGCGATCGCCCATCCGATCATGATGCCGATGGCCGAATTGAGCGCCACGAAGCGGATCAGCTTGGGCACTGCCGGTTTGTCGGGCCTTGGTCGCATCAGCCGCCTCCATGGCTTGGAGATAGCGAAAGATCTAGCTCGACAATCCGTTCCGTCAATGTCGCGAGCTGTTCCGTCAATGCGGGCGAGCGGCCGATTGTCCACATGGGCGCAAGGTTTTTTCGATGCAGCGCGAAGCGCCGTCACGGGACCTGTTTTCAATCGCTTGTGCCAGAACGGAACACATTTTGCCGGCGCCACGGTGCGATGCAGCAACGTTTTTTGTTGCCAGAGAGCGCGCATCGCATAGACTAAACGCTCATAACACAGGGAGGTCAGCCATGGATCTGACGCGATCTTTGAACCTCGTTTTCGTGTGTGCAGCCTTTGCCTTTGTGGGCGCCCTGGTGTTCGGCGTCCTCTGATCACATCCCCCGCACAAGCAACACGCCCGGCCGCGACACATCGCGTCCGGGCCATTTTGCGTCCGGGCCATTTTGCGTCCGGGCCGTCTTCCTGACGTCCGGCCCACGTCGATCTGGCACGACGGCAACGTCCCGAACGATGTTCGGGGCGTGCGCCGTGTGCGGGCGGGGCCGCGTCAGGCGGCGGCGCCGACCGGCGTTTGCTCGCGCACGCCGATGAGCCGGCAGATCGCAAAGACCAGATCGGGCCGGTTCATGGTGTAGAAATGGAAATCGCGCACGCCGCGGTCGACCAGATCGAGCACCTGCTCGGCGGCGATGGCGGACGCGATCAGGGCATGGGTCTTGGGGTCCTCGTCGAGCCCGTCGAAGCGCTCGGCAAGCCATTGCGGGATCTGCGCCGAGCACTTGGAGGCGAAGTTGGCGACCGCCTTGAACCTGTGAATGGGCAGTATGCCCGGCACGATCGGCACGTAGATGCCGGCCTTGCGCACCCGCTCGACATAGCGCTCATAGGTGTCGTTGTCGAAGAAGAACTGGGTGATCGCCCGGTCGGCGCCATTGTCGACCTTGCGCTTGAGCATGTCGATATCGGTGGCGAAATCGGGGCTTTCGGGGTGCTTCTCCGGATAGGCGGCGACCGAAACGTCGAAATCGCCGAACGCCTTCAGCCCGGCGACCAGGTGCGCCGAGGTCTCATAGCCCTGCGGATGGGGCACGTAGCGCGTGCCCATGCCCGTTTGCGGGTCGCCGCGAAGGGCGACGAAGCGCCGGATGCCCATCGCCGCGAATTCGCGGATGACCGCATCGACATCCTCGCGCGGCGAGCCCACGCAGGTGATATGGGCGGCCGCATCGGTGCCGCCATGTTCGAGAACATGGGCAAGGGTGCGCTGGCTGGGCTCGCGCGTGGAGCCGCCGGCCCCATAGGTCACCGACACGAAGTCGGCATTGAGGGGCGCGAGCTTCTCGATGGTGTCGGCAAGCGTGCGCTCCATTGCCTCGTTCTTGGGCGGAAAGAACTCGAACGACACCCTGAAGTCGGCGGACGAGGCAACCTGCTGTGTCCGTGTGAATACGCTGCCGGCCATTATGCCGCCTCCGTTTTTCGTGTTTCGGCCATCTCGTAGCGTGGATCGTCCGCGGCCCATATCACGACGGTCAGCTTGTCGTCGCTTTCGCCCTCGGGCGCGCACAACTTCTCGACCGCCGCATTGTCCAGCCCCGCCTCGGTCAGCCACGCCGCGACCGATTCGCTGGCAAAGCCGAGCCGGTGGTGGCGGTGTTCCTGGCGCAGGAACTCCATCTCGTGGGGGGCGAAATCGACGATGATCATGCGCCCGCCCGGCGCCAGGCAGCGCGCCGCCTGCGCCACCGCGGCCGCCGGATCGTCGAGAAAATGCAGCACCTGGTGAATGACCACAAGATCGAAAGCGTTGCGCGAGACGGGCATGTTGAAGACATCGCCCAGACGCACCTCGGCGCGGTCGAGCCCCGCATCGTCCAGATTGGCCCGCGCCACATTGAGCATGTTGCGGTTGGGGTCGATGCCGACCGCCGTGCGGTAGCGCGGGGCGAACAGTTCGAGCATGCGGCCGGTGCCGGTGCCGATGTCGAGCATGGCGCTGAACGTGCGCTCCCCGGCGATGCGCAGCAGTGCGTTCTCGACCTGCCTTTCGGGCACATGCAGCGAGCGGATCGAATCCCAGCTCTCGGCATTGGCCGAAAAATAGGCCGAAGCGGCCTCGTGGCGCTTGCGCTTGACATCGCACAGGCGCTCCTGGTCGCGCACGACGACCGGATCGTCGCGGTCGAGCTGCTCGAGGATGCCGGCCACCAGCGCCCCTTGCGGGGTCGTCCGCGCAACGCGGAACAGCGCCCACGACCCCTCCTGCCGGCGGCGAATCAGACGCGCCTCCAAAAGCAGCTTGAGA
Organism: Roseitalea sp. MMSF_3546; assembly: GCF_030732865.1. Taxonomy (GTDB): domain Bacteria; phylum Pseudomonadota; class Alphaproteobacteria; order Rhizobiales; family Rhizobiaceae; genus Roseitalea. The sequence goes on from NZ_JASHKB010000007.1 coordinate 78,596, forward strand.
TGGCGCGAGACGCGCGGTTGCGACTGGCCCAGGATCGTGGTCAGGTCGGAGACGGTCAGTTCGGCCTGCGCGAGCAGACACAACATGCGCAGGCGGCTCGGCTCGGCCGCAGACTTGAGATGCTCGACCATCGTATCGACGGCAAAGCTCGGTGCATGGTCCGCACGATCAGACATAAAGATATGTTTATATCATTTGCCCTATCGGCACAACCGGAAATCATGACCAGGGGCGCATCATGGCGACAAGGCGGCAGGCGGCGGTTGCCAGGGCACTGACGGCGCTGGCACCGATGATGCCGCTCGAGGACGCGCAAGCGGTCAAGGCGCTGGTCGCCCGGCCGCACATGCGCGGGCTCGACGCGCCGGTTGCCGTGTGGCTGGCGACGGTCGCCCATATCCGCCATGCCCATACCGATTACGATTCGCTGATGGACGAGGGCTATGATCGCGACGCGGCGCGGTATTTCGTCATCGACGACATCAATGCCGTCCTGCGCCGCTGGCAGGCAACGCGGCTGCTCGATCCGGACGAGGATGCCGACCTTGCGGTTGCCGGATGAGGGTCGACAAGGGCGTCAGCGCTGCCCGAGCCCGAGCCGCACCGGCCGTCATCCGGCGGCCTGCCCGCATGAGCCCGTGGCGCGGACCGATGACGAACGGTACCGCTGTCGCTCGATGGGCCCGGCGGGATCGCCGCGCCGCGCCGGCCGCACGTGTCACCCCGGATAGATCCACTGTTCGGGGATCTGCACGGTGACGTTTTCGCCCATGGCGATGGTGCCGGGCTTTTCGACCCAGGCGACCAGGCCGCGCCGGCGCTTGGCGGCCGGCACGAAGGCCAGCGCCAGGTCGGTGTCGCCGTCGCGCCCCAGATGGCGCGCGATGGCGGCGCCGGCATGCCGGCACGGACCGTTCTGGAAGTCGACCTTGATCGTCGCCCCGCCTTCGAAGAACAGCAGCGTCGAGGCGGGCAGCATGGACAGCATCGGCACGCCGGCCAGGGTGATGTTGGCGCCGATCCATTCGGGGGCGATCATGGGAACGTCAAGTTCGGCGGCGACATCGGCCAGTTCGTCGCGCGCCACGATCGAAACCTGGCGCTCGTTGCGGATCGGCGTGCCGCGCGTGTACCAGGGCTCGCGGCTGCCCGAATTGCGGGTCATGCCGGCATGGACGTCGCCGGGCACGCCCTCGAAGGTCAACTCCAGCGTCTCGACCGGGCTGGTGACGAAATCATCGCCTCTTGCGGCGAAAAGCCCGTCGACACTGGCCGCAAGGCGCCGGCGCGGGCTGATCTGGGGTTGGGCTTGCAGCATCGGCGCTCTTCCTTTGCGGTCAGGCTCGGCATTGCGTCAGCGGGTCACGCGGGCAAGAAAGCGCTCGATGGCCGCCGTCGCCTTGTCGCCGGGCCGGCCAAGGCGCGCGGCGATCGCGCCATGCGAATAGGCGGTGCCGTGGAACACGTCCACATCGGTGCCGCGCCCCTTGAGCAGATTGGCATAACCGATCGAGATCGCCCGGCGCCGCTCGCCCTGGCTGCGCGAATACAGGATCAGATGCGGCGGCAACCGGCCATTGCGCTTGGCATGGGTGGCCGGGGACCAGCGCACCCAGTTCTTGGGCTCGTCGGTAAAGGCGGTGCCGAACATCGAGCCGATGGAGCCGCGCTTGGTGGCGTAGGCGAGAAGATCATAGGCCTGCACGTCGTTGGGGATGACGCCGCGCAGGCCCTGCGCCCGGCCGGTTGCGGCGGCGAGCGCGGACAGATGCGCGCCGGCCGAATGCCCCATCAGCACGATCCGATTGGGATCGCCATTGTAGCGCCGGATGTTGCGGCGGACCCAGGCGATCGCCCGCTCGACGTCGCGCACCTGCCCGTCAATGGTGGTTTGCGGCACCTTTCGGTAGTCGATGGCGACGAAGACATAGCCGCGGGAGGTCAGCCATTGCGGCATCGAATAGACGCGCTTGCGGTCGCCCTTCACCCAGCCGCCGCCATGGACGTAAAGCACGACGGGCCGCTTGCGGGCGAACAGGCCGCGCCGGACGTGCGTCGGCTCGTAGACGTCGAGCTTGAGCCCGCCGGCATAGCTCAGACCATCGTGCAGCTTCATCGCCTGCGCCGGACCGGGCGCCAGCACGACGAGCGCCAAGGCGCACATGACCAGCATGGCCACGCACCCAAGGACCCGCCATGGACGCCAGGCGGCGCGCGGACCGTCGGTCCGATGCGCATCGAGCTTTGTCAGCATCGCCAATTCCGCGACCTCCCTTTTGCCGCTTGCCACCATCGCCGCGAACATAGCCATAACGCGCAGGCGGGAAACGGACAATCTGCCTTGGTAAAGTTGGATTCGATTCACAGTGTGAAACGATGTTACGGCCTTGTCGGTTGTGCAATCGGACACAGCACGCATAACCAATCCCTGACAGTCAACAGTTTCCCACCGCCCAGCAGGATGCAGACATGACACGCTTTCGCCTTGCCGCAACGGCCGGTTCGCTCGCCCTATCGATCGGCCTTTCCGCCTCGCCCGCCCTTGCGCAGATCGACGGCCAGCAGATCGTCGAGCGCATGGTCGGCCAGCTCAACGCACAGGGGCTGACGGCCAGCGCCGAAGGCGTGAGCGTCAGCGGCGACGACATCACCATCGCGACGCTGACCATCGCGCCGGCCGCCGACATCGACGCGCTGGTCTTCGAGGACACCGTGCTCGAGGACGTCGCCGAGACCCAGGATGGATCGTATCGCGTCGGCCGCATCGCCATCCCGGCGATGGAGCATGCCGACGACGATGTCACGGTCTCCTTCGAGGGCGGCGCCATTATTGGATATACGATCGCCGGACCGGAGGTGACCGATCCGGTTCTGCGCGGCAATCTCTACGAATCCTTCCTGATGGACGGGCTGACCGTCTCGGACGAGGACGGTCCCGTCTTTTCCATGGACAGCGCGCGCGCCTCGATGAGCCCGTATGCGCCCGGCGAGACGATGCAATACGACATGGAGGTGGCCGGAATGGTCGCCGACATGAGCACGCTCGACGACGCGCAGGCACGCCAAACCATGGCGGCGCTGGGCTATGAGACGTTGCGCGGCAGCATGCAGGGGACCGGAAGCTGGAACGCGGAGACCGGACGCATGACCCTCGATCCGGTCACGATCAGCGTCGATGACGCCGCCGAATTGACCATGCGCATGGACTTCAGCGGCTATACGGCCGAGCTGATCGGCGCCCTGCAGGACATGCAGCGGCAGATGGATGAGCAGAACATGGACGCCATGAACATGGCCATGCTCGGGCTGATGCAGCAGCTCGAGGTCAATGCCATCTCGTTCAGCCTCGACGACCGGTCGCTGACCAATCGGATCGTCGACTTCGTCGCCGCCCAGCAGGGCGTCGATCGCGCCGGCGTGGTGGCGATGGCCAAGGGCATGCTGCCGCTCGGGCTGGCCCAGCTCAGGGCACCCGAATTCGCCGCCGAGGTGACGGCCGCCGTCGGCACCTTCCTTGAGAACCCGCAATCGCTGACGATCTCGGCCGATCCGGAGAACGCCGTCCCGATGGCGCAGCTCACTGCGGCCGCCATGTCGTCGCCGCAAACGCTGATCGACATCCTGCGCGTGTCCGTGACCGCCAACCAATAGGGGCCTCAGCGAGACGGCGCGATCGGCTTTTCCATGCGCGTTGCGCCCGAAAAGCCGATCAGCCGGCCAAGCGGTCCCAGCCGCTCCCGGGAAACGGGCACATAGCCGCGCCGCTCATACAGTGCCCGCGCGCACCCATTGGTGTCGATCACATCGAGCCGGACGCAGGTGAATCCGCGCTCGCCGGCCATGCCCTCGATGGCGTCGAGCAGTGCGGTGCCGATGCCATTGCCGCGCGCTTCGGGCCTGACCGCGATGCCGTCGAGCAGGAAGATGCCCTGTTCGGTCGCGCGTCCGAGCAGCGACAGGACAATGCCGCGCCACAGAGCGCCGAAGCGACCGTAGTGGCGGGCCAGATCGGCCAGGCCGCCGCCGGCCAGCGCGCCGGCCGCCGTCTTGAAGCCGGCAATGCCGAAAAGCCGGGTCTCGTCGTCGGAAACCGCGCAAAGGCAGAATTGCGGGTCCATGATGTCGGCGAGAAAGGCCGCCCCGCGCCCGTCGCGGCCGAGCACCGGGCCGAGCTTGTCGACGAAGGCGCCGTAATAGAGATCGGCGGCCGGGCGGCGCAGCGCTTCGGGGAAGCCGGCGACGACCCGGAAGCGGGCCATGTCAGCCGTCCGGCCTGGCGTGCGATTTGCCCGTCTGCGGCGCTATGCGCAGCCCCAGTTCGCGCAGTTGCGCCGGGCTGGCCGGCGCCGGCGCCCCCATCAGCAGATCCTGCGCCTGCTGGTTCATCGGAAACAACGTGACCTCGCGCAGGTTCTTCGCGCCGACCAGAAGCATCACGATGCGGTCGATGCCCGCCGCCATGCCGCCATGGGGCGGGGCGCCGAAGTGGAAGGCACGATAGAGCCCGCCGAAGCGCTCCCGGACGACGTCGCCGTCAAGTCCGGCAATGGCGAACGCCTTGACCATGACCTCGGGCAGATGGTTGCGGATGCCGCCCGAGGCGATCTCGTAGCCGTTGCAGACAAGATCGTACTGCCAGGCCTTGATCGACAGCGGATCCTCGGTTTCCAGCGCGCCCAGGCCGCCGCGCGGCATGGTGAAGGGATTGTGGCCGAAATCGATGCGCTTTTCATCCTCGTCCCATTCGAAGAAGGGAAAGTCGACGATCCAGGCCAGTTCGAACCGGTCGCGGTCGATCAGGTCGAGCTCCTCGCCGGCGCGGGTGCGCGCCTCGCCGGCAAAAGCGGCGAACTTTTTCGGGTCGCCGGCGGCGAAGAAACACGCATCGCCCGCCTTCAGGCCCAGTTGCAGGCGGATTGCCTCGGTGCGCTCGGGGCCGATGTTCTTGGCGATCGGCCCGGCGCCTTCGACGCGGCCGCCCTCCTCGCGCCAGAAGATGTAGCCTAGGCCCGGCTGCCCCTGCCCCTGCGCCCAGGAATTCATGCGGTCGCAGAAGGCGCGGCTGCCGCCGGTCGGCGCCGGAATCGCCCAGACCGCGCCGCGCGCGTCGTCCTCGAGGATACGTGCGAACACCTTGAAGCCCGAACCACGGAAGTGCTCGGAGACGTCTTCGATGATGATCGGGTTGCGCAGGTCCGGCTTGTCGGTGCCGTATCGGGCGATCGCCTCGTCATGGGGGATGCGGCGGAACTCCGGCGTGACGGGCTTGCCGCCGGCGAACTCCTCGAAGACGCCGCGAATGACCGGCTCCATGGCGGCGAACACATCGTCCTGCTCGACGAAGCTCATCTCGACATCGAGCTGGTAGAACTCGCCCGGCAGCCGGTCGGCCCGCGGGTCCTCGTCGCGAAAGCACGGCGCGATCTGGAAATAGCGGTCGAATCCGGAGACCATCAGAAGCTGCTTGTAGATCTGCGGCGCCTGCGGCAGGGCGTAGAACTCGCCCTGGTGGATGCGCGAGGGAACCAGGAAGTCGCGCGCGCCCTCGGGCGAGGACGCGGTCAGGATCGGTGTCGCGAACTCGGTGAAACCGACCTGCTCCATCCGGCGGCGCATGGCGGCGATGACCCTGGTGCGCGTGACGATGTTGGCGTGCAGCGTCTCCCGGCGCAGGTCCAGGAACCGGTATTTGAGGCGAATGTCCTCGGGATAGTCCGGCTCGCCGAAGACCGGCAGCGGCAGTTCCTCGGCCTTCGACAGCACTTCGAGATCGCGCGCATAGACCTCGATCTCGCCGGTCGGCAGTTCGGGATTGACCAGGTCGGCGTCGCGCTGCTTGACCGTGCCGTCGACACGGATCACCCATTCGGCGCGCACCGTCTCGGCCTGCCGGAAGCAGGCGCTGTCGGGGTCGGCGACGATCTGGGTGATGCCGTAATGGTCGCGCAGATCGATGAACAGCACGCCGCCATGGTCGCGCACGCGGTGCACCCAGCCGGACAGGCGGGCCGTCTGCCCTGCCTCGGACTTGCGAAGGGCGCCACAATCATGGCTGCGGTAGCGGTGCATATCGGGCCTCGGTCGTTCCGTGATGGGTGTGTGGGCGCCGTGGCGGCGCGGGCGCCGGCGCGCGAAATCGCGCGGAAAAGCGCATGCAGGTCCCGATTTGTCAAGCATGGCGCAGGCGCTGCGGCGCATTTGTTGTGACAGTGCCGGCGGGTTGGTGTATCACCGCCCTCGGCCGCGCGCCGGCCCGAATCCATGCACCAGATCCGCCCGCTCATACCGCTCCTGATCGCCGCAGCGATCCTGCTGGCCGGCAATGGCGTCCAGGGCACGGCGATCGCCGTGCGCGGGGCGGCCGAGGGCTTTTCGACGACGATGATCGGGGCCATCGGCACGGCCTATTTCGCCGGCTTTCTGGCCGGCTGCCTGTTCATCACGCGCATGCTCAACGCGGTCGGCCATATCCGCACCTTCGCCGCGCTCGCCGCCATCACCGCCTCGGGCACGCTGTTTCTGGTCATCTTCGTCGATCCGGTCGCCTGGCTGATCCTGCGCTTTGCCGTCGGCTTTTCCTTTTCCGGCCTCTTCACGACGATCGAGAGCTGGATCAATTCGGGCGTGGCCAACGAAAACCGTGGCCGCGTGCTGGCCATGTACCGGATCCTCGACATCTGCGCCGTGACCGGGGCGCAGTTCCTGCTGCCGGCGCTCGGCGCCGAGGGCTTCGTGCTGTTTGCGGTGATGACCGTGATGATCACGCTGTCGCTGGTGCCGGTCTCGCTGGCCGACCGGTCCAACCCCAAGCCGCCCACGCAGTTCCGCTTCGATCTGGCCGGCATATGGCGGCTGTCGCCGCTGGCCTGCATCGGCTGCGTGACGATCGGGGCCACCAATGCGGCCTTTCGCCTGATCGGCCCCCTCTATGCCGAGGAAATCGGGCTGTCGATCACCGATGTCGCCGCCTTCATGAGCGCGGGGATCGTCGGCGGGGCGGTGCTGCAATATCCGCTCGGCTATCTGTCCGACCGGTTCGACCGGCGCACGGTGCTGCTCGTCGCAACCGCCGGCGCGGTGGCGGCGGGGCTGTTCCTCGCCTTTGGCGCCGGCACCTCGGCGCTGATGAACTATGCGGGCATCTTCGCCTTCGGCGCCTTTGCGCTGCCGCTCTACTCGCTGTCGGCGGCCCATGCCAACGACCACGCGGCCGAAGGCCAGCACGCCATGGTCTCGGCCGGGCTGATGTTCTTCTTTGCGCTGGGCGCCTCGATCGGACCGGCCGTCTCGTCGGCCTTTGTCGAACTGTACGGCCCCGGGGCGCTGTTCACCTATACCAGCGTGATGCATGTCGCGCTGATCGCCGCCACGATCTGGCGCATGCGCATGCGGCCGGCCGTGCCCAGCGGCGCGCGCGGCCCCTTCGCCTGGCTGCTGCGCACATCGCCGGTCTTCGGGCGCATGGCCCGCGGCAACGGCAATGGCGACGCCGAAAACGGTTCGACAAGCCCGGGCCGGTCGGCTAAGGACGAGGCCGATGACTGACAAGCCGGAAGCCGTGCCTTCCCCGATCACCCGAACCGATGCGCTCGCGGCGGCCTGCGAGCGCCTTGCGGCTCACGACTGGGTGACGATCGACACCGAATTCGTGCGCGAGACGACGTTCTGGCCCGATCTGTGCCTGGTGCAGATCGCATCGCCCGACGAGGCGGTGCTGGTCGACCCGCTCGCCGAGGGCATCGACCTGGCGCCGCTGTTCGCGCTGACGGCGGACGAGACCGTCACCAAGGTCTTTCATGCCGCCCGCCAGGACGTGGAGATCTTCTATCACCTCGACGGGCGAATTCCGCATCCGATCTTCGACACGCAGGTGGCGGCCATGGTCTGCGGTTTCGGCGACGCCATCGCCTATGACCAACTCGTCAAGCGCATCACCGGCGCCCATATCGACAAGACCTCGCGCTTCACCGACTGGAAGCTGCGGCCGCTGAGCGAAAGACAGCTCGCCTATGCGCTCGCCGACGTCACCCATCTGCGCGCGGTCTATCTCGAACTCAGGCGCATGCTCGACGAACAGCGGCGCAGCCACTGGGTGGCCGAGGAAATGGCGGTGCTGACGGCGCCCGAGACCTACGACCTGCCGCCCGAGGATGCCTGGCAGCGGCTCAAGCTGCGGGTGCGCAAGCCGGCGGAGCTGGCCGTGCTGCAGCGGCTCGCCGCCTGGCGCGAACGCGAGGCGCGGGCGCGCAACGTGCCGCGCTCGCGCATCCTGAAGGACGATGCGATCTACGAGGTCGCCCAGCAGCGTCCGAAGGATGCAAGGGCGCTGTCGCGGCTGCGCACGATCCACAAGGGCATCGAGCGCTCGCCGGCGGCCGCGGCGATCCTTTCGATCACCGCCGAGGTCGACGCGCTTGCGCGATCGGAGCTGCCGAAGGTGCCGCGACCGCCCGATTCGCCGGAAGGAACGGGCGCGGCGAGCGACCTGCTCAAGGTGCTGCTCAAGCTGACGGCCGAACGACACAATGTCGCCCAGCGCATCCTGGCGACATCGGACCAGCTCGAACAGATCGCCATTCATGGCGACAAGGCCGACGTGCCGGCCATGCGCGGCTGGCGGCGCGAATTGTTCGGCGATCAGGCGCTGCGGCTGCTGGACGGCGAGATCGCGCTCGGTTTCAGCGAGCGACGGATATCGGCCGTGGAGCTATCGCCGCCGGCTCGATGACGAGCTCGGTGCGCACGCCGGTCACCTTGCTCAGTTGCGCCAGCCGCCCCTCGGGCCGCTCGCCGGCAAGGGCGGCGCGCTGGGCGGGCACGACCAGCTGCAAAACCCCCTCGGGCGTGCGGCGCCAGCTCAGCTCGCCGATCACGCCGGGCATGGCGGCGGTGAACAGATAGGCCACGCGCAGAAAGGCGCCCAGATATTTGGCGCGCATCCAGATGCGATCGTCCGTCAGTCGCCGGATTTCCGGTGCCAGGCTCTCGTTCTTCAGCCCCTCATAGCGGAAATAGTTGGCCAGCGCGATGTAGGCGCGGCCCTGATGGCTGATCTGGATGAAGCTCGAATAGGCAATGATCGCAAGCGATTGCGTCGAGCGGTAGTCGGGATGGGCGCGCCAGCCGATATCGGCAAGCCGGCAGGCCGCATCACGATAGCGCGCCTCGTCCTCGGTCTCGTCGATGCCGAAGGCGGCAAAGCTGTCGGCGGTCCAGCGCGCCAACTCGCGGGCATGGCGCGGCGAGCGCGCGCGGAGCACGGCCAGTTCGTCGGCCGCCTCGATCAGCGCATCGCGGCGGCGCGTCTCCTCGTCGAGCTCGGAGAACAGAAAACCCTCGCGAACTCCCAGCGCCGAAAAGGCGATCGTGCGCGGCTTCATCTTGCGGATCACCTCGGCCAGCACGGCCGCACCATAGGGCACCAGCGCCTGGCGCGAGGAGGAGACGAGTTGCAGGCCGGCGAGCTTGGACAGGTTGCCCTGGGCAAGCTGCCGGAGAAAGCCGAGCGCCTCGTCGGCGGCGATCTCGTAGCCATGGGTGACGCGCAGCGGATAGCCGGTGTCTTCCATGTGCAGCTTGGCAATGGCCCGCCACGTCCCGCCAATGGCATAAAACGTCCGGCCGCGCCCTTCGGCGACGAGCGACTGGTCGCCGACGAGCTGGCGGGCGATCTTCTCGGCGCGGCGCATGTCGCCACCGGCCGCCTCCTGAAGGCGGATGCCGCCGAGCGGCAAGGTGGCGCCCTCGCCGATCCCGTCGGGGCCGACATTGACCAGTTCGAGGCTGCCTCCGCCCAGATCGCCGGCGATGCCGTCGGGCGCCCGGAAGGCCGACAACACGCCGAAGGCCGAATAGCGCGCCTCCTCCGCACCGGTGAGGATGCGGATCTCGGCGCGCAGGATCTGCTGGGCCCGCGCGACGAATTCGGGACCGTTGTCGGCCTCGCGCGCGGCCGCGGTCGCCAGCACGTGCATGCGCGTGACGCGCGCCTGATCGGCGAGCGCGCGATAGCGTGTCAGCGCGGCAATGGCGCGCTCGACGGCGGCATCGTCCATGCGGCCGGTCCGGGCGATGCCGCGGCCCAGACCGCAGGAGACCTTTTCGTTGAACAGCACGGCCGGGGCACGCACCATGCCCTCGTAGATGACGATGCGCACCGAATTCGAGCCGATGTCGACCACGGCGACCGGGGCCCGGTTCTTCAGTCGCCCTTGCGCGTCCTCGGTCTCGATCACACCGTCATGTCCTGTCTGGCGCCCAATGCCCCCGTTTAAGTCGGGCGCGGCCGGCCGCCGTCAAGCTCACCTGATCTGCTGTACGCGTTTTCGGTGCGCGATCAATCGCGGCGCGGACTCGCGAAGCGATTTTCCACGGCCCGAAAGGCTCGGATTGGTCATGAAGTAGGTCTGGGCATCGAATTCCTCTTCGTCGGGCTCGGGCTCCATGCGGCGCGAGCGGCCGTTGTCGAGCAGTTCGAAACTCTGCGTGTTGTCGAGCAGGTTCGCCAGCATGATCTGGTTGAGCACCTGTTCGTGGACGGTCTCGTTCTCCAGCGGCACCAGCGTTTCCACGCGCCGGTCCAGATTGCGCGGCATCAGGTCGGCCGAGCCGATATAGACGAACGCCTCCTCCGAAGGCAGGCCATGCCCGTTGCCGAAGCAGTAGATGCGCGAGTGTTCGAGGAAGCGACCGACGATCGACTTGACGCGGATGTTCTCGGAAAGCCCCTCGACCTGCGGCCGCAGGCAGCAGATGCCGCGCACAACCAGATCGATCTCCACGCCCGCCTGGCTCGCCTCGTAAAGCGCGTCGATGACATGGCCGTCAACGAGCGAGTTCATCTTCATCCAGATCGCCGCCGGACGGCCGGCGCGCGCGTGATCAATCTCCTCGTGCACAAGGGCCAGCAGGCGGTCGCGCATGTGCATGGGCGAGACGGCGAGCTTCATGTCGTCGGGCGGATCGGCATAGGAGGTGATGAAATTGAACACCTGGGCGACATCGCGGGCGATCTCGGGATCGACGGTGAAATAGGACAGGTCCGTGTAGATCTTGGCGGTGATCGGGTGATAATTGCCCGTGCCCAGATGGACGTAGGAGCGCAGCCCGTTCTCCTCGCGACGCACGACCAGCGACATCTTGGCATGGGTCTTCAGTTCCACGAAGCCGAAGACGACCTGCACGCCGGCGCGCTCGAGATCGCGCGCCCACCGGATGTTGGCCTCCTCGTCGAAGCGCGCCTTGAGCTCGACCAGCGCCGTGACCGACTTGCCCGATTCGGCCGCGTCCATCAGCGCGCGCACGATCGGGCTGTCGTTCGAGGTGCGGTACAGGGTCTGCTTGATGGCGATCACGTCGGGGTCGGCGGCGGCCTGGGCGAGGAACTGGACGACGACGTCGAAGCTCTCATAGGGGTGGTGGACGATGATGTCCTTCTGGCCGATCGCCGCCAGGCAATCGCCGTTGTGCTCGCGGATGCGTTCGGGAAAGCGCGCGGTGTGCGGCGCATAGAGCAGGTCGGTGCGCGGGACCTTGACGATCTCGGAGACCGTGTTGAGCGCCAGGATACCGGGCTGGACGGAGACCCGCGCATCGGGCACGCCGAGTTCGTGGGCGACGAACTCGCGCAAGGTTCGCGGCATTTCGTGGTCGAACTCGATGCGGATGACCTGGCCCCGGCGGCGACGCTTGAGCGCGCTTTCGAAGAAGCGCACCAGATCCTCGGCCTCTTCCTCGACCTCCAGATCGCTGTCGCGGATGACCCGGAAGGTCCCCTGCCCCTTGATCTCGTAGCCAGGATAGAGCCGGGCGATGAAGAGCCCGACAATGTCCTCGAGCGAGATGAACCGGTAGCCCGGCTCCTCGGTGGGCAGGCGGACGAAGCGGTCGAGCGCCGGCGGCAGGCGCAACAGCGCGTTCATCAGCTTCCGGGTCGTGCGGTTGACCAGTTGCAGCGCGATCGAAAAACCCAGATTGGGAATGAACGGAAACGGATGGGCCGGGTCGATGGACAGCGGCGTGAGCACCGGAAAGATCGTCTGCAGGAACTGGTTCTCCAGCCAGTCGCGATCGTCGGCCGACAGCATCTCGGCGCGCACGATCTCGATGCCCGCTTCGGCGAGTTCCTCGCGCAGTTCGGAAAGCACGACCTGCTGCTCGGTCTGGAGCTGGTGGATTTCCTCGAGCACCATGTCGAGCTGGGCCTGCGGCGTCAGCCCGTCGATGGAGCGCTCGGTCACGCCCTCGCGGACCTGGCCGGCAAGGCCGGCGACCCGGACCATGAAGAACTCGTCCAGATTGGCCGCCGAGATCGAAAGAAAGCGCAGCCTTTCCAGCAGCGGCTGATTCGGGTTGCGCGCCTCCTCGAGCACGCGCCAGTTGAACTGCAGCCAGGAAAACTCGCGATTGACGAAGCGGGAAGGATCGTCACGGGCGATCAGTTCGACCGGAGAGGTGGGCGCGCCGTGCACCTCACCCTCGTTTTCGTAATTGGCGATGTCCTGTATGTCGGTCGTTTCCATGCGCCTGCCTTTCGGGTGGTCCGGCCGCCTCATACGGTTGTTCTACCACCATTGCATGACGTTTTTGGCAGGTTGCAAAGCGCGGCTCAAGAATCAAGCGCCCCCTGGCCGGGCTCGGCGGCACCCAGCACCTGCGCGGCAAGCGGCCGCGTGATGCGACTTTTGCGTGCAAGGGCTGCACGGTCAAGCCGGTCGACCGCCTCGATCACCGCGGCCAGCGAACGTTCAAGGCGGGCGACGATATACTCGATCACGGCCGGATCGATGGCGATCTGCCGGTCGGCAAACAGCTTGGCGGCAACCGCACGAAGCAGCATGTCGTCGGGGAGCTTCAACTCGACCTGGGTCGCCGCGCGCAGACGGGAGGCGAGATCGGGCGTGCGCACGGCCCATTGCGCCGGGGCGCTCGCCGCGGTGGCCAGCGCCAGCATGGAGCCGCCGGCGCCGCGCACCGCGTTGATGAGGTGAAACAGCGCCGTCTCGTCAAGATCTGCCGGCACGAGACCGTCGCACAGCACGGGCTGGCCGGTCTGGGCAATGGCGATGTCGCGCGGCGACGGCGCGCAAGGGTCGGCGAGGCGATGGGCGCCGGCCATGGCGGTCCACACGGCGGCGATGTGCGACTTGCCGCTGCCGGCCGGACCAAAGACGAAGGCAACCGGCGCGGGCCAGTTCGGCCAGCTGTCGATCAGTCCGATCGCCGCCTTGTTCGAGGCGGTTGCGATGAGATCGTCACGCGCCAGCGAGGGCCGCGCGCCCAGATCGAGCAGCATCTGCCGGTCAGTGCTCATGGGCATCACGCATGGGCATCACTTTTCGGCATCGTCGGCGGACGAGCCGACATAGAGGTCGGAGTCAAGATAGCGGGCCACGGCAAAGCGCACCAGAACGCCGACCGCCGCCGCGGCGGGCACCGCGATTAGCATGCCGGTGAAGCCGAACAGCGAGCCGAAGGCGAACAGGGCAAACATCAGCCAGACCGGATGCAGGCCGACACTGTCGCCGACCAGCTTGGGCTGCAGGAAATTGCCCTCGATGGTCTGGCCGACGAAAAAGATGGCGGCGATGATGGCGATCATGATCCAGTCGGGCCAGAACTGGACCAGCGCGACGCCCACCGAGAGAATCAGGCCGACCAGCGAGCCGACATAGGGAATGAAGCTGATCAGACCCGCAAACAGGCCGATCAGCAGGCCGAAATTGAGCCCGGCGACGGTCAGCGCCAGGGCATAGAACAGGCCCAGGATCAGGCACACCGTGCCCTGCCCGCGCACGAAGCCGGCAACGGCGCGGTTCATGTCGGCGCCGATCTCGCGCACGGTCTCGACGTGATCGCGCGGCACGCAGGCATCGATGCGGGCGATCATGCGGTCCCAGTCGAGCAGCATGTAGAAGGCCACCACGGGCGTGATCACGAACAGCCCGGCAATGTTGATCAGCGCCATGCCCGACGACCATATGCCCTGTGCCAGGCCGGTCACGAAGCCCGTGCCCTGGGCGATCAGATCCTCAAGGCCACCGGGCAGTTCCCCCGATTCGAGGTCGATATAGCGGTCGAGCCAGTCGAGATTGACCGACATGGTGGCGGCAAGCTCGCGCAGCCGCGCCAGATATTCGGGAAAGCGGTCGATGAACTCGGCGAACTGGCCGACAAGGGTCGGCACGATCGACACCAGCGCCAGCGCGAAGACGAGGATGAACGCCACAAGGATCAGAATGGTCGCGACGAGCCGCGAAGAGCCGCGCCGTTCGAGGAAGTCGGCGATAGGGTCGAGGAAATAGGCAAGCGCGAAGCCTGCCAGGAACGGCAGCAGGATGGAGCGGAATATGTACAGGAATACGATGAACAGCGCGAGCGCGCCCAGCCAGAAAATGGCCTGGCGGCGCAGCGTCTTGACGGTAATCTGTTCAACCATGACCTGCGCCTCCGCGTGTCATGTGGCGAAACCAGACCAGCGCATAGGAGGCCAGCGAAGCGACCGTCAAGGCGGCCGTCGCCCAAACGAGAGCCGTGCTGGCAGCCGACACGTCGATGTCGAAGGCCGGCCCGCCCAGCGCGACCGCGATCAGCGCGATCTGGGCGGCCGTGGTGACCTTGGAGACCAGCAGCGGCCGGATGGGAACCACATCGCGGCGCGAGCAGGTGACCAGGACGCCCGAGACGATCAGAACGTCACGCCCGACCGCAAGGATGACCAGCCAGGCGGGGACCAGGCCGACGATCGCCAGCGCCACGAAGGCGGTGACGAGCAATGCCTTGTCGGCGAGCGGATCCAGCCACTGCCCGAGCCTCGAACTCTGGCCGAAGAAGCGCGCGATGATGCCGTCGACGGCGTCGGACAGCCCGGCGATCAGGAACAGCCAGAAGGCGGGCACCCAGTTTTCCTCGACCATGAGCCAGCCGAGCACCGGAACAGCGGCAACGCGCGCCAGCGTGATCGCGTTGGGCACCGTCAGCAGGAGGTCTTTGGTGGTCTGGGTCACGGCCATCATCGCTATATGGCTTTGCCCTTACCCCGTTCCAAGAGAACGGACCAGCGCGAAAAGGCGACAAAGCTGTGGTCCACCGCCGGCCCGCTTTGCACCGCAGCGCGGCGGCAGCTATCTGCGCAGCACATGAACGGGCAAGGGCAAGATCATGGCCGATGACACAAGCAGCGGGCCGAAGCCGGCCGGCGGACTTACCTATGCGGGCGCCGGCGTCGACATCGATGCGGGCAACGCGCTGGTCGAGGCCATCAAACCGATGGTGCGGGCCACCGCCCGGCCGGGCGCCGAGGCGGCGATCGGCGGCTTTGGCGGGGTGTTCGACCTCAAGGCGGCCGGTTTTTCCGATCCGGTGCTGGTGGCGGCCAGTGACGGGGTCGGCACCAAGGTCAAGATCGCCATCGAGACCGGCCGGCATGCTTCGATCGGCATCGACCTGGTCGCCATGTGCGTCAACGATCTCGTCGTGCAGGGCGCCGAGCCGCTGTTCTTCCTCGATTATCTGGCAACCGGCCGGCTCGACGTCGATCAGGGCAAGGCCATCGTCGCCGGCATCGCCGAGGGCTGCCGCATGGCCGGCTGCGCGCTGATCGGCGGCGAGACGGCCGAGATGCCGGGGCTCTATGCGGGCCAGGACTACGACCTGGCCGGCTTTGCGGTCGGCGCGGCCGAGCGCGGCACGCTTCTGCCGCGCAACGATCTGAGGGCGGGCGATATCGTCCTCGCACTTGCCTCCTCGGGCATCCATTCCAACGGCTATTCGCTGGTGCGCCGCATCGTGGACGCGTCCGGGCTGGGCCGTGACGCGCCCGCGCCGTTCGCGCCGGAGACCACGCTCGGCGAAGCCCTTCTCACCCCGACGCGGATCTATGTGCGGCCGGTGCTCGAAGCGGCTCGCGCGACAGGCGCGATCAAGGCGCTGGCGCACATCACCGGCGGCGGGCTGACCGAGAACCTGCCGCGCGTCCTGCCCGAGGGGCTGTCGGCCGAGATCGATCTCGACGCGGTGCAGGTGCCGGCGGTGTTCGGCTGGCTGGCGGCGACCGGATCCATCGCCGGCAACGAGATGCTGCGCACGTTCAACTGCGGCACGGGCATGGCGGTGATCGCGGCGCGCGAGGAGGCAGCGGCGGTCGGTGACGCCCTGCGCGCGGCGGGCGAGACCGTTTCGGCGATCGGCCAGCTCGTGCCCGGTGCGCGCGAGGTCGTCTATCGCGGCGAGTTGGCGCTGTGAGCGAAACGGTGCGAAAGCGCGATGTCGCCGTGCTGATCTCGGGACGCGGGTCGAACATGATCGCGCTGGCGGACGCCTGCGCGGCGGCCGACTTTCCGGCGCGGATCGTCGGCGTGCTCTCCGACAGGGCCGATGCGCCCGGCCTGGACGCGGCACGCGCGCGCGGGCTCGCCGCGGCCGCCCTGCCCCGCACCGATTTCGCCGGCAAGGCGGCGCATGAAGCGGCGATCGAGGCGCAGCTCGTCGGCTGGGGCGCCGAGATCGTGTGCCTTGCCGGCTTCATGCGGCTTCTGAGCGCCGGTTTCGTCGACCGCTGGCGCGGCCGGATCATCAACATCCATCCCTCGCTGCTGCCCCGCCATCGCGGGCTCGACACCCACGCCCGGGCGCTCGCCGCCGGCGATGCGCGCCATGGCTGTTCCGTCCATCACGTCACCGCCGGCATGGACGAGGGGCCGGTCATCGCGCAGGCCGCCATCGATGTCGGCAAAGGCGACACGCCCGAAACGCTCGCCGCGCGCGTGCTTGCCCAGGAGCACCGGCTCTATCCGCGCGCGCTGCGCATGCTGATCGAGGCCGAACGGCAACAGGGAGAAAGATAGGGCGGGCGGCGTGCCGGGGCGGCTTGTGCACGACGGGCGGACCTTGATAGAACGGCGAGGTCGAACGGGGGCCGCCATGCGCGCACGATCCATCCTTACGCTCCTCGCCCTTTGCATGGCGCTGTTCTCCCTGCCCACCGGGGCGGCAGACTATCGCCAGGACGGGCACGGGGGCGTCTTCGCGCCGCTTTGCACCGACCGGAAGATGCTGGCCAATATCGTCGACGATTTCCGGCATCAGGCGATCAACATGCTGCATCGGCCGGAACTCGGTATTGCCGACATCATCGGCATCCGCCAGACGCGGCTGATCGCCCCCGGTACGGACCTTGCGCCGGTGCCGCGCCGCTATTGCGCCGCCACGGCCATGCTGACGACCGGCGAGCATCGCGCGATCTGGTACCTGATCGAGGGCGGCGCGGGATTTGCCTCGATCGGCTCGAAGGTCGAATTCTGCGTGGCCGGTTTCGACCGCTGGAACGTCTACAACGCCGATTGCCGGCTGTTGCGCTGACCGGCCGGGCTTGCCACGTGCCCAGGCTTCTTCACGCGCCCGCTTCGCCCTATAGCGCCAAGGTGCGCATGGCCGCCCATCACCTTGGTATCGCTCTGGACGAGGAGGTCGTCGCCACCTCAGAGGAACCCGATGCGCTGACCCGGGCCAATCCGCTCGGCAAGATCCCCACACTGGTGCTCGACGATGGAACCGCCGTGTTCGACAGCCGGCCGATCATGGCCGAACTCGACCGGATGAGCGGTGGCAAGCTGTATCCGCGCAACGGCGAAAGGCGCCGGACGGCCGAACGGCTCGAGGCAGCCGCCGACGGGCTGTGCGACGCACTGGTCGCCAGTGTCTATGAGCGCCGCATGCGGCCGGCCGAAAAGGTCCACACGCCGTGGCTCGACTATCAGATGCGCAAGGCGGTGCGCGCGCTCGACTGGCTGGAGGCGGAAGCGCCGGCGCTGCGGGGCCGGCCGCATGGCGGCCATTTCGCGCTGGCGGCCGCGCTTGCCTATGCCGATCTGCGCTTTGAGGCGCTGAACTGGCGGCGCGGGCGACCGCGCCTGCGGCGGTTCATCGACCGGTTCGCGGAGACCGTGCCGGGCTATGAGGCGCTCGGGCCGCGCGCATGAAAAAGCCGCGCGGGCCTGGCCAGCGCGGCTTCGAGGAGCGGATCGGGGTCGATCAGAACTTGAAGCCGATGCCCGCGCGGATCGACTGCTCGGTGAAGCCCGAGGAGACCGTGCCCGGCGTCGGACTGGTCAGCGCGAAGTCCTTGCTCTGATAGTCGGTGTAGCGATATTCGAGCCGGCCGAACACGTTCTGGGTCAGCATGGCATCGGCGCCAACGCCGGCGGTCCAGCCCAGATGCGTGTTCTCGTCGGTCGTCGTACCGTCGGTCACTTCGACATTGGTGGCCGCAACGCCCGCCGTGCCATAGAGCATGAAGGGATTGAAGTCGTAGCCGATCCGGGCGCGCAGCGAGCCGAACAGGCCCTGATCGGCCGTCACACTCGGCGGGCCGACGAGCGTGCCGTCGCCTTCGGAGATACCGACGTCGCCCTCAAGGCCGTAGACGAAGGCGCCGTTCTGCAGGTTGATGCCGGCGAAGCCGCCGCCAGACCAGCCGTCGGCGTCGATATCGCCTGCCGTAGTGTCGAATTCGCCGAAATTGTAGCCGCCGAAGGCGCCGACATAGAAGCCCGACCAGTCGCTGACGGGCGCAAAGTCCGTAACCGGCGGTGCGGTCGGCGTTTGCGGCAATGGCTGCACGGCATCGGCCGCCATGGCGGGCGCAACGCCCGTCATCACGGCAGCCGAAGCGGCACAGATGATCGCTAGTCTTCTCATGAACGTCTCTCCATTCTCGTTCGCGTGGCCGACGGTGAACTGCGCACGCCGGTGCGGTTCGTGCCCCCAAGCACCTGGGCCGTTTGTGCAACGCAATTGCGGCAAATCGGTTGCCCGAATTGGGAGTTTCGATGACTCAAATGTGGCGTTGTGCCAGGCTGGAACACAATGGTTTCCGGGCATGGTTAAGCGTGCGATGACGCGCAGGGTTGACGCGCGGTTAACGGTCCGGTGCGCTGTCGTGCCGCGCGCGGAACGCGCCGTGGGCGAGCCGTTTCGATCGGCATCGCGTTTTGCGCCGGCCCGCAAATGGCTATATAGCCGGTTCGCGCACCTGCTTCGTTCAAAAGTCCTCCTTCATGCTCTTTGACATCGCCATGCTCGTTGCCGGACTGGTCCTTCTGGTCTTTGCCGGTGACTATCTCGTCAAGGGCGCGGTCGGGCTGGCCGAGAATCTGGGCATTCCGGCCCTGATCATCGGGTTGACCATCGTCGCCTTCGGGACCTCGGCGCCCGAGCTGTTCGTCGCGCTGCAATCGGCGCTGACGGGCGTGCCCGA
Organism: Roseitalea sp. MMSF_3546; assembly: GCF_030732865.1. Taxonomy (GTDB): domain Bacteria; phylum Pseudomonadota; class Alphaproteobacteria; order Rhizobiales; family Rhizobiaceae; genus Roseitalea. The sequence goes on from NZ_JASHKB010000007.1 coordinate 97,851, forward strand.
CATCGCCACCGGCAATGTGGTCGGCTCCAACATCGCCAATGTGCTGCTGGTGATGGGTCTGCCGGCCCTGTTCTCGCCGATCCATGCCAACCAGCGCGGGCTGTCGCGCAATGTCGCGGTGATGATGGTGTTCACGGTCGCCTTCATTTGGCTGATCAGCGACGGGCTGCTGTCGCGACTGGAGGCGGGGGCACTGTTCGGCGGACTGCTCGTCTTCATTGCCGCCCAGGTCCTCAGGGCGCGGGCGGCGATCGAGGCGGCCGATGACGATGTGCCGGTCGACTATCACGAAGAGATCGGCGAAGCGCCGCATTCGGCCGCGCGCATCGCGCTCTTTCTCGCCGGCGGAATCATCGGGCTGCCGATCGCCGCGCATCTGACCGTTTCGGGCGCCTCGGGCATCGCCGCCTCGTTCGGCGTCTCAGAAGCGGCGATCGGGCTGACCATCGTCGCCATCGGCACCTCGCTGCCCGAACTCGCCACGTCGCTGGCCGCCGCCATGCGCAGGGAAGCCGATGTGGCACTGGGCAACATCATCGGTTCGAACATCTTCAACCTCGCCGCCATCATGGGCATTACCGGCATGGTGATCGCGGTGCCCATCTCGTCCGACATCATCGTGCGCGACAACTGGGTGATGCTCGTCACCTCGCTGCTGCTGGCGGTGATCTGCTTTGGAAAGCTGACCACCGGCAAGGCGCTGGGCGCGGCTATGCTCGTCGCCTACGGCGCCTATATCGTCATGGTCTTCTGACCGACGACGGAGCTCTGCGTGGACGACGACCAGCAGGATAACGAAAGGCCCGCCGTTCTGGTGACGGGCGGCGCGAAACGCATCGGGCAAGCCATCGCAACCGATCTGGCGCGACATCGATTCGACGTGGCGATCCATGCCAACAGGTCAATCGACAAGGCACAGGCCCTGGCCGAAGCGCTGACGGCCAGCGGCGGCCGGGCGGTCGCGGTGCAAGCCGATCTGACCGACGCGATCCGGGCGCGCGACCTCGTCCGACAGGCAAGCGATGCACTGGGCCGGCCGGTCGACATCCTCGTCAACAACGCCTCGATCTTTCTCGACGACGCGGTGGGGGCGATCGACGAGGGCGCGTGGGACGCCCATTTCGACCTTCACCTGCGCGCGCCGGTGCTGCTGGGCGAGGCGATGGCCGATGCCCTGCCCGAGGGGGCGCACGGGCTGATCGTCAACATGATCGACCAGCGCGTATGGAAGCTGACGCCGCGCTTTTTCTCCTACACGCTGTCGAAATCGGCGCTGTGGACGGCGACGCGCACCATGGCGCAGGCGCTCGCGCCGCGCATCCGGGTCAACGCCATCGGACCGGGACCGACCTTGAAGAACCCGCGCCAGTCGGACGCCGCCTTTCGCGCCCAGGCCGAGGCGGTGCCGCTCGGACACGGGCCGAACCTTGCCGAGTTCGGCGCGACGATCCGTTATCTTTGGAAGGCGCGTTCGGTCACCGGCCAGATGATCGCGCTCGATGGCGGTCAGCACCTGGCCTGGCGGACACCGGACGCCACGGGCGCCGAATAGCCCCGTTCGCGGCGGGACTTGATGGCGCCCATCGATCTGCACCACATAGGGATCATGGACCAGACGCGCGAAGCGGACTTGCCGGCCGCCGCACCCGACGGCGCAGCACCCGAAACGGTCGGGCGCGACCTGGCGCGCGATCTGATCTGGGAACAGGAGATCAAGGCCGAACGGGAGCTGACCGGCCCGGAGCTGATCACCGCCATCGCAAAGCGTCTGCCCAACCGGCCCGGCGTCTACCGCATGTTCGGCGTCTCCGGCGAGGTGCTCTATGTCGGCAAGGCCAAGTCGCTCAAGAACCGGGTGACCAGCTATGCGCGCCTTGGCGGGCACACCAACCGCATTGCGCGCATGATCGCGCAGACCGCCTCGATGGAGTTCGTCACGACCCGGTCGGAGACCGAGGCGCTGCTGCTCGAAGCCAATCTGATCAAGCGGCTGCGGCCGCGCTTCAACGTGCTGCTGCGCGACGACAAGTCCTTTCCCTATATCGTGCTGACCGGCGATCACGCCGCGCCTGGCCTTTTCAAGCATCGCGGCGCGCGCAACAAGGCGGGCGACTATTTCGGCCCGTTCGCCTCGGCCGGCGCCGTGGGGCGGACGATCAACGCGCTGCAGCGTGCCTTTCTCCTGCGCACCTGCACCGACAGCGTCTATGACAGCCGCACGCGGCCGTGCCTTCTTTACCAGATCAAGCGCTGTTCGGCGCCGTGCACCGGAGAGATCTCGATCGAGGACTATGGCGCGCTGGTCGGCGAGGCCAAGGCGTTCCTGTCGGGCCGGAGCCGCGCCGTGCAGGCGCAGATGGCGACGGCGATGCAGCAGGCCGCCGACGATCTCGACTTCGAGCGCGCCGCGCTCTACCGCGACCGCATCGCCGCGCTGACGGCGATCCAGAGCCATCAGGGCATCAACCCGCAGGGTATCGAGGAGGCCGACGTCTTCGCGGTGCATCAGGAGGGCGGGCTGACCTGCGTGCAGGTCTTCTTCTTCCGGACCGGGCAGAACTGGGGCAATCGCGCCTATTTCCCCAAGGCCGATGCCAATATGGCGCCCGAGGAGGTGCTGGGCGCGTTCCTGTCGCAGTTCTACGACGACAAGCCCTGCCCGCGGCTGATCCTGCTGTCGCATGGCGTGCCCGAGGCCGAGCTTCTGGCCGAGGCGCTGAACCTGCGCGCGGCGCGCAAGGTGACGATCACCGTGCCGCGCCGCGGCGAAAAGCGCGATCTGGTCACGCACGCGCTGGCCAATGCGAAGGAGGCCCATGGCCGGCGGCTGGCGGAAACCTCCTCGCAGGCCAGGCTGCTTTCGGCGATGGCCGAGACCTTCGGGCTCAAGGCGCCGCCACGCCGCATCGAGGTCTACGACAACTCGCACATCATGGGGACCAACGCGGTCGGCGCGATGATCGTCGCCGGCGCGCAGGGCTTTGCCAGGAACCAGTACCGCAAGTTCAACATCCGCTCGACAGAGACCACGCCGGGCGACGATTTCGGCATGATGCGCGAGGTGCTCGAGCGGCGCTTTGCCCGGCTGATCAAGGAGCACGGGCCCGAACGCGACGAAAACGGCGAGGACGGCGATGCCGACGTCATGCCCGCCTGGCCGGACGTGCTGCTGATCGATGGCGGGCTGGGCCAGCTCAATGCGGTGCGCGAGATCCTCGCCGATATGGGCGTGGCCGAGGAGCTGGCGGTCATCGGCGTCGCCAAGGGCGCTGATCGCGACGCCGGCCGCGAGCGGTTCTTCATGGCCGGGCGCAAGGACTTCTCGCTGCCGCCACGCGATCCTGTGCTGTATTTCGTCCAGCGCCTGCGCGACGAGGCGCATCGCTTTGCCATCGGCGCCCATCGCGCGCGCCGCAAGAAGGACATGGTCAGGAACCCGCTCGACGAGATCGCCGGCATCGGCCCCTCGCGCAAGCGCGCGCTTTTGCACCATTTCGGCACCGCCAAGGCCGTCGCGCGCGCCTCGCTCGAGGACATTGCGAGAGTGGACGGCATTTCCGATGCCATGGCACGGCAGATCTATGCCCATTTTCACGACCAGGCGTAATTCCGCTATCATGGCGTGGCGAGAGAAGGTCGGGGCGCGGCGCTTGACCTGCCCGGCCGAGGGTGCAGATTTGCACTGCAACAAGTCAGGAGCGGCGATGCCAGCCAACGACAAAGCCCACACCTACGCGCTGCCCAACCTGCTGACCTATGGGCGCATCGCCGCCGTGCCGCTCATGGTGCTTTGCTTTTTCATCGAGGGCCGGCTGGCGGCGAGCGATCTGGCGCGCTGGTCGGCGCTGGCGATCTTCGTGATCGCCTCGCTGACCGACTATCTGGATGGCTATCTGGCCCGCAAATGGCAGCAGGCCTCGGCCATCGGCAAGATGCTCGATCCGATCGCCGACAAACTGCTGGTCTCGGTGGCGCTGTTGCTGCTTGCCGCCGAGGGCACCATTGCGGGCTGGTCGCTGTGGGCGGCAATCGTGATCCTGTGCCGGGAGATCCTGGTGTCGGGGCTGCGCGAATACCTGGCGGCGGTGCGCGTGTCGGTGCCGGTGAGCCAGCTCGCCAAGTGGAAGACGACGATCCAGCTCGTCGCCGTGGGCTTCCTGCTGGCAGGGCCGGCCGGCGACAAGGTCGTGCCCTATGTCTCGGAAACCGGCATCGTCCTGCTGTGGATTTCGGCGATCATTACGCTTTACACCGGCTGGGACTACTACCGGTCCGGCCTGCAGCACGTGACCGATAGCCAAAGCTCGTAAGGAATGCACGATGGGACAACCGGTCAAGTTCGTCTATTTCGCCTGGGTGCGTGAACGGATCGGCTTCGCCGAGGAATGGCTCGAATTGCCCCAGACCGCGCGCACCGGCGCCGACGTCATCGCCTTCCTGCGCAGCCGCGGCGAGGGCTACAGGGCCGCACTCGACGACGCCCAGGCGATCAGGATCGCCGCCGACCGGCAACACCTCGCGCCCGACGAGCCGATCGGCGAAGCGCGCGAAATCGCCCTGTTTCCGCCGATGACGGGCGGCTGACGATGAATGCAGCGGTGCCATCGCCGTTGGTGCGCGTTCAGGCGGCGCCGTTCGATACGGGCGCCGAACAGCAGGACCTGGCGGCAGGACGCCCCGATATCGGCGCGGTGGTCGCGTTCACCGGACTGTGCCGCGACGAAGACGGCCGGCTGGCCGCGCTCGAGATCGAGCACTATCCGGGCATGGCCGAGGCCGAAATCGGCCGCATCGCCGCTCAAGCCACCGAGCGCTGGCCGCTCGCCGCGCTCCGGGTCATCCACAGACATGGCAGGATCGAGCCCGGCGAGGCGATCGTGCTCGTTATCGCCGCCGCCGCCCATCGGCGCGCGGCCTTCGAGGCGGCCAATTTCCTGATGGACTATCTCAAGAGCAGGGCCCCGTTCTGGAAGCGCGAGCACCTTGCCGACGGTTCGGTCGGCGAATGGGTCGAATCGCGCGCCGCCGATGCCCGTGCCGCCGAGCGCTGGACCGAAACCGGACGCGTGTGACCAGGCGGGCTTTTCGCCGCGAAAAATCGCGCTAGCTCCTTGCTGCGGGTAATGCACCGAAAACGAGGAGGAACACGCCCATGCGCATCATGGACCGGCCGGAATACGCCGCAAAGGCCAAACCGATGGCCTTTCCGCCCGACACCAGCGTCGCCGAAGCCGTGGCAGCCATGTCCGAAAAGGATTACGGCTCGGTCGTCGTGGTCGACGGTCAGAACAAGGTCGTGGGCATGGTCACCGAGCGCGACGTGATGAAGCGGCTGGTCAACAAGAAGATGGATCCCGAAAAGACCGCCCTTTCGGACATCATGACCGCCGAGGTGCGCGTCGCCCGACAGACCGACGACCTGCGCGACTGGCTGCGCATCATGTCCAACGAGCGCTTTCGCCGCCTGCCGGTCCTTGACGATGAGGGACGCCTGGTATCGATCATGACGCAGGGCGATTTCGTCTCCTACACATGGCCCGAACTGCTCGACAGGGTCGCCGAGCAAACCAAGGCGACCGTGGCCAGCAACTATCAGATCTTCCTGATCGCCGGCGGGATCCTGGTCTATTCCATCGTGCTGATCTTCATGCTCAATGGTGCCAACTGACCGGCAGGCGTGCCGCCTCGATACAACTTTTCAGCGAAAATCCAGCCAATCGCGCATTCAGTCAGGAAAGGGAAAATCGCCGACTGTCGGGCCGCGACAACCGGCCCTTCTGCGATGCCCGTGACGTCATGGGCTGCACAGTCTGCGGGGGAGGAGCCTTGGCTGGTCGCGCAATATCGATCCGATGCGGCAATCGCCTTGCCGGGACGCAGCCGCCCCTATCGGCGATGTCGGCCCTGGACACGCTGGATTTCCTGCGCGAGGGGATCTACTGGACCTCGCTCGACGGCAAGCTGATCCATGCCAACAGGGCGCTGGTCGAGCTCAATGGCTACGAAACGCTCGCCGAGCTGCGCGCCGTCGTCAGCGACATCGCCAATGAATGGTATGTCGACGCGGACCGTCGGGCCCAGTTCATGCGGGCGCTGGCCGACGCCGGACAGGTGCGCGACTTCGTTTCGATGGTTCGGCGATACCGGACCGGCGAATGCATCTGGGTCACCGAGGATGCGCGCCTGGTGCTCGATCCGCTCACCGGCAAGCCGTCCCACTACGAAGGATCGGTGCGCGACATCACCGCCATCGTGCGCGGCCAGGAGAATGAACGGCAGTTCGCCAAGCTGGTCAACCAGGTCCCCGGCGGCCTGTTTCAGCTCGCCCGCCACGCCGATGGGCGCTATGCGCTTGTGTTCGCAAGTCCGGGCTTTCATGCGCTGCTGGGCTATCGGCGGGCGGACGATCTCGGCGCGTTGCTGGGCGCGGCCGTTCCGATCCATCCCGATGACCGCGACCGTTACATGCGGTCGCTGGCCGTGTCGGCCGAAACGCTCACCGATTGGGGCGCCGAGTTCCGCATCCTTCGGGCCGATGGCAGCGAACGGTGGCTGTCGCTGTGCGCGACGCCCGAGCGCGCGGACGGCTCGATCGTATGGAGCGGCTATTGCAGCGACATCTCCGAGCGCAAGGCCAATGAGCTGGAAATCAGGCAGCTTGCCCTGTTCGACCCGCTGACCGGGCTCGCCAATCGCCGCCACCTGATCAACGCGCTCGCAAAGAGCATGGAGCGGCATCGGCGCGAGGGCACCTGGGCCGGTCTGATCTGCATCGACCTCGACCACTTCAAGCAGCTCAATGACACCCATGGCCACGGCATCGGCGACCAGATGCTGGTCGAGGCCGGCAAGCGGATGACCGCGATCACCTGGGTCATCGACCTGGTCGCGCGCGTCGATGGCGACGAGTTCGTCATCGTGTGCGAGGATCTGGGCGCGGAATGGCCGGCGGTGCGCGAACGGCTCGAAGCGATCGTCGCCAAGCTGCAGGGCGCGCTGCGCCAGTCGGTGCAGATCGACAAGGTCGACCATCTCGCCACCGGCTCGATGGGCGTGGTCGCCTTCGACGGCAGCGAGGGCGATCCCCAGGAGATCCTGCGCCGCGGCAACGCGGCGATGCACGCGGCCAAGCGGCGGGGCCGCAACACCCATGTCTTCTTCGATCCCGATACGGGGCGGCGCGGCGGGCGCGACTATGCGCTATTGCGCGACATGCTGGCGGCGATGGATGACGGGACGCTCGATTTCCACCTGCAGCCGCAGGTCGACCGGCACGGCGCCGTGCATGGCTGCGAGGCGCTGATGCGCTGGACGCACCCCGATCACGGCTTCGTGCGGCCGTCGGAGTTCTTCCCGATGATCGAGAACTCGCCCTCCATGACGCTGTTCACGCAAGGTGCGGTGTGCCGGGCAATGGCGTGCCTGCGCGACTGGAAGGGCCACGCCGTGCTCGGCCGGCTGACCTTTTCCCTGAACATCACGCCGCACTCGCTGACACAGGAACTGGCCTTTGCGCAATTGTGCGATGTCGTGCGCGCGAATGCCGACATCGCCGGCCGGCTTGTCCTTGAGATCACCGAGCACGTGCTGGCCCAGGACAAGGCGCTCGTTCGCCACAATATGGGCGTCCTGCGCGCACTGGGCGTGCAGTTCTCCATCGACGATTTCGGCACCGGCTTCTCCTCGCTGGCCTATCTGAAGAACCTGACCTTCGACGAGTTGAAGATCGACGGCTCGTTCATCACCGACATGGAGGCCTCCTCCAGCGATCGGGCGCTGGTGCGCACCATCCTGGCGGTGGCGCAGACGCTGGACATGCGCGCGATCGCCGAACGGGTGGAGACCGAAGAGCAGCGCGCCCTGCTGACCGCCTATGGCTGCACCCTCATGCAGGGCCATCTGTTCCGTCCGGCCATGGTACGATCCGAGTTCGAGGCCTATGCGGTCGACCACCCGCCGCCAGGCGAACGCAGCCCGATTTCGGCGAGCGCCTGAACGGGTCGGCGATCGGGCATGGTCAGGCCCGGCCGAGCACGAAGGCGGCGTGGGTGATGGCGGCGAAATGGCAGGCCGAGGCGATGAAGACGAAGCCGTGCCAGACCGCATTCTGGTACTTCAGCCCGTCCCACTGATGGAAAATGACGCCGACCGAATAGGCCACCCCGCCGGCGATCACCAGCCAGGCATCGATGAAGGGCACGGTGGCGAACATCGGCCACAGCAGCAGCAGGCTGGCCCAGCCAAGGCCCAGATAGAGCGGCACCGAATAGCCCTCGAACAGCCGCCCGAACACGATCTTGCCGCCCGCCCCGACGAGCGCGGCAACCCACACCATGGTCAGGATCACATAGCCGAACAGCGTGTCGATGAGCAGGACAATCGGTGTGTAGGACCCGCCGATCTTGACGAAGATCGCCGCCTGATCCAGCCGCCGCAGAAGCGGCCGCGCCCCCGGCCAGGGCGTCATGTGATAGGCCGCCGAAAAGCAGAAAAGCGCCATCACCGAAATGCCGTAGACTATGAGCGCGATGCTCATCGGAACCGAAAGCCGCGTGATGGCGAAGACGAACAGGATCGAGAAGGCGACCAGGCTGGCAATGATGGCGAGCACGTGGATGACGCCATCGGCGATGCGCTCGCCGCGCGTATAATCGGGATAGGCCATGCCGGGCACGATTGCCGGCTTGTGTTCAAGTGCCTTTTGGTTCACCCAGTCCTCGCCTCTGACATGCCCGATGTGCCATCATGCGACAGCCTTCTTAGAGTGCCGTTAACCGCGCCATCAGCCGACCTTACGTCGCACCCGACCGATTCCACGCCTTTCAATGCAAGAACCGCGCCAAATCGAGCAATTCCCGCATGTCATCACCGAGAAGCTGCGCTTCGGTGACACCGACCAGCAAGGTCACGTCAACAACGCGGTGTTCGCCACGCTGTTCGAAAGCGGCCGCGTCGCCTTTCTGTACGACCCCGAACGGGGCATGCCGCCATCTGGTTGCCAATTCGTGATTGCCGAGATCACCATCCGGTTCGCCGGGGAGATGAACTATCCAGGCGAGGTCAGGGTGGCGAGCGGCGTGTCGCGGCTTGGCCGCACATCGGTCGGGCTCAGCCAGGCACTGTTCCTTGACGGGCGCTGCGTGGCCATGGCGGACAGCGCGATCGTGCTGATCGACACGCATACGCGCAGGCCCGCCGCCCTGCCCGACAATGCCCGGGCGGCGCTGTCATCGCTGATGCTGGCGCCATGACGGCAAAGGCCGGGCGCAATGCCCGGCCCCCGATCATGAAAAAATGATGGCCGGCGCGGTTCAGCCGACGATCTCGATTTCCGAGAACCAGTAGGCGATTTCCTCGGCCGCCGTGTCGGGCGCGTCCGAACCGTGCACCGAGTTCTCGCCGATCGAGTTCGCGTAGAGCTTGCGGATCGTGCCCTCGGCGGCCTCGGCGGGGTTGGTCGCGCCCATCACCTCGCGGTTCCTGGCGATGGCGTTTTCGCCCTCGAGCACCTGCACCACCGTCGGGCCGGACGACATGAACGTGCACAACTCGTCGAAGAAGGGCCGCTCACTGTGCACGGCGTAGAACCCCTCGGCCTGCTTGCGGCTCATCCAGACGCGCTTGGAGGCGATGACCCTGAGCCCGTTCTCCTCGAGGATACCGGTGATCGCCCCGGTCAGGTTGCGCGCGGTCGCGTCGGGCTTGATCATGGAAAAGGTGCGCTCGATGGCCATGGACGGGGTCCCTTCGACTGTGATGTGAACGATGCTCGCGATTGGCTGGCCGCCCTATAGCGGCGGGGGCCGGCCGTGCCAAGGGCGTTCGGCGCGGCCAATGCGCTGCCCCTCGCGCCGGCGGGTCGCTTGCGAAGCCCGGCCCGTTCGGGCACAGGAAGGCCATGCTGCAGATCTCAAATCTGACCTATCGCATCGCCGGGCGCGCCCTGTTCGAGGACGCATCGGCCACACTGCCCGCCGGGTCCAAATGCGGCTTCGTCGGCCGCAACGGCACCGGCAAGACGACGCTGTTCCGCCTGTTGACCGGCGAGGCCGCGCCCGAAAGCGGGGCGGTCAGCGTGCCGGCGCGCGCGCGCATCGGCCAGGTGGCGCAGGAGGCGCCGGGCACGCAGGATTCGCTCATCGACACCGTGCTCGCCGCCGATACCGAACGCACCGCGCTTCTGGCGCGCGCCGAGGCCGAGACCGACCCGGACGCCATCGCCGAGATCCACACCCGGCTCGCCGATATCGATGCCCATTCGGCCGAAGCGCGGGCGGCATCGATCCTGTCGGGGCTGGGCTTCGACGCCCAGGCGCAGCGGCGTCCGTGCGCGTCCTTCTCGGGCGGCTGGCGCATGCGCGTCGCGCTCGCGGCGGTGCTGTTTTCGGCGCCCGACCTGCTGCTGCTCGACGAGCCGACAAACTATCTCGATCTCGAGGGTACGCTGTGGCTGGAGACCTACATCCAGCGCTATCCGCACACCGTGATCATCATCAGCCATGACCGCGACCTCTTGAACAGCTGCGCGACATCGATCCTGCATCTGGAACATCGCAAGCTGAGCGTGTATCGCGGCAATTACGACCGGTTCGCGCGCACGCGGGCCGAAAAGGCGGCCCTGTCGGCCAAGATGGCCGAGAAACAGGCGGCGCGGCGCAAGCACATGCAGGCCTTCGTCGACCGGTTCCGCTACAAGGCGTCCAAGGCGCGGCAGGCGCAAAGCCGGCTCAAGGCGCTCGAGAAGATGGGCGAGACGCAGCTTGTCGTCGACGCGGCGGTCGCGCCGATCGCCTTCGCCTCGCCCGAGCGGGAGGCCGCCTCGCCGATCATCGCGCTCGAGAAGGTCTCGGTCGGCTACGATCCGGACCGGCCGGTGCTGCGCCGGCTCGATCTGAGGATCGACCATGACGACCGCATCGCGCTGCTGGGCGCCAACGGCAACGGCAAGTCGACCTTCGCCAAGCTGCTCGCCGGCCGGCTCGACGCGCAGGAGGGGCGCATCGTGCGCGCCGACAAGCTCAAGGTCGCCATGTTCGCCCAGCATCAGCTCGACGATCTCGACCCGAAGGCCAGTGCCTACGGTCATTTTCGGGCGCTCGATCCGCATGGTGCGGAGGCCAGGGTGCGCGCCCGCGTCGCCGCCGCCGGGCTTTCGACCGAGAAGATGGACACGCCGGCGGCCGAACTGTCGGGCGGCGAGCGCGCCCGGTTGACCCTGGCGCTTGCCACCCATGACGCGCCGCATCTTCTGATCCTGGACGAGCCGACCAATCATCTGGATATCGACAGCCGGGCCGCGCTGACCGAGGCGCTGAACGCCTATTCGGGCGCGGTGATCCTGATCAGCCACGACCGGCACCTGATCGAGACCTCCGCCGACCGGCTGTGGCTGGTGGCGGACGGTACGGTGGCGCCGTTCGAGGGCGACATGGACGACTATCGCGCGCAGGTGCTCAGGGCCGCGCCCAGATCCGAATCCACCGAAACGCAGACCGCCAGCGGACGCGACAGGCGGCGGCAGGCGGCGGCACGGCGCGCCGAACTTGCGCCCATGCGCAAAAAGATCAGCGAACTCGAAGGGTTGGTGGAAAAAGCCGACAAGATGATTCAGGCGATCGATGCCGAGTTTCTCAAGCCGGACGTGGCGGGCAATGGCGACAAGGTGGCGGAACTGTCGCGCAAGCGCGCGGCGGCCGAGCACAAGCGCGCCGCCTGGGAGGAACGATGGCTGGCGCTGTCGGCCGAATATGAGGAAGCGGCCACCGAGGCGGGCTAATCGCCCCCGCCCCGGCCCCAGCGCCGCTTGGGCTTGTCCGGCGCCCGGTCGAGCGGCACGCGCCGTCCGATATTGGACGTCTCGACGCGCCCGTCATCGCTACGGCCGCTGGCGCCCGCCGGGGCCCTTGGCCTGCGGCCGCGACGGCGCGAGGCGACGATCAGAAGCAGGCCCACGCCCATGAGCGCATAGGAGGCCGGCGCGATGCGCGGCGCGGGCTCGGCGACGGCAGCGGTGAGCGTCATGTCGACAAAGGCGAGGGGAATCTCGCTGCGGCCGCCCTCGCCGAAGATGAAGTCATGGCCGCCCGTGCCGACCGGCGCGACCGGCGGCAGTTCGGCGTAAAGGCGGGCGCCGGCGGCCGGGTCCGGATCAAGATCGTCCGGGCGCGGGACGAGGTCGATCACCTCGGCGGCAAGCGTGCCGTCCGCATCGTTGATCACCAGCGTGATGGTCGTCACCGCATCATCGGCCGGCGGCGGGCCGTCGCTCCGACCGGTCAACACGACGTCGAGCGGGGCGGCTGCGGGCGACAGCGCGATGTCGGTGATCGCCTGAAAGCCGTCCTGACGGTCATACACGCGATAAGTGCCCAGATCGATGTTGTAATAGGTGCCGAACCAGACCGGATAGGCAAGCGCGCCGGCGGCGCCGAACAGGAGCAGCGCAAGGCCGATCCGTGTGATCACGCGCCGTATCATGGCACCCTCACGCGGCCCGTTCCCAGCGGCCCTCTGGCGTCTGCTTCCAGTAGGCCAGGTCATGGCCGGCGGCGCGAAAGGCGCGCCATTGCGCCCGCGCGGCGTCGACCGCCTCGTCGTCGCGTCCGTCGAACATGACCGCGATGCGCGCATGGCCGGACAGGTCGTCGGGCGCCTGGGCGCCACCGAGCATGAAGCGGATATGCCCTCCATTGGGATTTGCCGTGCCGGCGGTGACGAACACCGGATGATCGCCGGCCGGCTCGTCGCCGTCGCGGCCATGGGGCAGGAAGGATTGCGCGCGGAAGGTCCACAAGTGCTGGTCGATCGCCGCGCAGGCGGCGGCATCGGGCACCTGGATGACGGCGCGCCAGTTGCGGGCGAGCGACTTCTCGACGAGCGCGGGCAGCGCCGCCTCGAGCGCGGTCTCGGTCAGGTGGTAGAAGGTGGCCTCCGTCATCGTCCCGCTTGCGGGCTTTCGTGCACGGCGCGCACCCACTCATCGAGCAGCCGTACGCCGAAGCCGGACCCCCAGGAGGCGTTGACGTCGTTGGCGGGCGAGGCCATGGCGGTACCGGCGACGTCCAGATGCGCCCAGGGCGTGTCGCCGACGAAGCGCTTGAGGAACTGCGCGGCGGTGATCGAGCCGGCATTGCGCCCGCCGACATTCTTCATGTCGGCGAACTTGGAATCGATCATCTTGTCGTATTCGGGACCCAGCGGCATGCGCCAGACCTTCTCGCCGGTCGCCATGCCGGCCTTCGACAGCGCTTCGGCGATGGCGTCGTCATTGGTGAAAAGGCCCGCATGCTCCTGGCCCAGCGCGACGATGATCGCGCCGGTCAGGGTGGCCAGATTGATCATCGACCTGGGCTCGTAGGTCTTCTTGCAGTAGGTCAGCATGTCGGCCAGGATCAGCCGGCCCTCGGCGTCGGTGTTGATCACCTCGATCGTCTGACCGGACATGGACGTGACGATGTCGCCGGGGCGCTGGGCGTTGCCGTCGGGCATGTTCTCGACCAGGCCGACAATGCCGATGGCATTGACCTTCGCCTTGCGGCCGGCGAGCGCATGCATCAGGCCGGTGACGGCCGCCGCCCCGCCCATGTCGCCCTTCATGTCCTCCATCCCGCCGGAGGGCTTGATGGAGATGCCGCCGGTATCGAAGACCACGCCCTTGCCGATGAAGGCGACCGGCTTGTGCCTTGCGCCGGCGCCGTTCCATTTCATGATCACGATGCGCGGCGGCCGCGCCGAGCCCTGCGCGACGCCAAGAAAGGCGCCCATGCCGAGCTTCTTCATCTGCTTTTCGTCGAGCGTGTCGACCTCGACGCCGAGCGCCCCGAGCGCCTCGGTCCGGCCCGCGAACTCGACCGGTCCGAGCAGGTTGGCCGGCTCGTTGACCAGATCGCGCGCCAGCATGACGCCGCGCGCCACCGCCTCGGCGCCCTCCCAGCCCTTCTTGGCCTCGGCCGCTCCGGCGATCTGGATCGTCACCTTCTGCGCCTTCTTGGGGTCGGCCTTGCCATTGTCGTCATTGTCGCCGGACTTGACGGTCTTGTACTTGTCGAAGTCGTAGGCGCGCAGCATCCAGCCCTGTCCGAAGGCCGTCGCGGCATCGGCATCCATGGCCTCGCCGCCAATGACGGTGACGAAACTCTCCTTTGCAAGCGCCTTGCGGGCGGCGCCGCCGAGCGCCTGCCAATCGCTCCGGGTCAGCTCGTCGACCTTGCCGGCGCCGATCGCCAGGATCCGGCTCGCCGGGCTGCCCGAAGGTGCCAGCACGTCGAGCAGCGCCTTCTTCTTGCCCTTGAACTCTGCGATCCTGGCCGCGCGGTCGAGCACGCCGTCGCCGTCGACATCACCTGCAAGCCCCGACAGCTCGGCGTCCTGGGGCGACACGATCACGACGGCGCCCTTCTTGATGGCCGTGGGCTTGGCAAATGAAACGGTCGGCAAAATGGACATGGGCTCGCACCACCTTGTTGGTATCTGGCTAAGCGGTTGATTTTGGTGTTCCAAGCGGCGATAGCAAGGCCGCGCAAGCGCTGCAATGGTCCGTTAACCGCGTTCGTTGGGGGCACGTTAGCCGCGCGCGGACATCATTGACAGCATCTTACCGGGCGGCCGACAATTCGACCGACTGCCGGCGCGCGGCTCGCGGCGGCCGCTCGGCGCCACGGGAAAGACCATTGACGACCATTGAACGCTACATTTTCCGTCGGGTTGCAGTGTCTTCCATCGGTGCCTTTGCGGCGATCCTGGCGGTGGTCTGGGTCAGCCAGGCGGTGACGCGAATCGATTTCGCCACCGGCAGCGGCGGCGCGATCGGCGCGTTCCTGACCATGATGGCGCTCCTGACGCCGCAATTCATCACGCTGACCCTGCCCTTCGGCCTGCTGATCGGCGCGATGAGCGTGCTCAATGCGATGAACTCGGACAGCGAGATGCCGATCGTCGCGGGCGTCGGCATCAGCCGCCTGACGGTGGCGCGGCCGCTGCTGATCCTGGCACTTGTCTTCGGCGCGGTGATCGCCCTCAACAACCACGTGGCCGAACCGGCCGGCAATCGCGCCGCCCGCGACATCATCATCGACTTCCGCACCGACCTTCTGTCCTCGCTGATCACCGAGGGGCGCTTCACGCGCATCGAGCGCGGACTGGTGATCTATATCGACGAGCGCCGGCCCAACGGCACGCTGGGCGGCATCATGATCGCCGACCGGCGCGAGGACAACCAGCACCTGATCTACTACGCGCGCCAGGGCGTTGCCGACGAGCACAACGGCGAACCCGTGGTGCTGCTCAATGACGGGCAGATCCATCGCAAGGACCCGGTTTCGGGCACGATCTCGATCATCCGCTTTCAGTCCTATGCGATCGGCCTGTCGCAGTTCGAAAGCGCCACCGACACCGAGCAATACATGCTGCATGAGCGCAGCACGCCCTACCTGCTCGATCCGGACCCGAACGACCGCCATGTGCAGAGGAACCCCGGCCAGATCCGCGGCGAACTCCACCGCCGTTTCACCGAATGGCTGTATCCGGCGCTGTTTGCGGCGATCGCGCTGGTCATGGCCGGCCAGCCGCGCTCGCACCGCTCGGGCGCCAACACGGCCATGTTCCTGGGCTTTGCCGGCGCGCTCGGCTATCGCTGGGCGGGCTATTTCGCCTACAATCAGGTCAAGGGCGACGGTTCGCTGTTCTGGCTGCTCTATGCGATTCCGATCGCCGGGCTGGCGCTGGGCGCGTTCATGTTCCTGACCGGCCGCACCGTCGGGCTGCCGGACGCGGCGATGTCGAGACTTGCGCGCTGGCGCGAAACGATGCGCGCGGCGCGGCTGCGCGCAATGCGCAATCGCAGCACGGCCTAGGGTCTGTCAAATGTTCGCCGGCCACACGCTTCAATGGTACATTTTCAGGCGCCTCGTCGGCATGATGGCCGTCTTTGCGGTCGCGATCGCCGCCCTCGCCGTGCTGATCGATTTCACCGAAATGACCAACCGGGCCGGCAACCTGTCCGAATACACGGTCGGGCTGGGGCTCATGATCTCGGCCATCCGCGCGCCGTTCTATGTCCTGGGGGCGCTGCCATTCGTGATGCTGTTTGCCACCATCGCCACGCTGATCGCGCTCAACCGCCGATTCGAGCTGGTCGTCGCGCGCTCGGCGGGCATGTCGGCGTGGCAGTTCCTGGCGCCGACATGGGGGGCGGCCATTGCCATCGGCATCGTGTCGGTCGCCGTTCTCAGCCCGCTCGCCGCAAGCGGGTTTTCCGCCGCCGAGGCGATCGAGGGCAGCTGGAGCGGGTCGCCGGCCAGCCGCGCCCTGCCCGACGAGGAACCCTGGCTGCGCCAGAACCGGGTCGATGGCGGCACGGTGCTGATCGGCGCGCAACGCGTCACCAATGATGAGGTCCTGCTGCGTGAGGCGGTGTTCCTCGAGATTTCGGCGGGCGGTTCGATCATTGCACGGCACGATGCCGAGAGCGCCCGGCTCGACGACGGTCAATGGGTGCTCGAGGACGTCACCACCAGCCTCGCCGACCAGCGGCCGATCTGGCGCGACACGATCGTCATCGCCACCGCCCTCAACGAGGCGGTGATCCGCGAGGCGCTGGTGCCGGCCGAGATGGTGCCGGTCTACGCCCTGCCCGCCCAGATCGAGGCGGCACGATCGTTCGGCGTGCCCGCGCATCCGTTTCGAATGCAATTTCATTCACTTGTGGCCCTGCCCGCGCTGCTGGTCGCGATGACGCTGGTCGCTGCAACCGTGTCGCTGCGCTTTGTCCGGTCGGGCCAGTCCACCCCCATGATTGTGGGTGGCATCGCCGCAGGCTTCGTGCTTTATGTCCTGACGGCGCTGGCCAAGTCGTTCGGCAGCGCGGGGATCATTCCTCCGCCGCTCGCCGCGTGGCTGCCGGTGCTTTGCGGCATGTTGTTCGGTACGGCGTATCTCCTGCACCGCGAGGACGGATAGTGCGTGACCTTGGGGGAAATTCGGCGCAGCCGCGCAATGCGGCGAGCTGCACCGGTCTGTCCCGGCTCCTTGCGGCGACGCTGACCGCCGGCGTGTGCGCATTCGCCCTGCTGGCCGCGCCCGCGGCCGCGCAAACGCCCGAAGCGCTGGCCGAACTGGGCGCGCCGAACCCTGACGCGCAGCTGCTGTTGCAGGCGGACGAGCTCATCTACGACAACGACCGCCGAATCATCTCGGCGGTCGGCGATGTGCGGATCGACTATGACGGCTCGCTGCTGGCCGCCGACCGGGTCAGCTACATCGAGCCCACCGGCCGGCTGGTCGCCGTCGGCCGTGTGGAGATCCTGCAGCCGGGCGGCACGCGGCTGTTCGCCGAGGAAATCGACATCACCGACGATTTTCGCGACGGCTTCATCAATGCGCTGCGCGTGGTGACGACCGACAACACCCGATTCGCCGCCGAGAGCGCCGAACGGCGCAGCGGCACGGTGACGATCTTCAACAACGGGCTGTACACCGCCTGCGAGCCCTGCGCCGAGCGTCCGGACAAGCCGCCGATCTGGCAGATCAAGGCGCAGCGAATCATCTGGAACGGCGAGGAAAAGACCGTCCGGTTCGAAAACGCCAGTTTCGAGTTCTTCGGCGTGCCGATCGCGCGCGTGCCGGTGTTCACCACGGCCGACCCGACAGTGCGGCGCAAGAGCGGCTTTCTGGCGCCCGAATTCAGCTTCGCCGATCCGCTCGGCTTCGGCGTTTCGGTGCCCTATTTCCTGGTCACCTCGCCCAGTTCGGACCTCACGCTGACCGGCACGGGCTACACCCGGCAGGGCTTCATGGGCCAGGCCGAGTTCCGCAAGCGGCTGGACAATGGCCGGTTCAACCTGAAGATCGCCGGCATCCACCAGTTCGACCCCGGCGCCTTCGATCCGGGCACCGTCGACCGCATGGCGCGCAATCGCGGCATGGTCGCAACAAGCGGGCAGTTCGACATCAATCCGCGCTGGCAGTGGGGCTGGAACGGGCTGCTGCAGAGCGACAAGAATTTCGCACGCACCTATGCGATCGAGGGTTACGACGACGAGGTCGTCACCAACGAGATCTATCTGACCGGACTTTCGGGCCGCAATTTCTTCGACGCGCGCGCCATGTCCTTCACCGTCCAGGAGAACGTGCCCGACCCGGCCGGGCGCGACGACAGCCAGCCCGTCGTGCTGCCCAGTGTCGATTACGGCTACATCGTCTCCCAGCCGGTGGCCGGCGGCGAACTGAGCTTCGATGTCAACACGCGCGCCATCTGGCGCGATGCGACCGACATGCGCGCCATGCCGGGCCTGGCGACCGACGACAATTACGCCACCTTCGGCATTGACGGGCAGAACTGGCGCATGACGGCCGAAAGCGAATGGCGGCGCACGCTGGTCGCGCCGGGCGGACTGGCGGTCACGCCGATCCTGCACGCGCGCGGCGAGGCGTTCGGCCTGAACGCGAGCGCAATGGGCGCATTGTCCGAGACGATGGAGGATGCCGGCGCCGCGCTCGCTGCCGACGGCACCTATTGGCGGGGCATGGCGACCGCCGGCGTGGAGGCGCGCTGGCCGCTGCTCGTCACCGCACCGGGCTCGACCCATGTGATCGAACCGGTGGCGCAGGTGTTCCTGCGCCCCGATGCGCCCGGCAACGGCGTTCTGCCCAACGAGGACGCCCAGAGCCTCGTGTTCGACGCGGCCAGCCTGTTCGAGCGCGACAAGTTCTCCGGTTACGACCGGATCGAGGGCGGCCATCGCGCCAATATCGGGCTGCGTTATTCGGGCGAGTTCGCGGGCGGGTTCAGCGCGACCGGCATTTTCGGCCAGTCGATCCACCTTGGCGGCCAGAACCCCTATGCACGGGCCGATACGACCAATACCGGCGCCGAATCGGGGCTGGAGACCGATCGGTCGGACTATGTCGGCAGCTTCGGCGTGCGCCACGAGAACGGCTTTGCCGCGGGCGTTGGCGCGCGCTTTGACGAGACCGATCTCGCTCTCAGGCGCGCCGAAGCCGACATCTCCTTTTCGACCGAGGCGGTGCGCCTTGCGGCGAACTACGCCGTCATCAAGGCGCAGCCGACCTATGGGTTCGCCAGCGACCGCAAGGAAGTCTCCGCGAAAGCGCAGCTAAGGTTCGCCGAATACTGGAGCGTTCTTGGCGCTGCGAACTACGATCTGACCAATTCGCGTTTCGACGAACAGGCGATCGGCCTTGCCTATGACGACGAGTGCTTCTCCTTTCTGGTCGCCTATAGCGAGGACCGCGACGAGACCAACGCCATCAATCGCTCGATCGGCTTCAAGTTGACCGCACGCACGCTGGGCGATCTGGGCGGCACGCCCCGGACGCTTGATTTCTGAGCGGACAGGATGTGTCATCGTTTCGCCGGAAACGACGGCCAACCAGACCGAGGGCGCTGTCGCCACGGAATTGGCGACAGCCATTGAGAACAGGACAATTTCCGAGGCACGATGATGACGACAACGAGCTTTCCTTCATGGTCCAGGGCGCTGGCCACACTCGTGCTCGCAGCGGGCATCGCGGCGGCGCCGGTCGCGGTATCGGGCCTGCCCAACGCGGGCGCCCTTGTCAGCGCAGCCCAGGCTTCGGAGATCCGCGCGATCGTCAATGACGAGGTGGTGACCAGCTATGACGTGGCACGACGCGCCGCCTTCCTGCGGCTGCAGCGCCAGTCCGGCAATCTGAACGCCAAGGCGACCGACGAACTGATCGAGGAGGCCATCAAGCGCGATGCGATCGACCGCGCCGGCATCCGCGTGCCCGACCGCATGGTCGATTCGGCGTTCGGCAATTTCGCCTCCAACAACGGCATGTCCACCAGCCAGCTCAGGCAGATCCTGAACCAGTCGGGCGTGACCGCCAAGCATTTCCGCGAATTCATCCGCCTGCAGATCGGCTGGGACCAGACGCTGATGTGGCGCGCCCGCAACCAGGGCAGCCGCGCCCTGAGCGAGCAGGACGTGGTTGCCAAGATGCTCGAGCGCGGCGGCGACAAGCCGACCTCGACCGAATATTTGCTGCAGCAGGTGATCTTCCTGGTGCCGCAGGACCAGCGCTCGCGGCAATTGGCGGGACGCCGGCAGGAGGCCAACAACATGCGCAGCATGGTGACCGGCTGCGACGGCACCATCGGCCTGGCACAGCAATTGCGCGACGTGACGGTCCGCGACCTGGGGCGGGTGCTCGCCCTCGAACTGCCGGCGGCCTGGGAAGACGACGTCAAGGGGCTGCAGACCGGACAGACCACGCGCGTCAAGGAGACCGAACGCGGCGTCGAGTTCCTGGTGGTGTGCCGTGCCCGCCAGGTCAGCGACGACCGCGTCGCCAAGCTGCAGTTTTCGACCGAAGAGCTTGAAAGCGATCAGAGCGGCGAGGATTTCCTGGCCGAGCTGCGCAAGAACGCACGGATCCAGCGGCGCTGACGGACCGCGTCGAAAGCCCCGCCGATACGGCTCCCCAAGAGGCGATCGCGGGCGAGCGCGCCGCGCCCGTGGCGGTCAGTTGCGGCGAGCCGGCGGGCATCGGGCCCGACATCATCGCCATGGCCTGGACGGCGCGGCGCCGGCGCCGATTGCCCGTCTTCTTCGTGCTTGGCGATCCCGAGCAGCTGGCCATGCGGATCGCCCGGCTCGGGCTTGACGTGCCGCTCGCCGCCTGCGAGCCGGACCAGGCGCCCGCGGTCTTCGCCGACCATCTGCCCGTGGTTCCGCTCGACGCGCCGCTCGGCGAATCGCCCGGCCGGGTCGAGCCGGGCAATGCCGCCGGTGTGATCGAGGCGATCGACCGTGCGGTCACGCTGACCCTCGCCGGCAAGGCCCGCGCGGTCGTCACCGCGCCGATCGCCAAGAAACCGCTCTACGAGGCGGGCTTCGATCACCCCGGCCACACCGAGTACCTCGCCGCTCTCGCGGCCCGCCATACCGACGCCGCGATGCGCCCGGTCATGATGATCGCCGGGCCGCATCTGAAGACCATCCCGGTGACGATCCACATACCGCTTGCGGCCGTGCCGGGCACGCTCACCAAGGAACTGATCGTCGAGACCGGGCGGATCGCAGATCGCGACCTGAAGACGCGTTTCGGCATCGCCAGCCCGCGACTGGCCGTTGCCGGGCTCAATCCGCATGCGGGCGAAGGCGGTGCGCTGGGCAGCGAGGACGCCGAAATCGTCGCGCCCGCCGTTGCGCGGCTGCGCGGGCAAGGCATCGCGGCGACCGGGCCGCTGCCGGCCGATACCATGTTCCATGCCGCCGCGCGCGCGGGCTACGACGTCGCGCTTTGCATGTATCACGATCAGGCCCTGATCCCGGCCAAGGCGCTCGATTTCGACGAAGGGGTCAATGTCACGCTCGGCCTGCCCTTCATCCGCACCTCGCCCGACCACGGCACCGCCTTTGCCATTGCGGGCACGGGCGCGGCCAGGCCCGACAGCTTCATGGCGGCGCTGACCATGGCGGACCGGATGGCGGGCCGCTCGCGGCCGGGCGCATGACCGGCGCGCCCGACCGGCCCGACACGGCGATGGACGGCCTGCCGCCGCTGCGCACGGTGATCGCCGCGCACGACCTTGGCGCCAGGAAGTCGCTCGGCCAGAACTTCCTTTTCGATCTCAACCTGACCGGCAGGATCGCCCGGCAGGCGGGCGATCTGGGCGATGCGACGGTGATCGAGGTCGGCCCCGGGCCGGGCGGGCTGACACGCGCCTTGCTCCATGAAGGGGCAAGGCGTGTCGTTGCCATCGAGCGCGACAGGCGCTGCCTTGCCGCGCTCGGCGAGATCGCGGCCCATCACCGCGGCCGGCTGCGCATCATCGAGGCCGATGCGATGGCGGTCGATTATGCCGCGCTGGCCAGCGGGCGTACGCTGATCGTCGCCAACCTGCCCTACAATATCGGCACCGCCCTGCTGGTGAAGTGGCTGAGCGTGCAGCCATGGCCGCCCTTCTACGAAGCGATGGTCCTGATGTTCCAGCGCGAGGTCGCCGAACGGATCGTCGCCGGGCCTGGCGATGCGGCCTATGGCCGGCTGGGCGTGCTCGCCGGGTGGCGGTGCCACGCGTCGATCGCCTTCGACGTGCCGCCGCAGGCCTTCTGGCCCGCGCCCAAGGTGACCTCCTCGGTTGTCCGGCTGACGCCGCGCGGGGACCCGATCGCGGCCGATGCGGGCAAGCTCGAGACGGTCACGCGCCACGCCTTCGGCCAGCGGCGCAAGATGCTGCGCCAGAGCCTGAAGCCGCTGGGCGGCGCGGCGCTGCTCGAAAAGGCGGGCATCGACGGGGCACGGCGCGCCGAGACGCTGTCGGTCGCCGAATTCTGCGCGCTGGCCAACGCGCTTTGATCAGTGCGCGGCGGGCACGCCCGCAAGCAGCGACTGGACGAAGTCGAACAGGCCCGGCCGGCGGTCGCGGCGCAGCCTTTCGGCCCTGACGATGGCGCGCAGCGCCTCGAAGGCACGGTCCAGATCGTCATTGACGATGACATAGTCATAGTCGCGCCATTGTTCGATCTCGCGGGCGGCATTGGCGAGCCGGCGCTCGATCACCTCGGGCCGGTCCTCGGCGCGGCGCTTGAGGCGGGCCTTGAGCTCGTCCATGGACGGCGGCAGGATGAACACCGAGACCACGTCGGCGCGCATCTTCTCGGACAGTTGCCGTGCGCCCTGCCAGTCGATGTCGAACAGCATGTCGCGACCGTCCGCCATGGCGCTTTCGACCGGCTCGCGCGGGGTGGCATACAGATTGCCGTGCACCTCGGCCCATTCGAGCAGTTCGTCGGTATCGCGCATGCGCGCGAAGGTGCGCTCGTCGACAAAACGGTAGTGGATGCCCTCGATCTCGCTGCCGCGGCGCGGCCGCGTGGTTACCGAAACCGACAGCACCAGATTGTCATCGGTCTCGAGCAGGTTGCGCGCGAGCGTCGATTTCCCGGCGCCCGAGGGCGAGGAGATCACCAGCATCAGGCCACGGCGCGCAATGGTGGTTGCGCCATTGCCCGGGGCGTTGTCGTGGATGGTCAGAACGCTCTCCCTTGTGCGCCGGTCTGGCGTGGCGCGAATCGCGCACGCTCACTGCAGATTTTGCACCTGCTCGCGCAGCTGGTCTATCGCCGACTTCATCTCCAGGCCGATGGCGGTCAGGCCGCTGGAGGCCGACTTCGAGCACACCGTGTTGGCCTCGCGGTTGAACTCCTGGGCCAGGAAGTCGAGCCGCCGGCCAACTGGACCGCCCTGCGCCAGCATGTCGCGGGCCGCGGCGACATGGGCGGTCAGCCGATCGATCTCCTCGCGCACGTCGGCCTTTGCGGCCAGGATCGCGACCTCGGCATTGAGCCGGGCGGGGTCGAGCCCGGCATCGGACCGGTCGCCGATGAGCCGGTCGACGTGCGCCGAAAGCCGTGTCATCGCGGCCTCGGCCGTACTGGCCGGATCGGCGGCGGCGCGCCCGACGAGCGCGGCGATGGTATCGAGATGACCCGCAACCGTGTCCGCGAGCGCCCTGCCCTCGGCCAGCCGCGCCGCCACGAGCCCGTCGAGCGCCTCGTCGACGCAGGCGAGAAGCGCCGTGTCATCGTCGGGCCCGAGCCGGGCGGTCTGGTCCTCGCTGACGATGACGCCGCGCACGGCCAGGATCCCATCGGTTGTGGGCGGGGCAAGCCCCGTTTCGATGGACAATGCCGTGGCCCGGGACGCGACATGGCGAAAGACATCGGCGTCAATGTCGACGCCGGCCGCATCGGCGGCGCGGTCCAGGCCGACCGCGACCTGTACGCTGCCGCGGGCAAGGCGCGCGCCGACGCGCTTCCTGATGACCGGTTCGAGCCGCTCGAGCCCGACAGGCAGGCGAACCTTGACGTCGAGCGTGCGGCCATTGACCGAACGCATGTCGCAGGCGAACCGGCCGCCGCCGACAGCCGCGCTGGCGCTGGCAAAGCCGGTCATGCTCTGTATGTCGGCCGATGGCACTGGCGTCCCCTGCTTGCGCGCCGCGCTCATGGTCGTCCGCCGGCGATCAGTTCTGCGTTTCCTGCGCCGCTGCTTCGCGCTGCGCGCGGATTTCGCGCCAGCGGCGCACATTGGCGTTGTGTTCGTCCAGTGTCCTGGCGAAGGCGTGCCCGCCTGTGCCGTCGGCAACGAAGTACAGCGCGTCGGTTTCGGCCGGATTGGCGACCGCCTCGAGGGAGGCGCGGCCCGGAATGGCGATGGGCCCGGGCGGCAGGCCGTCGATGACGTAGGTGTTGTAGGGCGTCTGGCTGCGAATGTCGGACTGGTAGATCGGCCGGCCCGACGGCATGCCCTCGCCGCCGAAGAGCCCGTAAATGATGGTCGGATCGGACTGAAGGCGCATGCCGCGGCGCAGCCGGTTCATGAAGACGCCGGCGACAAGCGGGCGCTCGTCGGCGACGCCGGTCTCCTTTTCGACGATGGAGGCCAGGGTGACGAAATCGGCCATGTCGGCGATCGGCAGATCGGGCTGGCGGGTCTGCCAGACCTCGTTGATCAGATCGAGTTGCTGGTCGATCATCGCCGCAACGACCTGTTCGCGCGTGGTGCCGCGCGAGAATTTCTGCGTATCGGCGACCAGCATGCCCTCGGGCGGCATTTCGGGCGGCATGTCACCGACCAGCATCGGATTGTCGGCGATGCGCTGCCATGCCTGGAACACGGTCGTGCCCTCGACGATGGTCAGCGGATGCAGGATCGAATCGCCGGAGACCATGACGTCCATGATGTCGCGCATGGAGGCGCCGGCGGCGATCTCGTACTCGCCCGCCTTGAAGGCGCTCTCGGTGCCATAGGCGCGCGTGGCGTAGCGGAAGATGCGCGCATCGGTGATCATGCCGCGCTCTTCGAGCCCGCTTGCGATCTGCGACAGGTTCGCGCCCTCGGGCACGACGAAGGTCGATGCTTCGGCGAGCGGGCCGGGCTCCTGAAACCGGTCGAGGCCGATATAGACCGCGCCGGCCGCGACAAGCACGCCGATCACGGCCAGCGTGAAGACGAAGTTGAGGAAGACGATGAACGGATTTCTGGCCGCGCGGGCGCGCCGGCGCTGCGCGCGCGTGGCCGGGCCATTGCGGCCGGCCGGATCGTTGTCCGCCGACCGCCCGCCCTGTGCGGCTTCATCGGAGCGGCGGCGCCGGCCGCGGCGCGGCGGTTCGACGCCCCCTTGCGGGCGCAGATCGTGTCCGGAGGTTTCCGGCACCGGCCGAAGCTTGACGTCCGAGGCGAACGGATCGGCGGCCTGCGGCGTCGGGTCGGCCGTCGTCGCATCGAGGGCCGCCGGCGCGCGGGTGCCCGGCCCGGACGCATCGGGCCGCTGGTCGCCGGGCGCGTGCGGTTGCGGCGCCGTCGGTTCCGGTGCGGCGGGCTCGGACCGTTCCGCTACCAGCTTGTCCAGTTGACCAAATCGTGGCTCTTGTCGCACCTTCGCAACTCCAACGGTCACATCGTTGCCGCCGCGGCAACCGGGCCGCGAACGCCACCTTCACGCCGCTTGCCGCGCGGCCAGAGCCTTGCGCGGCAAGATGGCGAAAACAAGCGCCATGTTCGCGCCGGAGCACGCGTTTCAAAAGCTTTTTGCCGCAGGCGTGCGAAAGCCGCGCCGCGAGCCCGGGCGTTTTCGGCTCTTTGGTTAGCCGTGGTAGCGCCGCAGCACAAGGGATGCATTGGTGCCGCCGAAGCCGAACGAATTGGAAAGAGCGACATCGACATCGCGCTGGCGTTTTTCGTGCGGCACAAGGTCGATGGCGGTTTCGACGACGGGATTGTCGAGATTGATCGTCGGCGGGACCACCCGGTCGCGGATCGAAAGGGCGCAGAAGATCGCCTCGACCGCGCCGGCCGCGCCCAGAAGGTGACCGATCGCCGACTTGGTCGAGGACATCGACACCCTGCCTGCGGCATTGCCCAGCACGCGCTCGACGGCGCCCAGTTCGATCGTGTCGGCCATTGTCGAGGTGCCGTGCGCGTTGATGTAGTCGATCTCGGCCGGCGTGATGCCGGCGCGCTCGATCGCCGCACGCATGCAGCGCTCGGCCCCCTCGCCATCCTCGGAGGGCGCGGTGATGTGATAGGCATCGCCCGAAAGCCCGTAACCGATGACCTCGGCATAGATCCGGGCGCCGCGCGCCTTTGCGTGCTCTAGCTCCTCGAGCACGACAATGCCGGCGCCCTCGCCCATCACGAAACCGTCGCGGTCGCGGTCGTAGGGACGCGAGGCCATTTCCGGCCGGTCGTTGTAGCTCGTCGACAGCGCCTTGCAGGCGGCAAAGCCGGCCAGCGAAATGCGGCAGACCGGCGACTCGGTGCCACCGGCGACCATCACGTCGGCATCGCCGAAGCCGATCAGCCGCGCCGCATCGCCGATGGCATGGGCACCGGTCGAACAGGCCGTGACCACCGAGTGATTGGGGCCGCGCAGCTTGTGCTGGATCGAGACATGGCCGCTGACAAGGTTGATCAGCCGGCCGGGGATGAAAAAGGGCGAAACCCGCCGCGGCCCGCGATCGCGCAGCGTGTAGCCGGTCTCGACGATCCCCTCGATGCCGCCGATGCCCGAGCCGATCAGCACGCCGGTGGCGACCTGGTCGGCATCGGTCTGCGGATGCCAGCGCGCATCATCGAGCGCCTGGGTGGCCGCGGCGACGCCATAGACGATGAACGGGTCGACCTTGCGCTGCTCCTTGGGCTCCATCCAGTCGTCGGCATTGTAGGTGCCGTCCGTGCCGTCGCCGAAGGGCAGACGGCAGGCGATCTGGGCGGGCAGGTCGTCGACCGCGAACTCGGTGACGCGCCGGGCCGCGCTGTGCCCCTTGAGCAGGCGCGACCAGCTTGTCTCGGCATCGGCACCGAGCGGGGAGACCATGCCGATACCGGTTATGACGACGCGACGCATGTGCATGGGACGGACCAGGCCCGCCGCCGCCAGGGGCCGGCGGGCACCTTGCGGGATCAGGCGTTGGACTTTTCGATGAACTTGATCGCGTCGCCCACGGTCAGGATGGTCTCGGCCGCATCGTCGGGGATCTCGACGCCGAATTCCTCCTCGAACGCCATGACGAGCTCGACCGTATCGAGGCTGTCGGCGCCCAGATCGTCGATGAAGCTGGCGCTTTCGGTCACCTTGTCGGCGTCCACGCCAAGATGTTCGACGACGATCTTTTTCACCCGCTCTGCAACATCACTCATCTCGGAATTCCTCAATCGTTGGAAAAAAGTCCGCCCGTGACTATCCGCACGCGCTTGGGTAATCAAGTTGAAAGACCTCCGCCAATCCAGTTTTGTGGACGGCTCGGGCACGCCGGAAACCGGTCAGATCATCGCCATGCCGCCATTGACGTGCAGCGTCTGGCCGGTGACGTAACCGGCATGATCGCTGGCCAGATAGGCGACCGCGGAAGCCACTTCCGGCGCGGTTCCCATGCGCTTCATGGGAATGGCGCCCATGATCGCCTCGGTCTGCTTGTCGTTGAGCTTTTCGGTCATGGCGGTCTCGATGAAGCCCGGCGCAACGCAGTTCACCGTCACCGCGCGGCCGGCGATCTCCTGGGCGAGCGACTTGGTCAGGCCGATCAGGCCGGCCTTGGAGGCGCAATAGTTCGCCTGGCCGGGATTGCCGGTGACCGCCACCACCGAGGTGATGTTGACGATGCGGCCATGGCGACGGCGCATCATAGGATGGGCGAGCGCCCGGGTCAGCCGGAAGGCGGCGGTCAGATTGACCTCGAGCACGGCGTCCCAGTCGGTATCGGACATGCGCACGAACAGCCCGTCGCGGGTGATGCCGGCATTGTTGACGAGGATGTCGACGCCCTCCAGCGTCGCCTCGGCATCCTTTGCCAGCGCGTCGACCGCCGCGCGGTCGGACAGGTCGGCGGCCAGTACATGCGCTCGCCCGCCCAGATTGGCGGCGAGCGCCTCGAGCCTTTCGGTGCGCGTGCCATGCAGGCCGACCGTGGCGCCCAATTCGTGCAGGAGCCGGGCGGCGGCTTCGCCGATGCCGCCCGAGGCGCCGGTCACCAGAGCCTTGCGGCCGGTCAGATCGATCATCGATGTCCCCGTCGTGCTGATTGGCGTCGGCCGCAACCGGGCTCAGACGCGATCCTTAAGGAAGGCTTCTATATCGGCGGGCGTCGACAAGGCAATGCCGGCCAGGCTGCGGTCGATGCGGCGGGCAAGCCCGGTCAGCACCTTGCCGGCACCGGCCTCGACGAGTTCGGTGACGCCGTTGGCGGCAAGCCACTGCACGGTCTCGCGCCAGCGCACCTGGCCGGTGACCTGGTCGACCAGGCTCTTTACGATGGCCTGCGGTTCGGCGACCGGAACGACCGAGACATTGGCGATCACCGGCACGACGGGCCTTGAGATGCGCACCGCGCCCAGCGCCTCGGCCATGGCCTCGGCGGCCGGCGCCATCAGCGCGCAGTGGAAGGGGGCGGACACCGGCAGCAGGAGCGCGCGCCGGGCGCCGGCCTGGCCGGCCCGTTCGGCGGCAGCCTCCACGGCGGCCCTGTCACCGGAGACGACGAGCTGGCCGCCGCCATTGTCATTGGCGATCTGGCACACGCCGTTCGCCGCCGACTGGCGGCAGATGTCGGCGACCGCATCGGCCTCCAGCCCGATGATCGCGGCCATGGCGCCGCGCCCCACCGGCACCGCGGCCTGCATTGCGTTGCCCCGGATCCGCAGCAGTCGCGCCGTGTCGGCCAGGGTGAAGGTGTCGGCGGCGGCATGGGCCGAATATTCGCCCAGCGAATGGCCGGCGACGAAGGCCGCCTTGTCCCAGACACGATAGCCCTGCGCCTCGAGCACGCGCACCACGGCCATCGACACGGCCATCAGGGCGGGCTGCGCGTTGGCGGTCAGGGTGAGTTCGTCTTCGGGCCCTTCGAACATGATGCGCGAGAGATTCTGGCCGAGCGCGGCATCGACCGCCTCGAACACCTCGCGCGCCTGCGGAAAGGCTTCGGCCAGGTCCTTTCCCATGCCGACGGCCTGCGACCCCTGGCCGGGGAATGTAAAGGCAACGCTCATCGCTCGGTTCCATCGTGAAGGAGCGCATCTCGATGCTGGATCGTCACGGCGCTGTCAAGAACCGAACCGGACCCGTCGGCCACAAACACGGCCCGCCGCCTGCTCTTGAAAATGGCCCGGCAAAGCTCTTCATAGCGATGTCCGGCCCCTGTACAGCGGGCCGCCTCGCAAGGCCACTTTCGCCATGTCAAAGACCAGCCAGCCACCAGGTCGGGAACCGGCCGCTGCCGCCGGATCCGCATTGGCCGACAATGCAGCCACCGTCGGAACGCTCTCCGCGGCGGCCCTTTTCACCGCCATCGCCGCAATGGTGCTCGTCGACCTGCAGATCATCGCGGTCGCCGGTGCCGCCATCTGGGCGATTGCCAGCCATGTGCATTCGGGACTGACGGGCCTGGTCGTTGCGGCCGCCATCATCGGGCCGGTGGCCCTGTGGCTTTGCTGGCAGGTGGGCGTCATGGCGATCGCGGCCGAACGCGCCGACGCCGACTGAAGCAAGCGACATGCGTGATCTCGTGCTTGTGCTGGCGGGCCTTTTCGGCCTTTTCGTCGGCGGTGAACTGCTCGTGCGCGGGGCGGTGGCCGTCGCGCTCCGGCTTGGGCTGACCGCGTTCGTGGTCGGTGTGGTGGTGGTCGGCTTCGGCACCTCGATGCCGGAACTGCTGGTTTCGGTGCGCGCCGCAATCGGCGGCACGCCGGGCATTGCGCTGGGCAATGTCATCGGTTCGAACATCGCCAACATCCTGCTGATCGCCGGTATCGGCCTTACCATCGCACCGATGGCGGCGATGGCCCGATCGGCCCGCATCGATGTCGTGGCGATGCTTGCCGTCGGACTGGCCGCATCGGCATTGCTGTTCCTGGACACGATCGGCCGGCTGGCCGGCCTGGGCCTGCTGGCGCTGCTTGTCGCCTATCTCGTCCATACGCTGCGCGCGGGCGGCCAGGACCGGGCGAGCCCCGAGGGCACGATCATGCAGCGCGCGAACGAGCGTCCGCTTGTCATCGTCGGGCTGCTGCTTGCCGGGCTGGTCCTGCTGTTTGCGGGCGCGGAGATGCTGATACGCGGCGCCACGGCGATCGCGCGGCGCCTTGGCATCTCCGAAGCGGTGATCGGGCTGACCGTCGTTGCGGTCGGCACCAGCCTGCCCGAGCTCGCCACGACGCTGGTCGCGGCCATCCGGCGCCAGGGCGCGGTCGCCATCGGCAACGTGGTCGGCTCGAACATCTTCAACGTCCTGGGCATATTGGGCATTGCGGCGCTGGTCGCGCCGATCCCCGCCGCCGGCGTTCTGACGCCTGGCGACGCGGCCGTCCTGGCGGCGGCGACGATCGTCTTCGCGCTGCTGCTCCTTGCCGGACGCACGATCGGGCGACCCTGGGGCATTGCCTTCCTTTGCGGCTATGGCGGATACACGGCCTGGCTGTTCATCGGGTGAGCGGGCGCCTCTTGCACGCGGGGCGAAAAACTGTATATGGACGTCAGCCGGTCAGCCGGGGGCTGAACGGAGGGTGGTCCAATGGCCATTTTGCGGTGCACACGCGCCGCGCCTCCTGATGATCCCGCTCTCGATCCGTCGAGTTTTTCTGCCTTTCGGACCGTGAACGCGGTTCTCCGGGCGCAGAGGCTTCGTCGCTGTCCGGCGCGAACGAAACGAAAGGCAAGAACCGATATGCCGCTTTACGAGCATGTATTCCTGGCACGCCAGGACGTGTCGTCCAGCCAGGTCGAAGAGCTGGTCGACCAGTTCAAGGGCGTGATCGCCGAACATGGCGGCTCCGTCGCCAAGGTGGAGAACTGGGGGCTGAAGTCGCTGCAGTTCCGCATCCGCAAGAACCGCAAGGCCCACTTCACGCTGATGAATGTCGACGCCCCGCCGGCGGCCGTGCATGAACTGGAGCGCCGGCAGCGCATCCACGAAGACATTTTGCGCTACATGACCGTTCGCGTCGACGAACACGAGGAAGGGCCCTCGGCGATGATGCGGCGCGACGAGCGCCGCGACCGGGGCCCGCGCCGCGACGGCGGCGGACGCCGTGACAGAGGAGGCCAGAGCTGATGGTCGATATCAACCAGTTGCCCACCCGCCGGCCGTTCCATCGCCGGCGCAAGACCTGCCCGTTCTCGGGCGCCAACGCGCCCAAGATCGACTACAAGGACGTCAAGCTGCTGCAGCGCTACGTGTCCGAGCGCGGCAAGATCGTGCCCTCGCGCATCACCGCGGTGTCGATGAAGAAGCAGCGTGAACTGGCAAAGGCCATCAAGCGCGCGCGCTTCCTGGGCCTTCTGCCCTATGTGGTGAAGTAACCGGACTTGGCCGCGCATGCCGCCATCGCGGCGCCCGTTGCCGGGAACGCGCGGACCTAGCCCGATCGCCGAGGTGCGGGGACGAGCCCCGCAATGGCGAACCCAAGCCAAGCCGGGGCGGACCCGGTCGACACAAAACCGAGTTGGGACGCGCCGAGGATCCGGCCGTCCCTAACTGCCCGAGGCAGGACAGCGACCATGAATGCGAATTCGATCGGCATAGGCCTTCTGGCGGGCGCGGCGACGACGCTGTTGTGTCTGGGCGTTGTCGCCGGCTCCGGCCTGTCGGTCGTGCTGTACTTTCTTTCCGCCGTTCCGCTGATGGTGGCGACGCTGGGCTGGGGCACGCTGGCCGGCATTGCCGGCGCGGTCGGCGCGGCGGTGCTGATCACCGCATTCGCCAATATCCAGACCGCGATCTTCATCGTCATGACGACCATCCTGCCGGCGACCGCCGCCGGCTACTGGATGAACCTTGCCCGACCGGCCGAGGAGATCGGCGGACCGCCCGGACAGCTCGTCTGGTATCCGCTGTCGGACGTGATCGTGCGCCTTGCGCTGATCACGGCGGGCGCCTTCATCGTGACGGGCGTGCTGGTCGGCTACGGCCCGGCGCTGATCGACGACCTGGTCGGCGAGATGATCGTCCGGCTGCAGGAAGCCAATCCCGACTTCGCCTTCTCGCCGGAGGGGCGCGAAAGCTTCCTGGCCTTCATGACCGGCGCGATCCCGTTCATGCAGCCGGCCTTGTGGCTGATGGTGCTCACCGGATCGCTCTACCTTGCCCTTGCGATCACCCGCGCCTCGGGCCGTCTGGGCCGGCCGCGCGACGACTGGCCGATGGCGCTGCGCATGCCCCGCCTTGGCGCGCTGATCATGGGCATCTGCATCGTCATCACCTTCGTGCCCGGCGCCGTCGGGCTTGCCGCCACGGCGCTGGTGGGCGCGCTGGTCAGCGGCTTCACCATGGCCGGCTTCGCCCTGTTCCATGCCCGTTCGCGCGGTCAGGGATGGCGCCCGCTGGCCCTGATCGTGGTCTATGGCGCGGTGCTGCTGACACTGATCGCGGCCATCCCCTTCTTCTTTGCCGGCCTGTTCGCGACGGCCCGGCACATGCCGGTCTCGCCCGGCGGCGGCAATTCCGGTCCGCCCCCGCCGCAGCCGCCGGCCTCCACCTGATTTCCGGTTTCAAGCGAAAGGAATACCAGCCATGAAAGTCATTTTGCTCGAACGCATCGCCAAGCTCGGCGCCATCGGCGACGAGGTCACCGTCAAGGACGGCTTTGCCCGCAACTACCTGCTGCCGACGGGCCGCGCGCTCCGGGCCAACGAGGCCAACCGCGCCCGCTTTGCCGCCGAACGCGCGCAGATCGAGGCGCGCAATGCCGAACGCAAGGCAGCCGCCTCGGACATCGCCCGGAGCCTGGACGGGCAGGACTTCATCGTCGTGCGCTCGGCCGGCGAGACCGGCCAGCTTTACGGCTCGGTGTCCACGCGCGACATCGCCGAGTTCCTGGGCGAGGCCGGCTTTGCCGTCACCCGCAATCAGGTCGATCTGAAGAACCCGATCAAGACCGTCGGCCTGCACGAGGTCGATATCGTGCTGCACCCGGAAGTCGAGACGAAGATCACGCTCAACGTCGCCCGTTCGGCCGATGAGGCCGAGCGGCAGGCGGCGGGCGAGGACCTGACATCGGCCGAGGCGATCTACGGCACCGACGAGGATGCGTTCGAATCGCTGGTCGGCCTCGACGAAGAGGGGGCATTGGCCACCGAAGAGGTGTTCGAGGGCGAAGAGCCGGCGAGCGAAGGCGAAACCGAGCAGGCTTCGGCCTGAGCGGCCGCCCGCGCCCGGCGATCGCCGAAAACGCGACCTTGACGGCCCGGCGCGCATGCGCCGGGCTTTTTGCTATCATGGCAGCGATTCGCCCCGCCCGTCGGGTCAAGCCGTCGCATGAGGCGACCGTCCGGAACCGGGCGCGCCGGTTCGAGGCGATGTGAGTTGCTGTGAATCGCGGGTGCAGCGCCCGAGCCGGGTTTGGCGTGCACGCGGGCGGCGATATACATCGCGCTTCGACCGGAGACCGATGACCATGGCCGATGCGGCAATCCAGCTTACGACCGGCAAGCCAGCCGGTTCCGACACCGCGCTCTATCGCGAGGCGCCGGGCAATATCGAGGCCGAGCAGGCCCTTCTGGGCGCGATCCTGGTCAACAACGACGCGTTTTACCGCGTCTCGGATTTCCTCAAGCCCGAGCATTTCCTCGAGCCGCTGCACCGGCAGATCTATGCGGTCGCCGGCGACCAGATCCGGCTGGGCAAGACCTCCAATCCGGTGACGATCAAGACCTTCCTGCCGGCCGACGAGAAGATCGGCGAGATGACGGTCGCGCAATATCTCGCCCGCCTCGCCGCCGAGGCGGTGACCATCATCAATGCGCAGGACTACGGCCGGGCGATCTATGATCTCGCCATTCGCCGGGCGCTGATCGGCATCGGCGAGGACATGGTCAACATCGCCTATGACGCGCCGGTGGAGATGGCCCCGGCCGACCAGATCGAGGATGCCGAGCGCCGGCTGTTCGAACTGGCCGAGACCGGCCGCTACGATGGCGGGTTCGAGCCGTTCAACGAGGCGGTGCGCGGCGCCATCGACATGGCCAATGCCGCCTTCCAGCGCGACGGCCACCTTTCGGGCATCGCGACCGGGCTTGCCTCGCTCGACGAGCGCATGGGCGGGCTGCAGCCATCGGATCTGATCATCGTCGCGGGCCGGCCCGGCTCGGGCAAGTCCTCGCTTGCCATCAATGTCGCCTTCAATATCGCCAATGCCTTCAGGGGCGAGCAGCAGGCGGACGGCTCGGTCAAGGCGGTCGAGGGCGGCGTGGTCGGCGTCTATTCGCTGGAGATGAGCTCGGAACAGCTTGCAACGCGCATCATCTCCGACCAGACCGAAATCCCCTCCTCGAAGATCCGGCGCGGCGAAATCAACGAGGCCGATTTCGAAAAGCTCGTCGCCTGCGCGAACATGATGCAACGCATTCCGCTCTACATCGACCAGACCGGCGCGATCTCGATCGCCCAGCTCGCCGCGCGCGCAAGGCGGCTCAAGCGCCAGCGCGGGCTCGACCTGATGGTCATCGACTATGTGCAGCTGATGACCGGCTCCTCGCGCCGGGCCAGCGAGAACCGCGTGCTGGAGATGACCGAGATCACCACCGGCCTGAAAGCGCTGGCAAAGGAGCTCGAAGTGCCGATCATCGCGCTCGCCCAGCTTTCGCGGCAGGTGGAGAACCGCGAGGACAAGCGCCCGCAACTGGCGGACCTGCGCGAATCGGGTTCCATCGAGCAGGACGCCGATGTGGTGCTGTTCATCTATCGCGAGGAATACTACCTGAAGAACCAGGAACCGCGCCGGTCGGCCGAGGAGATCGCCGCCGACATCAAGAGCGAGGAATACATCGCCTGGGAGGAAAAGATGCGCAAGGCCGAGGGGCTGGCCGACGTCATCATCGCCAAGCAGCGGCACGGGCCGACCGGCACGGTGCAGCTCGGCTTCCAGGGCGAGTTCACGCGCTTCTTCGACCTCGCCAGCGAGGATCGCCTGCCCGAACGGTTCGAGTGACCGGCGCGCGCGCCCTGCACCCTATCGCGGCCGGCGCGATCGGGCTATGACAGGGTCGATGACGGGGGTGCGGCGGCAAGACGATGGCGCGAAGGCAGCCGGCACGCTGGCCGGCGGCCGGTTGAGCATCGACCGGGCGGCCCTCGCCGCGAACTGGCGGCGCATCGCGGCCCATGTGGCGCCGGCCGAGTGCGCGGGCGTGGTCAAGGCCAATGCCTATGGCCTTGGCGCGCGGGCCATCGTGCCGGCCCTGGCCGAGGCAGGCTGCGCCACCTTCTTCGTCGCCCTGCCCTGCGAAGGCCGGACGGTGCGGGCGGCGGCGCCGAAGGCGCGCATCTTCATGCTTTCGGGCATCGCGCCGGAGTGGCTGGACGCGGCCATCGAATCAGAGCTCGTCCCGGTACTGGGCAGCGTCGAGCAGGCCGCGCTCTGGGCCGAGCGCGGCGGCGGCCGTCCTTGCGGACTGCAGGTCGACACCGGCATGAACCGGCTCGGCCTGCGCGTGGATGAAGCGCTGGCGCTGGCCTCCCATGCGGGCCTGCGCGCGAAGCTGACAATCGTGCATGTGATGAGCCACTTCGCCTGCGCCGAACAGCCCGATCACCCGATGAACCGCGCGCAAATGGAGTCATTTCAACCGGTTCTGGCGGCTTTTTCGGGCATCGAATCAAGCTTTTCGAACTCGGCGGCGACGCTTTTCGGCGGTGCGTTCGGCTGCTCCATGGTGCGGCCCGGCATCGCGCTCTACGGCGGCGGCGACATGCCCGAGGCGATTGCGCCGATGCGCAATGTGGTCACGCTGGAAGGCCGGATCATGCAGATCCGCACCGCGCGCGCGGGCGAGACCGTCTCCTATGGCGCAACGCAAACGCTCGGCCGCGACACGACGATCGCCGTTGTCGCGGTGGGCTATGCCGACGGCTATCCGCGCGCCGGATCGGGCACCGGCGTGCCGCTGCGCATGGCGGTGCCGGGCGGGCTGTGCGGCGTGATCGCCGGCCTGCGCGCGCCGGTGCTCGGCCGGGTGACGATGGATCTGACCGCGTTCGACGTCACCGAGGTGCCGCACGCGGCGCTCGAGGGCGGCTGGATCGAACTGATCGGGCCGCACATGCCGCTCGACGACGTCGCCCGCGCCTGCGGCACGATCGGCTATGAATTGCTGACCAGCCTTGGACCGCGCTACGCGCGTGACTATCTGCCGGCAAGCGAGGAGTAGCGTGCCCAAGCCCAGAACCCGATTTGTCTGCGCCAATTGCGGCACGGTGCACGCGCGCTGGGCCGGCAAGTGCGACGGCTGCGGCGAATGGAACACGATCGTCGAGGACGATCCAACCGCCGGCATTGGCGGCGGGCCCACGCGCGCCCGGCGCAAGGGCCGGCCGGTGGCGCTGGTGCCGCTTTCGGGCGAAAGCGAGGATGCGCCGCGCATCGTCAGCCGCGTAACGGAACTGGACCGGGTGACCGGCGGGGGTATCGTGCGCGGCTCCGCGCTGCTGCTGGGCGGCGATCCGGGGATCGGCAAGTCGACCCTTCTGATGCAGGCGGCGGCGGCGCTGGCGCGGGCCGGCCATGGGGTCGTCTACGTCTCCGGCGAGGAAGCGGTCGCGCAGGTGCGGCTGCGCGCCGGCCGGCTGGGCGCGGTCGACACCGATTTGCAGCTCGCCGCAGAGACCAATGTCGAGGATATCCTGGCCACGCTCGAGGCGAGCGCCAGGCGGCCCGACCTGGTCGTACTCGATTCGGTGCAGACGCTTTGGACCGACAGCGTCGAGAGCGCGCCGGGCACGGTCACCCAGGTGCGCGCCTCGGCGCAGGCGATGATCCGCTACGCCAAGTCGACCGGGGCGGCGATCATCCTGGTCGGCCATGTCACCAAGGAGGGCCAGATCGCCGGCCCGCGCGTGGTCGAGCACATGGTCGATGGCGTGCTGCAATTCGAGGGCGACGGCGCCCATCACTACCGCATCCTGCGGGCGCTGAAGAACCGGTTCGGGCCGACCGACGAGATCGGCGTGTTCGAGATGACCGCTTCGGGCCTGCGCCAGGTGACCAACCCGTCCGAACTGTTCCTGGGCGAACGGTCCGAGAACGCGCCGGGTTCGGCGGTGTTTGCGGCCATGGAGGGCACGCGGCCCGTGCTGGTCGAAATCCAGGCGCTGTGTGCGCCGACCGCGCTGGGCACGCCGCGCCGCGCCGTGGTCGGCTGGGATTCGGCGCGCCTTGCGATGGTGATCGCCGTGCTTGAAGCCCATTGCGGGGTGCGGCTCGGCCAGCACGATGTCTATCTCAACGTCGCCGGCGGCTACCGGATCTCCGAACCGGCGGCCGATCTGGCGGTGGCCGCGGCGCTGGTCTCCTCGCTCGCCGGCAAGGCCCTGCCCGCGCGCAGCGTCTATTTCGGCGAGATCAGCCTGTCGAGTGCCGTGCGCCCGGTCGCCCATGCGGGCGCGCGCCTGCGCGAGGCCGACAAGCTGGGCTTTGACCGCGCCGTCCTGCCCGCCGGCAGCAGCGATGTCGAGGGTGCCGGGCTCAGGCTCGACGAAACCGACGCGCTGATGGACCTGGTTGCACGCATCGCTGGTGGAAAATTGCCGGCGCCGGCAAGTGGCGAGGATCAACAGGCTTGAGTAGCGCGGCGCAAAACGGCATTACAAGCCGCGGACCGCGCATGCGCCCAGGGCGCCCAGGGGAAACGACATCATGCCAATTACCCTTCTCGACGGCCTATTCCTGGGCCTGACCCTCGTCTCGGCCGTGCTCGCCATGGTGCGGGGGTTTTCGCGCGAGGTGCTGTCGATCGCCTCGTGGGTGGCGGCCGCCGCGGCCGCCTATTTCTTCTATCAGCCGCTGACGCCCTTTGTCCTGAACTATGTCGACAACGAACTGATCGCCCAGCTTATCGCGGCGGGCATCGTGTTCATGGTCGCGCTGATCGTCGCCACGGTGCTGACCATGCGCATAGCCGACATGATCATCGACAGCCGCATCGGACCGCTCGACCGGTCGCTGGGCTTCGTGTTCGGCGCCGTCCGCGGCATACTGGTGGCGGCCGTGGCGATCTGGTTCCTCAACTTCTTCATCGGCGACCGCGAAATCGCCTGGATCGACGGCGCCAAGTCCAAGCCCTTCCTCGACCAGGTGGCAAACGGACTTGAGAACCTGCTGCCCCAGGACATCGGCGAGATCATCCCCCAGCAGGAGGAAACCACCGACACATGACGTCCGCGCCCGCACCTGCCGCGCCGGCCGACGACCGCGACGATCATTTCCATGACGAATGCGGCGTGTTCGGCATATTCGGTCGCACCGATGCCGCCTCGTTCACGACGCTGGGCCTGCACGCGCTGCAACACCGCGGCCAGGAGGCGGCGGGCATCGTCTCCTTCGACGGCGCGCAGTTCCATATCGAACGCCATGTCGGGCTGATCGGCGACACCTTCACCGATCCGGACGTGATCGCCCGGCTGCCCGGCGACCGTTCGATCGGCCATACCCGCTATGCGACGACCGGCGGGGCGGGCCTGCGCAACGTGCAGCCGCTCTTCGCCGAACTGGAAGGCGGCGGGCTGGCGGTCGCCCATAACGGCAACATCACCAATGCGCTGACGGTCCAGCGCAACCTGCAGCGCAAGGGCGCGATCTTCTCTTCGACCTCGGACACCGAGACGCTGCTGCATCTGGTCGCGACCAGCGAGAAGAGCGATCTGCTGTCGCGCTTCTGCGACGCGGTCGGCCAGCTCGAGGGCGCGTTCTCGCTGGTCGCCGTGTCCTCCAAGAAGATGATCGGCTGCCGCGACGTGCTCGGCATCCGGCCGCTCGTGCTCGGCGACCTGGACGGCTCGTGGATCCTCGCCTCGGAGACCTGCGCGCTCGACATCATGGGCGCGCGCTTCGTGCGCGACGTCAAGCCCGGCGAGGTGATCGTCGTCACCGAAGACGGGATCGAGAGCCACTTTCCCTGGGAGGTGCCGGCCGAGCGCTTCTGCATCTTCGAATATGTCTATTTCGCCCGGCCCGACAGCCGCGTCGAAGGCCGCAACGTCTACGCGGTGCGCAAGCGCATCGGCGCCGAACTGGCCGCCGAGGCGCCGGTCGATGCCGATATCGTCGTGCCCGTGCCCGACAGCGGCGTGCCGGCGGCGGTCGGCTTTGCGCAGGGAGCCGGGCTGCCCTTCGAGCTGGGCATCATCCGCAACCATTATGTCGGCCGCACCTTCATCCAGCCGACCGACGCGATCCGGCACATGGGCGTCAAGCTCAAGCACAACGCCAATCCCGAGGTGCTGGCGGACCGGCGCGTCGTCCTTGTCGACGATTCGATCGTGCGCGGGACGACCAGCCAGAAGATCGTGCAGATGGTGCGCGATGCCGGCGCGCGCGAGGTGCATATGCGCATCGCCTCGCCGCCGACCATGTCGCCGTGCTATTACGGCGTCGACACGCCAGAGCGGTCCAAGCTTCTGGCATCGCGCATGAGTGTGGAAGAAATGGCCGATTTCATCCGCGTGGACTCGCTGCAATTCTTGTCGATCGACGGGCTCTATCGCGCCGTCGGCGAAGCCGGCCGGAACGGCGCGGCGCCGCAGTTCTGCGATGCCTGCTTCACCGGCAGCTATCCGACGCGGCTGCTCGACCGCGACGGTCCGGACAATGTGCGCAGGCTGTCCGTGCTGGCGAGCTCGAAATAGGCCCAGGCGATGCCCGCTGCTCCCGATCTGAACGGCAAGCTCGCCCTCGTCACCGGCGCTTCGCGCGGCATCGGCCGCGAGGTCGCGCTGCAAATGGCGGTGGCCGGCGCCCATGTCATCGCCGTCGCCCGCACGGTGGGCGGGCTCGAAGAGCTCGACGACAAGATCGCCGCCGCCGGCGGCCAGGCGACGCTGGTGCCGCTCGACCTGAAGGACTTTGCGGCCATCGACCGGCTCGGCGGCGTGATCGCCGAGCGCTGGGGCAAGCTCGACGCGCTGGTCGCCAATGCCGGCATGCTGGGCACGATCACCCCGGTCACCCAGCTCAAGGCCAAGACCTTCGAGGAGGTGATGGCGGTCAATGTGACGGCGAACTGGCGGCTGATCCGGTCGGTCGACCCGCTGCTGCGCCAGGCCGAGGCGGGGCGCGCGATCATCGTCAGTTCCGGTGTCGCGCACAATCCGAAGGCGTATTTCGGCGCCTATGCGGCCTCGAAGGCGGCGCTCGACATGATCGCCCGCGTGTGGGCGGCGGAGAACCGCAAATCGGCGCTGCGCGTCAACCTGGTCAATCCGGGGCCGACCCGTACGCATATGCGCGCCCAGGCCATGCCCGGCGAAGATCCCGGAACACTGCCGACGCCCGCCGATGTCGCGGCCAAGATCGTGCCGCTCGCGGGCGCGGACATCACCCGGACGGGCGGCATCTTCGACATCCCGCAAGATCGATGGCTGGACGTGGCGGAGCCGCAATAGGCGCCCGGCGGGCGCGATCTGCCCTCGTCGTCGTTGCGGCGTGTGCGTCTTCCGGGCGCGGTCGTCGCCGGGCAAACGCAGCAAAGACGGCCTCGTCATGCGCGGGGTGCGCATGTCGGCGATGAAACGGGGCAGGCCGACCGATTGACCCGGGGCGGCAGTTGGCTAACCTGCGCCACCAAGACAGCGCCGACCGGCCGGCCTGGGAGGATTGGACATGCTGACGGCATTCCTGGCGATCGTCGCAATCATCGCTTTCGGCGTTGCGGTCGTGGCGGGGCTGCACATGCGCACGCTCGGCGTCACGTTCTGGCAGGGGCTGACGCTG
The DNA here is from genome assembly GCF_030732865.1 of Roseitalea sp. MMSF_3546. Classification (GTDB taxonomy): domain Bacteria; phylum Pseudomonadota; class Alphaproteobacteria; order Rhizobiales; family Rhizobiaceae; genus Roseitalea. The sequence goes on from NZ_JASHKB010000007.1 coordinate 138,597, forward strand.
GCCGCCTACTCCATCGTGTTCCGCCTCGATGCGCACCGGCTCGCGGCGGCGCGCGCGGCCGAAGGGCCGGTCATCTTCGCGATCACCGAGCAGTCCCGGCTCGATCCGGCGATCTTCCTGGCGGGACTGCCCGAGGACACCTTGCATGTGCTCGACCCGGCCTCGGCGACGCATTGGCCGGTCGAATCGGCGCGCCCCCTGGCGCGCAGCGTGGTCTTCGACAAGGAGAAGATGATCGCCAACCGCCGGCTGGTGAAGCATCTGAAGGCCGGCGGCCGGCTGGCCGTCTACTTTCCGGCCCGTGTGGAGCCGGACGAACAGGCGTTCCGGCTCTACCGCGCGGTGACGCTGCTGGCGCGCATGACCAATGCGCGGATCGTGCCGATGATCGTGCGCAATGCGCGGTTCCTGCCCTCCTCCTTCACGTCGGCGGAAAAGGCGCCCCGGCACCGCTTTCCGGCCCTGCGGATCCATGCGCTCAAGGCCTTGACGGTCGCCGAACTGGTGCACCGGCGCGGCAGCGACATCGTCACCCCGGCCAACGCGCTCTTCGATCGCATGGCCGAGGTGCGCTTTGCCTCGGCGGATCACTCGCAAGGCGTCCATTCGGCGCTCGTGAGCGCGGCGCGCATCTACGGTCCCGGTCAGGACATGCTCGAGGACACGATCACCGGAACGCTGACCTACAAGCGGGCGCTGATCGGCGCGCGCGTGCTGGGCAAACGCTTTGGCGCCATGTCGCAGCCGGGCGAAGCGATCGGCGTGATGCTGCCCAACGCCAATGCGGCGGTGGTGAGCTTCTTTGCACTGGCCGCGGCCGGCCGCGTGGCGGCCATGCTCAATTACACCGCCGGCCACGCAAACGTCGTCTCGGCGGTCAACACGGCGAAGATCCGCACGGTGATCACCTCGCGGGCCTTCATCGAAAAGGCCGAACTGGGCGCGATCGTCGATGCGCTGACAGAAAACGGCACCACGCTGGTCTGGCTCGAAGACCTGCGCGAGACCGTGACCACCGCCGAGAAGCTGACCGCGGCGGCCCTGTGGCGCTGGCCGATCGCCCGCCAGGCGTCCGAGGCGCCAGCCTGCATCCTGTTCACCTCGGGCACGGAGGGCCGGCCCAAGGGCGTGGTGCTCTCGCACCGCAATCTGATCGCCAATGCGGCGCAGTCCGAAGCGCGCGTGTCGATCTCGGTCAAGGACAGCCTGTTCAACGTGCTGCCGCTGTTCCACTCCTTCGGGCTGACCGGCGGCATGGTGCTGCCGGTGCTCTACGGCGTGAAGCTGTTCCTGTATCCTTCACCGCTGCACTACAAGCTGATCCCGCAGGTGGCCGCCAAGGTGCGCCCGACGATCATGTTCGGCACGGACACCTTCCTGGCCGGCTATGCGCGCACGGCCAAGGACACCGACTTCCTGTCGCTGCGCTTCGTCGTCGCCGGCGCCGAGGCGGTCAGGGCGGAAACCGCAGATACCTATCGCAGGAAATTCGGCTGCCGCATCCTCGAGGGATACGGCATGACCGAAGCCGCGCCCGTGGTCGCGGTCAATTCGGCCACCCATGGCCGGCTGGGCACGGTGGGCCGGCCGCTGCCGGGCGTCGAGATCCGGCTGGAGCCGGTGGAGGGCATCGCCGACGGCGCACGCATGTGGCTGCGCGGGCCCAACATCATGATGGGCTATCTGAAGGCCGACCGGCCCGGCCAGTTGCAGCCGATCGAAGGCGGCTGGTACGACACCGGCGACATCGTGTCGATCGACCATGAGGGCTTCATCACCATACGCGGCCGGGCCAAGCGCTTTGCCAAGATCGGTGGCGAGATGGTCTCGCTGGGCGCGGTCGAGATGCTGATCCAGTCGCTGTGGCCCGAGGACCGCCACGCGGCACTGTCCATCGAGGACCGGCGCAAGGGCGAACGCATCGTGCTCGCCACCACACGGCCGGATCCGGACAAGCGCGCCATTGCCGAACACACCAAGAAGGCCGGCGCCAGCAAGCTCATGGTGCCCTCCGACATCGTGAAGGTGGAAGACATTCCGGTGCTCGGCTCGGGCAAGACCGACTACGTGACGACGCAGGAGCGCGTCATGGCTCTGATCAAGCGTCTTCGCGATGCGGTTCCGGGCCGGTCTCGTCCGACGGAGCATGACGCGCCGCCTGACGACGCCAAAGACGAACGGACACCGGAAGAAGCGCCAGATAAGCCAAGGAAGAAAGCGAAAGCGTCGTCCAGGTGAAATTGGCAAGCAGTGCCGCGTACAGGACGACGCACAGGATGAGCGGCATGACGGCGGTGCGCGGAATGCGCCCGCCAATCGTCTTGCCCGACCACACCGGCAGGTTGGACACCATCAGAAAGCCGATCACGACGGTGTAGACCGAAACCACCGAGGCGGTCACCCAGTCCGGCGAAAAGCCCAGAAAGCCCAGATAGACCGGCAACAGCACCAGGAAGGCCCCGCCGGGGGCGGGAATGCCGACGAAAAAGCCCTGCTGCCATCTTGGCCGGTTGACGTCGCCGGCCATGATATTGAACCGCGCCAGGCGAAGCGTGCAGGCGATGACGTAGATGAGCGCGGCGATCCAGCCGAATTGCGCCGCCTCGTCGAGCACGAAGATATACAGCACCAGCGCCGGCACGACGCCGAAATTGACCGCATCGGCCAGCGAATCCATCTCGGCGCCGAACTTGGACGTGCCCTTGATCAGCCGCGCCATGCGTCCGTCGAGCCCGTCGAGCGCGGCGGCAAGCAGGATCAGCCCGATGGCGACGTCGAAACGCTCCTCGAAGGCCATGCGGACCGCCGACAATCCCGAGCAGATGGCCAGCACGGTGATGATGTTGGGCACGACGAAGCGCAACTGGATCTCGCGCAGCCGGCGCTTGCGGGCCGCCTCGTCCTCGTTGCCCTCGGGCGGTCGCGGGCCGTCGGGCTCGAATGGGGGAAAGGCATCGTCCATGGACATGTCAGCAGACCCGGCTGACAGGCGCCAGCGGCGGCCGGCCGAAGGCGGCGAGCACGGTTTCGCCGGCCACGGCGAGCTGGCCCTCGAAGACCTGCGGCACGGCACCGTCGGGCAGATAGACATCGAGCCGCGAGCCGAAGCGGATCAGCCCGATGCGGTCGCCGGCGCCGATCTCCTCGCCCTGGGCGGAAAAGCACACGATGCGACGGGCGACGAGCCCGGCGACCTGCACGGTCGCGACCGGCCCGCGCGGGCTGTCGATCAGCATGGAGTTGCGCTCGTTCTCGGCGCTGGCCTTGTCGAGATCGGCGTTGAGGAACTTGCCGGGCCTGTGGACGATGGTGGTGATGCGGCCGCGTACCGGGGCGCGGTTCACATGCACGGAAAACACGTTCATGAACACCGAGATGCGGATGCGCTCGGCCTCGCCGAGACCCAGTTCGGGGGGCGGAACGGCGGGCCCGACGGCCGAGACGATGCCGTCGGCCGCGCTGAGCACCAGATCGTCGTCGATCGGCGAGACGCGTTGCGGATCGCGGAAGAAGTAGGCGCACCAGCCGGTCAGCGCCAGGCCGAGCCAGAACAGCGGGTCCCACAGCCAGCCGGCGATGATGCTCACGAGGAAGAAGCCGGCAATGAACGGCCAACCCTCGCGGCGCACGGGCACGAAGGTCTTGGCGATCGTCTCGAGCAGATTGTTCATCGGAGCGTGTCTTGCAGCGGCATTGCGGGGCACATATGCCGCGACCGCCGGCAGCGCAAGGGAGCATGGCCGACAGGCGGACCGACGCGCCGCGGCGGCCGGCAGGCGAGGATGGTCAGGCCGGCCCCTGTGGCGGGCGGCGCAGGATGATCCCCATCTCGTCGGCCTCGCGCGCCAGGCGCAGCCGCGTTTCCGCCTCGATCGCCTCGGACTGGCGCTTCCACATCTGGGCGTAAAGGCCGCCTTCGATCGCCAGCAGTTCGGTATGCTTGCCGCGCTCGGCGATCTCGCCCTCGCGCAAGACGATGATCTCGTCGGCGCCGATGACCGTCGACAGCCGGTGCGCGATGACCAGCGTGGTCCGGCCCTTGGAAACCGCGTCGAGGGAGGACTGGATCTCCTGCTCGGTCGCGGTGTCGAGCGCCGAGGTCGCCTCGTCGAGGATCAGGATGGGCGGCGCCTTCAAAATGGTGCGGGCGATGGCGACGCGCTGCTTCTCGCCACCGGACAGCTTCAGCCCGCGCTCGCCGACCATGGTGTCGAAGCCATGCGGCAGACTGTCGATGAAATCGCCGATCTGGGCCATTTCGGCCGCGCGGGCGACCTCCTCGTCGCTCGCATCGGGGCGACCGTAACGGATGTTGTAGGCGATGGTGTCGTTGAACAGCACCGTGTCCTGCGGCACCATGCCGATGGCCGCGCGCAGCGAGGCCTGGGTGACCTCGCGCACATCCTGGCCGTCGATGGTGATGGCGCCCTTCTGGACGTCGTAGAAGCGGAACAGGAGCCGGGACATGGTCGACTTGCCGGCCCCCGAAGGTCCGACGATCGCCACCGACCTGCCGGCAGGCACCGCAAAGGAGATGCCCTTGAGGATCGGCCGCTCCGGGTCGTAGGCGAAATGAACATCGTCGAACCGGACGGTGCCGTCGGTGACCTCGAGCGCTCTGGCGTCGGGCTTGTCGACGACCTCGGCCCTGACGTCGAGCAGGTCGAACATCTGCTCGATATCGGTCAGACCCTGGCGGATCTCGCGATAGATGAAGCCGATGAAGTTGAGCGGCACGGCCAGTTGCATCAGCATGGTGTTGATGAAGACGAAATCGCCGATGGTCTGTTCGCCGGCCTGCACGGCGCGCGCCGACATGGCCATCATGATCAGAAGGCCGATGCCGAAGATCACGCCCTGGCCGAAGTTGAGCCAGCCCAGAGATGTCCAGACGCGGGTCGCCGAAAACTCGTAGCGCTCCATGGAGGCATCGAAGCGCCGCGCCTCCATCGCCTCGTTGCCGAAATACTTCACCGTCTCGAAGTTCAGCAGCGAGTCGATCGCCTTGGTGTTCGCGTCGGTATCGCTCTCGTTCATGTCGCGGCGGATCTGGATGCGCCAGTCGCTGGCGCGGATGGTGAACCAGGCATAGGCCAGGACCGTGACGGCGGTGACGACCACATATTCGATGCCATAGGCGAAGCCGAAGATGATCGCGATCAGGCCGAACTCGATGACGGTCGGCGCGGTGTTCAGGATGGTGAAGCGGACGATCGCCTCGATGCCCTTGGTGCCGCGCTCGATGATGCGCGAAAGCCCGCCCGTGCGGCGCTCGAGGTGAAAGCGCAGCGACAGATTGTGCATGTGCACGAAGGTCTTGTAGGCGAGCTGGCGCACCGCGTGCTGGCCGACGCGCGCAAACAGCGCATCGCGAAGCTGGTTGAAGCCGACATTGACGATGCGAAAGACGTTATAGGCGACGACGAGCATGACCGGCGCCAGAAGAAAGGCCGGTATCCAGCCGGCCGGGTCCAGTTCGCCATTGAGCGCATCGGTCGCCCATTTGAAGCCATAGGGCACCAGCATGAGCACCAGCTTGGCCAGCACCAGATAGAAGGCCGCCCAGACAACGCGCATCTTCAGGTCCGGCCGGTCGGCGGGCCACATATAGGGCCACAGATTGGCGATCGTGCGCAATGTGGCGCCGCGTTCGGCGGAGACGGTCTTGTCAGACATGCGTGATGTCCCGATCGTTTTGCGAGCCCGGCGGGCCCTGGGAAGACGATGCCGGCGAACGGCAGGCTCGCGAAAACCGCTCCATCTCGACGGCCAGCACATCGAGCGCGGTCTGGTTCACCCGGTAGCGCGAGCGCGGGTGCCGCCGCTCGAAGGTGACGAGGCCAGCCTCGCACAGCACCTTCAGGTGCTGGGAGACCGTTGACTGGGCGATCGGCATGGCCGCGACCAAATCCTTGCAGCAGCACTGGCCGCGACAGCCCAGCCAGCGCAGGATCGACAGCCGCGTGGGGTGGGCCAGCGCGGCAAGCTGACGGGCCAGGACCGCATCGCGATCATCGTTGGGACAGGGACCGGAGGTCATCGTTCATCGGCGATAGACGATGGACGGCCGCTTTGCAACCGCGCCGGTCAGTATTGGCGGCGCAACTGGCGATGGGTCGCTTCGGCGTCCGCGTCCGCCTCGGCGGGCACGTCGAACACCTGGCCCGGCCAGATCCGGCCCGGATCGCCGATCTGATCCTGATTGGCAAGGTAGATGGTGGTGTATTTGACCCCGCGCCCGTAAACCCGCCGGGAAATCTCCCACAAGGTGTCGCCGCGCCGGATGATCACCGAGCCATCGACCGGCGTCAGCGCATCCGCTCGGCCCTCGTCCGGCCCGATGACCGGCGGCCCCTGCAGAATGCCCAGCGCCTGCGGCGCGATGATCGGCGCGGTCGGCCCGTCGGGCCGTGCCGCGGCCCTTTCGGAAGAGGCGGCCGACGGGTCTGTGCCATACGCCCGGACTTGCGGTGCGGTCGCGCCAGGATCGGCAGGCGGATCCGCGCTCGACGGTCCCTGCGACGGCGCGCCCTCCTCCGCAAGGCTCGGATCGCCGCGCGGTCGCCGGTCTTCGGGCAATGCCGCAAGCGTTTCCTCCGGTTCTGCCGCCGGCGGCGCTTCGCCGTCACGCGTCACGGCCGGTGGCGCGGCGGCATCCGATCGGTCCGGGTCGGATCCGGCGCCTTGCGGCGCACCCATTTGGGCTTCGCGCGAACCGTCCTGGCGCGCCGCTGTCGGCCCAGGCGCAGGGTCCTCGGCCTGCGAAGCAATCGCCGCATCGGGCGCGGCCGGTGCGGTCTGCCCGGCGCCGGGCTGTGCGGGCGTTGCGACATCGGCCGTCGGGGCCGCGGGCTCGCCGGCGGCGCGTGCATCGTCGTCGGCGGCGCTGTCGTCGAGGGCGGCAATATCGATCGTGCCGCCGAGCGTGGGCGGCTCGTTGGCGGGTGCGTCCGCCGCGTGACCGGCAAGCGCTTCCTCGAAGGAAATCGTCGGCGGTCCGGCAGGAAGCCGGACCGAGGGGTCGACGGCGATCGCCGCAAGGCGCTCGCCGGGCCGGCGCACAAAGGGCACCGAGGCGCGCCTGAGCACCCGGGCAGTGGCCGGGTCGATCGCATCGGCGCGGATGATATAGTCGCCGACGGGCAGATCGCGGCGCACCTGCACCAGAAAACGGCCGCCTTCGCTGGCGACGGTATCACCGAGCAGAATGTCGTTGGCGTAAACCCGCAGGCGCGTGTCGGGCGCGGCGGCACCGGCGACGAACACCTGAACGCCGTCGATCTCCACCGCCTCGATACGCAGGATCTGACCGCCCCCTTCGTCGCGGCGCGGCGCGGGAGGGGTTTCGGCCGCCGGCCGGTCGTCGCGCGCGGCGGTCTGGGCCGGCGCGGACGTCTGCGCGGGCGTTGCGGTGTGCGGGGGCGGAGCGGCGGCCGTGCCGGAGGGCGGCGAACCCTCCGCGGCGGTCGGGGCATCCGGATCGGCAGGCGGATCGACAGGCGGATCGGCAAGCGTACCGGAAAGGGCGGCCGGTTCGTCACCGGTTCCGGCGGCAGCCGACGGTGCCCGCGATTCGGCCGCCGGCGTGGCAGTCGACGGATCGGCGACCCTGCCGGCGGGTTCGATCATGACGATCGTGTCGGAAAGCCGACGATCCTCGGGCGCCGTTTCGGGGGCCCGCGCCGGCTCGCGGGCCGGCTGCGCATCGGCTTCGGTTCGCGCGATCCGTGGCGGCGAGGTCGCTTGGCGATCGGCATCGGCCGGCGTCGAGGGCTCTTGGACCGAAGGGTCTTGCTCCGCGCGAGCCTGCGCCGGTTCGGCCCGAGGCGGGGCGGGCTCGGCGCCCTCGGCCGTCGCCTCTACCCGGCCTGCGGCGCTGCCGGCCGCGTCCTCGCGCGCGGTCCGTGCCGGTGTGCCGCCCTGGCCTTGCGGTTCGGCGGCAGCCTCCTGACGTGCCTGGGGTGCGGCCGTGATGCTATCGGCCGCCGGCTCGGCGGTTCGCCGGGCCATCGCGTCGGCGCCCGCCTCCGGCGCCACGGTACTTTCGGGTTCGGCCGGTTCGGCCGCATCGGCAAGATCGGCCGTCTCGACGTCCGCGGCGGTCGCATCGTTTGTCTGCGCCGTGGCGACCGCATCCGCGCCGGCATCGCCCGATGGCGCGGGGGCGTCCGCGATTGTCGTTTGCGTGGCCTGGTCGCCCGCCGCGGCGGTCGCGGCCGGTCCGTCGCCCGCGACCCGATCGGCGCCCGGTGCCTGGCCGCCCTGCGAAGGTCGCGGCGCGGCGGCAAGCTGCGGGGCGTCCTCGTCCGCCCCGACCACCGGCACGAGCACCGGCGTGTCCGGGCCGGGCGTCGTGATCAGGCGCGAGGGTGTGCCAGGCTCCTCGACCAGGGCCAGCACATTGTCCGATCCGTCCTCGGGGATGGCGACAAGGGCCGTCTGGCGCGAGGTGACGACGACGCCGTCCGGTGCCGTGGCGCGCAGCACGATCTGATAGTCGCCGGGGGCGAGCGGTTCGTCGAGCACGGCGGCGAAGTCGCCCGTCGGGCCAGCCTGGGCGCGCGCGATGGTCCTGGCCCCGGCGATGATCTCCATGTCGGCCGCGGCCGGTCCCGTGCCGGCGATGACCAGCGAACCGTCGGGTTCGGCGCGCAAGAGATCGAAGCGCGGAATGGCCGAGGTCGCCATGTCGTCGGGCGGGGCCAGTTGCCCGGCAAGATCGTGCACCTGGCTGGCCGCGCTCGGGGTCGCGGCAACATCGGCGGGGGTGTCGCCGGTTTCTGCCGACGCATCCTCGCCAGCCGCGACGGCGGGCGCGTCCGGCATGGCTTGCTCGGCGACATCGCCTTGGGGGGCGGCCACATCGCCGGCAGCGGGCAACGACGCGGGCCGCAGCGGGGAAAGATCGATCAGCTTGTGTGTCGAGACGACCGTTATTCCTGCCACAAGGGCGATGAACACCAGCGGACCGGCATTCGGCTTGCTCATATCGCACTCCAAAAGGGGCCCACCGGCAGCCGGCGAACCCATCGGCGTTGTTGTACCAGTTTAGACATTGCGCGACCGGCCTGCAAATCGCTTGGCCGCCAAACGGGGCCGATCGCCGCCATGACGGCGGAACTTGACCTTTGGGCCGCCGCGCGCCACACCCCAGCGATGACCATGATCGAATCGGTGTGCGTTTACTGCGGCTCGTCGGCCGGACGCGAAGCGGGGCTTGCACAGGCGGCAAGGCAGGTCGGGCAGGCCATCGGCGCCGCCGGCCTGCGGCTCGTCTATGGCGGCGGCACGAAGGGCCTGATGGGCGCGGTGTGCGACGGCACGATGGAAGCGGGCGGCAAGGTCACCGGGATCATCCCGCGCTTTCTGATGCACAAGGAAGCCACCGAAGCCGCGCTCGGCAAGCTCGATGATCTGGTCGTCACCGAGGACATGCACGCGCGCAAGCACGCCATGTTCGAGCGCTCGGACGCGTTCGTGACCCTGCCCGGCGGGATCGGCACGCTCGAAGAGGTCGTCGAGATCATGACCTGGGCGCAGCTTGGCCGGCATACCAAGCCGATCGTGCTCGCCAATTTCGGCGGCTTCTGGGACCCGCTGATCAGCCTGCTCGACCATATGCGCGAAGCGGGGTTCATTCATTCGAGCCATCTGGTGCAACCGCTCGTCATCGATGCGCCCGAACGCATCATCCCGGCTATCGTGGAGGCCGCCACCGGCGCCGAAGGCGAGAGCGCGGTGATCGAGCGGCTGTGAATCCGGTCACATATCTGTCTTCGAACTGACAGACGCCTGTCACGGGCATCTGCTTATCAAGGTGCGTTCCCAACCACCGGAGTTCCGCGATGCTGCGTTCCCTCACACTTGCCCTGTGCGCCACCACCCTCGCCGGATCGGCGATGGCAGATGTCATCACCGACTTTTCGGTCCAGGTCGGACCGCGCCCGCTTTACCTCGTCGACAACATGGACGATGGCGAACTCAAGCAAAAGCTCGCCGCATGCATGACCGGCCCATCGTCGACCTCGACCTGGTCGATCGGCCATCGCGGTGCGCCGCTCCTGTTCCCGGAGCACACGGTGGAATCGAACGTGGCCGCCGCGCGCATGGGCGCCGGCATCCTGGAATGCGACGTCACCTTCACCAAGGACAAGGAACTGGTGTGCCGCCACGCGCAGAACGACCTGCACACGACCACCAACATCCTTCAGACCGATCTCGCAGAGACCTGCGTGACGCCGTTCACGCCGGCTTCGGGCGACCAGGCCGCGCAGGCCGAGTGCCGGACCTCGGAGATCACCCTGGAACAGTTCATGACGCTGACGCCGAAGATGGACGCGGCGAACGGGCAGGCAACGACGGTCGACGAATACGTGGACGCGACCGCCAACTGGCGCACGGACCTGTTCTCGGTGCAGCCGGCTACGCTGATGACCCATGCCGAATCGATCGAGCTGTTCAAGTCGCTGGGCGCCAAGTTCACGCCGGAACTGAAGACGCCTTCGGTCGACATGCCGTTCGAGGGCTTCAGCCAGCAGGACTACGCGCAGAAGCTGATCGACGAATACAAGGCCGCGAGCGTTCCCGCTTCCGATGTCTGGCCGCAGTCGTTCAATCTCGAGGACGTGCTCTACTGGATCGAGAACGAGCCCGAATTCGGCGCGCAGGCCGTCTATCTGATGGACGAGTACAATATCGAGGGCTATTCGCCCATGGATCCGGCGACCTGGCCGAACACCATGGAAGAGCTCAAGTCCATGGGCATCAACTACATCGCCCCGCCCACCTGGATGCTGGTCACCGTCGCCGATGACGGGCAGATGGTGCCCTCGGCGCTGGCCGAAGCGGCCAAGGAGGCCGGGCTGAACATCATCACCTGGACCGTCGAGCGCTCGGGGCCTCTGGGTGAAGGCGGCGGCTGGTACTACCAGTCGGTCGCCGATGTCACCAACAATGACGGCGACGTGTTCAACCTGCTCAACGTCCTGCACGAGGATGTGGGCGTGGCCGGCGTGTTCTCGGACTGGCCGGGAACGACCACGTTCTATGCGAACTGCTTCGGCCTCGAGTAACGCCGACGCGTTCCGGACAGCACCCTTCCCCTCCTGCCGCGCCGGACCATCGGCGCGGCTCGTCTTTCCTCAGTCGGTGGCAGCCGATGGCGGCGCCGGCCGGCGCGGCTGGGCGCGCAACAGCGAGAGCGTGTAGAGCGCCAGCCCGGTCCAGATGAAGGCGAAGGCGACGAGCTGCCACAAGGAGAAGGGCTCGCCGAAGGCGAAGACCGCAAGAAGGAAGAGCAGCGTCGGCGTCAGATATTGCAGGATGCCCATGGTGGCATAGCGCAGCGAACGCGCCCCGAAGGTGAACAGCAGCAGCGGGATCGCGGTGAACGGGCCGGCCAGAAGCAACAGGCCGATGTCGCTCCAGCCCGTGGGCCCGAAATGGCCATTGCCGCTGGCGGTGTACCAGGCGATCGCGGCCAGGGCGGCGGGCGACAGGATCAGCACTTCGAGCATGAAGCCCTGGGCGGCGCCGATGGGCAGCGTCTTGCGGAAGAAGCCGTAAAAGCCGAACGAAAAGGCGAGCGCCAGCGACACCCAGGGCAGGCCGCCGGCGCGGAAGGTCAGGATCGCGACCGCGATCACCGCGCAGCCGATCGCCAGTCCCTGCAGCCGGGTGAAGCGCTCGCCAAGAAGCGCGGCACCCAGCAGCACGTTGACCAGCGGGTTGATGTAATAGCCGAGCGCGCCCTCGAGCAGGCGGTCGGCCATGATCGCCCACATGTAGATGCCCCAGTTGAACGAGACCAGGCCCGCCGTCAGGGCGGCCATGGCCAGCGTGCGCGGCGAGGCCAGCGCGGCGCGCAGATCGCGCGTGCGCCCCAGCGCGACCAGCACCAGGCCCGCGACCGGAACCGACCATATGATGCGGTGGGCGACCAGTTCGACCGGCGGGACGTGGTCGACCAGCTTGACGTAGATCGGCAAGACGCCCCAGAGCAGGAAACCGGCGATGGCGAAGGCGAAGCCGGAGGCCGGCTCGCGGGCCGGCGCCGCCGCGCTGGCCGAACGTGTGCCCATCACTCGGCCGCCAGCTGGCCGGCCACGCCACGGTTCTTGAGCAGCTTGAAGACGATGGAATCCATCAGCGCCTGAAAGGACGCGTCGATGATGTTGTCGGACACGCCCACCGTCCACCAGCGTTTGCCGGTGATGTCGGTGGATTCGATCAGGACGCGGGTGACCGCCTCTGTGCCCCCATTGAGAATGCGCACCTTGTAGTCGACCAGTTCGAGATCGGCGATCTCGCCCTGATACTTGCCCAGATCCTTGCGCAGGGCCCGGTCGAGCGCGTTGACCGGCCCCTGCCCTTCGGCGACCGACATGCGCTGCGCCCCGTCGATGGTCACCTTGACCACCGCTTCGGAGAGCGTGATCAGGTCGCCGCGCGCATTGTAGCGGCGCTCGACGACGCAGCGGAAGGATTCGACGGCGAAGAAGTCCGGCACCTCGCCCAGCGTGCGCCGCGCCAGCAGTTCGAAGCTGGCGTCCGCCCCCTCATAGGCATAGCCCTGGGCCTCGCGCTCCTTGACGATGGAGATCAGCGTGTCGAGGCGCGGGTCGTCCCTTGCCACAGCGATGCCGCGCGAGCGCAGTTCGTTGAGAAAGTTCGACCTGCCGCCCTGGTCCGAGACCATGACCCGGCGGGCATTGCCGACGCTTTCGGCGGGCACGTGCTCATAGGTGCGCGGGTCCTTGAGCAGCGCGGAGGCATGGATGCCGGCCTTGGTCGAAAAGGCCGACGCGCCGACATAGGGCGCCTGGGTGTCGGGCGCGCGGTTGAGCAGTTCGTCGAAGGCGCGCGAAAGCCGCGTCAGCCCGGTCAACTCCTCGGGCGGGATGCCGGTGCGGAAACGTTCGGCCCAGGGGCTCTTGAGGCCCAGCGTCGCCATCAGCGTGACCAGATCGGCATTGCCGCAGCGCTCGCCAATGCCGTTGAGCGTGCCCTGGATCTGGCGCACCCCGGCATCGACGGCGGCGAGCGAATTGGCGACCGCCTGGCCGGTGTCGTTGTGGGCGTGAATGCCAAGGCGCTCGCCGGGAACGCCGGCGGCGATCACCGCGGCGATGGCCTGGCGGATGGCGTCGGGCTGGGTGCCGCCATTGGTGTCGCACAGGACGATCCAGCGCGCCCCGGCCTCGAATGCCGCGCTGGCGCAGGCGAGGGCGTAGCCGGGGTTGGCCCGGTAGCCGTCGAAGAAGTGCTCGCAGTCGACCAGCGCCTCGCGACCGGCGGCCGTGGCGGCCTCGACCGACTGGCGGATCGCGTCGATGTTCTCGTCGAGCGTGCAGCCAAGCGCCAGTTCGACGTGATAGTCCCAGCTCTTGGCGACGAAACAGATCGCGTCCGCCGCCGCTTCGGTCAGCGCGGCAAGGCCGGGATCGTTGGCCGCCGACACGCCGGCACGCTTGGTCATGCCGAAGGCGACGAAGCGCGCATCGCTCGTGCGCTTTTGCGCGAACAGCGCGGTGTCGGTGGGGTTGGCGCCCGGATAGCCGCCCTCGACATAGTCGATGCCGAACGCGTCGAGCATGGACGCGACGGTGATCTTGTCGTCGAGCGAAAAGTCGATGCCCGGCGTCTGCTGGCCGTCTCTCAGCGTGGTGTCGAACAGGTAGATGCGCTCGCGGGCTGTCATGATGGCTCCGATGGTCAACGCCGGCGTGGTAATGCAGGGCGCCTGTCGGCGCAATGTCAGCGTGCCCTCGCCCCTTCCGCCTGTGTCGGAAGTCGCTCACGCGCCGGCTCGTGTGCCGAAGTGCCCTCACCCCTTACCCCTCCCCGATAAATGTGGAGGGGGAGGCGGACACCATGCTTGCACAACCGAGCTTCCGGCCAGGCTCGGAAACCGACGAAACTGGTGAGGTGTCGATGCCTCCCCTCCACATTTATCGGGGAGGGGTAAGGGGTGAGGGATCCGGGCACAGGCGGTGAAGGGTCGGGGCCGTCCTCAGCGGCGAGCCGGTGGCCAGGTGTCGGTGTCGTGGTCGGGATGCTGGCGGTTGCTTGCAGCGATGTCGTCCACGCGCTGCCCGTCCACGAATTCGTCCTCCTCGGTCGTCGGCCCCGGGCGGGCCACCGCTTCTGCCAGCCAAGGCATCCTTGATTCGGTGCCATAGGTGGAGACCGGCGGCACGGCGGCGGGATCGTCGAGCGAACCGAGCGTGAGGTAGACCTTCTCCGAACCGTCCGTCTCGAGAAACAACGGCGTGCCGCATTGCGCGCAGAAGCCGCGCCGCACCGGGCCGGAGGAACGGAACCAGGCCGGCTCGCCGCGCGTGAGCGCGAATGCCGCGCGCGGCACACTGCCCAGCGCCATGAAGTAGCTGCCGGCCGCCTTCTGGCACATGCGGCAATGGCATAGATGCGGATCCTTGAGGGGCCCGAGGACACGGTAACGCACCGCGCCGCACTGGCAGCCGCCCGACGATGCGTGCGTCATCGCTTGACCTCCCAGGTGGTGACGCGTTCGCCGGTTTCGGAGTCCTTTGAATCCTTTAGCTGGATTCCTTCAGCCAGAAGTTCATCGCGGATGCGGTCGGCCTCAGCCCAGTTCCTGTCGCGGATATGGGCGAGGCGGCGGTCGATCGCGTCGGCGATGCGGCTCGTGTCGACGCCGGTGACAGGCGCGGTCGCCGGCAGGCCGAGGAAGGCGAGCGCGGCGCGCAGCGGCGCTCCGGCGAGCCCGGACAGGGCGTGGACCGCATCGACCGTGTTCAAGTCGTCGCTCAGGGCCTCGACCACGGTCCGCAACTCGCCGGTCCCGACCGCCTCGCCGGCCCGGCGCCAGAGCCGCGCCAGAAGGTTTTCGGCCTCCTCGAGCCGCCGCACGGTGAAATCGAGCGGCTCGCGATAGTGCGTCATCAGCATCGCCAGGCGCAGCACCTCGCCGGGCCATGTGCGCCCGCCGAACCTCTCGGTTTCGATCAGATCGTGCACCGTGACGAAATTGCCCAGCGATTTGGACATCTTGCGGCCTTCGACGTTCAGATAGCCATTGTGCATCCAGAAATTGGCCATCGGCGCGCCGGCATGGGCGCAGCGCGACTGGGCGATCTCGTTTTCGTGGTGCGGGAAGACAAGGTCGATGCCGCCGCCATGGATGTCGAAGGTGGTTCCAAGGAAATGCTCGCTCATCGCCGAGCACTCGATGTGCCAGCCGGGCCGGCCGCGGATCGTCTGGCCGGCAAATTCGGCGTCCCAGCCCGGCTCGTCGGCGCCGCTTTGCTTCCACAGCACGAAGTCGGCCGGGTCGCGCTTGTGCGCGGCGACGGCGACGCGCGCGCCCGCCTGCTGCTCGTCCAGATCGCGTTTCGACAGCATCCCGTAATCGGGCATGGAGGCGACGTCGAACAGCACCTCGGCACCCTCGGCGCCATGGGCGACATAGGCATGGCCGGTGTCGATCAGCGTGCCGATCATGGCGACCATCGCGCCGATGTGCTCGGTCGCGCGCGGCTCATGCGTCGGCGGCAGGCAGCCCAGCGCCGCCACGTCGGCGTGGAACTGCGCGGCGGTCTTGCCGGTCACCGCGCGGATCGCCTCGTTGAGCGGCAGGTCGGGATGATCGCGCCGGGCGCGCGCGTTGATCTTGTCCTCGACATCGGTGATGTTGCGGACATAGGTGACGTGGCTCTCGCCATAAACATGGCGCAGGAGCCTGAACAGCACGTCGAAGACGATCACCGGGCGGGCGTTGCCGATATGGGCGTAGTCGTAGACCGTCGGCCCGCACACATACAAGCGCACATTGGCCGGTTCGATCGGCACGAAGACACGCTTTTGCCGCGTCAGCGTGTCATAGAGCCGCAGCGTCGGTGCGGTATCAGGGATCATCGTCGCGGTCCTTGGCGGCAAGTCTGGACGCTCGTCCGGGTCGGCGCCGTCTTCGCATCTGCGTCATCGCGGGGCCTACATCCACGGTCTTTCGGTTGCAAGGCCGACCGTCATCCCGCGCTGCGGGATTGAATATCGGGAGACGACACGTTTTGCGGGAAATTGTCCGATTTCTTACACGTTTTTCGGCTCCCCCTTAAAAATCGCCTATTCAAGTCGCCTTCAGACAAGCTACATACGGGGCCTCTGCGCAAGGCGGAGCCGGGTATCTCGCGGTGGAGTTTGCGCCCCATCTTCCACTGTGCTTGGCCATTTGCAGCTCACGGACCAGGAGTGGCAAATGGCAGATGCCTGGGGCGCCTTGCGTAGCTTTCCCCTTTCCTGCCATCGCAAGCGCCCGGCCGGCGGCCGCAGCCGGTCACAGCAGCGTGCCCTGCCCGTCGTCATCGGCTTTGGCGGGCGCCCCTTGCGCGGTGCGGCCGGGGTCGGCGAACGGTTTGGGTTGGACGCGCTGCTGCACGGACGGGTCGGCATTGGCGACCTTGTTGACGCGGTCCGACACCGGGATCGCCTCGTAAAAGCCCAGCGGCGGCGGCCCGAGCAGCGCGGCGACATCGGCCGGCGTCCGGTCGCGGCAATCGAGCCAGGCGGCGTAGCCCTGCGGCATCAGCGTCACCGGCACGCGCTCGTGGATGAAGGCGAGATCGGGGCTGGCCTGCGTCGTCAGGATGGCGCAGGTGTCGATCTCGCTGCCGTCCGGGCCGATCCAGGTCTCGTGCAGCCCGGCAAAGCCGACCAGCGCGCCGTCGGCCGGGCGGATCCAGAAGGGCTGGGACCGGCGGCCGGGCTTGTCGCGCTTCCATTCGTAAAAGCCCGAGGCCGGTATGATGCAGCGCCGGTGCCGCATCGCCGCGCGAAACGAGGCCTTGGTCGCCGCCGTTTCGGCGCGTGCATTGATCAGGAGCGGGAAGTCCCCGGGGTCCTTGACCCAGGAGGGCAAGAGCCCCCAGCGCATCACAAGCGCCTCGCGATCGGGCAGGTTCGAGCCTTCGGGCCGGCGTGGCGCGGCGGTGACCGCCAGGATCGGCTGGGTCGGTGCGATGTTGTAGCGCGGCGGATAGGGCACGATGCCGGCAACGCCGAAATGGGCTTCGACGCGCTCGCGCTCCTGGCTCAGTGAAAAACGGCCGCACATGCGATATCCTTGCCTTGCGCACCCTTGTCATAGCCCGCTTGCGGTCGGCGCGGAACCCGCCCTATGAGGGAACCCATGTCCAGTCGACGTTATCCGCAGGCAGCCGTCTCGGTCGTCCTTCGCGACAGGGCGAGCGGCGCGTTCCTGCTGGCGCGCCGGGCGCGGCCACCGGCCGCGGATCTGTGGGCCTTTCCGGGCGGGCGCGTCAAATGGGGCGAGACGATCCGGCAGGCCGCGGCACGCGAGATCGCCGAGGAAACGGCCATGCGCCTCGACCCGGACAGCCTTGCCCTCGCCGAGGTCGTCGATCTGATCGGCGATGAAAACCATGACGGTGCGCCCGATCATCACTTCGTGCTGACCGTCTTCACCGGCCGCGCCGAGGGCTCGCCGCGCGCCGGCGACGATGCGGCCGAACTGCGATTCGTGACGGTCGAGGAGATGGCAAGCCTGCCGATGACTGCGACGACGCTGGCCACGGCGCGGCGGCTGGCCGCACGCTGATCGCACCACGCAATCGTGACCTGGCGTGACTTTGGTCGCCCGCGCGCATGACCTAGGGTCCGTTGAACATCAGCACGCGAGGCAGCCATGACCCGAAACGTCACGACGTCCCTGCGGACGACCCTCACGCGCATTGCGTCTGTTGCCGGCATCGCCGCCGTCTTCGGGATCGTCGCGGCCACCGCGACCGCACCGACCAGGGCCGATACGCTGCGCTGGAAGGCCGAGGGCTGGCAGACCGATTTCGACACCGCATCGGTCGATCTGGACCGCATCCTGTCGGGCGGGCCGCCGCGCGACGGCATTCCGTCGATCGACAATCCGGTGTTCGAGTTCGTGCCCGGCCATGACGATCTGGCGCCGACCGATCCGGTGGTCGGCGTGACGATCGGGGGCGATGCGCGCGCCTACCCCTTGCGCATCCTGACCTGGCACGAGATCGTCAACGACGTGGTCGGCGACACGCCGATAGCGGTCACCTACTGCCCCTTGTGCAATTCGGCGCCCGTCTTCGAGCGCACGGTCGACGGCCGGGTGCTCGAGTTCGGCGTCTCGGGAAAGCTCAAGGATTCCAACCTGATCATGTATGACCGGCAGACCGAGACCTGGTGGCAGCAATTCACCGGCGAGGCAATCGTCGGCGAACTGACCGGCACGCTACTCGAACTGGTGCCGGCGCGGCTGCAGTCCTGGGCCGAATTCGCCGAGCAGAACCCCAATGGCCGCGTTCTCGTGCCGAGCAACGCGCGGATGCGCGACTATGGCCGCAACCCCTATGTGAGCTACGACACATCGCTGCCGTTCCTTTATGACGGCCAGCTTCCCGAGGACATAAACCCGATGGAACGCGTCGTCATCGTGCCGCGCAAGGGCGCAGACCCGTTCCTGATCACCATGAATGCCATCGCCGAGGAGGGGCAGATCGAGCGCGACGGGCTGACCTTGAGCTGGAATGCCGGCCAGGCCTCCGCGCTCGACAGCGCGCGCATCGCCCAGGGCCGCGATGTCGGCACCGTGCTGGTGCAGCGCCAGGGCGCGGACGTGCCCTACGACGTCACGTTCGCCTTCGTCGCCCATGCCTTCCATCCGGGCGTTGCCATCGCGCGCGATTAACCGCAAATGCCCTGCCGGCTTGCCCGCGCCGCATTTGAATGCCAACTGGACCAAAACCGGTGGATGGCGCGCGCATGGGTTCGGCGAGACCAGCAACACGATTGACACTGTCGATGGCGGCCGCGCTCTGGCTGGCGGTCGCGTCCGCCTCGGCGCAGCCGGTGACCGCGCCCTATGACGAGCATCTCAACCGGCTGGCCGAGCGGCTGGGTGCGATCCACTATCTGCGCAATCTGTGCACCGAACCGACCAATGAATGGCGCGACCAGATGAGCGCGCTGCTGTCGGCCGAACAGCCCCAGCCGGCGCGGCGCGCCCGGCTGATCGCCAGCTTCAACAAGGGATATCGCAGTTTCGACAGCGTCTACATCGTGTGCACCGATCAGGCCCGCTCGGCGGCCGATCGCTATGTCGAGGAAGCGCGGCAACTGGCGAGCGAGCTGATCAACACCTTCGGCACGCAGTGATCGGCGCGGCCGGCACGGTGGTGCCATTTCATAACGGACCGTTAACGCTTGGTGTATGTTGACCGTGATTTTTGCCGTTCGCCTTGATAAGCTCGCCAAAACGCGCGATGTCCGTGTCAGACCGACGACCTGACGGGCTGGAAACGATCCATGGAAACCGAACACAAGCTCAGCGAACTCGAAGACGCGATCACCAACGAGAAGCGTCAGGCCGCCCGCGAGATGCAGTCCGAAATCTGGGTCGACGGCATGCTCGAGGGGATCGAGACGGACATACTGGCCGATGCGGCGATCGCCACCGCACTGGAGGAACTGGTCGACGAGAGCGGCGAGGACGCCGCGCTGGCGGCGATCGACGAGATCCGTCAGCGGCTGGTGGCCGGCGAGTTCACACGCATTCGCACCTTGCAATAGCGCGCGGCGGTGGCGCTTGCCCGCGCGCCCTCGACGACACGGACGAAACGTATGGAACGGACGGGAGCGATGGCGGCGCGGCGTTCCATGGGGACGCTCTTCCGGCTGGCGGCGATGGCGCTTGCCGGCGTCGCACTTGCCGGCGTCGCATTTGCCGGCGCCGCCGCAGCGCAATCGCTCGATGTCGCCCCGCCGCCTTCGGGCGTCGTTCCGGTGCCGGCCCCGCTCGGCGGCGAGGATCCCGACAACCCGCTCGTGCCCCCTGCCCCACCGGCGCCCACCGGCACCACCGATCCGGCGCGCAGCCAGACCGGGGCCGGCGATGACGGCACCCATGTCGAGATCTCGCACGACATCGCCAAGCTGCCCGAGCCGGTTCGGGCAATGCGCGCCAGGATCATGGAGGCGGCGCGCTCGGGCGATCCGGAGCGGTTGCGCCCGCTGCTCGGCACCGGGCCGGGCGCGACGCGGCTGTCGCTCGCCGAGGTCGAGGGCGACCCGATCGCGCACCTGCGCGCCATTTCCGGCGACGCCCAGGGCCACGAAATGCTGGCCATCCTGCTCGAAGTGTTCGAAGCCGGCTATGTGCGCTTTGACGCGGGCACCCAAAACGAGCTCTATGTCTGGCCGTATTTCTTCGCCCTGCCGCTCGACGAGCTGACGCCGGAACAACGGGTCGAGCTGTTCAAGCTGGTCACCGCGGGCGATTACGAGGAGATGCGCATGTTCGGCGCCTACATCTTCTTTCGCGCCGCGATCACGCCGCAGGGGCGCTGGCTCTTCTTCGTCGCCGGCGACTGACCGGCCAGGTGCCGCCAGGCTGGCGGCTTGCTGTCGGCGAATGGGCGGCCTACGTTCCGGAAAGGACTATCAGGGAACCGAACATGCCCCATTGCACACTGGCCGGGCGCGGCGTGATCGCGGTGACCGGCGACGACGCCGAGCACCTTCTGCACAACGTGCTGACCGCCGATATCGAAGCGCTGCCCGAGGGCGTGGCGCGCGCCTGCGCGCTGATGTCGCCGCAGGGCAAGGTGCTGTTCGACTTTCTGGTCGGCCGCGACGGCGCCGGCTTCGTCATCGATATCCGATCGGACGCCGCAGACGATTTCCTCAAGCGGATGATGCTCTACAAGCTGCGCTCGAAGGCCGAATTTGCCAAGCAGGACGAATCGGTTGTCGCCGTTTCCTGGGACGGTGAATCAGCGATGCCCGATGACGAGGCCACCCTGACGCTGGCCGACAGCCGCTTTCCGCCGGACAAGGTGCGTCGACACGTGCTGCCGGCCGGCACCGCCCTGCCCGAGCCCGCGCCCGTCGCCGCGTGGGACGCGCTGCGCATTGCCCATGGCGTCGCCGAGAGCCCGCACGACTTTCCGCCGGGCGAAGCGTTCGGCCACGATATCGGCTTTGACCACAATGGCGGGATCGATTTCGCCAAGGGCTGCTTCGTCGGCCAGGAGGTCGTCAGCCGCATGCAGCATCGCGGCACGGCGCGCCGGCGCGTGGTGATCGTCTCGGCGGGCGCGGATCTGCCGCCGACCGGCACCGAGATCGTCGCCGGCGGCAAGCCGGCCGGCACGCTGGGCACCGTCGTCGGCCGCCATGGGCTGGCCATCGTCCGGCTCGACCGGATCGGCAAGGCGCGCGCACGGGGCGAGACGATTGCCGCCGGCGAGGTGGCGCTCGACTTCGACCTGCCGCCCGGCGTCCGCTATGGCTGGCCGGAGACGGCAGCGACCGACGATGCCTGACCGCGACAGCGCTCCGCCGCGCGCCTGGCAGCGCATGCTGTCCGGGCGCCGGCTCGACCTGCTCGACCCCTCCCCGCTCGACGTCGAGATTTCCGATATCGCCCACGGCCTTGCGCGGGTGGCGCGCTGGAACGGACAGACATTCGGGCCGCACGCCTTTTCCGTGGGTCAGCACTGCCTGCTGGTCGAGGACATCGTGCGCCGCCTCAGACCCGGCGCGGACCACCGCACCCTGTTGATGGCGCTCTTGCACGATGGGCCCGAATACGTCATCGGCGACATGATCTCGCCGTTCAAGCACGTCATGGGCGGCGACTACCGGGCCGTCGAGCAGCGGCTGCAGGCGGCGATCCATCTGCGCTTTTCGCTGCCCGCCCAGACGCCGCAACGGACCAGGGCGCTGATCAAGCGCGCCGACCAGATCGCCGCCTTCTATGAGGCGACGCATCTGGCCGGTTTCTCCAGGGCCGAGGCGCACACCTATTTCGGCCGGCCGCGAGACGTCACGCCCGACGCGCTGCCGCTCGAGCCGCAGCCGGCCGATGCCGTCGAGACGGCATTCCTTGCGCGTTTCCGCGCACTCGAGGCGGGTGCCGCGCCCGCCCGGCGGAGCGCCTGATGAGCTATCTTGTCGTCTGCTCGCTGGCGCGGCTGGCCGAGACCGCCCGGCGCCACCGGCCCGGCCACATGCTCACCGTGCTAAGCCAGGGCACCGCGGTCGACCGGCCGGCCGGAATCGCGCCCGACCGCCATCTGCATCTGAGCTTCAACGATATCGCGGCGGCCGCGCCGGGGCTGGTCTCGCCCGCCGAAGCGCATATGCGCGCCATTGTCGACTTCGCCCGCCGCTGGGACCGCGCCGCACCGCTTCTGATCCATTGCTTTGCCGGCGTGTCGCGCTCAACGGCGAGTGCCTATGTCATCGCCGCCGCGCTCGATCCGGCGCGCGAGGAGGCCGAACTGGCGCGGGAGTTGCGCCTGCGCTCGCCGACGGCGACGCCCAATCGGCGCCTGGTGGCGCTGGGCGATGCCATGCTGGGCCGCCAGGGCCGCATGGTCGCGGCGATCGGCGCGATCGGACGCGGCGCGGATTGCTTTGAGGGCGAACCCTTCGTGCTGCCCCTGCGCGCGGAGGATGCGGGTCTGTTCTGATCAGTCCACAACCACGTCGAGCCCGATATCGAGCGTCGGCGCGGCCATGGTGATCTGCGAGGTGGAGATATAGTCGACGCCGGTCCGGGCGATCGCGGCGACCGTCTTGAGCGTGACATTGCCCGATGCCTCGAGCATCACGCGTCTGCCATTGTCGGCGCGGTTGATGGCGACCGCCTGGCGGAGCGTGTCGACATCCATGTTGTCGAGCAGGACCGCGTCCGGGCCGGCGGGCAGCGCGGCGCGCATCTGATCGAGCGTGTCGACCTCGATCTCGATGCGCACCATGTGGCCGACATGGGCGCGGGCGGCGCGCACCGCCTCGGCGACGCCGCCGCAGACGGCGATGTGGTTGTCCTTGATCAGCACCGCATCGTCGAGTCCGTAGCGATGGTTGGCGCCGCCGCCGCAGCGCACGGCATATTTCGCAAATGTCCGCTGGCCCGGCACGGTCTTGCGCGTGTCGCAGACGCGCGCGGGCGTGTGGGCGATCGCTTCGGCAAAGCGCGCGGTGTGGCTGGCGATACCCGACAGCATCATCAGATAATTGAGCGCAACCCGCTCGGCGGACAGGAGGGCGCGCGCATTGCCCGAAACCTCGGCGATCACGGCGCCCGGCACGAGGCGGTCGCCATCGGCGCGCCGGGCCTCGAACCGCATAACGCCGCCGATCAGCGCGAAGGCCGCCTGTGCCATGGGCAGGCCGGCCAGAACGCCCGCCTGCCGGCTGGCGAGGACGGCACGCGCGGTGGCATCGGGTGCGATGGTGGCGGCGGTGGTGATGTCCCCTGCCCGGCCGAGATCCTCTCGGAGTGCGGCGCGCACGGCCCGTTCCACCATCAGCGCCGGCAGGCTCGGTGGGAATGGGTTGGTCATCGGGCCTCTCCGGTACGCCTTTCGTCTTCCCGCCTGCGGGGAGAACGATACAAGACCGCATTCGTGCAACGAATGCCAGTCGCGGTTGGATGCGGGGGATCGGCCTCAAATCCCTTCACCCAGCTGCGGCTAGGCCGCTGACGCGGCCAAGCCTCGCATCCCTCTCCGCGCAAGCGGGGCGATGGGGAATTCCGGAACTCGGCCCTCACCGCAACAAATCCTCAACCGCGCCTTCCGCCTGGTCGAGGGTAAGCAGCGTGCGCCGGCACCATTTGGGGTCCGGGTCCGGGTAGTCGGTCCGATAGTGTCCGCCGCGGCTCTCGGTGCGGTTGAGCGCGCAGATGGCGATCAGCCTGGCCGTCACCAGCACATTGGCAAAACGCGCATCATCGACATTGTCGGCCTCGAGCGCCCGGATCGCGCGCAGCGCCGCGCGCATCCCCCGCCCATCGCGCACGACGCCCAGATGCGCGCTCATGACCGCGCGCAGCCGGCCCATCGCGTCATGGTCGCTTTCGGTGCGCGCGTCGGGATCGGCAATCGACCCCTCGCCCCAGTCGGGCGGGGCGACCTCGCCGACCTCGACCTTCAGGCGCTCGGCGATCCGCGCCGCGAACACCACCGCCTCCAGCAGCGAGTTCGAGGCCAGCCGGTTGGCGCCATGGGCGCCGGTGGCGGTGCATTCGCCGCAGGCCGAAAAGCCGGGCAGCGACGTGCGCCCGTCGATATCGGTCCAGATGCCGCCCATGAAATAGTGCGCGGCCGGCACGACGGGAATGAGATCGGTCGCCGGGTCGATGCCGGCCTGCCGACAATAGCCATGAACGGTCGGAAACTCGGATTCGAAGTCCGGCACGGCGCTGCGGCAATCCAGAAATGCGCCCCTGCCCGCCTGCACCTCGGCGAAGATGCCGCGCGCCACCTCGTCGCGCGGGGCGAGTTCGGCATCGGGATGCAGCCTGGCCATGAAGCGCTCGCCGGCGCGATTGACGAGGGTTGCGCCATGGCCGCGCAGCGCCTCGGTGGCGAGCGGCGCCGGGTCCCGGCCGACATCGATGGCGGTGGGGTGGAACTGCACGAACTCCATGTCGGCCATGCGGGCGCCGGCGCGCGCGGCCATGCCGATGCCGCCGCCGCGCGCTTCGGTCGGGTTGGTCGTGACCTGATAGAGATGGCCCGTGCCGCCGGTGGCCATGATGACATGGGCCGCGCGCAGCGGTTCGGGCGCGCCCGCGCCGGCCTTGCCCCGCATGACGACGCCGCGCACCCGGCCCTCCTCGACGATCAGGTCCTCGGCGACATGGCCTTCCAGAACGCGGATATGGGTGGCTTCGCCGACGGCATGGACGAGCGCCTGCATGATGGCGCGGCCAGCCATGTCGCCGCGCACCCGGACCACGCGCGAATGGCTGTGCGCCGCCTCGCGGCTGACGGCCAGATGGCCCCCCAGATCGCGGTCGAAAGGCACACCGAATTCGAGCAGATCGTGCACGCGGTCGGTCGCCTCCGATGCCATCAGCGCGATGACCGCCTCGTCGACGATGCCGTCGCCGGCGGCAATGGTGTCGGCGATATGGCTTTCGACCGTGTCGCCCGGCGCGACGGCGGCGGCGATGCCCGCCTGCGCCCAGGCCGACGACGCGCCCCGGCCGATCGGCGCGGCGGCGAGGATGGTCACCGGGCGCGGCGCCAGCTTGAGCGCGCAGAACAGGCCGGCCAGCCCGCCACCGATGATGAGGATGGGCGCGGTCATGGGCGACTGCCGCCATCCGTCTGGCGAGGATACCCCCCTCTGTCCCTTCGGGACATCTCCCCCTCAAGGGGGGAG
>NZ_JASHKB010000008.1 GCF_030732865.1 Roseitalea sp. MMSF_3546
TTCGCCGTTGTTTTCGGCGAAAGGTTCGTCAGCCAATGACGGAAACAGGCCTCAGGCACAAAATATCCAACAGTCCCTCGCCCGACTTCTTCTTCGGCGTGATCTCGTCCCGGTAGCGTTCGACGATTTCTCTCAGGGTGAGGGTTTCGAGTGCCTGCCTGTCACCGACCAGTTCGCCCTTGTCGGCCTCGACCTCCATCTGTCTTGCCCATTGCTGAGCGTCCCTTCGCTGGTTGAACGTTCGGGATATGGGGGCGTGCCCACGGCGGCGAACCTGGACCTGATACTTGCCGCGATGCTTACGTATGGAAGCCATGACGGACCCTTCTGTGTGACCAGAGTGTGACCACAGCTGAAGTGTCAGTCTTCCCGGATTGAAGCGGGCTACCCTAAGCTCTTGTTTTTGCCGAGCCTGGGATGGTGGGCGATGCTGGGATTGAACCAGCGACCCCTTCGATGTCAACGAAGTGCTCTCCCGCTGAGCTAATCGCCCATCCGAAGCCGGCCATACACCATGAACCGCCATGGCGGTCAAGTGCCATGTGACTGGCCGGCCGGCCCGTGCGCAGGCCGCGCCGGGCGGCTCCGGTTCAGGCGGCCTGGATCAGCTTTTCGACCTCGTTGACCAGATCGCGCAGATGGAAGGGCTTGGACAGAACCTTGGCGTCGCGCGGGGCCTGCGAATCGGGATTGAGCGCGACGGCGGCGAAACCGGTGATGAACATCACCTTCAGATCGGGGTCGAGTTCGGTGGCGCGCCGTGCCAGTTCGATGCCGTCCATCTCGGGCATGACGATGTCGGTCAGAAGCAGGGTGAAGGGCTCCTGGCGCAGCCGCTCATAGGCGCTGGCGCCATTGTCGAAATCGGTCACCTCGTAGCCGGCCTTCTCCAGCGCCTTGACCAGGAAGCGGCGCATGTCGTCATCGTCCTCGGCCAGCAAAATCCTCTGCATCGTCCCGCTGCCTTCCCCTTGTTGGACCGCTACCCGGTCAGACCTTACAGATCATGGTAAAAATGCGGTATACACATTCGGTGGTCAATCCGCGCCCGCATGTGCGGCCTTGACCACTGGACAGGATCACCACCGCCTGTCAACACTGGCAACACGACGTTGCGCAACGCAGGACAGCCCGCTTCGAAACATGCTGATCGCGCCCGACTTTTCGTCACACCCCGCCTTCGAGGTGCGATTGCCGGAGCGGCAAAGGGCGCCTTTCGTCTTCAATTCGCCCCATAGCGGGCGCTACTATCCGCGGCGCTTTTTGGCCATGACGCGGCTCGACACGCTGGCGGTGCGGCGCTCGGAGGACTTCTTCGTCGACGAGCTGTTCGACGGCGCGACCGCGCTCGGGGCGCCCTTCCTAGCGGCGCATTTCCCGCGCGCCTATCTGGACGTCAACCGCGAGCCATACGAACTGGACCCGCGCATGTTCTGCGACCGGCTGCCGGCATTCGCCAACCGCCAGTCGATCCGGGTCGCCGGCGGGCTGGGCACGGTGCCGCGGGTGGTCTCGGAGGGCCAGCACATCTACGCACGGCGCATTGCGTTCGAAGAGGCGCGGCAGCGCATCGAGACCATCTACAAGCCCTATCACTCGACGCTGCGCGGTCTCCTGGCATCCACCCATCGGCGCTTCGGCCATGCGGTGCTGGTCGACTGCCACTCCATGCCCGCCTCGATCCGCATCGGTGCCGAAGGGCTCAGGCCCGATTTCGTGGTCGGCGACCGGTTCGGCACCAGCGCCAGCGGCGACATCTCCGAGGCGGCCGTCACCGCCCTGCGCGCCATGGGCTATCTGGTTGCCACCAACAAGCCCTATGCCGGCGGCTTCATCACCGAGCATTACGGCCGGCCGGGCAAGGGCCTGCACGCCATCCAGATCGAGGTCAATCGCGGGCTCTACGTCAAC
Organism: Roseitalea sp. MMSF_3546; assembly: GCF_030732865.1. GTDB lineage: Bacteria > Pseudomonadota > Alphaproteobacteria > Rhizobiales > Rhizobiaceae > Roseitalea. The sequence goes on from NZ_JASHKB010000008.1 coordinate 1,912, forward strand.
GAACACACGCTGCAGAAAAAGCCCGGCTTCGCCGCCCTGCGCGAGGACATGCATCGGTTCATGACCGCGCTCATGGGCTTGCCCGACAGCTGCTTTGCGGATTATTCCATCGCCGCCGAATGATCCCAAAAAAAGACCGCATCCGTGGGAATGCGGTCCAATCTGGGGAGGAAACGCCCAAGGAGGGCGCGGCAGGCAAGGCCTGCCATTGCACCAATGTCATGTTGCAGCGCACAATTGTCAAGGTCGTGCGGCCTTTTCTTTTGCGATTGCGAACAATTCCCGAGGGGAGCCTTCATGCCATCGCTGCCTGACCGTGCCTTCGTGCGCCGGCTCGCCGCCGCCGCGGCGGCCGAAACCCTGCCACGCTTTCGTGCGTCCGGCGCGGTCACCAACAAGACCTCGGCCGGCTTCGACCCGGTCACCGAGGCCGACCGCGCCGCCGAGCGCGTGCTGCGTGCGCTGATCGCCGAAGCCTTTCCCGACCACGGCATCATCGGCGAGGAGTTCGCGCCGGTGGGCGCCGATCGCAGCCATGTCTGGGTGATCGACCCGATCGACGGCACGCGCGCCTTTATCTCGGGGCTGCCATTGTGGGGCACGCTGGTCGGGCTGACGGTCGACGGCGTGGCCCGGTGCGGCTTCATGCATCAGCCCTTCACCGATGAACTCTTCCTGGCCGATGAGGCGGGCGCGGTGCTCATCCATGGCGGCCGGCCCGAAGTCGGGCTGAAGACGCGGCGCACGCAGGCGCTGGCCGAGGCGAGCCTTTTCACCACCACGCCGGCGCTCTATCAGGGCGAAAGGCGCGACAGGCTCGATGCGCTCGAAGCGGCCGTGCGCATGCCGCGCTATGGCTGCGACTGCTATGCCTTCGCCATGCTGGCGGCCGGCCACGCCGACATCGTCATCGAACCCGATCTGAACCCGCACGACATCGTCGCGCTGGTGCCGGTGATCGAACGGGCTGGCGGCGTGGTGACGACGTGGACCGGCGAGCGGCCCGAAAAGGGCGGCGATGTGGTGGCGGCTGCGACGCCGGAACTGCATGAAGCGGCGCGCGCCGTGCTGGCCGGAGGCTGATACTCGACAGCGCCCATACCGGATCCGCCCTAACCGTCGGAGCCGGGCAGGAAGGCCTCGACGGCGGCGAGGAACTGCTCGCGGAAGACGTCGGCTTCCTGCATCAGTTCGTGGCGCGCCCCGGTGATGGTGATCAGCGTGCCGGCGCGGATCGATCGTGCGTAATGCTCGATCGCGCCGATGGAGACGACGCGGTCGGCCCCGGCGACGACCATCAGCGTCGGGATGTGCACCCGCGCCATGTGTTCATGGCTGTGCACGTGCCCGATGGCCCTGATCGCCGCGCGCAGCCAGCCAACGGTCGCCGCGCCAAGGCCCAGGCCCTTTTCGGGATCGAGGATCGCCTGGTTGCGGGCAAAGCGTACCGGATCGGTGGTCAGCCGGTTGGTTGCCAGTTCGAGCGCGGCGAAGCCCCTGGGGCCCGGCCCGGCATAGACCATGCCGAGGCCGAAAAAGCACAGGCCGCGCGTCAGCACCGAGAGCAGGCCGGGCGCCGGCCAGTCCGGCGAAAGGCCGAGCAGCGGCGCCGACAGCACCATGCGGTCGATGCGGTTGTTCATCACCGGTGCGGCCGCAAGCGCCACCAGCGCACCCATGGAATGGGCGACGATGAAATAGGGCGAGCGCGATTCGGCGAGGAACGCCTCGGTGAACACCTGGTCGAGATCGGCGACATACTGGCCGAAATCGTCGACATGGCCGCGCTTGTGGTCGGCGAAGAAGCGGGTCGACCGGCCCTGTCCGCGCCAGTCGAACGTGCAAACGTCAAAGCCCAGATCCATCAGGTCCGCGACGGTTTCCAGATATTTCTCGATGCATTCGTTGCGGCCGTGCAGGAGCACGATGGAGCCCTTGTTGGGCCGCACCGGCGACCGGAAGATGGCATAGCGCAGGTCGAAGCCGTCCGTGCTGGTCACATAGCCCTGCTTGCGGGGCTGGGGACCGTCATTGTCGGCAAAGGCGATGAGCGTGCTCATGGGAAGGATGCGCGGCCGGGCTCGAACCGGCGCACTGATAGGTTGTCCCTGACGACAGGTCAAAGGAAAACCGGAGGCGCTTGCGGCGCCTCCGGCTTCCGGTCCGGGCAGGAAGGGACGTTGCAGCCCGGCCGGTCTTCGTCCGGTTTCAGTGGAGGCCGAACGAAAAGCTGAGGCCGCCGCGGTGATAAGGCCGATAGCGGTGGAACGGGCGCACCAGCCGGCGATGCACGATCCTGGCGGTGCGCGGATCGATGGTCAGGGCGACAACGCCGCGACGCCCGACGGCGCGCGCCCGCCAGTAGCCCCTGTGAAAGTATACCCTGTGCACCTTGCGATAGCCGCGCTTGTAAAGGCTGCGCACGATGACGTGCCGCGGCAGGACATGGCGCCGATAGGTGACGTCGACGACGCCGGCCGGCTGCGTCTGGGTGATGGTGATCGGACCGGCGGGCGGCCCGATCGGACCGGCGTTGCCTGCCCCGGCAGCGCCGAGCGTCACGGCCGCAAGCAGCGTCGCTGCGATGGCTGTGTTCCTCATTGGTGATTGCTCCTGGGTGATTGCTCCTGTGGTGGACCATGACGGGGTTGTCGTTTTTGGTTGCTTGTGTCTCCCGGATTGCTTGCCGGTGACACTAGCGACGCCCGCATGAACCCCTGCGTAAGGTGCTATTCATCCAGCGTTCAGGTTCGAAGATCGGGGGGCGCCAACCGGTCCCTTGAACCGGATTTTCGCGCTCACCATATGGCGGTGGCAGGCGCCATAAGGGCCTGTTGACCGACAGCGTCTCACGCCGGCAACCGGGTGAACGCGGTCATTGATGTCAGTTGTTGCTCAATGGAGGACAAACCATGCGACACGTCGATTTTTCCCCCCTTTACCGCTCGACGGTCGGTTTCGACCGGCTCTTCACCATGCTGGATACGCTCGCCCAGCCCGAAAACGGCCAGACCTATCCGCCCTACAATATCGAGCGCACCGGCGAGAACGCCTATCGCATCACCATGGCGGTGGCGGGCTTTGCCGAAGACGATCTGAGCATCGAGGCCAAGCCGAACGTGCTCAAGGTCGCCGGCGCCAAGGCCGATGACGAGGCTGGCGACGAAAACCGCGAAGTGCTGCATCGCGGCATCGCCTCGCGGGCATTCGAGCGGCGCTTCCAGCTTGCCGACTATGTCGAGGTCAAGGGCGCCGAGCTGGCGAACGGCCTGCTCCACATCGATCTGGTGCGCGAAATTCCCGAAGCGATGAAGCCGCGCAAGATCGATATCGTGAAGGGCTCGGGCAACAAGGTCTCGCAGATCGAAGCCAAGGCCGCGAACTGATCGCTCCGCCGGCCCTCGCGGGCCGGCCATCACGATCCATGATCACGCCAGGGCGGAAGGCCGCCCGACGACGATCAGGACGACCGCCGGCGCCCTCCCTCGCCGGCGGTCATTTTTTTGCGGTCGCGGTCACTTCAGGCCCGGCACGAAGCGGTCGGCAGCGATCCGGCCCGGGCCCAAGGCCATGATCGCCAGGGCCATGGCCGCCCAGGTCAGATGGATGGCCCAGCCCGACGGCACGGTCAGCTGGATGATCGCGGTCATGACCAGAAGGCCGAGCGCGGCAAAGCGGGTGAACAGGCCGATCACGAGCAGGATCGGCAGCACGATCTCGCCGATGCCGGCGGCGAATGCCATCACGTCGGGAAACGGATAGCCGATCTGCGCGCCGGCGATGTGCAGCTTGAACTCGCTGGCGAACAGAAAGCTCGCCGAACTCGAAAGCTGCAGAAACCCGTCCCACTTCAGGATGCCCGACTTGTAAAACGGCACGGCCAGCGCCACGCGCAGGGCGAGCGCCGTCAGATCGGGCTGGGCGACGGCCCGGACGATGCCGGAGGCCCGTTCGAGCAGGCCCGCCGGACCGGGTCGCGGCGGGGAAACGGCGGCGGTCTCGTGGTCGAACATCGAACTCATGGTCATCGGTCCTCCGGGCTGGTGGCGGGTGGATGGGCGGTTGTGCCGGCCGGCGCGCGGATGGCGACGGCCGCGCCGGCGGCGAGCACGCTGGCGAGCGCATGGCCGAGATCGAAGGCGGTCTCGGCGGCGAGCGCCTCGGCGGCGGCCTGGCCAAGCGTGTCGCCGGCCGCCAATCGGGCAAGGAAGACCGGCTCGCCCGGCGCCAGACGGGTGACGGCGACGTCGGCCTGCGGCCGGGTGACCATGACCGGCTCGGCGAGGCTCGCATCGATGCGCTCGAGCGGCATGAAGCCGCGGTTCATCATGAACAGCCGGAAAAGCGAAAAGCGCGAGGCAACGAGGGCAAAGGCCGGATGCATCTCAAAGCCGATCTCGCCGACCCGGTCCTGCGGTATCGAGGCGAGCTCGTCCGGTGCGATCGGTTCGCGGTCGGCGGCGTGATAGGCGGTCAGCCAGGCGCGTTCGAGGCGGGCAACGTCGGGCAGGTAGGCCAGTTCGCGCGCCGGCGCAAAGCCCTCGATGAAATCGGCGAAGCCTTCGCCATAGCGGAACAGCAGCGGCGAGGAGGGCGGATGGGCGCGCACATAGTCGCGCGCCATGGCGCGGAAGAAGCGCTCGCCGACGAGCTCTTGCACCGCCGGATAGATGTCGGCGAGTGCGTCGATCAGGCTCACCGTGACATTGTTGCGATAGACATTGTAGCACTTTTCGGCCGCCTTGCCGTGCGCACCGGTGACGCTCTGCGGTTTGGCGCGGGCCGGATCGAGCAGGCCGGCACCGAAGCCGGCCGCATCGAGCGGATAGGCGAAAGCGCGATCAGACGGCAAGGGCATGGCGGTGGCCCTGGCGATGCGGCTGCGATGCCGCGGACAGGATGCGGTTGGCGGCCTCGGCCTGGGCCCGCAGCACCGGCCATTCGGGCAGATCGGAATCCCATTCGACCAGCGTCGGGATCGGGCCCGTGGCCGCGATCACCGCGTCATAGAGGGCCCAGACCGGATCGGCGACGGGCCGGTCGTGGCTATCGATCAGCAGCGGGTCGCCTTCGTCGTCGGTCTGCTCGCTATGGCCGGCAAGGTGGATCTCGCCGACATGGTCGAGCGGGAAGTCGTCCAGGTACTGCCGGGCCGAATAGCCGTGATTGGTCGCCGAAACGAAGACGTTGTTGACGTCGAGCAGCAACCCGCAGCCGGTCCGCGCGACGATGGCGCGCAGAAAGTCGGTCTCGCTCATGGTGGCGTTGTCGAACAGCACATAGGTCGCCGGGTTCTCGAGCAGTATGGGACGGCCGATCGCTGTCTGCATGCGGTCGATGTGCTCGCACACGCGGTCGAGCGTCTGCGGCGTGTAGGGCAGTGGCAGCAGGTCGTTGAAGAAGACGTCGTCATGGGTCGACCAGGCCAGGTGCTCGGAGACGAGGCCGGGCTGGTAGCGTTCGACGAGGGCGGCAAAGCGGGCGAGGTGATCCTCGTTCAGCGGGCCGGGGCCGCCGATCGACATGCAGACGCCGTGCAGGGACAGCGGGAAGTCCCGGCGCACGCGCTCGAGCGTGCGGTGCGGATGACCGCCATCGCCCATGTAGTTCTCGGCGTGCACCTCAAGAAAGCCGACGGTTCCGGGGTCGTCGAGGATGGCGGCCAGATGATCGTGCTTGAAGCTCACGCCCGCCGCCGCGGCAATGGCGGCGGGGGCGCGCGCTGGCGCTGCAGACCGGGTTTTACCGATCGCCGACGCGGTCGCCGCGGCCGGCGCGACATGACGGGCGAGGGGGCTGTCTGTCATGGCTCGGTCTCCGGTCTGCAACGGGGTTCGGGCGATCAGCTCGGCAGGTCGCGCTCGAGCGGCTCCAGCGAGCCCATGCGGTCGCCGGGCAGCTCCATGCTCTCGCAGGTGCCTTCGGCGACGAGCGTCCAGGCATTGCCCTGGTAGTCGACGGTCGAGGTGCCCTGGCAGGTGGTGCCGGGGCCGGCGGCGCAATCGTTCTTCCCGGCCAGCGAAACGCCGTAGCACTTCTCCTGGGCGGCATGCGCGTCGGTAACGCCCGCAAGGTTCAGGCCGCCGATTGCAGCGGCGACGGCGCCGGCGACGACGGCGCCCGAAAGTGCGGTCTTGGTGGCTTTCGACATTTGGTAGTCTCCCTTTGGAATTGTCTTGTCCGGCACCGCGCCGGACGGGCGGACATTCCCAGACGCGTCGGTCAAGGGGAAATCAACGACGTGTCATCGTGCGTCGAGTCCTCGTGAGCGGATCGTGAACGGCGCTTGAGCCGGCGGCGGGGGGTTGAAATCGTGGCGGCGCCGCACATTTGCCGCCGTGCGAAAGCCGGCCGGTGGCCGGCGCCTCGCCCGACCAATCGGCTAACTGCGCGCATGACCTTGTAGATCGTGGTGAAATCTGCCATAAATTAGGGCAGCAATGTTGTCCTATTGCGGGGCGAGCGCGGCTCCCGCCATGATCGAGCGCGCGTGAAGCCGCCCAAGGGCGAGGCGAAGTTCCAGATTGGCGATGGCTTGGATCGCGCTACCGGAGTTGATCCGGTGACGGAACAAGCCGACGCCGGTTTTGCGGCGCGCGCCTTTCGTGCGACGTTGCCTGATGACACTGTGCGCGCCGGTCGCCCGGGGCGCGAGCCGGAGGAAAGCCGATGACGAAACATGCGCCATCCAGCGAATTTTCCGCGACCGCAGCCAGGGACGCCGGAAAACGAGCGAAGGCTGCCGCTTCGGGCGTCGCAGCCCCCCGACATGCCGGTGCGCCGACCGCGCGCGGGCTCTACGATCCGGCCAACGAGCACGATGCGTGCGGGGTCGGCTTCATCGCGCAGATGAAGGGCATCGCCTCGCACCAGATCGTCGCCGACGGGCTGAGAATGCTCGAAAACCTGACCCATCGGGGCGCCGTGGGCGCCGATCCGCTGATGGGCGACGGGGCGGGCATGCTGGTGCAGATCCCGCACGGTTTCTTCCGTGCGGTGATCGCCGAACAGGACGTGACGCTGCCGCCGGCGGGAGATTACGCTGTCGCGCATGTGTTCCTGCCGCGCGATGCGGCGCTGCGCGAGACCTGCACACGGATCATCCACGAGGCCGCCGAGGCCGAAGGCGTATCGGTGATCGCCACCCGCGACGTGCCGGTCGACAATTCGTCGCTGTCCAAGGCGCCCGATATCGCCGCCAGCGAGCCGGTTCATGTGCAGGTCTTCTTCGGCCGGCCCGACGGGCTCGACGATGACGGCTATGAGCGGCGCCTGTTCATCATGCGCAAGGTGATCTCCAACCGCGTCTATGGCGAGACCGACGGCCGCGACAACGGCTTTTACATCGTCTCGCTGTCCTCGCGCACGATCGTCTACAAGGGCATGTTCCTGGCCTATCAGCTCGGCGCCTATTACGACGACCTGACCGATCCGCGCTTCGAAAGCGCGGTGGCGCTGGTCCATCAGCGCTTTTCGACCAACACCTTCCCCTCCTGGAAGCTGTCGCACCCTTATCGGATGGTCGCGCACAATGGCGAGATCAACACGCTGCGCGGCAACGTCAACTGGATGGCGGCGCGGCAGGCCTCGGTCGCCTCGCCCCTTTTCGGCGAGGAGATCGAAAAGCTCTGGCCGATCTCCTATGAGGGCCAGTCCGATACCGCGTGCTTCGACAACGCGCTCGAGTTCCTCGTGCAGGGCGGCTATTCGCTCGCCCATGCCGTCATGATGCTGATCCCGGAGGCCTGGGCCGGCAACCGGCTGATGAACGACGAGCGCATGGCGTTCTATGAATACCATGCCGCGCTGATGGAGCCCTGGGACGGGCCGGCAGCGGTCGCCTTCACCGATGGTCGGCAGATCGGCGCGACGCTCGACCGCAACGGCCTCAGGCCGGCGCGCTACATCGTCACCGACGACGACCGGGTGATCATGGCGTCCGAAGCCGGCGTGATCACCGTGCCCGAGGAGAACGTCGTCACCAAGTGGCGACTGCAGCCCGGCCGCATGCTGCTGATCGACATGGACAAGGGCCGCATCGTCTCCGACGAGGAGATCAAGCATGAAATGGCGTCCATGCACCCGTATCGGCAGTGGGTGAAGAACACGCAGATCATCCTGGAAGACCTCGAACCGGTGCCGGTGCGGCCGATGCGCGACGATGTCTCGCTGCTCGACCGGCAGCAGGCCTTCGGCTACACGCAGGAAGACACGCGCATGCTGATGGCGCCGATGGCGACCACTGGCCAGGAGGCGATCGGCTCGATGGGCACGGACACGCCGATCTCGGCGCTGTCGGACAAGTCCAAGCTGCTCTACACCTATTTCAAGCAGAACTTCGCGCAGGTCACCAATCCGCCGATCGACCCGATCCGCGAGGAACTGGTGATGAGCCTGGTCTCGTTCATCGGACCGCGGCCGAACATCTTCGATCTGGAAGGCAACGCCGCCCGCAAGCGGCTCGAGGTGCGCCAGCCGATCCTGTCGAATGTGGATCTGGAAAAGATCCGCTCGATCGGCCACTCCGAGGACCTGTTCGACACCAAGACGCTGGATACCACCTACCCGGTCGAGCAGGCTGCCCAGGGCATGAAGGGCGCGCTCGAACGGCTGTGCGAGCGGGCCGAGAAGGTGGTCCATATGGGCTACAACATCATCATCCTGTCGGACCGCCGGGTCGGGCCGGACCGCGTGGCGATCCCGGCGCTGCTGGCGACGGCGGCGGTGCACCATCACCTCATCCGCAAGGGTCTGCGGACCTCGGTCGGCCTGGTGGTCGAATCGGGCGAGCCGCGCGAGGTGCACCATTTCTGCTGTCTGGCCGGTTACGGCGCCGAGGCGATCAACCCCTATCTGGCCTTCGACGTGCTCGCCGACATGCATGCGCGCGGCGAGTTCCCGCCCGAGGTCGACCAGTACGAGGTGGTCGAGCGCTACATCAAGTCGATCGGCAAGGGCATCCTGAAGGTGATGTCCAAGATGGGCATCTCGACCTACCAGTCCTATTGCGGCGCGCAGATCTTCGATGCGGTCGGGCTGTCGAGCGCGTTCGTCAACGAGTTCTTCTTCGGCACGGCGACGACGATCGAGGGCGTTGGCCTGACGGAGATCGCCGACGAGACGGTCAGGCGGCACGAGGCGGCTTTCTCGGACGATCCGGTGCTGCGCACCGCGCTCGAGGTGGGCGGCGAATACATGTACCGCATTCGCGGCGAGGAGCATGTGTGGACGCCCGAGGCGGTGGCCTCGCTGCAGCATGCCGTTCGCAAGCGGGCGCCGGACGAATACCGCCAGTTCGCGCAGGACGTGAATGCGGAAAACCACAGGACCAAGACGATTCGCGGCCTGTTCCGCATCAGGACGGCCGAGGATCTGGGCCGCGCGCCGGTGCCGCTCGAAGAGGTCGAGCCGGCCGCCGACATCGTCAGGCGCTTTTCGACGGGCGCGATGAGCTTCGGCTCGATCAGCCGGGAGGCGCACACGACGCTGGCGCGCGCCATGAACGCGATCGGCGGCAAGTCCAACACCGGCGAGGGTGGCGAGGAGCCCGACCGCTTCCTGCCGCTGCCCGATGGAACGGCCAATCCCGAGCGCTCGGCGATCAAGCAGGTGGCCTCGGGCCGGTTCGGCGTGACGACCGAATATCTGGTCAATTCCGACATGATCCAGATCAAGGTCGCGCAGGGCGCAAAGCCCGGCGAGGGCGGGCAGTTGCCCGGCCACAAGGTCGATGCGACGATCGCCAAGACGCGCCATTCGACGCCGGGCGTCGGGCTGATCTCGCCGCCGCCGCACCATGACATCTATTCGATCGAGGATCTGGCGCAGCTGATTTTCGATCTGAAGAACGTCAATCCGGCCGCCGATGTCTCGGTCAAGCTCGTCTCGGAGGTCGGCGTCGGCACCGTGGCCGCCGGCGTTGCCAAGGCGCGCGCCGATCACATCACCATTGCCGGCTATGACGGCGGCACCGGCGCCTCGCCGCTGACCTCGCTCAAGCATGCCGGCAGCCCGTGGGAGATGGGGCTTGCCGAGACCCAGCAGACGCTGGTGCTCAACGGTCTGCGCAGCCGCGTCGCCCTGCAGGTCGATGGCGGTCTGCGCACCGGGCGCGACGTGGTGATCGGCGCGCTGCTGGGAGCGGACGAGTTCGGCTTTTCGACCGCGCCGCTGATCGCGGCGGGCTGCCTGATGATGCGCAAGTGCCATCTGAACACCTGCCCGGTGGGGATCGCCACGCAGGACCCGGTGCTGCGCAAGCGCTTCAAGGGCACGCCCGAGCATGTGATCGACTACTTCTTCTATGTCGCCGAGGAGGTGCGCGAACTGCTCGCCCGGATCGGCGTGCGCAGCCTCGACGATATCATCGGCGAGAGCGACCTGCTCGAGCAGAAGCCGTTGATCGACCACTGGAAGGCCAGGGGGCTCGACTTTTCGGGCGTGTTCCACAAGCCCCAGGCACCGAAGTCGGAGATGTACCACACGCAGCTTCAGAAGCACCCGATCGACGAGGTCGTCGACCGGGCCTTGATCGAAAGCGCGCAGCCGGCACTCACCCGCCAGCAGCCGGTCAGGATCGACATGCCGATCCGGAACACCGACCGGACGACCGGGGCGATGCTGTCGGGCGCGGTCGCCAAGAGCTTCGGCCACAAGGGCCTGCGCGACGACACGATCGCGGTGACCTTCACCGGCACGGCCGGCCAGTCCTTCGGCGCGTTTCTGGCGAGCGGGGTGACGTTCGACCTGATCGGCGATGCCAATGACTATGTCGGCAAGGGGCTGTGCGGCGGCCGCATCGTGGTGCGCCCGTCCGACGATGCGCGCATCGTGCCCGAGGAGTCGATCATCGTCGGCAACACCGTGCTCTACGGGGCGATCCAGGGCGAGGCCTATTTCCGCGGCGTCGCCGGCGAGCGCTTTGCGGTGCGCAATTCGGGCGCGATCGCGGTCGCCGAGGGCGTGGGCGATCATGGCTGCGAATACATGACCGGCGGCGTGGTCGTCGTGATCGGCCGCACCGGCCGCAACTTCGCCGCCGGCATGAGCGGGGGCGTTGCCTATGTGCTCGACGAGGACGGCACGTTCGAGAGCCGCTGCAACATGGCCATGGTCGAACTGGAGCCGGTGCCCGAGGAGGACGACATCCTCGAAAAGCTGCACCATCATGGCGGCGATCTGATGCACAAGGGGCGCGTCGACGTCTCCGGCGACATGACGCGGCACGACGAGGAGCGCCTGTTCAAGCTGATCAGCAATCACAAGCTCTATACCGGCTCGACGCGGGCGGCCGAGATCCTCGAGGACTGGGAGAAGTACCGGCCGAAATTCCGCAAGGTGATGCCGGTGGAGTACCGCCGGGCGCTGGAGGAAATGGAGCGCATGCGCCTTGGCATGGCGGCGGAGTGAGGCGATGATCATGACCACCACCAACACCGTGCAGGGGCACGACATCACCGGCTACAAGGGCGTCGTCACCGGCGAGGCGATCCTGGGCGCCAATGTGTTCCGCGACTTCCTCGCCGGCATCCGCGATATCGTCGGCGGCCGGTCGGGCGCCTACGAGAAGGCGCTGCGCGAGGCGCGCGAGATTGCCTTCGGCGAACTTCAGGCCGAGGCGCAGCGGCTGGGCGGCAATGCGGTGATCGGCGTGGATATCGACTACGAGAACATCACCGCCGGCTCGGGCACAATGCTGATGGTGTCGGTGTCGGGAACGGCGGTGGTGCTGGAGTGAGGTCATGCCGCGCCTGGCATGGGACTTGATCGTGCTCTTGGTGTAAACAAGCGATCTTGGGTCGGTGCCGACCAGGCGGAAACGAAACGGAGCGGTCATGTCGAAAAAGATTGTTTCGGACCCTGAGGTGATGATGGGAAAACCGACATTCGAAGGCACGCGGATCACCGTTGAACATGTGCTGCGCATGCTCGGCCTGGGCTATACGCCGGAGAGAGTTGTCGAGGAGCTGCGCAACATATCGATCGACGACGTCCACCGCGCTCAGTCCTTTGCGGCCGACTATCTGGCAGACATGCGTGTGATCGCCGCCGAGTGACCGCATGCGGTTCATCTGCGACGAGTGCGTTTCCACCTCCCTGGTCAGTGCGCTGCAACAGGCCAGCTGCGACGTCGTCGACATTGGCGTCGAAGACACCGGTGCCAGCGACCGCGACATACTGAGGCGGTCGCTGCGCGAGGGGCGCGTGATCGTCACGCACGATTACGATTTCGGAGACTTGATCTTTCGCGATGGCGAACCGGCATTCGGTGTTGTCATCATCGCCATGGCCAAGCCGGAGAGGCTGGTGCTAGAGATGCGCCAGAGGGTGCACCAGCTCGTGACCTCATACGATATGCTGGTCAATCACATGACCATCATGGCGGACAGGGGACTGCGGCAGCGGCCGATAACGAAGGTAATTTGAGACTGGAACGACAATGGGCAAGGTAACCGGATTTCTCGAGATCGACCGGCAGGTGGCCAAGTACGAGCCGGCCTCCGACCGCATTCGCCATTTTCGCGAGTTCACCATTCCACTCGCCGATGCCGAAGTGGCCAAGCAGGCCGCGCGCTGCATGGATTGCGGCATTCCCTATTGCCACGGCCCGCAGGGCTGCCCGATCCACAACCAGATCCCCGACTGGAACGATCTGGTCTACAACAATGACTGGGAAGAGGCGATCCGCAACCTGCATTCGACCAACAACTTCCCCGAGTTCACCGGCCGCATCTGCCCGGCGCCGTGCGAGGAAGCGTGCACGCTCAACCTCGAGGACGTGCCGGTCGCCATCAAGACGATCGAACAGGCGATCGCCGACAAGGCCTACGAGATGGGCTATGTGCGGCCCTATCCGCCCACCCGCAAGACCGGCAAGCGGGTCGCCGTCATCGGCTCGGGCCCGGCCGGCATGTCGGCGGCGCAGCAGCTCGGCCGTGCCGGGCACGATGTTCACGTTTACGAGCGCGAGGCCAAGATCGGCGGGCTGATGCGCTACGGCATTCCCGACTTCAAGATGGAAAAGCACTTCATCGACCGGCGCATCGAGCAGATGCAAGGCGAGGGCGTGACGTTCCACACCGGCGTGCATGTCGGCGTGGACAAGACGATCGAGCAGTTGCAGGCCGAGTTCGACGCCATCGTTTATTGCGGCGGCTCGGAGCGGCCGCGCGACCCGGCAATTCCGGGCAGCGATCTGGACGGCGTGCATCCGGCGATGAACTATCTGGTCCAGCAGAACAAGCGCGTGGGCCGCGAGAACTCCATCGCCTCGGTCGCCTGGAACTCCGATCCGATCACCGCGGCGGCCAAGCATGTGGTCGTCGTCGGCGGCGGCGACACGGCATCGGACTGCATCGGCACAGCGTTCCGGCAGGGCGCGGTCAAGGTGACCCAGCTCGACATCCGGCCCGAGCCGCCCGAAAAGGAAGACAAGCTGACCGTGTGGCCCTATTGGGCGACCAAGATGCGCACCTCGTCCTCGCAGGCCGAGGGCGCCCAGCGCGAGTTCCAGATCGCCACGCTCGAATTCATCGGCGAGGACGGGGTTCTCACCCATGTCAAATGCTGCGAGGTGAACGAAAGGCGCGAGCCGATCTCGGGCACCGAATTCTTCATCCGCGCCGATCTGGCCTTCATCGCGATCGGCTTTGCCGGACCTTACGAGCATACCGGCGTTGTCCATGAACTCGGCGAAAGGCTCGCCATGGACACCGACCGGCGCGGCAATCGCTCGGTGCGGGCCGATGACCGCGACTACAGCACCTCGGTCGACGGGCTGTTCGTCGCCGGTGACGCGCGGCGCGGCCAGTCGCTGGTCGTCTGGGCCATCCGCGAGGGCCGCCAGGCGGCGCGTTCGGTCGACGAGTTTTTGATGGGCTCGACAGTGCTGCCGCGCTGAGCGGCGACCGGCATTCGGCGCAGTTGTTGCGCTAGATCAAGGAGCGGCGATGGCTGCGCATGGAGATTGCGCGCAGCTGAAATGACCTTGGAGGGGACGATGTTCGCGCTCAGAATGGCCACCTATCTTCTGGTGGCGCCAACGCTGGCCGGCATCTTCGTCATAGCGCTGCTGACCGCCAATGTGGTCTCTGGCACCTATATCGCGATCGCCGCGGCCGCCGGTGCGGTGATCGGGCTTCCCGTCGCCTGGGTTCTTGCCGGCCATCTGAACCGGCTCATTCAACAACGCTGACATCGGCCCTCGCGCCGCCGCGCAAGCTTTCTGTGAACTGCGTATGGCCCGGTTGACCGCGTCGTGTTGATGCGGCAATCGGGCGCGACCGTTTTTGCCCATTGGGAGCGATCCGAACATGTCCGACGACGTCCAGGGTGTGGCGCGCGAACAGTTGCGCGCCATTGTCGAGCGCATCGAGCGGCTGGAAGAGGAAAAGAAGTCCATCGCCGACGACATCAAGGACGTCTATGCCGAGGCCAAGGCCAATGGCTTCGACACGAAGGCGCTGCGCAAGATCGTCGCCATCCGGAAGCAGGACCAGAACGAGCGGCTCGAGCAGGAGGCGGTGCTGGACACCTACATGGCCGCGCTGGGCATGCTCGACAGCCCCCAGGAGGCTTGAGCGCGACACGCCGCAAGCGCGTGCCGTGAAGCCTCAGTTCGCCGAGGGGATGTCGAGCGTCAAGATGCCGCCATCGCCGCCGGTGGCTTCGGCAACCAGGCGGGCGACGGGCATGAGATTGGGCGTTTCGCCCGAAAAGCGGCTCGGATCGGGCATCGGCAGTTTCGAAAAGCCGCTGTTGTAGATCGTGTCGGGCAGGGCGCGCGTGGCGTTCTTGGCAAATTGCGGAGCGACCATCTGCCGGCCGTACTGGGTCAGCGCGGAGCTCGATGTCGCCCATTCGCCGAACCTGGCCGGATCGATCTGGTCGGCGGGAACCAGTTCCAGCCGCGCGGCATTGCGGGCGTCCTCGGCCGACGGGCGCGCGGACTTCTGCGTCGTGTTCACGCCGGTGTCGAGCGCGGCGGTGACCACGTCCGGCTGCGGACGCGGCCGCGGGCTGGGAACGGTGACGCGGCCGGCCTTGCCGTCGGTTCCGGGCGCGACGCTGCGCTCGACCGGCGCGGGAATCGAGGCCGGACCCGATGCCTGCGGAGACAGCGCGGCGAGGGCGGGGCCTGCCTGGCTCGCAATGTCCGTGCGTGGCGCGCGCGAGGGCACGGGCACGGCGTAGGCCAGTTCGGTCGTCGGCTCGGCATCGTCCGAGGCGGTTCCGCCAAGGGCCGCCAGAATGGCGGCGGCATCGTCCTGCGACATGGGCGCTGCGGCGTCGGTGTTCGCCTCGGTGCGGCCGGCGACGGTCTGTTCGAGCTCGACCGCCGTGCTGCGCTGCTCAGGCGCTTCGGCAGCGGCGAGCAGAACCGCCGGGCGCGCCTGCGGTACGGGCGGGGCGACTTCGGCCAACGGGCTTTCCTGGGTATCGGGCGCTGCCGCGGCGACAGCCATCGGCGCGGGCTCGGGCTCGGGCTCGGGATCGGGCGGGGCGCCGCGCGGTGCGCTGAGCGGCAAGGGAATGGCCGAGGCCGGAAGGGCGGCGAGAAGCGTGCGCGGTGTCTGGCGGGTCGGCGCCGGGGCGGGCGCCGAGCGCAACCGTGCGGTTGCTGCGGGCGTGTCGTCATCGCGGTCGCGGCCGAAGATGTTGGCGAGCAGGCCGCCGCCACCGCCGCCGCCGCGCCTGTTGAAGCTGGCGGGCTCGCCGGCCTTCTTGCGGGCGTTATAGGCGGCAAGCGCCTGCTGATAGCCGGGCAGCGGCTTGCCGTCGGGCGGCAGGTGCAGCGTCTTGCCGTCGGGAAACAGGCGCGTGAGATCGCTCCGGCTCATGCGCGGCCAGGCGCGCACCCGTGCAGTGTCCAGATGCACGAAAGGCGTGGCCGACTTGGGATAATAGCCGACACCGCCGCCCTGCAGCTTGAAGCCCAGTTCGCGCAGCTTCCTGGTCGGCACGCCGGGAATGAAGAAATCCATGGCCCGGCCGTACATGTGCTGGCTCTTCTTGGCCTGGCCGCCGCGCGTGCGCCGCAGCATGGAATTGGTGGCCGGCGAACGATAGGCGGAGACGACGTGGATGTAATCGCGCGCGCCCGACGCCTGATAGACCTCCCAGACCAGATCGAAGAGTTCGGGGTCCATCTTGGTCGGCTCGTTGCTGCGCCAGTCGCGCAGGAAACGGTTGAGCTCGTTGAGCCCGCTCTGGACGTATCTGCCGTTGCGCTTGAAGGTGATTTCCTGGCGCTCGCGGGTGTGGGTGTAATAGAGCTTGAGCGTGCGCGTTTCGGCCTGCGCCCCGGTCGCGCCGATCACGGCGCCGGGCCCCAGCAACGCCGCAAGCACGACCATGGTCGCCGCAAGGCATCGTGGCCAGCAGAGGCCGGTGTGTGCCCTATCGTTCTGGGTGAAGCGCAAAGCGCACCAATCCGTCATGTCCCTCCGCCCTTGGGCTCGGATCGCCAGGCAATCGTGCCGCAATCTCCCACGGACGTTCCCACACCATGGTTAACCGCCTGTTAGCGCTCAATGCCGTTGCGTAAGGTCGGAATCAACTCAACTTTGACGCAACGTACAGACCGCGCATGGACCTCGGCTACCCCTCGGCCGCTGATGATGTCAAAATGCGGTGATTGCGTGGCAAGATTGCCACTTGGACGCCGAGTAAGGCCGTCATGGTTAGCAAATCGCTAAAACGCCAATCACGCTCGTCTTGCGCTGTATACGAGACGTGATCACTCGCCCTTGCGCGGATCGGCGATATCGTGCTCGCGCAGCTTGCGGTAGAGCGTCGAACGGCCGATGCCAAGGCGCCGGGCGATCTCGCTCATCTGCCCGCCATAGTGAACCATGGCATGACCAATCGCTTCGGCCTCGATCTCGGTCAGGGCGCGGACATGTCCGGTGGCGTCGAGCAGGCTGACGATATGGCGCGGCGTCCGGTCGGCCGTCGCGGGCCGCAAGGCCGAGGCGGCGGGCCCGGGAGCGGGCGAAGGCGTGCCCGCCACCGGCACGGGCGGCGGCGAGGCCGGGACGGCACGCAGCTGCGGGCGCTGACCGGCGAGCTGGGCTGCGATATGGTCGAAATCGTCGACCGTCAGCACGCCGGTCTCGTTGAGCACCAGGGCCCGGAAGATCTCGTTTTCGAGCTGGCGGATGTTGCCCGGCCAGTCATAGGCCTGCAGCAGGGCGATGGCGGCCGGTTCGATCGTGGGCGGCGCCTTGGCCGCCTTGCCGTCGCGGCGATCGTCGATAAAGCGGTTGATCAGCGCCGGTATGTCGCCGGGACGGCTGCGCAGGCTCGGTGTGAGGATCGGAAAGACGTTGAGCCGGTAGAACAGATCCTCGCGGAAGCTGCCATCGCGGACCGCGGCGATCAGGTCGCGGTTGGTTGCCGAGACAAGCCGCACATCGACCTGTTGCGGCGTGCGGCCGCCGACCGGTTCGATCTGTCCGTCCTGGATGGCGCGCAGCAGCTTGACCTGGGCGGCCTGCGGGAGTTCGCCGATCTCGTCGAGAAACAGCGTGCCGCCATCGGCCTCGCTGAACTTGCCGACATGCCTTTCGGTGGCGCCGGTAAAGGCTCCCTTCTCGTGGCCGAACAAGATGCTCTCGACCAGATTGTCCGGGATGGCGCCGCAATTGACGATAACCAGCGGCTTGCCCGCTCGCGCGCCCCGGGATGCGATGGCGCGGGCGACGAGCTCCTTGCCCGTGCCCGATTCGCCCTGGATCAGCACCGGGATGTCGCTGGTGGCGGCCTTGGCGATCAGCCGCTTGACGCGGGCCATCTCGTCGCTGTCGCCAACAAGGCGCACATCGTGCCGGCCGGGCCTTGCGGCCGGTCTGCGGGCCAGGGTCGCCGAGGCGCTGCCCGCCACCTTCAGGGCGTCCTGAACCGACCGGGTCAACTTGCCCGGCGCGACCGGCTTGACCAGGAAGTCGAAGGCGCCGGCACGCATGGCGGCGATGGCGACATCCATGCCGCCCCTGGCCGTCTGCACGATGACCGGGATCTGCGAGCCGCGCTCGCGCAGCGTCTGCAGAACGGCCAGCCCGTCCGTGCCCGGCATGACCAGATCGAGGACCATGGCGGAATACGCCTCGTCGCTGCCATTGGTGACCAGGTCGATCGCCGCATCGCCACTGTCGCAGCTCGTTGCCGCCATGCCGCCCTTTTCGAGCGCGGCCAGCGCCAGCCGGCGCTGGACCGGATCGTCGTCGACAATGAGAATGGTCGAGGTCATGGCTTGCACTGCGGTTTGGGCGGCCTAAACTCGGTGGTTCGGCGCGTGCCGATTTTCGACGTCTTTGCGCCAACATGACACAGGCGCCTCAAGCGACGGCAAACGCGAAGGCTCGACTTTTATTCAATGTCTGCGGAGCGGCTTTCATGACCGACCTAGAAACCATGGTCACACGCGCCACGGCGGCGCCAGCCCAGGCGCCGGGGCGGCCGGAGCTGGGCGAACTGCCCCAATGGCGACTTGGCGATCTTTACGAGAGCACCGATGCGCCGGCGCTCAAGCGGGATCTGGACGCGGTCGCCGAACAGGCCAGGGCCTTCGAGCAGGCATGGCAGGGCGAGCTCGACGCCGCCGCGCGCGCGGGTCGGCTCGGCGAGGCGGTCACTGCCTATGAAGAGCTCGAGGATCTTTCCGGTCGTATCGCTTCGTTCGCCAGCCTGCTGTACGCCGCCGATACCTCCGATCCGGCACGCGCCAAGTTCTACGGCGACGTCCAGCAGCATCTGACCGCCACGGCAAGCCATCTTCTGTTCTTCGAACTGGAGCTCAACCGCATCGAGGAGGCGGTTCTGGAGGCGGCGTTCGCCCAGGATACCGTGCTGGCACGCTATCGGCCCTGGATCAGCGACCTGCGCCTTGAAAAGCCCTATCAGCTCGAGGACAGGCTCGAGCAGCTTTTCCTGGAC
Source organism: Roseitalea sp. MMSF_3546 (assembly GCF_030732865.1). Taxonomy (GTDB): domain Bacteria; phylum Pseudomonadota; class Alphaproteobacteria; order Rhizobiales; family Rhizobiaceae; genus Roseitalea. Next base: position 20,848 of record NZ_JASHKB010000008.1, read on the forward strand.
AAGTCGGTGACCTCGGCGGTGGCATTCCATCGTCTGTTCGACGAGACGATGACCGGCCTGCGCTTTGATGTCGACGGCGAGCAACTGCCGCTCGAGCCGACCCTGAACAAGCTGCAGGATGCCGACCGGACCGTGCGCGAAAAGGCGTTCGGGGCCCTTGCCGGCACGTTCGGCGACAATGTGCGGATGTTCACGCTGATCACCAACACGCTGGCCAAGGACAAGGAGATCTCGGATCGCTGGCGCGGCTTCGAGGACGTCGCCGATGCGCGGCATCTGTCGAACCGGGTCGAGCGCGAGGTGGTCGAGGCGCTGGTGGAGGCCGTGCGCGGCGGGTTCGGGCGCATCTCGCACCGCTACTACGCCATGAAGGCAAATTGGCTGGGCATGGAGACGATGGATGCCTGGGACCGCAACGCGCCGCTGCCCGAAACGCCGCAGGCCGTGATCGGATGGGACGAAGCGCGCAACATCGTGCTGTCGGCCTATCACGGCTTTTCGCCGCAAATGGCCGACATTGCCCGACGCTTCTTCGACCAGGGCTGGATCGACGCGCCGACGCGGCCGGGCAAGTCGCCCGGAGCCTTTTCGCACCCGACCGTGCCGTCGGCGCATCCCTATATCCTGCTCAACTATCTGGGCAAGCCGCGCGACGTGATGACGCTGGCCCATGAACTCGGCCACGGCGTGCATCAGGTGCTGGCGGCCGAGCAGGGCGCACTGATGGCGCAGACGCCGCTGACGCTGGCCGAGACCGCCTCGGTGTTCGGCGAGATGCTGACCTTCCGGTCCATGCTCGCGCGGACCGACGAACGGGCCGAGCGCAAGGCGATGCTGGCGCACAAGGCCGAGGACATGATCAACACGGTCATCCGGCAGATCGCCTTCTACCTGTTCGAACGCAAGGTGCACCTGGCCCGGCGCGAGGGCGAGTTGACGTCGGAACAGCTCGGTCGGTTCTGGGTCGAGGTGCAGTCCGAAAGCCTGGGCCCGGCGATCCGGCTCAATCCGGGCTACGAGCATTTCTGGAGCTACGTGCCCCATTTCATCCGCTCGCCCTTCTACGTCTACGCCTATGCCTTCGGCGATTGCCTGGTGAACTCGCTCTACGCGGTTTATCAGCGCGCCGACAGCGGCTTCCAGGACGCCTATTTCGACATGCTGCGCGCCGGCGGGACCAAGCACCACAGGGAACTGCTCGCGCCGTTCGGGCTCGATGCCACCGATCCGGACTTCTGGGCGAAGGGACTTGGCGTGATCGAGGCCATCGTCGACGAACTCGAGGCGATGGACGCGTGAAGCGGGCCATGCGGTCTGACGCCCGGCCTGCGGAACCATAGTGGTTTTCTTTGGACGCGAAAGCGTCTAGCCTTGCGGCGATGGGGAACAGAACTGGAGTCTTTGCGATGATCACGACGATGGCGAAGGCGCGCGAGCATGGTCCGAAACGCGCGCGCCGGACAGCGGCTCTTGCGATCGGGGCGATGGCCCTGTCGGGCTGCGTGGCGCTGACGCCGCCGCCGGGCGGCGGTGGTACCGACGGCCGGCTGCGCGCGGTCGAGGGAACATGGACCGACGCGAGCGGCGTGGCCACGGCAAGCCTGGTCAACGGGCGCTTCGTCAACGTGGCAAACGACACCGGCAACCGTGTGGCCGAAGGCACCTATACCTATGCCGGGCGTGATCCGGTGACCGGGCAGCCGTCGATCACCTTGAGCTTCTTCTCGCTGCTGCGCGAGACGCGGATCCGCGCCAATTGCGTGCTGCAAAACCCCAATACGCTCAACTGCACCAATGATTCCGGCCAGCAGTTCCAGTTGCTGCGCCGCTCGCGTATCGGCTGACAGCCAGGGCGCCGTCGCCCGGCCCGGCGATAGCGTCCTGATATTGCGCGACAATCACTGTTTGCCGTTGACTGCGCCGTCAAAACGCTGACACAGTAAGGCCCGATAAGCGCCGCATCATCACGCGCTGCGGCGCGGTCCCTTGAGGCAGACGGGAGGCCTTCATGAAGAAAATCGCGTTGCTTGCTGCGGCGAGTGTCTCGGCGCTCGCGCTGAACACGGCCATGGCCAGGGCCGAGTTCACGCTCGACATCCTGCACATCAATGATCTGCACTCGCGGATCGAGCCGATCAACCGGTTCGATTCGACCTGCAGCGCCGAGGACGACGCGGCCGGCGAATGCTTCGGCGGCGTGGCCCGGGTGAAGACGAAGATCGACGAGCGACGCAGCGCGCTGACCGACAATGGCGGCAACGTGCTGGTGCTGGACGCCGGCGACCAGTTCCAGGGCTCGCTGTTCTACACCACCTACAAGGGCGAGGCGGCGGCCGAGTTCATGAACGCGATCGGTTTCGACGTCATGGCGGTCGGCAATCACGAATTCGACGACGGACCCGAAGCGCTGGCCGAATTCATGGAACAGGTCGAATTCCCCGTCATTTCCGGCAACACGCTGGCCGGCGCCAGTTCGCCGCTCGCCGGCATGCTGGACGGCTATGTGATCAAGGAGGTCGGCGGCGAACAGGTCGGCATCGTGTCGGTGCTGGCGACCGACACCGACGAGACATCTTCGCCGGGGCCGACGATCCTTCTGATCGAGGAGACGCGCTATCTGCAGGACGCGGTCGCCGAGATGGAAGAGGCGGGCGTGAACAAGATCATCCTGCTGTCCCATGTCGGCCTGCCGCGCGACAGGGAAATCGCCGCGGCCGTCGACGGCATCGACCTGATCGTCGGTGGGCACAGCCACACGCTGCTTTCCAACATCGACGAGGACGCTGCGGGGCCCTATCCGGTGGTGGTGCAGAACCCCTCCGGCCAGGACGTGCCGATCGTGCAGGCCTATGCCTATTCGAAGTATCTGGGCGAATTGCGCGTCGTCTTCGACGATGACGGCAATGTGGTCTCGGCCGAGGGCGAGCCGCACCTGCTCGATGCGGCGGTCACGCCGGACGCGGAGATCGCGGCCCGCGTCGCCGAACTCAAAGGCCCGATCGAGGAAATGATGGGCGTGGCGGTCGGCGAGGCGACCGGGCCGATCGAGGGCAGCCGTGAAGTCTGCCGCGCCATGGAATGCTCGATGGGCAATCTGGTGGCCGATGCCATGCTCGAACGCGTCCGCGACCAGGGCATCCAGATCGCCATCCAGAACGGCGGCGGGCTGCGCGCATCGATCGATGCGGGCGAGGTCACCATGGGCGAGGTGTTCACGGTCCTGCCGTTCCAGAACACGCTGGCGACGTTCCAGCTCAAGGGTGCCGACATCATCGCCGCGCTGGAAAACGGCGTCGGCCAGATCGAGGAGGGCGCCGGACGCTTTCCGCAGGTGGCCGGCCTTTCCTATGTCTTCGATATCGAGGCCGAGCCGGGCAGCCGCATCTCCGACGTGATGGTGATCGATGCGGACGGCAATGCCACCGCGCTCGACCCGGAGGCGACCTATGGCGTGGTCTCCAACAATTTCATGCGCAATGGCGGCGACGGCTATGCGATGTTCGCCTCCAACGCGATGAATGCCTATGATTTCGGCCCCGGTCTCGAACAGGTGGTCGCCGACTATCTTGGCGAGAACAGCCCCTATGAGCCCTATACGGACGGGCGCATCACGGCCGCCGCGGACGCGATGGCCGACGACGACATGGCGGATGAGCAGGCGGCCGCGGCGGACGACGAGCCGCTTGTCGTGCCGCCCGAAACCGGTCTAGCCGCCGACACGCTGTCCACCGAAGGGCCCACCGTCGAGATCGAGGACGACATGGCCGACGCCGCCGAGACGCCCGCCGTCGAAGAGGACGTGGCCGAGGACATTCCGACCGTGGTGCCGCCCGAAACCAGCCTTGCCGCCGAGACGCTGTCGACGGAGGGTCCGACGTTGCAGGCCGAAGAGCCGATGGCGGAGGACCAGATGGCGGCCGAGGATGCGATGGCCGAGGACGAGATGGCGGCCGAAGAGCCAATGGCCGAGGACGAGATGGCCGCCGAAGAGCCGATGGCAGAGGACGAGATGGCTGCCGAGGATGCCATGGCCGAGGACGAGATGGCTGCCGAGGATGCCATGGCCGAGGACGAGATGGCGGCCGAAGAGCCGATGGCCGAGGACGAGATGGCCGCCGAGGATGCCATGGCCGAAGACGAGATGGCGGCCGAGGATGCCATGGCCGAAGACGAGATGGCGGCCGAAGAGCCGATGGCCGAGGACGAGATGGCGGCCGAAGAGCCGATGGCCGAGGACGAGATGGCGGCTGAGGATGCCATGGCTGAAGACGAGATGGCCGCCGAGGATGCCATGGCCGAGGACGATATGGCGGCCGAGGATGCCATGGACGGCATGCGGAGCCATACCGTCGTCGCCGGCGATACGCTCTGGGAACTGGCCCGCGAATATTACGGTGATGCCACCATGTGGCGTACGATCGCGCAGGCCAATCCGGACTTGTCCAGCCGTGCCCTGCCGATCGGCGCGGAGCTGCAGATTCCCGCCCAGTAGATCGGCCCGCGCTGCGAACAGGCGCCCGCGCGCGGGCGCCTGATTGCGTTGTCGCGCCGGGCGCGGTGCACGAACCGGCCGCCAAGCGCACCGCAAGCGCGCCGCCTCTTGTCCTTTTGCCGCATTGATTTCGCCGTTCGAGGAGCTACATCGCGTCAGGTAACGGGGACGGCCAGCGCGAACGGGACGCATTCTTGCCATGAACATGCAGACCAGCATCGATCGCTCGCTCGCAAAGCAGGTCGGACCCCTGCCCACCGACCATCCGCCCGTGCGCATCGGCAAGGTGGGCGTGCTGCTGATCAATCTGGGCACGCCCGACGGCACCGACTACCGTTCCATGCGGCGCTATCTGGCCGAATTCCTCACTGACAAGCGGGTCATCGAATGGCCCCGGGCGATCTGGTATCCGATCCTCTACGGCATCGTGCTGAACACGCGGCCCGGTCGCGTCGGCAAGGCCTATGAGGAAATCTGGAACAAGGAAAAGGACGAGAGCTTCCTGCGCACCTATACGCGCGCGCAGGCCGACAAGCTGGGCGAGGCGCTCAAGGCGCATGAGAACGTCGTCGTCGACTGGGGCATGCGCTATGGCAATCCCTCGATCCGTTCGCGCATCGAGGCGCTGCGCGAAAAGGGGTGCGACCGCATCGTCGCCTTCCCGCTCTACCCGCAATATTCGGCGACCACGACCGCCACGGTCAACGACAAGGTGTTCGAGGCGCTGTCGGCGATGCGCTACATGCCGGCCCTGCGCGTCGTGCCGCAATATCACGACGAACCGGTCTATATCGAGGCGCTGGCGCGCTCCATCGAGGCGCATCTGTCATCGCTCGATTTCGAGCCGGAGCGGGTCATTGCCTCCTATCACGGCATTCCGCAAAGCTATTTCAAGCGCGGCGATCCCTATCACTGCCATTGCCACAAGACCTCGCGTCTGCTCGAGCAGCGCCTTGGCTGGGAAAAGGGCCGGCTGATGACCTGTTTCCAGTCGCGCTTCGGCCCCGAGGAGTGGCTGCAGCCCTATACAGACAAGACGCTCGAGGAACTGCCGTCACAGGGGATCACGAAGGTCGCCACCTTCAATCCCGGCTTCGTGTCCGACTGCCTGGAGACGCTCGAGGAGATCGCCGGCGAGGGCGAGGAGATCTTCATGGAAGCGGGCGGCACGCACTACACCCACATTCCCTGCCTCAATGACAGCGCCGAAGGCATGAGCGTGATCGAAACGCTTGTGCGCCGCGAACTGCAGGGCTGGATCTGAGGCCGGCAAGAGCCCCTCACCCTCATCCTCTCCCCGCTTGCCGGGAGAGGGGATCTCCACATCGCGCTTGATCGCCCGGATGCGTGCGCGGATGTCCCGTCCCTCGCCCCGTTTACGGGGAGAGGCATACGAGGCTTCGCGAATGAAATGAGCGTTAGCCGCAGTCGGGTGAGGGCTGTTTGAACGCGAGCGCGCCTGCGCCCTCAGGCCACGCCGACGCGCAGCAGGTCGTGCAGGTGCACGATGCCGACCGGCCGGCCGTCCTCGACGATCATCAGCGCGGTGATGGAGGCGGCATTGACGATGGTCAGCGCGGTCGCCGCCAGCGCATCGGCGGCGATCGTCTTGGGCTCGCGCGTCATCACCTCGTCGACCTGCATCGACAAAAGGTCCGCATCGATATGCCGGCGCAGGTCGCCATCGGTGACGATGCCGGCCAGCCGTCCGTCGCCATCGACCACCCCGACGCAGCCGAACCCCTTCTGCGAGATCTGCACGATCGCCTGGCGCATGGAGGTGCCGGCGGCGACCAGCGGCAGCCTGTCGCCGGTGTGCATCAGATCGCCGACGCGCGTCAGGTTGGCGCCGAGCTGGCCGCCGGGGTGAAAATCGCGGAACTGGTCGGCCGTGAACCCCCGGTTTTCCAGAAGCGCCACCGCCAGCGCGTCGCCCATGGCGAGCTGCATGATCGAGGAGGTGGTCGGCGCCAGTCCGTGCGGGCAGGCCTCCTCGGCCCTTGGCAGCAGGAGCACGATCGCCGCCTCGCGCGCCAGCGCCGATGTCGCCCCGGCGGTGATCGCGATCAGCGGGATCGAAAAGCGCCTGGCAAAGGAGACGATGCCGCCCAGCTCCTTGGCCTCGCCCGACCAGGACAGGCAGATGATGGCGTCGTCGCGGGTGATCATGCCCAGATCGCCGTGATTGGCTTCGGCCGGATGGACGAAATAGGCCGGCGTGCCGGTCGAGGCGAGCGTGGCGGCGATCTTGGTGGCGATGTGTCCGCTCTTGCCGACCCCGGAGACGATCACCCGGCCGGGACGGGCGCGGATGGTCTCGATGGCGGCGGCGAACGGGGCGCGCAGCCCGTCGCGCAGCGCATCGGCCAGGGCGTGGAGCCCGTCGGCCTCGCTTGCCAGCGTGCGCATTGCGGATTGCAGGGGATCGGGCGTGGCCGGGGTCGGTGCGGGTCTTGGTTTCATGCGGAGTCCGCCGGTGTCGGGTCGTCGGTCAGCTACTCCAGACGGCGCGTCATGTCCACGATTTCAAGGGCGCACGGGCGGGCCGTGAACGCTTCCTTAACCGCTTGTGTTTACCCGATGGTAAGGCATTTCACACCGTCCGTGCGAGAACAAGGTGATCCCGAGCCGGCCCTTTCATGGCACTTCGCTTCACAGTGCTGCCCTCGTGGCCGGCCTTGTCGCGCTCGCCGGTCCGGCGGCGGGGCAGGTGCTGCCCGACCTGCGTGGCGAAGTGAACGAGAACGTGCTCGGCGTGCCGGGCGCACGCGACCGGGCCGTGCCGGCGGCAGGCAGTGACGATGATCCGGCACAGGCGGGTCGCGCCAGGGGCGACCGGCCCGTGAGCGCGGCCGGTCTCGCCGTCGACGGCAGCGTGACCATCGATCTCGACGATGACGCGGCGACCCTGCCCGAGGACGACGCCCGGGTGATCACCGGTTCGGTCGCCCAGGCGCCGGAAGAGACCGCCGACGTGCTTTCCGGCCGTGCCGAGCCGGCCGCGCGCGCGGCGCCCGTGCAGACCGGGGTCGGTGTGCCAGAGGACGACCCCTTCGCTCCGCTCGGCCTGCGCATCGGCACGTTCGACGTCAACACCACGCTCGAAATCGGCGCGACGGCGCTGCGTACGCGCACGAGCGTCGCCGATCCGGGTCCGCCGCCGTCCTTGAGCGATGAAGTCTCGACCGGCGTTCTGGGCGAGATCGGCCTGGACGTCCGCGCCGTGTCGGACTGGAGCCGGCACGCGCTGGAACTCGACCTGGCCGGCCGGCTGCCGTTCCCGGTCAGCGGCGAGGAGGACGATGAGCCCACGCTCGATCTCAGCGCATTGCTGCGTCTCGATCTGGGCCTCGATACGACGCTGACGGCGCGGGCCGGCTATGGCTACAGCCGCGACGATCCGGCCTCCGCGGCCTTTTTCGTCGCCACCGATCCGGTGCTGTTTCCCGGCATCGAGGGCACGAACACGCCCGACAAGCACGCGCTGACCGGCTCGCTGGCGCTGTCGCGCGATATCGGGCCGGTGACCGGCGAGGCCGAAGCCTCCGTGGCGCGCGAGATCCACGGCGCGGCGGCGCTCAGCGACGGCAGTTCGGTCTCGCAGGGCGACCTCGATTTCACGCGGGTCGGGCTGCGCCTGCGTGGCGGTCTCGACACGGCGGGTGTGCTGGCGCCTTTCGCCGAGGCCGAATTCAGCCAGCGGCTGATGGACGAGCGGCCCGACACGGCCGGCCTCGACCGTAACGCGACCCGCTATGCGGGGCGGGTGGGCATCGCGCTGAACCGGGGCGAAAAGCTCAATGGCGAGGTGGCGATCGGCTATGTGTATGAAGACATCGCCGACCCGACGCTTGCCGATATCGGCGGGGTGTCGCTGGATGGCGCGCTCAACTGGTCGCCGCGGCGCGGCACCGATCTGCGGATCGGGCTGAGAACGACGACGCAGTCGAGCGGGGCGGCCGATGTCAGCGGCTCGGTCAACTATGCCGGAACGATGAGCGCGACGCATCGGGCGCGCGCCAATCTGCAACTGGAAGGCGAGGCGAGCCTCGACTACGAGGACGTCACCGGCGCCAATGCCGATACCGTCACGGCGGCCGCGTCGGTGGGCGCGACGGTCTGGCTGAACCGGTTCGTCGGCCTGTCCGGCCGGATCGGACACGAGAAGGTGTTCAGCTCGGACCCGACCGAACGCAGCGAGTCCAGCAATGCGTTTGTGGGCTTGAGGATGCAGCGCTGACGCTGCGGCAGCGGTTTGCAGGCCGGTCTGCCGAAATTTCGCCATCGATGTGCTGCATTCACCCGCAGAAAACTCGAGGCGAATCAGGGTTGGCGTCGCGTATCGCGAACCAGAGGAAGGCTTGAGATGATGTTGGGGTGCAAGAAGACGATCAATGCGGCGCTGGCCATGCTTGTCCTGGCGATGGGCGTGAGCGCGGCTGCGCCGGCCTTTGCGGATGCGGGTTTCCAGAAGTGGATCCGCGATTTCCGCTCGGTCGCCGTGAGCAATGGCGTTTCGGGGCAGGTGTATGACCGCGCCTTCGCCAATGTGCGTACGCCCGACCCCGAAGTGCTGCGCAAGGCACGGTTTCAGCCCGAATTCCGCGACGAGGCGTGGCAGTATCTGGACAATCGGGTCAATGAGCGCACCGTCGCCGAGGGCCAGCGCATGTTGCGCAAATACCGGCGGCTTCTGAACCGGATCGAGCGCTCGACGGGCGTGAGCAAGCACATCGTGCTGGCCATCTGGTCGATGGAATCGAGCTATGGCGAGGCGCTCAAGCAGCCCGGTCGCCTGCACTACGTGCCGCGCGCGCTGGCAACGCTGGCCTATGCCGACCGGCGGCGGGCGCGGTTCGCGCGCAACCAGTTGATCGGCGCGCTCAAGATCGCACAGCGTGGCGATGTACCGATATCCGGGCTGACGGGCTCGTGGGCCGGGGCGATGGGCCATACCCAGTTCATCCCGACCAGCTACATGGCCTATGCGCTCGATGGCGATGGCGACGGGCGCAAGGACATCTGGAACTCGGTGCCCGACGCGCTCTACACGGCCGCCAATCTCTTGCGCCGCAATGGCTGGAAGTCGGGCCAGACCTGGGGCTATGAGGTCATCCTGCCGCCGGGCCGCAAGTTCCCGGGCGGCAAGCTGACCTTGCGCGAATGGGAGCGGCTGGGCGTGGTGCGCGCCAACGGCAGGGACTATCCGCGGCCGGGGCAGAAGGCCGAGCTGAAGGTGCTGCAGGGTCGCGACGGGCCGGCCTTCCTGATGGTCGACAACTTCTTCGTCATCAAGCGCTACAACAACGCCGACAAATACGCGCTCGGCGTCGGGCTGCTGGCCGACCAGATCGGCGGATATCCGCCCCCGCGCAAGGACTGGACACGGCCCTTCACGCGGCTGAGCGTTGCCGAAAGCGAGGAGCTGCAGATCCGCCTGGCGCGCAAGGGCCTTTACGAGGGCGATATCGACGGCAAGATCGGGCCGATGTCGCGCAGCGCGATCAAGGCCTTCCAGGCCCGCGCCGGATTGCCGCAGGACGGGTTTGCGTCCATGGAAGTGCTGGAAGCGCTGCGCAGGTTCTAGCCGGAGCGAAGGGCGGGGTGGATCGATGTCAAGGGTTGCGGCCAATGGGGCGCGTTGGGTGAGGGCGGCGTTGGCCGCTGTCTTGATCGCCCTTGTCTGGCCAGCGCCGGCCCAGGCGCAGAGCGGGAAGAACCCCAATGCGCGCACCGTGCTTGTGGTCGGCGACTTCATCGCCGACGGCATGGCGCGCGGGCTCGAGGAGGCGTTCGCCGACCGGCCGACGGTGGTCGTTGAAACCCATATTCGCGGCTCTTCGGGCTTTGTGCGCGACGATCACTATGACTGGCCGGGGGAGATCGGCCGCGTGCTCGACGAGATCGAGCCCGACATCGTGGTCGTGCTGATCGGTTCGAACGATCGCCAGCCCATGCGCATCGATGGCCGCCGCGAGGATGCGCTGACCGATGCCTGGCGGGCCGAGTATGTCTCGCGGGTGGAGGCGTTCATCGCGCAAATCCGCGAGCGCGAGGCGCTTCTGGTCTGGACCGGCAGCCCGCCCTTCCGGTTCCGCTCGATGTCTGCGGACATTCTTGCCCTGAACGAATTGTACCGGACGGCGGCGGAAGGCGCGAGCGGCTATTTCGTGGACATCTGGGACGGGTTCGTGGACGAGAACGGGCGTTTCGTCGACCGCGGCACCGACGTGAAGGGACAGACGGTGCGGCTGCGCAATTCCGACGGCATCAACTTCACGCGCGCCGGCTACCGCAAGATCGCCTTTTATGTCGAACGGCAGCTCCGGCAGGTGCTGGACGACCCCTCGATCTCCTTCATCACCTCGCTGGGTCCCGAAAACCTGCCGATCCTGAAGCTGCCGCCGCTCGAAACCGAGGCCGAGCTCGATCGGATCGACCCGATCGCCCTGTCCGATCCCGACCTCGACGGCGGCAGCGCGCTGCTTGGCAATGTCGAGGATCTGGCGCGCAATGTCGACAATCCGTTGCAGGCGAAATCGGTGCGCCGGCGGCTGGTCGAGAACGGCATTCCGCCACCGGCGCGTCCGGGCCGGGCCGGCAATTTCACCTGGCCGGCCGGCGGCTGACGCCCTGCCGGGCCGCCCGGCGCGGCGGTCGCGGCGCGCCGGCGCGGGGCATGTGCTCAATCATGGCTGGCACCGGTGTCGGCGAATCGCATCGACCGCAAGGGCGTGGCGAAATGGAGCGAGTGCGACGCTTCCACGTCCGACCGATGTCGTTTTCGGTACGGATGTCGGGTTCAAGGCTGCATAGGTGTCATTGAGTTGGCGGCGGGCCTGCGTTTCCGACCTTTGCACCGGTGCGATTCAAACGGCAGGCAAATCGCGGAACAAGACGCTCTTCAGGTCTGATAGCGCCGTTTCCATTCATCGTAGGGCATGCCGTAGATGATCGCGCGCGCTTCCTGCTTGTCGAGCTCAATGCCGTGTTCGCCGGCCGCCTCGCGGTACCAGTCCGACAGGCAGTTGCGGCAAAAACCGGCCATATTCATCAGGTCAATGTTCTGCACGTCGGTGCGTTCGCGCAGATGTTCGACGAGGCGGCGAAAGGCGGCCGCTTCCAGTTCGGTTCGCGTGGACGGGGTGATCTCGGCCATGGTGCCTTCCTCGAAGTTCTGGGTAACCGGCCCTTGAGCCTATCGCTTCGCGCGCGCATTGACAAAGGTGGCTTTCATGACAAAAGGGGCGTTGGTTGTCTGCTGAGCACAGCAAAGGGAGAGGCCGCTTGCGAGTTCGCCGTCCTTGGGCGCCGCCATCGCGTATCGTGGCACTGGCCGGCGCGATCGGGCTTTTCTTGATGTTCGGCACCATATCGGCCCGCGCCGACTTCCGCGTGTGCAACGGGACCGAAGAACTGGTGGGCGTTGCCATCGGCTACCGCGCACAGGCCGGATGGATCACCGAGGGCTGGTGGCATATCGAGCCGGCGAGCTGCAAGACGCTGATCGAGGGCGCGCTGGCCTCGCGCTACTACTACCTTTATGCGGAGGATGCGCTGCGCGGCGGGCGCTGGGACGGGCCGATTCAGATGTGCGTCGCCGAGCGCGAGTTCAAGATCACCGGCGTCAACGATTGCTTCGCCCGCGGCTTCCAGCGCGCCGGTTTCCGCGAATACGATACCGGCAATCAGCAGAGCTGGATGGTCCAGTTGGTTGACAATGGCGGCGCCGCCCCCGATGAGGCACCGGAGGCAACCAATGTCACCGAGGGGACCGGTCAGTGAAGCGCAGCCGCAAGGTCAAGATTCTGGCAACGCTGGGACCGGCCTCCTCCTCCGAAGACATGATCGGCAAGCTGCATGCGGCCGGTGCGGACGTCTTTCGCATCAATATGAGCCATGCCAGCCAGGACCTGATGCGCGACCTGGTGGCGCGAATCCGCGCCGTGGAGGCGCGTCAGGGCCGGCCGATCGGCATTCTCGCCGATCTGCAGGGACCGAAGCTGCGCGTGGGCAAGTTCGCCCAGGGCAAGGTGTCGCTCGAAATCGGACAGGCGTTCACGCTCGACGACGAACAGGCGCCGGGCGATGCCACGCGCGTTCACCTGCCGCATCCGGAAATCCTGGAGGCGGTGCAGCCGGGCCACCGGCTGCTGATCGACGACGGCCGCCTGCAACTGGTCGCCACCGCCAGCGACGGGCGCTCGATCACCTGCAAGGTGGTCGCCGGAACCACCATCTCCGACCGCAAGGGCGTCAGCCTGCCCGACACGACGCTTGGGCTTGGTGCGCTGACCGAAAAGGACCGCTCGGACCTGAGCGCCGTCCTTCAGGAATCGGTCGACTGGGTGGCGCTGTCGTTCATCCAGCGGCCCGAGGACCTGGCCGAGGTGCGCAAGATCGCACGCGGGCGCGTGGCGCTTCTGTCGAAGATCGAAAAGCCGCAGGCGGTGCAGCGCATCGACGAGATCATCGAGATGTCCGACGCGATCATGGTCGCGCGCGGCGATCTGGGCGTCGAGATGCCGCTGGAAAGCGTGCCGGGCATTCAGAAGCAGATCACGCGCAAGGCGCGTGCCGCCGGCAAGCCGGTGGTCGTGGCAACGCAGATGCTCGAATCGATGATCGCCGCGCCGGTGCCCACCCGCGCCGAGGTCTCCGATGTCGCGACCGCCGTCTTCGAGGGCGCCGACGCCATCATGCTCTCGGCCGAATCGGCGGCGGGCGAGTTTCCGGTCGAAGCGGTGCAGACCATGTCGCGCATCGCCGAGCAGGTCGAGCGCGATCCGAACTATTCGGGCATCATCAACGCGCAGCGCTCGGCGCCCGAGGCGACCGGCGCCGACGCCATCTCGGCGGCCGCGCGGCAGATCGCCGAAACGCTCAGGCTCAGCGCGGTGGTCTGCTACACCTCGTCGGGCACGACCGGCCTTCGCGCCTCGCGCGAGCGGCCGAACCTTCCAATCATCGCGCTGTCGCCGGTCGCCGAGACGGCGCGCCGGCTGGCGCTGGTCTGGGGCCTGCACTGCGTGGTGACCGAGGACGCCGTCGATCTCGACGACATGGTCGACCGTGCCTGCCGCATCGCCTTTCGCGAAGACTTCGCCAAGCCGGGCGACCGCGTGATCATCAGCGCCGGGGTTCCGCTTGGCACGCCCGGGGCGACGAACATGCTGCGCATCGCCTATATCGGCTCGGACGGGCTGAGCGGGATCTGAGAACGGGCGCCGAACCTTGCGGCGCGCGCGGACGCGGCTGTGTCAATCAAGCCGAAACCCCGCCGCCTCGACTTCCTTGCGAATGACGTCATTGTCCAGGCAGCGCTCGAGCGGGCCATAGGCATCCGACTGGAGCCGGGCTTCGGCCGCGTGGGCCAGGCCTTCCAGGTCGCGCGGCTTGCCGGCAAGCCGTTCGAGCGCGGCGATCGCCAGATCGGTGACGACGTGATCGGGCTTGTGGCCGAGATTGCGGATGCGCAGCAATTCGGCGTTGGGCAGATCGCGGGCCAGTCCGGTGGAGTGGATCGAGGGCAGGACGATGGTGTCCTTGTTGCCGGTGATGATGACGGCGGGTGCCTGGATGCGCGCGTAGTGGGGCGAAACGCGGGTGACGTATTCATAAAGATTGGCGACATCGATGGCATTGGCCCGGAAATGTCCCGGCCGGAAGATCAGGGGCAGGTGGGTGCGCCGTGCGTAGTGCAGCGTCGGCCGGTTGGGCGCAAAGACGCAGTCGGTGCCGCCATCGATGCGCATGATCGCACCGAACATGGCCACGGTCTCGGTGAAGAGCCGCCCGAGCACCGGCACCGCGGTGAGCCTGTAATACCAGCTCACCCCGCCCGGCCAGGGGTGGCTCACCGGCGACAGAAAGAGCAGGCCGGCGGTGCGCTCGGCGTGATCGAGCGCAAAGCTGGCCGCGATCGCCCCGCCGAAGGAGTGCCCGACAATGATGGCCTCGTCGATGCCCAGATGGTCAAGGAGCGCGGCGAGCGTGCGCGCCTGGCCGTCCGGCCATGCATTGTCATCGGGCCCGCGTGTCGACCAGCCATGACCGGGTCGATCGACGAAGAGCAGGTTCGCGCGGCCGCGCAGGGGCTCGGCGAAGACGCTGGCGGCGTCGTGCAGATTGCCGCTCGCCCCGTGCAGGAACACGGTCGTCGGAAGGTCGGGCCGTTCGGCGCGGTGAAGGACGAAGTGCAGGCGCGTGTCGCGAACCGTGGCGAAGGTTCCCGTGGGCGGATAGCGCCGCTCGACAAGGAAGACGCCGATGCGCGTCGCGCCGGCCAATGCAAAGGCTAGGGAGGCCAGCACGGCCAGAGCGGCGAGCGCGATGTTCACGGAGACTGCCTGCGTCCTGGAATGGAAGGGGATGTGCGGCGCGCCCGATCAGACGGGGTCGCCGGCAAGCTCGTCGCTGAGACGGATCACCGCTTCCTGTGCCGACTGCATGGCCGGATAGACTGCCAGGGCACGCTGCCAGGCGGCCAGCGCGGCGCGGTCGTTGCCGTTTCTTTCAAGGATCATCGCCAGACCCGACAGCGCGCCGAAATGGCGGGGTTCGATCTCCAGCACCTTCTGGATATCGTTCATCGACTTGGCGAGATTGTTCATCGTGTAGTGCAGCGTGGCGCGGCGGTTCCAGCCTTCGGCGTAGTCGGGGGCGCGGATGACGACCTGGTCGAGGAAATCCAGCGCCATGTGAAAGCGCCGGTCGCGTAGCGCATCGTTCGACCATTGCATCATCAGGTCGATGCTGGCGCTGCCGGAGCGATACCAGTGCGACCAGATTCCGTCGGCAATGGTCTGTGCAGCGCGCGGATCCGCCGTCCGCTTGAGTTCGGCGAACAGCGCGTCGATGCGCTCGTGGCGATCGTTGTCGACGAGAGGAACGTCGTCGGTGGGCGGCACGATGGCGTCATCGCCCGGCTGGATCGGCTCCGCGGTCTCGGCCTCGGGGTCGATGATCGACTGGGCGCCGACGGGGCACGCCGCCAGAAAGACGGTCAGGGACAACGCAATTGCGGTCAGGACAAGTCGCATGACCACAAGACTAGCGCGGCCATGGCGCGGGTCAAACGCAAAAATCGGTGAGGGTCGCGGCGCGCCGTCGCCCCGCGCCCGACCGGGGGCGCGCAGGCGCGACCGCGGATGGGCCGGTCAGCCCTGGCGTGCCTTGAAGCGCGGATTGAGCTTGTTGATCACGTAGACCCGGCCCCGGCGCCGCACGATGCGGTTGTTGCGGTTCCTGCTCTTGAGCGACTTCAGCGAGTTCTTGATCTTCATCGGTTCGGCCTTGAATGCATCCGGATCCCGGACGGGCCGGGACAAACAAAAACGCGCCGTTGCGGCGCGCCAAATTCGATGTGCGCTGTTACAGCCATGCCGGCGGACTTGTCAAGTTTTGTCAGCCTCCGGCGATGGCGCGGCCCGGCCGGTCAACCGGGTGACGTGGCCCATCTTGCGGCCGGCGCGGATCTCGGCCTTGCCATAGTCGTGCACGCAGGCGCCCGGTTCACCGGCGATCGCCGCAAGCCGGTCGATGTCGTCGCCGATCAGGTTCTCCATCACGCAGTCGCTGTGCCGGCGCGGTTCGACGAGCGGCCAGCCGGCGATCGCCCTGATGTGCTGTTCGAACTGGCTGACCGTGCAGGCCGCCTCGGTCCAGTGGCCGGAATTGTGCACGCGCGGGGCGAACTCGTTGGCGAGCAGCGTGCCCTCCGCCATCACGAACAGTTCGAGGCCGAGCGTGCCGACATAGCCGAGCCGGTCGGCCAGGGCATGCGCCTGTCGCCGCGCCGCCGCGATCGCCGTTTCGGCGAGCCCGCACGGGACGACCGAGCTTGCCAGGATGCCGTTACGGTGGCGGTTGCGCGCCGGCTCGTAGCTGACGACCGTCCCGTCGCGTCCGCGTGTGGCGATGACCGAGACCTCGCACGCAAATCCGACCAGCGATTCCAGGATGGCGGGCGCTCCGCCGAGCGCCGCCAGGGCCCGGGCGGGCGCCGGGTCGGACGCATCGCCGGCAAAGCGGATCTGGCCCTTGCCGTCATAGCCGAAGCGGCGGGTCTTGACGATGCCGGTCCCGCCCGACCGGCCGAGCGCGGCAACAAGGTCGTGCTCTGTGTCCACCGGTTCGAAGTCGGCCGTCGCCAGGCCGGCCGCACGCAGGAAGCGCTTTTCGACGAGCCGGTCCTGGGCAACGCGCAGCGCGTCGGGTCCGGGAAAGACGGGTCGGTCCCGCGACAACCGGGCGACCGCGTCGTAAGGCACGTTCTCGAACTCGTAGGTGACGACATCGCTGGCCTCGGCCAGCGCGGCCAGGCCGGCCGGATCGTCATAGCCGGCGACGATCTGGCGGTTGGCCATCTGCGCGGCCGGGCAGTCGGGTTGCGGTTCGAGCACGAGGGTCCGCAGGCCCAGCCGTCCCGCGGCCATGGCCAGCATGCGGCCGAGCTGGCCGCCGCCGATGATGCCGATCGTCGCGCCGCGATTCAGCACGGGCTCAGCGTTCGGGGTCGGCCGAACGGTCGGGCCGTTCGGCAACGCTGTCGGTGTTGGCCTTGCGCCAGGTCTCGAGCCGGGCGCGCAGCGCCGCGTCGGCATTGGCCAGGATCGCCGCGGCCAACAGTCCAGCATTGGTCGCGCCGGCTTGCCCGATCGCCAGCGTGCCGACGGGAACGCCGGCGGGCATCTGCACGATCGAAAGCAGCGAATCCTGACCCGACAGGGCCCGGCTCTGCACCGGCACGCCGAGCACCGGCACCGTGGTGAGCGCGGCGACCATGCCGGGCAGATGGGCGGCGCCGCCCGCGCCCGCGATGATCACTTCGAAGCCGGCGTCGCGGGCGCCTTCGGCGAAATCGACCATGCGATGCGGCGTGCGGTGGGCCGAGATGATTCGCGCCTTGTAGGGCACGGCGAGCGCATCGAGCACCTCGGCGGCGTGACGCATGGTCGGCCAGTCCGACTGGCTGCCCATAATGATGGCGATCTTGGCTTTCATGGTCGAACCGTTGCGGCGAAACGGTCCCAACTATCCACAGCCAATGGCGTTGTCCACAGCCGTTCGATCGGGCGTGCGGATCCTAGGCGATGATGTCCGGGATGATCTGGTCCTCGATGTCCTTGAGGCGGTCGCGAATGGCGAGCTTCTTCTTCTTCATGCGCTGAATCTGCAAGCGATTGCAACCGGTTGCCTGCATCGCGGCGATCGCGGCATCGAAATCCTCGTGGTCCTGCTTGAGCCTTGCGAACATCAAGCGCAGTTCTGCCTGGTCCTGTTCGGACATCGCCTTTTCCGCTCTTGGCGGCGCGCACGCGGCAGCGCCCTCGTTGTTGTATCGGCAATGAACCGGCGCTTTACCACACGAGCGCGTGCAACGGAATGCTACCACGATGCGTTCGACAGTTGTGCCGAATTCTGGCACCATCGAACAATCGAATAGGTGAATACAACCGGTTCCAAGGAGGAGTT
This sequence comes from Roseitalea sp. MMSF_3546, assembly GCF_030732865.1. Taxonomy (GTDB): domain Bacteria; phylum Pseudomonadota; class Alphaproteobacteria; order Rhizobiales; family Rhizobiaceae; genus Roseitalea. The sequence continues at coordinate 38,816 of NZ_JASHKB010000008.1, forward strand.
ACATGGCACTGGACGGTCATCTGGACGCCCTCAAGCGCAAGCATGGCGCTCTTGAAAGCGAAATCAGCGACATGCAGGCGCGCCCGGCCCCGGACGAATCGCGGATCACCCGGCTCAAGCGCGAAAAACTCCGACTGAAGGAGCAAATCGAACGGCTGTCGACGCAGACGACGCATCATTGAGCCGCAAGCCGGTCGGGGCGAACCGGTACAGGGTCTGTCGAACACCGCCGCGCCGCCATCGCACCGGCCCGTCGAGAGGCCGATGGCGCCGCGGGCAGGTGCCGGTCGAAACGCAGCCTGACCGGCCTTGGCAATGCCATCGATCGAGCCGTCAGCCCGGCTGGCGCATTCGGGTCTGTCGAGTATCGGCGCGCGAGGCTGCGCCCAACCCGAAGGCCCGCGCGGCGATATTCAACGGATCCTCGTGCGCCGGTTACCGCGGCTGAACCGGTTGCGACGCCCAGAACTGGTCGAGCCAGAGGTTGAGCGGCAAGAATGCCTCGTCATTGACGGAGTAGATCCTGCGCGTTCCTTGCGCGCGTGCCGTGACAAGTCCCGCATCGAGCAGCACCTTCATGTGCTGCGACACGGCCGGTCGTGAAATCGGCAGGCCATCGGCCAGTTCGGTGACCGTTCGCGGACGCCGGCGAAGCTCCTCGAGAACGTGGCGTCTGTGCGGGTCGGCAATGGCGTCGAAGGGGTCGTTCGGCATCCCCGATTTGTAAGCCAGGTCTTACCGCGCGGCAAGCCTTTTTCGCGGTTGCGAGATGATCCTTTCGCATATGCAGCAAAAGCGGCAGCGGCGTTGTGCATCGCAGCGCAAGCGACCGGTGTCTCCGGCCGACCCCGAGGCCAACGGCCTTGTTGCCAGCGACGGCTGGCTGCCCTAATGCCGTCGACATTGTCGACCATCAGGTCGGCGCGTATCGCGGACCGCAGACAAGGGCGATGACGACCGAAGCCACGCAACTTCATTGCCGCCTCGTGCTGGTGACGCCCAAGGGCGCTGCGCCCGAAGCGCTCGCTGCGCAGATCGCGCAAGCGGGGCAGGGCGGCGATGTCGCCTCGATCATCGTGCCGCAATACGCGCTGGGGGGCGACGGCTATCAGGGACTGCTCGAAACGGTCGTTCCCGCGGGCCAACGCATCGGCGCGGCGGTCATGGCGGCGGGCGAACCGCGTATGGCCATGCGAACCGGGGCCGACGGCGTTCATCTGCGCGGCGGCGTCGGCGAGATCGTCGCGGCGATCGCCGATCTGGCCGATGATGATCGGCTGATCGGTGCCGATGGCGGCACGAGCCGGCACACGGCGCTGGAGATCGGCGAGGCGCGGCCCGATTACGTCTTCTTTGGCCGGCTCGGCGGCGACACGCACGCAATGGCGCATCCCAAGGCGGCGGACCTGGCGCGCTGGTGGGCCGATTTCGTGGAAATCCCCGCAGTTCTGATGGGCGGATTCGATCTTGACCATCTCGATGCCGCCGCCGGCACCGGCGTCGACTTCGTCGCGCTGTCGCAGGCCGTTTTCGGGCCCGGCGTCGATACGGCCGCGGCCGTCGCGAAGGCCAACGCGATTCTTCGCGAGCACAGCCTGGAGGATGCCGCATGAGAGCGGCGGTCGCGACCTTGCGATGCGCGGTCGCCGCGCTGCTGGTCATGGCGCCGGCGTTGGCCCATGCGCAGGCCGGCGTCGACGTGCCCGAGCCGGCGCCATCGCGCTTTGGCGAACCCGCCTCTGACGGGGCGGAGACGAACGGCGAACCGGCGCCCGAGCGCTTTGGCGGCCTGGCGCAGCCCGGCGCGCCCGCGTCCGGGGCCGCGCGGCAGGAACCCCGACCGGCCCCGCCCCGGGATGGACCGGCCGCCGGACCCTCTCCGGCACGCTTTGGCGGCGCGAACGGGAGCGGAGGGGACAATGCCCCCGAAGGCGCCGCCGACACCGGGAACGGACCCTCGCCGGCGCGCTTCGGCCCGCCGCCGCCCGACGCGGCCTATGGCGCGTTTCAGCGCGGCATGTACCTGACCGCCCGCAACCTGGCGCTGCCGCGCGCGCAGGCCGGCGATTCGGCGGCGCAATTGCTGCTCGCCGAGATCTATTCGCGCGGTCTCGGCGTCGCCGTCGACGAGGCCGAAGCGACCCGATGGTATGCGCAGGCCGCGCGCCAGGGCGAACCGGAGGCGCAGTTCCGTTATGCGCTGATCCTGCTGCGCGATGATGAGGATTCGCCCGAGGCGCGAACGCTCATGAAGGCGGCGGCCGAGGCGGGCAATGCCATGGCGATGTTCAACCACGCCCAGCTTTCCCTTGCCGACCGGCCCGGACCTTCGGGCCAGAACGAGGCTTTCGCCTACTTCCTCGAGGCGGCCGAAAAGGGCATTGCCGATGCCCAGTACGCGGTCGCCCAATATTACGCGCAGGGGCGCCCGCCCGCCCTGGGCGACGAGGCCGAGGCCCGCACGTGGCTGCGCCGGGCGGCCGAACAGGGCTTTGATGCCGCGCAGTTCGAACTGGGCGGCATGATGCTCGAGGGCATTGGCGGCGATCGCGATCTGCGCGGCGGTTTCGTGTGGACGGCCCGTGCGGCGCGGCAGGGCAACATCGCCGCGCAGGCGCAACTGGCCAAGCTCTACTGGGCCGGTATCGGAACCGAACCCAATGTGACCGAAGCGGCGGGCTGGTATGTGCTGGCGCGGCGGGCCGGTCTGCGGGACCGTGTGCTCGAGGACTTCTGGCTTGGTCTTTCCGATGCCATGCAGCGGCAGGGCATCGAGCGCGCGAACCGGCTGCGCGGCGGCTGACCGCTTGCAACAAGGGGGCAATTGTGGTCTTGAGCCCGCAACGCAGGCCGCCCCGCGGCGTTTTCCGCAAGATTCAGGTGACAGGACATGAAGATCAACGGCAACGAGATCAGGCCGGGCAACGTGATCGAGCACAATGGCGGCCTGTGGGTCGCGGTGAAGACCAACGCCGTCAAGCCGGGCAAGGGCGGCGCGTTCAACCAGGTCGAGCTCAAGAACCTCATCGACGGCACCAAGCTCAACGAACGCTTCCGCGCCACCGAGACGGTCGAACGCGTCCGGCTCGAGCAGAAGGACTACCAGTACCTTTACGCTCAGGGCGAGTCGCTCGTCTTCATGGACACCGAGACCTATGAACAGCTCGAACTGGCCTCCGATTTCGTCGGTGACCGCGCCGCCTTCCTTCAGGACGGCATGACCGTCACCGTCGAACTGCACGAGGAGCGGCCGATCGGCGTCTCCCTGCCCGACCAGGTCACGCTCGAGGTGGCCGAGGCCGATCCGGTCGTCAAGGGCCAGACGGCGACCTCGTCCTACAAGCCGGCGGTGCTCGAAAACGGCGTGCGCATCATGGTGCCGCCATTCGTCACCTCGGGCGAACGCATCGTCGTTGCGACCGACGACATCACCTATGTGCGGCGGGCCGACTGAGCCGCCGCTTCCCTGACCCCGCCTCGTCCCCGAAAGGCCCGCCATGGCGCGCTCGGCATTGATGAATGTGATGGTCCAGGCCGCCATGAAGGCCGGCCGCGGGCTGGCACGCGATTTCGGCGAGGTGCAGAACCTGCAGGTCTCGGTCAAGGGACCGGGCGACTTCGTCAGCCAGGCCGACCATCGGGCCGAGAGAACCGTCTTTGAATCGCTTCAGCGCGCCCGACCGGCCTATGGCTTCCTGATGGAGGAAGGCGGGGCGGTCGAGGGCAGCGATCCGCAGCACCGCTGGATCGTCGACCCGCTCGACGGGACCACGAATTTCCTGCACGGCATTCCGCAGTTTGCCGTCTCGATCGCGCTCGAACGCCAGGGCGAACTGGTCGCCGGCGTCGTCTTCAATCCGGCCACGGACGAGTTGTACACCGCCGAACGCGGCGGCGGCGCGTTCCTCAACGACCGGCGCCTGCGCGTGGCCGCGCGGCGATCGCTGTCCGACAGCGTGATCGGTTGCGGCGTGCCGCATCTGGGCCGTGGCCATCACGGTCAGTTTCTCATCGAGTTGCGCAATGTGATGGGCCGGTGCGTGGGCATTCGCCGCTCCGGCGCCGCCTCGCTCGATCTGGCCTATGTCGCCGCCGGCCGGCTCGATGGCTACTGGGAGCGTCATCTGTCGCCCTGGGACATGGCGGCGGGGATGGTTCTGGTGCGCGAGGCCGGCGGTTTCGTCACCGACCGGGCCGGCGGCAAGGACATTTTCGGGCGCGGCGAGATCGTCGCGGGCAACGAGGCCGTGCACCGGGAACTTCTGGCCACGCTCGACCGTTCCGAACCGTCCGGGTCATGAGGCCCGCGTCTCCGGGGCCGGCGTCTTCGCGGTTCATGTCCGTGAGGCCCAAGTCTTTGGGCCAGTTGGTTCTTTCAATTTCGCCACAGTTCGACTTAAAATCGGGAGCCTGCGGGCGCGGTTGACAATCGCACGAGGCGACGGGAGAACGCCGGCATGAACGTCTCAGCGGCAGACGATGCAATCGTCAAATCGGCGCGGCGCCGGTTCGACCCCTATCGGTTGTCCAATCCGCAGGTCTTCCTGTTGTCGATGATCATCTTCGTTGTGATCGTCGGCTTTCTCGCCGCCATCCTGTATCGGCAGGTGTCGTCGGCCTTCATGACCAATCCGGGCCTGAACGGGCTCATTCTTGGCGTGCTGGCGGTGGGTATCGTGCTCGCCTTCATGCAGGTCACGCGGCTGTTCCGCGAGGTCGCCTGGGTCAATTCGTTCAAGGTCGGCGACACGGTCAACGCGGCCCGCAAGGAGCCGGTGCTGCTGGCGCCGATGCGGGCGCTGCTCAGCCGCCAGCAATCGGTGGCGCTGACAACGCTTTCGATGCGCTCGATCCTGGATTCGATCGGCACGCGGCTCGACGAATCGCGAGACATTTCGCGCTATCTGATCGGACTTCTGGTGTTTCTGGGACTGCTCGGCACGTTCTGGGGCCTGTTGCAGACGATCGGCTCGATCGGTGCGACGATCCAGTCGCTCGATCCGGGCACCGGCGACACCAATGCGGTGCTCGATGCGCTCAAGCGCGGGCTCAGCGAGCCGCTCGACGGCATGGGCACGGCGTTTTCGTCCTCGCTGTTCGGCCTGTCCGGCTCGCTGGTTCTGGGCTTTCTGGACCTGCAGGCGGGCCGCGCGCAGAACCGGTTCTATACCGAACTCGAAAACTGGCTGTCGTCGGTGACCAATGTCGAGGAGAACGCGGGCGCCGCCGCGCTCACCGGCACCGACCAGCTCAGCCTTTTGACGGCACGGCTGGCGAACATGCAGGACGCCGCCTCGACGCCGCGCCAGACCCAGGCGCTGGCGAGCCTTGCCGAGGGCGTGCAGGGGCTGGTGCAGTCCATGCGCAGCGAGCAGCAGATGATGCGCGACTGGGTCGACGGCCAGGCCAAGGAGCAAAAGGCCATGCGCGACACGCTCGAAAAGCTTTCCAAGACCATCGCCAAGCTCGACAAGGGGTCCTGATCCATGGCGCTGGCGCGATCCCGACGCCGGCCGGCAGGGGTCGACTACTGGCCGGGCTTCGTCGACGCGCTGTCGACGCTGCTGCTGGCGATCATGTTCCTGCTGTCGGTGTTCGTTCTGGCCCAGTTCCTGCTTGGCCAGGAGATCACCGGCCGCGATGCCGTGCTCAACCGGCTCAACACGCAGATCAACGAACTGACGCAATTGCTGGCGCTGGAACGCTCGGACAGGCAGGACACCGAGGACGAGGTCGCCGCGCTGCGCGCCTCGCTCAACCAGGCGCAGGCCGAGCGGGCGCGCCTGCAGCAATTGCTGGCCGCCGACGAGGGCGTGGGCGAGGCCGCGCGCCAGCAGATCGGCACGCTGACCGAGGATCTGGAGGTAGAGCGCCTCGTCAGCCAGCGTGCGCTCAGCCAGGTCGAGCTGCTCAACCAGCAGATCGGCGCGCTGCGCAGCCAGATCGCGGCGCTCGAAAGCGCGCTGGACGTCTCCGAAGCGCGCGACGCCGAAGCGCAGGCGCAGATCGCCGATCTCGGCCGCCGCCTGAACGTGGCGCTGGCCCAGCGCGTGCAGGAACTCAACCGCTACCGGTCCGACTTCTTCGGCCGGCTGCGCGACATCCTGTCGGACCGCGAGAACGTCCGCGTGGTCGGCGACCGCTTCGTCTTCCAGTCCGAGGTGCTGTTTCCTTCCGGCCAGGCCGAACTGAACCCGGCCGGCGCCGAGGAAATGGCCAAGCTCGCCGACGCGCTGATCGATCTCGAACAGGAGATACCCGACGAGATCAACTGGGTGCTGCGCGTCGACGGGCACACCGACGACGTGCCGCTGTCGGGCACCGGGCGCATCCGCGACAACTGGGAGCTGTCATCGGCGCGCGCCACCTCGGTGGTCAAGTATCTGATCGACCAGGGCGTGCCGCCCAACCGGCTGGTCGCGGCCGGTTTCGGCGAGTTCCAGCCGCTGGAGCCGAACACGGATGACGAGGCCCGCGCGCGCAACCGGCGCATCGAGCTGAAACTGACCGAGCGGTAGGCAGGCCGGCGGGTCAAGCAAGGGCCTTCAGCCTCTCGGCCGTTTCGGGAAGACGCTTCAGGCTGGCGGCGATCCGCTCGCGCCAGCGCGGACCGCGGGACAGGGCGTCCTCATAGGCTTCGGCCAGTTCGTCGGGCCGGTCTTCGGACAGGACCGCGATGAGGAAGGCCGCCTGGGCCCTGTCCTTGCGCGCCTTCAGCCGGTCAGGTCCGCCAGGACGCCGGTCGGCGACGATCAGCTTGTGGATCGCGAACCGCTCGGGCCGGGGTACCTGAACGAGCACGCCCGAACGATAAAGCACGACCGCGTCGATCGGGTCGGCGATGAGATAGTTCAGATAGTTGAGCGCTTGCGCACTGACGCCAAGCGCCGGCAGTGGCTTGACGGTCTCGTCGCCGAAGGCGGGCGTCAGGAATTCGACCAGCGTCTCCGAGCGGCTCTGCCGCCATCTCCAGACCTGCCGGTCGTCGATGCCGGGGACCGGGTCGAATTTCAGCGCCCCGAGAATGTCGCCGGGCTTGTCGTCGACGATGTCGCCGAGCGCGACCGAAAGACGCTGGAAGCCGGTCACATCGATGTCGTCGGTTTGCGCCATTTCCTCGAAATCCATGCGGACCCCGAGTTCGCCCTGGTAGACGCCATATGCAGCGGTGCCGACCAGCGTGCCGCCGAGCCGGAACACGCCGGCTCGCGCGAATGCCAGCAGGATCGATCCGGTCTGCCGGTCTGCGGCGATGAATCCTTCGGCACGGAGCGTGCGCGCAAGCCGCGTCATCCGCTTCCGGCGCGCCTGTGCGTCCGCCTTCAGCGCTTGCGCCTTTTCGAGGCGCGCCCGCAGTTCGGGCCTGTCCTCGCCGAGATAGCGGCTGACCATCTCTGTTCCGATCCGGAAGCGCTCGTAAAGATATGTGCGGCCGTTGCGGTGTCGCTCCTCGATCGCGCCGACCAGGTTCGCCGCGCGCGCGTCCAGATGGAGGCGAAGCAGGTCCTGATAGGCCACCACGGCCGGACGACTGTGCGCGACGATGTCCATGGCAGTTCGGGTTCCCGGGTGTGTGCATCAAATATTACTTTGCTGCACACAGGTCAATGTGTGCAGCAAGAAATCGTTTGATGCACACACCCTGCCGGCGACTGCTCGGTGCGGAAGCGGGCACGTCAGCCGTTCTGCCTCATGCCGCCCTGCCGGCGTTGAACTGCAGCGTGGCAAGGCGCGCATAGACGCCGTCCTTCTTGCGCGACAGGGACTGGTGCGTGCCTTCCTCGACGATGCGGCCGCGATCCATCACCAGGATGCGGTCGGCCTTGCGGATGGTCGCCAGCCGGTGCGCGATGACCAGCGTGGTGCGGCCCTCCATCAGCGTTTCCAGCGCCTTCTGCACGAGCGCCTCGCTTTCGGCGTCGAGCGCCGAAGTGGCCTCGTCGAGCAGCAGGATCGGCGCATCGCGCAGGATCGCGCGGGCGATGGCGACGCGCTGGCGCTGGCCGCCGGACAGGGTCACGCCGCGCTCGCCGACCTGCGTCTCGTAGCCGTTCGGCAGATCGCGGATGAAGCCGTCGGCCTGGGCGGCGCGCGCCGCCTCGACGATCTCGTCGATCGTCGCGTCCGGCTTGCCGAAAGCGATGTTCTCGGCCACCGTGCCGGACAGGATGGTCACGTCCTGCGGCACGATCGCCATGCGCTGGCGGGCGGCCGTCAGTTCGGCGCGGCGCAGATCGACGCCGTCGACGGTGACGATGCCGGCCTGCGGATCGTACTGGCGCATCAAAAGCGCGAAGATGGTCGACTTGCCGGCACCCGAAGGGCCGACAATGGCGATCGTCTCGCCCGGTTCGACCGAAAAGCTCAGGGCATGGGTGGCGCTGTCGTCGGGCCTTGTGGGGTAGGCGAAGGTCACTTCGTCGAAGGCGAGCGTGCCCAGCGGCGGTTCGGGCAGGGCGACCGGGTCGGCGGGCGTGGCGATGGCCGGGTCCTCCTCGAGCAGTTCGGTCAGCCGCTCGGCGGCGCCGGCGGCCTGCTGCAATTCGCCCCAGACCTCCGAAAGCGCGGCCAGCGCACCGGCGGCAAACACCGCATAGAGCAGGAACTGGCCCAGCGTGCCCGGCGACATGGTGCCGGCGAGCACCGACTTGGCGCCGATCCACAGAACCGCGACGACGCTGGAGAAAACCAGAAAGATGGCGAAGGCGGTCAAGGCCGCGCGGGCGCGCACCGCCGAGCGCGCGGCGCCGAAGGCGCGGTCGACGGCATCGGCGTAAAACCGGCCGGCAAACAGCTCGTTGGTGAAGTCCTGGAAGCTGCGCACCGCGCCGATCGCCTCGGAGGCATAGGCCGAGGCATTGGCGAGCGTGTCCTGGGCGGTGCGCGAGCGGGTGCGCACGCGCCGGCCGAAGCCGACGATGGGCAGGATGATCAGCGGGATCGCCGCCACCACCAGGCCCGAAAGCTGCGGGCTCGTGACGATCATCATGATCAGCGCGCCGATGCCCAGGATCATGTTGCGCAGGGCGAGCGAGGCGGTGGCGCCGACGGCCGACTTGATCTGCGTGGTATCGGCGGTCAGCCGCGAGACGATCTCGCCCGACTGGGCGGTGTCGTAGAAGGCCGGCGACAGCGTCATCACATGGGCGAAGACGTCGCGCCTGAGATCGGCGACCACGCGCTCGCCAAGCGTGATGACGAAATAATAGCGCAGCGCGCTGGCGGCCGCCAGCGTCGCCGCGATCGCCACCAGCATGGTGAAGTACTGGTCGATCAGGCCCGCATCGTTGCCGGTGAAGCCGTAGTCGATCATGCGGCGCACGGCGGTGGGCAGGGCCAGTGTGGTGACGGCCGCCAGCAGCAGGAAGAAGGCCGCGCCGGCCAGAAGACCCTTGTACCGGACGATGTAGGGCACGAGCCGGGCCAGCGGCCGCAGCGTGCGCGTCCTGGCGTTCGTTGCGGCCGTGCCCGCAACGCGGCTGGCGGCTGTCGATGTGTCTGCGCTCATATGCGCCCCGATTAGGCCGGCGATCGGGCGCCGCGCGTGCGGCGCGACCGCTCTTGTTTGACGTCGGTTTGTCGTGTATAGCCCGCGTCACGATTTTCAAAGCCGTGAGCGCCGCGTTCGCGGCTTTTGTCATCAAATCCGGCGGAAATGATGTCGCATCCATTTCACGCCCCAGTTTCGACGGAACAGCACCATGAAGGCCGACATTCACCCCGACTACCACATGATCAAGGTCGTCATGACCGACGGCACCGAATACATGACGCGCTCGACCTGGGGCGCGGAGGGCGATACGCTCAACCTCGACATCGACCCCAACACACACCCGGCCTGGACCGGCGGACAGCAGGGCCTGGTCGATCGCGGCGGCCGCGTCTCCAAGTTCCAGAAGCGCTATCAGGGCCTGGGCATCTAGCGGTCAGATGCCGGGCTTGCCCGTTGCGGCGACCGGCTCACCGGGCGGCTCATGCCCTTGAAACGGCCGAGCGGATCAGCGCCAGTCCGGCAAGGGCGAACAGGGCCGCCACGATGCCGTCGATCCAGCGGCGCGCGCGGGCGTAGCACCGCATGACGGCGGAGATCGAGAACGCGGCGGCAAAGGCTGCATAGATCGCAAAGCCGATCATGATGCAGCCGCCCGTGGCGATGGCGACGCCGCCCCAACCGCTCTCGGCTCCCAGGCCGACCGAGAGTGCGGCCATCCACGCCACCACTGCCTTGGGATTTGAAAGGTTCAGCAGCAGCCCGCGCATGAACCAGCTCCTCTCGTTCACGGACGGATCGCCATCGCTGTGGCTCGATGCATCATCCTTGCGCATCGCCGAGCGGGCCGAACCATGGGCAAGCCAGAGAAGATAAAGACCGCCCGCGACCTTGAGCGCGGCAAGCAGGTGGGTCGTGGTCTGCAGCACCGCGCCCAGACCGGTCGCCGCGACGATGCCCCAGAGCGCCAGTCCCAGTCCAAGACCGCACCCGAACATCATGCCGTTTCGACGGCCCCTGGCCGCCGACACGGTGCTCACGGCGAGCCTGGCGGGGCCGGGCGAAACGGTCACGACGAAGAAGGCGGCGAAGATCGCGGCCAGTCCGGTCCAGTCGAGCATGGGCACCTCGATCAAGCAAGACGATTGCCGGGATGACTATCATGCATTCCGGTGGCGGTGCAAAACGGGCCCGGTCGGCACGAATCCCGGGTGGCGGCGCGGCATGCCGTTTTCGTCCGCGATCCGGGCCTTGACGAGGCCAATGGCCGTGCAGATCGCTGCGCGGCCGTTTTCCATTTGAACGCCGGACAGGGCGCCCCGCTTCCCTGCCCGTGCCTGTGCCGGCAAGGGTCCTGCCGGCGATCAGGCCGCCTGTTCGCGTTCGGGCGACCATTCGCCGCGGGCCGCGAGGGCGTTCATCTTCGCCCGATGGGTGAAGGCCGCCTGCGCGGCGGGCACGTTTGCGGCCTTGCCGCCCCAGGCCTTGAGCGCGGCGGCCTGCAGGGCGCGGCCATAGGAGAAGGTCAGCGGCCAGGGGATCTCGCCGCCACGCGCGTTCATCGCCGACAGATGCGCCGTGGCCTCCTCGTCGCTCTGGCCGCCCGACAGGAAGGTGATGCCGGGCACGGCGCTCGGCACGGTTTCCCTGAGCACCTTGAGCGTCCGGTCGGCGACCTCGTTGACCGAGGCCTTGCGCGCGTTCTTGCCGTCGATCACCATGTTCGGCTTGAGGATCATGCCTTCGAGCATGACACGCGCCTCGTGCAGCGCCTCGAACACGGCCGTCAGCACGGCGTCGGTCACCTGGGCGCAGCGATCGATGGAATGGGTGCCCGGCTCGCCGTCCATCAGCACTTCGGGCTCGACGATCGGCACAAGGCCCTGCTCCTGACACAACACCGCATAGCGGGCCAGCGCGTGGGCATTGGCCCTGATCGCGTAATCGGTGGGCAGGCTGTCGGAAATGGCGATCACGCCGCGCCATTTGGCAAAGCGGGCGCCCGCGTCGTAATAGGTGTCGAGCCGCTCGCGCAGCCCGTCAAGGCCCTCGGTGACCGTCTCCCCGGGATAGGCGGCCAGTACCTTGGCGCCCTTGTCGACCTTGATGCCGGGGACCGCGCCGGCGGCGGTGATCAGATCCACCAGATGCGTGCCGTCGGCGGCGCGCTGATAGAGCGTCTCCTCGAACAAGATGACGCCGGAAATGCAATCGCGTATCGCCTCTTCGGACCGGAACAGCATCTCGCGATAGTCGCGGCGCGTGTCCTCGGTCGATTGCAGGCCGATCGTATCGAAGCGCTTCTTGATCGTGCCGGTCGATTCGTCGGCGGCCAGAATGCCCTTGCCCGGGGCGACCATCTTCGCCGCAATGTCCTCGAGACGTTCGCTCATGTCGCTTCTCCATGTGTCGTTGGCATGGCCATAGCAGAAGGCCGGACACCGGAAAATACGGGCCGGCTCACCTCAATCGATTGAAACGACGGACCGGTCGCGTGGGCGACCGAGGCGGGGCCAGTCAGGCCTGAAGTGCGGCCACGCCCGGCAGCCGGCGCCCTTCCATCCATTCAAGGAACGCCCCTCCGGCCGCCGATACATAGGTGAACTTGCCGGTCACGCCCGCCTTGTTGAGCGCGGCGACCGTGTCGCCGCCGCCGGCGATGGAGACCAGGTCGCCCTTGGCCGTCAGGTTGGCGGCATGGCGCGCCGCCGCCATGGTCGCCGCATCGAAGGGCGGCACCTCGAAGGCGCCGAGCGGACCGTTCCAGACGAGCGTGGCGGCCTGGCCGATCCAGCCATTGACCTTGGCGACCGAGGCCGGACCGATATCGAGGATCATCCGGTCGGCGGGGACGGCATCGACATCGACGGTGCGCGTGGCAGCGCCCTCCTCGAGGGCGGCGGCGACCACCACGTCGATGGGCAGCACGATCGCGCAACCGCGCTCGGCCGCCCTGGCGATGATGGTGCGGGCGGTCTCGGCCAGATCGTGTTCGCACAGCGACCGGCCGACATCGACGCCGCGGGCGGCCAGGAACGTGTTGGCCATACCGCCGCCGATCACCAGCGCGTCGACCTTTGCGATCAGGTTTTCCAGAAGGTCGATCTTGGTCGACACCTTGGCGCCGCCGACAATGGCGACGAGCGGCCGCGCCGGGTCGCCCAGGCCCTTTTGAAGCGCCTCGAGTTCGGCCTGCATGGCGCGGCCGGCATAGGCCGGCAGGTGGCGGGCGATGGCCTCGGTGGAGGCATGGGCGCGGTGGGCAGCCGAAAAGGCGTCGTTGACGTAGATGTCGCCGTTTTCGGCCAATGCCCGGGCGAAATCGGCATCATTGGCCTCCTCGCCGGGGTGAAAGCGCGTGTTCTCGAACAGCACGATATCGCCCGGGGCCATCTCGGACAGGCGGGCGGCGCAGGCGCTTCCGATACAGTCGGCCGCGAAATCCACGCGCAGGTCCAGCACCTCCTCGAGCGCCTGGGCGACAGGGCGCAGCGACATGTCGGGCACGACCTTGCCCTTGGGCCGGCCGAAATGGGACAGCAAAATCACCTTCGCGCCGCGCCTGGACAGTTCGGTGATCGTCGGGGCGGCGCGTTCCAGGCGCGTTGCATCGCTGACTTGACCGTCGGCCATGGGCACGTTGAGGTCGACGCGTACCATGACGCGCTTGCCGGAAATGTCGGTCAGATCGTCGAGGGTCCTGATGGGCATGGTCGGTCTTCCCGGTGGCCGCAAGTCACACCCGGTTTCCTAGGAAGATCACACCGCGATTTCAATGACTATCGGCACCGTCATCGCCATTGCGGCGGCCGGTCGCATACCACCATGCGCGGCTGTCGCCCTGGTCGGCGCCGGGCATCTGGCTTTCGACCGTTCGGCGGAAGAACCGGCCGACGACGAGCGCGAGGACGACGATCCCCGCGCCGATCAGAAGGAAGATGACGAGGCCGGTCTCCATGACCGGCCCAGCATATCAGGGTTTGTCGAATATCTCCACGCGGCCCTTCGGGTTGGGCCGAAATCGCCGGCCAGGGCGCCGAAAATGCTCGCAAGCGGGGCTAGATCAGCCTGCCCATTGCCACCGCGACGTCGGACATGCGGTTCGAAAAGCCCCATTCGTTGTCGTACCAGCTCATCACGCGAACCAGATTGCCCTCGAGCACCTTGGTCTGGGGCGCGGCGAAGTTGGACGAATGGGCGTCGTGATTGTAGTCGATGGAGACCTTCGGCTCGGTATCGTAATCGAGAATGCCCTTGAGCCTGTCCTCGGACCAGGCCTTGACGGCGGCGTTCACCTCCTCGGCCGTGACATCGCGCGAGGGCACGAACTTCAGGTCGACCAGCGAGACGTTGGCGGTGGGCACACGCACGGCGGAGCCGTCGAGCTTGCCGTCGAGTTCGGGCAGCACCAGGCCGACCGCGCGGGCGGCGCCGGTCGTGGTGGGGATCATCGACATGGCCGCCGCGCGGGCGCGATAGAGATCCTTGTGCAGGGTGTCGAGCGTGGGCTGGTCGCCGGTATAGGCGTGGATGGTCGTCATGTAGCCCTTTTCGATGCCGAACTCGCTGTGCAGCACATAGGCGAGCGGCGCCAGGCAGTTGGTGGTGCACGACGCGCAGGAGACGACAAGGTCGTCCGCGGTCAGCGCGTCATGGTTGACGCCGTAGACGACCGTCTTGTCGGCGCCCTTGCCGGGCGCGGAAATGAGCACGCGCTTGGAACCGTTCTTGAGATGCAGGGCGGCCTTGTCGCGATCGGTGAAGATGCCCGTGCATTCGAGCGCGATGTCGACATCGGACCAGGGCAGGCTGGCCGGATCGCGCTCGGCGGTCACCCGGATCGGGCCGCGGCCTGCATCGATCGTGTCGCCATCGACCCTGACCGCGCCGGGAAACCTGCCGTGCACGCTGTCATAGCGCAGCAGATGGGCGTTGGTCTCGACCGGGCCCAGATCGTTGATGGCCACGACCTCGATGTCGGTGCGCTCCGATTCGATGATGGCGCGCAAGACGTTGCGGCCGATGCGGCCAAAGCCGTTGATGGCTACCTTGACTGTCATGGTGTTCTCCAAATGCTCAACAAGCCCGATGGGCAACGATCACGCGGCATCGGTTCGCCGCGCAAGACGCGCGAGGGCGGCCTCGACGATGGCGTCGGCGGTGATGCCGAAATGCTCGTATAGCGCCTTGTACGGGCCCGATGCACCGAAACCGCTCATCCCGATGAAGATGCCGTCCTCGCCGATGAAACGCTCCCAGCCCTGCCGCACGCCGGCCTCGACGGCGATGCGGACGCCGTCCGTGCCGATGATGGCGCGCCGATATTCGGGCGACTGGCGCTCGAACAGTTCGAAGCACGGCACCGAGACGACGCGCGCGCGATGGCCCTGCGCGATCAGCCGCTCGCGCGCCTGCATGGCGATGTGCACTTCCGAGCCGGTCGCAAACAGCGAAATCGCCGATTCCTCGCCGGCGGTGGCCAGTTCATAGGCGCCCAGCGCGCAGCGGTTTTCGCTCGCGGTCTCCGTGCGCAGGGCCGGCAGGTCCTGGCGGGTCAGGGCGAGGGTGGACGGCATGGCCGCTTCGCCCAGGGCAAGTTCCCAGCACTCGACGACTTCCATCGCGTCGGCGGGCCGGAAGACCAGGTGATTGGGGATGGCGCGCAAGGCGGCCAGGTGCTCGACCGGCTGATGCGTCGGGCCGTCCTCGCCCAGGCCGATCGAGTCGTGCGTCATGACGAATATCGAGCGGATGCCCATCAGGGACGCCAGGCGCATGGCCGGGCGCGCATAGTCGGAAAAGACCAGGAAGGTCCCGCCATAGGGCATGAGGCCGCCATGCAGGGCGATGCCGTTCATCGCGGCCGCCATGGCGTGCTCGCGAATGCCGTAATGAATGTAACGGCCGGAGAAGTCGCCGGGTGTGATCGCAGCGGTCTGTTCGGTCTTGGTGTTGTTCGAGCCGCTCAGATCGGCCGATCCGCCCAGCGTCTCGGGAATGGCGGCGTTGATCACTTCGAGCGCCATCTGCGAGGACTTGCGGGTGGCGGCGGTCGGCGCCTGCCTGGCAAGGGCGGCCTTGTAGTCACCGACCGCGTTGAAGAAGGTCGAGGGCAGATCGCCACGCATGCGCCGTTCGAACTCGCTCTTGATCCCGTTGCCGACGGCATCGAGCCGTTTCTGCCAGGCGACACGCTCCTGTCCCGACGAAAGCCCGGCAAGGCGCCAGTCATCGAGGATCTCCGAGGGGATCTCGAAGGGTTCGGCCTGCCAGCCCAGCGCGATGCGGGCGCCGGCGATCTCTTCCGGACCGAGCGGGGAGCCATGCGCCTTGGCCGTGCCGGCCTTGGTCGGGGCGCCGAAGCCGATGGTGGTGCGTGCGGCGATCATGACCGGCCGGCCGGCGCTCCCGGCGCGGGTGAGCGCCGCCTCGATGGCATCGGGATCGTGCCCGTCGATCCGGTCGGTGGCCCAGCCGCAGGCCTCGAACCGGGCGATCTGGTCGGTGGAATCGGCCAGTGCGATGTCGCCATCGATGGTGATCCGGTTGTCGTCCCAGATGACCACCAGATTGTCGAGCCCCAGATGCCCTGCCAGGGAAATCGCCTCCTGGCTGATGCCCTCCATGAGGCAGCCGTCCCCGGCCAGCACATAGATCTTGTGATTGACGAGATCGGCACCGAACTCGTCGCGCAGCTTGCGCTCGGCGATCGCCATGCCGACGCCGTTGGCCAGGCCCTGCCCGAGAGGTCCGGTGGTGGTCTCGATGCCGGCGGCGTGGCCGTATTCGGGATGGCCGGCGGTCCGCGAGCCGAGCTGACGGAAATTGCGGATCTCGTCCAGCGTGACGTCTTCGTAACCCAGAAGGTACAAAAGGCCGTAGAGCAGCATCGAGCCATGTCCCGCCGACAGGACGAAGCGGTCGCGGTCGGGCCAGTGCGGATGCTTGGGATCGAACTTCATGAACCGCGTGAAGAGCACCGTGGCGATGTCGGCCGCGCCCATGGGCAGGCCCGGATGGCCCGAACCGGCGGCCTGGACCGCATCCATTGCCAGGGCACGGATCGCGTTGGCCATCCGGTCGTGTTTCTCGCGTGGGATCATGATGTGGTTCCGCTGATGGAGGTCCGAAGGCGGCTGTGGTGGCGCGGCGCGCGGGCTGGCCGGCCGCCCGGAATTGCGGCGACACATAACAGGTGCGCATCCGGAGTCAACAAAGCCCCAGCCCCGGCGCGATTGCGGGGCACGCCGGCCGCTGCCCGGTTTCCGGCGCGGCCGGGACCGTGCATTTTCGATGAACGGCGATTGGCTGTTGCACTTGGCGCAGGCAGGTTTAAGTTTGATGTGATACAGCCTCGCTAACGCCTTAATGTTGCTGACAAACAGTTTCGAGAGTGCGACTTTACCGGTCATGAGCGGATCGCCAACCCTTACCGAACTGTTCGACCGCCTCGATCAGGCGCTGGCGGCGCTCGACGATGCGGTCGAGCGCACCGCCGAGTTGCGACGCGAATATGCCGACGCCGAAGAGGAGGCGCAGAGACTCAATTCGGATCGGGCGCGGCTGGCCGAGGAACTCGACAAGGCCGAGGCGCGTGCCGAGCGGCTCGAAGAGGTCAACAAGGAGGTCTCGCGCCGGCTGGTCACCGCGATGGAGACCATCAGGGCGGTGCTCGATCACTGATCGGCGGCCGCCGAAAGGAGAGAAACGATGCCCCAGGTCTCCGTAATCATTGACGGCAAGAGCTATCGCATGGCTTGCGACCCCGGCCAGGAAGACCATCTGAGCGAACTGGCCGCCCGGCTCGACCGGTATGTCGCCCATCTCAAGTCGTCGTTCGGCGAGATCGGCGACCTGCGGGTGACGGTGATGGCCGGTATCATGATCCTCGACGAACTCGACCAGGCGCAAAAGCGCGCCGGCGAGCTCGAAGCCGAGCGCGACGAGGCGGTCACGGCGCGCGAGGCGGCGCTGGCCAAGGCCGACCGGGCCGGCGACGTGCTGGCCGAACGGCTCGGGCTGGTCGCCGAGAAGATCGAGACGATCACCGGCAAGATCGCCTGAGCGCTGCGGTGCCGATCTGCGGCAAAGATTCGGTCGACCCGCTCTGGCAAAGCATGCCCACCGGAGCTATATCGAATGAGCCGACTGCGCTTTGCGGCAGGAGACAATTCCCCGGGGCCTTACGCATCCCAAGGGAGCTGGCGCTGACCGGGCCCGTGGGCTCGGATAACCGGCACCCACCTACTCATGTAGGTTCCCGGGATGCCGCTCTCCACCGATTGTCGCGGTTGGCGATTGCCTTGCGGCCACGGCGGTCCGGACCCACACATGCCGATGAGCGCGGCCGATTCCGATGACAATGACCAGCGATGATATCGGCGCCGTCAAGGCGGAGATCCGCACCCGCGCCCTGGCCCGGCGCGATGCGCTCGATCCGCAATGGCGCGCCCGGGTGAGCGCCGATCTCGCCCGATCGGCCAAGGCGATCGTCGGCGATGGCGCCGGCATCGTCGCCGCGTTCTGGCCGATCCGCTCGGAGATCGATCCGCGCCCCTTGATGGAGCGGCTGACCGCGATGGGCGCCGAACTGGCGCTGCCCGCGGTCATCGATCGGCAGACCATCGCCTTCAGACGCTACCGGCCGGGCGATCGTCTCGAGCGCGGCAGTTTCGGCACCATGGCGCCGGGGCCGGGTGCCGAAACCGTCGATCCCGACATGCTGCTGATGCCGCTGGCCGCCTTCGATGCGGCGGGCAACCGGCTTGGCTATGGCGCGGGCCATTACGACCGGGCCATCGCCCGGCTGCGCCAGGCCGGTCGTGATCCGCGCCTTGTCGGGCTTGCCTTTTCGTGCCAGCGCGAGACGGCGATACCGGCCGAGGCGCACGACGTGCCGCTGCACGCGGTCGTCACCGAACAGGGGCTGCAGGCGCTGGCGACGCCGCCGCAGCGAAACGAACCCGCAGACACGATCGGAAGTGCTCGATGAGGCTGCTCTTTCTGGGGGACATGGTCGGCCGGACCGGACGGAAGGTCGTCTTCGACAAGCTGCCAGGGCTGATCGCCGATCACGGGATCGATTTCGTCATCGTCAATGGCGAGAACGCGGCCGGCGGCTTCGGAATCACCGAGCCGATCCTCGAGGAGACCCTGGACGCGGGCGCCGATGTGGTGACCACGGGCAACCATGTCTGGGACCAGCGCGAGGCGCTCGTCTTCGCCGGCCGGCAGGAACGGTTCCTGCGGCCGGCCAATTACCCCCAGGGCACGCCGGGGCGCGGAATGGGCGTCTACGAAGCGCGCAACGGGGCGCGCGTGATGGTCTCCAACATTCTGGGCCGGGTGTTCATGGCACCCGATCTGGACGATCCGTTCGGCTGTGCCGAGCGCCAGCTCGAACAGGTGCAACTGGGCCGCGATGTCGACTGCCTCGTCTTCGACTTCCACGCCGAAGCGACGTCGGAGAAGGTGTCCTTTGCCCATTTCGTCGACGGTCGCGCGAGCCTCGTGGTCGGCACGCACACCCATGTGCCGACCGCCGATCACATGATCTTCGATGGCGGTACGGCCTATTTATCCGATGCGGGCATGTGCGGGGACTACAGTGCTTCGCTGGGCATGGAGAAGGAAGAGGCGATCAACCGCTTCCTGACCAAGATCCCCAAGGGCCGGTTCGAGGCCGCCGGCGGTCCGGCGACGCTGTGCGGGCTGGCCGTCGAGGTCTCCGACAGGACCGGGCTGGCCGAGAAGGTGGCGCCGCTGCGCCTTGGCGGTCGGCTCGAAAGGACGATGCCGGACTGGTGGTAGCGGCCGCCCGGTCAACGAAACAGGTCGAACAGATACGGCGGCTCGAAGTCCACGCAACGATAGACCGGACAGTGGGGCGTATCGGCGGCGGGCACGGTCGTCTCTTTGGCGACCTTGGCGCCGAAGCAGAAGCCGCTGTCGGCGACATAGCGGTCATAGAGCAGGTAGTCGTCGATGCGCGCGGACGGATAGCGCAACACTGCCGCCCCATCGCGCGCGACGAGCGCCTGCACGTCGGCGCAGGCCATGCGGTCGCTCCTGGCTCTCGTGATGTCCCGGGCGTCGGCACCGGGAACGGTGCTCGCTGCGACCGCAAGCGCAAGGACGATCGGCAGGCGCGGGCTCATGGCCACCTCCATTGCGGGGCTGTATGCCCTCAGAAATGCGTGCCGGCCGTGCTGGTTCCGTCGCGCGCGGGTGTTGCGGCCGGCCGCTGCGATCAGCCGCGCGACGCGAGGCTGTGCGGCACCATGATGGTGGGCCGGCGCGGCAGCGAGCGCACATTGACGACGATCTCGTCGCCATCGAGGAAATCGACGGACCAGTCCGCCCCCATCAGATCGATGAATCGGTCGATCACCCTTCCGCGCAGATGCATGGGCAGCACGATCGACGAGCGCAGCCGCGTGGTGATCTCGGCCATGCCCTCATGTGACAGGGTCAGCCCGCCATCGACAGGCACCATGAGGATGTCGAGCCGGCCGATCATCGCGTAGTGATCCTCGGTCAGGGCGTGGTGCAAATGCCCCAGATGGCCGATGCAAAGGCCCGCCACCTCGAAGATGAAGATCGAGTTCTGATTGGCGCTCAGGCCGCCCGAGCCCCAGCGGCGGATGTCGGTGGTCACGTTGCGGATATAGACATCGTCGATGACCGCGTCGTGGTCGGCGCCGTCGGGGCTCGTTTCGTCCCAGCCGGCAAACACATATTCGATCGCAGGATCGGGATTGAGCGTGTAGTGGGTCGAATGGGCCCGGTTCATGGTGATCACGCGCGGCGTCGGCGTGTGCCCGTAAACGCCCGAATAATCGGTGGCGATGGTCACCCCGGCGGGCGTTTCGATGCGATAGGTCGAATGGCCGGCAAAGGTTATGGTGACGTCGCCATCGACCGAAAGGGGGCCGGAATCGGTCGAGGCATAGATGACGTTGGGCAGGCCCTGTGCGACGGCCAGGCACTGGCTGACGGGCGCTTCGTCGTCGGGGGCCTGGGCGAACGCCGGCGGCACAAGGGCAAGGGCCGCCGCGAACAGCGCGACGAGGAGCGGGACAGGGAAGCGTTGGCGCATCGGCGATCTCCGGGGGCTGGCCTGTGGTCGGTCCTCTCCTCAGATAGATCACCGCCGGCGCCGGGCCAGTTCCCGCTGGCCATCATCCCCACTGCGCGCCATAGGCGGCGATCAGGGCTTCATAGTTCTCCGGCTGACCGTCATAGCGCAAGGTGTCTTCGGGGATGAAGACCCAGGCCTGTTTTGACCGCAGCCAGATATGGCCGGCCGGTTTCAGCCAGCCCGTGTCGTCGAAGGTTCCGCCCTTGACGTTGAGCTTGTCCTCATAGGCGGGCCGGTTGTGAAACAAACGGCTGCCGCATGCGGGGCAGAATTCGCATACGGTCA
Organism: Roseitalea sp. MMSF_3546; assembly: GCF_030732865.1. Lineage (GTDB taxonomy): Bacteria > Pseudomonadota > Alphaproteobacteria > Rhizobiales > Rhizobiaceae > Roseitalea. The sequence goes on from NZ_JASHKB010000008.1 coordinate 59,731, forward strand.
GCTTGTCGCCGGAGGACTTGGTGAATGTCGCCGTTTCGCCGGTGACCGAAAGCGCGGCGCGGCTGACACGCACCGAAATGCCGAACGCCGATGACGACTGCTTCTGGCACTCGGTGCAGTGGCAGCAATAGACCACCTGCGGCCGTTCGGTGAGCACGTAGCGGATGGCACCGCACTGGCACCCGCCTTCCTGGGAAAATCCTGTCATCTCAGCCCCTCCAGCCCCGTTTTTCGGCGTCCTTGAGCAATAGTCGCTGCCGGCCCCGATAATGCGCCTGCAAATGGGCCATCGTGTTGTGGATGGCCCGCCCGGGAAGGTTTTCTGCGTCGGGCTCGGCCGCCGCCTGGTTTGCCTGTTCTATCGTCTTGCCCTCCTCGAGCGCCCGCATGAACAGATAGGCGCGTACGGTCTTGACGCCGCGCCGCGCGTTTTCCTTCTGGAACAACCAGACCAGGCCTGCAATGACGGCGATGGCGATCACATATTCCATGGCTGCTCCGTGTCCGCGAATGCTGGACGCGCTCGTCGTTCTCCCATAAAAGCGCTGCGGATTTCCCAAAAGGTCAAGATCAACGGGTCTTTGATGGCAGGTCATTCGAAATTCAAGAACATCATGCATCGCAAGGGGCGCCAGGATGCGGCCCGCTCGAAGCTGTTCTCCCGGCTATCCAAGGAAATCACGGTGGCCGTGAAGATGGGCGGCGGCGTGGCCGATCCGGACATGAACCCGCGCCTGCGCCTGGCCGTGCAGAACGCCAAGGGCCAGTCCATGCCCAAGGACAACATCCAGCGCGCGATCAACAAGGGTACCGGCGCTGGCGGCGAGGACTATCAGGAAATGCGCTATGAGGGCTACGGGCCCGGCGGCGTGGCCGTGATCGTCGAGGCGCTGACCGACAATCTCAATCGGTCGGCCTCCAACATCAGGGCGTGCTTTTCGAAGAATGGCGGCTCGCTGGGCGAGACCGGCTCGGTCTCGTTCATGTTCGACCGCGTCGGCGAGATCGTCTATGCGCCCGGGGCAGGCGATGCGGACGCGGTGATGGAGGCGGCGATCGAGGCGGGCGCGGAGGATGTGGAGTCCGACGAGAACGGGCACACCATCACGTGCGCGTTCGAGGATCTGGGCGCGGTGTCGAGCGCGCTCGAGGCGACGCTGGGCGAGGCGGAATCGGTCAAGGTGATCTGGAAACCGCAGACGCTGACGCCGGTCGAAGAGGACAAGGCGCAGACCCTGTTCAAGCTGTTCGATGCGCTCGATGACGATGACGACGTGCAGAACGTGTATTCGAACGAAGACATTTCCGACGAGGTGATGGAACGGCTGTCGGCGTGAGCGCGCAATCCGCGTCGGCGGCGACGACGCGCACTTCCCGCCGGCGTGCCCGCATGCGGGCCAACACTTGCCCGCGCCCCTGTGCTGCTGGCCGGCGATTTCGGACACCGGCGCGGCCTGGCGTACCGACGCTCATCAGGTCCTAGCTCCGCAGCCCGTCGAATGCGGGCAGGGCGATGACGGCGGCAAGGCTGACGATCGACAGCGCGATGTTGCGATAAATCGCCTCGCTGGCATGGCCGAACAGGCGGGCCCCGAGGACAAGGCCGGCGAAATAGACCGGACAGAAGACCAGCCCGAGCACGACCGCGCGCACCGTCAGCACGCCGCTGACATAAAGGCCGATATAGGTGAAGACCTGGGCGGCGAAGAAATAGACCGTCAGATTGGCCCGCACGAAGCCGGCGCCGGTGCGCAGCGCCATCCAGTAGAGGATCACCGGCGGGCCGGAAACCGACGTGGCGCCGCCCAGAAAGCCCGAGGCGCCGCCCACCGCCAGGCGCACCGGCACCGTGCGCGGGCCGCGATAGCACCAGCCGCTCCAAAGAACCGTCGCGGCGAGCAGGATCACCGCGCAGATGAACCAGCGCAGCGTGACCGGGTCGCCCGTGGTCAGGAACCACAGGCCCGGCGGCAGGGCGAGGCCGTAGCCGACGACCACCGGCGCGATCTCGCCGAACCGGACCTTCTTCGATGCGGCGACGACCAGCGGCAGCATGGGCAGCGTGTCGAGGATCAATATGATGGCGACGGCCAGTTGCGGCGAATAGGCCGCGGCGGCGACCGGGCCGACGATCATGCCCGTGCCGAAGCCGGAAAAGCCGCGCACCATGCCGGCCACGGCGATGGCGGCCAGGACCGTCCAGAAGGACGGACCGAATTCGATTGCGGGGATGGACATGGGCGCAGTCCGGTGGGTTGCGGGCCAGCACTGGCATGGCATCACGGTCCGGACAAGGGCATCGGGGCGCCGGCGCGGCGGCGCTGGAACGGCAAGGCGGCGTCGTCGATGGAGCCCGTGTCGGCGTTTTCTTTTCGTTCACACCGGCGGCGATATCGCTATGCTCGCACGAGGAGGCGACATGGGCGCGGCGATTCGCATCATCGGCATCGATCCGGGACTGAGGCGCACCGGCTGGGGCATCGTCGAGGCCGCCGGCAACCGGCTCGGCTTCGTTGCCGCCGGCACGGTGCGCTCGGACGGCGCTGCCGATCTTGCGGCGCGCCTTTGCCAGATCCATGACGAACTGGGCACGGTGCTCGACCGCCATGCGCCCGACGAGGCCGCCGTCGAGGCAACCTTCGTCAACAAGGACGCGGCCGCCACGCTCAAGCTCGGCCAGGCGCGCGGCATCGCCATGCTGGTGCCGGCCCGCGCCGGGCTGCCGGTCGCCGAATACGCGCCCAACGCGGTCAAGAAGGCGGTGATCGGCGTCGGCCATGGCGACAAGGGCCAGATCGCCATGATGGTGCGCACGCTGCTTCCAAGGGCGGCGTTTGACACCGAGGACGCCGCCGATGCGCTGGCCATCGCCATCTGCCACAGCCATCACCGGGGCGCGGTGGCGCTGGCCCGGCGGGTGGCGGGCGCGTGATACCATGCCCGGGCGGGTCGGACGATCCGTGTTCTTGACTTGTTCTGCACGTTGGAATAAGTAAAGAATGTCGACCAGCGGGATCACCCACAATGCGCGTTTCGGAAAAAGGCCAGGTCACCATTCCCAAGCATGTGCGCGAGCAGGCGGGGATACGGCCGAACAGCGATGTCATGATTCGCCTGGAGGGCGGTCGCGTGATCATCGAACCGGTTGACGGTGCTGAAGGCCGCAACATGCGCGAACGCATGGAGCGGTTTCTCAAGGAGCTGGACAAGCTGGAGGGCACCGGCGATCCCGACCTTGGTGCCGAGGATGTCATGCGCGAAACACGCGACCGCACCTGATGGCGACGCTTGTCGACACGAACGTGCTGATCGACGTCGCCTATCGCGATCCGCATTGGATGGAATGGTCGAAGATGGCGATGGCGCAGCGGGTGGTCGAAGGACTCGTGATCAATCCCGTCATCTTCGCCGAATTCAGCTATCGTTTCGACAGTGCCGACAGCGCCGAAGCAGCACTCGATCTGGACGGTCTCAATCGCGAGCACCTGCCCTGGGAGAGCGCATATCTGGCCGGACGCGCATTCCGGCTCTATCGTCGACGCGGCGGTGCGCGCCAGGGCACGCTGCCGGACTTCTTCATCGGAGCCCATGCCGCCGTGCGCGGCTATTCGGTTCTGACGCGCGATCCCTCCGGCTTTCGCGAGTATTTCCCCGCCCTTTCCATCGTCGCACCGGACACCCATCCATGATCGGCAAGCTCAAGGGAACCGTCGACGAGATCGGCGCCGATCACGTCATCATCGACGTGCACGGGGTCGGCTATGTCGCCTTCTGCCCGGCCCGCACCCTTTCGGCGCTGAACGAGGGCGAGGCGGCAACGCTGTTCATCGAGACCTATGTGCGCGAGGATCAGCTCAGACTGTTCGGCTTCGCCTCGGCGCTCGACCGCGAATGGTTCCGCCTGCTGCAGAGCGTGCAGGGCGTGGGCGCGCGCGTTGCGCTCGCCATCCTGTCGACCCTGTCGGCCGCCGATCTCGCCAACGCGATCGCGCTTCAGGACAAGGCGATGGTCGCCCGCGCCCCCGGCATCGGCCCGAAGGTGGCCCAGCGCATCGTCGGCGAACTGAAGAACAAGGCGCCCGCCTTCGCCGGCGATGTGGCGCCCGCCATCGGCCTCAAGCAGGAACTGGGAGAGGGCGCAGCGCCCGCCCCGGTCGCCGACGCGGTCTCGGCGCTCGCCAATCTGGGCTATTCGCGCGATCAGGCGGCGAACGCGGTGGCCGCGGCGGTCAAGACCGCCGGCGAAGGCGCCGACAGCGCCGCACTGATCCGCCAGGGGCTGAAGGAACTGGCGCGGTGACGAGCCGGTCCTTGCTCGGCGCAGATTTTCTTACTATACTGATATCGTAAGGAGATCGACGATGATCCGTGAAGAAGCGACATTGACATCGAAGGGCCAGGTGACCGTGCCCAAGGCAATCCGTGACAAGCTGGGACTGAGGCTCGGCGATACGATCGTCTATACACTGACGGACGATGGCGTCGTGCTCACACCGAAATGTGTCGATTTCACCGATCTGGCCGGTTATCTCGGCCGACCTCCGAACGGCCCGGCGACGCTTGCCGAGATCGATGAAACGATCACCCGCCACGCCGGCCGGCACGCATCGTCAGGCGATGACGCCGCCGAAGACGACGCTGCATGAGGCGGGTCGGCATCGACACGAACGTCCTGCTTCGGCTTCTGGTCGACGACGACCCGGCGCAGCGCGAACGCGTGATGCGTTTCGGACAGCGGCTGAATGTCGAGGTGACCGGCCTGGTGACGATCGTCAGCCTGCTCGAAATCGACTGGGCGCTGCGCTCCCAATACGGTTACACCAAGTTCCAGTCGATGGACGCAATCCGGCAGATCGTGAGCCTGCGGGGCGTGGCGATCGACAACCATGATGTGGTGGTGCGGGCGATCGGTCTGGTTCGTGATCGAAACGCTGATTTCGCCGACGCGTTGATCGCCGGACTTTCCACGGAACTGGATTGCGACGCCACCGTCACCCTCGACCGCCGTGCCGCCCGCGCCGTCCCGGGCATGGAGCTTCTGGCATGACCGAGCCGGCCCGCCTCATCTCCGCCGACAGGCGCGAGGAGGACCTCGACACCTCGCTGCGCCCGCGCACGCTCGACGATTTCACCGGCCAGGCGGCCGCGCGCGCCAATCTGAAAGTGTTCATCGAGGCTGCGAAAAAGCGCGGCGAGGCGCTCGACCATGTGCTGTTCGTCGGCCCGCCCGGTCTCGGCAAGACAACGCTGGCCCAGATCATGGCGCAGGAACTCGGCGTCAGTTTCCGCGCCACCTCCGGACCGGTGATCGCCAAGGCCGGCGATCTCGCCGCGCTGCTGACCAATCTCGAGGAACGCGACGTCCTGTTCATCGACGAAATCCACCGGCTCAACCCGGCGGTCGAGGAGATCCTCTATCCGGCGATGGAGGATTTCCAGCTCGACCTGATCATCGGCGAGGGGCCGGCGGCGCGCTCGGTCAAGATCGACCTGGCGAAATTCACGCTCGTCGCCGCCACCACGCGGCTTGGCCTTCTGACCACGCCGCTGCGCGACCGGTTCGGCATTCCCGTGCGGCTCAATTTCTACACGGTCGAGGAACTGGAGACGATCGTAACCCGCGGCGCCCGCATCATGGGCCTCGCCATGGGCGACGATGGCGCCCGCGAGATCGCCGCCCGGGCGCGCGGCACGCCGCGCATCGCCGGCCGCCTGCTGCGCCGGGTGCGCGATTTCGCCGATGTGGCCGGTGCCGAGCGTGTGGACCGCACCGTCGCCGACGAGGCGCTGTCGCGGCTCGAGGTCGACACGATCGGGCTCGACGAGCTCGACCGGCGCTACCTGAACCAGATCGCCCGCAATTTCGGCGGCGGGCCGGTCGGCATCGAGACGATCGCAGCGGCGCTGTCCGAACCGCGCGATGCCATCGAGGACATCATCGAGCCCTATCTGATCCAGCAGGGCTTCATCCAGCGCACCCCGCGCGGCCGCATCCTGACCGCCAACGCCTGGGGCCATCTCGGCCTTGCCGCCCCGGCGGACCTGGCGGCCGTGCAGGCGGGGCTGTTCGACGAGGGGGAATGAGAACAGGGGCGAGACGCGCCGGACGGCAATAACGCCCCTGCCAGGTTTGCTCGACGCGATCAGCGCGCGGAACGGGCCGCCCGGCGCGCGCCGGCTGTCGATCCGGACGTGAACGCGCCGGCCGTCGTCACGCCGCCGCCAGACCGTGCGCCCGGGCCGAGGCCGTCTTGCATCCGACGATCGCCGGCGCTTGGTGGATCAGGTCGTCGTTGGTCAACGCATCGACCATGAACAGCGCGAAGTCCGTGCGTTTGGTCAGATTGCTGGCAAGCACCGGGTCTCCGACGTGACGCGACCAGACGGGCAGCCCGTCGCTTTCCCCTTCCTCGAGGTCCGAGCCGCGCACCACCGTCCACAAGGTGTCCGAAGCGAAAATGCGACGGCAGGCCTCGACCTGGTCGTCAATGTCGGCAAAGCGAAACAGCCGCGCGAAGAACCCGAAAAACGCCACGAAGGCGCGGTCGCGCCACGGATAGACATCCTTGCCGTCCATGCTGATGTGCCAACCGCACGAGAAGACCAGACGCGCACCGGGTTCGGCACTGTCGAGCACCGCCTGTGCCGTTCCGCTCGCATAATCGTCAACGCCCCACGGAACCAGGACCACGAGCACGCCGTCGCACCCCTTCATCGCCTGCGCCACGACCTCACGATCGTCGGTCCGACCCGGAAAGACGGCGATCCGGTCGCCGAACCGATCGAGCTTTGCCACGCTCTCGGGGCGACAGACGCCGACGACCTCATAGCCGCGGGCAAGGGCGTGTTCGACCATGTACTGGCCGAGCTTCCCCGATATTCCGATGATGCAGATCCGTCGCATTCCAAGGCCTTTCGCCAGGGCAGCGTGCCATGCGGCACTATAGCCGAGTTTCGGGCCAACGAAAGCCAGCCTGGCCCGGCCGACCCGTTGCCGCCTTCGAAAGGCTGACGGACGCAAGAAAACGGTTCTCGCCGGCGGTCCGCCGACCCCTAATCCGTCAGCGTCCAGATCAGCCGGTCGTAAAGCGGTTCGGCCAGCGGCCGGCCGTCATAGCCCTGTACCAGCCCGAACGCGCCGCCATACGACCAGACCGACCAGCCGAACCCGTGCGCCTCGGCCTGGCCGATCATCGCGCGCATGTAGTTCAGCCGGTATTGCGCCGGCACGTCGAGATCGGTGCCCCATTCGCGGCCGATCATGCCGAACTCGCCCAGGAAGATGCGTTCGCGCGCGATGTCGTGGCGATCGGCCCAGGCGGCAGCCGTCTGGAAGGGCTGCAGGATCGCCTCGGCGGGGTCGTCGAGCTCGTTCAGCCGGCGGGCATTGTCGCGCAGGAAACCGATGGCGCGGCGGGCGCGGCGGCCGTCGAGCGCGTCCGTGATCCGCGCCTCGTTGGCGGCCAAGAGGGCGGCGACATCGGCCGGGCCGAGTTCGGTTGGCGGCCAGGGAATGTCGCGCAGATGGGCGACGATGTCGCCGCCCCATGTCGCGCCCTGATGGGTGACGATGAACGGCTCATAGGAGTGGAACGACCACAGCGTGTTGTCATCGGCGAGGCGGTCCGGATCCATCGCCGCCAGGCCGTCCGCCGAGCCCCAGCACGCGCCCGAAACGATGAGCGTGATCGCGTCATTGGCCGCGCGCGCGGCGCGGTGCAGGCGTTCGAGCCTGTCGGCCCAGCGCGCCTGCTCGCGGCGGTCGTAGCAGTCGAGCGTCGGCTCGTTCATGACTTCGAGCGCGACGGTATCGGCCGGCCAGCGTTCAAGCCGCGCGGCCAAACGCGCGAGCAGCGACGCATAGCGGTCGAAGAGCGCGTCCTCGCGCAGAAGCTGGCCGGTGCCGGCGATGCCGCTTTCGTCGCCGCGCGGGATCGGATGCATGTCGACGATGACGCCGAGCCCGGCGCCCACGGCCATGCCGATCGCCCGGTCGAGGCCGCCGAGGATCGTGGCCAGCCGCAGCGGGCTTTCATCGTGCATCAAAAAGCCCGGTTCGACCGGCAGCCGCAGCGTATCGAAGCCTGCCTGCCGCAGCCGGTCGAGATCGCCCTGGCTGACATGGGCGCGCCACTCGGGGAAGGTCTCGACCACGGCCGGGTCGTTCCAGCGCGCCGAATCGGGCCAGGTGACCCAAAGGTTCATCGAGATGCCGCGCTCGGGCGTGAAGGTCGCAGGCAGCGCCGGGGCCGCCATCAGGGCGAGGAACATCGCTGCCGCAAGGGCGGCCCGTCCTGCCATCGTGAGGATCGCGGAATGGACTCTTGCAATCATGACGGCGATTTTCCAATCAGGTTCGCCCGCATCTAGCACGGAGCAACGGGCCCGATGAGCGAAAACGCCATGCTTGGTAAACCGGCCGGCGAAGACCGGGCGAGGCTCGACGGCACCATCGAGGCCGGCGAGCACCGGTTCGCCGCGCGCATCTACTATGCCGATACCGACATGTCGGGCGCGGTCTATCACGGGCGCTATCTGGAGCTGTTCGAGCGGGGCCGTTCCGATTTCCTGCGCTGCCTTGGCATATCGCACACCGAACTGCTCGCCCGCACGCCGCCGATCTACTGGGTCGTGCGTCGCATGGAGATCGACTATCTGGGCGCGGCGCGCATCGACGATGTCGTCGATGTCGCCACGCAGCCGCGGCAGGTTGCCGGTGCGCGGGTGGTCATGGCGCAGACCATCGCGCGGCAGGGCCGGCCGCTGGTGCGGGCCGTCGTCACCGCCGCGCTGGTCGATGCAAGCGGCCGGCCCCAGCGCCTTCCGGCGCGCTGGCGGGCCGCGTTCAGGCAGGTGGAAGAGGCGGCGATCGACCCGGCCCGGCCACGATCAGGCGTTCCGTAACGGAAATTTGTCGTCACCGCCGCCGCAGACAGGTCTTGTCAAACGGTTCGGCTCACCGCAAAAGCGCTTCAACAAAGCCTTAAGGATAACGGTTTATGAAACAGACGTGTCGGGCAGGTGCGCCAGCGCTTGCCATTGTTTAACCGAATTTCTGGCCGAAACCGCACGGGCCCGGCCAATTCGGCTCCATGACCGTGACAAGGCGCGCCCCTGGGCAACGGGGCGATACTTTCGAGCTAGGGACACTCACCGATGGAATCGCTTACTCTGGCTGCCAATCCGCACGATCTGTCGATCATCGGGCTGTTCATGCAGGCCGGGTGGATCGTCAAGGCCGTCATGATCGGCCTGTTGCTGGCGTCCATCTGGAGCTGGGCCATCATCATCGACAAGTCCATGGCGTTCTCGCGCATGCGGCGCCAGGTTCGTCTGTTCGAGGATGACTTCTGGTCCGGCCAGTCGCTCGAGGAGCTTTATCGCGACATCACCAACCGCAAGGTGAGCGGCATCGCCTCGGTGTTCGTGGCGGCCATGCGCGAATGGCACAAATCCTTCGAGCGCGGGGCGCGCTCGCCGATGAGCCTGCAGTCGCGGATCGATCGGGCGATGGACGTCGCCCTGTCGCGCGAGGCCGAGCGCATGGAATCGCGGCTGGGTTACCTGGCATCGCTCGGCTCGGTGGCGGTCTATGTCGGCCTTTTCGGCACGGTGATCGGCATCATGACCTCGTTTCAGGCGATCGCCGGATCGGAATCGACCAACCTCGCCGTTGTGGCCCCTGGCATCGCCGAGGCGCTGCTGGCGACCGCGATCGGACTGCTCGCCGCAATTCCGGCACTTGTCGCCTATAACAGGCTGATGAGCGAGGCGGCCAAACTGACCGGGCGGATGGAAGCGTTCGCCGACGAGTTCTCCTCGATCCTGTCGCGCCAGGTCGATGAATATGCCAACGCGGCCAGGCAGCCGCAGCGCGCTGCCGCCGAATAGGCAGTAACCACAGGGGCGGGACGATGGCGAGAGGCTTACCCACTGGCGGAAGGGCATCGGGCCGTTCGCGCGGCCGGCGCAGCCGCAACGGCGTGCTGGTCTCCGAGATCAACGTCACGCCGTTCGTCGACGTCATGCTGGTGCTGCTGATCGTGTTCATGGTGGCCGCGCCGCTGCTGACGGTCGGCGTGCCGATCGACCTGCCCGAAAGCCGGGCCAACGCGCTCAACGCCGACACCCAGCCGATCACCATCTCGATCAACTCGCGCGGGGAAGTGTTCCTTCAGGAGACGCAGATCGAGGTCGACGAGGTGGTGCCCAGGCTGGAGGCGATCGCCCAGACCGGGTATGACGAACGAATCTTCATTCGTGGCGACCGCAATGCCGATTACGGCACGATCATGGTCGTGATGGGCCGGATCAACCAGGCCGGCTATCGCAATCTGGGTCTGGTGACCCTGCAGGAACAGGACAGGTAGGCATCATGCGCGCCGGGCTTGCGATATCGGCGACATTGCACGTGGTCCTGATCGGCTGGGGCGTGTTCACCCTGTCATCGCCGGACACCTTCGATGTCGAGGATGTCGAGGCGCTGCCCGTCGAGCTGGTCGAATTCGGCGAAATCAGCCAGAGCCAGGAAGGCGCCGAGGATGCACCGCAGGACGGTCCGCCGCGGCCCGAACCTGTGGAAAGGCTGCAACCGCCGCCCGACGCGGTCAATCGGGGCGACAACGAGCGCGACCAGTCGACACCGGAAACCGAGACGCAGCAGCCGGTCGAGGTCGAGGAGGTGCGCCTGCCGACCCCCTCGGAGCAGACGCGCGAGATCGTGCCGGTCGACCCGGTCGAGGAGATCATCGCCGCCGAACCCGAACCGGAACCGGTACCCGAGCCCGAACCCGAACCGGAACCCGAGCCGGAACCCGAGCCGCGACCGATCCCGATCCCCGAGCCCGAAGCCGAACCCGAGCCTGCGCCCGACCCCGCACCGGAGACGGCCGAGCCCGAACGCGTGACCATTCCCGATCAACTGCCGATCCCGGTCGAACGGCCGCTGCGGCGGGCGCAGCCGGCGCCCAACCAGCAGACCGAGCGCGTCGAGGAGCAAGAGCCCGTCGACGAGGTCGCCAGCCTGTTGAACCGCGAGCGCGGTTCGGGCGGCGGCGCCGCATCGTCCGAGCAGACCGCCTCGGTCGGCGCCACGCGCACGACTGGCGGAACCACGCTCACGCAAAGCGAGATGGACGCGCTGCGCAACCAGATCCAGTCGTGCTGGAACGTGCCGGCGGGCGTCACCGACGCCGACCAGCTGCGCGTTTCGATCCGCTTCAACCTGGACCGCAACGGCCGCGTCGAAGGGCGTCCGGCCGTGATCACGAGCTCGGGCAACCAGGCGGCCGATGACAGCGCCATGCGTGCCATCATGATCTGCAACAACCGTTTCGACGGTTTCGACCTGCCCTCGGAAAAGTACGAATCATGGCAGGAAGTGGTCGTCAATTTCGACCCCAGCGAGATGTTCTGACCGGGATCCGCCGGCGCCGCAAAACGGCCACAGATCGCCTGCCAAAGGCGCGCGAACATCGACACGCGTCGACAAGAAGGATGAACGACATGATCAGAATATGGGCCGGATCGCTGACCAGTTCGCTCCTTGCGGTCGCCGTGGTCTTGCTGGTGAGCATCGCGCCGGCGCGGGCCCTGGTCGAGATCGACATCAATCGCGGCACGATCGAACCGCTGCCGATCGCGGTGACCGATTTCATCTCGGCGGACGGCCTGGGCGCGCAGATCAGCCAGGTGATCACCGAAAATCTGCGTCGCTCGGGCCTGTTCGCGCCGATCGAGCGGACCGCCTTCATCGAGCAGGTCTCCAATCCCGATGCGGTGCCGCGCTTTCAGGACTGGCGGGTGATCAACGCCCAGGCGCTGGTCACCGGGCGCGTGACCGAGGAGGGCGGCGGCCGGCTGCGCGCCGAGTTCCGCCTGTGGGACACCTTCGCAGGCGAGCAGATGACCGGCGAGCAGTTCTTCACCAACAAGGAGAACTGGCGGCGCGTCGCGCACATCATCTCGGACGCGATCTTCGAGCGGCTGACCGGCGAGAAGGGCTATTTCGACACCCGCATCGTCTTCGTCGCCGAGAGCGGACCGCGCGACAACCGCGTCAAGCGGCTGGCGATCATGGATCAGGACGGGGCGAATGTGCGCTATCTGACCCGCGGCGGCGATATCGTGCTGACGCCGCGCTTTTCGCCCTCGCGCCAGGAGATCACCTATATGGACTTCGCCGGGGGCGAGCCGAAGGTCTATCTGCTGCAGCTCGAGACCGGACAGCGCGAGCATGTGGGCGATTTTCCCGGCATGACGTTCAGCCCGCGCTTTTCGCCCGACGGGCAGAAGGTGGTGATGAGCCTGCAGCAGCCCGACGGCAACGCCAACATCTATGCGATGGACCTGCGCAGCCGCAACACGACGCGGCTGACCAATTCGCCATCGATCGACACCTCGCCGTCCTATTCGCCCGACGGGCAGCGCATCGTCTTCGAATCGGATCGCGGCGGGCGCCAGCAGCTTTATGTGATGAGCGCCAATGGCGGGGATGCGACGCGCATCTCGTTCGGCAACGGCTCGTATTCGACGCCGGTCTGGTCGCCGCGCGGCGACCTGATCGCGTTCACCAAGATGTCGGGCGGGCAGTTCTCGATCGGCGTGATGCGCCCGGACGGCTCGGGCGAGCGCATCCTGACCACCGGCTTTCACAACGAGGGACCGACCTGGGCGCCCAACGGTCGCTACCTGATGTTCTTCCGCCAGGATGCCGGTGCGGGCGGCCCGCAACTGTACACGATCGACCTGACCGGCCGCAACGAGCGGCGCGTGCCGGTGGAGGGGTTCGCGTCCGATCCGGCCTGGTCGCCGCTGCTGGAGTGATCGGTGCGGCGCGCCGGCTGCCGCCTTGTCGCCGCAATTGGGCGTCACCGCGAAAGCCAGCGTCACCGGCCGGATGTCATGAGTCGGCAAGGCTTCGTTAACCGTGTTCCTGAAGCGGCGGTTAACCCAAACAGGGTTAGCAAACGACTTCAGGAACGTCTCGAATTTGAGAGGAATGAAGGCTATGGGCCTCAACCAGATCCGTCCGGCAGGCGTGCTGATGGCTGTCGTGCTGACCGCGCTGGCCATTACCGGCTGCGCCAACAACCGCAACCTGCCGAACAATCCCGCCGATCTGGGCCTGGGCGCGGGGGCCGGCGCGACGCCCGGCTCGCAGCAGGACTTCACCGTCAATGTCGGCGACCGCATCTTCTTCGACACCGACTCATCGGTCGTGCGCTCGGATGCGCAGGTGATCCTGGCGCGCCAGGCGCAATGGCTGAACCAGTACCCGAACTTCCAGGTCACCATCGAGGGCCATGCCGACGAGCGCGGCACGCGCGAGTACAATCTGGCGCTGGGCGCGCGGCGCGCGGCGGCGACCAAGGCCTTCCTGGTCTCGCGCGGCGTCAATGGCGCACGGATCAAGACCATTTCCTACGGCAAGGAACGGCCGGTGGCGACGTGCGACGACATTTCGTGCTGGAGCCAGAACCGCCGGGCGGTGACGGTGCTGGGCGGCGCGGGAAGCTGACCGCGCCGACAGGCGACCCTGACGCAATCAAGCGGCTTCGGCCGCTTTTTTGTTGACAGGGCAAGGGCGACACCAAATTTTCGTCCCACTGACATGCATCAGTGCGGCCAGTCCGATCCACAGGCGCAAGGTAGAAAAGGACGTGACACATTTCAGAACCATGCTCCCGGCGCTGCTGGCGTTGGCGGTGACCGGCGCGGGCCTGATGTCGATGCCGGGCACGGCCGGCGCGCAGGTCACCGATCCGCGGGTGATGCAACTCGAGGAGCAGTTGCGGCAGCTCACCGGTCAGATCGAGGAGCTCAACTTCCAGATCCTGCAGATGCAGGAGCAGATGCGCCGCCAGCAGGAGGATTACGAATACCGCTTCCAGCAGCTCGAGGGCGGCGATCCGCAGGACGCCTCGCGCCCGCCCGCCAACGAGCAGGGAGCGATCGAGGCCGGCCCGCCCGAGCGCGCGGTGGCGGGCAGCGCACCGCCGGCGCAGGCGGGGGCGACGACGGCCGGCCGCGTCGCGCCCGAACAGGCCGCCAGCGCGGCCGCGGGCAACGATGACGGGCGCGGTGCGCCGCCGCGCAATCTGGGCACGCTGACCCTTGGCGCCGACGGCAGCGTTCGGGGCGCCGATGTCGACTTCTCCAAGGACGCGGTAGGCGCGGCCATAGACGGGCGCCAGGTGGCGAGCATAACCGGTGCGATGGATCCCGAGGAACTCTATCGCACCGGTTATGGCCACGTGCTCGATGGCGACTACACCATGGCCGAGGAGCTTTTCCGATCCTTCGTCGAGCTTTATCCCGACGACATCCTCACGCCCGATGCGCGGTTCTGGCTGGGCGAAAGCGTGCTGGCGCAGGGGCGCTACGAGGATGCCGCGCAGATCTTCATCGATACGCGCGCCCGACATCCCGACGCGCAGAAGGCGCCCGAAACCATGCTCAAGATCGGCACGATCATGGCCGCGCTGGGCAATCGCGACCTGGCCTGCGTGACCTTCGACGATGCGCTCGCCACCCATTCCGACATGGCCCCGGCGCTGCGCCAGCGGATCGCCGATGAGCGCGCCAAGGCACGCTGCTGACGCCGACCCGGCGGCCGCCGCCGAACGGGCCTTTGCCGAACTCGACCTTGCCGGCGACGCGCCGGTCCTTGTCGCCGTTTCCGGCGGCGGCGATTCCACCGCACTGGTTCATCTGTTCAGGCACCATCTCGCCCGCCTGCCATCGGCGCCGCCGATCATCGCAGCAACCGTCGACCACCGTCTGCGGCCCGAAAGCACGGGCGAAGCGATGGCCGTGGCACGCATGTGCGAGCGGCTGGGAACGGCCCATCGCATTGTGACCTGGGACGGGCCGGCGCGCTCGACCGGGCTACAGGTGCAGGCGCGCGAGGCCCGCCATGCCCTGCTGGCCGATCTGGCGCGATCGATCGGCGCGGGCATCGTGCTTACCGGGCACACGGCCGACGACAATGCCGAAACGCTGGCCATGCGCAAGGCGCGGCAGGGCGTCGCCGGCATCGGCCTGGCCGGCATCGACAGGGCAGCGCTCTACCGCCGGGCCGTGTGGTTCGTGCGTCCGCTGCTCGACTGCGGCCGGGCGGACCTGCGCGCCTGGCTCGCCGCGCGGGGAATCGGCTTCATCGACGATCCGTCCAATGAGGACAGCCGCTTCGAGCGCGTGCGCGTCCGCCGGGCGCTGACGCGCGAACCGGCGTGGCGCGCCGCGCTTGTCGCCCAGGCCAGCGCGCAAAGGGCACGGCGCGCGGCGCGCGCGCTTGCCGGCGCGCGCTGCCTCGATCGCGCCGAGGTCTGGCGGTTCGACGGGGCGCATCTGTGGTTCGATCCGGCGGCCGGCGAAGCCGCATGCACCGCCGACGCGCTCGCCGCCGCCATGGCCGGCGCGCTTACCTGGACGGGCCGGCTGGCCCGCCAGCCCGGCGCGCGGCAGACGGGCGCGGCGCTCGCCTTTTGCCGCCAGGGGGCCAATGGCGCCGCCTTCACGATCGCTGGCTGCACGCTGGCCCGGCGGGACGGGCGGGTGCGCCTGGCAGCGGACCCGCGCCATGCGCGCGGTCTCGACGATGTCGGCTTCAACCGGCTTGTCGCGGAAACCGATCGCCCGCTCGCCCAGGCCCTTGCCCGACTGCACGGGGCGGCCGGCTACCGGCCGCCGCCATGGCGCGTTGACCACAATCACGCCCTTTCGTCGCACAATGCTCGGATTGGCTTGGCAAAGTGCTGAGCGGAACCTATCTTCGTCCCAGACACATTGCAGTGCGCCGGATGCGGCGCGGTTTGGAAGCCAGATGAACCCGAATTACCGAAATTTCGCCCTGTGGGCGATCATCGCGCTGATGCTGGTCGCGCTGTTCAACATGTTCCAGTCGCCCAACGATGCGGGCGCGACGCGCGACATCTCCTACACGCAGTTCCTGCAGGACGTGTCGAACGGCCGCGTGGAATCGGTGACGATCCAGGGCGAGCAGATCATCGGCACCTATGGCGACACCGGCGTGACGTTCCAGACCTATTCGCCGGGCGACCCGGATCTGGTGGCGCGCCTCGAGGATCGCGGCGTGGAGATCCGTGCCCGCCCCGAGGCCGACGGGTCGAACTCGTTCATGGCGGTGCTGCTGTCATGGCTGCCCATGATCATCATCCT
Source organism: Roseitalea sp. MMSF_3546 (assembly GCF_030732865.1). Taxonomy (GTDB): domain Bacteria; phylum Pseudomonadota; class Alphaproteobacteria; order Rhizobiales; family Rhizobiaceae; genus Roseitalea. The sequence continues at coordinate 75,913 of NZ_JASHKB010000008.1, forward strand.
GGGCGTGTGGATCTTCTTCATGCGCCAGATGCAGGGCGGCGGCAGCCGGGCGATGGGCTTCGGCAAGTCCAAGGCCAAGCTTCTGACCGAGGCGCACGGGCGCGTGACGTTCAACGACGTCGCCGGCGTCGACGAGGCCAAGCAGGATCTCGAGGAGATCGTCGAATTCCTGCGCGATCCGCAGAAGTTCCAGCGCCTGGGCGGCAAGATCCCGCGCGGGGTGCTGCTGGTCGGCCCGCCCGGCACCGGCAAGACGCTGCTGGCGCGCTCGGTGGCCGGCGAGGCCAACGTGCCCTTCTTCACCATTTCGGGTTCGGACTTCGTCGAGATGTTCGTGGGCGTGGGCGCATCGCGCGTGCGCGACATGTTCGAGCAGGCCAAGAAGAACAGCCCCTGCATCATCTTCATCGACGAGATCGACGCGGTCGGCCGGCATCGCGGCGCCGGCCTTGGCGGCGGCAATGACGAGCGCGAGCAGACCCTCAACCAGCTTCTGGTCGAGATGGACGGGTTCGAAGCCAACGAATCCATCATCCTGATCGCGGCGACCAACCGGCCCGACGTGCTCGACCCGGCGCTTTTGCGCCCGGGCCGCTTCGACCGGCAGGTGGTGGTGCCCAATCCCGATATCGTCGGCCGCGAGCGCATCCTGAAGGTGCATACGCGCAATGTGCCGCTGGCCCCGAACGTCGATCTGAAGACGATCGCGCGCGGCACGCCCGGCTTTTCCGGCGCCGATCTGTCGAACCTGGTCAACGAGGCCGCGCTGATGGCCGCACGGCGCAACAAGCGCCTGGTCACCATGCTCGAATTCGAGGACGCCAAGGACAAGGTGATGATGGGCGCCGAGCGCCGTTCCAGCGCCATGACCGAGGAGGAAAAGACGCTGACCGCCTATCACGAGGCCGGCCATGCGATCCTGGCGCTGAACGTGCCCTCGGCCGACCCGGTGCACAAGGCGACGATCATCCCGCGCGGGCGCGCGCTCGGCATGGTCATGCAGCTGCCCGAGGGCGACAAGTACTCGATGAGCTACAAATACATGGTCTCGCGCCTGGCGATCATGATGGGTGGCCGTGCAGCCGAGGAGATCAAGTTCGGCAAGGAGAACATCACGTCCGGCGCCGCCTCCGATATCGAACAGGCGACGAAGCTGGCGCGCGCCATGGTCACGCAATGGGGCTTTTCGGAAGAACTGGGCACGGTCTCCTATGGCGAGAACCAGCAGGAGGTGTTCCTGGGCCATTCGGTCGCCCAGCAGCAGAACATGTCCGAGGCGACCGCCGAGACGATCGACGCCGAGGTGCGCAAGCTGATCGATGATGCCTACAAGACGGCCATGAAGATCCTGACCGACAAGAAGGAGGACTGGATCACGCTGGCCGAGGGTCTGCTCGAATACGAGACGCTGTCGGGCGACGAGATCAAGGAACTGCTCGCCGGCAAGAAGCCCTCGCGCGATATGGGCGACGACACGCCGCCGCCGCGCGGCTCGGCCGTGCCCAAGACGGGCGCCGCCAAGCGCCCCTCGCGCGGCAAGAAGGGCGGCGAACCCGACGCGGGCGGCATGGAACCGCAGCCGCAATAGCACGACGGCATTCGAACCGCGCCGCGCCCCCGGACCGATGCCGGGGGCGCGTTGCGTTCGGCCCACCGATGGCGGCCGTCGCGTTCTTTCCAGGCGGCGCAAAACCACCTAAAATGCATATTCGCAGCGGCATCATCGCTTCAGGACGCCACCGCCATGCTCAACACCCTGACGTCGACGGCGCTCTTTTCCTGGGCGATGTTCCCCGTCTATGCGTTCCAGGGCGTGCGCGTTCGCATGCGCATCGAGCGGATGTTGCCGGCGCCGGTACCGGCGGCCGGCGAGATGTCCGGCAACAGCGAGCCGGTGCGTCTTCTGGTGATGGGGGATTCGACCGTCGCCAGCGTCGGCATGGAGCGGATCGAGGACACGCTCGCCTACAATATCGCCAAGGCGGTGAACGAGTGTACGGGCTGGCCGGTGCGCTGGCGCGCGGCCGGTGGCAATTCGGCGACCGCGTCGGACATTCGCGACTACATCCTGCCGCATATCGAGGAACGCGACTGGACCCATGTGGCGCTGTCGGTGGGCATCAACGACATGAAGAACTTCCACGTCGTGCGCCGCTTCAAGCGCGATTTCGGCTCGCTCATCTATGCGCTGCGCACCCGATTCCCGCAGGCGCGGGTGATCTGGTGTCCGATCCCCGACATGCGCCAGTGCCCGGCCCTGCCAAGGCAACTGGGCCGCGTGCTGGCGGCGCGCGCCGAACTGATCAACGCCATGGGCACGCGCATGTGCCATGAGCGCGGCGCCATCGTGACCGATCGCGTGCCCCCGCAACAGCACAATGCCTTTGCCCGCGACGGTTTCCACCCCAATGGCGAAGGCTATCGCATCTGGGGGCGGCACTTCGCGCGCTGGATCGCCCCGCCCGAAGGCGAGAGCGACCCGCTGCCAGATGCCGCCATGCCCGAGGTGACGCCGCTGCGCCGCAGCGCCTGAGCCCGAACCATCGTCGGATGGACGCGCGCGGCAACCGTGCCTAGTAATGTCGGATCGTACCCAAGGGGCCGGCTTGCGCCAGCACGCATCGGCCCGTTGCAGCGCGACAGGGAGGAGCGGGGCGATGGACCATCGATCATCGGGCTATCATGAGACATACGCGGCGTGGCGGCGCGACCCCGAAGGGTTCTGGGCCGAGCGGGCCGGCGCGATCGACTGGTTCGCGCCCTGGGATCGGGTGTTCGACCCCGCCCAGGGCGTCTATGGCCGCTGGTTCGTTGGCGCGACCTGCAACACCTGCCACAACGCCCTCGACCGGCACGTGGCGGCCGGGCGCGGCGACCAGCCGGCCATCATCCATGACAGTCCTGTCACCGGCAGCAAGCGCACGGTGAGCTATCGCGAACTGCACGAGGAGGTGCAGGCACTGGCCGCCGTGCTGCGCGATCTTGGCGTGGCGAAGGGCGACCGCGTGATGATCTACATGCCGATGGTGCCCGAGGCCGTCATCGCCATGCTCGCGACGGCGCGGCTGGGCGCGATCCATTCGGTTGTCTTTGGCGGGTTCGCCGGCATCGAACTGGCCACGCGCATCGACGACTGCCACCCCAAGGTGATCGTCACCGCGTCCTGCGGCATCGAGCCGAGCCGCGTCGTCGAATACATGCCGCTGATCGCGCACGGGCTGGAAGAGGCGCAATTTGCGCCCGAACACTGCATCGTGCTGCAACGGCCCGAGCATGTGTGCGCGCCGGTGGAGGGCCGCGACATCGACTACCGCGAGGCGGTCGACGCGCACAAGAATGCCGGCACCGTGGTCGATTGCGTGCCGGTGGCGGCGACCGATCCGCTGTATATCCTTTATACGTCCGGCACGACCGGCCAGCCCAAGGGCGTGGTCCGCGACAATGGCGGGCACATGGTCGCGCTCGCATGGTCGATGGACGCGATCTACGACATCAGGCCGGGCGAGGTGTTCTGGACGGCCTCCGATGTCGGCTGGGTGGTCGGCCATTCCTATATCGTCTATGCGCCGCTGCTGCATGGCGCGACCACGCTGATGTTCGAGGGCAAGCCGGTCGGCACGCCCGATGCGGGCGTGTTCTGGCGCGTGATCGAGGAGCATCGGGTCGCCGCGCTGTTCACCGCGCCGACCGCCTTCCGCGCGATCAAGAAGGAGGATCCGAAGGGCGCGCTGGTGGGCGATTACGATCTGTCGAGCCTGCGCACGCTGTTCCTGGCCGGCGAGCGGGCGGACCCCGATACGATCGAATGGGCACAAAGGACGCTCGATGTGCCGGTCATCGACCATTGGTGGCAGACCGAGACGGGCTGGGCGATCGCCGGCAACCCGGTCGGGCTCGGGCGGTTGCCGGTCAAGATCGGCTCGCCCACCGTGCCGATGCCGGGCTACGACCTGCAGGTGCTCGACGACGAGGGCCATCGGGTGCCCGCCGGCACGCTGGGCAATATCGTGATCAAGCTGCCGCTGCCCCCGTCCTGCCTGCCGACGCTCTGGAACGCCGACGAGCGCTTCCGTGCGGCCTATCTCGACGAGTTTGCCGGCTACTACAAGACGGCCGATGCCGGCTATGTCGACGAGGACGGCTATGTCTTCATCATGGCGCGCACCGACGACATCATCTCCGTTGCCGGCCACCGGCTTTCGACCGGCGGCATGGAGGAGGTGATCGGCCGGCATCCGGACGTCGCCGAATGCGCGGTGATCGGCATTGCCGACCCGCTCAAGGGGCAGGTGCCGGCCGGCTTCGTCATTGTCAATTCGGGCGTGGACCGGGATGCGGCCGAGATCGAAAGCGAAGTCGTCAGGCTGGTGCGCGAGGAGATCGGCCCGGTCGCCGCCTTCAAGATCGCGGTGACCGTCAATCGCCTGCCCAAGACGCGCTCGGGCAAGATCCTGCGCGGGGTCATGCAGAAGATCGCCGACGGCGCGCCCTGGAAGATGCCCGCCACAATCGACGATCCGGCGATCCTCGAGGAGATCGGCGAGGCATTGAGGGCGCGGGGCATCGGCGCGTTTGCAAGGCAGACGGCATAGGGCCATGGTCGGCCGCGCCGGCAATGCGGTTCGGCAAGGCCGGCCTTGGCGCGGCAGTTCCCTGTCATCGCAAAAGCGGTTAGCCTTTCGCCCTCGACCGACACACGGAGTTTGCCATGGCCCTTGACGGCAAGATCGCCATCGTCACCGGCGCGGCGCAGGGCATCGGCTTTGCGATCGCCAAGCGCTTCCTGCAGGACGGCGCGCGCGTGGCGCTGGCCGATATCGACAAGAAGAAGGGCGATGCCGCCGTCGAGGCCCTCGAGGATCTGGGCGAGGTGCTGTTCATTCCCACCGATGTCGGCAACCGGCTCGACGTGCACAATCTCGTCGCCGGCGTCATCGAGGAGTGGGGCGACATCGACGTTCTGGTCAACAATGCCGGCATCGTGCACGGCGCCGATTTCCTCGAGGTCACCGAGGCCGATTTCGACAGGGTGATGCGCGTCAACCTGAAGGGCGCGTTCCTGTGCGGGCAGGCGGTGGGACGCTATATGGTCGACAAGGTCAGCGATGGCGGGCCGGCCGGGGCGATCGTCAACATGAGTTCGATCAACGGCACGGTCGCCATTCCCAACCAGGTGCCCTATTGCGTCTCCAAGGGCGGCATCAACCAGCTCACCAGGGTGATGGCGCTGTCGCTCGCTCCGCATGGCATCCGCGTCAACGCGGTCGGACCCGGCTCGATCATGACCGAGATGCTGGCTTCGGTGAACGCCGATCCGGCGGCGCGCAACCGCATCCTGTCGCGCACGCCGCTCCTGCGCATCGGCGAGACGGCCGAGGTGGCGGCGGCGGTCGCGTTCCTGGCTTCGAGCGAAGCAAGCTACATGACCGGCGAGATCATCCATGCCGATGGCGGCCGGCTGGCGCTCAACTATGTCGTCGACGTGCCCGAGCAGGAATGATTCCGGCTCCTGACAGAATGCTGTCAGGACGGTTGTGCGACACCTGTCCCGTGCCCGATCGGGCGCGCCAAATCGGAGCAAGAGGTATCGACGATGAGCATTCAGGAACACGCGGTCGTGTGGACAGAAATCCCGGTCACCGACATGCAGCGCGCCATGGCGTTCTACAATGCGGTGCTGGGGATCGAACTGGTCGAGAACAATGACGGGCCGAACCCGATGGCCGACTTTCCGACCAAGGATCCGAAAAAGGGCGTTGCCGGCCATCTCTATCCCGGAAAGCCGGCACCGAAGGGCACGGGCAACACCATCCATCTGGCCGTCGACGAGCCGCTCGAGCAAGTGATGGAGCGCGTGAAGATGGCCGGCGGCGAGGTCGTCTCGCCGGCGATCGACATTCCGGCGGGCAGCTTCTTTTACGCGCTCGACCCGGACGGCAACTCGATCGGCCTGTTCAGATACAATGGCTGAACAAGGCAAGGCAGACGGAACGGTGAGCGGGCACGAGCGCATGGGCCTCGTGCGGATCGAGGCGATGGTGCCCGGGCGCGGCGAACGGATCGCGCGGATGCGCGCCACGATTGCCGCCGAACACGACGCGGCCGGCCGGGGATGATGCGATGCGCCGCGCCGACCGCCTGTTCCAGATCGTCCAGCATTTGCGCGGCGGCCGGCTGACCACGGCGGCGCGGCTGGCCGAACGGCTGGAAGTGTCCGAGCGCACCATCTATCGCGACATCGCCGACCTGCAATCGACCGGCGTGCCGATCGAGGGCGAGGCGGGCGTCGGCTACATCATGCGCGCCGGGTTCGACCTGCCGCCGCTGATGTTCACGCGCGAGGAGATCGTGGCGCTGGTGGCCGGCGCGCGCATGGTCAGCGCCTGGGGCGGCGTCGCCATGGCCCGGGCGGCCGCCGAGGCGCTCGTCAAGATCGAGGCCGTGCTGCCCGAGGACGCGCGAGCGCGGCTCAAATCCGTCGAGATCCGCGCGCCCGCGCACCGGATGAGCGCCGAGGAGCGCGTCAAGATCGACACGCTCGAACGGGCCTGCGAGGAGCGGCTGGAGATCGCCATCGCCTACACCGACGCGGCCGGCGCGGCGACCGAGCGCGCGATCCGGCCGCTCGGACTGTGGTTCTGGGGCGGCACCTGGACTGTGGTCGGCTGGTGCCTCAAGCGCGGCGATTTCCGCATGTTCCGGATCGACCGGATCGGCACGTTGATGCCGACCGGCGAAACCTTCCGGCCCGAAAGGGGGCGGACCCTGCGCGATTTCTATGCGCAGATGATCGAATGCGGCGAGGTGCCCGGGGACGTCGACTTCCTGGGGCCGGTCTGACGGTTCGTGGCCTTGCCAACTGCGCGTCGCCTCGCCCGGCGTCCGCACCCCCACCCTTCATCCCTCCCCCGCAAGCGTGGGAGGGAAGACCTTGGCACGGGCACAAACCTCTGCCGGTCGAGCCTGGCGCCTCAAATTGAGACGGGACCCCGCCGTCGGTGTCCTCCCTCCCACATTTATGGGGGAGGGATGAAGGGTGGGGGGGTCGGAAGCGCGGCGACTGCGATGGGAAAGGCTTCGGAGGCTGGGGGCGACGGCGACGCCTACTGACCCTTGTCGTCGTCTTCATCGTCCTTCTTCAGCGCGCTCAGCCTTGCGAAGACCGCGTCGGCGTCGATCTCCTCATCCTCGGCCCTGGGCGCGGGCTTGTGCGTGTCGCCACCCTCGAAGACCGGCATGTTCTCGGTCTGCGAGGCGGGCAGCAGCGTGTCGCCGGTTTCGGCTTCGGGCTCTGCCGGCCTGTTCTTGGCCGCCTTCTGCACCTCGAAGTCCAGATCGATCTGCGAACACAGCCCCAGCGCGACCGGGTCGACCGGCTGCAGATTGGCCGAGTTCCAGTGCGTGCGGTTGCGCACCTGCTCGATCGTGTTCTTGGTGGTGCCGACCAGGCGCGAGATCTGCGCGTCCTTGAGTTCGGGATGGTGGCGCACCAGCCACAATATGGCGTTGGGCCGGTCCTGGCGCTTCGAGACAGGCGTGTAGCGCGGCCCCTTGCGCTTGGCCTGCGGCACGCGCACCTTGGGCTCGGACATCTTGAGCTGGTGGCCGGGGTCGGCTTCGGCCCGCGCGATCTCCTCACGCGTGAGCTGGCCGGTGGTGATGGGATCGAGCCCCTTGATGCCCTGCGCCGCTTCGCCATCGGCGATCGCCTTGACCTCGAGCGGATGCAGCGCACAGAATTTCGCGATCTGGTCGAAGGTCAGCGCGGTGTTGTCCACCAGCCAGACCGCGGTGGCCTTGGGCATGAGAAGCTGGGTCGCCATGAGCAATTGCCTTTCCTGAAAACGCGTTTGCGCCCCGTCCGCGCCGGTGTCGCGGGCGTGGTCTGAGCCACAAATGTCCGGAAGTCGGTTCGGATATAGCCGCTGGGCCGTGACAGTGCAATGGCCCGCTTGGCACTGTGGAGGGTCATATTTGTTTCATGGTTCCGTCACGCAAGTGTCATGCGGCGAGGAAAGACAAAGGTCCCGTGCTTTCCTCGGAGGGACATCTCATGCACAATCCGTTTCGCTGCTCGGTGGCGGCCGTGGCGCTCGTCGCCGGCCTGTCCACCGCTGCCCATGCCGACAATCATGGCGGCATGGTCTTCAATCGCATCGCCTCGTTTCCGGTGAACCTCAACATTCCCGAACAGATGGGGCAGGGGGCGGAAAGCTCGTCGGAAATCATCGACGCGACCGATGACGGCATGATGCTCGTCTATTCGGACAGCCCGCTGGGCGGCATCGGCATGGTCGACATTTCCGACCCCGCCAATCCGCAGCCCGGCGGGTTTGTGGCGCTCGACGGCGAGCCGACCGCCGTCGTTGTTCAGGGCGGTCGCGCCATTGTCGGGCTGAATACCTCGGAGAGCTATACCGAACCGTCGGGCCAGGTCGTCTCGGTCAATCTTGCCAGCGGCGAGATCGAACAGAGCTGCGATCTGGGCGGCCAGCCCGATTCACTTGCCATCTCGCCCGACGGAACCATGGTCGCGATCGCCATCGAGAACGAGCGCGACGAAGACCTCGATGACGGCGTGATCCCGCAAATGCCGGCGGGCTTTGCCCTGACCTATCGGCTCGCCAGCGGTGCGATCGACTGCGACAGCCGCGTTCAGGCCGATCTGACCGGACTGGCCGAGGTGGCGGGCTCGGACCCCGAGCCCGAATTCGTCGACATCAACAGCGCCAACGAGGTGGTCGTCTCGCTGCAGGAGAACAACCACATCGTCATCTTCGAGGGGCGCACCGGCGAGATCGTCTCGCATTTCTCGGCCGGCTCGGTCGATCTTAACAACATCGACACCCGGGAAGAAGGCGCGCTGACCTTCGACAGCGCGGCCCGAAGCGTGGTGCGCGAGCCCGATGCCGTGAAATGGCTCGACAATGACCGTATCGTCACCGCGAATGAGGGCGACTATGAAGGCGGCTCGCGCGGCTTCACCATCTTCGGCAAGGACGGCACGGTGCTGTTCGAGAGCGGCACGGCCTTCGAATACGAAGTGGCGATGACCGGCCACTATCCCGAGGAGCGTTCGGGCAACAAGGGCGTCGAACCCGAAGGCATGGAAGTGGGTGTCTATGGCGGTGCCACCCACATCTTCCTCCTGTCCGAGCGCGGTTCGGTGATCGGCGTTTATGCCGACGATCCCGAAGGCGAGCCCGAACTCAAGCAGATCCTGCCTTCGGCGCTGGGTCCGGAAGGCGCTGTGGCGATCCCCGAGCGCAACCTGCTGGCGGTTGCCAACGAGGTCGATCTGATCGAGGACGGCGGCGTGCGCAGCCATGTCACCCTCTACCAGCTCGGCGAAGGGCCCGCCGAATATCCGATGATCGTCTCGCAGATGGACGAGGACGGCCGGCCGATCGGCTTCGGCGCGCTGTCCGGGCTCGCGGCCGATCCCGACGAGGCCGGCATTCTCTATGCGGTCAATGACTCGTTTTACGGCATGCAGCCGACCATCTTCACGATCGACGCCAATCAGACGCCGGCGCGGATCACGGCGGCGACGCGCGTGACCCGGAACGGGGCGAACGCGCAGCTACTCGATCTCGAAGGCATCGTCGCCGACGGCGAGGGCGGGTTCTGGCTTGCCTCGGAAGGGCGCACGGGCCGGATGATCCCGCACGGCCTTTACCATGTGAACGCCGATGGCGAGATCGAGGACCAGGTGGCCTTCCCGCCCCAATTGCTGGCGGTCGAGCGGCGCCACGCATCGGAGGGCGTGACCATGGTCGGCGACACGCTCTGGGTGGCGATCCAGCGCGAATGGGACGACGATCCGGAAGGCCAGGTCAAGCTTGTCGCCTACAACACCGAGACCGGGGAATGGGGCGCGGTGCGCTACCCCCTCGAGCCCAAGGGCGAAGGCTGGGTCGGCCTGTCGGAGATCGTCGCCCATGGCGATCATGTCTACATCGTCGAACGCGACAACCAGATTGGCGCCGCCGCGAAACTCAAGAAGATCTTCCGCGTGCCGCTGAGCGAGATGCAGCCGGCGCCGCTCGGGGGCGACCTGCCGGTCGTGACCAAGGAAGAGGTGCGCGACCTGATCCCCGACATGGCCGCCTTTGGCGGCTATGTGGTCGACAAGGTCGAGGGCCTGGCGGTCGATGCGGCAGGCAACTTCTTCGCCGTGACCGACAATGATGGCGTCGACGACTCCAATGGCGAAACGCAGTTCCTGCGGCTGGGCGAACTGTAAGCACCTGCTTACCTGGACCGCGTTGAGGCCGGGCCCCGCGCCCGGCCTTTTTCATGCCGGCTGGCACAATGGAACGCTATCCCACCTCCAGCACGATCTTGCCGATATGGGCGCCGTCCTCCATGCGGGCATGGGCGGCGCTGGCCTGGGCGAGCGGGAACACCCGGTCGATCACCGGTGCCACCGTGCGCGCGGTGAGAAGCGGCCAGACCTTTTCGTGCAGTTCGGCGGCAAGCTGGGCCTTGAACGACACCGGGCGGGCGCGCAGCGTCGAGCCGGTATGGGTCAGCCGTTTCAACATCAGCTTCGAGAAATCGACCTCGGCCTTTCGGCCATGCAGGAAAGCGATCTGCACGATGCGCCCGTCGGTGGCGGCGGCATCGTAGTTGCGGTCGACATAGTCGCCGCCGACCATGTCGAGGATCACGTCGACGCCATGGCCGCCGGTCGTCTGCTTGACGATGGCGACGAAGTCGTCGGTGCGGTAGTTGATCGCCGGCGCGGCGCCCAGATCGAGGCAGGCCTGGCATTTGTCGTCCGTGCCGGCGGTGACGATGACGCGGGCGCCAAAGGCGCGGGCGAGCTGGATGGCGGTGGTGCCGATGCCCGAGGCGCCGCCATGGACCAGCAGCGTCTGGCTGGCCTCGAGGCCCCCGCGCTGGAAAACGTTGTGCCAGACGGTGAAGAACGTCTCGGGGATCGCCGCCGCCTCGATGAAGGAGTAGCCCTCGGGCACGGGCAGGCAATTGTCTTCATGAGCGGTGCAAAAGCCGGCATAGCCACCGCCAGGAACCAGGGCGCAGACCCGGTCGCCGACCGCCCAGCGCGTCGCGCCCTCGCCAAGCGCGGCGACGGTGCCAGCGATTTCCAGGCCGGGCAGGTCGCTTGCGCCTTCCGGCGGCGGGTAGGCGCCCTGGCGCTGAAGCACGTCGGGCCGGTTGACGCCGGCGGCGCGCACCTCGACAAGCACCTCGCCGGGGCCGGGATCCGGGACGGGCCGCCGCGCCGGCTCCAGAACGTCGGGGCCGCCGGGCTCGCGGATGGTGATTGCGTTCATCAGGGTCATCGTCGATCATCCGTCGTTCGTCGAAACGGTGGCAGTGACCATGAATTGGCGGCGCCGCGCAATGGCAAAGCGAAGGGAGACACGCTGATGAGCGATGGGGGCGAGGACAGGGCCGGGCCGCCGGCCTTTGCGATCGGGCAGGATCTGTCGCTGCTGTCGGTGGAGGAACTCGACCGGCTGATCGCGGCGCTTCGGGCCGAGATTGCCCGGCTGGAGGCCGAAAAGGCGGCCAAATCGGACAGCCGGCAGGCAGCGGATGCGATTTTCCGGCGCTGAGAGCGGTTTTTTCGTTCTCGCGGGCTCGCGGTTAAGGCGATGTTAAGCTTTACGGGTGTTAACTCGAACCGTTCGAATTTTATTCGAACTCAACCAGAGTGACTTCGTTGCTTTGTTTGACGCCTCCCTGTTTAACTCCTGAGAGCCGTTTCGCACGGCTCTTTTTTTTGGCCTTTTCCTGCTTTCATGCGTTGGTCCCGGACCGGTCCAAGGGGCCGGGCGCATTAACCGTCCATTAAGGATGCGCTTGCCTCTGGTTGTGAAAACAGGGACAATTGGCTGGTGAGACGGCCGGCGCGTGCGACATAGCTCGCGCAGTCCAAGCAGGGAAGCAAGCGTGCATGCAAAGCGGGTCCAACACCATACGTTTCAGCGATCGCAAGGTCGCCTCGCCGGCCTTCGCCGAACTGTATGCGCAGGGCATGGCACTGGTCGAGGAGACGGCCGCCTATCTTGACGGCGAGGGGCGCAAGCAGGCCAAGGGCCTGAGCCGGGCCGCGGCCACGCTGTACGCGGCCGAATCCATGCGCCTGACCACGCGGTTGATGCAGATCGCGTCCTGGCTGCTGTTGCAGCGCGCCTTCGTCAATGGCGAGATGACGCGCGAGCAGGTCGCCTCCGAGAAGAGCAAGATTCGCCTCGATGCCACCACCGCACATGCGGATCTGACGATCTGGCAGGATCTGCCCGAGCACTTCAAGGACCTGGTGCAGCGGTCGCTGCGCCTTCAGACGCGGGTGCAGCGGATGGATGCCGATCTGTCGTCGAACCCGCTGGAGGCCGACGCCGTGGACGGGGGGGACAACCCGGTCAACGCGCAGATCAACCTGCTCAAGACCGCCTTCGGCGACCGCTGACCGCCTGCCGGCCGCCTGCGCGGCGACAACCGCCGGGCAAGAAACTCGTGCAATCCTCCAGCCGTGATGGCATAGCTTGAGGCGGGCACCGCTTTGCGGTCCGGGGGCAGATGCGGCAGGTGAGGGTTTCATGACACGACGCTATTTCGGCACGGATGGCATTCGCGGCACCGCCAACACGCTGCCCATGACACCGGAAATCGCCATGAAGGTCGGCATGGCGGCGGGCGTGGCCTTCCAGCGCGGCAAGCATCGCCACAGGGTCGTGATCGGCAAGGATACGCGGCTTTCGGGCTACATGATCGAAAACGCGCTTGTCGCCGGGTTCACCGCCGCCGGGATGGACGTTTTCCTGCTCGGGCCGGTTCCCACGCCCGGGGTCGCCATGCTCACGCGGTCGCTGCGTGCCGATATCGGCGTGATGATCTCGGCCTCGCACAACCCGTTCCAGGACAATGGAATCAAGCTGTTCGGACCCGACGGCTTCAAGCTGTCCGATGCCATCGAATCGCGGATCGAGCGGCATATGGGCGAGGATCTGACCGCGAAGATGGCGCGGCCGGGCGACATCGGTCGGGCCAAGCGCGTGGACGGCGATCTTTACCGCTACATCGAATTCGCCAAGCGCACATTCCCGCGCCAGATGAGCCTTTCCGGGCTGCGCGTGGTCGTCGATTGTGCCAACGGGGCTGCCTACAAGGCCGCCCCCGCCGCGTTGTGGGAACTTGGCGCCGATGTCGTTGCGATCAACGACAAGCCGAACGGGCTGAACATCAATCTCGATTGCGGGTCGACCAATCCCAACACGCTGCGCGCCAAGGTCAACGAGGTGCGCGCCGATCTGGGCATTGCGCTGGACGGCGATGCCGACAGGGTGCTGGTGGTCGACGAGAAGGGCACGATCATCGACGGCGACCAGCTCATGGCGATGATCGCCGAGGACTGGCAGCGCGCCGAATTGCTGCGCGGCGAGGGGATCGTCGCGACGGTGATGTCCAATCTGGGGCTCGAGCGCTTCCTGGCCGCGCAGGGTCTGGCGCTGGCCCGCACCAAGGTCGGCGACCGCTATGTCGTCGAACACATGCGCGCGCACGGCTACAATGTCGGCGGCGAGCAGTCCGGCCACATCATCCTGAGCGACTATGCGACCACCGGCGACGGGCTGATCAGCGCGCTGCAGGTCATGGCCTGCATCGTGCAGAGCGGCATGACGGCGAGCGAAGCGTGCGCCAAGTTCGAACCGGTTCCGCAAGTGCTCAAGAATGTGCGCTTTGCGGGCGGCAAGCCGCTGGAGGACGAACGGGTCAAGAAGGCGGTCGATGCGGCGCGCGAACGGCTGGGCAATGCTGGGCGCGTGCTGATTCGTCCCTCGGGGACCGAGCCCCTGATCCGCGTGATGGCCGAGGGCGACGATCCGATCGTCGTCGAAAGCGTGGTCGACGACATCATCGGGATCATCGGCGAACTGCGACCGGCGGCCTGAGACGCGCCGCGCAGGCTGCCCGACGGTTGCAATTCGTGGTAAACCGGCACGGTTAAGCCCACTTTAACCTTTGTGGTTAATGCTCCAACCAAGCGAGCTGAAACCCGCAGTTGAACGCGTGCGGGCCGTTTGGGGAAGAGAGCATGAAGAATGCAGCAGTGAAACTTGCGGCGCCCGCTGCCATCATCGCGGCCATGGGCGTTACGGCGCAGGCGGCGGACGTGGCCGAGCCCGTCATCTACGAAAAGCCGGTCTACCACGTTCCCGAAGTCGTGCCTGAAAAGGTATCGGGGTGGTACATTCGCGGCGATATCGGCTATGCGTGGAACGATTTCCGCGGGGCCGACTATGTCACCTACGGGCATGCGGGCGGCTCGAACCACCTGTTCGGCGATCTGAAGGGTTCGTTCAGCATCGGCGGCGGCATCGGCTACCAGATCAACCACAATTTCCGCACCGACGTGACGCTGGACTACACGTTCAAGACCGATTTCGACGGCTATACGATCGGCACGTGTACGCCGCTCGGCGGCGGGGCGCCCGAAGAGTGCATGTCGACCGACGAGAGCGCGTTCGATGCCTGGACGGTGCTCGCCAATGCCTATGTCGATCTGGGCACCTATTCGGGCGTGACCCCGTATGTGGGCGCGGGCATCGGCGGCGCCTATGTGCGCTGGCACGATCTGGAGAACACGATCGGGCCCGGCTACGATCAGTCCGGAACCGTCACCCATGAGGGAAGCGCGAGCTGGCGTTTTGCCTATGCGCTGATGGCGGGCGTGTCGATCGAGGCGACCAAGAAGCTGGCGATCGATCTGGGCTATCGCTATCGCCATATCCACCAGGGCGAAATGTTCAAATATGCCGATCATGCCGGTCCGGGCTGGGACAACGGCATTCGCAGCCACGAGGTCCGTGCCGGCCTGCGCTACAAGCTCGGTGGCGGCGACCATTACGAACCGCCCTACGAGCCGCCCTACAAGCCCCCCTATCACCCGCCGAAGATCTACAAATAGGCGGCAAGGTTCGACAAAAGGCCCGGTGCGATGCGCCGGGCCTTTTGGCGCTGTCATGGAACTATGGCTTGACCGCCACTTCGCACGGGACTAGTTGCGTCGGCGGGACACCTCTCCCCAACGAGAGGCAGCTATCTGAAAGGGTAGAAACATGACAGCTGACCCCGCCAAGCCGGACGTGCGTCCGGCCAATATCCGTTTTTCCTCAGGTCCTTGCGCGAAGCGCCCCGGCTGGTCGGCCGGCGCCCTCGACACCGGTGCACTGGGACGCTCGCACCGGTCCAAGATCGGCAAGGGCAAGCTCAAGCAGGCCATCGACCTGACGCGGCAAGTCCTTGGCGTGCCCGAAGATTACCGAATCGGCATCGTGCCGGCCTCCGATACCGGCGCGGTCGAGATGGCCATGTGGTCCATGCTCGGCGCGCGCGGGGTCGACCTGCTCGCCTGGGAGAGCTTCGGCGCGGGATGGGTGACCGATGCGCTCAAGCAGCTCAAGCTCGACGACGCCCGGGTGTTCCAGGCGCCCTATGGCGAACTTCCCGACCTTGCGCAGGTCGACTTCGATCGCGACGTGGTCTTCACCTGGAACGGCACCACTTCGGGCGTACGCGTGCCGGACGCCGGTTTCATCCCCGCCGACCGCCAGGGCCTGACGATCTGCGATGCCACGTCGGCGGCGTTCGCCCAGCGGCTTGATTTCTCCAAGCTCGATGTGACGACGTTCTCCTGGCAGAAGGTGCTGGGCGGCGAGGGCGGCCATGGCGTCCTCATCCTGTCGCCGCGCGCGGTCGAACGGCTCGAAAGCTACACCCCGCCGCGTCCGTTGCCGAAGATCTTCCGGCTGACCAAGGGCGGCAAGCTGATCGAGGGCATCTTCGAGGGTGCGACGATCAACACGCCCTCCATGCTGTGCGTGGAAGACTATCTGGACGCGCTTGGCTGGGCGCGGTCGATCGGCGGGCTCGAGGTGCTGATCGCACGGGCGGACGCCAACCTGGCGGTCATCGAGGACTTCGTCGAAGGCAATGACTGGCTCGAGAACCTCGCCGCCGATCCGGCAACCCGGTCGAACACTTCGGTGTGCCTGAAGATCGTCGATCCGGACGTGACCGCACTCGACGGCGAAGGTCAGGCGGCCTTCGCCAAGGGCATGGTCTCGCTGCTCGAGGCGGAAGGGGCGGCGCTGGACATCGGTGCCTATCGCGACGCGCCTCCGGGCCTGCGCATCTGGGCCGGCGGCACCGTCGAAAAATCCGACCTCGAAGCGCTGATGCCCTGGCTCGCCTGGGCGTTCGCGGCGCAGAAGTCGTCGCTGAAAAAGGCGGCCTAATCTCTGACTTCTCTGCCCCTTACCCTCACCCTCTCCCCGCACGCGGGGAGAGGGAGACCTCGGCATCGCACCAAAGGCGCCACGAAAACCGCGAAGGCGGACGAGCGGGCGGTGCGGTTCGCGACCCCTCTCCCCGCGTGCGGGGAGAGGGTGAGGGGCGGATGCTGAACCCGTTTCCAGATTGAGGACAACACCCGTGACCAAACCCCGTGTACTCGTCTCCGACAAGCTGTCTCCCACCGCCGTGACGATCTTCAAGGATCGCGGCATCGACGTCGACTTCCAGCCGGACCTGGGCAAGGACAAGGACCGGCTGCTGCAGGTGATCGGCGATTATGACGGCCTTGCCATCCGCTCGGCCACCAAGGTCACCGAAAAGATCATCGATGCGGCCGACCGGCTGAAGGTCGTCGGCCGCGCCGGCATCGGCGTCGACAATGTCGACATCCCCGCCGCTTCGCGCCGCGGCATCATCGTCATGAACACGCCGTTCGGCAATTCGATCACCACGGCCGAGCACGCCATCTCGCTGATGCTGGCGCTGGCGCGGCAGATACCGGCCGCCGACATCTCCACGCGTTCGGGCAAGTGGGAGAAGTCCAAGTTCATGGGCGTGGAAATCACCGGCAAGACGCTGGGCGTGATCGGCTGCGGAAACATCGGCTCGGTCGTCGCGAACCGCGCGGTCGGCCTGAAGATGCGTGTCGTGGCCTTCGACCCGTTCCTGTCGCAGGACCGGGCGAACGAGCTGGGTGTGGAAAAGGTCGAACTGGACGAGCTGTTCTCGCGCGCCGACTTCATCACGCTGCACACGCCGCTGACCGACAAGACCCGCAACATCGTCAATGCCGAAGCGATCGCGAAAATGAAGGACGGCGTGCGCATCATCAACTGCGCGCGCGGCGGGCTCGTGGTCGAGGCCGACCTGGCCGAGGCGCTCAGATCGGGCAAGGTGGCCGGCGCCGGCATCGACGTCTTCGAGGTCGAGCCGGCGACCGAGAACGCGCTGTTCGACCTGCCCAATGTCGTGTGCACGCCGCATCTGGGCGCCTCGACCACCGAGGCGCAGGAAAATGTGGCGCTGCACGTCGCCGAGCAGATGAGCGACTATCTGATCAACGGCGCGGTGACCAACGCGATCAACATGCCCTCGATCACCGCCGAAGAGGCACCGGTGCTCAAGCCATTCGTCAAGCTCGCCGAGGTGCTGGGCAGCTTTGTCGGACAGGTCACCGAATCGGCGATCCTCGAGGTCGAGATCGTCTATGACGGCATGGTGGCCGATCTGAACACCAAGGCGCTGACGAGCGCGGCGCTGGCCGGCCTCATCCGGCCGCAGGTCAATGACGTGAACATGGTCTCGGCGCCGATCATGGTGAAGGAGCGCGGCGTGATCGTCTCGGAGATCAAGCGCGACAAGTCGCGCGTCTATGACGGGTTCATCGAAATGCGCGTGCGCACGGCCAACCAGACCCGCTCGGTGGCGGGCACCATCTTCGCCGACGGCAAGCCGCGCTTCATCCAGATCAAGGGCATCCATCTAGACGCGGAGATCGGCCGCAACATGGTCTATACGACAAACAACGACGTGCCGGGCATCATCGGCATTCTGGGCACGACCTTCGGCGAGAACGGCGTGAACATCGCCAACTTCCAGCTCGGCCGCAATCGGCCCGGCGGCGACGCGATCGCGCTGTTGTATGTCGACGAACCGGTTCGGCAGCACGTGCTCGACCAGGTGCGCCAGTATCCGGAAATCCTGTCGGCCAAGCCGCTGGTCTTCGATGTGTGATCCGTGTTCGACCGGCGAACCTTGCCTTCACAGGGACTGATCGATTGCCGGGGCATTGCGCGCGCTGTATGATGGCGCCATGATCGAAGTGCGCAAGACGGCGGTCTTCGAAAAATGGTACGCCGGCTTGCGCGATGTTCAAGCGAGGGTCCGGATCGATGCCCGGATCGATCGCATCGGCCTTGGCAACTTCGGAGATGCCAAGTCGGTGGGATCGGGGGTGATGGAGTTGCGGCTCACGTTCGGACCCGGCTATCGGCTCTACTTCACGCGCCGACACGGCAAGGCCGTCGTGCTCTTGTGTGGCGGTGACAAGGGATCCCAGCGCAGTGACATCGAGATGGCGAAGCGGCTAGCAAAGGAGCTCTGAATGGTCCTGGAAACCACCCGGTGGGATACGGCAGAAAATCTCCGGTCGCCTGAATATGTTGCGGCCTATCTCGAAGTGGTGTTCGAAGAGGGCGATCCGGCACATATTGCGCTGGCGCTCGACAACGTGGCTCGCTCCGAGGGGCTCGCCGAGATCGCCCGCAAGGCCGGGGTGTCCCGCGAGGAGCTTGCCGCGGCGCTGACCGACGATGGCGACCCCAGATTGAGCACGTTCATCGGCGTGATGAAGGCGCTCGGTCTGCGAATCGTCGCTGAGGCCGCCTGAATAGCCGGCCCGTCCGGGGCCGGGCGATCGCTACTTGCCCGGTGGCCGGGCGGCGGAGGCCCTGCGCTCGGCCAGCCAGATGCCGCCGATCACCAGAACCATGGCAAGGGCATGGTGCAGCCCGAACACCTCGCCCAGGATGGCGATCGCCAGCAGCGTGCCGAGCACGGGCACCAGGTTGACGAACAGCCCGGCCCGGTTCGAGCCGATCATGTCGACGCCGCCAATGTAGAAGACCTGGGCGATGATCGCGGGAAAGATCGCCGCATAAAGGATGACCAGCCAGCCCTGCGCGGTGGGCGCGATGCCCTGCGGCGAGCGCAACTCGATGAAGGCGAAGGGGAAGGAGACGACCATCGCCGAAAAGGCCATGACGACCATCATCGTCTTCCAGTGCAGTTCGGGCTTGTAGCGCAGGCCGACCGAATAGCCCGCATAGACCAGGCAGGCGAGCAGCATGAACGCGTCGCCCCGGTTGATCTCGAGGGCGAGCAGGCGCGCCAGGCTGCCATTGGAGGCAACCATGGCCACGCCGACGAGCGACATGACGAAGCCGACCATCTGGCCGGGCGTCACCCGCATCCTGAAGATCAGGAAGTTCAGGATGAAGATGAACATCGGGATGGCCGCCTGCTCGATGGCGATGTTGATCGCCGATGTATGGTTGGCGGCGACGTAGAACAGCACGTTGAACGTCGCAAATCCGGTCGCGCCGTAGGCGAACAGCGGCGGCAGGCGCGGCAGGGCGGCATGGCGTTCGCGCCAGAACTGGCGGCCGCCAATGGCCAGCATGATCGAAAAGGCGATCACCCAGCGCAGAGCCGTCAGCGTCATCGGCGAGACCTCGCCCACGGCCAGCTTGCCGGCCACCGCATTGCCTCCCCAGAACAGGGAGGTGAAGAAGAGCAGGACATAGGCGAACTGGGACCCGGCGGGCGCGGGCTTGCGGGCGGCTGACATGGCGTCTCCGGCTGATCGGCGGCTGGCGCCCACGCCATGACCCGTGGCCCCCCGGTATTTCCAGGGAAAAAACCGGCCGCTGACATGGTTGCCGCTTGCGGCTATCGCACTTTCGCCGCAGCAGGGCTATAGACGCCGCGAAAAAGGGCTGAAGGCTGGGGAGTATCGTGCATGGCCAACGTCGTGGTCGTCGGCTCGCAATGGGGCGACGAGGGCAAGGGCAAGATCGTCGACTGGCTGTCGGAGCGCGCCGATGTCGTGGTGCGGTTCCAGGGCGGGCACAATGCCGGCCATACGCTGGTGGTCGATGGCAAGACCTACAAGCTCTCGCTGCTGCCTTCGGGCGTTGTCCGGGGCGGCAAGATGAGCGTGATCGGCAATGGCGTGGTGTTCGACCCGCACGCCTTCGTCGACGAACTGGACCGGCTGCGCGGTCAGGGCGTGGCGATCACGCCGGACAATCTGCGCATTGCCGAGAACACCGCGCTGATCCTTTCGGTGCATCGCGAACTGGACGGGCTGCGCGAGGACGCCGCCTCCAATTCGGGCACAAGGATCGGCACGACGCGGCGCGGCATCGGGCCGGCCTATGAGGACAAGGTCGGCCGCCGCGCCATCCGCGTGATGGACCTCAAGAACCTCGACAGCCTCGGCGCCAAGGTGGACCGCCTGCTGACACACCACAACGCGCTCCGGCGCGGGCTGGGCCAGCCCGAGATCGGCCATGGCGACATAATGGAGGAACTGTCGAGCGTGGCCGAGGCGATCCTGCCCTATGTCGACAAGGTCTGGAAGGTGCTCGACGAGAAGCGCCGCGCCGGGGCCCGCATCCTGTTCGAGGGTGCCCAGGGCACGTTTCTGGACATCGATCACGGCACCTATCCGTTCGTGACCTCGTCGAACACCGTCGCCGGGCAGGCGGCGACCGGGGCGGGGCTCGGACCCGGCGCGATCGGCTATGTGCTGGGCATCACCAAGGCCTATACGACGCGCGTCGGCGAGGGGCCGTTCCCGACCGAGCAGGACAATGCGGTCGGTCGGCATCTGGGCGAGCGCGGGCACGAGTTCGGCGTCGTCACGGGCCGCAAGCGCCGCTGCGGGTGGTTCGACGCGGTGATGGTGCGCCAGGCGGTGGCGGTCAACGGCATCACCGGCATCGCGCTGACCAAGCTCGACGTGCTCGACGGCATGGAGCAGATCCGGGTCTGCGTGGGCTATGAACTCGATGGCGAGCGGATCGATTACCTGCCCGGCAGCCAGGGCGCGCAGGCGCGCCTCGAGCCGGTCTACGAGACGCTCGAGGGCTGGCAGGGCACCACCGCCGGCGCGCGCTCGTGGAACGATCTTCCCGCCCAGGCGGTCAAATATGTCCGCCATATCGAAGAACTGATCGGCGCACCGGTGGCGCTGTTGTCGACATCGCCGGAGCGCGACGACACCATACTTGTGACCGACCCGTTTCAAGTCTAGGTTCGTTGACTGCAACGGCTCGCATAGCGGATTGAATTCATGGCAGATTTTGCTGCGATTCTGGAAAAGGCCCTCGACAAGATGGGCGAGACGACGCCGGAAACGCGCGCCAAGGTCTACGAGAAGGCGCGGCAGACCGTGCGACGCCAGATCGACGCCATGGCCGAACGGCCGCCCCAGGCGGCGATCGACCGTCAGTTCGCCAAGCTCGAGGACGCCATCGCCGAGACCGAGGCCCGCTATGCCGAGGCCGAGCCGGCGACACAGGGCGCCGGTGCGGACGATAGCAGCGATGCCGACGAGGCCGCCGACGCGCTGTTCGGCCACGGGCGCAACGAGCCGGGCGCGCCCGGTCTTTACGCCGAACCCGCGATCGGCGCGGCCGGCGTTCCCGATCCGCCGCGCGTCGATGTGGCCGGCGAGATGCCCGTTGCCGCCAATGACGCCGACGAAACGGAAAAGAGCGGCGGCGGGCTGGGATGGCTGCTGCCGACGCTTGGCGCGCTGGCGCTGATCGCGGCCATCGCGGT
This sequence comes from Roseitalea sp. MMSF_3546, assembly GCF_030732865.1. Classification (GTDB taxonomy): domain Bacteria; phylum Pseudomonadota; class Alphaproteobacteria; order Rhizobiales; family Rhizobiaceae; genus Roseitalea. The sequence goes on from NZ_JASHKB010000008.1 coordinate 97,594, forward strand.
GGGCTATTTCATCTTCGTGGTCCAGGGCGGGGACGGCATCGAGACCGCGACCGGCTCGCAGCCGGCAACCGAAACGGCGGCCGACGGTGCCGGGCCCGCGCGCACGGTCGAACCGGTCGAGCCGACCGAACCGGTGACCGAGACGGTGGACGCCGGCCGCAATGGCGAGACGGTCGAGAAGTTCACCCAGCGGCTCACCGAGGACGGCCGGGAGATCGACGAAGGTCCGGCGGAAGGCTCGACCAGCGTCGGCGAGGGAAGTTCGGTGGCCGGGCAGACGGCGCTGCTGGACAACGACGCCCAGTCTCAGGGTCAGACCGGAGAGGCAGACATTCCGGTGGGCCAGCGCACGATCTTCTATGAGGAGCGCACCAGCACCGAGGCCGGTACGGCCATGCAGGGCGCGACGATCTGGTCGGTGAGCCAGGAGTCGCCCGGCGGCGATCTGCCGCTCGAGCCGGCGATCAAGGCGGAATCGACGATCCCGGACCTTGGCCTCAATCTGGAGCTGACCATTCGGCGCAACGGCGACGGAACCTTCCCGGCAAGCCACATCATCGAGTTGTTCTTCACCGTGCCGGAGACGTTTGACGGGCGCGGCATTGCCGACGTTCAGCGGATCACCTTCAAGGACACCGAGCAGGATCCCGGCAGCGCGCTGATCGCCGTGCCGGCGCCGCTCGACACCAACATCTTCCTGATCGCGCTCACCGACGCGCAGACCGCCGTCGACACCAATGTCGCGCTGATGCGCAGCCAGGGCTGGATCGACATCCCGATGCAGTACGTCACCGGCCGGCGGGCGCTGATAACGCTGGAAAAGGGCATTGCCGGCGAACGCGTCTTCACCGAGGTGTTCAACGCCTGGCAGGAAAACCCGCTGCCGGACGGATAGCGGCGCTTCGGACCCGAATGCGGCCAGGCAAGAGCCCCGACGTCATGACGCCGGGGCCGTGCCTGATGGAATCGGCATGTGCCGAAAGTGACGGCCGGCGCAGGCCGCCGGTCAGCCGGCGTGCTCGAGCTGTCGCGGGCCGGCTTCGAGTTCGGCCGCGGCGGCGACCATGGCCGCCTGGACCTTTTCGAAAGCACGAACCTCGATCTGGCGAACGCGCTCGCGCGAGATGTCGAACTCGCCCGACAGCTCCTCGAGCGTCAACGGTTCTTCGGCCAGACGGCGTGCCTGGAAGATGCGCTTTTCGCGGTCATTGAGCACGTCCATGGCCTGGCGCAGCATGGCGCGCCGGTGATCGAGTTCGTCTTCCTCGATCAGCATGTCCTCGGCGCTTTCGCCTTCATCGACAAGCCAATCCTGCCACTGGCCGCTTTCGCCCTCGGCCGCGCGCACCGGCGCGTTCAGCGAGGCATCGCCCGAAAGACGCTGGTTCATCGAACGGACATCGTCCTCGGACACCTGCAGGTCGGTGGCGATCTTCTGGACCTGGTCGTCATTGAGATCGCTGTCGCCGAGCGCCTGAATGCGGCTCTTGGCCTTGCGCAGATTGAAGAACAGCCGCTTCTGATTGGCGGTCGTGCCCATCTTGACGAGGCTCCACGAGCGCAGGACGTATTCCTGGATCGAGGCCTTGATCCACCACATCGCATAGGTGGCAAGGCGAAATCCGCGCTCGGGATCGAACTTCTTGACGGCCTGCATCAGGCCGACATTGCCTTCGGAGATGACCTCGCCCATGGGCAGGCCGTAACCGCGATAGCCCATGGCGATCTTGGCCACCAGGCGCAGATGCGAGGTGACGAGCTGATGCGCCGCATCGGTGTCGCCATGCTCCTGATAGCGCTTGGCCAGCATGTATTCCTGGTCAGGCTGAAGCATGGGAAAGCGCCGGATCTCTTCCATGTAGCGGGCGAGGCCGCCACTGCCTCCGGCAAGGCTCGGCAAAGTGTTTTCCTGGGCCATGATATGCACCCCTTCTCCCTTGTTTGCTCCCACGACATTGCGGCGAGCAGAAGGCGCGCACGCCATATCATGCACGTACGCGCCTCATCCGGTTTCGTTCGGATTTGGTGAATAAATGGTTATCGGCGCCAGTGGTTTCAAGTGCGCTCAGATTCGGCGCAATTGCGCGACGACTTGCGCCATGTCCCGGGGCAATGGGGCGCGGAACGTCATGATCTCGCCGGTTTCGGGGTGGGCGAGCGTCAGAAGCCCGGCGTGCAGGGCCTGCCGGCCGAGCTCGGCGACGCTGGCCGCGGCCGGACCGGGCAGGGCGCGCGCCTTGCTTGCATGGGAGGCGCCGTAAAGGCCGTCGCCGAGGACGGGATGGCCGATATGGGCCATGTGCACGCGGATCTGGTGCGTGCGGCCGGTCTCCAGGCGACACTCGACCAGGCAGGCGACCGGCGCTTCGGCCGGGCCGAAACGCTCGACAACGGCGTAATGCGTCGCCGCGCGGCGGGCATCGGGCTGGCCTTCGGACACCACGGCCTGCTTCTTGCGGTCGGTGCGCGAACGGCCCAGATGGGTGGCGATGGTGCCCCGCATGCGGTCCGGCGCACCCCAGACGAGCGCCCGGTAGACGCGCTGCATGGGGCCGGTCCGGCCATGGTCGGCGAACTGGGCGGCCAGGCTTTGGTGGGCGGAATCGGTCTTGGCGGCGACCATGACGCCGGTCGTGTCCTTGTCGAGGCGGTGCACGATGCCGGGCCGGCGCACGCCCCCGATCCCCGAAAGACTGTCACCGCAATGGTGGATCAGCGCATTGACCAGCGTGCCGTCGCGATTGCCGGCAGCGGGATGGACGACCATGCCGGCGGGCTTGTCGATGACGATGATGGCGGCGTCTTCGTACAGCACATCCAGAGCGATGGCCTGGCCTTCGGGCGCCGCGTCGGCCGGTTCGGGCAGGCAAAGGCTCGCCCGGTCGCCGGCGGCGATGCGGCGCCTGGTCTGGCGGACGACCTGGTCGTTCAGCGTGACCGCGCCCGCTTCGATCAGGCTCTTGATGCGGCTGCGCGATACGGCGCCGCCGAGACCGGCGGCAAGCCATCGGTCCAGGCGCTCGCCCGCATCGGCGGGCGTGGCGATGACGTCTTTTCTTTTGGCGCGATCGTCTGTAGGGCTCGGCACGTCTGCAATGACCGGCATGTTTCAGGCCGAACGCACAATAGGAAGCCGATGAACCAATTGCCACCCGAGCTGACCGAGGAAGCGCCGCTCGATCCGGCGGCCGAGCGGGTGCGCCGCAAGATGGTGCGTCTGCTGGCCGTGTCGATCGGGATCATGTTCATCGGCATCTTCGCCGTGCTCGGGACCATCGTCTGGCAGATGAGCGAGGCCGCCACGCCCGGCATCGCCACCGGCACGCTGACAGTGCCCGCCGGCTTCTCGGTGGTCGAGACGGCGATCGGCACGGACACGATCGCGCTGCGCGGCACCGATCCGGACGGCCGCATGCGGGTGCTGCTCTTCGATGCCGATGACGGAACCGCCGTGGGCGCCTTCGCCATCGGCGCGGGCGAGGACGCGGACTGACCGCAAGTCCGGCCGGGCCCGTTCAGAACCCGTAGTCGAGCTTCGACATGGCGATCGCCGTCTCCAGCGCCAACTGGCCGGAGACCGCCAGCGGCACCTTGCCGGCATACATCTTGGCGGCCTTGACGGCGGCTTCGGCGAGTGCGGCCTGGGCGAGGGTCTCCGCCCCCTCGGTCGCCTGCAGGCAGGTCACCGTGCTCTGCCAGAGCATCATCAGCAATGTCTGCGGCGGGATCTGCGGGATGAACCTGTCGGCCACGGTGTAGTCGGGATAGCGCGGCGAATCGATGGCCATGAAATTGTGCTGGATCATCGCATTGACCTGCGGCAGCCAGTCGGCGCCGGAGGCCAACATGCACGGCACGAAGGTCGAGGCGAAACTCGGCCCGGTCATGTCGTGGACATGACGGTCCACATGGGCCGAGACGACAACCCCCGGACGCCGGATTCCGCGCGGCGTGGCGAAATCGTCGGCAAGGTGTCCGGCGGCGATCTGCCGATGCACGATCCAGCGGGCGCTGTAACCGGCAAGCGCACCGAAGGCGGCGATGAAACTTGCAGGATCGATCCCCTTCGGACCATCGAGGGACCGCGAAACAAGCTGGAAGATCTGATTGGTCAGGCAACTGACTTTGTCAGCTTCGGCGCGTCTTGCCGGTGCGAAGCGCACCGTTTCGCCCCATGCGGGCGAAGCGGCCGGCACGCCGACCGGCGCCGTCGGCACGGCGACAGGAATGATCGTATTCAACGCAGTCATCGGCCCCATGTCCCTTTGTCGAAACCGGCGCGATGATAGCGCGGAAAGCGAAAAGGCCGCCTAAGCGAATGTTTACAATTTGATGGAAGACTTGAGCCGAAGGGCCAAAGTGAACGAGATGTGAACGCTTGAGGCTGGCGGGGCGGTCAGATGAATTTCTTTGTGAACATGATCAACAGGTGGACCGAGGCGCTGACGCCGGACCATCTGCGCGCGGACATGAAGGTCTACAAGCGGGTGCGGATGTTCATCATCAGTCACCTGTTCGGCCCCTTCCTCGGCCATCCGATCACCATCTACCTGTTCCTGAACGATCCGGCGCCCTGGCCGCACGTGCATATTCTGGGCCTTTCGGTCACGCTGTTCTGGTTCTTTCCGCTGGCACTTCAGTTCTTCCCGAGACGCTACGAACTGCTGGCGATCACGTCGGTATTGAACCTGAATTTCGCGATCCTGCTGACCTCGTATCATTTCGGCGGCGTATCGTCGCCGCTTCTGATGTGGTTCCTGGTGGTGCCACTGCTCGCCTTCTTCTATCTGGGGTCGGGCCTGCGCACCTCGCTTGCGATCTTCGCCCAGATCATCATCGGCCTGGCCGTCTTCTATGCGTTCTATCTGGCCAACAAGTCGTTTCCGCAGCACATTCCGCTGGAGGACATGGTCGATGTGACCATGATCTCGATGCTTTGCGCGACCTTGTACATCTTCTTCATGGCGAGCTACTACACTTCGGTGGTCGACTCCCAATCCGAGCTTCTCAAGGAGATCGAACGACATCAGTCGACGCTGGACGATCTCAAGCAGGCCAAGGACGAGGCCGACCGCGCCCGTGACGAGGCCGAACGCGCAAACGGGGCCAAGTCCGAGTTCCTGGCCAAGATGAGCCACGAACTCCGGACGCCGCTCAACGCGGTGCTCGGCTACAGCGAGATCCTTCTGGAGGACGCCGAACTGGACGGCAATGGCGAGCAGATCGCCGACCTCGAAAAGATCAGCGCGGCGGGCAAGCACCTGCTGTCCATGGTCAACGACATTCTGGACATCTCCAAGATCGAGGCGGGAAAGACCGAACTCTATCTCGAGGACGTCAACATCGACGATCTGATCAGCGAGATCGAGATCACGGCGCGGCCGCTGGCGGCCAAGAACACCAATGTGTTCGAGGTCATCAAGCCCGAGCGGATCGGCGAGGCGCATCTCGACCTGACCAAGCTGCGCCAGGCGATCTTCAATCTTCTGAGCAATGCCGCCAAGTTCTGCCAGAACGGCAAGATCACCGTGGAGGTCGCCCGGTTCGAAGATCAGGGCGGCCGGCAGATGCTGTCGATCGCCGTGCACGATACCGGCGTGGGCATCTCCGAGGAGGCGCTGGGCAGCCTGTTCCAGAGCTTCACCCAGGCGCATGCTTCCATCAATGCCAAGTTCGGAGGCACGGGACTGGGCTTGTCGCTGTCGAAGAACCTCTGCCGCCTGATGGGCGGCGACATCCAGGCCGAAAGCACGCTGGGCGAGGGATCGACCTTCACCATCACCGTGCCTGTCATGGTGACCCAGGCGTCGGCCGAAATGGATCACGAGCAGGTGGACGAGACACTTCGCGAGGCCGCCTCCGATCTGCGCCGGCTGCGGGACGCCGAGAGCGGGCTTGCGGCCAGCGCGCCGATACCGGTGACCAGCAAGGGCACCGTGCTCGTCGTCGATGACGATCCGGAATATCTGGAGCTGATGGACCGGTTGCTGCGCAAGGAGGATTTCGTGCCGGTGTTGACCACCGATCCGGGATCGGCGCTGCAGCTCGCGCGCACGATCAAGCCGATGCTCATGCTGATCGACGTGCTGATGCCCGATGTTGACGGTTGGGAGGTGGTCCGCTCGCTGAAATCGGATCCCTCGACCGCCCATGTGCCGGTCGTCATGGTCAGCATCATGGACGATCCGAAGGCCGATGCACCGCAAAGCGTGGACGGCTTCATCAGCAAGCCGGTCGATACGGCCAAGCTGCGCAGGATCCTGCGGGCCCATCTCAGCGACGTCGCGGCATAGCAAGGACTGGAGGCAAGAACCCATGACGACGGTGCTCATCGTCGAAGACCATCCGGTCAATCGCGACATTATCGGTCGCCGGCTCGGCAAGCGCGGCTTCACGATCCGCTTCGCCGTCGACGGGGAAACCGCCGTGGAATGTGCCAGGGAGGTCAAGCCCGACATCATCTTGATGGATATCGGGCTCGGCGAGGGCATCGACGGCTGCGAAGCCACGCGTCAGATCAAGGCGATCCCGGACATGGCCGGCATTCCGGTGATCGCGCTGACCGCCAGCGCGTTCGAGACCGATCGCCAGAACGCGCTTGCCGCCGGGTGCGCCGACTTCGACACCAAGCCGGTCGACCTGCCGCGCCTTCTGGGCAAGATGAACCAGGCGCTGCACAGCTGAAATCCGTTCAACGCGCCACCGCCCATCGCGTCGGTATTCATGCGCCATGGTCGAGCCGGCGCGCCGGTGCGCCCGGATCGGCGATGGCCGGCATCGTCACGCATGCATGGGCCCGCGATGCCGCAGCGGGGCACAACGGGACAATTCGGCAAGGCCGGTGACGCGCCGCCGCCTGTCAGGCGGCGGTCCTGATCTCGGTGGTCAGAAGCAGATTGCGCAGCACAGGAATGTCGATCGGCTTGCGGATGGCGTGCGGGGCGTCCAGCCCCAGGCTCAGCGCGCGCCGGCGCGTCTGCTCGAGCACTTCGGGCCGCTGCCCGCTGACGATCAGGATCCGGCCGCAATAGCCGGCCGACGACAGAAGCTCGAACAGGTCGCAGGCATCGAGGTTCGGCATGCAGATGTCGATCGCCAGGATGTCGGGCTTGAGCGCGGAGGCCAGATTCATGACCCCGCGCGAGTCCGATGTCGCGAACGCCTCGTAGCGACAGCGCTCGGCGATGCGCACGATCAGTTCCGCCGACGACACGTCATCGTCGATGGCCAGCAGCCGGCGGGGCCGATCCGCCATCATCAGGCCGCATCCCGAACCAGGTCGGCTGCCATGGCCGCACTGCGCTGGTTCTTCATCAGCGAGGGATGGGCGTCGCAAAGCGTCAGATACTGCTTTTCCGCGCTGCGCATGGCCTTCAGCATCAATTCGACGAGCCGGTCGACATCGTCGAAGCTGTGATCGGACATTACCTGCACGCGGAAGCGTGCGCCGCCCTGCGGCACGGCCGGATATTCGACGAGATTGGCGATGGCGCCCAGGTTGGACAATTCGCGCGAGGCGATGCGGGCCAGGCCCTCGGCGCCCACGCGCACCGGCACGATCGCGGACGGGTCGCCAAGCGTTTCAAGGCCGACCTTGGTCATTTCCGCGCGCATGTACAGGATGTTGTCCATCAGCTTGCGCCGGCGGCGACAGCCCTCCTCGGAGTCGACGATCTCGAACGCCGCGAGCACGGCCGCCGCCTGAACGGGCGACAGGGCGTTGGAGAAGGTCTGCGTGGCCGAATAGTATTTGAGGTATTCGGCCGAGGCGCGGTCCTTGACCGAGATGAAGCCGCCATTGGAGGCAAATGTCTTGGAAAAGCTGCCGATGATGATGTCGACATCGTCGAGCACGTTCTGCAGGCTCATGTGACCGCGGCCGTCATCGGCCATGGCGCCGAAGTCATGGGCGCAGTCGACCAGCAGCACCGCGTCGTACTCGTCGCACAGGGCGCGCATGGCCGCTATGTCCGGCGTATCGGAATGCATCGAGAACAGGCTCTCGGTGACCAGCAGGATGCCGTTGTCGGTGTCGTTTGCCCGGATCTTCTGCAATCGACGTTCCATGGCGCGGACATTGAGGTGGCCGTGGAAGTGGATGTTGCGGGTCGCCGCCCGCGCGCCTTCCTGCAGGCACGAATGGGCCAGCACGTCCATGACGACATGGTCGTCGGGCCGAACGAAGCCCTGAATGGCGGCAAAGCCGGCGGACCAGCCCGTCGGATAAAGCACGGTCGGGCGACCGTTGAGGAATTCGCTGATGCGCTGTTCGAGCCGCAGCGAGTGGCGCGTATTGCCCAGAAGCGCCGCCGAGCCGGCGCTGTGCACGCCATATTCCTGGATCGCCTCCATCGCGGCATGCTTGACGTCGGGATGGGACGACAGGCTCAGATAGTCCTGCGACGCGAAGTTGACGCCCTTGATCGGATGGCCCGCATCGGACTTGGCAGAGCAGTGCGTGCGCGGCGCGGTCGCGGTCGACTTGGCGTAGGGCCAGAGATCGGCGCGGCGGCGAACGTCCTGCCAGTGGTAGAACCCGTCGGTGCGCCCGAGCATGTCGGTGCCGCGCATGGCGCGGTAATCGCGCAGGCTGCCGGTCAGCGCATCGAGCGGAATCGCTTCGCCAGGGTGGTCGGTGAAGTCATGCATTGTTGTCGCCCCGTTTGGTTGTAACGAAAGGCCAATAGCACGCGGCGGATGAAAAGCCGTTTAAGATCAAGGGTAAAGCGAAGGTTACGCAATTGCGTGGAATGGCCACCAATCACGCTAGTGCACGGTTGTCTTCGGGTGCCGATGCAATCGGGCAACCAATGCTTAACCGCTCGCCGCTACCCTAGGGGCATTGGGGGCGGAATTCATGAACGTATCGAAAATCGGACCGATCGACCGGCTCAAGCGCGTGCTGGGCGATGGCCATTGTGCAACCGGACTTGAGCACGACAAGCTGGTCGCCGCACAGATCGAGGAGATCGGCCGGCGCACGCCGGCCATGGTCGCGCTGTCGTTTTTCGCCGCCGGGCTGTTGCTTTACCAGACGGCGGGCGAGCCGGGCTTTGCAAGGGTCTGCGCGCTGATTGCCGGATTTTCGATCGCGCATGCCTCCACATTCATCTGGTGGCTCAATCGTCGGCAGGATGGTCGCGCCGCACCGGACGATGACCGCGTGATACGAAGCCTGGTCTTGCTGGCCGCGCTGCTCGGCTGCTTCTGGGGCCTGCTGACGATAGCCATCTTTCCGATGCGCGATGCGGAGACCACATTTGCCTTCGGCGTGGTGCTGACCGGCGGGGTGCTGGTGACGACGTTCCACCTGTCCACGCTGACCCCGGCCATGGTGGTCTTCGTGACGACCAGCGGCCTGCTTGCCGGGGCGGGCCTGTTGCAGGCAGCCTCGCCGGAGGCGCGACCGATGTTCCTGGCGCTGGTTGGCCTGTACGTCGTGTTCCTGCCCTGGATGAGCCGGCAGTTCGCGGCCGCCTTCGCCTCGCGGCTGGCCACGCATGCGCGCAACCAGCAGCAGGCGCGAATCATCAATCATCTTCTGGACGACTACCAGGAGACGGCGTCGGAATGGTACTGGGAGAGCGATGCCGCCGGTGCAACCAGCCGCATCTCGCCGCGTTTGTGCGATGCGCTGGGGACGAGCCGCGAGGCGATCGTCGGCAGTCAATTCGTTACCGTGATCGGCGGCAAGGCCGACGACCAGGATACCGGGCTTGCCAGGCTCTCGCAGGCCATGGCGGCGAACCGCGCCTTTCGCGGCGTCGAGATCGTCGTCAATCTCGATGGCCGGCAGCGCTGGTGGCGCCTTTCGGGCAAGCCCCGTCATGTCGACGAAGAGGCGACCGGCTTCATCGGCACGTGTTCGGACATCACCGCCGAAAAACGGGCCGAGCGGCAGATCAACGAACTGGCCCACACCGACACGCTCACCGGCCTCTTCAACCGCGGCAGCTTCACCCAACGGCTCGATGCGTCGGTGCGCACTCTGGAGCGCTACGGCACCGCATTCACGCTGCTGTTTCTCGATCTGGACAAGTTCAAGCTGGTCAACGACACCTATGGTCACCCGGTCGGTGACAAGCTGCTCATCGAGGTCGCGAACCGGATTCGCGGCCAGGTGCGCGAGCAGGACTGCGTTGCACGGCTGGGCGGCGACGAATTCGCCATCATCCTGCACAACCAGAACGATGCGGTTCTCGCCGCGAAGCTCGCCTCGCGGCTGATCGCCAGCGTGCTCGAACCCTACCGCATTGACGGGCACACGCTGTGGATCGGCGTCAGCATCGGCATCGCGCTGACACCGATGCACGGTACCCAGCCCGAGCAGATCCTGCGCAATGCCGACCTGGCCCTTTATCGCGCCAAGGAAGACGGCCGCGGCGTGTTCCGCTATTTCGAGGCGCAGATGGATTTCGAGCAGCGCGAACGGCGCATCCTCGAACAGGAGATGCACCAGGCGCTGGACGAAAGCGAATTCCGGCTGCGCTACCAGCCGATGATCGACACGCAGACCGGGCGGGTGTCGTCGGTCGAGGCGCTGATCCGCTGGGAGCATCCGATCCGCGGCGAGATCCCGCCGGACGAGTTCATCCATATCGCCGAGCAATCCAACCTGATCGTCGAGATCGGAAAATGGACCCTGCGCGAGTCGTGCCGCGCGGCAATGAGCTGGCCCGACGAGGTCAGCGTTTCGGTGAATATCGCCGCGACCCACTTCATGCGTTCGGACATCGTGGCGGACGTCAAGACGATCGTCGGCGAGACCGGCTTCGATCCGGGCCGGCTGTCGATCGAAATCACCGAAAGCCTCCTGATCGAGGAAACGGACGATGTCTTCTCCAAGCTCATGGCGCTGAAGGAATTCGGCTGCGCCGTGGTCATGGACGATTTCGGAACCGGCTATTCGAGCCTGTCATACCTGATGAAGTTTCCCTTCGACCGGCTCAAGATCGACCGGTCCTTCGTGCGCGATCTCAGCGACAACGAGGGCGCCAGGGAGATCCTGCGCGCCATCGCGGCGCTCGGCGACAATCTGGGCATCAACATCACCGTCGAAGGCGTCGAGACGACCGATCAGCTCGATTTCGTCACAGCCATCGCGTGTGACCAGGTGCAGGGGTTTTACTTCTCGCGGCCATTGCATGGCGAGCAGGTCAACTCCTTCATCCTCAGGCGCCTGGCCGGCGCGTCGATCGTCGCTCCCCCGCCGGCGGGTGAGGCCGAGCGGGTCGCCGCCGGATAACTTCCGCGCGCGTTTACGCTATGGCAACCACATCGGCTTACCATCGCCGTTAACCATCGGGCGCAAATGCGGTTCGTTCGACAGCGAGCCGCGCACCGACGATTGCATGTGTCACGGCTTCGGATCGGGCGCGGGTTCCGCGGTTGGCCGGAAGCCCTTGAGGCGGAGACCAACAGATGCGTTTATTGGCGGTCAGCGTGCTTGCGCTGTGTGTCGCGGCCGGTCCGGCGCTTGCCAGCGAGGACAAGCAGGATGCGGACTGGACAGGCGTCCAGCTCGGCGTTCTTTACGGCTATAGCTGGATGCAGGACTACAACAACACGCTGCGCCTGCATGCCGAGGGCGATGGCGATGTGATGGGCGTGTATGCGGCGGCCAACAAGCAGTTCGGCGCGCTCGTGGGCGGCGTCGAGGTCTCCTATGCCAGGCACGACAACATGTTCACCGACGGCTCGGGCGTGGTCGTCGAGAACGTCTTCGCCGCCAAGCTGCGCGCCGGCGTCGCCCGGGATCGGGTCCACATCTACGGTACGGCCGGGCTGACCCACGGCACCACCAATCTGGCGGGCGATGACTGGGGCGCGGTGTTCGGCTTCGGCCTCGATGTCCTGCTGACGCGGAGCATCGTGGCGGGCGCCCAGTACAACTACTACACCTACACCAATTTCAACGACACCACGATCGATGCGCAGCTTTCGGAGCTGTCGTTCCGGCTCGGCTACAAGTTCTGATCGTCCCGCCGGTCAATAGGTGGCGCGGCCGCCCGACAGGTCGAACACCGCCCCGGTGGTGAACGAATTCTCCTCGGTGCACAGCCAGGCGATCATCGATGCGGCCTCGCCGACCTCCAGGAAGCGGCCGCGCGGGATCTTCGAGAGCATGTAGTCGATATGCTCCTGCTTCATCTGGTCGAAGATGCGCGTGCGCGCCGCGGCGGGGGTGACGCAGTTGACCGCGATATTGGCGCCCGCAAGCTCCTTGCCCAGCGACTTGGTCAGGCCGATCACCGCGGCCTTGGAGGCCGAATAGGCCGAAGCGTTGGGGTTGCCTTCCTTGCCGGCGACCGAGGCGATGTTGACGATGCGCCCGTAATCGGCCTTGCGCATATGCGGCACGACCGCCTTGTTGACGTGGAACGTGCCCATCAGATTGATGTCGACGACACGGCGAAACTCGTCGACGGGATAGTCCTCGACGGTGGCGTTGGCGCCGGCGATACCGGCCGAATTGACCATGATGTCGATCCTGCCCAGCGCGTCGGCGCTCTGCGCGGTGGCCGCCTGCACCGAGCTCCAGTCGCCGATGTCCACACGCACGGCAATGGCGCCGCCGCCGAGCCGCTGCGCGGTCCGTTCGGCCAGATCGAGGTCGAGATCCCAGATCGCCAGGCGGGCTCCGCCCGCTGCCAGCCGTGCGGCGACGGCCTCGCCGATGCCCTGCGCGCCGCCGGTGACGATCGCGGTGCGGTTGGTGAAGTCCATGGTGCTCTCCTGCCTTGTTCCCCCGGCCGGTGCACCCGGCAGCCGGCCCTGCGCCCAGATACGGCCAGGCGGGGAATCGGCGCAAGGCCGGTTCCGTCCCGTTCCGTCGCACACGTCATTTGACGGCCAGGGAGGGTCGGGCGGCCACGGCGCCTACCGCTGCCGGCTGCTCGGCCGAAACCCTGCCCTCGACATGCTGCAGCGGCAGGCTCAGCCGAAAGCACGATCCGGCAGCCGAGGTTTCGGCCAGGGTGATCGTGCCGCCCAGCCGTTCGGCGATCTGGCGGCAGATGGCAAGTCCCAGGCCCGAGCCGCCGCGATCGCCGGCATTGTTGAGCCAGTCGCGGCCGAACTTCGAGAACAGGCTGTCGCGCAGGGCCGGCGAGACGCCCGGCCCGTTGTCGATCACCTCGACGACCGCCTCGCCGGCGCGCTTTTCGATGCGGGCGAGAACCCGCGGTTCGGGGGTGTCGGCGAACTTGATGGCGTTGGACAGAAGATTGAGGAAAACCTGCTTGAGCCGGTCCGGATCGGCATTGACCCAGACCGCCCTTGCCGGCAGGTCGAGATCGACCGCCACGCCGCGCCGCTCGGCCAGGCTCATCATGGTGTCGACCGACCCGCGCAGCAGGTCGCGCAGTTCGACCGGTTCGAGATGCCAGGCGATCTGGCCGCTTTCCATGGCGCTCAGATCGAGGATTTCGTCGAGCAGCCGCGTCAGGCGCTGGCTCTCCTGCTTGACGATGTGGATGAAGCGCCGCGAATGGGGCGTGTCGAGCGTTTCGGCCTCCGACAACAGTTCGGCGAACGAGCGGATCGAGGTCATCGGCGTGCGCAGTTCGTGGCTGACCCGGCTGAGAAAGTCGTCCTTCATCTGATCGAGCCGCTGCAGCGTCTCGTTGGCCTCCTTGAGCTTTTCGGCGGTCTCCTCGAGTTCGGCGGACTTGCGTTCGAGCTCCTGGCTGTAGCGGATGGCGGCGCGCGTCTCGTCGAGCAGCGCCATCACCGTGTCGACGGTCAGAGGTGCCCCCTTGACAATGCGCGAGACCATCAGGCGCGCCGAAGCGGCACCGATGCCCGATGCGAGCGCGCGTTCCACGCGGGTGATGAAGTGGGCGTCCGGCAGCGGGTCGCGGCCCGGCCGGCCCTGCATCTGGGCCTCGCTGTCGAACACCTGGCGGGTACGGTCCGGGCCGAGGATGCGCTCGGCGACGCGGCGCAGATCCTCGACCGAGGCCGAGCGCGGCAGCACCGGCTCGCCGTCCGCGGCCGGCCGCCGGAAGACATCGACGAAGATCGCGCCCTGAAGCTGGCCGATCGGATTGGTGCGGGTCGACACCGACACGAGCACGAAGGCGGCGGTGTTGGCGAGAAGGCTCCAGAACGTGGCATGGACCAGCGGGTCCCACCCCGTCGCGCCGAACAGGGCGGTCGGGGCGAGCGCGGCGATGCCGAACGGGCCGTCCACGAGCAGCGGTTCGAGCGCGGGCACCGGCAGGCTGGGCAGCACCAGCGTGTAGGCCCAGACGACGAAGCCGGTCGCCAGTCCGGCAATGGCGCCATGACGGTTGGCGGCGTGCCAGAAGATCGCGCCGAGCAGGGCCGGCAGGAATTGCGCCACGCCGGCAAAGGAGATCAGCCCGATCGAGGCCAGCGCGCCGCCACCGGTCGCGGTGCGGTAGTAGACATAGCCAAGGGCGAGGATACCGGCGATCGACAGCCGGCGCACGATCAGGATGGCGCGGGAGAGATCCTGCGGCATGCGTCCGCCCAGCCGGCCGCTGAGCAGCAGCGGCAATGCCAGGTGGTTGGAGATCATGATCGACAGCGCGATCGAGGAGACGATGACCATGGACGTGCCGGCCGACAGCCCGCCGATGAAGGCAAACAGGGCCAGCTCCTCGCGCCCGGCGGCGATCGGAACCCACAGGACGTAGAGGTCGGGATCGGCGGTCGCCGGCAGCATGGTCAGGCCCGCCGCCGCAATCGGCACGACGAACAGGCTGATCAGAAGCAGATAGAGCGGGAACAGCCAGGCGGCGGTCGCCAGGTGTCTTTCATTGCGGTTCTCCACCGCCATGATCTGGAACTGGCGGGGCAGGCAGATGATCGCCGCCGCCGAAAGGAACGTGACGACGGCCCAGCGCGCCTCGCCGCCTTCCGAGATGGCCGTCAGCCGCGCGAGCGCGGCGGCCAGTTCGGCGCTGGGCTCGCCGGGATCGCCCGGACCGAGCGCCAGAACCGCAAACACGCCGATGAGCATCAGCGCGACGAGCTTGACCACCGATTCAAAGGCGATCGCGGTGACGACCCCCGGATGGCTTTCGTCGGCGGCCAGCGTGCGCGTGCCGAAAAGGACCACGAACACGCCCATGACGATCGCCACCCACAGCCCGGTATCGGCCCAGATGCCGATCTGCGGACGCAGCACCGCGAAGCTGTCGTCGGCATAGACCAGCGCCTCGAAGGCGGTGGCGATGCCCTTGAGCTGCAGCGCGATGTAGGGGGTGATCGCGGTGACCGCCATCAGCGTGACGACGACCGAGACCGTCGCGCTCTTGCCGTAGCGTGCGGAAAGGAAGTCGGCGATCGAGGTGATCTGCTGGCCCTTGCAGATGCGCACGATCTTGCGCAGCACGATCCACCAGCCCAGAAAGACGATGGTCGGCCCGATATAGATGGTCAGGAATTCGAGCCCGTTGCGCACCGCCGAGCCGACCGCGCCGTAAAACGTCCAGGCGGTGCAGTAGACCGCAAGCGACAGCGTGTAGACGACCGGCGAGTTGATGAAGGCGTGGCCGCCGCGTGCTGCCTGACGGTCGCTGAGCCAGGCTATCACGAACAGACCGGCCAGATAGGCGACACCCACGAGAAGGACCAGGGCGGGCGAAAGCATCAGCCCGGCCCGTCCGGTTTTCCGGACGCGCGCAGCGCATGGCGCGAGGCGATGGCGCACAGCGCGATGGCAACGGCCCAGACCGCGAACAGATAGACGGGCAGGAGCGGCAGGCCGAACACCGTCACCGGCCGGTCGAGCAGCGGCAGCACCGGCGGCAGCATGAGGATCGCGGCGAGCACGGCAACCAGCCAGCGCATTTCGGTCCAGAAAGGGGCGCGGCTGCGGTCAGGGTCCATGGTTCGGCTTCCCTTTCGCCGACCCTTGCGCATTGCGTGCGCTCAGCAGGCGGGCGATCTCGGCGAGAAGCTGCTGGTTCGAGAACGGCTTGGTGACGAAGGCGTCGGCACCCAGCGCCATCATGCGATTGCGGTCGGCTTCCTGTCCCTTGGCGGTCAGGACCAGCACCGGCAGCGTCTGGCCGAAATCGGCGCGACGAAGGTCTTCCAGAATGGCGAATCCGTCCTTGCCGGGCAGCATGGCGTCGAGGATGACGAGGTCCGGCAGTTCCGCCTGCACCCTATCGAGAACGCGCGTGCCGTTTGGCACAGCGGTCAGCTCATAGCCTTCCCGCCGCAGCAGAAAGCTCAGCGATTCCATGATGAAAGGCTCATCCTCGGCAACGAGAATGCGAGCGGTCATGATGCGGGTCTTCCTCCCATGGTGTGGTGCGCGCCGCAGATGCGCCCCCTCACCGAGGCCATAATTTCACATCCGCGCGCCAAGGTCCAACCGGCCTTTGGGCTTAGGGTGTGTTGTGTATCACCGCGCGGGGGCGCGCAGAAAGATTGAGCGCGGGATGGGCGCGCTGGGCGCAGTCCGGGCGCGGGCAGGAGCGGCATTCCCATCCGGCCTGCGTGATCGGGCCGGCGGCATCGGCATGGATCAGTCGGCCGGCATAGTGGGCGTCGCAGGCCAGCATGACGGCATAGCGCGCCTCCGTCGCAGCGCTCGAAGGCGCGCCCTTGCGCACCTGCCGGGCGATGAAGACGAAACGCTGGCCGTCGGGCATGGCGACGCACTGGCTGACGATCCGGTCGCCGCTGGCAAAGGCCGCGTAGAGCGCCCACAGCGGGCAGGCGCCGCCGAACTGCGGCATGCGCAGGCCCGGCAGGGAAAAGCGCTTGGAGATGTTGCCGGCCGGATCGGAGCGCACGAAGGCAAAGGGAATGCCCTCCGCGCCCGGCCGGCGCAGCGTGACCAGCCGGTGGGCGACCTGCTCGAAGCTGGCATTGAACGACCCCTGCAGATGGGCAAGGTCGTAGCGGCTCGTCTCGGCGGCCTCGTGAAACCGGTCATAGGGCATCAGCAATGTGCCGGCGCCATACCGGGCCAGGGCGCGGCGCGCCCTGTGGCTCGCCTCGCGCGAGGTAAACGCGGCCTGCCCGGCGATCTCCTCTATGGCATCGGCCAGTTCGCGCGCGGCCAGTTCGCGCGCCAGGGTGAAGCGCACGGTCGGCTCGGGCGCGCCGGTCGGGATCGTCATGATGCGATCGCCGCCGGCCGGCGAGGCGCCATTGCCGCGGCGCACCGCAACGCCGTGCCGGTCCTCGAGGCGGGCAGCCAGAACCGCGCTGAGCCCCAGGCCGTGCTCGGGCAACTGGCCGATGATCGCCGGCGCCGCATCCTCGATGGCGGCGAAGAAATTGCCATGATCGATGATGAAGTCCTCGACCTCGCGTGCCGGCGTCGAGGCCGGAACCAGCGCGTCGGGACCTTCGAGCATGTCGAGCATGGCGCGCGCGCTGGCGGTGAGCCGGTCGCTGGATGTGGCCACGATGTCCACGAAGCGCTTGCGCTCGTCCGCCTCAAGGGTCGGATACTGCGCCAGGATCTCCGCCGCCGAGCGAATGGCGGTGATCTCGGTCAGCGTCTGGTGACTGAGGGTGACGAGAGCCGGGTCACGGTTGAGCCGGTCGGACAGGGCGAGCGCGGTGTCGCGGGCCTCCTGAAGATTGCGGTTGAGCGAAATCAGCGTGCGCGCCCATTGCGGATGGCGACTGGCGAGCTCCGTGGAGGGCGTTCCGGACAGCTCGCCAAGACCCAGCGCGCTGGTCAGTTCGGCCAGATCGTCGGCAAGGCGCGCGTCGCGGCTCGCCGACAGGAATTCGAGATCGACGCCGAGCGCATCGGCGGTCTGCCGAAGCAGGGAGCCGGCGACCAGGCGCTTGTCGTTCTCGATCAGGCTCAGATAGGCGGTCGAAATGCCCAACCGGTCGGCCAGGTCGCGCTGCGCCATGCCGAGTGCGCGGCGGCGCTCGCGGATTCGCTGACCTATGAGGATGCGTGACACGGCGATCGGTAAATCTGTTTACACCACGGTCACGCAGTCTTGCGTATGTTTACACAAATGGTCAAGCCGCCGTTAATGCGGTTCATTATCGCGTAAACGCGGTTTATCCTTGCGTCAAGGCGTGGCGCGCCGGCAATCCCGTGCGCCAGGGCCGTGACGTCACCAGGGAGGATCGTAATGAAGTTTACAAAACGCAACGCGTCGCGCCGGCAGGTGCTCAAGGGCGGCGCAGCGGTCGCCGGAGCGCTGGCAACGCCGCACTTCTTCGTCAAGAACGCCTGGGCCCAGGGCGAATGCGCCACGCTCGGCAACTTTCCGGTGGAAGGGCCCGAAGTGGTGTTCGGCTTCTCGGTCCCCAAGACCGGTGCCTATGCCGATGAAGGCGCCGACGAATTGCGCGCGCAGGAGCTCGCCGTCGAGCACATCAACAATGGCGGCGGCATCCTCAACACGCTGCAGCCGCTGTCGCTAACCGGCCAGGGCGTGCTCGGCAAGAAGGTCACCTATGTGTCCGGCGATGACCAGACCAATCCGGACGCAACACGACAGGTCGCCCGCCGCATGATCGAGCGCGACGGCGTCATCATGTTCAATGGCGGCTCGTCCTCGGCCACCGCCGTTGCCGCGCAGTCGTTGGCTCAGGAGCTGGGCGTGGTCTTCATGAACGGCCTGACCCATGCCAATGAAACGACGGGCAAGGACCGGCGCCGCTACGGTTTTCGTCAGTTCTTCAACACGCACATGACCGGGTTGGCGCTCGGCCCGGTGCTGGCCGAGAACTACGGCACCGACCGCGCCGCCTTCCACCTGACGGCGGACTATAATTGGGGCCATTCGATGTCCGGCTCGATCAAGGACGCGACCGAAGGCGAGGGCTGGTCGACGATCAACCGCGTTTCGACGCCGCTTGGGGCGACCGACTATTCGCAGTTCCTGACCGCGTTCCTCAACTCCGATGCCGATGTGCTGGTGCTCAACCATTACGGCAACGACATGGTCAACTCGGTGACCCAGGCCGTGCAGTTCGGCGTGCGCGACATGCAGAAGAACGGCCGTCAGGTCGAACTGGTCGTGCCGCTGTATTCGCGCCTGATGGCACAGGGCGCCGGCGACAACATCGAGGGCGTGTTCGGCACGACCAACTGGAACTGGTCGCTGGACAATCCGGGCGCCAAGGCGTTCGTGGACAGCTTCACCGACAAGTACGGCTTCCCGCCGAGCCAGGCGGCGCACACCTGCTATGTGCAGGTCATCCTCTATGCGGATGCGTGCGAGCGGGCCGGCACGTTCTACGCGCCCGAAGTGATCCGCGCGCTCGAGGGTCACGAGTATGAGGGCGACGGCTACAACTCGGCCAGCCTCTACCGGGCCGAGGACCACCAGTCGTTCCACGACGTGTTCCTGGTGCGCGGGAAGTCGGCCTCCGAGCGCGCCTCCGAATTCGACCTTCTGCAGATCGTCTCGGAAGTGCCGCGGTCGACGGTCGAATATCCGGTCGACACCTTCGAGGGCGAACTGGGCGATTACTGCCCGACCGCCTGAGGCCGACCCGATGACGGGCACCGGGCGTCCGCGCGCCCGGTGCCGCCTGGTTTCGATGACCGGTCAACGGTCATGATGGCACCTCGGAGCGAGGTGCCCGGCGGAACCGGCGATCGCAAGCGCGGGAGGAACGCATGGATCCCAACGCCCTCTTTCTTCAACTGCTCACGGGCCTTCAGCTCGGCGCCATCTATGCGCTGATCGCGCTCGGCCTGACACTGATTTTCGGCACGCTCGGATTTGTCAATTTCGCCCACGGCGCGCTTTACGTCATCGCCATCTACGCGGCCGTGACGGTTGCGGCCAACACCAATTTCCTGCTGGCCATCATTCTGGTTCCCGCGCTCTTGTTCGCGATCGGCGTGGCTTTCGAGCGCGGCCTCATACGCCATTTCTACACGCGCCCGCACACCGACCAGATCCTGATCACATTCGGCCTGGCGATCGTCGTCGAGGAGTTGATGAAATGGATCTTCGGCGCCAACAACATACCCTTCACCCTGCCTGAATGGGGCAGCGGGCTGATGGTGTTCTACTCGGACTGGAGCGCGGTGCCGGCGGTGCCGGTGTTCCAGGAGGCGCCCTCGCTCTGGGTGCCGTTCATCGAAGGTTTCGTGACCTACCAGTTCTGGCGCGTCGTGCTGATCGCGGTGTCGCTGGTCACCGTCGCCGGCCTGTTCGCGCTGCTGCAGTTCACGCGCTTCGGCCTTGTGGTGCGCGCCGGCATGCGCGATCCCGAGATGCTGCGCTTCCTGGGGATCAACATCGCCCAGAAATTCGCCATCGTGGTCGGTCTGGGCGCGGCGATCGCCGGCATTGCCGGGGTGTTCGGCGGGCCGATCACCCAGGTCACGCCCGGTGTCGGCATGGCGCTTCTGGTGCCGTCCTTCCTGGTCGTGGTCATTGGCGGCATGGGGTCCTTGTCGGGCGCCTTGATCGCGGCGATCCTGATCGGGATGGCGCTGAGCTTTTCGGCCGAAATCGCCAATCTGCAGCAGATCGTCGTCTATCTGATCGCCGTCGTCGTACTGCTGGTGCGCCCGCGCGGCCTGTTCGGCAAGAAGGGAGTGTTCGAATGAGCACCGAGACCGTATCGGGGCCGGTCCGTCCCGCAGCGGCGACCGGCACCCGCAGCATGGGCCGGGAGGCGCTGATCCTTCTGGTCTTTTCTGCGATCGTGCTGTCCATGCCGTTCTGGCTGCCGCTGCTGGGCGGCTATGAGGGGCTTGCCACCAAGATCATGGTCTGGGCGATCTTCGCGGTGGGCTTCGACATTCTGCTGGGCTTCACCGGCCTGTTGTCATTCGGCCACGCCGCCTTCTTCGGCGGTGCCGCCTATGTCACCGGTTATGTCTTCCGCGATCACACCTCGGAGATCATCGTCGCCTTCATCGCCTCGCAGCTTGGCGTGCTGGTGCTGGCCGCGGCCATCGGCTTCCTGTCGCTGCGGCGGACCGGCATCTACTTCTCCATCCTGACGCTCGCCTTCGCCGAGATGATGTTCGCGGCGGCGCTCGCCATCTTCGCCCCGTTCACCGGCGGCTATGACGGGCTGACCATGCGCACGACGCCGACCCTGTTCGGCATGCCCATGCAGGGGCTTTACGTCTTCTACATGGGCGCGATCATGCTGATCTTCGGCTTCGCCGTGGCGCGGATGATCAAGAATTCGGCCTTCGGGCTGATGCTGCGGTCGATCAAGGAAAACCCGATGCGGCTGCAATATACCGGCGTCAATGTGTGGGCCTACAAGATGGCGGCCTTCATGATCTCGGCGCATTTCGCCGGCGTGGCGGGCTTCCTGATGGTCGTCTACGAGCCCTATGTGGCGACCAAGTTCCTGCACTGGTCGACTTCGGGCGAGGTGGTGATCATGTCGGTGATCGGCGGCGTGGGCACGCTGTTCGGCCCGATCATCGGCGCGGGCTTCCTGATGTATTTCGAAAACGTCGTGCAGGCGGCGATCGGCGAGCAGTGGAAGCTCGTCCTGGGCCTGGTCTTCGTGCTCGTGGTCATCTTCCTGCCCGGCGGCTTCGTCCAGCTTGGCGCGATGATCTGGCGGGCCACCGGCCACAAGGTCCGCGAGCGCCGGCACAACGTGCCCGACATGGAACCGGACACCCAACGCGAGCGCAATCTGGGCTGAGGACCGACAATCATGGCAGACGTACAAACGCCACAGCCCGAAACGGGGGCGCCGCCGCCGGCCGGGACGTTGCCGACCGGCGAAGCGATCCTTCAGGTGAAGGGCCTCAACAAGCGCTTCGGCGGGCTGCAGGCGATCAACAACATCAATCTCGACGTCGCCAAGGGCTCGATCCACGCGATCATCGGGCCGAACGGGGCCGGCAAGTCGACCTTCCTGAACTGCCTGATCGGGCTGATCGAACCCGATACCGGCGAGATCCTGTTCGAGGGCAAGTCGATCAAGGGGCTCAAGCAGCACCGGATCATCCAGCGCGGCATCGCCCGCGTCTTCCAGACGCCGCAGATCTTTCCCGGCATGAGCCTGACCGAGAACGTCACCATAGCCGCGCTGTCCAAGCGCGACGGCGAGTTCCGGTTCAATCCGGTCACCCCGCTCAACGCGTCCAACTCGGCAACGGAGGAAGCGCAAAGCGTGCTGGCGCAGGTCGGGCTGGCCGATCAGCGCGATGTGGAGGCCGAGCATCTGTCGCGCGGCGACAAGCGCCGGCTGGAGCTTGCCATCTGCATCGCCGCCCATGCCAAGCTGTTGCTGCTCGACGAGCCGACGGCCGGCATGTCGCGGCACGACACCAACCGGACCATCGACCTGCTGCGGCTGATCTCGGAAAAGGGCATGACCAAGATCGTCATCGAGCACGACATGCATGTCGTCTTCTCGCTCGCCCAGCGCGTGTCCGTGCTCGCCCAGGGCGCGGTCATTGCCGACGGCACGCCCGAAGAGGTGCGCGGCAATCCGAAGGTCAAGGAAGCCTATCTGGGAGGAGCGCACTGATGGCCATGGCCGATGCGATGGAGCGTCCCGAGGCGACGCGGACGGGCGGCCGGCCCTTCTTCTCGTGCCGGAACGTTGAGAGCTATTACGGGGAAAGCTACATCGTGCAGGGCGTGTCCTTCGACATCGCCGAAAACGAGATCGTCGCCCTGCTCGGCCGCAACGGTGCGGGAAAGACGTCGACGCTGCGCACGCTGGCCCGCGCCCAGGAGCCGCATCTGACGGCGGGCGAGATCTGGCTCGACGGCCAGGCGCTGCATTCCATGAAGGCCTATCAGGCCGCGCGCGCCGGCGTTCAGCTCGTCCCCGAAGACCGGCGCATCATCCCGGGCATCACGGTCGAGGAAAACCTCATCCTCGCACAGACAGTGGAGCCGCGCGGCTGGGAGATCGCCCAGATCTACGAGCTGTTTCCGCGGCTGGGCGAGCGCAAGCGCCAGGAGGCGAACACGCTTTCGGGCGGTGAGCAGCAGATGCTGGCCATCGCAAGGGCGCTGGCGCGGCAGATCAAGCTGCTGTTGCTCGACGAGCCCTATGAAGGCCTGGCGCCGACGATCGTCGAGGAAATCGAAAAGACGATGGAGGTCATCCGCCGGTCGGGAATCACGACGATCATCGTCGAGCAGAACGCGCTTGCCGCGCTGCGGATCGCCGACAGTGCGGTCATCCTCGATATGGGCGAAGTCGTCTTCCGCGGAACGGCCCAGCAGGTTCTCGACAGCGAGGATCTGCGCGAGCAATACCTGGCGGTGTGATCGCGTCCGCCGCCGGTCCGGCGACGGTCGGCCCGGTCGTGGAACCGGCGCGCGGCGCTTTCGTTATCCTCGCAAACCGGCAACGAGGAAACGATGGCCAGACACGCGCAAGACCCGCAAAAACTCAAGCGCAGCGATCTCGCCGATGACGAGATGGGCAACAACGAACTTCAGGGCAACGATCAGGCCAATGTGCGCAACCAGCGCCAGGCCGTACCGGACGTCAAGCAGGAGCCGGACGACAACGTGATCGACAGCTTTGAAAAGATGGACAAGCATGAACGCGCCCGGCGCGATCTTGGGGCGAGGGACGACCGGGACGACCGGGACGACGGCAAGGCGTGACCGGCCGGACGCCGATGCAGCGCGGTTGAGGCTCAGATGGCTCATCGCCTGTCGATCCGAACGATCACGCCGCTCGCACGCAACGTCTACCAATACGATCTCGAAAGGCCCGAGGGCTTCGACTTCGAGCCCGGCCAGTGGGCGCATGTCGCCATCGACAAGCCGGGCTGGGAGGAAGCCGAGCGACCGTTCTCGTTCACCGGCCTGCCCGACTGGGACCGGCTGCAGTTCATGATCAAGAGCTATCCGGACAAGGGCGACGTGACCAAGCAACTTGCGCGGCTGGTCGTTGGCGACCGGCTGATCGTGGGAGCGCCCCATGGCTCGATCCGCTACAGGGGGCCGGGGGTCTTCATCGCCGGCGGTGCGGGGGTCACGCCGTTCGTGCCCATCCTTCGCGCACTCGACCGCGATGATGCGCTGGCCGGACATCGGCTGTTCCTGGCCAACAAGCGCACGCGGGATATCTTTCCCCATAACGTTCTCGACACCATGGCAGGGCTCGACGTCATGCATGTGCTGTCGCACGAGCGCATCACCGAGCATGCTCATGGCATGATCGACCGGCAATTCCTGTCCCGCTATGTCGATGACCTTTCGCAGACATTTTACGTGTGCGGGCCGCCGCAGATGGCCGAGGACGTCCGTGCGACGCTTGTGGAAATGGGCGCCGATCCCGATGCTCTCGTGGTTGACGGATAGGCCCGTCCGTGGCGGCACGCCCCGGCCGGGCAAAAGCCCAAACCCGGGCATCGCAACGGGCATCGGTCCGATGCGATTGCCGTTACAAAGGAGACACCGAGATGCGCGCACCGCTCAACATCGATCTGCTTTCCGACAAGCTGACCGCCCTTGCAACGCTGCAGACACGCCATGTCGACGCAGCCAAGGGATATGAGGAAGCGGCCAAGCGCGACGAGGGCGAGATCGCCGCGGTGTGCCAGTCGCTGGCCGAGTTGCACAACGAGCAGGCCGAAACGCTCTCGAGGATCCTCATCGCCAATGGCGGCGAACCCGATGCGGACGGATCGTGGCTTTCGCTGGTGCACAGATCCGTCCTGACGGTCCGCGATTGGGCCGACCGGCTCGACCAGGACATGCTCAACGGTTTCATCGACGGCGAAAAGCGCATTCTGGAGCAGTTCGATACCGTCCTCGACCAGACGGGCTGGAGCGATGACGAGCGGCGCCAGCTCGTCGCCCAACGCGACCGCATCGAAGCCGAGATCGGCCGTTTGCGCTGGATGAGCGGGGAGTGAGCGCGCGCCGGCAGTCCGTCCGGTCGCGGCCTGCGGTCAGCTCAAGACCGGCTTTTGCTCCCAGTAGCCGGGCAGGCCGCCGCAATAGGTGGGAACGTTGATCGAATCGTCGACCGCAGCATACATCAGCGCGTCGGGATAGCCGATCCGCACGCTCTCGCCGTCTTCGCCATCGCCCGGCTCGTACACGCCGGTGTAAAGCGCCTTGAGAACGCGCTTGCGCAGCGGCTCGGGGATCGGGTCGCGCTGGGCCACGGCGCGCCTGTCGCCTTCCGGCATGCGGTTGGCCAGACGGGTCAGCAGCGTCCGGGGCAGCGGGTCGAACCCCGACAGTTCACGGCAACGGGCGGCGAAGTCGGCGAAACCGATGAAATCGCCGGCGCCCGGTGCGGGCTGTGCCGCCGCCGTGATCGGGGCCAGAAAGGCGGCCGTGCCCAGCATGGTGAAGCTGCGGCGGGTGAGGCGGTGTCGGTCGTCCATCGTCATTGTTCCTGCTTGGCCGTCCATGCGCCATAATAGTCGGCGACGGCCTGGATTTCGCTCTGGCTGAGCTGGCCGGCATAGGCGCGCATGCGGCCCATGGTGTCCGAGCGCCGTTCGCCATTGGCATAGCGGCGCAGTTCATGGGCCAGATAGGCCGCATCCTGACCGTAAAGGACCGGGGCCAACCGCCCGCTTTGTTGTGCGGAGGGGCCGTGGCACGAAGCGCAGGGCGGAACGCCGCGTTCCCAGGCGCCTTCCAGGGCAAGGGCGCGGCCGTTCTCGTTCAGCTCGTCGGATGCCGGGGCCTGCCATTGGCCGGCGGGCGCATCGGCGTAAAGGCGGGCCATGGCCGGCGCGCCGCCTTCGCCCAGGGCGGTGGCGGTCGACTGCATTTGCCGATGCTTGCGAAGGCCGAGCCGAAAGGCATCGAGCTGGCGGTCCAGATAGCGGGCGGGCTGGCCGTCCAGATCGGGAAAGGGTGTCTGCATCGTGCTCTGCCGGCCGGGAAGCGCCTGGCCGCTGCCGTGGCAGGACGAGCATTCCAGCAGCACATCGGCCGACTGGCCGGGGGAGGGGGACGTGGCCGCGACGATCGCCGCACCGGCAACCAGGCCCAGGCCGAGCGCCAGTCGGGCGATACGGCAAGGGCCGACGGCGCGTGCCGGCCCGCTTGCAGGCAGATGGGTCATTGCGGCCGTGCCTGCCGCACGATCTTGTCGGCCATGCGCACGGCAAGGGCGGCGATCGTCAGCGTCGAATTGACCGATGAGCCGGACGGAAAGGTGCTCGACGAGGAAATCCACAGATTGGGATGGTCATGGGTGCGGCAGTCGCCGTCGACGACGCTGTCGCCGGGATCCTCGCCCATGATGGTCGCGCCCATGATGTGGTTGTTGCCGGAAAACCCGGTGTCGTGCTCGACCTCGTCGGCGCCGTAGAGCTCGGCCAGCCGCTCGGCGAAACGGTGCGCCTCGCGGATCGACGCCCAGGTGTAGTCATCGACGCGGTAGTGGATCTCCGGGCGGGGAATGCCGAGCTTGTCGGTGAGCTTGTCGGTCGACGGCACGATGCGGTTGGACGGATCGGGCAGTTGCTCGTGCAACCCCCAAAGGATCATGCGGTGGGTCGAACGGTAGCGCACCTGTTCGCGCAACGCCTCGCCGGTCAGGCCTTCATCGATCGCCTCGGGCGTCACCCAGCCGACAATGTTGAAGTTGCTGGGCTGCAGCTTGCGGGCGGCGGTGGTGCGACGGAAGTCGCCATCGCGCATCGAGACCAGCCCGGACAGGATCATCGGGCCGCGGCCCGGCCACACCGGCTCGGCGCTGTACCAGCGGCTGCCCGAGCCGGGATGGTCCATCAGGTTGCGGCCGACCATGTCGGAGGAATTGCCCACGCCCTCGGGCGCGTTGTCCTGGGTCGACATCAGCATGATCTTCGGCCCCTCGATCCCGTTGGCCGCAAGCACGAACCGCTCCGCCTCGATCCGGAACTCCTCGGCCTGCGGCGTCAGGTAGCGGGCGGCCACGATCCGGCCGTCATCGCCGACCTCGAGGAAGTGGACCACGGCGTTGGTGATCAGTTCGGCGCCGGCCGCCTCGGCCTTTTCGACCGTCATGTTGCCCGAATACTGTGCGCCGATCGGACACAGCGGCATGCAGTTGGCGTTGCCGCA
The DNA here is from genome assembly GCF_030732865.1 of Roseitalea sp. MMSF_3546. Lineage (GTDB taxonomy): Bacteria > Pseudomonadota > Alphaproteobacteria > Rhizobiales > Rhizobiaceae > Roseitalea. The sequence continues at coordinate 124,548 of NZ_JASHKB010000008.1, forward strand.
ACACGGCGGCCGGCCATCCCAGATCTGGCTGTGATTGCGTGCCTGCGGGGCCGGGATCACCACTTCGCCGAGCTGTTCGGCATTGTTCTTGAATACCTGGTCAAGATAGCTCAGCGGCGCGGCGGGCAACGGATAGGGCTGCGAACGGGGACCGTCGAAGGGCGCATCGTCCGGTCCGGCAACGCCAAGCTCGAGTTCGGCCTGGTAATACCACGGCTCGATCTCGTCATAGCCGATCGGCCAGTCGCGCCCGACGCCATAGAGCGATTTGATCCGCATGTCGTTGGGGATGAAACGCCATGTCGCCGCGCCCCAGTGCCAGGTCGTGCCGCCGACGGCGCGGATGTATTGCTGATCGTAGGGATCGGGGCCCTTCTGGACGAGGTAGTCGTCGGTGCGCGGCATGCCGGGCTGCGGCGCATGCTCGACCACGGGGTAGGGCGCCATGAGAGACTGGTTCGCCGCCTGCCGGAAGCGCTCGAGCATCTCGGCACGGTCAAGGCGCGGCCCGCAATCGAGGATGGTCACCCGCATGCCCGCCTCCGCCGCCCGCTTGGCGACCAGAGCCCCGGCAACGCCGGCTCCGATCACGCACAGCTCAGGGCTTTGCGGCAAGGTGGTCGTCATGAAGATGCTCCCGTTCGCCAAGCGCAACGCGCCGGCCAGAGGCTGGTTCCCGCCGAGCCCGAACACGCGAAAGGGCGCAGCCGTCCGCCGCGCCCCTTGTCTGCCGCCGCCCGGGGTGGTCAGGCGGCCTTCTGGTTGACATTGCCATTGGCGATCTGCGTCATCGTGCGATCGCCGCTATAGGCCGTGTCGAGATTCTTCTTGAGCTGCCCGGCATCCTCGGTCAGGCCCAGTCGCTGCGCGAAGGCCAGCGCCGTCCCGTAGCCGGCAATGGCGAAATGCGCCATACGCTGATACTGGGCCGCGATCATGGCATCGCGCGGATAGGGATCGTCGAATTCGGCTTCCAGCAGATCGTGCTTGATCTCGGCGACGATGCCTTCCATCGCCTCGGAGTGTTCGGTTTCGGTGTCGGCACCGTGGCGCGCCAGGAGCTGCTCCATCTCCTTCATGCCCCGCCGGATGCCTTCGACGCCCGCATCGAGCGCGCTGACCAGATGCTCGTCCTTGGCGAGATTGGCCAGCCGGCGCGTCACCGCGAGCGCCTGACGGTCGGCGCTGTACATGTCCTGCAGCTGGTGCAGATAGACGTCGTTGAGATTGCGTAGAGCCATGTGCATTGTCTCCGGTTTGGTTGCTGGCCGACCAACGGAGGGCAATGGCAATCGTTCCGGGCGGTCCGGGGACGGATCGCCGCGCCCGCAGGAGCGTTCGTGCCGCGGTCACCCGGTGTCGTCGGGCAGTGTGTCGTCGGGCAGTTCCTGGCGCACCTGGGCAAAGGCAAGGAAGGTGAAGATCAACGTACCGCCGACCACATTGCCCAGAAGCACCGGCACAAAGAACCCGAAGACCGCATCCATGAGCGGCAACTGGCCCAAAACCATTAGATAGGCCATCTCGACCGACCCCGCCACGATATGGGTGAAGCCCGCAACGCCGATCAGCCAGGTGAACACGGCGATCACCCAGAAGCTGGCGGCGTTGGCCTGCGGAAGCATCCAGACAAGGGCGGCGATGAGGATGCCGGCCGGCACGCCCCGCGCGAAGCTCTCGAACGCCGGAATCTCCATGACGTGCCAGGCCAGATCGGCGATCGCCGCGGGCATTTCTTCGGGCATGACCGGCAAATACGCCATCGCGGTGGCCGCGATGAAACAGCCGATGACATTGGCCGCAAGGACGCCGGCCCACAGGCGCGCCAGGCGGCGCAGCCCGTCGATATCGGGCCTTGTCATCACCGGCAGCACTGTCATGATCGTGTTTTCGGTGAACAGTTGCATGCGGCCGAGCATGACCAGCAGAAAGCCGAAGCTGTAGCCGGCGTTCTCGATGATGTGACGCCATTCATTGTCCGGCAGGTAGGTTCGGAACGTGCCCTTGCCGATGATCGAAAAGCTGATCAGGACGCCGGCCGCCACGCCCGACCAGAACAGGGAATTGAAGGGGCGGCGCAGTTCCTCCTCGCCGTCGCGGCGAATGACCTCGTGAATGAGCCGCGAGGACAGCTTGGAGGCGCGTTCGACGGATTTCTCCCTGGCTTCCTCGACAACCTCGGAGACTTCCTCACGCTCGGTCTTGGGCGGCGGCGTGTTCACGCGGCTTCCCTTGCCCTGGCTGCTGCCGTCCTGCCGGTGAGTTCCTTGCGCAGGATCGCCATGTTGCGGAGATTGGCCTTGAAGCCGAGGTCGAAGATGTCGCCGACAAGCGGGATCGATCCGATCACGTAGTCGATACCGGTATTGGCGGCCATCTGCGCCAGCCGGTGCCGGCGCACACCCATCTTGTGCCCGCGCCAGATCATCCAGGCCGAAGGCGCGGCCACCAGCGTGTCGCCAATGCCCGGAACCAGGCCGACCAGCGTATCCAGGCCGAACCGGATCGGTGTGCCGGGAATGCGAAAGCGGCTGTCGAGGGTGTCGGCGAGCCGGTCCAGGCGGACAAGCTCCCGCTCGATGTCGCGGTCGACGACATCCTGACGTGGCAAGGTTTCCGACATGGCCGATGAACGCCTCAGCCTCGATTTGGTTCCTGGGGCTGCCGACGCGACAGGGCCTTCATGGCCGGCCAGGCCGTCATGCCGTGCAGGACGATCGAAGCCGTGACGACGGCCGCGGTCGCGTGCCAGTAGACCGGTTCGCCGGTGCGCTCCTGGACCGGTCGGATTCCGGCTGCGTCACGGCCCGCGCGGTGATGCTCGGCAGAGCCGGGGTCCGTTGGCCGCTCAATGCGGCTGGCTTGGTTGCGGTTCCGGCTTGGCCTGCGCGAATGCGCGCGGGCCGGAACGCTTGGCCGCCGCCACGGTTATTGCGCCATGAAGGCACGAAAGATCGCCACCGGCCTGGGCTGGGCTCTTGCTATCGCCGTTGTCCTGGGCGCGGCCGGCGGCGTCTACTGGTGGCTCACGCAAGCCCGGCAGGTCGAGCGCCAGGCCATGGATGCGCCCGGGCCGACCGTGGTCGAGACCACCACGGTCGAGATCGTCGACGAGCCGCCGGTGATTTCGCAGACCGGCTTCGTGCAGGCGGTCGAGGAGGTGGACCTGGCCTTCGAGATCAGCGGCAGGGTTGCGGCGATCGCCGACGATTTCGAGGTCGGCGCCATGGTGGCCCGGTCGGACGTGCTCGCCCGCCTGTCGACGCGACGCATCGAGACGCGGATCGCCCAGGCGCGCGCCGAGCTCGAGCGCGCCCGCGCGCAGTTCCAGGAGGCGCAGGCGGCATTCGACCGCCAGGAGACACTGGAGGATCGCAACGTGACCGCGCCGGCGAGCTTGCAGGATGCGGCGGCGCGGCGCGCTTCGGCCGAGGCGGCGGTCAATGTCGCCCAGGCCCGGCTTCGGGCCGCGCAGACCGATCTCGACGATGCATCGCTCGTCGCGCCATTCGATGGTATCGTATCCGACAAGAGGCTGTCCGAGGGCAGCGTCGTGCAGCCGGGCGCATCGGTCGGACACCTGATCGGGGGCGACCGGGCACGGGTGGTGCTCGGGCTGGCACAGAGCCAGCTTGCGCCCTTCGGCGAAGCGCAGAACCTGGTCGGCCTGGAGGTGACGATCCACACCACGGACGACGAGGCCAGGCTGCTGCGCCGCGGCGCGATCGTCAATGTCGACCCGCGCATCGATCGCAATGTGCACGTGACCAATCTGATCGTCGAGTTCAGCGATCCGTTTGCGGCCGAGCCGAGCGTGCGCATCGGCCAGCTCGTGCGTGTCGACGTCCCGCTTGAAACCGGCCGGCCCATCGCACGGCTGAGCGCGGCTGCGCTGCAAGGACGCGACACGGTCTGGGTGGTCGGGCCCGACAACCGGTTGCGGCAGGCCAGGGTGACCGTGCTGCTGCGCGATGACGAAACCGCCTATATCGCCGCCGGCGACCTGGCCGGTACGCGCCTTGTCACCACGGACCTGACCGCGCCCACCGAGGGCCAGCGTGTCGCCCTGTCGGATGATGCGGGAGCGCGGCTGTGAGGCGGCTTATCGGCGCGGCCATCGCCAACCGGGTCCTGCCCAACCTGCTCATGCTGGCGCTGATCGCCGGCGGTCTGCTGGCGCTGAACACCATTACGGTGAAGGTCTTCCCGGAGATATCGACGGGCGTCGTCTCGGTTTCGGTGGCGCTGCCGGGTTCGTCGCCCGCCGAGGTGCGCGACAGTGTGGTCGAGCCGATCGAGGATGCGCTCGAGGGGTTGTCCGGTATTCGCGAGATCACCGCCACGGCGCGCTCGGACAGCGGCTCGGTGCAGGCCGAACTCACACGCGGCGCCGATGTGGAAGACGTCATCACCGACATCGAAAACGCCATCGACCGGATCACGACGTTTCCCGATGCAGCCGAGGAGCCGCAGATCGTCGAGATCGAGCCGGACGAATTGGCCGGGCAGATTCTCGTGACCGGCTCGGTGAGCACCGAGGCGCTGAAGTCGGTGGCCGAGACCATGCGCGAGGAACTGCTCGAGCGCGACGGCATCAGCCAGGTCGAGGTCGTGGGCGTGCCCGACGACGCGATCTTCATCGAGGTGTCCCAGGCCGATCTGCGGCGCTACAACATTTCCCTGCCGCAACTCGCCGATCGGCTGTCGGGAGAATCCATCGATCTTGCGGCCGGCCAGATCGAGGGCGCTTCCGATGTGATACAGGTGACCACGAGCGGCGAGCGACGAACCGCCGAGGACTTCCGCCGGACCGTGCTGTTCACCTCGCAGGCAGGTGCCACGGTCGAACTCGGGGACATCGCCATGGTCACCGGCGGCGCGGCGCCCGACAGCCGCATCGGCCGGTTCAACGGGCAGCCGGCGGTCTATCTGCGCGTCAACCGCGTGGGCGACGAACAGATCCTCGATATCGTCGACAGCCTGAAGGCCTATCTGGACGAAACGTCCCTGCCCGAAGGGATCGATGCGCGGATCTGGCGCGATACCGCGTCCTCGCTGCAGGGACGCATCGATCTTCTGACCAAGAACGGCGCCATCGGGATCACGCTTATCCTGATCGTGCTGGCGCTGTTTCTGGACATCCGCATCGCGGCGTGGGTGGCGGTCGGCATCGCCGTCTCCTTCATCGGCGCATTCTCGCTGATGGCGGTTTTCGGCATATCGATCAACCAGCTCTCGCTGTTCGGCTTCATTCTTGCGCTGGGGATCGTGGTCGACGACGCCATCGTCGTCGGCGAAGCGGTCTACACCGAACAGCACAACGAGGATGACCCGCGCGCAGCGGCGCAGAACGCCGCCATACGCATGGCGCCGCCGGTCTTCTTTTCGGTGTCGACCACAATCGCAGCGTTCGTGCCGCTGCTGTTCGTGCCGGGCGCTTCGGGATCGTTCATCGCGCCCGTGGCGGCGATCGTCATCATCGTCCTGGTGCTGTCGCTGACCGAAAGCTTCTTCGTGCTGCCGCAGCACCTGTCGTCGGTGAAGCCGGGCAAACCGCGGGCATGGTCGCCCCGGCGTCTGACCGATCCGGCGCGTCGGGCGATCGGCGGACGGGTCGAACGCTTCGCCGACAACGGCCTGCGCAAGGCGATCGCCTTTTCGGTGCGGCAACCCCTGTTCGTCGTGGCGACCGCGATCGCGCTTCTGATCGGCTCGATCGGGCTGTTGTCGGGTGGGATCGTCAAGTTCGTGTTCTTTCCCTCGATCGAGGGCAATTTCGTCACCGCCCAACTCGAACTGCCCGAAGGGGTGTCGGAGACGGTGACGCTTGAGCGGGCGCAGCAGGTTGCCGATGCGGTGCCCGCTGCGGCCAGGGCCGTGGCGGCCGAACACGACATCGAGGCCGAACGGATCGTCGAAGGCGTGACGATCACCATCGGCTTTTCGACGGCCAGCGGCGGGCCGGGCATTGCCGGCGGTGGTGCCGCCAACGTCGCCAGCATCGCCACCAAGCTGATCGATTCGAGCCAGCGGGCGTTTGGCGCCGGCGCCTTCCAGGAGGCCTGGAAGCAGCAGGTCGGGGACGTCGTCGGCGCGCGCTCGCTGGAGTTCTCCGGCAATCTGATCGGCGTGGGCAGCGTCATCGCCCTGCAGGTGTCGGCGGCAACGCAGGAGGGCCGCGATCGCGCGGTGGCGCGACTGCGCGAGGCGCTGGAAGGGCGCGACGGCGTGCTTTCGATCAGCGACGACCGGTTCACGGCTGCACGCGAAGTCGAACTGGAGCTGCGGCCGGAAGCGCAGGTCTACGGGGCGACGACGACGGCGCTTGCCCGGCAGCTGCGTGCCGCGCTCTACGGCGCCCAGGTGACGAGCCTGCAGCAGGGAGGCGAGGAGGTCGAAGTCCGCGTCCGCCTGCCCGAGGACGAACGCAATTCGGTCGCCGACCTTTACGATCTAAGGGTCCTGGTCGGCGAGGACTTCGTCCCGCTGACGACCCTGGCCCGGTTCAGCTTCCAGCAATCGCCATCGGTGATCTCGCGGGTCGGCGGCCGCACGGTCGTCACGCTGACCGCCGACGTCAACGAGACGGTCACCACCGGCGGCGCCGAAACCGCCTGGCTGATGGAGAACGTCGTGCCCGGCCTGCGCGAACGGATCGAGGGGCTGACCGTATCGGTGGGCGGCGAACAGCAGGCGCAGGGACGGACGACGCCGGCGCTGGCGCGCAATTTCGCGCTCGCCATGCTCGGCATCTATGTCATCCTGGCGCTGGCGTTCCAGTCCTATGTGCGCCCGATCCTGGTGATCGGCGTGGTGCCGTTCGGCCTTGTCGGGGCGCTCGTCGGACACGCCGTTCTGGGGCTCAATCTGACACTGCTGAGCCTGTTCGGCGTCATCGGCCTCGCCGGCATACTGGTCAATGGCGGCCTGCTCATCAACGACTTCATCCTGGAAAAGGAGCGCCGTGGCGTTGAGTGGCGCACGGCGATCGTCGACAGCACTGTCGAACGCTTCCGGCCGATCCTGCTGACCACGCTGACGACGTTCCTCGGCATCTTTCCGCTGATCCAGGAGACCAGCGTGCAGGCGAAGTTCCTCATTCCGACAGCCGTCTCGCTGGCCTTCGGCGTCCTCGGTGGTACCGTCATCCAGATGCTGCTGATGCCGGCCTATTGCTCGATCTATGCGCGGCTGCGCAACGCGGTCAATCGGCGCCGCCGGCGCGGCACCGAAACGGGGCAGGCTTGAGCGGCTCTCTATCGCGGCGAGGTGGCGTGGCCGATGCCGGCCCTGCTTTCGGCGCGTGCGACGAGCCGGACGACCATCAGGCCGATGGCGCCGACAAAGAGCAGCGAGCCGAACACCCACATCAGCCCGCCGGCAAGCGCCTGGTCGGCCATGGCGCTCAGGCCATAGGGCGCGGTCACGGCGCGGTGCCAGTCGTGCCACAGCCCGGTCGAGAACACCAGAATGGCCGACAGGGCCGACATCTGGGCGCCGACAAGGATGGCCGAGAGAAAGCCGCTTATCGGTTGGCGGTCCATGCGCCCGAACAGGGCCGACCAGAACACGATGGCCGAGCCGAGAAGCGTCAGATGCATGGCCCAGTAGATCGCATCGCTCTGCAGCGTGGTCTGATAGGGTGTCGGCAGGTGCCAGAACCAGAAGAAGCCCGAAAAGACGATCGCCCCCCCCATCGGCGGGACGCGCCGGCCGTCGAGCGCATGGGCAATCAGGGGCGCGGCGACGAGCGTCAGCAGCAGATGCTGGCCGACGCGGGCGGAAAACAGGGCCATGGACAGCGCGCAGATCGGAGACACGAACGCGATCGCGGTCAGGCCCCAGCCCGAGATGAAGGACGCCCGGGCACCGCCGCCAGCGGGCACGCGCCACAGGCCCAGGGCAAGGGCCAGCGCCAGCCCGGCAAGCAGCGCCGGATCGAGCGTCCAGCGTGCCATCAGTTCGGCGGGCAAGGGCGGCATGCCGCAAAAGGGTACGTAGTCCGGATCGGGGGTGAACATGTCATCCTCCGCAGCTTGAGAAGAACGGAAAGGACAGGGCGTTGGCGATGATGGCGATGACCGAGATCAGCGCGCAGACGCGGATCGCGGTCGCCAGATCGTCGCCTTGATGGCGGACGGGAACGCGGATCAGCGGCAGGCCCGCGCCGATGAGCGCGACGACCGTGACGATGAAGGTCGTCATCTGCATGACGGCGATGGGCATCAGCATGCGGGGGCCGCAACTCGCCGAGATCAGCCCGTAAAGCGCGATGAAGTGAACGGCCCAGATGGTGATCGGCGCGGCCAGGGCGATGGCCTGGTTCTTGCGAGTGGTCATGGCAGGGCTCCCTGGGCGGCGAGCAGCAATGCGCCGGTCGTGGCGGCAAACAGCGCGACGCCCTTTGCGAACGGCGAGAAGTTGAAATCGGCGACGTGCTGGCCGGGGCGGGTGCGGCCCGTGAGTTTGCGCAGCGCGTTGAACAGCGCCCACCAGATGGCAATGAACATGAGCACGCCGACATAGGCGACGATGGCCCAGGCCGTTGCACCCAGAGCGGTCGCATTGCGGTCGATGTCGGCGATGGCCAGATAGAGCAGCCCGGCGGTGGCCGCACCCAGCGCGGCGGTGACCACGCCCGTCAGCGCGGCAGTGAGGAAGCGGTCGCGCATCGACAGCCATTTTGCCGCCATGGCGCCGACCGCCATCAGGACCGCGGCCGCGATCGCGCCGCCGGCCATCAGCGGGTCGGGCCTGGCAATCCGGGCGGCGAAGTCGGGGAAGGTGTTCCAAAGATAGAGCACCCCGAACACCAGCGAGAAGTAGAGCGCGCCAAGGATCAACAGCGTGCCGATGACGGCGATATAGGTGTGGCTGCGGCGGTCGGCCTTGTCGACCGGAAGGCGATAGCCGAGCCCGGCATCGCGCGTCACGCCGCTGTCGGAGGGCTCCCATGCCCAGGCGGTGAAGCCGGCCATCATGGCCACGAAGGCGCCGGCGGTGACCCAGTAGGCGCTGACCAGAAGCGAGCCGAACATGACCGCGATGGCGAACGCGGTGAACAGGGGCACCCAGGTCGGATGCGGCAGGCGGGCGATGTGAAGCGGCTCGCCCGACAGCGGATCGCAGCCGACGGTCTCCCGGCGGTGGTCGGGATAGGCGCGCAGCACGCCGCCGACCGCGGCCGGATCCTCGTTCAGTTCGGGTTGATCCCATAGCGGCTCGCGGCTGCGCACGGGTGGGATGGCGCGGAAATTGTAGCCCGGGGCAACCGTCGGATAGAACCACTCCATGGTGCCGGCGCCCCACGGATTGCGGCCGGCGGGCTCACCGGAGCGCAAGTGGCGGAAGAAGTCGATCACGAACAGTGCGATGCCCGCGGCAAGGATGTATGAGCCGATCGAGGAGAGCATGTTCAGCCGGTCCCAGCCGATGTCTTCGGGATAGGTCGCAACGCGTCGCGGCATGCCGCGCAATCCGGTCACGTGCATGAGGAAGAAGGTGGTGTTGAAACCGATGAACATCAGCCAGAACACCCATTTGCCGAGCGTCTCGGACATCATGCGGCCGGTGAAGTGGGGAACCCAGTAATAGAAGGCGCCAAACAGCGGGAACACCATGCCGCCGATCAGCACGTAGTGCAGGTGGGCGACGACGAAATAGGTGTCGTGGACCTGGAAGTTGAACGGCACGGACGCGAGCATCACTCCGGTCAGCCCGCCCAAAACGAAGATGAACAGGAAGCCGAAGACGAACAGCATCGGCGTGGTGAACCGGGGCCGGCCCTGGGCGAGGGTCGCGATGAAGCAGAAAATCTGGATTCCCGTCGGAATCGCCACCATGGTCGAGGCCGCCGAGAACAGCGACAGCGAGACCGGCGAGATGCCGGTGGCGTACATGTGGTGGGCCCACAGCCCGAAGCTGATGAAACCCATGGTGACGATCGCCGCCACGAGGAAGCCGTAGCCGAAGATCGGCTTGCCGACGAATGTCGGCAGCATGGTCGACACGAACCCCGCAGCGGGCAGGAAGATGATGTAGACCTCGGGATGGCCGAAGATCCAGAACAGGTGCTGCCAGAGCAGGGGGTCGCCGCCGAATGCGGCGTCGAAGAACGGCAGTCCGAGCAGTCTTTGCGATTCCAGCAGGACCGAGCCGATGATCAGCGGCGGAAAGCCGATCGCGATCATAAAGGCGGTGATCAGTATGTACCAGCCGAAGATCGGCATCTTCGTCAGGCTCATGCCCGGCGCGCGGGCGCACAGGATCGCGGCGATCAGTTCGACCGCCGCCGTCACCGAGGCGATCTCGGCAAAGGTGATGCCGATCAGCCAGAAATCGGCGGACAGGCCCGGCGTGTACTCCTTTGTCGTGAGCGGGGTATACATGAACCAGCCGCTCTCGGGCGCCGCATCGAACAGAAAGGACGACAACACGATGATGCCGCCGAACAGGTAGCAGAAATAGCCGAACGCTCCCAGGCGCGGGAAGATCAGGTCGCGCGCGCCCAGCATCAGGGGCAGGAAGTAGACGCCGAAGCCTTCCAGTATGGGAATCGCGAACAGGAACATCATCAATGTTCCGTGCATCGTGAAGAACTGGTTGTAGGTCTGAAGGTCGAGGAAGGTGTTGCCCGGCACGATGAGCTGCGTGCGCACGCCGAGCGCCAGCAGCCCGGCGATCAGGAAGAAGATGAACCCGGTGACGATGAAGCGCTTGCCCACGACCCGGTGCGACACCGAGGTCAGCGAGCGGATGCCCCGGGGCTGGGCCCAGATTTCCTCGAAGCTCTTGTTCGGTTCGCCCTTGAGCGCGCCGGTATAGGTCTGGTGCTCGGCGGTCGCACTCATGTCAGGCTCTCCAGATAGGCGGCGAGGGCGCGCAGATCCGGCCCGCTGAGATGGTTGTAGTTGGGCATCTGCGCGCCGGGCTTCATGTCGCCGACATCGGCGATCCATCCGGCCAGATTGCCCTTGTTCATGCGCCACATGCCGGCGCCGAGCGCCGCCCGGCCGCCGACCCGCGTGAGGTCGGGGCCGACCATGGCGCCCTCGGCGACGCCGCGGATCTGATGGCAGGCGGCGCAGCCGGCCTCCAGGAAGACCTGTTTGCCCGCAAGCAGTTCGGGCCGGGCGGCATCGCGCGCCTCGCCCTGCAGTTCATCGAGAAACGCGGCGAACCGGTCCGGCGGCACGGCAACCACCTCGAATGCCATCTGCGGATGGGAAAGGCCGCAGAATTCGGCGCACTGTCCGCGATAGCGGCCCGGCTCGGAAGCCACCATGGTGAAGGCGTTGGTCCGGCCGGGGATCATGTCCATCTTGCCGGCCAGCGACGGAACCCAGAACGAATGGATGACGTCGTCGGTGACCAGCCGAAACGTCACCGGCTCGCCAACGGGTACCCAGATCTCGTTGGCGTCGCGGATCGCGCGCCCGTCCGGATCGTAGACGACATCCCACCAGTACTGATGACCGGTCACCTCGATGACGAACGCGGTGTCGTCGGTGCGGGCTATGGCGCGCAGGGTGATCGTGGAAAAGACGAACAGAACCAGGATCGTCGCCAGCGGCCAAACGATGCCGCCGGCCCAGATCCACCAGCTTCGGGGCCGTCCGGTGCGGCGGACGGCAAGCCAGACGAGCCCCATCACGATGGCCAGGATGACGATGCCGGCAACGCTCATGACAACGGTCAGCAGGAGCGCGGCCTCGGCATTCGGGCCAAAGGCGCGCAGCGCCGATTGCGCGCCGAATTCGCCAAGCTCGGCATTCATCGCACGTCACCGAGCGTGTACAGATAGGCGGCGATGTGACGGGCCTGGGTCTCGTTCAGGCCGAGATCGGGCATGGCGGTATCGGGCGCGATGGCCGGCGGATTGACGAGCCAGCGCGTGAGGTCGCCGGGGCGGTTGGGCAGGATGCCGGCGACATAGGCGCGTTCGGCGAAATCGGTCAGGTTCGGCCCGACACTGCCGTTTGCGTTGGCCACGCCGGGGATGGTGTGACACGACCCGCAGCCGCTGACCACGATCGTCTGGCGGCCGATTTCGGGATCGGCACCGCGTATGTCCATGCTCTGGGCTTCCCAATTGGTCTGCGTCGGCGTGACCGGCCAGGACCGGACGATCCAGTCCGCAACCCTGTCGTAGGCCGGCTCGAGCAGCGGCCGCAGCGGGTCATCGTCCGGATCGGTCAGAGCCCACAGCGAGACCACTGCCGCAATGGCGAGCGCGGCCGGGACGATGACGGCCCAAAGCCGGAGCGACCGGCGGCCGTGCCCTGGCGTATCGCGGGCAGAGGCGCTCACGGCGGATCACTCCGGGACGACGGCCACGCCATCATCCTGAATGCGCTCGGCGCGCACACGGGCGTAGTATTCGCTGACGGCGCGCATGTCGTATTCGGTCATCTTCTGCGCGATCGTGGACATGACGTTAAGAGGATCATTGTCGCGCACGCCCTCCTTCCAGAGCTGGAGCTGATACTCCATGTAACGGGCGTACTGGCCGGCCAGATAGGGCACGGACGGGGCCAGACCGCTGCCATTGGGTCCATGGCAGTTCACGCAGGCAGGAATGCCCCGTTCGGCCGATCCCACCGCGCCGAGCTGGGCGCCCCATTGCAGCAGCTCGCCATCGACCTCGCCGATGACGGGCTCCCGGGGCGAGCGCAGAACCGAGTAATAGGCGCTGACCGCCTCCATTTCGTATTCGGTGAGCCGGCTGGCAATGCGGCTCATGACGCGATTGGGCCGGTCGCCGGAGGCATAGTCGATCAACTGCTTGTACATGTACCAGGCCGGCAGGCTCGTCAGGCGCGGAAAGGCGCCCGAGCCGTCGCCTTCGCCCTGCGCTCCGTGGCAGGTGATGCAGGCCATGCCCGAGCCGCCGTTTTCCGCCCCGCCCATGGCGACGAGCCGGCCGGCCTCCAGAAGGTCGTCGTCGACCTCGACATCGACGGCCGCGCCGAACAGGCGCGCATCGTTGTCAAGCCGCGCCTCAAGCGATTGAACGCTCGGTGCGTCCTGAAAGTTCTGGGCCTCGGCGACCACGACCAGGCCGATCGCGGCGCTGGCGGCGGTGGCGATGAGTGTCCGGATCAGGATCGTCATGATCGGCTCCTTACGCGTCCATCAGCGGACGCGGGTTCGGGATGTAGGCGTTCTTCATGTGCTCGAGCGTCCAGTAGGCGAGCCCCATGAGCGGTCCTGTCGGGTTGTAGCCGAGGTTCTGCGGGAACAGGCATGCACCGAACACGAACACGTTGTGGTAGTCCCACATCTGTCCGTAGCGGTTGACAACGCTGGTGCCGGGATCGGTGCCGATCACCGCGCCGCCGGTGTTGTGCGTGGTCTGGTAGGGCACGACGGAGTAGTTCTGTTCGGGCCCGGCACGGTTGACGGTCGCGTAGCTGACAACGCTGTCCATCGCCTCCACGATCTCGACGACACGCTCGAGCCCGTAGGCGGCCATGCGGCGGTCGTTTTCGGGAAAGTCGAACGTCATTCGCAGCAGCGGCCGACCGAAGACGTCGGTGTAGGTCGGATCGAGGTCGAGGAAGTTCGACGGCGAGGCGACCGACGAGCCGTGCAGCAGCACGCCGCCCGAATGGTTGTAGTTGTCGCGCACGGCGCGCTTCCATTCCAGGCCGAAGCCGGGGGTGCCGGCCGGGGTCGGCTGATAGGCGATCGGCCGGCCATTGGTCTGGGTCGAGCCGATATAGCCGCCGCCGACAAAGCCAAGGTCGCCCTGGTCGAAATTGCCGGTGTTGAAATCGTCGATCGCCATTCCGAGCGCGCCGGCGCCCATGAACGGATTGGTCAGGATGTCCTTTTCGAAGAACACCGTCGCCGCCGCGAGCGTCTGATAGGCGTAGTTGCGCCCGACGGTGCCGGTGCGGTTGCGGAAATCGTACGGCTCGCCCAGCCCGGATACGAGCATGAGGTGCACGTTCCACAGCGAATAGGCGCACATGCACACGATATCGGCGGGCTGGAAGACCTCCTGACCGTCCTCGTCGACATAGGTCACGCCGGTGGCGGTCTTGCCGTCGCTGGACTTGTCCACCCGCATCACATAGGCGTTGAAGCGGATCTCGAAATTGTCGTGGCCGACAAGCCGGTCGTAGATGCAGATGATCGGATCGGCCTTGGCGTAATAGCCGCAGCCGAAGCGCTCGCAGAAGCCGCAATAGGTGCAAGGGTGCAATTGCGCGCCATAGGGATTCTCATAGGCCGCGGTCAGGTTCGCCGAGGGAATCGGAAACGGGTTGTAGCCGAGTTGCGCGGCGCCCTGGGCGAACAGGGTCGTAGCGATCGGCTGCTTCATCGGCGGGTTCGGATAGTCCCGCGAGCGCGGTCCTTCGAACGGGTTGCCGCCCTCACGGATCTCGCCGCCGACATTGCCGGCCGCGCCACCGATGCCGGCCACCCTTTCGAAGAAGTCCAGATGCGGCTCGAGCTCTTCATAGGTCACGCCCCAGTCCTGGACGGTGATGTCGTCATCGGACAGGAACTGCTCGCCATATCGGTCGACATAGAAGCTGCGCATTTGAAGGTCCTGCGGCAGCGGACGCCAGTTCTGGCCGTTCCAGTGGATGCCTGCGCCGCCGAGACCCTGGCCGGGCAGGAAGGAGCCGAGCCGGCGCATGGGCAGGGCCGTCTGTTCGGGCGTGTTCCGGAAGGTCAGCGTCTGGGTGCTGACATCCATCATGTGCTCGTACTGGTGGGCGTATTTGAGATCGTCGTGCTCTCCGGGGCCGGCGAAATAGGTGGCATCGTGGCGATAGCGTCCGCGTTCGAGCACCACGCAACGCTGGCCGTTATTGGCGAGTTCGTAGGCGGCGGCCAGTCCGGTCCAGCCGCCGCCGATGATGACCACATCGGTCTTCGGCAGGGTGCGCGCGGCCATTCAGCCCTCCCTTGATCTGGTTTCGAGAAATTCGGCCGGGCCCTCGCCGGGCACATGGGCAATGCCCTTGGGGTCGACCGGGTAGGGCACGTTGTGCTTGTCGACAAAGCTCAGATAGTAGGCGTGCGCGCCGGGGAATCCGACCATGCGCCAGCCGGCATAGTCGCGATTGCCGTCATAGATCGGGTCGGCGAAATAGCCCCAATTGGCCAGCTTGAGCATCTCGTCGAAGAAGCCGCCGGCGACCGGGCTTTGTTGCGTGCCAGACAGGGCGCCGACGAATGCCTCGCGCCCGGCGAGGTCGCGGTCGACCAGCCGGATGCCGTCCTGGCCGCCCTCGACCTCCTCGATGCCGCGGCTGACCAGCTCGGCGGGCGGATAGGGAAGCTGATATCCCTGGGTCGGCAGCGTGCTCTCGGGAAACGGCCCCTGCAGGTAGAGCCCTTCGCCGCGGCCATAGGGGCCGGCGAGCTGCAGGTCGATGAAGTCGACCACGCCGGCCTGGCTGGCCGAGGGGAATTCATCCTCGGGAATGAAGATATCGACCATGGCGGCGACGAAACGGGCCTGCTCGTCATTGAAGAAGAACCAGGGTCTGCCCTCGAGATCGGCATAGGCGTTCTGGGCGGGCGAGCGAACGGGCAGGGCCGCCGACAGCCCGGCGGCTCCGATATGGGCGAGAACTGCCCGGCGGGAAAACTTCATGCTGCTGGGACCCCGATGGAAATGGTTGTCGCTTTGAGCGGCCAACGCGGCGAAGCGAACGCAGGTTCCAAGCCTACCGCTTTTTCGGCGCCAGCACGGCCTCGACATCCTCGAGCGCATCGGCAGCGACGGCGATGATCAAATGGTCGCCTTCCTTCAGTTCGGTGTCGTCGTCGACCAGCGTCTCCTCCTCGCCATGGGCGCGGGCGATGACCCGGCTGTCGCCCGGCAGGTCCAGTTCGCCGACGGTCTTGCCGTCCCGGTCGGCGGTGATCGCGTAGCCGACGACGCGAATGCCCTTGTGCAGGCGCAGATCGACGGACGTGTCGGACTGGTCCTTGAGTGCCTGCACGATGGAGCGCGCCACGGTCGAATGCGGCGTGATGACGTCCTTGAGCTCCAGTTCGTCGCAGACCGCCAGCAGTTCGGCGCGGACGATCTGCGGGATCACCCGCTCAAAGCCGATCGACCGGCCGACGACGGCGGCCAGGATGTTGACATCGTCCTCATTGGTCAGCAGCACGAGCGCGTCCGCGTGGTCGCCAAATGCATCGCGCAGCACGCTCGGCAGCGTGCCGTCGCCCTCGATGAAACCGCAGTCCAGCCGGTCGGCGAGCTCTTCGAGCTTGTGCGCGTCGGAATCGACGATGACGACCTCGTGGCCGTCCTCGATCAGTTCCTGGGCCGTCGCGGTGCCGAACCGCGAGGCGCCGACGATGACAGTGCGCATGGCTATCTCCTTTGCGGAAGCGTGTTTGTCCAAGTGGAGGGCAGGATGACGACGATCAGGGCCAGGAACTCCAGGCGCCCGGCGAGCATGGCGACGATCAGAACCAGCTTGAGCGGGTCGGCAAGGTCGGGGCCGGTCACGCCGCTCGACAGACCCACCGTCGACAGGGCCGAGACGATGTCGAACAGCGATCCCAGCGGCGGCGAGCCGGCGGCGAGAAACGCCACCCAGGCAAGAAAACCGGTCAGCACGTAAAGGACGATGATCGCGCCCACGGCAATGATGCGGTCGGCGGCGACCCTGCGCCCGTTGGCCATCAGGCGGGTCACCGCACGGCGCGGCGCGCGCAGGCGCACAAGGCTGAGCCTGACCATGCGCGCCAGCGTCAGCGCCCGGTCGAGCTTGATGCCGCCGGCCGTCGAGCCGATGCCGCCGCCGATGAGCATGCCCACAAGGATCAGCGCGAGCACGGCATCGGCCTCGGCCACGGGTGCAACGGAAAAGCCCGCAGTGGTGAAACCGCTGACGAAGTTCAGCGTGGTCTCCAGGACCTGGTCGGTGCGCCAGTCGTCGACGGCGAATTTGAGGGCGGCGGCCAGCGCGGCGCCGGTGGCGAGCGCCTTGAGCACGGCGCCGCAATTGGCCTTGCGCAATGCCTGGCGCACGCCGCTCTGGCGGGCGAGAACGTAGAAATACAGCGACATGGTCGTCGACACGCAAAACGCCAGAACGGCGTTCTGCGCAGATGTGGAATAGCTGGCCAGGCTGTCGGCCCGCGGCGTGAACCCCCCGGTCGACACGGCCGTCAATGCCAGCACAACGCCTTCCCAGCGCGTGGGCATGATCGGGACCAGCACGGCGAGCGCGACGATCGTGATCAGGCAATAGGCGATCAGCAATTGGCGCGCCTGCAACCGGGTCGAGGCGATCAGATCGCGTCCGTTGATGCCGATCTCGCCCATTTCATGCGAGGCGCCGCCCGGTCCCAGGATCAGCGCGACGCCGGCGACAGCGATCGCAAAGGCTCCCGACCATTGCAGCCAGGCGCGCAGGAAATGGCCGGCAAACGGCCATTGCTCGGTTTCGGCGGCGACGGTCAGCCCGGTCGAGGTGACGCCGGAGACGCTTTCGAACACCGCATCGGTAAAGGGCATGCCCAGTGCCAGGAAGGCGGGCGCCGCCGACAGGCTGACCAGCACGAACAGCGCCACGAACGTGGCGACAGCCTCGATCTTGCGAACGTCGTCGGGCTCCGGCACCCGGCGGTGGGCGGCATGGCCGGCAAGGCCGAGCGCGACGGAGGGCGCGAGCGCCAGGGCCATGTCGTGGGCGCCATCGGCAAGCGCCACCAGGGCCGGCGGCGCAACGGCTCCAAGGAAGACGATGCTGTGGGCGGCCAGCGTCCGGCCGACCACCATCGGCCGGGCCGACCAGGTGACGCTTGCCTGACCCTTGCCCGTCACGCCACCTTCCGGTCGGGGCGACCGGTCCCTTGTGGTACAACACACACGTGGTGCGAACGCGGCGGGCGGACGCTACGTTCCGTTTGAACGATTCTTGCCCGCACGCATTGTAAGGGCACCCGGAACCTTCCCATGGCATTCACAGAACTCTCGCTCCCCATATTGCTGGCGATATTCGCTGTGGCCGGCCTGGTCATCCTGACGTGCGGCGTCCAGATGACCGGCCTTGCCGACCGCATCGCCGACCGCACCGGCCTTGGCGAAGCGCTGGTCGGCGGCGTGCTGCTGGGCGCTTCGACGTCGCTTTCGGGCACCGTGGTTTCGCTGACCGCGGCGCTGGACGGGCGTGCCTCGCTGGCCTTTTCCAATGGCGTCGGCGGCATCGCGGCACAGACCGCCTTTCTTGCGCTCGCCGACCTGATCTACCGGCGCGCCAATCTCGAGCACGCCGCAGCCGAACTGGCCAATGTGTTCCAGGGCGCCCTGCTCGCGCTGCTGCTGGCGATCCCGGTTCTTGCCTATGCCGGCCCGGAAGTCACCATTTTGGGTGTGCATCCGGCATCGGTGGTTCTGGTGGTGGTCTATCTCGCCGGCGTGGTCGCCTCCAAGCGCGTGCGCGACGAACCGATGTGGCGGCCGGTCGGCACGCGCCAGACCCAGGAGGACACGCCCGACGAGGAACAGCAGGACACGCGCGGCAATCTGCCGCTGTTCACGCGGTTTGCCGTGCTGTTGAGCTTCATGGGCGTGGCCGGGTGGACGATCGCCCAGGTGGCAAGCGAACTGGTCGACCGGTTCGAGCTTTCCGCCTCGCTGGTCGGCGCTTTGATGACGGCGGTCGTGACCTCGCTGCCCGAACTCGTCACCACGCTGGCTGCGGTGCGGCGCGGCGCCTTGCAACTGGCCGTCGGCGGCATCATCGGCGGCAACACCTTCGACACGCTGTTCCTGACATTGTCCGACGCCGGGTACCGCGACGGCTCGATCTATCACGCGCTGACCCGCGACGACTATTTCTGGTTGGCGACGGGCCTGGTGATGACCACGATCCTGCTGCTCGGGCTGATCTACCGGGAACGGCAAGGCCCGGGTGGAATCGGGTTCGAGAGTGCCGGCATCCTTGCCGTCTACACCGGCGCAATCATCGTCCAGTCCATCGCCTGAACGGGCGGCCCACGTCGGGGCAGGCACAGTAAACGGCCCGTCGGGCCGCCGGGTTCCGCAGCAAAGCTGCACTATTTTTGAACGCTCAAACGCAACCAATCTCGATACGCACCGTTTGATTGGCAGCCGGGCCGCGAGCCCGACAATTGGTACTTGCCAAAGGAGACAGAACAAATGAAACGCTTGCTCGCGACAACTGCAATCGTCGCCGTCATGACCATGCCCGCCATGGCCGAACAGCACATGGCCGGAAACCAGGCCAGCGCCGAACAGGTGCAGGGTGCGCAATACCAGGCCGGCGACATGACGCTGATGGTTTCGAACCTGATGGGCCGGACGGTCTACACGCCCGAGGGCGAAGTCGACCGGACGATGTTCGAGACCCCGCTTTCCGAAGCGCCCAATGATTGGGAAAACGTCGCCGACATCAGCGACATCCTGATCACGCCGGAAGGCGACATCTCCGCGGTGGTCATCGATGCCGGCGGCTTTCTGGGCATGAACGAGAAGCGCGTCCGCATCGAGATGGACGATCTGCGCTTTGTGCCCGACGAAGACGATGAAGGCGAGTTCTTCGCCGTCTACACGGGCGGACGCCAGCTTCTGGAAGACGAGGTCGCCTACACCGCCGAAGACATCGGTCCCGAGGGCACGGAAACCGACTATGCCGAGCTTTCCACCCAGGACACCTACGCACGGACCCAGGGCGACACGCTCGGCGAAGGCGAGATGACCGGCGGTGAACAGACAGCCGATCTGACCGATGAGGGCATGACCGAACAGGACATGACCGACGAGCAGATGGCCCAGGACGAGACCGATGGCATGGTCGACGGTGAACCGCTCACCCAGGACGAGCAGGTCGCCGATCGCGGCCCCGCGCCCGATCCCGATACGCTCGATCCGGTCAACATTGCCGACCTGACGGCGGAGGACCTCGAAGGGGCCCGCGTCTACGGCGCCAACAATGACTGGGTTGGCGATGTCGGCGAACTGGTGATCACCGAGGAAGGCGAGATCACCCATGCCGTCGTCGATGTCGGCGGTTTCCTTGGGATCGGCGAAAAGCCGGTGGCCATGCCGTTCGACCAGGTCGACATCCGTCGCGACGGGACCTGGGGTGGCCTCAACGTCTATGTGAACGCCACCGAGGAAGAGCTCGACACGATGGAACGCTGGGAAGGCTAAGCCTTTGCAGAATCAAACAGAATTGGGGGCCTTCACGGCCCCTTTTTCGTGCGCGAAGCGAACCGTCCCGGAACGGTGCGCAACCCCCGGCGTTGGGCCACCGCGCCCAGATCGGCGCGCTGAAGACCGGAGGCAAAAATGGAAGAAGCCAGGTTCGATCTGCACTGGATCGATTACGCGATCGTGGTCGTCTACTTCATCGGCATCATCGCGCACGGTGTGTATGTTTCGCGCAAGCTCAAGGGCGGCGCCGACGAGTACTTCCTCGCCGGTCGTACCATACCGTGGTATCTGATCGGCTTTTCGCTGTACGCCTCCAACATGTCCGGCTCGAGCTTCGTCGGCACGCTTGGCGGCGCCTATGAGAACGGCATTGCCATCTACAACTGGGAATGGACCGGCGCGCTGGTGCTGATCCTTTTCGCCATCTTCATCCTGCCGTCCTATCTGCGCGCCAAGGTCTCGACGGTGCCCGAATTCCTCGAGTACCGCTATGACGTGCGCGCCCGGCGCGCCTTTTCGGTGTTCACCATCCTGGCGATCATCTTCATCGACACGGCCGGCGCGCTTTATGCCGGTGGGCTCGTGGTCGCCAATGTGTTCGGATTTCTCAACCTTTGGACCGCGGTCGCGGTGCTGGCGCTGGTCGCCGGGCTTTATACCGTGCTCGGCGGGCTGTCGGCCGTGGTCGTCACCGATACCGTGCAGGCGATCCTGCTGATCGTCGGGGCGGCCGTGCTGTTCTGGATCGGCCTCGACCGGATCGGCGGCTGGGAGGAGCTGTTCATCGACACGCCCGACGAGATGACCCAGCTCGTGCTGCCGGCGGACAGCGACTTCCTGCCTTGGATGGGCATCTGGGGCGTGATCCTGCTGGGCTTTTACTACTTCTCGATCAACCAGTTCGTCGTCCAGCGCGCGCTTGGCGCCAAGAATCTGAAGGAAGGCCAGCTTGGCGCGATCTTCGCCGGTTTTCTCAAGCTGCCCAACATCTTCCTGCTGATCCTGCCCGGGCTGATCGCGCTCAAACTCTATCCGGACCTGGAAACGCCCGACCTGGCCTTTCCGATGCTCGCCTTCGATCTGATGCCGATCGGCGCGCGGCCTCATCATGGCCGCGCTGATCGCGGCGATCATGTCCTCGCTCGACTCGGCGCTCAATTCGGCCGGCACGCTGGTGACGATCGACTTCGTCAAGCCCTTCAAGCCGGACCTGAGCGACGAGACGCTGGTCAAGATCGGCCGCGTGATCACCGGACTGGCCATGGTGATCGGGGCGGTCATGGCGCCCCTGATCAGCAATTTCGAGAGCCTTTTCTCCTACTTCCAGTCCTCGCTTTCCTATGTCGTTCCACCGATCGTGGTCGTCTACCTTCTCGGCCTGTTTGTCGGCTGGCTGAACGGCAATGCCGCGTTCTGGACAATCCTGCTGGGCCTGGTGGTCGGCATCCCGCTGTTCATCTTCAAGGAGGTGACGGGCCTGTGGGACAGCTGGGGCCTGCCGACCATCCACTACACGATCATGAGCTCGATCATGATGGTGCTGGGCATTGTCACGCATCTGGGCATCAGCGCCATGACCAGGCGCAAGACCAAGGAGGGCGTCGACGAACTCGTCTGGTCGGGAGCCGAAACCAAGCAGGTGTTCACGCAGTGGGAGCGGCCCATCTGGCTCGACCGGACGCTGCTCTCCGGGATCCTGATCGCTTGCATGGCAGGCTTCGTCATCTGGTTCTGGTAGGGCCGCGGTGAGCGTGCATGAGCGGGCTCGAACAGTTGCTTGACCGGCTCGGCAGGGCCCTTGAAGACCTGCCGGCGGCGGCGACACCTCTGGTCATCGTGCTGGCGACGATGGCCGCGGGGCTCATCGCGCACGGGATCGTCTTCCGGGCCGCACTGCGCTGGGCCGACGGCAGGACCGGATCGTGGTCGTCGGTGGTGCGCAAGGCGCGCAGGCCCATGCGCCTGGCGTTCGTGCTGCTGGCGCTGGTGCTGGTCATGCCGCGCGTCGACCTGCCCTATGCGTGGAACGAGACCATCCAGCATGGTGCGCTGATCGTCCTGATCGTGCTCGTCGGCTGGACCGTCATCATCGTCACGGACCGGTTCGCCGAGCGTTCGGTGCGCCGGTTCAGGATCGATGCGGAAGACAATCTGGCCGCGCGCAAGCACGTCACCCAGGTTCGCGTCCTGCGGCGCACGATCAACATCATCGTCGTCATCGCGACCCTCGGGGCGGTGCTTCTGACCTTTGAAAGCGTGCAGCGCTATGGCCTCAGCCTCTTCGCCTCGGCGGGTGCGGCCGGTCTGATCCTGGGTCTTGCGGCGCGGCCGGTGCTGGCCAATCTCATCGCCGGCATCCAGATCGCCATCACGCAGCCGATCCGGCTCGAGGACGTCGTCATCGTCGAGGGCGAGTGGGGCTGGATCGAGGAGATCTTCGCAACCTATGTGGTCGTTCGGCTCTGGGACTGGCGGCGCATGGTCGTGCCGTTGAGCTGCTTCATCGAGGAGCCGTTCCAGAACTGGACGCGCGAGACCGCCTCGATCCTGGGCGCGGTGCACTGGTATGTCGACTACACCGTGCCGGTCGACCGCGTGCGCAAGAAGATGACCGAACTGGTCGAGAACTCGCCCTATTGGGACGGCCAGGCGGTCGTCCTGCAGGTGACGGACATGGACAAGGACACCATGACCCTGCGCGGGCTGATGAGTTCGCGCACCGCGCCGCAGTCCTGGGACATGCGCTGCGAGATCCGCGAGAAGCTGCTGGCCTGGCTTCAGGCCGAATACCCCCAGTCTCTGCCGCGCCTGCGCGGCGACTTCCGCCTCGACGACGCCGCCGGGCGGCCGGCCGAGCCGCCCCGGAACGGCGGATGATCCGGTTCCGGCACCCCGCCAGAGCGGACAGCCGGCGCGCCAAAACGCCGCTGCGCCATGGAGCGCCGGAACGGGTCTCGCCTCGCCACGTTGCGTGCCGGGTCGGGCGCAGGTTTCCAGACATCCGGTCCGTGAGACCGCCAGCAGGCCGGCGCCGGCGGCGGGCATGGGCGCCAGTACCGCGCTGCGGCACGGAACCGGCACCATGGCCGGGCGTTCGTCGGTGATAACGTGCAACCGCAACACACCGAAAGGCAGTCGCCATGGAACTGGGCATAAAGGGCAAGATGGCGCTCGTGACCGGCGGCGCTTCGGGCACCGGTCAGGCCACGGCCAGGCTGTTTGTCGACGAGGGTGCGGAAGTCATCATCGTCGATCGCGACGGCGATTCGGTCTCGCGGGCCCAGCAGGGTCTGGGCAAGGCTGCCCACGGCCTGCAGGCCGATCTTTGCGTCGCCGACCAGGTGAACGGGCTGGCGCAGACCGTGCGCGAGCGCTTTCGCATGCCCGACATCGTCGTGTGCGCCGCCGGCGTCACCGGCGCCAGGGGGCACCCGCTCGAATTGCGCGACGCCGACTGGCGGGAAGCCTGGGAAAACGACTTCATGTCGGTGGTGCGCACCGCGCGCGTCTTCCTGCCTTCCATGGCGCAACGCGGCTGGGGACGCTGCGTCGTGGTCACCAGCGAGAACGCCATGCAGCCCTATTGGGAGGAGGCGGTCTACAACGTCGCCAAGGCCGCGCTGCTGAATTTCTCGAAGGGGCTGTCGCGCGTCTATGCCAAGGACAACGTGCTGGTCAACGCGGTCTCGCCGGCCTTCATCGAGACCCCGATGACCGAAAGCATGATGGAGTCCAAGGCGCAGGACGACAATGTCTCGCGCGAGGAGGCCATCGACACCTTTCTCGAACACGACCGTCCCCATCTCGAACTCAAGCGTCGCGGCCGGCCCGAAGAAGTGGCCGCGACCATCGCGTTTCTGTGCTCGGAGCGGGCCAGCTTCGTGGTCGGCGCCAACTATCGCGTCGATGGCGGTTCGGTGGCAACGATCGCGATTTGAATGCGCCTGTCCGCCCGGGACATGCCGCCTTCTTTGCCGGGCCCTAGACCACATGTTCGCCCTATCTCAGGCGAACATGTGGTCTAGGGCCGGTCATGCGGCTGGTGCTGCTTCTTGAAACCGGCCTTGGTTTCGGCGATCCGCACGATCCGCATGATCATCAGGGACAGGGCCGTGGTGATGGCGGCGATCGGCCACAGACCGAGCCCGCATGCCAGGCCGACCGAGGCGGTCAGCCACAGGCTGGCGCCGGTGGTCAGGCCGCGCACCTTGCCGCGCGCGAATATGATCATGCCCGCCGCAAGGAACGCGACACCGCTCGTGACGGCCTCGATGATGCGCACAGGGTCGACGCGCACCGGGTCGGGGTACTCGGCCGCCCGGCCGAGCAGTTCGAGCATGAGCAGGCAGTAAACGGTGGCGGCCAGCCCGACGAGCATGTGCGTGCGCAGGCCGGCGGGGCGGTCCTGGCTCTCGCGCTCGAAACCGATCAGCCCGCACAGCAGCACCGCGCCGCCCAGCCTGAGAAACAGCACCGGCCAGGCCTGGCTCGGTGCGGTCGCCAGTTCGTCGATCACGGTGTCGTACATTCATTCCCTCCTCGTCCATCCCGCCATCGTCATTGAACAAACCGTGCTCGGCGGGCCCGGTTCCGCTTTTGCGCGATGCAGCGGAACGCGCGCGCATGTGCCCTCGTTGACCGAAGGAGCCTGACACTGCCACGGAGCCGAACCATGAACGACAGCGCGCGCACCGATCCCCTGGAGCGGACGGTCGACGTCAGCCGCCATCGCGGACTGTTCTGGTTCACGGCGGTGGCCGGCATCATTGCCGGGACACTGGCGACCCTCATGCCGTTCATCGCGACATTTGCCGCCAATATCGCCTTTGCGGCGGTGCTGATCGCGCTGGGCATCACGCAGGCGTTCGCCGCCTTTCGCGCCGGCGGCATCGGCCGATCCGTCGGCATGGGGCTGATGGGCCTGTTGAGCGTGTTCACCGGTGCGCTGCTGGTGCTGTTTCCGGCGGCCGGCATCGTCGCGCTGGCAACGCTGCTGACCGCCTATCTGATCGTCAGCGGGGTGCTGAAATCGTATTTTGCCTTCAGGTTGCGCCCGCAGGACGGCTGGGGCTGGATGCTGGCGGGCGGGGTCGCCTCGCTTGTGCTGGGCAAATTGCTGTTGACGGGCCTGCCCGGCGCCTCGTTCTGGGTGCTGGGCCTGTTCGTCGGTATCGACATGCTGTTCTACAGCTATGGCCTGCTCGGGCTGCTGATCGCCACGCGGCGCCGCGGCGGCGACGAGGCGGCCGCCGAGGGCGACCGTTCCAGCATCGTGTTGCCGGACGAGGACACCTGGAAGCAACGCCCCGCCCAATAGGACAACGGCCGCACCGGTCGCGGCGCAGCCCGGCATGCCCATGCCCGAATGACCCGTCAACGGCGTGAATCGCCGGGCCGCGTGTCGAGCAGGAGCCGGAACAGTTCGGGCGACTCGAACATCGGCAGGTGGCCGACATTGGCCATGACCGCGCTGGCATTGGGAAGCGCGCGCACCACCGCCATCTGCTTTTCGAGGCTGACCACCGGATCGTCCTTTGACAGGAAGACCGTGGCCGGCATGGCGACCTTCGGAAGATCGTCGGCGACCGATGTGCGTTGCAGCCACAGCACCACGCGCCGCAGCGATTCGGGGTCGCTGCGCCTGAGATCGGCCAGCATCGAGCGTTCGACCCGTGACAACTCGCCCTGGCTGACGGCATTGTCGCTGTCGGTGACCGTGGCGAGTCCCGCGTCGAACCAGCTTATCGACTGCAGCCACAGCGCATAAAGGCGCTGGAAGACCGCACCGCCGATGATGGGCAGCACCACGGTGCGCGCCATCGGGCTGGCGGAAATCGCCGCCGCCCCGTCGGCAAAGGTGCCCAGCAATGTCAGGTGCTTGACGTGTTCGGGATAGAGCACGGCGAACTTGACCGCGGCCAGCGAACCGGCCGAATGGGCGACCATGTGCACCGGACCGTCGGCCACCGCGTCGATCCAGTCTCGGTATAGGTGAAGAAAGGTCAGATCCCGGAAAGCGCGGTCGGTATCGTCGGGGTCGAGCGACCAGGGATAATGGCCGGGCAGGGGCAGGGCCGCCGAACTCGCTGCCAGGGGGCCGCCCGCCACCGACTTCCACATCGAGGTGGACGCCAGAAGGCCGTGCACGAACACGGTCCTGACCGGTTCGGCGGCGCCGGGATCGAAGCGCACGCCCGGCACGCTGCCCAGCGCCGCAGCCGTGGGCAGGCCGGCCGGCGCATCGGCCGCCGCTGCGGGGTCGGCCGCGCGCGTGCTGGAATCGTCCCGGTTCTTGGCCATTGTCGCGTCTTCTCGTTGGTGCGCCGCCGCCCCTTCGCGCCGTCGCAAAGGTGCCATCCTACCGGCCCAACTCCCAGGTCCGCAATCCACTGGTGTCACGCGGCAACGCCGATGCCCGCTTGCCGGCGGGCGTCTGCATAGACCCGGCGGCGGGTGTCAGATCGGCCATGCTTGTCCGGCACGGGGCGCGGGCGCCCTCGATCGCCGGCCGCGCCGGCCGCGCGGGCTTACGAGCCGACGATCTTGCCGCCATTGGGGTGCAGGGTCTGACCGGTGAAATAGGAGGCGTCGCTGCATGCCAGGAACAGATAGCTGGTCGCCACTTCCCAGGGCTGGCCGGGGCGGCCCATCGGCGCGTTCTGGCCGAACCCCTCGACCTTGTCGGCGGGCATCGAACCGGGGATGAAGGGCGTCCAGATCGGGCCGGGCGCAACGCAGTTGACGCGGATGCCGCGCTCGAGAAGCTGGGTGGCCATGGAGCGCGTGAAGGCCGTGACGGCACCGCGCGTGGCGGTGTAGTCGACGAGCACCGGGTTGCCCTTGAACGCGTTCACCGAGGCGGTGTTGATGATCGCATCGCCCTCGCCAAGGTGCGGAAGCGCGGCCTGGGTCATGAAGAAATAGCCCAGAACGTTCACGTCCATCGTGCGGCGCAGCTGTTGCTCGGAAATCTCGGTAAGGTCGGTCACGAAATACTGCTGTGCGGCGTTGTTGACGAGAATGTCGAGACCGCCGAACGCTTTCACCGCGCTCTCGACCGCCCTGATCGCGAAGGACTTGTCGGCGACGTCGCCCCTCAGCAGCAGCGCTTGGCTTCCTTCGGCCTCGATACGCGTCTTGGTATCCTCGGCGTC
This sequence comes from Roseitalea sp. MMSF_3546, assembly GCF_030732865.1. Classification (GTDB taxonomy): domain Bacteria; phylum Pseudomonadota; class Alphaproteobacteria; order Rhizobiales; family Rhizobiaceae; genus Roseitalea. Next base: position 151,866 of record NZ_JASHKB010000008.1, read on the forward strand.
TCGATCCTCGTTCAGATAGACGATGGCGACCTTGGCCCCCTCGCGCGCGAACAGGACCGATACGGCGCGGCCGATGCCGCTGTCGCCGCCGGTGACAAGCGCCACCTTGCCCTCGAGCTTGCCCACCCCGGGATAGCGTGGTTCGTAGTCCGGCGCAGGGGTCATGACATGCTCGTCGGCGGGCATGGTGTCCTGTTCCTGGGGCGGAATCTTTGCCGGGTCGGACATGGCGGGTTCCTCGCGTGCGTGATGGCGGATCTGTCGAGCGTGAAACACGCCGCCCGACCGGTTGGTTCCGGCATGCGGGCGCAACGCGGCGCGTTACAGCAGGAACGAGACGATCGCCCAGACCGCCGCGACGACGGGCAATGTCGCGATGAGCGCGAAAAGACCGTCGCGGGTCAGCATCGAAAAGGAAAGAAGCGCCACGGCCGCACCGAGCAGCGAGGATGAAAATGGCACCAGCTCCAGAAACGGCATCATCAGGCCGAACAGCGCGCAGGCCAGCGGCGGCACGAAGCGGAACGGCCGATGGAACAGGAAGCGCAGCCGCTCGCGCGTGAACCGGTCGAGCCGGGCGGCCCATGGACGCATCGTCTCCAACGCGTCGGCAAGCCGCTTGCCGCTGACATGACGGCGCATGATCCATTGCGGCAGCCACACATGGTCGCGTCCGACGAACCATTGCGAGGCGATCAGGAAGATGGTGATGCCGCAAAAGCTCGAAAACGCGGGAATGCCGCTCAGGGGCGTGACGACGGCCAGCGCCGGAACGAGAATGAGCGGCACGAAGCTCGCCCTGCCGAACGCATCGACGATGTTGCCCACGGCAACCTGATCGCGATCGGCCTCGCGCATGGCCCTGTCGAGCACCGCCGTCAGCGAGCGCAACTCGTCGTCGGTGTCAGCGCTGGTCGCCACGGGCGCCTCCAGGGTGGGCGGAAACGGCGCAGGCCGGCAAGAGGAACCGAGGGGTGCCTGCATCATTGGGCTGTGAAGGTAAGCGAAAGGAGAACCTCATGCCCGAACCGAGCTGGATATTCATTCTTGCCATCACAACCCTCACGATCGGAATCCTGCTCGCCGTTGCGTCCTATATGCGCACGCGCCGCGACGAGAAAAAGCAGGTGAAAACGAATGTCGAGCGTCACGAGATCGACGAGGCACGTGCCGAAAAGAACCTCAAGCCGCGCACCGACGAACGACGCTGACCCGGGCCGGCCGCCATGACGCGGCCGGTTTTCTTGCCGTCCCTGCGTCTCGCCTCACGCGGCCTGCTCAGCGCAGATTGTCCGGCTGCCCTTCGGGACCGGTGAACACCGTGTCCGGAAGCGCGGAGACACGCTGATAGATGGCGATCCTGGCGGTGCCGTAAGTGTCGCGGTCGCCGTCCATCAGGGCCTGTTTCTGCGTCTCGAGAAGCTGATAGATCTCGCCCACCAGTTCGACGGCCTCGGAATAGGTCGTCTCGTCGACGCCCGTGCCGTCGCCGGCGAGCGCCTGAAGCGCGCTGCTGAGCTGTTCGACATGCTCGAGCGCGTCCTCGGTGTGAGCGATCGCTTCGTCGGGACGGTCGAACGTGCGGTCGGCGATGGCGATAAGCGCACCGTCCAGTTCGGCGCCCGCCGTGATCAACAGGGCCGCGTGGGAGGCGGTGCCGTCCGTGCCTTCGGTCATCGTTTCGTTTTGCAGGCCGGTCTCGTTCTGCACCGTGCCGCTGTCCTCGGCGTCCTGGGCCCAGGCGGGGTTCGCGACGGTCGCGGCGCTCGCGACCGCAATGGCGGCAAGGACGGATCGGGCCATTTTCCAGCTCCTTTCGTTGGGCGTCGTTGTTGCTGTGACAAGCGCAATCGGAGGGCAATGAAAGCCTCCGGACGATAAGCGATTTCGTTATATTTCAATAACTTAGTGTCGCCCTGTGTCGCTCGATATCGCTGTTTGTCGCTGCCAACTGTGCCAAAATCGTGCCAAATATCATGCCTGTTGTTCCTGGTGCGTCCAGCCGAGTCTTTGTTCAATTACAGTGCGATAGCGTGTCGATATCTGCAAGGGCGCGCGTCTCACATACTGCTCTGCTGTGGTTCGCACCTCCCCCTTTAGGCCGTCGAGGCACTGGATTACCTGCTCGACGTTGGGAATCCGGCCGCTCTCATCCATGAAACGGGGCTTAAGGGCTGTCCAGACCACGGCCTCAATGCCGCGGTCAGCGGCCCAGCTTCCGATGGTCGTGACCTGATCATGGTGCGAGGCGCGTTGTGCGCTCCAGTAGCCGACAGAATATTGGGTGTTGTTGGGCTTGATATTCTCCCGATCCGCCAGCGCCGAGATCGCGTTATCCAGCCGATCAAGCTGAAGCGGCGTCCATAGGACAGCCGTTTCAGGTGCGCCGGGCGTAATGGCTAGCGTCACGCGCTTGTCCCGTGACACGCGGGTGAATTCAACCGGCAGTGCCGGGCCGTCCGTTTCCCAGCCTCCTGCCTGGACCGGCAATGTGCGCGGGTCCAACAGAGCGATCCCCATCCCAGGCATAGGATCATTTCACAAACTTCTCGACATAATAACCTAAAAATGATAAAACATAATAACCTAAAGATGGCGCAACATCAAAGCCGAATGTCGATGTAGCGCCAGAACCTAACAAGTGTGAAACGCAAAACCCGAACGCAGGAACTCATGGCAACGCCGCAGGAAAAACTCGCAGACTCGCTTGAAGCCCTCAAGGCGCTTCAGGATCGCGGCGTCGTGGCGATCCGCACCGCCGATCTGTCGCGGACGCATCGGGAGCGCCTGGTCAAAAACGGGTTCCTCAAAGACGTGATGAAAGGCTGGTATATTCCCGCTAGCCCGAACGAAGATCGCGGCGAGACAACAGCTTGGTACGCGTCTTTCTGGCGCTTTTGCGCGGCCTATCTCAACGCGCGTTTTGGCGATGACTGGTGCATCGGCCCGGAGCAATCACTATCGCTCCATGCCGGCAATCTCACAGTGCCGCCGCAACTGCTCGTGCGCGCGCCAAAGGGCAGCAACAAGCCAACCGCCCTGCTTCACGGCACGTCGATCTTCGACATGCGCGCCACTATGCCCGGCGCCGGCGACATCATGACCATGGACGGTCTGCGCGTTTACACACCTGCGGCTGCGCTGGCCCACATATCGGCGGGCTATTTCGTTCAGCAGGCGACGGACGCCAGAACGGCCCTGGCGTCGTTCACGGACGCCTCCGATATCCTCGCGCAGTTGCTCGAAGGCGGGCACAGCGTCATCGCCGGGCGGCTGGCCGGGGCGTTTCGCAATATCGGGCGCGACCGGATCGCCGATGACATCATCGGCGCGATGAACGCGGCCGGGTACAAGGTCCGCGAAACCGACCCGTTTGAAAACCGCTTCGATATCGCGCTGCCCCGCCGGGAAATCTCACCCCATGCCGGACGGATCAGGCTGATGTGGCAGACGATGCGTGAAGCCGTCATCGACAACTTCCCGCCGGTGCCCGGCCTGCCCAACGACATCGATGCCTATCTCAAACGCGTGGACGACGCCTATGTGGCCGACGCCTATCATTCGCTGTCAATCGAAGGCTACCGCGTCAGCCCGGCGCTGATCGAGCGGGTCCGCAGCGGTGGCTGGAACCCGGACGCGGAGAAGGAAGACTGTGATCACCGCGATGCGATGGCTGCGCGCGGCTACTACCAGGCCTTTGAACAGGTCAAGAACAGCATACGCGCGATCCTGAACCACGAAAATCCGAGCGCTGTTGCCGACCGCGATCACGGCTCATGGTATCGCGAACTGTTCGCGCCAAGCGTTGCGGCCGGGCTGGTCAAGGCTTCCGATCTGGCGGGCTACCGCAGCGGCAATGTCTATATCCGCCGCTCGATGCATGTGCCGCCACCGCCCGCCGCTGTGCGCGATGCGATGCCGGTGTTTTTCGAGATGCTGGAGGGGGAAGACAACCCGGCCGTCCGGATCGTGCTGGGGCATTTCATCTTCGTCTATATTCACCCCTATATGGACGGCAACGGCCGCATGGGCCGGTTCCTGATGAACGTCATGCTGGCGTCCGCCGGCTATCCCTGGACCGTCGTGCCGGTCGAGCAGCGCGATGCTTACATGGACACCCTTGAACAGGCCAGCGCTGCACAAAACATCGTGCCGTTCGCCCGCTTCGTCGGCGACCTCGTTGCGGACAGACTTGCCGGCGCACCGGTCGCGGGCGTTCCGTCAGGATAGAGAGCTGCGAATACCAATCGCCGGTGCCGGGCCGCCGCAGGGCGGCGAACGCGGCGGAGGCAATCAGCCCAGGCCAGCTTCCGCGTCTGTGCTTTGGCATGCCACGCAAGCATTCGCTCTTCTTCTCCTATCTCCCTATTCGCATGAATTCAACTAATAGTCGAACTCTATATTTTGCAATATTTATAGTTGAAAACAATATTAAATGATGTTTATATCGCATTGGAATGCGATGATCAAGAAAATTAGAAAATACTTATGAAAAGAAACCGATCAAATACTGTTGCCCAACTTCCTGCGTTGCTGACCATGTTCATTTGCGTTCTCACCTTCATCGCATCAACTGCTTGTGTTGCCGCAGATGGCGGTCAATGGCGCAACGAATTGCAACCGCCAAGAACCGAAGAAGGCGCCAGATTCCTGGAAATATTCAGGAACGCGGACACTCTCGGCTCTAGGAAAGAAAACTCTGGGTACAATGTGACTGAACCTGTCGGCGCTTACGTCAACGAATGCAGCCCCGATTTCGCGAGCGTTGTGCGTCTGCTTGAAGATAGTGGCTTCGAGGTCGTGAAAAACAAACAACCCATCAGGAAACCAGCAACAGACCAAGAATACGATGATGTGTTTATCGCGCGCCGCGAAGATGGCAGGCGCACCATCACGTTCGAGGGTTCAGAGCGTCCTCTGGCATTGTGGAAATCATACCGGGTCGTAATTTACAGAAAAGACAATGAAATTATACATTTCATGGCCTTTTCCTCTCAAGATGGAATCTAAATAGGAGAAAATCAATGGAAACTATAAAATTATACTATAAATTACTTGATGTAGAATCGACAGACAGAACTCCCTATTATCACAAATATATTATCTATACCGACAGCAACGGTGATCGATTTTATGCGCGCAGTGGCCCGAATTGGCTTGTTGACGGCAAATTCGTGAAAATTACGTCCGAATACGGCGCCTATGTCCAAGGCACCAAGGATTGGGATGACCCGCCCAACGACCCGTCGGAAACAATCAAGACCGGTAGCGATCTTTCAACTGACTGGCAGGCGATCGTCGATGCCATGGACGACATTGACCAGGAGAATTGGACATATCTACCCGAGCGCAACAGCAACTCCGCGGTTGATACCGCGCTTGATCGCGCCGGCCTTAATCAGCCGGTCTTGGACGGCCCGAACGACTACGAATCGCCCGGATCGGGCAACATTCTGCCGGCACAGGTGCAGACCCCGCCGCTCCCGCAGCCAAAACCGGACTGGATCAACGCGCCTGAATCTGCATTTGGCGACGCCGAAACCGAAGGTTCGCCACTCGTACTTGACCTTGATTCAGATGGGATCGAGTTAACGACGTTCAACGCCGCAACGACAACCACCTTCTTCGATGTTGACGGTGATGGTTTCGCTGAACAAACGGCCTGGGTTTCGGCCGATGACGGTCTGAGGTGGTGCCGGCTTCTGAGACAGTGGCATAGAGCGGTTTTCGATCAGTCTGGTTCGTAACCGGATGATTTGAAGTAGTTTGCGCATTCTTCTGGTTCGAAGATGT
>NZ_JASHKB010000009.1 GCF_030732865.1 Roseitalea sp. MMSF_3546
TTGGGCCATCGTCAGCAACCGGACGCCCTACGCGACAAACTTCAAAAATGCTGCTTGACTCAAACATTAGGCTGCCACGTCCCGGCCGCTATCGGTCTGCAGCATCAGCCGGCCGATCGCCTCGGCCGTCGCCTCGGCCGCATCGATCGTGCCGACGATCCGGCCCTCGGCCATCACCACGATGCGGTGGCACAGCGCGATCAGCTCGTCGATCTCCTCGGAGACGACGAGCACCGCGCCGCCATCGCGCGCATAGTCGCGGATGATGCCGTGTATGGCGGCGATGCCGCCCAGATCGACGCCGCGCGTGGGTTGGGCGATCACCATCAGGCGCGGATCGGAGGCGATCTCGCGCGCGAAGACGACCCGCTGCTGATTGCCGCCCGAAAGGCTGCTCGCCGGGTCGGCGAGCCGGCCGTAACGCACATTGAGACGGGCCAGCCGCTCGCGCGCGGCCGCGCCGAAGGCGCGCAGATCGATGAGCGGGCCGGCGCGGTATTGCGGCGCGCGCTGGCTGGCCGCCATCACGTTGTCGCCGATGGTTGCCGACCTGGCGAGCCCTTCATGGCCGCGATCGGGGCTGACGAAGCCGACGCCCGCGCGCCGGAAGGCGGCATTGTCCTTTCCCGTCAGGTCCGTGCCGGCAAGGCCGATCGTGCCCGAGGCCGGCGCGCGCAGCCCTGTCAGGCATTGGGCCAGTTCGTCCTGCCCATTGCCGGAAACGCCGGCAACGCCGACGATCTCGCCGCGATGGACGGCAAGGTCGATATCGAAGAGCGGGTGCGACCGGTCGACCGAGATTGCGCACAGCCCCGTGACCGAGAGCAGCGGCGCGCCGTCCCCGTCGGCGCCGAACTCGGTGCGCGCGGCATGCGGCACCACGCCGCCATCGCCGATGATGTGCCCGGTCAGCGTGTCGATATCGGTCTGCGCGACGGGCGTCGAGGCGATGATCGCGCCGCGCCGCATCACGGTCACCCGGTCGGCGAGCGCCATCACCTCGTGCAGCTTGTGGCTGATGAAGACGATCGAGGTGCCCTCGGCCCGCAACTGGCGCAGCAGCACGAACAACTCGTCCACCTGCTGCGGCGCCAGCACGGCGGTCGGCTCGTCCAGGATCACCGTGCGCATGCCACGCCGCAGCAGCCGGAAGATCTCCACATATTGGCGCACATGCACCGGCGCGGCGCCGCCGCGGCGATCCCAGTCGATCTCGATGCCGGCGCGCGCCGCCATTTGCGCGCCCTGCCCGCGCGCGGCCGCCCAGTCGATCAGCGCCAGCGGCCCGCCGCCGCCGCGCGGCGGCTCGTCGCCCAGCACGAAATTCTCCAGCAGGCTCAGATCCGGCGCCAGCATGAATTCCTGATGCACCATACCGATGCCGAGCCCCAGCGCGTGCTGCGGATCGCGCAGCCGGATCGGTTCGTCCTGGTGGATGATGGTGCCGGTATCGGGCTGTTCGAGCCCCTGCAACAGGCGCATCAGGGTCGACTTTCCGGCCCCGTTCTCGCCGACGATGGCGTGGATTTCGCCCGGCGCGACGCCCAGCGTGATGTCGCGATTGGCCAGCACGGCGCCATAGCGCCTGGAAACGCCCTGCGCACCGAGCCGGATCGCCACGCCGTCGACGCCGGCAGCTTTGTGGACTGGATGGGTCACGCCGTCTCTCGTGGCGGTGGCCGGCGGGCGCCCGCGACGGCCGCGGTTTACTGGAAGAACGTCGGATAGCCCTGCGTGGAGACGTCCCAGACCTCGATCTCGCCATCGATGATCTGCTGGCGCATCTCGGCAATGCGGTCCAGATAGTCCTGCGGGATCATGTCGCGCGTGTATTCCATCTCGGTCAGCGCCACGCCGTTCTCGGCAAGCCCGAAATCGAGCACTTCGCCGCCCGGAAAGTCGCCGGCCGCATAGTCCTCGATCACCGACTGCACGGCGACGTCGACGCGCTTGATCACGCTGGTCAGCACGTTGCCCGGCGCCATGGAATCCTGGTCGGTGTCGACGCCGATGGCGAACCTGCCCTCGGCCTTGGCGGCCTCGATGATGCCGATGCCGGTGCCGCCGGCGACCTGGTAGACGATATCGGCGCCCTCGTCGAACATGGCCCGGGCGAGCTGTTCGCCCTTGGCCGGATCGCCGAAGGATTCCGCATAGGCCACCTTGACCTCGACATCGGGGTCGACGGCCTTCGCGCCCTCGATATAGCCGGAGATGAACTTGTCGATGCCCGGCGACTTCACCCCGCCGATCACGCCGATCACGGCGTCCTCGTTGATGCCCTCGATCGAGGTGTCGGTGGTCACCTGCGCGGCCAGCGCACCGGCGAGATACGAGCCCTCATGCTCGCCGAACACGACCGAGGCGATGTTCTCGCCCTGCCGGGTCTGGTTCATGATCACCCAGTTGGCGTCGGGATAGTCGGGGGCGAGGTTTTCCATGGGCTCGCCATGGATCCATTCAAGGCTGATGATCAGCCCGAAACCGCCATCGGCGGCGCGGCGCATGATTTCCTCGCCCTGGGCGACGACATCCTTGGATTCGATCGTCCGCCCCTCGAGCCCGGTGGCTTCGATCGCCGCCTGATAGCCGGCATGGGCGGTATCGTTCCACGAGCCGTCGCCGAGCCCGCCCTGCGCGATGATCAGCGCGACAGGCGCGGTTTCGGCCTGTGCGGCGACCGGCGCGAGCGCTGTGCCGGCCAGCGCCATGGCGGCGCCGAATGCAGTCAAGGTTTTCATTTCACTCCCCTTTGCGGTGACATGGTCAAGCCGTGAACCCTTCGCTCGATGCGGCCAGGCGCGGCCCCTTGCTGGCGTCGCGATGACCGCGCACGAGATGGGCGTCATAGGTGTAGTAGTCGGCGCGATAGACGGCCTCGACGGCCTCGATCAGTTCGCCGTCATCGGCATAGCTCATGCGCAGCACGACGATCACCGCCGCCGGCGCCGTAATGTCGAGCAGCGCGCATTCCTGGGCGGTGGCCAGCCGCGCCGTGACGCGCTCGCGCGCCTCGCAGATGCCCAGCCCCGCCTCGCCAAAGGCGCGATAGAGCGAAAAATCCGGCGCATCGAGGCGTTCGTCGCCCTTTGCGCCGAGCGCCGGCACCCGGTGGCACACCCAGACCGGCAGCAGCGAATTGTGCACCGCGCAGGGGGTGGCATCGACATGGCGCACCCGGCGAAGCAGCATGGTCGGCACGGAAAGGCCGAGCTGGCGCGCTTCTTCGGCACTGGCGGGGCGAAACTCGATCGGCGTCTGGCGCGTGTCGTGCCCGTCCCTGCGAACCGTCTCGGTAAAGCTCAGCAATTGCCCGGCCTTGCGGTGCAGCGAGCGGCTGGCGACGAAACTGCCCGCCCCCTGGCGCCGGGTCACGAAACCCTGGTCGACGAGCTGGCCGATGGCGCGCACCACCGTGCCGCGACTGACCCCGTTGCGGGCCGAGAGTTCGGCCTCGCTGGGCAGCCGGTCGCCGGCCTGCCATTCGCCGCTCTCGATTCGGCCGCGAAGCTCCTCGGCGAGCAGGCTGTAGCGTGGGGCGCGGGGCATCTGGTCCATGCGGCGACGCTAAACTGCGCTAGTTGACTAGTCAACTTCGAAATCATGACGCCGCCGATCGCGCACCGCGGGCGGTCGCGACGGCGCCGCCGGCGCCGCCGGCGCGTTCAGGCGAGCCAGCGTTCGAGATTTGCGCGCACGAATGCGTCGTCGGTCAGTTCGGGATAGTCGCGGCAAATGCGGTCGAGTTCGTCCGCCTGTCCCGGCCCCATCGCCTCGTTGGGATCGAGGCACCACGTCCCCTCCAGCAGTCCCTGCCGGCGCAGCACCTCGTGAATGGCGGCGATGCAGCCGGCGAAATCGTTGGCGACATCGAACAGGACGCCGTTGGCGTCGGTCACGCGCGCGTCGAGCTCGAGCCACGCATCCGTCGAGCGCGCCTCGGGCCGGTTGTGGATCTCGTCGAGCAGTTCGACCGCCCGCTTCGTCCACACGGCCCAGTGGCCGAGCAGTCCGCCCCGGATCCGCACGGTCACCGGTACGCCCTCGCGCCTGAAGGTGAACGGGGTCAGCAGATCGGCGACGATGTGATCGTCATTGCCGGTATAAAGCGTGATGCGGTCCTCGGCCCGCGCCTCGATCACCGCGCGCACCACATCGAGCGTGCGATAGCGGTTGAACGGCGCGATCTTGATCGCCACGACGTTCTCGATGCCCGCGAAGTCCTTCCAGAAGCGGTGCGACAGGCGCTGGCCGCCCACCGCCTCCTGCAAGTAGAAGCCGACCAGCGGCAGCACCTCGGCGACCGCGCGGCAATGGGCGACCAGTTCGGCTTCGGAGCGGTCCTTGAGCGCGGCCAGGCTCAGCAGCACCGCGTGATAGCCGTGGGCGCGGGCGATCTGTGCTTCGCGCACCGCATTGGCGGTATCGCCCACCGCCCCGGCGACCATCACCGGCTCGCAGGCCCGCGCCGCCGCTTCCTCGGCGGCCAGCGCCAGCACCGGCTCGAAAAGGCCGTGCTGGCGGATTTCGAACTGCGTGGTGTGCACGCCCACCGCGAGCCCGATCGCGCCGGCATCGAGATAGTAGCGCGACAGGGCGCGCTGGCGCCGCTCGTCGAGCCTGCGCCCCGCGTCGAGCGCGAGCGGATGGGCCGGAATGACACCGCCGCGCCGCAGCGCCTGATACGGTGTCGAGGCAAGGTCTGGCTTGGCCGTCACGATAGCGTCTCCCGATCGCCTGCCCCGGGCCGCAGATAGCCCAGAACGACCTCGACGATGTGCCCGCGCCGGGCGCGTGCGACATCGGGCGTTCGCGGCAGGTCGAAGATTTCCGAAAGGGTCGCCCGGTTGGCCGTGAAGAAATAGGCGACCGAGGCGATGGTGATGTAAAGCTGCACCGGATCGACGCCGGCGCGGAACACGCCCTGCCGTTCGCCCCGGTCCAGGATGCGCCGGATCACCGCGACCAGCGGCGTGGTCAGCCGGCGCGCGTCGCCGGTGTCCCTGAGGTGGACGGCACCGTGCAGGTTCTCCTCGTTGAGCAGCTTGATGAAGCTGGGATTGCGCTGGACGTAGTCGAAGGAGAATTCGACCAGCCGGCGCATTGCCGTCTCCGGCGGAAGGTGCTCGAGGTCGAGCGCCTGCTCGGCGCTGCGGATCCTGTGATAGGTGCGCTCGAGCACGGCGGCGAACAGTTCGTCCTTGCCGGCGAAGTAATGATAGATGAGCGCCTTGTTGCAGCCCGCGCGTTCGGCGATCGCCGCGATGCGCGTGCCGCCGAGCCCCTTTTCGGCGAACTCCCCCTCGGCCGCGTCCAGGATGCGCCGGCGGGTGGCCACGGCGTCGCGCTGCGGCGCCGTCGCCGCGACCGCGCCCTCGGCCGCGTCAGTATGTGCCATCGCGCACCTCGAATCGCGTCGGCTTGCCGAGCGTCTTGCCGCCGCGCTTGAGCCAGTCGGCCGTCCAGTCGACCAGCACCGGCAGCGGCACGGTCGGATAGCCGAACAGGCGCTGCTGCCTGCCGGTGTCGACGATCCACGCTTCGTCCTGTTCGGCCCCCTCGAACGTCACGTCCTTGCCGAACAGGTCGCCAAAGCGCAGCGCAATCTGCCGCACCGAGGCCAGCTCCGGTCCCGACAGGTTGAGCACGAATGCGGGGTGATCGGCGTGCGCCAGCGTGCGCAGGGCGATGTCGTTGGCATCGCGCTGCCAGATCACGTTGCAGTGCCCGCTCGCCAGCGGCACCGGCTCGCCGTCGAGCACCGCGCGGGCGATATCGTGCAGGACGCCGTAGCGCAGGTCGATCGCATAGGACAGCCGGATCAGCGCAAGCCTGGTGCCGTGCACATTGGAGAAATGCTCGAACATGCGCTCGCGCCCGATGCAGGAATTGGCGTACTCGCCCGGCGGCGTGAGCGGGTCGCCCTCGCGTGCGCCGGGTCCGTGCACATCGGCGAAGGCATAGACGCACGCTGTCGAGAACACGGCGATGCGGCTGTCGCGGAAGGCCTCGGCGACGATGGCGGGCACATGCGAATTCATCGCCCAGGTCAGCGGCTGGTTGCCTTCCGAGCCGAACTTGCGGCCGGCCATGAACACCGCATTGGCGGTCTTTTCGAGCCCCTCGACCGCCGAACGGTCGAGCAGGTCGCAGGCGACGGTCTCGATGCCCCAACCCTCGAGACGGTCGCGCAGCGCCGCATCGGAAAACCGCGCGACGCCGATGACCCGCTTGTCCGGCGCCGCGCGCTTGGCCATGCGCGCCAGTGTGGGTCCCATCTTGCCGCCCACGCCCAGGATCGTGATGTCGCCCTCGAGCCGGGCGAGGGTCTCGACCAGCGCGTCGCTGGGCTGCGACAGCATGTCGTCGAGCATCGCCTCGTCTTCGATGGCCGGGGGCACTTGCGTTGTCATGGTGAAGGTCCTTGTTCTTGTCGTTTCCGTCAGTCGGCCCGCGCGGCGAGCGTCGCCGGGTCCCATTGCGCCGCCGGCGTCATGGCGTCGAGGTCGGGCGCACACGCCGTGCCCAGCCCCGGCACCTGCAGCGAGGCGATGTGCAGCCGGCCGGTCTCGGTGACCAGCCGCGCACCATCCGCTTCGGAGCGGTAGAGGTCGGCGTGATGGCCGACCGCGCACTCGATCTCGGCCGGCGTCAGATGGCCCAGACCGCCGAAATAGTGATGGCCGTTGCGCTCGACATGGCCGATGCCGAGTGTCGCCACCACGGCGAGATCGGCGTTGAGCGAGACGATCGGCAGGCAGCTCAGATCCTCGGCGGACTGGAAGTAGTGCCCCGCCCCCGCCTCGCTGTTGCGCCGCGCGATCAGCATGGCGTTGAGCAGCGAGTGGATGACGCCCTTGCAGTTCTTGTGGCTGACGCCGCGATAGCCCAGCGCCATCGCCTCGTGGAAGGCCGTCGTCCAGCCATCGGCCTCGTCGATCAGCATGGGCAGGCCGATGGTCGCAAGCGCGGCCGCGTCGATCGGGCCGGCCATCGCCGCATCGCGCGTGACGGGCTGTTCGATGAACAGCGTCCGGCCCAGCAGGCGCGCTACGGCCTCGCTCGCGCGGATCGTCTCCAGATAGCCGGCGAACGCATCGATATCGGCGAACTGCTCGTTGCCGTCGAGCGTGATCGCGATGTCGCGGCCGGTCGCCTCGATCAGCCGGCTCATCCGCGCCAGCCGCTCGCGGTCTTCCTCCAGCGTGCCGCCGATCTTGACCTTCAGATAGGACAGATTGTCGTGCGCGATGTAGTCCTCGAGCGTCTCGGGGGCGCCGTCGCCGCGCCGGTCGGCCGGTGCGATCTCGTCGGCGAAGATGGGATCGGCGAGCCCGACCGTGTGCCGCAGACCGATATCGGCGGCCGGCACGGCGGGCAGCGCCTCGGCGACCGTCATGCCGGCCAGTTCGTCGAACACGGTTTCGGGCGCCAGCGCCAGGTCGTTGTCGACAACCAGGTTGAAGAAGGGCTTTCCGAGCGCCCGGCCGAGCGCGTCGATCATCGCCCGCTCGACCATCGAAACGCCGAAGGACGCGCCCAGATGGTTGAAGCCGGCGGCGATCGCACGGTCGTGGATCTCGGCATCCAGCGCGCGCCAGTTCTCGAACGGGTTCGCCGCCTGCATCGCGCTTGCCGCGGCGATGGCATCCCCGCAGACGCCGATCAGGTCGGTGACATTGTCCTGCGGCGTCTTTTCGGGGCGCTTGTCGAACCATTTGTAGGCCAGAAGATCGGAGGCGTAGCCGGTCAGGCGGGTGCCGTTCACGCTGACGTCGAGCGCCAGCGTGGCGCTGGCGACCTTCTCGATGGTCACCACGCCGAAGCGGAACGGCATGCGCGCATCGATATTGACGATGCCGATCCGGCCTTCATGCACCTTGAGGCGATGGGTCACGCATGGTCTCCTTTTGCGGCCTCGATGAGACCGCGCACATAGCCGATCGCGCGGGCGGCCGAGGCCGGCCCGTCCGGGTGATAGTCGAAGGGCTCGATTCCGATCAGCCCGTCATAGCCGTGATCGGCGAGCGTGCGCACGATCGGCGCGAACCGGTGTTCGCCCTGGCCCGGCCCGCGCCGATTGGACTCGTTGAAGTGGATATGGGCGATCATGCCGCCCGGCAGGTGGCGCGCCAGCACCGCCTGCGGTTCGTCGGCCTCCCCGCCCCAGGCCGCCGAGGTGTCGAGCATGGTCCTGAGCCCGGCCGTATCGGCGCGGGCGATCAGCGCGAGCGCCTCGTCGACCGAATTGACGAAGTCGGTCAGCACCGGCGACAGCGGCTCCAGACAATAGGTCAGCCCGGCCGCCTGCGCCGCCGCGCCCGCCGCCTGCAGGTGACGCACGGCGACCTCCTCGGCGCGTTCGCGGCTTTCGGCATGGGCAATGGCGCGCTGTGCGGGCGAGCCGTGAACGATCACCGAGCCGCCGAGCTGATGGCACAATTCGACCATTGCCAGCATGTGATCGCGCGTGCGGCTGCCCGTCGCCGGGTCGTCGCTCGTCAGCGAAATGCCTTCCGGCACGTTCATCAGCCAGTGCAACCCGGTGATGGCGATGCCGGCGTCTTCGGCCATGGCGCGAATCTGCCGCGCCCGGTCGCCGCGCACCGTCGCCGGCTGGTCCGACAGCGTGAAGGGCGCGATCTCCAGCCCGTCATAGCCCAGTGCGGCAGCGAAACGGCACTGGTCGGCGATGTCCAGATCGGCGATGACTTCATTGCAAAGCGTGATGCGCATTTTCACCCCGGCAGCGTGACGAGAAAGAGTTTGGTGAACACCCCCCATATGGCGATGGTTGCAACGCCCGACAGCACCGCGGCGCCCAGCGCGGTGCGCGCCAGCGAGGCGGTGCGGTCCGTGCGCATCCACTCGGCAATGAAGGTGAACACGAAAATGAACCCGGCGGTCGCCGGGACGAAGGGCACCTGTCCGAAAAGGCCGATGCCGTAGACCACGATGGCGCCGATGGTGAAGCCGGTGCGCAGCGCCGAGGCGCGGTCCCAGTTGGCGATGCCCGGATTGCGATCCTCGCCGCCACCGCGCAGGCCGCGCAGCATGAGCGCGATGCCGAGCACCAAGATGATCGCCGACAGCAGTCCGGGCGTGATGCCCGGCGCCGTCAGCGGATCGATGTTGCGCTCGGCAAAGCGCGGCATGCGCCACGAGGCGGTCAGCGCCGCCGCCCCGAAGACGGTGACCACCAGGCCCGCAATGGCATCCACGCGCCTGACGCTCATGCGGCCCGCCCTCCGCGCGCGATCTCGATTTCGGCCAGTGCCGCCCGGTCGATGGCCGCCGGCAGCGCCTCGACGAGCCGGGCGAGGTCGCAAACCGCCCAGCGCGGCGGCACCATGACCGGGCTTCGGCCGTCGACCGCCTCCAGGAACCGCGCAAAGCCGGCCGCCAGCAGCGATTGCGGCGTGACATTCTCGACGGTCTCCACCACCGGTTCGCCCGGCAGCGGGCGGACGATCGCCTCGTCCTCCTCGAAGCGGACCGGCCGCAATTCGAGCCGGTTGGCGTTGAAGTCGAGCGTCAACGTGCCCGCTTCGCCGACGACACGCAGATATTTGTCGGTGCGCGCGCCGGGCGCGAACGGATCGTCCGCGGCGCCGGGCGCCAGCATGCCCAGCCCCAGCCGCGCCGGAAGATCGTCGCCGAAGGTCAGATCGAGCGCCAGATCGTCATAGCCGGTGCCGCGGAAACGCCCAATGGCGCGTGCCCCGATCCGCGAAATTGGCCGGCCGGCGAACAGGCGCATCAAATCGATGATGTGCAGCCCGTCATTTTCCAGAAGGCTGACCGCGCGGAATCGCCGCTTCCAGCCGGCAAAGCGGCCCTCCATCAGGGTCGGCCGCCCGACGGCCCCGCCGGCGAGCATCTGCCGGGCCCGCGCGACCAGCGGATGCATGCGCAGGATGAACCCGACCTGCAGCGGCAGGCCGCTGTCCTCGAGCCGCGCCATCAGCGCGTCCGCCTGGGCGACCGAAGCGACGGCCGGCTTTTCGAGCAGCACCGGCTTGCCGGCGTCGAGGGCGGCCATGGCGAGATCGAAATGGGTCGCCGGCGGCGAGACGATGTCGACGATGTCGGCACCGGCGATCGCGGCCACCGGATCGGCGGCGATGCGGGCCTGGGCAATGCCGTCGGCCGCCGCGCGCGCCCGCGCTCCTGCCCCCGGCTCGGCAATGCCGAGTTCGATATCGGCGCCCAGCGCCCGCCAGGCGGCCGCATGCTGCGCGCCGAACGCGCCGTAGCCGCAGATCAGGACGCGCCTAGGCATTGGCCTTCTCCTGCCCGCGCCGGAACAGCCGCGCCAGCGCCCGCCGCACCGGCGCAAGGCCGACGATGACGACGACCAGCACCAGCCCGGCCAGGATCGCGCTGATCGGCCGCGAGACGAAATCCATCGGGTCGCCCTGGCTCAGCGACAGGCTGCGCCGGAAGTTGGCGTCCAGGATCGGCCCCAGAACGACGCCCAGGATCAGCGGGGCGACCGGAAAGCCCGCCTCGCGCATCAAGAAGCCCAATATGCCGAAGGCGACCATCACATAGACATCGAACACGCGCCCGGCCACGGCAAAGGCGCCCACCGCGCACAGCGCGAAGATGACGCCGAGCAGCCATTCGCGCCGCACCTGCAGGATCATCAGCAGCGGCCGCGTGAGCGCGATGCCGAGCACGAAGATCGCAACGCTCGCCCAGAACACCATGGCGACGATCGAAAAGAAGAAATCCGGCTGGGTGATCATGATCAGCGGACCCGGCCGCAGCCCGTGGATCACCATGGCGGCCAGCAGCACCGCCGCCGGCGCCGAGCCGGGTATGGCGAGCGTCAGCACCGGCACGAGGGCGCCGGGCACGGCGGCACTGTTGCCGGTTTCGGCGGCGAGCAGCCCTTCCACCGAGCCGCGGCCGTATTGCCCCTGCTCGCGGGCGGCGCGCCGGGCCGCCGCGTAGGACACCCAGGACCCCATGTCCTCGCCGACGCCCGGCACCACGCCCATGAACGTGCCGATCAGCCCCGAGCGCAGCCAGGTGCGCACCGAGCGCACGCCATTGCCCACGCCGCGCAGCACCGACTGCGCATTGGCCCGCACCACCTCGCCCGCCGGCTGGCGCATGACCGAGATCACCTCGGCGCAGCCGAACGCGCCCACCAGCACCGGCAGCAGGCCGAATCCGCCCTCAAGGTCCCGATAGCCATAGGTGAAACGCGAATAGGCGTGGATGCTCTCCTGGCCGACCATGGCGATGAACAGGCCGAAGAAGCCGGCGATCCAGCCCTTGAGCGGATCGTCGAGCGCGGTCAGCTGGCCGCACAGCGTGATGCCGAAGATCGCCAGCCAGAAGAACTCGAAGGAGGTGAATTCGAGCGCGAACTCGGCCAGCACCGGCGCGATCATGGCAAGCCCGACCATGCCCGCCATGGTGCCCAGGAACGAACCGGTCGTCGCCACCGCCATGGCTTCGCCGGCGCGTCCGGAGACGGCCAGCGGATGGCCGTCGAGCGCCGTCGCCGCATTGGCCGGCGTGCCGGGAATGTTGAGCAGGATCGCCGAGCGGCTGCCGCCGTAGATGGCGCCGATGTACACGCACACCAGGATCAGGATCGCCGACTGGGCCGGCATGGTGAAGGTCAGTGTCGCCACCAGCGCCACGCCGAGCGTCGCCGTCAGCCCCGGGATCATGCCGACGACGATGCCCAGCAGCGTCGCCCAGGCCACGTGCACGATCTGGCCCGAAAGCGCGATCTGGGCGATCGCGCCGGCAAATTGGGACAAGCCTTCCATGGCGTCAGATCTACCCGACCTGGCGTTGCGGGGGAACCAAGTGGAAAACGGCGGCTGACCGCGTCAGCCGCCGTTCCGGGAGGTCCGCGACCTTATTCGGGCCGCGGGATGCCGAAATCGGCCGGGCTGTTGGGCGCGGTCTGCGCCTCGTATTGCTGCCAGGCATTGATGCTCAGGAAGGGCATGGCCTTCTCGGCGGCTTCCTGGCCATAGGAGGGATCGAAGATGGCCGCGCGCTCGGCGGCGAACTTCCGCAGCGCCTCGGAATCGGCGATCTCGTTCTCCCAGACCGCATCGAGCGTGTTCAGGATGTTCTCGGGCGTGTCGGCCGGAACGAAGACGCCGAAATAGTTCGGCGCGGTGCGGATCTCCGGAAGCCAGTCGGTGATCGGCGGGATGGTGCCGTCATAGCCGTCGATCTCGAGCGCCGTGCCTGCGACGGCGGCGAGCGGCCGCAGGCGGCCGGCGCGGATCATGTCGACCTGCTCGGTCGCCGTGGCGGCCGTCATCTGGGTTTCGCCGGCGACCGTCGAGATCACCGCCGGATTGCCGCCCTCATAGACGATCTGCCGGTAGTTGATGTCGGCCACCGCGTCGATCGCCTGCATGTTGACGGCCGTTGCCGAGGTCAGACCGGCCGAGGAGACGGTGATCGGCTCTTCGGCGGTCTTGAGCGCCTCCAGCAGTTCGCCGAAATCGTCCCACTCGCTGTCGGCGGGCACGGAAATCAGGCCGGGATAGGCGACATGCAGATAGAGCCGCCAATCGTCGAGCGTGGCGTCCAGCGTGCCGATCACCGGATAGGCGCCAAGATCGCCGGCCGCGCCGGCGGCCATGGTCAGCCCGTCGCGATCGGACTCCCAGACCGAGCGCGTGCCGACCGAACCGGCCGCCCCCGGCTGGTTCATGACGACCACGTCCTGGCCGAGCGCCTCGGTCAGTTCGCCGGCCAGCACGCGGGTGACCGTGTCGGTCGAACCGCCCGCAGCCCACGGCACGATGATCGTGATCGGGCTTTCGGGTTGCCAATCCTGCGCGTTCGCGGTCAGCGGCATCGCCACCAGGGCGACGGCGGCGGCCGCCAGAACTCCAATGCGAGACAGCATGCGCTGTGTCCTCCCTAATTAACTAAACGGTTAGTTAGTAAGCATCCGGCCCGGAGGCTGTCAAGTCTGGCATCGCCGACCCATGGCTTGACAGGGACGCCCGTCGCATCGCTTATCCGGGCAGGCAATTTCATATGGAAAACCGGGACTTGGCAGGGCGGAGACAGACATGGGCACCGATATCGGCTGGACGGACATCGATTTTGACAGGCCCGGCAAGCAGACCGGCTTCTTCAACCTGCCCAACTCGGTGCATGACGATGCCTGGGGCGTCGTGCCCATCCCGCTGACCGTCATCGCCAACGGATCGGGGCCGACGATCATCCTGCAGGGCGGCAATCACGGCGACGAATACGAAGGGCCGATCGTGCTTGGCGAACTGATCCGCGATCTCGATCCGGCGACGATCAGCGGCCGGCTGATCATCGTTCCGGCGATCAACCTGCCGGCGGTCGAGGCCGCCTCGCGCGTCTCGCCGGTGGACGGGCTCAACATGAACCGGACGTTCCCCGGCGACCGGCTCGGCTCGCTGACCCGGCAGATCACCGCCTTTGTCCACGACACGCTGTTTGCCATGGCCGATGCCTTCGTCGACCTGCATTCGGGCGGCTCGTCGCTAGCCATCGTGCCCGCCGCGATCGTCGAGCCGTCCGAGAATGCCGAACTGGCGCGCAAGAACCGCGAGGCGGTCATGGCCTTCGGTGCGCCGATGAACGTGGTGATCTCCAACTATGGCGACCCGCGCACCTCGACCGCCTCGGCCGTGCGCGCCGGGCTGGTCACGGTCGGCACCGAAATGGCCGGCGCCGGCACCGTCACGCCCGAGGCGGTGCGGGTATGCCGGCGCGGCGTGCGCAACCTGCTGGTCCATTTCGGCGTCACCGAAGGGCAGATCGAGCGGCCGCAGACGGCAAGCGGCGAACTTCACGCCATTGCCGGCACGCATTCTTATGTTATCGCTCCCAGCCATGGCGTGTTCGAGCCGTATCACGAGCTTGGCGCGACGGTCCGCGCCGGCGAGCCGGCCGGCCGCGTTCACGCCCTCGCCGACCCCGCGAGCCCGCCGCGCGAACTGGCCTTCGGCGCCGACGGCATCGTCTTTGGCCGGCGCCATTTCGGTCGCGTCCGGCCGGGCAATTGCTGCCTGGTCGTCGCCTCGCCCACGGAGTAGGCAATGATCGAACTTGACGACATCAAGACCGCCGCCGAGCGCATCGCAGGCCACGTCCGGCGCACGCCGCTGATGGCGGCCACCGCGCTCGAGGCCCCGCCCACCCGTGCCGCGCTGCATCTCAAGCTAGAATGCCTGCAGGCGTCCGGCTCGTTCAAGGCGCGCGGGGCGACCAACAAGCTGCTGGCGACGCCGCCCGAGGCGCTGAAGGCCGGCGTCGTCACCGCTTCGGGCGGCAATCACGGCCTGGCCGTCGCCCGCGCGGCCCGCTCGATCGGCGCGTCCGCGACGATTTTCGTCACCACCAGCACCACGCAGGCCAAGGTCGACAAACTCAACGCGCTTGGCGCCGACGTCACCGTGATCGGCTCGGTGTGGAACGAGACCAACGAGCATGCGCTTGCCTTCGCGGACCGGCACGGCGCGGCCTATTTCCATCCCTTCGCCGACCCGCTCGTGGTCGCCGGCCAGGGCACGCTGGCGCTGGAGATCCTCGACCAGAACCCCGGTCTCGACACGGTGCTGATCGCCATTGGCGGTGGCGGTCTGATCACCGGCATGTCGGTGGCGCTCAAGGCGCTCAAGCCCGATATCCGCATCATCGGCATCGAGCCGGTCGGCGCGCCGACCTTTCACGCCTCCGTCGCCGCCGGCGGCGTGGTCGCGCTCGATGCCGTGACGACGCGCGTCGCCACCATGGCCTGCGCGAAGACGGACGAAGCGCTCTTCGAACGCGCCCGCCCCCTGATCGACGAGATCGTTCTGCTCGAGGACGCCGAGATGCTCGACGCGGCGAAGTGGCTGTGGTTCGAGATGGGCCTCGCCGCCGATCTCAGCGGCGCCGCCGCCGTCGCCGCGCTGCGCACCGGCAAGGTCGCGCTTCCGCCCGATGCGGTCGCCTGCGCACTGGTCTGTGGCGCAGGTCCCGACGCGCTGATGGACTGATCGAACCTCGACCGCGCTTGACTTGGGCGCAACGCAGGCGTGGTAGTTGCCGCGATGAACACGCAAATCCTGCCCGCCCTGGCGCTGGCGATCTTCGGCCTTGCCGCGCTGACGGGCATGGACGCGGTCGCCAAATATCTTTCGGCCGACTTCGCCACCGACGAGATCCTGTTCCTGCGCTATCTCGGTCCGGCGGTCGCGCTTGCCGGCGTGATCGCGCTGACCGGCCGGCGCTGGCCGCAGCGACACTTCTTCGCCACGGCCGCCTTGCGCGCGGTCTTCATCGCGCTGACCGGCTTCCTGTTCTTCTTCGCCATATCGCGGCTGCCGCTGGCCACCGCGACCGCCATCGCCATGACCGGCCCGGTCTATATCGCCCTGCTGGGCGTGTTCGCGCTCGGCGAAGCCTGGAACAGATCGCTGACGGCGGCGCTGATCCTTGCGCTTTCGGGCGCGCTGACGATCGTGCTGGGATCGGCCAATTCGCCGCTGGCCGCCGGCGGCGACCCGCTCGCCTGGGCCGCCGCGCTTCTCGCGCCGGTGACCTATGCGGTCATGATCATTCTGTTGAAGCTGCATGCCGCCCAGGAAGGCGCGATCGCCATCGGCTTCGGCCAGGCCGTGCTGGTCGCCGCGATCATGGCGCCCTTCGCCCTGCCTGGCATGGCCATGCCCCAGGGCGCCCAGTGGTGGCCGGTCACCGGCATCGGCGTGCTCGGCACCGTGGGCATGCTGGCGCTGACCCGTGCGCTCAAGGCGCTGCCGGCCTCGCTGTTTTCCTTCGTCGACTATCTCTCGCTCGTCTGGGCGGCGCTGTTCGGCTACGTGTTCTTTTCCGAATGGCCGACCGTGCCGGTCTGGTTCGGCGCCGGTCTGATCATTGGCGGCTGCATCCTCGCCGCCACGCGCCAGCGCCAGCCGGACGCTCAGGGCTGAGCCAGGCGCCCGCCGCACAGCGGCTCCGGCACGCCCGTCGTCTCCGGAAAGCTCAATGGCAGGCCCGCGAGATGGCGCATGGCGAGGAAGGCAAAGCATTCCGCCTCGATGGCATCGCCCCGCCAGCCGACGGCCTCGGCCGGCACCGCCTCGACGCTGGCGCGCACCGCCAGCGCCGCCATCAGCGCCGGATTGCGCCGGCCGCCGCCGCACACGATCAGGCGGCTGGGCCGGACGGGCAGAAGATCGAGCCCCTTGCCGACGGCGGCCGCCGAAAACGCGGTCAGCAAGGCCGCCCCGTCCTCGGGCGAACAGCCCTCGGCCATCCCCATGGCGAAATCGAACCGGTCGAGCGACTTGGGAAAGGGCGCGGCGAGATAGGGATGGTCGAGCAGTTCGGCAAGCCGTGCCTCGTCGACCGTGCCCGCGCGCGCCAGCGCGCCGTCATGGTCCATCGGTCCGAGCCCCTGCGCCTTGACCCAGTCGTTGATCGGCGCGTTGGCCGGACCCGTGTCGAAGGCGATGAGCCGGCCGGCACCGTCGGTCCAGCTGACGTTGGCGACCCCGCCCAGATTGAGCACCGCCGTCTGCGGACCGGCGCCAAGCGCGCCGAGCAGCGCGGCATGATAGGCCGCCGACAAGGGCGCGCCCTGCCCGCCCGCCGCCATGTCGACGCTGCGGAAATCGAAGACCACAGGCACGCCCAGCTTTTCGGCCATCAGCGCCCCGTCGCCGAGCTGGCGCGTCGCGCCCTTGCGCGCCGCGGTGGGCGCCCGGTGCAGCACGGTCTGGCCGTGAAAGCCGACCGCCGCGATCTCGGTGAGCGCAAGCCCGGCCTCATCGACCAGCGCCGCCACCGCATCGGCCTGCGCGATGGTCAGCGCGCGCTCGGCCTCGGCGAAGATCGCCGGCTCCGGACCTTCGAAGTTCCAGGCGCGCGCCGCGTCGAGCGTACGCTCGAGCAGGTCCCGGATCGACTGCGGATAGGGCGCCAGCGTGTAGGCGCCAAAGGCGGCCACCCGTTCGCCATCGGTGCGTATCAGCGCGACGTCGATATTGCCGTCCAGCACGGTTCCGGTCATCAGCCCGACGGCCCATCTGGCCTCCATGGCGCGCACTCCTCAGTTGGCGTTGACGATGTCGCCGACATTGCGGCGCAATGCGTTGATGCCGGTTTCGACATGGCGCGACGGGTGCACGCGATTGGTCAGAAGCGACCAGGCGCGCCCGCGCTCGAAATCGAGCCACAGCCCCGTGCCGGTGAAGCCGGTATGGCCGATCACCGAGCCATTGCAGTCATCGCCGCCAGACCAGCCCGCATGCGGTGTCTGCCAGCCATGGCTGCGCGTCGGCCGCACCGGACTGCGCATCAGCGCGATCGTCTCCGCCGCCAGCCCCGCGCCGGCGAGCACGTCGCGCGCGAAATCGAGCACCGCGTCGATCGTGCCGAACAGCCCGGCATGGCCCGCCCCGCCGAGCGCGAAGGCGTTCTCGTCATGCACCTGCCCGCGCATCACCCGGCCGCGCCACGTGCAGCGCTCGGTCGCCGCGCACGCATCGGCCGGCGGCGCAAAGCTCAGGCCCCAGCCGGGGTCCATAGCGGCGAGCATGCGGCCGCGCAGCCGCTCGAGCGCAATGCCCAGCACGATGAAGTTGATGTCCGAATAGACCGGCGGGCCCTTCGGCCATTCGCGCTGCAGGATGAAGGCGCGCAGCGTCTCCGGATCCTGCCCGTAGGTGTAAAGCGGCGCCACCGCCGGAAACGGCGTGTCGTGCCCCAGGCACTGCCGGAACGTGACCTGCCGTTCCCAGCAGTCCGCATGGTACTGGCGATAGTCCGGGATCAGGCTGGTCAGCGGCGCGTCGAGATCGATCCGCCCCTTGGCCGCCTCTTCGAGCACCTGCGTGGTCGTGAAGATCACCTTGGTCAGCGAGGCCAGATCGAACCATGTCTCGCGCGAAAGCGCGACCGTCTCGGGCGCGCGCTGGGCAAGGCCAAGATGATGCACCGCCCGCGTCCCGTCCCGCGTGACAAGACCCAGCACCGCGCCGGGGATCGCGTCGGCCTCGACCGCCGCGCGCACCGGCGCAAAGGCGCGCGCGGCCAGCGCGTCTATTGCGTGTACAGATGACATGCGGTCTGGTTTCCCGGCAGCGGGTCCCTGCCCGGCTCCAGTTGCGGGCGCACCTTGCGGCACACATCCATCACATGCGGACAGCGATTGTGGAAGGCGCAGCCCGGCGGCGGATTGGCCGGGTCGGGCGGCTCGCCGACGATCGGCGTGCGTGCCTGCGAACGGCGAACGCCGAGCCGCGGCACGGCGGCGATCAGGGCCTGCGTATAGGGATGGCGCGGCGCGTCCATGATCTGGGCCGCCGTGCCGATCTCGACGATCCGGCCCAGATACATCACCGCGATCCGGTCCGAGACATGCCGGATCACCGACAGGTCGTGGCTGATGAAGACGATCGACAGCGACAGCTTCTCGCGCAGATCGGCGATCAGGTTGAGGATCTGCGACTGGATGGAGACATCGAGCGCCGAGACCGACTCGTCGGCGATCAGAAGCTTCGGCTCGAGCGCCAGCGCCCGGGCGATGGCGATGCGCTGGCGCTGGCCGCCCGAGAACTCGTGCGGGTAGCGCCGCGCCGAATCCGCCGGCAGGCCAACGAGGTCCAGCAGTTCGGCCACCCGTGCGCGCCGCGACGCCGCGTTGCCGACGCGATGGACGATCAGCGGCTCGGCGATGACATGGCCGACCGTGTGGCGCGGGTTGAGCGAGCCGAACGGGTCCTGGAAGATGATCTGCAGGTCGCGGCGATAGTGCTGGAAGCGCCGCCGGCCGACCGTCATCAGATCGGTGCCCTCAAAGACGATCTGGCCCGCATCGGGCTCGACCAGCCGCAGCAGCGAGCGCCCGAGCGTCGACTTGCCGCAACCCGATTCGCCGACCACGCCCAGCACTTCGTCGGCGCCCACGCTCAGCGACACCTCGCTGACGGCCTGCACCACCGCGCCGCCGGGCCCGGGATAAGTCTTGGTCAGTTGCCTGACTTCCAGCAAGGTCATGGCACCGGGTTCCAGCAGGCGTGCTGATGGTCATCGTCGGTCAGCACCGGCAGCGTCGACCGGCACACATCGATCGCCGCCTCGCAGCGCGGATGGAACGCGCATCCGGGCGGCCGCCTGCCGGGCGCGGGCACCGTCCCGCCGATCGCCGGCAGCCGCGCGCCGGGCGTGTTGGCCGACGGAATGGTCTTCAGTAGCGCCTCGGTGTAGCGGTGGCGCGGATGGGCGAACAGCGTCCCGGCATCGGCCTGCTCGACGATGCGCCCGCCATACATCACCGCCACGCGGTCGCAATATTGCGAGACCACGCCCAGATCGTGCGTGATCAGCAGCACGGCCATGCCGCTCTCGCGCCGCAGATCGTCGATCAATTCGAGGATCTGCGCCTGCACCGTGACGTCGAGCGCCGTAGTCGGCTCGTCCGCGATCAGCAGGCGCGGCTCGCAGGCAAGGGCGATGGCGATCATCACGCGCTGACGCTGGCCGCCCGAAAGCTGGTGCGGATAGCGCATGAGTGCCGTCTCCGGCGAGGGAATGCCGACCCGCGCCAGAAGCTCGGCGGCACGCGCATTCGCCGCCTTGACCGAAAGGTCGCGATGCAAGAGCAGCATCTCGCGAATCTGGTCGCCAATGGTGAAGACCGGATTGAGCGAGGTCATCGGCTCCTGGAAGATCATCGCGATGTCCTCGCCGCGGATCGCGCGCAAAGCGGGCTCGTCGAGTGCGGACAGGTCGCGCCCGTCGAAATCGATACGCCCCTGGGGAATGCGCATGGGCGGCTCGGGAATGAGTCGCACGATCGACAGCGCTGTCACCGACTTGCCCGACCCCGATTCGCCGACGAGCCCGACCATCTCGCCGGCGTGGATATCGAGGCAGACCGCCTCGACGATCGGCGTTGCGCCCGCATGCACATGCAGGTCGCGTATGCTCAGCAGCGGGCTGGTGGGAGATGGCGGCGTCAACGGGGCGATGGGCTCGAACGGGACGTGAGGAAGCGGCAGGACAGGCATCTTGCCTAAGCCGAGATAATACCATACGCTCGGAATTGTCCAGTCTTGTCATAAACTGGTATTATCCGGACAGGCGGCTCCGGCCGGTCGTGCCTGTCCGCCACCCCGAGGCCGGGGCAACAGGGAGAGTAAGCTATGCATCTGAAGACACTGGGCGCCGCGCTCGCGCTGTCGACCTGCATCGTGGCGGGCGCGCAGGCCGCCACCCTCGACATTGCCGTCGACTCCTCGCCGGCGGGTCTCGACCCGCATCTGATCACCGCCTTCAACTCCGTCGTCATCGTCGGCGACACGGTCTATGAGGGCCTGACCATGATCGCCGAGGATCTCTCGGTCCAGCCGGCGCTGGCCAGCTCCTGGGAGGTCTCCGACGACGGCCTGAACTACACCTTCGAGCTCGAGGAGGGCGTGACATTCCATGACGGCTCGGCCATGACCGCCGAGGATGTCGCCGCCTCGCTGCGCCGGGTGCTCAGCGAAGAGGTCGCCTCGCCGCTGGCAAGCCGCATTTCGCCCATTACCGACATCACGGTCGTCGACGACACGACGATCTCGCTGACGCTGGACGCCCCCTTCGCTCCGATCCTGACCTCGCTCGCCGGCATCGCCATCGTGCCCGCCGAGATGGAGAGCGACGTCGAGTCGCTGCAGCAGACCCCTGTCGGCACCGGCCCGTTCAGGTTCAACGAGTGGAAGCCCAACGGCTATGTCAGCCTGGTCGGCTTCGACGACTACCGCCAGGAAGGCCTGCCCAAGGTCGACGAGGTGCGCTTCAACATCGTGCCGGAGGCGGCCACGCGCCAGGTCGGGCTGTCCAGCGGCCAGTTCGAGATCCTGCCCGGCGTCGACCCGGCGACGGCGCTGCAACTGCAGGCCGCGCCCAGCGTGACCGTGCATGAAACGCGCGAATTGTCCTACACGCTCGTGGGCATGAACGCCGAGCGCGCGCCCTTCGACCAGGCCGTGGTGCGCCGTGCCTTCAACATGGCGCTCGACCGCGGCGAGATCATCCAGGGCGCGCTGTTCGGCGCCGGCGTGCCGGCCGGCCCGCTGAGCCCGGCGCTCGTCAACTGGGCCGTCGATACCGACAGCTTCGATTGCTATGCCAGCGACCCCGAAGCGGCGCGCGCCATGCTCGAGGAGGCCGGCATCGAGCTGCCGATCGAACTGTCCATGAACGTTCTGCCGCGCCAGGATGTCAAGGACATCGCCCAGGTCGTCCAGCAGCAGGCCGCCGAGGCCGGCTTCGAGATCGAGCTTCTCAACCAGGAGATCGGCCAGTTCGTTCAGGACTGGCGCAATTCGAACTTCGACCTGTTCGCCTCGGCCAATGGCGGCAATCCCGACCCGGACGGCTATTTCTACCGCACCTTCTACGGCGGCGGCTCGACCAACGTGTTCAAGTATGACGACGCCGAGATCAACCGCCTGCTCGACGAGGGCCGCACCACGACCGATGCCGCCGCGCGCAAGGCCGCCTATGACGCGATCCAGAACAAGCTCGCCTGCGAGGGTCCGATCGCCCATATCGCCTATGGCACGCTGGCCACGGCCGTCCACGACAGCGTCGAGGGGTTCGAGATCAACCCCAATCGCCGCCTGACCAGCCTCAAGCAGGTCTCGCTGAGCGAGTGATCCGTGCCGGCCGGCTGCTCGATCTGGCGATCGTCCTGTTCGGCGTGTCGATCATCGTGTTCGCGATGATCCGGCTGATCCCGGGCGATGCGGTGGCGATCATGCTGGGCGCCAATACCGAGATCACGCCCGAGCGCATCGCCGAGCTCGAATCGCGCATCGGCCTCGATAGGCCGCTCGTCACCCAGTACATCGACTGGATATCCGGCGTGGTCACCGGCGACCTGGGCACCTCGCTGTGGACCGGCCGGCCCGTCGCCGCCGAGATCGGAGCCAATCTCTGGCCGACCCTGCAACTGACCTTCATGTCGGTTCTGGTGGGCGCCGTTCTCGCCGTGCCCATCGGCTGCTTCATGGCCGAGGCGCGCGGCAAGACAGCCGACGTGCTCGTGCGCATCGGCGCCATTGCCGGGCTGACGATCCCTTCCTTCTGGCTGGGCATCGTGGCGATCTTCCTGCTGTCGCGCTGGCTGCCCGGCTTTTCCTCGCTGGGCTATGTGCCCTTCTTCGAGGATCCGCTCGAAAACCTGCAGCGCATGGCGCTGCCGGTCATCGTGCTGGCGCTGCCCATGCTCGCCAACCTGTCGCGCCTGGTCCGTTCGGCCATGCTCGACGCGCTCGGCCAGGATTACATCCGCACCGCGCGCTCCAAGGGCGCCGGCCGCCGCCGCATCGTCTACCGCCACGCGCTGCGCAATGCGCTGATCCCCTTCATCACCTCGGTCGGCGTGGCGACCGGCTATCTGCTCGGCGGCGCCATCGTCATCGAGCAGGTCTTCGCCATTCCCGGTCTCGGCCAGCTTGTCCTGGGCGCCATTTCCGAGCGCAACTATCCGCTCGTTCAGGCAACGATCCTGGTCATGACGACCGCCTTCGTCATGGTCAATTTCGTCGTCGACATCCTTTACGCCTTCATCGATCCGCGCATCACCCAGAAATGATCGCCACCCTGACCCGCGACAAGCTGCTTTTCTTCGCCGTGATCTTCGTGATCGTGCAGATCGGCCTGGCCGTTTTCGCGCCGCTGATCGCCGGCGACCCGTTCGCCCAGATCATGGCCTCGCGCATGCAGGGCCCGTCGGCCGACAACCTTCTGGGCACCGACCAGCTCGGCCGCGACGTCTTCGCGCGCATCCTGTTCGGCTATCGCACATCGCTGCTGACCTCCGGCACGGCCGTGCTGCTGGCGCTGCTCGTCGGCGGCTCGCTCGGCATGCTGGCGGCCTTCTATCGCGGCTGGTTCGACCGCATCGTCATGCGGCTGATGGACGTTCTGTTCGCCTTTCCCATCATGCTGCTCGCCATCGGCATCATCGCCGTGCTCGGACCCAACGCCTTCAGCGCGGCGATTGCCATCGGCATCGTCTACGTGCCGATCTTCGCCCGTCTGCTGCGCGGCCCCTCGCTCGTCATCTGCGAAAGCGAATACGTGATGGGCGCGCGCGCCATCGGCGCGTCCGACGTGCGCATCGTCTTTTCGCATCTGCTGCCCAATCTCGCCTCGGTGATCCTGGTGCAGGCGAGCCTGCTGCTGTCGGCAGCGATCCTGGTCGAGGCCTCGCTGTCCTTCCTCGGCCTGGGCGCCCAGCCGCCCATTCCCTCGCTTGGTCAGATGCTTGCCGAGGGCCGCAACTTCCTGCTGCTCAGCCCGTGGCCGGCGGTGTTCTCCGGCTTTGCGATCCTGTTTCTGTCCTTCGGCTTCAATCTTCTGGGCGATGCGCTGCGCGACACGCTCGACCCGCGGCTGAGGGGACAGGAGCAATGAGCCTGGAGCCGCCGCGACCCGACGATCCCGCCGCCGGCCGGCCGGCCCCGCTGACCATCATCGAGCAGATCGTCGCCGGCCTGCCCGCGCCGGGCGTTTCGGCCAACCCGCTCTATTTGCAACTGGCCGGCGCGATCCGCGCGCTGATCGAAACCGGCGCCTTGAAGGATTCCGAGGCCCTGCCCTCCGAGCGCGATCTCGCCGCTGCCACCGGCCTTTCGCGGGTCACCGTGCGCGGCGCCATCGACACGCTGTGCGAGGAAGGGCTGATGGCGCGCCGGCGCGGCGCGCGCAGCTATGTCACCGCGCAGATCGACCAGCCCCTGTCGCTGCTGGTCGGCTTCACCGACGACATGAAGCGGCGCGGCGCGACGGCCTCCTCGCGCGTCATCGAAAAGACCGTCTCGCTGCCCAGCCCCGAGGAGTCCCTCAAGCTCGCCCTGTCGCCGACCGATCGCGTGGTCCGGCTGACCCGCATCCGCATGGCCAATGGCGAGCCGCTGGCGCTCGAGCGAGCCGTCGTGCCGCTCGAGGCGGTCCGGCCCGAGCAGATTGGCGCGTCGCTCTACAAGGCGCTGCACGAGAACGGCTTTGCCCCCCATCGCGCGCTTCAGCGCCTGCAGGCGGCGACCGCCAGCGCCCGCGAGGCCGAGCTTCTGGAGATCGATCCGGGCAGCCCGATCCAGCAGATCGAGCGGCTGAGCTATCTCGCCAACGGCCAGCCCATCGAGATGACGCGCTCGGCCTATCGGGGCGACCGCTTCGACTTCCTCGCCGAACTGCGCGTCGAGGTGCCCGGCGGCGCATAGCGCTGCCGGCGCAGCGAGGCCGGCATCACGGGACCGGCCTCAAGGGCCGGCGCTCGGCGCGATCACATTGCGTCCGACCGCTTCTTGAAGGTCGCACGGCTGGCGCTAGCTGACGAGGCGGTCACAGCCCTAAGAGGATTGCCCGATGAAACATTCCGTAACCTGCATTGCCTTTGCCGCCTCGCTCGTCGCGACCGGCGCATCCGCCGAAATCGTCGGCGAAACGTTCGAGTACACGGTCGGCGACACCGTGTTCGAAGGCTACGCCGCGCGCAACACCAATCTCGAACAGACACGCGGCACCGTGATGATCGTCCATGACTGGGACGGCATGACGGCTTATGAAGAACGCCGCGCCGACATGCTCGCCGCGCTTGGCTACACGGCCGTCGCCATCGACGTTTACGGAAGGGACACCGATCCGCAGTCGGTCGACGAATACAGGCAGTTGTCGGGTGCGCTCTATCAGGACCGCGACCTGTTCCGCGAGCGCCTGCTCGGATCTCTCGACGCGATCTCCGATGTCGAAGGCAGCACCGACGATGTGGTGGTGATCGGCTACTGCTTCGGCGGCGCGGCCGTCCTTGAAATGGCGCGGGCCGGCGCCGACGTCGAGGGCTATGTCAGCTTTCATGGCGGGCTCGGCACGCCCGAGGGTCAGGACTACGCGGCGACCCAGGCGCCGGTGCTGCTCCTGCACGGTTCGGCCGATCCGGTTTCGGGCATGTCGGACCTCGCCACGCTGATCGACCAGTTGCAGTCCAACGGCGTCGAGCACGCCGCACGGGTTTTCGGCGGCGCACGCCACGCCTTCACGGTCTGGGACTCACAGGACTACGATGCCCGCGCCGACCGCGGCTCGTGGAACGCCCTGCAGGGCTTCCTGCAGGAAAACCTGGGAAGCTGACACGACCGGCGGCGCCCGCCAGAGCCGGCCGGCGCCGCCCCGCATGGTGGGCGGAGCGGCCGGTCAGATCTGCCCGCGCCCCTCTTCCACCGCCTCTTCGATGAAGCGCGGCAGGGCGAAGGCGGCGCGGTGCACCGCCGGCGTGTAGTAGCGCGTCGAAAGGCCCGCCTGGGCGAAACGCGCCGCAAGCGTTTCGAGCGGCACGTCGGCCTTGGCCGCATCGTCGGTGGCGAACCCCATCGCCATGTGCCCGCCCACATAGGTCGGGATCGCCGCCACATAGGCCGTCGACAGCGCGAACGAGCGGCCCAGATCGCGCATCGAGCCGACCAGTTCGTCCTTCTGGAAGAAGGGCACGCCGTTCTGGGTGACGGCGACGCCGCCCGGGGTCAGCACCCGGTGCAGACCGGCATAGAATTCCGCCGTGAACAGCACCGCGCCCGGCCCGACCGGATCGGTCGAATCGACGATCGCCACGTCGAACCGGTCCTCGGTCGTCGCCACATAGTCGGCCCCGTCGGCGATCACCAGGTCGAACCGGTTATCGTCGAAGACCGGCGCGTTGAAGTCGCCGAAATGGGTGCGCGAGAACTCGACCACCGACGCGTCGATCTCGACCTGCGTCAGCCGCTCGACCGACTTGTGCTTGAGCACTTCCTCGGCCATGCCGCAATCGCCGCCGCCGATGATGAGCACGCGCCTGGCCGCGCCGTGCGCCAGGATCGGCACATGGCTCATCATCTCGTGATAGATGAACTCGTCGCCCGTGGTCACCTGCGTGATGCCGTCGAGCATCAGCACCTTGCCGAACGCCGCGTTCTCGATCAGCGCCAGTTCGAAATGGCCGGTATCCTCGTGATGCAGCACTCGCTCCGCCTTGAAGGCGAAGCGCACGCTTGGATAGAGGTTCTCGGCGAACCAGCCCGCCGCGCCAAAGGCCCGTGTCTTGTCATCGGCCATCGGCTCACACGCCCTTGCCGCGCAGCAGTTCCGACACCGCGATGCGCGCGGGACTGAACGCCCGGCGCAGCACCTCGACGCACTTTTCCGGCCGGGCATCGCCGCACATGAACACGTCGAGCGCCGCATAGCCGTTCTCGGGCCACGAATGGATCGAGATGTGGCTTTCGGCCAGCACCGCCACGCCCGAAACGCCCGCCACGTCGCAGCCCAACGGCTCGAAGCGGTGCAGATGGATGTGCAGGAGCGTCGCCCCGGCGGCCTCGACGCATTCGACCATCGCCCTTTCGATATGCGCGATGTCGTCGAGCCGTTCGGCCTCGAAGAGGTCGATGATCAGATGCGCCCCGGCGCACTTGGTGCCGTTGCGTTCGATGAAGTGGTCCTTCGGCAACGCCATTGCGGCGGCAAAAGGCACGTTCGTATCTTCCGTTTGGGTGGTGCTTTGGTCCGCAAAGTCCATCCCCAATTGGAAGAGGGCGTCGTTGGTCATGGCGCTCTCCCCAACCAGCAGATGTCCCGGCTCGTGCCGGAGCCGCGCAGGTATTGGTTTTGCCTGTCACAATCAACCGGGTCGACGCACTTTTTCGCCCGGCGCCGCGCGATTCTTCTGACTGGCGGCGGCGGGCGCCGGCACGGGCGAAAAAGTCCGCCCGCGCCGGAACCGGATCGTTGCGCGCGCATTGCGCCTTCACAGGGCGCAATGCGGGAGGATGCCGCGCCATGATCCGATTGTTTCCGACAAGCAGCGAAGCGACGACCGTGATCCGGCTCGCCCGGCCCCGGCGGCCGTTCGCTCGCAGGAGGTTCGGCGCCCTGGCCGGCTGACCCGCCGGCGCCATGGCCGCGGACGGCGGCGACTCGCGGTTCGCGGCTCGACAGTCGGGATCGCGCCTTGCCGGCCGACCCCGACGCAACCTGCCGCCACGGACCGCCCGTGCGCGGCACGAGAAGGGAGCCAGACATGACCACCCAGCAACCCCCGACCTCTCAACGTCCACCCTGGACACAGCTGAGCCGGCGCGGCGTGCTGCGCATCGGCGTGGGCGGCACGGCGGCGGCCATCGCCTATCATGCCAGCGCCCTCGATCTGCTGGCACAGGAGCAGCAGGGCTACGCGGTCTTCAACGTGACCGACGGCCGGACCATCGAAGCCATCGTCGAACGCATCTGGCCCGAATCCGACACCCCCGGCGCGGTCGAGATCGGCGTTCCGCGCTATATCGACAACGCCCTCATCGGCGCCTACCAGCACAAGCAGCTCGACTATCACAAGGGCCTGCGCAACCTCGATGCGGCCGCAAGGCGCATGCACGGCACCGTGTTTGCGGCGCTCGAGCCCGATCAGCAGACCGCCTTGCTCGAGAGCATGGAAAACGACGAACTCGACGAGTTCGACGAGGGCGAGGGCTCGGAGTTCTTCTCCACCATCCACCAGCACACGATGGAGGGCCTGTTCGCCGATCCGATCTATGGCGGCAACAAGGACATGGCCGCCTGGCGGGCCGTCGGCTACCCCGGCCCGTTCTACGCGATCTCCGAGCAGTCCCAGCAGAGCTTCGAGCCGCTCGATCTGCCCATGCAGAGCATCACCGACCTTTGAACGCCGCCTGCCCGGCCAACGGACAGGACGACACAGAATATCCGGAGGAGAACCATGGCCGTACAACCCAGAAAAGACGTCGTCGTCATCGGCTACGGAGCCGCGGCCGGTCCGGTCTCGCTGGAACTCGCCCAGGATGGGCGCAGCGTGATCGTGCTGGAGTCGGGCAAGCGCCGCACGACCGAACAGGATTTCCAGCGCGGCTCGTTCGACACGCTGCGCTGGCGCACACGCGGCGAGATGCTGCCCGGCCCCGAGCGTGCGCCGATGACCTATCGCAAGTCCGAGGACGAGGACGCCCTCCCCGCCAGCTACATCATGGCGTCGACGGTCGGCGGTGCCTCGGTGCACTGGTCGGGCCAGTCCTGGCGCTATTACGAGGACGACTTTCGCGTCAAGAGCCGCATCGAGGAACTGTACGGCGATACCGGCAGGCTCGACTATCTGCAGGAGGATCGCGCCGCCATCCAGGACTGGCCGATCTCCTATGACGAGGTCGAGCCCTTCTACGAGAAGGCCGAATGGCAGATCGGCATTGGCGGCTGGCCGGGCAACATCGATGGCGAGATCCGCCCGGTCAATCCCGAGGAGGGCAACCCCTACGAGGCGCCGCGCAAGCGCGACTATCCGTTCCGGCCGCTGCGCGACAACGCGACCGACCTGACCTTCCGCCAGGGCGCGCTCGAACTGGGGCTTCGCCCGTTCCACGTGCCCACCGCGATCACCACCGAGACCTGGACGTCCGATCTGGGCATCACCCGGCCCGGATGCACCTACTGCGCGTTCTGCACCAGCCATGGCTGCTGGAACGCGTCGAAGTCCTCGAGCCTGGTCTCGCTGCTGCCGGCCGCCGAGGAACTCGACAATTTCGAGATCCGGACCGAAGCCCATGTCATCCGGCTCAACCACGAGAACGGCCGCGTCACCTCGGTGACCTATGTCGACGAGCAGGGCGATGTCCACGAGCAGCCCGGCGACATCTTCATCCTGGGCGCCTATACGTTCCAGAACGTGCGCCTGATGCTGCATTCGGGCATCGATGCGAACGGCCAAATCGGCAAGTATTTCATCAACCGGCCGTCCATCAAGGTCAGCGCGACCTTCGATGACCGCTACCTCAATGGCTGGAACGGACCGGCCGTGCAGCGCCAGGGCGTGGACGACTTCAATGGCGAGAACATCGCCGAGCGCAAGCTCGAACTGGCCGAGGATGCCTTCTTCATCCGCGGCGCGTTCATCGGCTCGCCCAGCCAGCGCTTCCCCTTGCAGACCTTTGGCGACCATCCCGACGACATTCGCGGCTGGGGTGCCGAGTACAAGGACTACTTCACCGAGAACCTGAACCGCTACATCTCGCTGCAGCTCCTGATGGAGCCCCTGCCCTATGAGGACAACTACATCGACCTGGACCCGAACTACACCGACCGCTTCGGCGTGCCGGCGGCACGGGTGACCAATCGCGTCCACAGCAATGAAGAGCGCATGGGCCGCTTCATCCACGATCGCGGCGTCGAGATCCTCGAGGCCGCCGGCGCATCGCGCATCTGGGGCAGAGCCGAAGCGACGGCGCGTCCGACCATGACCCACGATCTTGGCGGCGCCCGCATGGGTGACGATCCGGCGAATTCGGCGACCAACCGCTATTGCCAGGTCTGGACCATGCCCAACCTGTTCGTCGGCGGCGGAGCGGTGGCGCCGACCATGTCCGGACACAATCCGACCGAAACCATCTGGATGCTCAGCTACTGGATGTCGGATGCGATCCGCAACGGCAAGGTGAACCTCGACGACGCGTCGGACTTCAGCTGATGGCGACCGCAACCATGGACGCCCGCCCGGCGGCCGATGCGGTCGCCTGGCGTGACTTCACGGGGGGGCTGGCCGAGGCCGAACGGCGCGGCCTGCCGGTCCTGGTGTCGTTCGACCCGGGCTGGACCACCGCCGGTCAGCGCCTGGCGCTGATTGTCGACCGCGATGCCCGGCTGCGCCGTGCCATGCGCGAAAGCTGCGTGCCGGTGCAGGTCGACCCGCTCGACCGGCCCGACCTTGCAGACCGCTACCAGGCCGAGGCGGCCACCCTTTGCGGCTATCCCGGTCCGCCCACGCTGCTGACCCTGCGCCCCGATCGCACGGCCCTCATCGCGTTCACCTCCCTGCTCTTTGAGGGCGACGGCCACCATGCGCCCTCGCTCGCCTCGATCCTGCTCGCAAGCGCGGCGGCCCTGGCTGGCGACCTGCCGGAGGCGGGCGAGCCCGGCGCGGCATCGCCGGACCACGCACCCGCGCGCCAGCCGGCACTGATCGATCCGGCCGGCCTTGAAGCCCTTGCCGACCGCGCCGAGACCGATGCCGCCGAACGCGACCGCCTTCGCGCAACGCTCGGCGCGATCATCGATGGTGGCGTTCACGACCGGATCGGCGGCGGCTTCCACCGCGGCAGCCGCGATCCGGGCTGGATCGTGCCGTTCTTCGAAAAGCCGCTCGCCGAAAACGCCGCCATGGCCGCCCTGCTCGCCCGGGCGGCATCGATCCTGGACGAGCCCGACCTTGCAGAATGCGCGGATCGGACGGCGGCATTCGTCTTCGCGCAGCTACTCGCCGATCCCGATGCACAGGCGATCGGTGCCGACAGCGATCACTACACCTTCACGCCGCGGGAGTTCACGAAGATCGTGCCACCGCAAGCGTCCAAGACCGCGGCCATGCATTTCCACATGACGCAGGCGCCCGTGCCGCATGTGATTCATGCCGCTCGCAGCGCCGAGGATATCGCACGGACCGAAGGCACGGACCTGGTGACGATCCGGCGGGACATCGCGCTCGCAACCGAGCATCTGGCCCGCGCCCGCGCCGCCCGCCCCGCACCGCCGCTCATCGCCCGGCCGGCCACCGACCGGACGGCGACCCTGCTCGAAGGTCTGATCCGGGCAAGCGACCGCGGCTGCCTTGCGGATGGGCGCGATGCCCTTGCGACGATGGCGTTCGACCTTCTCTCCGCCCGTGAAATCGCGCCGGGCCGGGGCTGGCGCCACACACGCACGGGCAAGCGCGGCTATGCCAGCGACGAGGCGGCGGCGCGCGTGCTGGCCCGACGCGCAAGACAGAGCTTCGACGAGGTCCGTTTCGACCGGTTCCTGACGTGACCTCCGGCCCCCGGCGGTGCGGGCCCGGATCGCTCGTTCTGCCGCAGCGCCCGATCCGCGCGGGTGGCCTATCCGTTGATCAAGCCAGGGGGCCGTTCGCTTGGACCCGCTTTCGCCGATCGCACTGGGTTTTCTTGGCAGCCTCGCCGCCGGGCCGATGACGGCGGCCGGCGCGCTTCCGGTGCTGTTTGGACGCATCCCCTCGCGCGCGATGCGTGACCTCTCGCTCGGCTTCGCCGCCGGCGTGATGCTTGCCGCCTCGTTCTTTTCGCTGATCATTCCAGCGCTCGATGCAGCCGATGCGCGCTTCGACAGCGCGGCCGCCCCGGCCGCGGTGGTGTGTCTGGCCATTTTGCTTGGCATGGGCGCGGTCGCGTTGCTGAACGAGCGCCTGCCGCACGAGCATTTCGCCTCGGGCCGCGAAGGACCCGAGGCGGCCGCGCTCAGACGCGTATGGCTGTTCATCGTCGCCATCGCGATCCACAACTTTCCCGAAGGTCTCGCGGTCGGAGTGGGCTTCGGGGCCGAAGGGCTCGACAGCGGCCTGCCGCTCGCCATCGGCATTGGGCTGCAGAACGCGCCCGAAGGGCTTGCCGTCGCCGTCGCGCTCCTGGGCGAGGGCTATGGCCGATGGCGCGCCTTTGCGATCGCCGCCCTGACCGGTCTGGTCGAGCCGGTCGGGGGACTGCTCGGAGCGGGGGTCGTGACGCTGTCGCAGCCGCTTCTGCCCTGGGGCCTCGCCTTCGCCGCCGGCGCCATGCTCTACGTGATCAGCCACGAGATCATTC
This sequence comes from Roseitalea sp. MMSF_3546, assembly GCF_030732865.1. Lineage (GTDB taxonomy): Bacteria > Pseudomonadota > Alphaproteobacteria > Rhizobiales > Rhizobiaceae > Roseitalea. The sequence goes on from NZ_JASHKB010000009.1 coordinate 31,644, forward strand.
CCGAGACCCACCGCAGCGGGCATCAGAACAGGGCCACGCTCGGCCTGGCGATCGGGCTCGTCATCATGCTGTTTCTCGATGTCTGGCTGGGATGACCGCTCGCCGCTCAAACGCCGCTGTTGGTGGTCGACCAGACGATCTGCCCGGCTTCGCCGCCATCGACCCGTTCGAGCGTCATGTCGAGCTGGTAGGCATCGGGCCGGTAGTGCACGACGATGTGCTGCACGGGCCGGCGCCGCGTATCGCGCACCACCCGGCGCACCCGCAACAGCGGCGAGCCGACCGCGACATCGAGGACCGACGAAAGATGCCGATCGGCCAGCACCGCCGTCACCGACTGCGCGGCGGCGCCGATCCGGTGCCCGGCGGCCTCGATGAACGCCAGGATCGGCCGCGACTCCAGCGCCCCTCGGTCGAAGGTCCGGCCGATATCCTCGGGCAGGTAGGTCAGCATGGAAGAGAACGGCACGCCGGCATGCATGCGTCGGCGTTCGACACGCTGGACGGGCGCGTCGGCAGGCAGTTCGAGCGCATCGGCGATCTCCGGTGGCGCGGCGACATAGTCGAACGACAGCACCTCCAGGCGCGTCGTCGCGTCGATCTCGACCAGCGTATCGACGAGCCCGGCGAAATCGGCCTGCATGGCCCGGCTGGGAACCGTGTCGGCGACCACCGTCCCCCGGCCGCGATTGCGCACGACGAGCCGCGCCCCGGCCAGTTCGTTCATCGCGCGCTTGGCCGTGATCCGCGAGACATTGTGCAGGCTCGACAACGCCTCTTCGCTGGGCAGGCGGGCGCCGCCGGCCAGTTCGCCGGTCAGGATCTTCTGGCGGTAGAGCAGGAACAGCTGGTGATAGAGCGGTGTCGGATCGTCCGGATCGATGCCGGCGCGGGCCGGGCCGCTTGCCGTCCGCGTCATGGCTCGCTCTGCGTCCCCTCGGGCGCGAACAGCATGCGGTAGCGCGCCCGCCAGCTCTCGCCGCCGATCCAGCGCCGCAGGCTGTCGCGATCCGGCTCCTGCCCGGCGCCGCTTCCGGCCAGTGCCCAGATCAGCGCGAGATTGCAGGAGATCGCCGGTGGCCCGCCCTGCTCGGCCAGCGCGAGCAGCGGGCCAAGCGTTGCCATGCCGGTGCCGAGCATGACGATCGCATCGCAGTCGCCGGCCGAAAGACGCCGCGCCGCCGCCAGCGTGGCATCGCCTTCCAGCGCATAGATCGGGTGGAACTCGCCGCGGGCAAGGTCCGGCCCGACCCTTGCGGCCACGGTGAAGCCGACGCTCCGCCAATAGGCGCCGCAGGCCGTATCGAGCGCACCCGGATAGGGCGAAACGAGGCCGATACGGCGCGCGCCGAGCGCCCGCAGGGCGGCGATTGTCGCCGAGGCGGCCGTGTGGACCGGCACGTTGTGGCGTTGCGCCAGTTCGCCGATCAGCTCCGCCTCGCGCTGCGCGCCGATCAGATAGGAAGGGCCCGTGCAGCCCACGCCGAGCGCCGTGATCGGCGCGTTGGCGAACTCGCCGGCCACCGCGGCGAACTTTTCGGTATAGTCGACCAGGCGCTCCTCGATGGTCGGCCGGTTCGAGGTCAGCCTGGCATTGATCATCGACCACCCCGGCGGCATCAGCGCCCACAGTTCGGGCTCGACGGTGGTGTTGGCCTGCGGCGTCAGCATGCCGATCAGCCCCGCCCGGCCATAGTCGAGCCGCGCCATCGCGCCGCCTCCTCAGGCGCCAAGGACCGCCTCGGCGGCCTCCTCGCACCGCAGGACCGTGGCGATCGAGCCCATGTCGGTTATGGCCGTCTCGTGCGCTTGCCGCGAAAACGCGCCGCAGCCGTCTTCGAGCACGCCCACGCGCAGATCGCGGACATGCGCATCGCGCACGGTCGAGGCGACCCCGCCATTGGTCACGATGCCGGCGACCAGCAGCGTGTCGATGCCGACCTTGCGCAGAACCCATTCCAGCCGGGTCATGTAGAACGCCGAATAGGCCACCTTCTCGACGACCAGATCGGCCGGCTGCAACCTGTCGACCAGCCGGTGACCCCATGCTCCGGGCGCAAAATCGCCCCTGCCCAGGAATGGCCGCAGCGCCTTCAGATGCGGCGAGATCAGCGGTTCGTCATTCTTGCCGGGCACCAGGGTGAACTGCGTCGAGACGACCCAGCCGCCCTTGTTCCGCAACGCGTCGGCCACGGGCGCAACGCGCGCGGGCAGCGCCGCGATTGCATCGCTGGTCTGTCCACCGCGCGCATAGGCTCCGTCAGGGTGCAGGAAATCGTTCTGCAGATCGACGATGAGCAGCGCCGTGGTGGACGCGTCCCGGACAAGAGCGGATTCGGGCATGGGAAGACAACCTCGGGGTTGGCAAAAAGGGTTTCACGACGCGCCCGAAACGGTATAAGAATATACCATTATGTCAATCAACATGTCAGTGCCGGGCCCGAACGCATGCATCCTGTCCTGATCGTCGGGGCCGGCCCGGTGGGCCTGACGCTCGCCTGGCGGCTGGCATGCGCGCAGCTGCCCGTCATGGTTCTGGAAGCCGAGCCGGCCATCTCCGACCAGCTTCGCGCCTCCACCTTCCATCCGCCCACCCTCGACATGTTCGATGCGGCGGGCATCACCGCCGAACTGGTCGCGGCCGGCCGCATCACGCCGCAATGGCAGATCCGCCACCACGAGACCGGCGACAGGGTGGTGTTCGACCTTGCCGCCATCGCCGGCGACACCGGCCATCCCTATCGCCTGCAGTGCAGGCAGGCAGTGCTGTCGCGCGCCCTGCTGGCGCGCCTGCCTGCCGGCACGGTACGCTTTTCGGCCCATGTCGACGAGGTCGGCCAGGATCACGAGGGCGTTTCGGCGCGGATCGGCGAGGACACGGTGCGCGGCTCCTGGCTTGTCGGCTGCGACGGCGCGCGCAGCGTCGTGCGCAAGGCCATGGGCGTCAGCCTTGAGGGGCAGACCTATCCCGAGCACACCATCCTCGCCACCACGCACCTGCCCTTCGAGGATCATCTGCCGGGCCTTTGCGGGGTCAACTACATCTGGGAGCCCCGCGGCACCTACTCGCTGCTGCGCCTGCCCGATGTCTGGCGCATCTCGCTGCATCCGCGCGCCGGCGAAACGCCGCAGGCCGCGCTCGAGGACAGCGCGCTGCGGGCGCGCACGGCCGAGCTTCTTCCCGATGCGCCGCCGGTCGAGATCGTCGAAAAGCGCATCTATCGCGTGCATCGGCGCATCGTCGACCGCTATGTCGCCGGGCGCATGGTGCTCGCCGGCGATGCGGCGCATCTGAACAGCCCCAAGGGCGGCATGGGCATGAATGGCGGCATCCACGACGCCATGAACCTGGCCGACAAGCTGGTCGCGGTCGCGAACGGGGCGCGCGCCGAACCGCTGCTTGCCGCCTATGAGCGTCAGCGCCGGCCGATCGCGGCCGACGAGATCCTCGCCCGGGCCGACGCCAACCGCGCCCGGATGAACACCACCGATCCGGCCCGGCGCGCCGCCCATCTGGCCGAGCTCAAGGCGATCGCCGCGCACCCGGACCGGGCGCGCACCTTCCTGCTCGGATCATCGATGATCGCCGGCCTGCGGCGCGCCGCGGCGTTGGCGGCCTGACACACTCACCACGGGAGAAACCATGCCATGAACCAGGCCTTTGAGCTGCCAATCGAGCCGCCCCGAACGGTCACCGGCCGCGTGGGCGACGCGGCGAGCGCCGGCGGCGGCGCGGAGATCCCGGTCGTCTATCCGGCTACCGGCGCACAGGTCGCAACGCTGATCGAGGACGGCGCCGACGCCGTCGGCGCCGCCGTGGCCTCCGCCCGTGCCGCCTTCGACAGGGGCGAATGGCCCCGCACCGGCATCGAAAGGCGCGCCGAAGTGCTGCGCGCCTGCCGCCAGACCGTGCTCGACCATGCCGACGAACTGGCCCGGCTCGAATGCCTGAACACAGGCCTTGTGTTCCGCGAGCTGCGCGAGCGCCATCTCGTCCGTGCGGCCAACAATTTCGGCTTCTTCGCCGACTACATCCTGCAAGCCAAGGGCGACCGCTACGACCAGGCGGACGGCTTCGTGACCACCGTGGTGCGCGAGCCCGTCGGCGTCGCCGCGCTGGTCGCGCCATGGAACGCGCCGACCGCGCTCGCCTCGATGAAGATCGCCGCTTCCATCGCCTTCGGCAACACCTGCGTGCTCAAACCCTCCGAGCAGACCCCGCTGGCGCTGGCCCGTCTGGTCGAATTGCTGCTGCCGCACCTGCCCGAGGGCGTGCTCAACCTGGTCAATGGCCGCGGCCCGGTCACCGGCGCGGCGCTCGTCTCCGATCCGCGCGTCGATCTGGTCAGCTTCACCGGCGGCACCGGGACCGGCAAGCAGATCATGGCGGCCGCCGGCGCCAATCTGACGCCCTGCACACTGGAACTGGGCGGCAAGTCCGCCAATGTCGTCTTCGCCTCGGCCGACATCGAGCGCGCGCTGGACGGCGCGCTGGTCGGCATTTTCTCCAACAACGGCCAGCAATGCCTGGCCGGTTCCCGCATTCTGGTCGAGCGCACGATCTTCGACGACTTCGTCGAACGCTTCCACGAACGCGCCGCGCGCATTGTGGTCGGCGATCCGATGGCCGACACCACCGAGATCGGCCCGCTTGCCTCCGAACCGCATATGCAACGCGTGCTCGGCTATGCCGATATCGCCCGGGCCGATGGCGGGCGCCTTCTGACCGGCGGCCATCGCCGCGAGGATCTGGGCGAGGGCTTCTTCATCGAGCCGACGGCGGTGCTGGCAAGGTCCAACAAGGACCGCGTCTCGCAGGAGGAGATCTTCGGCCCCTTCGCCACCTTCCTTGCCTTCGACACGATCGACGAGGCCATCGCCATCGCCAATGACAGCGCCTTCGGCCTTGTCTCCTATGTGTGGTCCGATCATCTGCCCACGGTGATGCGCATGACCGAGGCGCTGCGTGCCGGCATCGTCTGGGTCAACACGCCGCTGATGCGCGAATTGCGCGCGCCCTTTGGCGGCATGAAGGAATCGGGCGTCGGTCGCGACGGCGGCGAGGCCTGCGAAGCCTTCTACACCGAGCAGAAGACGGTCACGATCCCCACCCGGCCGGTCAGTCTGCGCCGCTACGGCGCCGGCGGCTGACACGGCGACCGGCGCCGCCCGGCGCCGGCCCCTTGTCCGACCTATCCGTCCAGGCGCGACAGCCAGCGGGCATATTCGCCCGCGGTCGCCTCGGCGGTTTGGGGCGTGTAGACCCCGGCCGTGATCAGGCTTTCGGCCCCCGCGATCATCGCGGCGATCGTCGGCACGTGGCCCGCCTGGCTGTTGTCCCGGCCCGCCGTTACAAGGGTCGGGCAACCGATCTGCGGCAGCACCGCCGCCTTGTCGTGCATGAACGCCGCCCGGTAATAGGCGCCGAAATGCTGCATCGACTTGATCACCTCGACCACCTTGTCGTGCATCTCCTCGAGCGGTGGCAGGCCGACCCCGCGCGCATGGTCGGCGTCGGTCCGGAACCACGGCCAGAAGAGATAGGTGTCGCGGACAAAGTTCCACGCCTCGATCAGGTGCAGGCCGTGCTTGTGCTTGTCGATCACCGGCACGTAGCGGTCGGCAAAGGCCGCCGCTTCGGCCGGATCGTAAAGGCCCATGCTGTCCAGGATCACCGCCTTGACCTGTCCTGGCCGCAGGACGGCGAGTTCGGCGGCAACACAGGCGCCGGCATGAAAACCGTAGACCGCGACCTCATCGAGCCCGGCCGCATCGAGCATCCGGGCGACCGAGCGGGCATAGTCGGCCATGGCCGGGCTGTCCGTCTCCGGCGGCGCGCTGTCGCCATTGCCCGGCAGGTCCGGCGCGATCACCGGCCGCTCGCCGCCAATGCGCCGCATCAGCGGGACCATGGTGCGCGAACTGCCCGAGGCCTGGTGCAGCAGGACCAGCGGCAGGCAGCCGGTCCGCTCGCGCCCGGCCTCGCGATAATGCGTCTGCCCGGCCGGCAGGTCGATGAAGCGCCGATAGACGGGCGCCGGCGCGGTTCCGGTCACCATGGCAGGGTCGCTCCGGCGATCGGCTGGCCGAACCCGGCCAGATCCTCGGGCAGCACGGGCCGGTGTCCGGGCCACCAGTGGAACGGCTCCGGCGCATCCTCGTATTCGGTCGAAAGCGGCCCGCCCCTGGTGCGGAACAGATAGATGTTGCCGGTCAGGCTGCCATAGGGTCCGTGCGGCACATGCGGCGGCCGCCAGAAATAGGCGCCCGGCCGCATCACGCCCAGATTGCCGTGCACTTCGCCGGCGATCAGGAACATCTCCTCGACCACCGGATGGCGTTCGGCGCGTTCGGCCCAGCGCAGGCCGAGCGTGCCCAGGATCCACGTCTGCTCCTTGGTGACCGGATCCTCGAACAGCATGCGCCGTCCGGCACCGGGCGGAAACTCGGGATGGAAATTGCCGGTATAGGGCATCCTCATGGCGTCGAGCGCCTCGACCGTGCGGGCCGGATCGGCCGTTGCGGCGCCATCCGCCGGCGCCGGGGTCGCCGAAAAGAAGGTGACGACGATGGCGCCTTCGGGCGCGGCCATCGCGCCGCGCTCATAGCCGGCGGGCAGATGCGCATAGCCCAGATAGCCGTGCTCCCGCGCGCCGACCGCCAGCGAACCGTCGAGCACGAGCAGTTCCTCGTCGCAGGCGAGCGTCTGGCCGGCCGGCGCCTGCCAACCAGCCGGATAGCGCACGACCAGCGAACACGCGCCGGTATCGGGATCGGCGCTGAGCAGGCGCGCCTGTGCACCGCGCCGCACGCCGGCGACGGGCGCGGCGGTCCAGGGCAGATGCTGGGACTGGACGAATTCGATTCGCGGCCTCGCCATGTCAGCCCTGCGCATCCGGCGCTTCGTCGCGCAGCGGCCCCATCTTGTCGCCGGCCTCGACCATGATGCGCATGATCCGCGCCATCGACCGGTCCAGTTCGGCGCGCGCCCTGGCCAGGAAATCGGCATCGTCGGCAAGCGCGTCGATGGCCTCGGCCGACACCGCACCCTGGCGCACCAGCGCCTCCTGCAGCGCCAGTCGCGCCTGGCGCTCGACATGCAGTTGCGCGCCCAGATCCATCACCAGCGCACCCAGCGTGTCCGCATCTGTCTGGTTGGACAAAAAGCTCAGTTCGTCGCGTTTCATTGCGCCATCTCCGCTTCCAGAACGGCCCAGGGGAAATGCCATTCGGCCCGCTTGGGCCATTTGGCGCCGTCGAGACGGCCGGTCCCGCGCTCGTCGAACGCGACCCATCCAGCTTGCGCAAAGCCGGCATCGCGCGCCATCTGGCAGGTGTCCGACGCCATCATGCCCGGCATGAAGGGCTCGTTGTTGCGCGCGCCATGGTCCATCACGGCGGTGTCGCGGACCGGATCGCCGGTGAACTGGAAGTCGAGCACCCGCAGGCGCCCGCCTGGCTTGAGCAGCCGCGCCGCCTCGGCGAAAAACCCCCTGAGCGCCGGCTGCGGCAGTTCATGAATCAGCATGGTCGCGGTGACCAGATCCGCCTTTCCCGCCTCAAGCCCCGTATTGGCGGTGACGTCGCCCTGCCGGTAATGCACGGCAAGGCCCAGGGCCTCGGTCTTGGCATGGGCCAGCCGCAGGCACGGCGCGGCGAGGTCGACGCCGATCACTTCGGCATCGGGATAGGCCTGCTTGAGCGGCCAGGTCGACTTGCCGAACCCGCAGCCCATGTCGACCAGGCGCGTGGGCTTGTCGAGGTCGCCGGCGCATGTTTCCACGAACCGGCGATGGAAGGCGTAATCGTCATTGTCGCCCATCATGACGAGTTTGGCGCCCAGTTCGTACACATAGGCCGATTCGTCGGCGCGCCACACGCCGCCCGGCTGCACATGGATGTCCCATTCGGTGTACCATTGCGGCAGCTCGAGATCGGGATCGAGGGTCAGGCTGCCGGCCGGCTCTTCGGGCAGTAAGATGGGCGGGTTGTTCGCCACCGCATCGCTGACCGCGCGCCACAGCGCCTTTTGCGACGCGCGTTCGGACCAGCCGAACCAGGTGTGCACCGGCTGCGCGCGGACATGGCTCATGGCCTGCTTGCGGTCCGCCGGCAGGCCGTCGCCGACATTTTCGCGCACCTGGCGGTCGAGCTCGGGAAAGAGGGTGTCCGCCCAGCGACGGCGCCAGGCAAGCACGAAGTCCAGATCGGCGCGTGCGGTGTGGCCTAGGGGTGATTGATGCACGGGGTGTCCTCCCTGTTCAGGCGTCGAGCAGATGGGCCAGTGGCGGAGCCACCGAGCCGGGAAAGTGGCAGGCGACGGCACGGCCGCCCGGCTGCGGCTCCAGCGCGGGTGCCTCGGTCCGGCAGCGGTCCTGCGCCGCCGGGCAACGCGGATGAAACGGGCAGCCGCTCGGCCGGTTGATCGGCGAGGGCGGATCGCCGCGCAGCACGAGCCGCTCGCGGCCGGTGCCGTCGACCGTCGGCGTGGCCGCCAGAAGACCGGCGGTATAGGGATGCAGCGGCCGTGCCGTGATCTGTTCGGCCGGCCCCTGCTCGACCACGCGGCCCAGATAGAGGACGACGATGCGGTCGGCGATCTGGTGGACCAGCGGCAGGTCGTGGGCGATGACCAGATAGGCCATGCCGAGCCGCTGCTGGATGTCCTGCAGCAGGTTGATGATCTGCGCCTGGATCGACACGTCGAGCGCCGAGACCGGCTCGTCGGCGATCACCAGATCCGGTGACAGCGCGATGGCGCGGGCGATCGCGATGCGCTGGCGCTGCCCGCCCGAGAACTGCGAGGGCAGGCGGTCGGCGGCATCGGGCGGCAGCCCGACCGCCTCGAGCAGTTCACGCACGCGCGCGGCGATTTCAGCCCGCGAACCGAAGCGATGGGCGACCAGCGGTTCGGCGATGATCCGCCTGACCTTCATGCGCGGGTCGAGGCTCGCATAGGGGTCCTGGAAGATGATCTGCAGGCGCCGGCGCACCGCGCGCAGCGCGCGCTGCGGCAGATGTCCGATCTCCCGGCCGTCGAAGTGGATCGTGCCGCCGGTCGGCCGGGTCGCGCACATCAGCGTCATCGCCAGCGTCGACTTGCCCGAACCGCTTTCGCCGACCAGGCCGACGGTCTCGCCGCGCGCCACGCTCAGGCTCACACCGTCGAGCGCGTGGACATTGCCGCGCCGCGTGGCGAATGTCACCGACAGGTCGCGGGCTTCGAGCAGCGGAGCGCTCATCGGGCGGCCTCCTCGATCGGATTGTGGCAGGCGACCCGGCGCTCCGGCCCGCTGGCGACGAGCGCCGGCGCCAGTGCGCAGGCCTGGCGCGCATGCTTGCAGCGCGGCTGGAAGGAACACGCCGCGCGCTCGCGCGTCGGCCCGGGCGGCTGGCCCGGGATCGGTTCGAGCCGGCTTCCCCGACTGCCGAAATGCGGCACGGCCGCCAGAAGTCCGGCGGTGTAGGGATGGCGCGGCCGGCGCAGCACATCGGCGGTCGGGCCCTCCTCGACGATACGGCCATGATAGATCACCGCGATCCGGTCGCAGATATCGGCGGCGACGCCGAGATCGTGCGTGATCATGAGGCCGCCGGCGGCATGCAGCCGGTCGCGCAAGAGGTCGAGGATCTGTGCCTGGATCGTCGCGTCGAGCGCCGTCGTCGGCTCGTCGGCGATGATCACCTTGGGATCGTTGACCAGCGCCAGGGCGATCATCACCCGCTGGCGCAGCCCGCCGGACAATTGGTGCGGATAGGCCGAAAGCCGTTCGCGCGCGGCCGGAACGCCCACCGCCAAGAGCGCCTTTTCGGCGATTTCGAGGGCGCGCCTGTTGTCGACGCGCTGGTGACGGCGCACCGACTCGGTCAGCAGCGCGCCGACGCTGCGCACCGGGTTGAGCCCCGTCATCGGGTCCTGGAACACCATGCCGACCGTGCCGCCGCGCGTCGACCGCCATTGCCGCTCCGGCAGGCCGATCAGTTCGCGCCCCTCCAGCTTGATCGACCCGGACAGGACCCGGACCGGCGGCGGCACCAGCCCGATCATGGACAGCGCCATCATCGACTTGCCCGATCCGCTCTCGCCGACAAGCCCGACGATCTCGCCTTTCGCGATAGTCAGGTCGACGCCGTCGAGCACGATGACCGGCGCGCCGCCATCGGGCGCCGGCATGCCCACGCGCAGATTGCGCAGGGCGACGAGCGGCGTCTCGTCGGTCGGGCTGGACTGGGGCAGTGTGCGCATGCTCGTCATCGGTCAGCCGATCGCCCGCCCGCGCTTGCGGGCACTTGCGGCGATGCCGTCGCCGATCAGGTTGAGCGCCACGACGGCGAACACGATCGCCCCGGCCGGCACCAGCATCATCCATGGCGCGGCGACCAGATGCTCGCGGCTTTCGGCCAGCATGTTGCCCCAACTGGGCGCCGACAGCGGAACGCCCAGTCCCAGAAAGCTCAGCGCGCTCTCGGCGATCAGCATGTCGGCGAAGGTAAAGGCGAACATGGTCAGCAGCGTGGGGCGCAGCGCCGGCAGCACATGAGTGGCCAGCACCTTGACCGGGCCGACACCCGCCAGCACCGCCGCCACCACATAGTCGCGCTTGACGATGCTCATCGCCTCGGCATAGACGACGCGCGCCGCGATCGGCCAGGTCGCCAGCCCCAGCGTGACCGCCAGCGGCCAGAAACCGCGTCCCAGAAGGGCGATCACCGTCACCGCGATGACGAGGCTGGGAAACGCGATCACCGTATCGACCACGGTGCGGATCACGCGGCGCGGCCAGCCCGGCAGCCAGGCCGCGATCAGGCCCATGACCGTGCCGATGGATAGCGCGATGATGGCGGCGACCAGCGCGATGCCCAGCGACCATGGCATGCCGGCGGCCAGCCGCGCGCCAAGCGAGCGGCCGAGCTGGTCGGTGCCGAAGACATGGCCGCCCAGCGAGGGCGACTGGAAGCGGCTCATCAAATTGCCGGTATAGGCGCTTTCGGGCGGATTGAGGCCGAACAGCAGCGTCAGCACGGCCAGCAGACCGGCCATGGCGAGGCCCGCGATCAGCATGGCGTCGCTGGCGGCACGCCTTGGCCAGACGCGCAGGCGCGGCAGCAGGCCCGTTGCCGGCCGCGCGCTCATCGGCCCTGCTCCCGCAGCCTGGGATCGAGCAGGCTGAACAGGATGTCGGTGAGGGCGTTGACCAGCGCCACCAGCACCGCGATCACGAACACCGCCGCCTGCACGACCGGAAAGTCGAGCTGGTCGACCGCATCGACCAGGAGCGCCCCGAAGCCCGGCCAGGCGAAGATCACCTCGGTGATCAGCGAGCCCGACATCAGGAAGGCGAACTGCGTGCCGATCAGCGCCGTCGCGCCAAGCAGCGCGTTGGGCAGGGCGTGGTTCATCAGGATCTCGCCCTCGCCCGCCCCGGTGGCGCGCGCGGTGCGGATATAATCCTCGCGCATCGCCTCGCTGACATTGGCGGCGACCACGCGCACCATTTTGGGCACCAGGAACGAGGCCAGCGTCAGCGCCGGCAAAATCCAGCTCGACGGTCCCTGATTGCCGATCGACGGCAGCAGGCGGAACTCGACGACGAAGAGCTGGATGAGCAGAAGGCCGACAATGTAGCCGGGCACGCCCTGCAGCACGAAGACCACGGCATTGGTCGCCTTGCGCGCATTGGCGTCGGGCCTGAAGCCGAGCCAAGCGCCAAGCGGCACCGAGATCGCCGCCGTGATCGCCAGTGCCAGGCAGGCCAGCAGCAGCGTGCTGCCCAGCCGCTCCAGCACCAGCCCGAGCGCGGCCTGGTTGGCCCGCAGGCTCTCGCCGAAATCGAGTGTGACGAGCGAGGCCATGTAGCGCCAGTACTGGACGATCAGCGGCTGATCGAGGCCATAGCGCGCGCTGATCAGCGCGACGGTCTCGGGATTGGCCTCATCGCCCGCCAGCACCGCCGCCGGATCGCCCGACAGCCGCAACAGGAAGAACAGCACCGTGGAAATGGCAAACAGCAGCACCGCCAGTTCGGTGCCGCGCCGCACCAGCGCCGCGCGTATCGCCGCCGCGCCGGTCATGCCGCCACCCGCTCGAGCCGCGCGCCGCCCGGAAGGCGGTCCATGCGCACGCGCCGCCCCTCATAGGGCGGCATGGCGATCGCCTCGCCCCCGTCGATCGCCGCGACAAGCGTGACCATGGCAACGCCCAGCGGCCAGCCCTGGCGCCCGGCCCGTTCGGCCACGCCGGACGGATAGGCATCGATCTCGATCAGGCTTTCGCCGGCAAGCTGAAGCGAGGAGATGCGGATGCGGTGATCGTCGGGCAGGTTCATCGTCCGCTTGAGCACCGGCACGTCGACGGGCCGGTCGGAGATGCGCCGGCCAATGGCATGATCCTCGAGCCAGGCGCGGTCGGCCTCCAAATCGCCGCTGGCGAGCACCGCGATGAAGCAACGCTCGACCGGCAGGCGCGCCCGGCACAGCTCGAGCCCGCCCGCATAGGCGCGAACATCGGTCAGATAGAGCGCCTCGCCCGACGGGCCGGCGATCTGCCCGGCACGGATCGCCCCATTGCTGCCGAGCGCGCGCGCCGCGCCAAGTTCGGAAAAGCCGGCCGCGCAGGCTTCGGCCATGCGCGCATCGGTGTCGATCACCGACAGTTCCGCCGCCGCCCAGCCGAGCGAGGCGAGCGGCGCGCCGTCTGCCGGCTCGCATGCCAACTCCACCAGGCGCAAGCCGCCCGTCGCACGCGCGCCATTTGCCTTCGCCGCGAGCAGCACCCAGGGCGCCCCGTCGAGCGCCGGCGCGTCCCACAGCCGCGCCAGCGCCGGCGTGATTCGCCCGCGCGCCACGACGACAAGGCCCAGACCGGCATTGTAGACGGCCACGGCGGTGGACAGATCGGCCGTGGTGACCGTAACGCACAAGATGGGACCGCTCCTGGCGGAAAGATCGGACATGCGGCGCACATCCCTGGTTGTGATGCAACAATATTCTGTATTATTATAGATACAAGTTGGGTGGAGCAAGCCGGCATTTGAACGAATTGCCGCCGGCCCACGCATCGATCGTCATCAACCCCGAGGAACCGCCATGTCCCATGCGAACCCGACACCAAACCAGCCGCCTCCGGTCGATGCCGTCATCGACTGGCCGGCCGACACATTGCCGGCCATGACGACGATCCTGGCCCTGCGCCGGCGCTGGTTCTCGCACGATTACAGCGCTTTGCGGGCCGAATACGAAGCGGCGACCAGCAATGGCCGCGCCCCCGCCACTCAGGACGAAGCCGAACCGCTCGTCCAGTCGCTGCCCAGCGCGCCGGCCTTCCAGTGGATGCACCGGCACATCCAGGATCGCACCTGGCGGCTGTGCGAGCGGATCGTCGAGCGGCGTGCCGACGAGATCGCCGCCGCCATGCAGCCGACCGACGACGATCTGGGCACGCTCGAGGGCACCGAGGACTTCCAGTACCCGGCCTACTACACCTTCGACTATCACCGCCAGGACGGCGGCATCTGGCGGTCCGACGCCGGCGCGGCGATCTACCTTCTGGGTGCGCGCATGATCCATGTCGGCCGCAATTCCGATTTCCAGCTGCACGACCAGCTCGTCGACGAACTGGAACTGGACAGCGAGCCCGGGCGCATCGTCGATCTGGGTTGCGGCTTCGGCAAGACGACCTTCTCGCTCAAGAAGCGCTGGCCCGATGCCGAGGTTCACGGCGTCGATCTGGCCGAGCCCTGCCTGCGGCTCGGCCGCAAGATGGCGAGCGCGCGCGGCCTGGACATCCATTGGCGTCAGGCCGACATGGAGCGCCTGCCCGACGCCGACCGGAGCACCGATCTGGCGGTGATCACCATGGTGCTGCACGAAATGCCCGAGTCGGCGATCTCGAACGTGCTGTCCGAAGCGTATCGGATCCTGCGCCCCGGCGGCCGCCTGGTGATTCTGGAGAACCGGCTGATCGGCGACCCGTTCCGGGACACGCTGCTCAAATGGTACAGCCAGCTCATCGACGAACCCTATTGGGAAGCCTGGCGCCATCTCGACATCGTTGCCATGTGCGGCGCCGCCGGCTTCGAGACCGCCCAGCAGTCCCGATGGTATCTCGCCGGCACGGACGGGGCCGCCGCCGAGGCCGACCCCAGGCGCTGGTGCACACCGTGGGGACTGACCCAGGCAACCAAGGGAGACCTGCAATGAGCGCCGCCATCGAACAGCCCGTCCGCGACACCGAAATGCCCGAAAGCCCGGCGATCGCCGTGGGCGCGCTCCTCGGCAAGGGCGATGTCGATCGCCTTGCCTCCGTCACCCATGCCCTGATCGAGGAAATCGCCGATCTCGCCGTTCGGATCGAACGCATCGAGGCGCGCCTGGATGGGTCCGATGCGCCCGAAGACCTCGCAGCTGTGCACAAACAGACGGCGGCGCTGGTCGGCCGCGTTCTGGGCTGAGCAAGACAGGCAACCGGAAAAAAGCAAGCCGCCGCGGGATGCCCGCGGCGGCTTGGTCTTTGGCCGGTGGACCTTGCGGTCCCGGCCGGCGCCATTGGTCCTCGCCCGGTTACTCGGCCATCGTCACGTAATCGTAAAACACCGTCCGGTTGACATAGCGCAGGCCATCGACACCCGGCGCGATCCCGGTGACGTCGACCTGCTCGACCAGCCAGATGGCCGGCAGCACCTCATTGGTCTTGGCGTGCAGTTCGTGCAGCAGCGATTCGCGCGCATCGGCATCGAACTCCTCGAAGGTCGCATCGATGAACGGCGTCATGCTCTCGTCGCAGAAATGGGCCGGCGACTTCATGCAGGTCATGTAGGTGTACGGCCGGATCGTATCCATGTAGGGCGATGTGTTCCAGGACGAGCCGAACATCTCGCCGGGCCATTCGTTCTTGAGGAAGAACTGCAGCCATTCGGGAAAGCTGATCTGCTGCAGCTCGACATCGATCCCCACCGCCGCAAGGTCGATCGCCGCCTGCTGGTAGATCTCGCTGTCGGCGGGGAAGGAGCCGACCACGACATGGGCGGTCGCCGCGATGCCGTCACCATGGCCGGCCTCCTCGAGCAGCGCCCGGGCCTGGTCGGGATCGTACGGATAGGAGGAAATGGACGGATCGTAGCCGAACGCGTTCGGCGTCCCCGCCTGGCCGGCGCCGCTGCCGAGCCCGCCCAGCAGCACCTCGGCGATGAGGTCGCGATTGACCGCAAGGTTCGCCGCCTGGCGCACGCGCACATCGTTGAACGGGCTGTCCGGGTGCGCCTCGGTGGCAAAGGCCAGCGACATCACCTGCGGGGCCGGGCTCGCCGCGACGCTGAAGCCGGCCGATTCCATCTGGCCGATCTGGTCGGGCGAAAAGCCGAAGCCGACATCGATCTGGCCTGACAACAGCGCCTGAAGGCGCGCCGCGCGCTCGGGCAGGCTGAGGATCCGCACCTGCTCGAGCTCGGTTTCCCGCCAAGAGCTGTCATTGGCGGCCAGTGTCACGTCGCCCGTGCCCCAGCCCTCGACGGCGAAGGCGCCCGTGCCCACCGGCGATTCGGCAAAGCCCTCCGGTCCCAGTTCGGCCCAGGCGCCCGGCTCGACGATGAACATCAGCGCCAGCTTGTTGGGCAGCACCGGGTCGGGACCGCTTGTCACGATCTCCACGGTCCGCTCATCGATCTTTTCGACGGACGCCAGGTCACGAAGCTCCGTGCCGACCGAACTGGCCCGCCCCTCTTCCGACAACAGGTATTCGACCGTTGCGACCACCGCGTCGGCGTTGAACGGCTCGCCATTGGAAAAGGTGATGCCGTCCTTGAGCGTGAAGCGCCAGCGCGTCGGCTCGATCGCCTCCCAGCTCTCGGCCAGCACCGGCGCGGGCGCGCCGTCATCGCCGATCCGCACCAGCGGATCGAAGATCGCGTCCCAAACGAAGATCGAGGGCACCGAGCGCGCGGTGAACGGGTTGCCCTTGCCGGGCGGCAGGTCCCACACACCCACACGCAGCGTGTCGGCCTGAGCGGCGCCGGCCGTCAGCGCCAGGCTGGCGCCGGCGGCCAGCGCAACAATCTTTGACCGGATGATCATGTTCGGTTTCTCCCTGAGCAGACATGGATCGTGGAATTGTCGGTGCGGCGGCCGCGCGCCGTCGCGCGGCCCGAACGCGGCCGCGGGCATTGCGGGTCCAGCGAGGCCGGCGGCAAGGCGGCAATGGTCGGAGCGCGGTCGACGGCGGCCGTCAAACGGTCCGCTACGGCCCACTTCATCGACGAGGCACTGACGCTGATCATACCGCAACCTGTCTTATATCTATGATAGATCAGCATGCCTTAATGATTCAGATGCGTCAACAGGCGCCACCGGCGCAGGCCCGGCGGCGAACCGTGACGGGGCGTCCGCCAACGCGCTTCAGTGGCCGGTTTCGGTCGCTACGGCGGGCCACAGCCACGGCGCCGCATCGCGCCGGGCGGCGGCGTGGCGCTCGATCGCCTCGCCATGCTTGAGCGTCAGATCGATGTCGTCCCAGCCATTGATCAGCTTTTCGCGGCTTTGATCGTCGAGTTCGAAGCCAATCGAAAGCCCCATGGCTTCGAGGCGCCGGGCGGCAAGGTCCACCCGCAAGGCGAGCGGCGCCGCCGCGATCAGCCGCTCGGCGGTCGCTTCGTCGACGCGCGCCGGCAGCAGGCCATTATTGACCGCATTGGCCGCGAAGATGTCGCCAAAACTCGGTCCGATCACCGCGCGAAAGCCGGCGTCGATGAGCGCATACACCGCCCCCTCGCGCGATGAGCCGCCGCCGAAATTGCGTCGTGCGATCAGGATCGAGGCGCCGGTCGCGGCCGGATCGTTGAGCGGGAAGTCCGGGCGCGGCGCGCCGTCGGCATCGTGGCGAAGATCGTGCAGCAGAAAGCGGCCATAGCCTGCCGACCGCGGCGTCGCCATGAACCGCGCCGGCAGCAACTGGTCGGTGTCGATCCCCGCCAGCGGCAGGCCGACCGCCAGACCCTCATGACGGGACCATCCGGCCATCACACGCTGCGCCCTTCCAGCAGCGGGCGGCAATCGGTCAGCGTGCCGGTCACGGCGGCCGCCGCGACCATGGCCGGGCTCATCAGATGCGTGCGCGCGCCCGGACCCTGGCGACCGCGGAAATTGCGATTGGTCGTCGACGCGCAGCGCTTGCCCGGCGCGACGACGTCGCCATTCATGCCCACGCACATCGAGCAGCCGGCATTGGCCCATTCGAGCCCGGCCTCGGTGAAGATGCGATCGAGCCCCTCCTGCTCGGCCTGCAGCTTGATCCGGCTCGAACCGGGCGAGACCAGCCCGGGAACGCGTGCGCGCCGCCCCGCCAGAACGGCGGCCGCCACCCGCAGATCCTCGATACGGGCATTGGTGCACGAGCCGATGAAGACCTGGTCGACCGGCGTGTCGGCGATCGGCCGCCCCGCCTTGAGATCCATGTAGTCGAGCGATGCCGCGATCGTGCCGGCACGCGCCGGATCCTTCACGCGCGCCGGATCGGGCAGGCACGCGGTGATCGGCAGCGCCTCTTCCGGGCTCGTGCCCCATGTCACGATGGGGGCGAGTTCGCCCGCATCGAGCGCGACCTCGCGGTCGAACATGGCGGCCGGGTCGGTCGCCAGCGCCCTCCATTGCGCCACCGCGCGGTCCCAGTGCTCACCCTGCGGTGCGTAGGCACGTCCGTGCAGCCAATCCAGCGTGGTCTCGTCCGGCGCCACCATGCCGCAGCGCGCGCCGCCCTCGATCGAAAGGTTGCACAGGGTCAGCCGCCCCTCGACGGACAGCGCCCGCACGGCCGAGCCGTCATATTCGATCGCATGCCCCCGTGCGCCATCGGCGCCCAGCGTGGCGATCCAGTTGAGCGCCATGTCCTTGGCGCCCACGCCCGGCGTCGGGCGACCGTCGATGGTCAGGCGCATGGTCTTCGGCCGGCGCTGCCAGATGGTCTGCGTCGCCAGCACATGGGCGACGTCGGTCGCGCCGATCCCGAAGGCAAACGCGCCGAGCGCGCCGTGACCGGAGGTGTGGCTGTCGCCGCAAACCACGATCATGCCGGGCAGTGTCAGTCCCTGCTCGGGGCCCGTCACATGCACGATTCCCTGGCGCGGGTCTCCGACCCCGAAAAGGGCAAAGCCGTGCCGCGCCGCATTGTCTTCGAGCGTTGCGATCATGCGGGCAATCGCGCCACCCGGCGCCTGTCCGGCGCGCGTGGGAACATAGTGATCCGCAACGCCGAAGGTGAGCGCCGGCTGGGCCACCGCCAGCCCGCGATCGGCGAGCTTGCCGAAGGCGTGGTGCGATCCTTCGTGGACGAAATGCCGGTCGACCCACAACAGCGCCGCGTCGTCGGCGCCCCTGGCGATGACGTGACGGTCCCAGATCTTCTCGAACAGCGTCCGCGGTGCCGTCATTCGGTCTCGTCGGCCTGGCGTTCTGGCATGAGCACCGGCTCCCAGTGGCGCTCGGCCCCTTCGCCGACGCGCGCCAGCGTCATTTCGAGCCGAAACCGGTCGGGCCGGTACAGCGCCGAGAGGTGCTCGATGCCGCGCCCCGACACGTCGTAGACGACGCGCGTGAGCGCGATCAGCGGCGCGCCGACGGCCAGGTCGAGCGCTTCGGCGACGTCGGGCGCGGCCAGCACCGCCGAGACCGACTGCTTGGCATGGTCGACCTGGACGCCGCTGCGTTCGAACAGGCGGAACATCGGCGTGGTTGCCAGATCGGCTTCCGAAAATCCCTGCGCGATGTCTTCGGGCACGTGCGTTGTCAGGTGAGAAAACGGCAACTCGCCGATCAGGCGCAGGCGCACCGCATGCTGCACCCGCGCATCGGGCGCAAGCTGCAGCGCACGCGCCACCTGCGGCGGTGCCGCTCCATAGCTGAACGCCAGGAGCCGCGCCCCGGTCCGCTGTCCCATCTGCACGATCTGCGGCATCAGCTTGGCGAAATCGGCGGCGATCGGCCCGGGCTCCTCGCGCGGTGCGCGCACCACGGTACCGCTGCCCGGCCGGCGCTCGATCAGCCCGTCGCCGGCCAACGCGTCGAGCGCCCGGCGGATCGTCACGCGCGAGACGCCGTGGCTTTCGGCCAGGCGCAATTCGCCCGGAAGCGAGTCACCGGGTAGATGGGCGCCATTGACGATCGCGTCGCGAAGCAGCAGGTACACGCGCCGCGCCTTGCCGCCATCGGGGGCCTGCTGGGAAAGATGCTCTGCCATAGCGGTCTATAACCTGTCCGCGCACCAAACTACCGATTGCCGGTGGGCATGCAAGTGTCTTGTCGCACGACAAGGCGCAAGGCCAACCGGATAACGACTCCCAATTGGTATTGTATATCAGACAGGAGTTTGGTACCAGATCAATGCAACGAAGGGAAGAGGGGCGCGCCGGATCCATGGCTGAAGGGACATCCGATGGATATTGATCCGATCACGCTTGCCGTCCTTGCGGGCCGCATGGAGCAGATCGCCGACGAAATGGACGCGACCCTGTTCCGGCAGGCCTTCAACCCGATCATCGCAGAAGCCCATGACGCAAGCCATGGGCTCTATCATCCCCGGACCGGCGAAACGCTAGTGCAGGGCAAGTCGGGCCTGCCCATCTTCGTGGGCGTAATGGCCTTTGCCGTCAAGGCCGTCATCGACCGGGCAGACGGCGATCTGAACGACGGCGATGTGTGGGCCTTCAACGACGCTCATCTGGGCGGCACGCATTTGTCCGACATGCGCCTGGTGCGGCCCTATTTCCACGATGGCAAGGTGTTCTGCTATCTCGCCTCCGTCGGCCACTGGCACGATATGGGCGGCGCGGTCCCCGGCAACTACAATCCGCAGGCCACCGAGGTTTTCCAGGAAGCGTTCGTGCTGCCGCCGGTGCGGCTCGTGCGCGGCGGCGAACTGCAGCAGGACATAGTCGACATCATGCTGCGCAACACGCGCCTGCCCGCGTCGGCCAAGGGCGATCTCAACGGCCAGCTCAACGCGCTCGACCTGGGGGTCGGCCGGCTCGACGCCCTGCTCGCCGAGTACGGGGCCGACACGGTGCGCGCCGCGCTCGACGCCCTGAGCGGACGGGCCGAGGCGCTGGCCTGCGCCGAGATCGCCGAACTGCCCGACGGGCGCTGGGAAGCCGAGGACTTCCTCGACAATGACGGCATCACCGATACGCCCTTGCCGATCCGCGTGGCGCTCGAGGTCAGGGGCGACAGGCTGAGCCTTGATTTCGCGGGATCGGCTCCGGCGACGGCCGGCCCGGTGAACATATCGCGCGGCACCGCGATCGCCTGCGTTTACGTGGCGATCAAGCACATCTTTCCCGCATTGCCGGCCAATGCCGGCGTGCTGCGACCGATCGACGTTTCGATTCCCGACAAGTCCCTGCTGTCGGCCGAGTTTCCCGCGCCCACCGGCGGCTATACCGAAACCATCCTGCGCATGATCGACGTCATCTTCGCCGCCATCGGCAAGGCGGCGCCCGAGCGCGCCATCGCCAACGCCTACGGCACGATCAACGCGCTGTCCATTGCCGGCCATCGGGCCGACGGCCAGCGCTGGGTCATGTTCTCCTTCTTCGGCGGCGGCCATGGCGGCAATCCCGAGACCGACGGCCTCAACCACGGAAATGCGCCGATCTCGACGGCGACCATCCCGCCCGTCGAGATCCTCGAGGCGGCTTATCCGATCGCCTTCCGGCAATGGGCCCTGCGGCCCGACAGCGCCGGTGCCGGCGAACATCGGGGCGGGCTCGGTGCGGTCTACGAGATCGAACTGCTGGAGGCCAGCGCCCGCGCCTTCCTGTTCGGAGAACGCGGCCGCTTTGCGCCCAAGGGCGTGGCCGGCGGCGCGCAAGCCGCGCTGACGCGCTTCGCTTTCGGCGGTCCGGACCGCTGGGACACGCCGCCCATGGTGTCCAAGATGGTCGACATTCCCCTCAAGCGTGGCGAAAGGGTGCGGCTACAGACGCCGGGCGGCGGCGGCTACGGCCCGCCAGACGAACGCGAACCGGCCCGCGTCGCCCGCGACGTCGCGCTGGGCTATCTGTCCGCCCACCGCGCCGACGCGATCTACGGCACCGCATGGCGCGAGGTGAACCCATGAGCCGGCTGATGATCGGTGTCGATGTCGGCGGCACCTTCACCGATGTGTTCATTCTCGACGAGGCCTCCGGGCAGGCCCGCATCGCCAAGGTGCCGACGACCCGGCCGGACCAGTCCGGGGGATTCCTCGCCGGCCTGACGGCCGATGGCGATGCGCTGTCGGACATGGCAACGGTGGTCCACGGCACCACCGCCGGCACCAATGCCCTGCTCGAACGCCGCGGCGGCCCGATGGGCGTGATCACCACGGCGGGCTTCGGCGACGTTCTGGAAATGCGCCGCCGCGACCGCCCGCGCACATGGGGGCTGCGCGGAGAGTTCGAGCCGGTCGTTCCGCGCAACATGCGCCTTGAGGTGGCCGAACGGGTGCTCGCCGACGGCACGGTGGAGACGCCGGTCGACATCGACGCGGTCCGCGCCGCCGGCCGGCGCCTGCTCGAGGCGGGCGCCCGGGCCGTGGCGGTGCTGTTCGTCAATGCCTATGCCAACCCGGCGAACGAAAACGCCGCCGTCGCCGCCCTGCGCGCGGTGTGGCCCAACGATCACGTCGCCGCATCCTCGGAGATCCTGCCCGAAATCCGCGAGTTCGAGCGTTTTTCGACCACCGCGCTCAACAGCTATCTGCAGCCTGAGGTCTCGGGCTATCTGGCGCGCCTGGAGACCGCGCTCGAGCAGGGCGGCTTTGGCGGCGAATTCCTGATCGTCCAGTCCAATGGCGGCGTCATGGACCCACCGACCGCGCGCCGTTTGCCGATCCGCACCGCCCTGTCGGGTCCCGCCGCCGGCGTCATCGCCGCCGCCCACATCGCACGGCAGTCGGGCCATCCCAACGTCATCACCGGTGACATGGGCGGAACATCCTTCGATGTCGCGCTGATCGACAATGGCGACAGCGTCCTGGCCGCCCAGACCTCGATCGATTTCGGCATGGTGGTGCGCACGCCGATGATCGAGATCGCAACGATCGGCGCCGGCGGCGGCTCGATCGCCTGGGTCGACAAGGGCGGCCTGCTCAACATCGGTCCCGAAAGCGCCGGATCCGACCCCGGTCCGGTCGCCTATGGGCGCGGCAATGACCGCCCCACCGTGACCGACGCGAACATCGTGCTCGGCCGTATCAACCCGGCAAGACCGATCGGCGGGGGAACCTTGCATGTCGAGGCGGCGCGCACCGCCATCGACACCCATGTCGGCGCGCCGCTCGGCCTCGGCACGGACGAAGCGGCAGAGGCGATCATCCGTGTTGCCAACTCGCGCATGGCCGGCGCCGTCCGGCTGGTCTCCATCGAGCGCGGTTTCGAGCCGCGCCGCTTCACTTTCATGCCCTTCGGCGGCGGCGGCGCGCTGCATGCGGGCGCGCTGATATCCGAGGTCGGCCTGTCGAGCGCGCTCGTGCCGCGCTATCCGGGCGTGACCTCGGCCATGGGCTGCGTCATCGCCGACATGCGCCAGGATTACGTCCAGACGGTCAACATGCCCACCAGCGCGGCCGATGTCGGACAACTCGCCGAACTGATCGCCGATCATCACCGCCGCGGCGAAAAATTCCTTGCGGACGCGCAGGTGACCTTTTCGGGCCGCGACACGATCGTCGAACTCGACATGGCCTATGTCGGCCAGACCCATACGGTCGCCGTGCCGCTTCCGGTTGCCATCGCTGACGGGACCGTCGTCCCGTTCGACCATGGCGCGATCGAAAGCGCGTTCGAGGCGGCCTACAGGCGCGTCTACGGCCGGCTGCTGCCCGGCGGCGTCACGCGCATCCTCAATCTGCGGACCGCGGTGATCGGCCGCCGGCCGCGGATCGACCTTGCCACGCTGGCGCCCGATGCGATCGGCACGAGCGCCGATGCGCGGCGCGGAACCCGCCCGGTCCATTTCGGCCGGTGGCTGGACGCGGCGATCTATGACAGGCTGGCCCTGCCGGTCGGCGCGACCGTCGAGGGGCCGGCCGTGCTCGAACAGCCCGACACCACGATCCTCATCGAGCCCGGACTCGTCGGCACCGTCGACCGTTTCGGCAACGTCATCATTGAAAGGGAAGCGCCATGAGCGGACTGCTCGATCGGGTCAGCCGGAATCCGATCCTCATCGCACCGGGCGTGTTCGACGGACTGACGGCATCGCTGGCCGCCGCCGCCGGGTTCGAGGCGCTGTACCTGTCCGGTGCGGCGGTCGCCTACACCCGTCTTGGCCGTCCCGATCTCGGCCTGACCACCATGTCGGAAATGGCCGACACGCTGGCCCTGATCAACGAGCGCGTCGATCTGCCGGTGATCGTCGACGCCGATACCGGCCATGGCAACGTGCTCAATGCGCGCCGCACCATGCAGGTCTATGAGCGCGCCGGCGCCGCCGCCCTTCAGGTCGAGGACCAGCGTTTTCCCAAGCGCTGCGGTCACCTCGACGACAAGATGCTTATCGCCGCCTCCGAAATGGCCGGCAAGATCGCCGCCATGGCCGATGCACGGCGCAGTCCGGACACGCTGATCATCGCCCGCACCGATGCCATTGCGGTGGAGGGTTTCGAAGCGGCCCTGGAACGCGCCGATCTTTACCTGCAAGCGGGCGCCGATGCCCTGTTCGTGGAAGCGCCGCGCTCCAGCGAGGAGCTCGCCCGCATCGCACGGGCGCTC
This sequence comes from Roseitalea sp. MMSF_3546, assembly GCF_030732865.1. GTDB lineage: Bacteria > Pseudomonadota > Alphaproteobacteria > Rhizobiales > Rhizobiaceae > Roseitalea. The sequence continues at coordinate 55,379 of NZ_JASHKB010000009.1, forward strand.
GCCGATCGCGCCCCGCTCATGGCCAACATGGTCGAGGGCGGCGCGACGCCGATCACGTCGGCCGACGATCTGCAGGCGCTGGGCTATTCCATCGTGATCTTTCCCGGCGGCATCGTGCGCGCCATGGCCCGGACCGCCGAGGCCTATTACGACAGCCTGAAGCGGCACGGCACCAACGCCCCCTTCGCCGATCGCATGTTCGACTTTGCCGGGATGAACGCACGCGTCGGCACGCCGGCGCTGCTGGACGTGGCCAAACGCTTCGCCGGCGATGAGCCCGCCGACTCGGCGGTTGCAGCGCCGCTCGGCCGCGCCTCAGGCGGGCAGAGCTGACGCAATCGGCGCAATCGGGCCGCATTTGCGCCATCGCGCCAGCCGCGGCCCGGTTTGCTTCGGTCGGACCATGCCCGACGCGAAAATTTCCATTGAAACAAGGGGTTGCCGCGTGGTCAGAAAACCGGCGGACGACCTGTGCGGCGCAAAAAATTCATCAAAGAGTCGCAAACAGGACTTGAATTGTCGCATCGAAGCTGGGATGACTTGACCGCGGCCGGCGGTGAGCGCCCTGTTTGCCAAGGCCATGGCCGCACGGCAATGCCCCGCAAGAAGGACGGGGCCATTGGCCGGCCTTCGCGCGTCGCGGCGCGACGGGTCTTGAAAGCACAGAGTTGACGGATGGCGGCGCGCCTGGGGCGCAATGCCTCCGTTTGCGCGGCAATGCCGGCCGTTGCGCCGCTGCCGACGTTCCAATCGCACGTGGAGGTTCATCGTGAACGAGTTTCAATCCAACGCCGAACTCAAGATGGAGGATCAGACCTATAGCGACGATCCCCTCAGCGACCGCGAGACCGACCACTACCGCAAGGAATACGTCAAGACTTTCGTCGACAAATGGGACGAACTGATCGACTGGCGCGGCCGCGCCGAAAGCGAAGGGCAGTTCTTCATCGACATTTTGCGGGCGCGCGGCAAGGAACGCGTTCTGGACGTGGCCTGCGGCACCGGCTTCCACTCGGTGCGCCTGACCGAGGCGGGCTTCGACGTCACCGCCTCGGATGGCTCGGCGGCCATGGTCGCCAAGGCGTTTGAGAACGGCCAGAAGCGCGGGCTGATCCTGAAGACCGCGCAGGCCGACTGGCGCTGGCTCAACCGCGACATCGCCGGCAAGTATGACGCGATCATCTGCCTGGGCAACTCCTTCACCCACCTTTACGAAGAGTCCGACCGCCGCCGCGCGCTTGCCGAATTCTACGCCGCGCTCAAGCATGACGGCCTGCTGATCCTCGATCAGCGCAATTACGATACCATGCTCGACCACGGCTTTTCGACCAAGCACAAATACTACTATTGCGGCGAGCAGGTCACCGCCGAACCCGACCACATCGACGACGGGCTGGTGCGCATGCGCTACAGCTTCCCCGACGGCTCGGAATACACGCTCAACATGTGCCCGATCCGCAAGAACTACACCCGCCGCCTGCTCAAGGAGGCCGGTTTCGAGCGCGTGCGCACCTATGGCGACTTCCAGGAGACCTATGGCGAGGACGAGCCTGACTTCTTCATCCACGTGGCCGAGAAATCGGCGGTGCACCTGGTGCGCTGGGGCGGGGTCAGCGAGACCGGCGGCGAGGACATTCGCGACATCACCGAGGATTACTACGACAGCGACGACGCCGACACGTTCTACTCGACGATATGGGGCGGCGAGGACCTGCATGTGGGTCGCTACGCCGAAACCGACGATATCCGCACCGCCAGCGACCGGTCCATCGAGGCCATGCTGGCACGGCTGGGCACGCTCGGCGCCGAAACCCGGGTGCTCGACATGGGCGCGGGCTATGGCGGCGCCATGCGCACGCTCGTCAGGAAGACCGGCTGCCAGGCGGTGTGCCTGAACATCTCCGAGACGCAGAACGAGTACAATCTGGGCAAGGTCCGCGCCGCGCGCCTGGCCGACCGCATCGCCATCCGCCATGGCGTGTTCGAGGACGTGCCCGAGCGGGACGAGAGCTTCGACGTGGTGTGGAGCCAGGATTCGTTCCTGCATTCGGACCAGCGCCAGAAGGTCCTGGCCGAGGCCTGGCGGGTGCTCAAGCCTGGTGGCCATTTCATCTTCACCGACCCGATGCAGGCCGACGACGTGCCCGAAGGGGTTCTGCAGCCCGTCTATGACCGGCTGCAGCTGACCTCGCTGGGCTGCCCGCGCTTTTACCGCGAGGCGGCCGAGGCGCTCGGTTTCGAAACGCTCGAGCAGGAAGACGCCCTGTCCGACCTGCGCACGCATTATGCCCGCGTGCGCGAGGAACTGCTGACGCACTATGACAGGCTGGTCGAGAACGGCGCGTCGCGCGACTATCTCGACAAGATGGCCGTGGGCCTCGAGAACTGGGTCAAGGCCGCCGATGCGGGCCACCTGGCCTTCGGCATCCAGCATTTCCGCAAGCCCGGCTGATCGCGATCGGTCCGTCGTGACCGGCCGGGGACGGCCCCGCCGGTCCTTTCGGCCCGTCCGGCCGGGCCGATGAACATGCGTTTCGTCCCGACCCGGCGCGTTCCGCCGCCTGGGCGAAGCGGCTACCGATCTTCCCCTGGCAAGCGCCATTGTGCCGGCCAAGGCCCGCTCGAAACGGCCCTGTCAGGGACCGGTCGCCCCATGGAGCGCAATATCGCTGCGGGCACACCGTGGCAGCGTCCGCGCTGCGCCGATCGGTTGCGGCGGCGCAGATCGCGCTGGCCCTTGCACAACTCCATCGGCCGATGGCTGCCCCGACGACGGCCGTTGGCCAGGTCCGATCGAAAAATTCGATCGGACAAATCGGGCCTTTGAATTGGACAGGCTCGCCCCGCACCCGCCATCATCGCGGTTCAACCACAACCATGGTGAGGGCGATGTCTGACGGCCAGCTATATCTCAAATTCGTTCAATCCGGCGTTCAGGGCACGATCACGCCCTATTGGGACACCGCGCCGAAGACCTGCGCCGCGCTGTGGGACGCTCTGGCCACGCCCATCACCGTCGATGCCAGCCACGCCATCTTCTCGGGCCCCGAGATCATGATGGGTCTGCCCGAGAGCGCCCGCAGTTTCGACCCGACCGCCCTGCCCCCGGAAAACCAGACCATCCTGCCCGAGCCCGGCGACCTTCTGTGGTTCTACCAGCCGAAGAACTTCTTCAAGATCGACCCCGACGAGTTCTGGGAGATCGGCATGTTCTATGGCGTGGGCGGGCGCACTTTCGGCCCCACGGGCTGGATTCCGTGCACCTACTGGGCGCGGATGACCGACGGGCTCGAAGCGGTCGCCGAGCAGTGCCGGCTGATCCGCAAGGAGGGCATCAAGAGTGTCGAACTGGGCCGGCTGGCCTGAGCCGCCGGCGCCCCGCCGCGCGGCGGGTTATGCAGGTCCCCATGCGACAAAAGAGGAGGTAGATCCATGACCATCAAGACGAGCCTGACCAAGACAAGCCTGACCAAGACAAGCCTTGCACTGGCCGGCACCGCCGCGCTGCTGGCGACCACCGCCGCCGCCAATGCCCAGTCCATCACCATCAATTCGTTCGGCGGTTCCTATGAGGAAGCCCACCGCGAATGCATCATCGATCCGTTCGAGCAGGAGACCGGTGCGACGGTCCAGATCGTCACCGCCTATTCGGCCGACGCCTTCGCCCAGTTGCGCGCCCAGAAGGATGCGCCGCAGTTCGACGTCATCCATTTCTCCGGCGGCCAGGAGATCGTCGGTGCCCAGGAGGGGCTGCTCTCGCCGATCGACGAAAGCCAGCTTTCCAACGCCGCCGATCTCTACGACTTCGCCAAGACCAACCTCGAAGCCGGCGAGGGCCCGGCCTATTCCATTGCCGCGCTGGGTCTGGTCTACAACAGCGAGACCGCGCCCAAGGCCCCCACGAAATGGGCCGATCTGCTCGACGAGGCCTATGAGGATCACATCGTCGTCACCGACATCTCCAATGGCTATGGCATGCTGAGCTTCTTGATGCTCAACCGGGTCATGGGCGGCGATCTCGACAACATCCAGCCGGGCCTGGACGCGGTGACGCAGCTGCTCGACAATGGCGCCGTGGTCGTCAACACCTCGCCCGAGATCCAGCAGGAATTCGCCCAGAACGATGCGTGGATCGCGTCTTACGCGTCCGACTACGCGTTCACTCTGCGCAAGGCCGGCCTGCCGGCGGTGTTCGTGCAGGGCGAGGAGGGCACGCCGGCCAGCTTCATCACCGCCAACCTGGTCGCAGGCCGCGACAATCAGGAGCTGGCTCTGAAGTTCATCGACATGTCGATTTCCAAATCGGCCCAGGAGTGCTTTGCCAACGCGTTGCGCTACACCCCGACCAATTCGACCGTCGAATTGTCCGAGGAGGTCGCCGCCGACGTCATCTACGGTCCCGAGGCCGTGGCCGGCCTTCTGCGCTTCGATCCGATCACCATCGAGGAGAAGCGGTCCGAATGGGTCGACCAGTGGAACCGCACCATCGCACGCTGACCCTTGCGCGATCGAACAGATCCCGGTGGCCGCCTCGCGCGGCCACTGTTTTTGGACCATAGTCGGATCCGAAGCCTTTCGCGCCCGTCCTCGAGCCGGTCATGACCGATCGCACGGAAAACCTGGTCTTGGTGCTGCCCGGCCTGTTGCTGCTGGCGCTGGCCTTCTTCGTGCCCATCGCCCGGATGCTGGTGCTGTCGGTCGAAGGCGAGGCGGGGCTGACGCTCACCCATTTCGAGCGCTTCCTGTCCGATCCGTTCTACCTTTCGGTGCTGTGGCGCACCGTCCGGCTGTCGTTGATCATCACCCTGATCTGCGCCGCGATCGGCTTTCCCATGGCCTATATCATGGCCCATGTTGGCCCGCGCCTGCGCCTTTGGCTCATCGTGCTCGTCATCCTGCCGCTGATGACCTCGGTCGTCATCCGAACCTTCGGCTGGATGGTGCTGCTCGGCCGCTCCGGGCTGATCCCGGAGATCTTGCGCGATCTCGGCCTGGCCGAACGCAATTTCGCGATCATGCGCACCGAGGCGGCGATCGTCATCGGCATGGTGCAGGTGCTGCTGCCCTTCATGACGCTGTCGATCCTGGGCGTGATCACCCGCATCGACCGGCGGCTCGAAGAGGCCGCCCGCACCATGGGCTGCAGCTTCCTGGGCACGCTGCGCACCGTGGTGCTGCCGCTGGCCATGCCCGGCATCGTCGCCGGCTCGCTGCTTGTCTTCACGCTCTCGGCCAGTTCGTTCGTCACGCCCAACCTGCTTGGCGGATCGCGCATCCAGGTGCTGGCGGCCTCGATATACCGCTCGGTGACGCAGACGCTCGACTGGCCCTTCGCCGCCGCCCAGGCGGTGATCCTGTTCGCCGGAGTGCTGCTGATCCTGATCCCCTACGCGCAACTGACGAGGCGCGCCGATGGTTAGGGCGGTTCCGGCCTGGCTGCGCGTCGGCGCCTGGGTGTTCGTGGCGCTGACCGCGCTGTTCCTGCTGGCCCCGCTTGTCGTCGTCGTCGGCGTCTCGGTGTCCGAAAGCCAGTTTATCGCCTTTCCGCCCGACGGGCTGTCGCTGCGCTGGTACCGGGAGGTGCTGCAGTCGGACCGCTATCTCGCCTCGGCCTGGATCAGCCTGCGCGTGGCGCTCGCCGTCACCGTTACCGCCTGTCTGATCGGCGGCGCGGCGGCGATCGCCATCCACCGCCGCACCCTGCCCTTTTCCGAGGCCATGGCCACGTTCTTCCTGTCGCCACTGGTGCTGCCCACCATCATCTACGCCATCGGCATGCTGATGTTGTGGAGCGCGCTGTTCGGCCCGGTCTCGATCCTGACGCTGTGGCTCGGCCACACCGCGATCACGCTGCCCTTCGTCGTTCGCACCACGCTGGCCGTGCTCAGCGAATCCGATCCGTTCCTGGAAGAGGCCGCCAAGACCATGGGCGCCAACCGCCTGCAAAGGCTGTGGCTGGTCGTGCTTCCGCAATGCCTGCCGGGGCTTTTGGCCGGCGGGTTTTTCGCCTTCAACATCTCCTTTGACGAGGCGGTGCTGTCGCTGTTCCTGCGCCGGCCGGACATGACGACGCTGCCGGTGCAGATCTACGGCCAGCTCGAATTCAGCCCCGACCCTTCGGTGGCGGCGGTGTCGTCCATCATGATCGCGCTGACCGTCTTCCTGATCATCGTCATCGACCGGATGCTCGGCATCCAGAAGTTCGCGAGTAACTGACAGTGGCCGACGTTCACCTTTCCGGCATCACCAAGTCCTTCGGCAATGTCGAAGTGCTGCATGGTATCTCGCTTGCGGTCGCCTCTGGCGAGTTCGTCAGCCTGCTGGGCGCCTCCGGCTGCGGCAAGACCACCTTGCTGCGTATCGTCGCCGGACTTGAAACGGTGACCTCCGGCTCGGTCGCCATCGCCGACCGCGACGTCACCGCGCTGCCGCCGGAGCGCCGCGACATCGCGATGATGTTTCAGTCCTACGCGCTCTTGCCGCATCTGAGCGTTTTCGAGAACGTCCGCTTTCCGCTGCGCATGCGCGGGATCGGCACGCGCGCCGAGCAGCATGAACGCGCCCGCGACGCGCTGGAGACGGTGCAACTGGCCCATCTGGGCGACCGCCGTCCGCGCCAGCTCTCCGGCGGCCAGCAACAGCGCGTGGCGCTGGCCCGCGCCGTCGTCTCCCGGCCGAAGGTGCTGCTGCTCGACGAACCGCTATCCAATCTCGATGCGCGCCTGCGCGAGGACATGCAGGTCGAGCTGATCGAGATCCACAACCGGCTCGGTCTGACCACGCTGTTCGTCACCCACGATCAGGACGAGGCGCTCAGCCTGTCCGACCGCATCGTGCTGATCAATCAGGGCCGGATCGAGCAGATGGGCGCGCCGGCCGAGATCTACGACCGGCCGGCGACCGCCTATGCGTCCAACTTCATCGGCGCGGCCAATCTCGTGCCGGCGTCGATCGAGGACGGCGCGGGCGGACCGCTGGCCCGGCTCGAAGATGGCCAGCACATCGCCCTTGGCGATCAGGTCGATGAGCGCGGACCGGTCACGCTCGCCCTGCGCCAGGAGGATCTTGCGCTTGCCCCGGCCGATGCGGACGCCGGCGACGGCCTGAAGGCCCAGGTGCGCACGCGCGTATTTCTGGGCGCCCGCTCGCGCTATGTTATCGCGCTCGGCGACACCGTCGTCCGCGTTATCGACACCGGCCGCGCCACCTTCCGGAGCGGCGACCGGGTGCGGCTGACGATCGATCCCGAGCGCATCCGCGTCCTGCCCCGATAAGGACGCGATGGAGCGCCAGGCCGCAATCGCACTGGCGAGCGGCGCGCAATCTGCTAAAGGCGGGCCTATGCGCGTTCTCGACATGAAGACGATCGTGGCGCTCGCGCGAAACAGGCATTTCGGGCGCACCGCCACCGAGCTCAACATCACCCAGTCGGCGATCTCGAGCCGGCTTGCGGCTGTCGAGGCCGAACTGGGCTGCCGGCTGATCAATCGCGGCGAGGGCCAGTTCGAGCTGACGCCGGAGGGGCACAGGGCGCTCGCCAGCTTCGAGCGCATTTTGGGCGAGCTCGACGATCTGGGCGGCGCGCTGGCCGGCGCCGCCAGCCCCATGGCCGACCCCTTGCGCATCGGTGCGATCGACACCGTCTCCTCGACCTGGATGCCGCAACTGGTCGACGCGCTGCATCTGCGCTATCCCAGTCTGAAGATCGAGCTGACCGTGGACGGCACCAAGCGCCTCGTCCAGGGCATGAAGGACAACGAATTCGACCTGATCTTCTGCCTGCACCCGGCGCTCGACGACGGCTTTCGCAGCTACACCGCCTGCATCATGCAGATGGTCTGGACCGGCTCGCCCAAGCTCGTCGATCCCGACCGCGTCTATTCGGTGGCCGAACTGGCCGAACTGCCGATCATCACCTTTCCGCCGCACTCGCCGCCCTACGAGATGATCGCGCCCTATTTCCACGACGACCAGGCGCTCGCCTCGAAGCTGACGAGCTGCAACTCGCTTTATGCGATCATCAACCTTCTGATCGACGGCTTCGGCGTCGGCGCCATCCCGACCGTGACCGTGAAACGCGAGTTGCGCTCGGGCCTTCTGCACAAGATCCGCGTTGAAAAGCGCTTTGCGCCCATGCCGATCATCGCAACCTATCAGGCGAACACGCGCCAGGATCTGATGCGCGAACTGATCGCCCAGGCCAGAGCGACGGTCGGCGAATACTGCGCCAGCGTCGACCCGGACACCGCCTGGGTCGCCTGACCGCCGCCCGGCCCGCCAACTTGCCGGCCCTTCACGCGCGCCCGGCCCCGGCCGTCCGGCCGCGCAAGGACGTTGCCGACATCCCTTCACACGCCGATATGGGCCAGAAGGCCGCCATCGACGAGATAGTCGCCGCCGGTGCAGAAGCCGGCGCGGTCGCCGGCAAGAAAGGCGATCAATTCGGCGGTCTCCTCGATCGTGCCGACGCGACCGATCGGATGGGCCTTGCCGAACTGGGCGATCATCTCCTCGACGCCCTGGCCCTCGCCGGCAAGCTGCTCGGCGCCGTATTCGAGCAGCGGCGTGCGGATCGAGCCGGGGCTGACCGAATTGACACGGATGTTGTCGCGGGCGCAGTCGACGGCCATGGCGCGGGTCAGCGCATGCACGGCGCCCTTGGCGGTGGCATAGGCGAGCACGCCATACTGGTTGGCATGGCCCTGCACCGACGAGACATGGACGATGGCGCCGCCCCCGCGCGGCTTCATGTGCCAATAGGCATGGTGCGCGGTCAGATAGCAGGCGCGCAGATTGATCGCCATCACCCGTTCCCAGTGGTCGAGGTCGGTGTCCTCTATGGTGCCATAGGTCTGGATGCCGGCGGCGTTGACGACGATGTCGATCCCGCCCGGATCGGCCGCCGCCGTCTCGACAAACATCCCGATCTGCTCGGGCACGGCAAGATCGACCCTGTGCACGGTCAGCGCCAGGCCTTCGGCCTGTTCCCTTGCGGCGCGGTTGAGCGCCTCGTCGATGCCGCACAGATGCACGCTGGCGCCTTCGCGCGCGAATTTGAGCGCGGCACCGAGCCCGATGCCGCTCGAACCGGTGACCAGCGCGACCTTGCCGTCGAATTCACCCGCCATGGCCATCCCCCTGCCGTTTCGCGCCCGCGATCAGCGCCTTCATGTAGCCGATGGCATAGGCCTTGCCCGCATGCCAGGGCGCGCCGCATTCCAGTTCCGGCGTGTGATCGGGAATCAGCACGCCGTCATAGCCGTTCTCGGCCAGGATATCGACGATGCGCGCCATGTCGATGTCGCCCTCGTCGATGAACACCTCATGATAGTTCGGCACCTTACCGCGCACATTGCGGAAATGGATGTAGCCGATGCGGTCCTGCCGGGCGAATTCGGCCACCGTCCGGTAGATGTCGCCGTCCGCCATCTCCTGCAGGCAGCCAAGGCACAGCTCGGCCTTGTTGGCCGGCGAGGGCGCGAGCGCGAAGGCGCGCCGATAGGCGTCGTGCGAGTTGATCAGCTTGGCGCTCAGGCGCAGCGCCTCGACCGGCGGGTCGTCGGGATGGGCGGCGAGCGTGATGCCGGCCTCCTCGGCGACCGGGATCATCTCGGCGAGGAAGCGGCGGTAGCGGTCCCAGATCTGCGCGGCCGAGATCGGGGCGACCGTGCCCGGCCCGAGCGTGTCGCGATAGGCCATGTTCCAGGCCATCCCCTCGGGCATGGGCTCTTGCGGATCGATCCTGTCGATGTCGAAGCCGACCGACATCGCCCCGCCGCGCGCATAGGGGCCGCGCGTCCAGCCCCACACGCCGACGGCGGAGAAATTGTAGCCGATGCAGGGCACGCCGGCGGCGGCGGCGGCGCGCACGATGGATTTCAGCGTGGCCATCTGTTCGTCGCGCCGGGGACCGTCGAGCAGCACGTCGTGCCAGTGGCGCACGGCGAAGTTCTCGACCGCTGCCAGTTGCAGATCGTGGCGGCCCAGATCGTCGATCAGCGTGCGGAAGGTCTCGTAGGTCCAGTCCCCGGTCTGGCTGGTGCCCCAGCTCATGTCGCGATCGTTGGCGAGCTGCGGATTGTCGGAGAAATAGTCCTCCAGATGGGCGACCACATGGCTGACGCCGAGCTGGCGCGCGAAGCGGTAGTGGCTCTCATTGAGCATCTTGCGATAAAGGCCAAGGCCGATCTTCACCTGTTCACCCCCCTGTGCACGCAGGAGCCCCCGGCGCCGTTCTTCTTGTTGGTCCAGATAGCGCTTCTTGCTGGCACGAAGCTTCCTTGCCACGCCCGATGTGATATCAATTTCATTGATTTTGCAAGGAAAATTTCTTTGCTTTTGCTCTTGAAATCGGCTCGCATCGCTGGGAAACTCGAACTGGACCAACAAGAAGGCCGGAGGCCATGGCGGAGCCGCAGCTCAGGGAGCAGCCCGGGGAGAATGCCCCGACGCCGGCGCGCGAGGAAAGCGCGGTGGACACGCTCGTGCACGCCATCAAGGGCTTCATCCAGGAAAACAACCTGCAGATCGGCGATGCGCTGCCTTCCGAGCGCGAACTGGGCGAGCGTTTCGATGCGGCCCGCAACACGGTGCGCGAGGCGGTGCGCACGCTCAAGGCCTATGGCGTCGTCGATGTGCGTCCCAAGGTCGGCGCGGTCATCGTCAACCGCCACATGGACGCGGTGCTGGACCTGTTCTCGTTCCAGTTGACCATGAACCGGAAGACCTTCATCGACATTCAGGGGTTCCGGCGGCTGATCGAGGTCGGCAGCGTCGATGCGATCGTCGAGGCGGCCGGCGAGGCCGACATCGCCGCGCTGACGCGGATCAACGCGGCGATTCCGGCGGCGCCCAGCGTGCATGCGGCCGCGCGCAGCGATTTCGAGTTTCACCGCACGCTGCTGGCGCTGATCGGCAACAAGACCGTGCTGGATGTCTACACCACCATGGCGCCGATCATGATCCGGCTGATGGAGACCGGCAAGGAGACCGACGGGCTGCAGGGCACCTTCGACACCCATGCCCGGATCATCGATGCGCTGCGCCGGCGCGACCGGCTCGCCTACCAGTACCTGATGTCCGCCCATCTCGACCACGGACTGCGCTATATCGACCGCTCGGTGGCCAATGGCGGGCCCGGGCGCAACGCGGCCGGCACGGCCGGTGAACCAGGTGTTGCCGGCGGCGCCGGCGGCCAAAACGAGGAGGAGACCCAACCATGAGACCATTTTCGACACTCAAGCGGACGCTGATCGCGGCCGGGGCGCTGGCGGTCATCGCAGCGCCGTCGGCGGCCGAGGATCTGACCGTGGCCGGCATCGTGTTCCAGCAGGACCAGTTCTTCCGCACGATCCAGATGGGCATGAACGCGGCGGCCGAGGCGGCGGGCGCGACCATGCTGGAGGGCAATTCGGGCTCGCAGCCCGAAAAGGAGATCAGCCTGATCGACACGTACATTGCACGCGGGGTCGATGCAATCGTCATCTCGCCGGTCTCGGCGGTGGCCTCCATCCCCGCGCTCAAGCGCGCCAAGGACAACGGCATCCACGTCGTCACCTACAATTCGACCATCGAGGACGAGTCCATTCCGGTCTCCTATCTCAATTCGAGCCAGCGCGATCTTGGCAACACGACCGGGCAGATGGCGGCCGCCTTCATCGAGAACGAGCTGGGCGGATCGGCGAAGATCGCAACGCTCGGCTTCAAGGCGCTTCTTCCGGAAATTTCCGCCGATCGCGTCGACGGCTTCATCGAGGAGGCCGAAAAGGGCGGCGAAATCGAGATCGTCTCGCAGCAGGATGCCTGGCTCGCCGAGGATGCGGTGCGCGTGGCCGGCGACGTGATCACCGCCAATCCGGACATCGACATCATCTATGCAGCCAATGAGGGCGGCACGGTCGGCGCGGTGCAGGCGGTGCGCAATGCCGGCAAGCAGGGCGAGATCTTCGTCTTCGGCGTCGACGGCACCGAACAGCTCGTCTCCTTCCTGCTCGACGGCGACAACGTCCTGCAGGGCGTCACCGCCCAGCAGCCCTTCGTGATGGGCGAGATGGCGGTCAACAACGCCATTGCCGCAGCGCGCGGCGAGGAGGTCGAAAAGACCGTCATCGTGCCGGTTCTGGGGCTGTCGCGCACCGACGAGGCGGGCGTCAGGGACTTCCAGGAATATCTGAAGTCGCTGAACTGAGCCTCGATCGCCTTTCGCGCAAAGGGCGGCGCCGCGCCGCCCTTTGACGTGCCGATCACCAATGCGCATCCTTGCGGGGCGGCCATGACGGCGGTTGTCGAGACCAGCGCGCTGACCAAGCACTACGGCAATGTCGTCGCGCTGGACGATTTCACACACCTGTTCGAAAAATCGCGCATTCACGCGCTGATGGGCAAGAACGGCTCGGGCAAGTCGACGCTGGTCAAGATGCTTTCGGGCGTCGTCCAGCCGACCGCCGGGCAGATCGCGCTCGGCGGCATGCCGGTCCGGTTCAAGTCGCCCAGCGACGCGTTCGCGGCCAATGTGGTCACCGTGCACCAGGAACTGAGCCTTGTTCCCGAACTGTCGGTCGCCGAGAACATCTTTCTTGGGCGCCTGCCGCAGCGAACCGTGCTGGGCGTCAGCGGGATCGACTGGCCCGGCGCGATGCGGCGGACGGAGCAATTGCTCACCGCGATGGGGCTCGACATCGATCCGCATGCCCAGGTCAGGCGGCTCAGCGTCGGCCAGCAGCAGACCGTCGAGATCGCCAAGGCGATGAGCTTTTCGCCGGCGCTGCTGCTGCTCGACGAGCCGACCTCGGCACTGGCGAGCAGGGAAGTCGAGATGCTGTTCGAGCTTCTGCGCCGGCTGCGCGAGAGCGGCGTGACGATGATGTACATCACCCATCGCATGTCGGAACTGGCCGAGATCGCCGACACCGTCACGGTTCTGCGCGACGGCCGCCACGCCGGCTCGGTCGAGATGGCCCGATCGAGCAGCGAGGAGATCATCGACATGATGTTCGGCGACGTCGCCCGGGCCACCCATCCGGGCCGGCGCCTGCACGATCCGGCCGCCGAACCGGTGCTTTCGGTGCGCGGGCTGACGCGCCAGGGCGCCTTCGAAGATGTCAGCTTCGATCTTTTTCCCGGCGAGGTGCTGGGCATTGCCGGCATGCTGGGCGCCGGACGCACCGAGCTTCTGCGCGCCATCTTCGGCGCCGATCCCTTCGATGCGGGACAGATCGTCATCGACGGCAAGCCGGTCGAGAAGCCCGATCCGCGCGCCATGACCCGCATCGGGCTGGGCTACACGCCCGAGAACCGCAAGGAGGTCGGGCTCGTCCAGGCCCATTCCATCCATGCCAATCTGTCCATGGCCAGCCTGCGCAGGAACGCGGTCAAAGGCATCGTGACGCGCGCCGCGGAGCGGCCCGGCGTCGAACGCCAGGTCGAGCAACTGCACATCAAGATCGGCAGTGCCGACGATGCCGTCTCCTCGCTCAGCGGCGGCAACCAGCAGAAGGTGGTGATCGGCAACTGGCTGAACACCGACCCCAAGGTGATGTTCTTCGACGAGCCGAGCCGGGGCGTCGACGTGCACGCCAAGCAGCAGATCTTCCAGATCATCTGGGAGCAGGCAAGGAAGGGCGTCAGCGCCGTGTTCGTGTCGACCGAACTGGAGGAGCTTCTCGATGTGTGCGATCGCGTGCTGGTGATGAAGCAGGGCCGCATGCTCGGCGAACTCGACCCGGCCGAAACAACCCTGTCGCAGCTCTACATCGCCTGCATGGAGGGCCTTTGATGCCGCTGTTCTCCGTCTTCCAGCGCTATCCGCTGGAGATCATCCTCGTCCTCATCTACATCTTCCTGATTTTCGCCGCGCCGGGCTTTGCAACGCTCGACAACCAGCTCAACGTGCTGCGCAACGTCACCATGATGGGCATCATCGCCTTCGGCATGACGATGGTGATCATTTCGGGCGAGATCGATCTTTCGGTCGGCTCGGGCGTTGCGTTTTCGGGCTGCCTGACCGCCTGGGTAACGCGCGAGCTGACCCCGTTCGTGGGTGCGTTCACCGCCATAACGCTGGGCGCGATCGCCGCCATGGTCGCGCTGTTCTGCGTGGGCGTTTTCACCGGCAAGCTGCGCCAGCATTTCAACATGCCGACCTTCATCACCACGCTGGGCCTTCTGACGGTGCTGTCGGGCGCGGCGAACCTGATCACCGGCGGCTTTCCGATCACCGCCTTTCCCTATCAGTTCAACTTTCTGGGCGCGGGCGTGCTGTTCGGCATTCCGTTCCCGGTCTACATCTTCGTTGCGGTGTTCTTGTTCGTCTCCTTCCTGATGAACTACACCAGCTTCGGGCGCGCCGTTTACGCCGTCGGCGGCAATCTCGAGGCGGCACGGCTGTCGGGCATCGATGTGTGGCGCACCAAGACGCTGGCGCTGGGGCTGACCGGCGTGTTCACCGCCATCGCCGGCATCCTGATCGCCTCGCAGATCCTGTCGGGCTCGGCGAGCGCGGCGCGCGGCTGGGAGCTCGACGTGATCTCGGCCGTGATCATCGGCGGCACCAGCCTTTTCGGCGGCAAGGGCACGGTGCGCGGCACGCTGATCGGGGTCCTGTTTCTGGGCGTGATCGTCAACGGGATGACCCTGCTCAATGTCAGCGAGTACTGGCAATTCGTCGTGCGCGGCATGCTGATCATCGGCGCCGTGCTGATGAACCATATTCTGGATACGCGCGTCAGGGGGTGAGCCATCGCCGAACGCACCGCCAATGCGCCGTGCCGGCCGGCGACCGGATCGGCATCTGCCCCGGCCCGCCGCCGCGCGATGCGGCAACCGTACTGCCCGCGCATTGCCGGCGAGCAACCGCATCGTGGCGAAACCGGCGCGGACGGATCGGCAGGGGACCCTTGCGGGCGGGCGCAGAAAGGCTCGCCCTGCCCTTCGGCTATTCGGCGGCCGCGCTCGAACCTTGCGCGCCCGCCTGCCGCCGCATCCAGGCATCGATCGCCGCCACCTGCTCGCCGGTCAGGCGCAGGCCGAGCTTGGTGCGCCGCCAGACGACATCCTCGGCGGTGCGCGCATATTCGTTGCGCATGAGCCAGGCGAGTTCGGCCTCGGTCAGGCTCGCGCCGAAATCGACACCCAGATCCGCGCGGTCCCTGGCGTCACCGAGCACCGCCTCGGCCTCGGTACCATAGGCGCGCGCCAGCCGCCGTGCCCAGCGACGGTCCAGGAACCGGTAGCGCGCCTGCAGGTCGTCGACCAGCCGGTCGAAGCCGTCGACCTCGAAGGCGCCGCCGGGCAGCGCTGCGCCGGCCGTCCAGGCCGCGCCCATGGCCGGCAGGTGCGGCGCAAGCCTGGACAGCACATTTTCGGCCAGCCGCCGATAGGTCGTGATCTTGCCGCCAAACACGTTGAGCAGCGCCGGGCCGTTGGCGTCGAGCGAGAGCACGTAGTCGCGCGTTGCCGCCGTCGCCGAACTGGCGCCATCGTCATAGAGCGGGCGCACGCCCGAATAGGTCCACGCGATGTCGTCCTCGGTCACCGGCGTTTCGAAATAGCGCGATGCGAAGTCGCGGAGATAGGCCCGCTCCCGGGGCGTGCACTCGGCCTCCTCCGGCGCCCCGTCATGCTCCTGATCGGTCGTTCCGATCAGGGTGAAATCGGTCTCGTAGGGAATGGCGAAGATGATCCGGCCATCCTCGCCCTGGAAGAAGTAGCACTTGTCATGCGCGTAAAGGCGCCTGGTGACGATGTGGCTGCCGCGCACCAGGCGAACCCCTTCGGCGCTGTTCATGCGCACCGTGTTGCGCACGATATCGCCAACCCAGGGGCCGCCGGCATTGACCAGCGCGCGCGCGTGAAACGTCTGGCTTTCGCCGCTGTCGGCATGCTGCACGGTCACGGCCCAGACCGCGCCCCGCCGCTCGGCCGCGGTCACCCGGCACCGGGGCATGATGCGCGCGCCCAGCCGTTCGGCGTCGCGCGCATTGAGCACGACCAGCCGTGAATCCTCGACCCAGCAGTCGGAATACTCGAAGGCGGTCGCGTACTTGTCCTGCAGCGGCGCGCCGGCCGGATCGTGCTTGAGGTCGACGGTCGCCGTGCCCGGCAGGATCTGCCGGCCGCCCAGGTGATCGTAAAGAAACAGCCCCAGCCGGATCAGCCAGGCCGGGCGGCGCCCCTTCATCCATGGCATGATGATCGACAGCAGCCTCGAGGTCGGCGTGTCGCTGACAAAGCGCATGTCGGCGTGAAGCGGCAGCACGAAGCGCATCGGCCAGGCAATGTGCGGCATGGCACGCAGCAGCGTCTCGCGCTCGATCAGCGATTCGCGCACCAGCCGGAACTCGAAATACTCCAGATAGCGAAGGCCGCCATGGAACAGCTTGGTCGAGGCCGAGGAGGTGGCCGAGGCAAGGTCGTGCATCTCCGCCAGGGCGACGCTCAGGCCACGCCCGGCCGCATCGCGGGCGATGCCGCAGCCATTGATGCCGCCGCCGATGACGAAGATGTCGAACGGGGCGGGGTCGTGCGTGGGGGCGGACACGTGCTCGAGACCCTTCTTCGGCCGTTGGGCGATGGCGGCTGTACGGTCGCCGCTGTTCGCTTTTTTGCGTTTGGTGTCCTATTGTGGAGAAAACTTTTCGTTTATCAACAGGACGCAACGAAAACAGTGAAAATGATGACGGTACTGCCCTTCCAGGCGTATGGATGTGGCGAGCCCGACGCGGTGGAGGCGGGTGCGTGAGCGCGAGCCTGCGCCGCAGGGCGATCCTCGAACACATGCGCAATCACGGCAGCGCCTCGGTCGAGGCCCTTGCCGAACGCTTCGGCGTGACGGGGCAGACGATCCGGCGCGATCTGACCGAACTGGCCGGTGCGGGCAAGATCGATCGCGTGCATGGCGGCGCGATGATGCGCGCCGGCGTCAGCAACATCGTCTATGAGGAACGCCGTCGGCTGAACGCGCCGGCCAAGGAAGCGATCGCCCGGGTGGTGGCGGCGCAGGTGCCGGACAACGTGTCGCTGTTCATCAATATCGGCACGACCACCGAGGCCGTGGCGCGGGCGCTGCGCGACCACCGCAACATCACGGTCGTCACCAACAACGTCAACGTCGCCAACATGCTTGCGGTCAATGAGAGCTGCGAGATCATCGTGTCGGGCGGCACGTTGCGGCGATCCGATGGCGGTCTTGTCGGCGATCTGGCGACGCAGACGATCGAGCAGTTCAAGGTGGACATCGCGGTCATCGGCGCTTCGGCGCTCGACGCCGAAGGCGACATGCTCGACTACGATCTGCGCGAAGTGCGGGTCTCAAGGGCCATCATCGGGCACGCGCGGCGGGTGTTCGTCGTTGCCGACCGGTCGAAGCTCGACCGCACGGCGCCCGTCCGCATCGCCTCGCTCGCCGAGATGGATGCGCTGTTCACCGATGCGCCGGTGCCCGAGGCGCTTGCATCCAGATGCGAGGATTGGGGCACCGATGTGTTCGTCTGCCCGCCGGGCAAGAACGCCGGCGACGAAACGGGCATTTGAGCCCCGGGCCAAGGCGACCTCGTCGTCCAATGGCAGACCGTCTCCGCGCAGATCGTCCGCGTTGTGCACGGGGCCCAATCGCGGTTTGTCTGCGACACAGCGCTCGGCCGCCACGCACATGCGCGCCAGCGTCGCGAAAAAGAACTCAACTGCGTTACGCCGTCAGTCACCGGCATGCGTCTCGCGTCGCCGCCGCCCGACGGTGGACGTGAGAGAAGGATGAGCGCTCCGCGATGCCCCGTGGCAAATAGGGTGGCGGAACAGCCAGTGGACGCAGCGCCTTAAACCTGCAAGAGGTTATCGATCCCGGCTTTGCGTGCGGTTTCCTCGACGGCCGCAAGCGTCGCCGGGTCGATCGGTATACCGCGGGCAAGCCGTTCGGCGCGGATACGCCGCTCGGGTTCGCCCGGCAGCATGATGTCGACCCCGCCTTCCGCGTTCTGCGAGCAAATCCAGTCGTGTACCGCCGTTTGCGCGGCCAGATAAGCGGCCCGGCCGCCCACGGCCTGGGGATCAACGATCAGCGACAGCATCGAATTGACGATTGCGGTGTCCGGCGGCGGCCCCGCCTGGACCGGCGCGCCGGCCAGCGCCGCTGCCATGAGTTCGCAGGTCAGCGCCAACGCGGCCCCCTTGTGTTCGCCGAATGGCAAGAGTGCGCCGGGTGGTTCGGCGAACATGACAGAAGGATCCTGCGTCGGCCGGCCGGCCGCGTCCATGAGCGTGCCGGGCGGAACGGCGACGCCCTTGTTGCGGGCGACACGCACTTTGCCCAAGGCGAACCGACTAGTGGCGAAATCGACAATGACCGGTGGCCGCCCGTCGGCGGCCGGAAAGCCCGCTGCGAACGGGTTTGTGCTCAATCGCGGGCGTGTGCCGCCGAAGGGGGCGACCAGCGGCTTCGAAACAACATTGACGAAATGCACCGACACAAGTCCTGCAGCCGCGCACTGCTCGGCCCAGTGGCCGATGCGGCCGACATGGTAGCTGTTGCGCAGCGCCACCAGTGCAATGCCGTCGCGTTGCGCCCGGCCGATGCCGACCTGCATGGCGCGATGCGCCATCACCTGTCCGAATCCGCGATCGGCATCACAGACTAGTATGGCCCGACCCCCGTCGTCGATGCGCAACGGTCGACCGAGACGAAGATCACCGGCCGATATGGCCCGGCCATATTCGGGCACCATGCCGACACCATGCGAGTCGTGACCGCACAGGTTGGCCTCGACGAGGTGGTCGGCGACAAGACCTGCCTCTTCCTCATTCGTGCCCATCGCAAGAAGGAGCCTGCGCATCGCAGCGCCAAGCCTTGCCACATCCAGATGACGCATCGCGTCATGCACCATGTCTTGCCTCCACACCCCTTCGCCGGAACCACTCGATGCGATTGACCCAAATTCATTGATCATATTATACGAATAACCATATAACTCTAGCCTTCCTGTCGATTCCAACGAAGGTCTTTGCCATGTCCAGGACCGTTCTGGTCGCCGGCCTCTATCACGAAACGCACAGCTTTCTCGCCGAACCGACGACGATGGCCGATTTCGACCGCGACATCGTTCGCCATGGCCAAGAGGTCGTCGACAAGGGCCTGGGGAGCGGTTCGCCGATGGACGGCTTTCTGTCGGCGGCCAGCGAACTGGGCTGGAGCGTCATCCCGTCCGTCCACATGAGCGCATCGCCGGCCGGCACGGTCGACGATGCCGTCGTCGACGCGTTCGAGGACAGGTTCTTCGCCGACGTCGAACGTCATCTGCCGGCAATCGATGCCATCTTTCTGGTGCTGCACGGGGCGATGGTCAGCCGCTCACGACACGACGTCGAAGGCGAGATGCTGACGAGGCTGCGCCGGCGGCTTGGCCCGCGGTCCGACGCTGTGCCCGTTGTCGGGGTGCTCGACCTGCATGCTAACGTGTCGCGGGCGATGGTCGACAACTCCACCTTGCTCGTCGCCTATCGGGAAAACCCACACAGCGATGCCCGCCAAACGGCGGTGCGCGCCACACACCTACTGGCCCATTTGCTCGAGCGGCCAGGGACAACGCAGCTTCACTGGCCGACACCCTATGTGCTGCCACCCGTCGGCGTCGGCTCGGCCGGCGAGCCGATGAAGAGCGTGCTGGCCCGGGCTCGCGCCATCGAGGCGGAGGATCCCGACATGGTCTGCATCAATGTCATGGCCGGCTATGCCTATGCCGACATCGGGGACTGCGGCTTCAGCCTCAATTGCACGACGCGAGGTCCGGTCGAGCGAGCCGTCGAACACATGCAGTCCTTGCAGGCGATACTGGAGAGCAATCTCGAAGCGGCCTATCCGCGTGACCACACGCTCGAAGAGGCGCTGGCGCTCGCCGATGCCTTGCCGGACGGTCAGGGGCCGGTACTGCTGATCGAGCCGGCCGACAACATTGGCGGCGGCGCGCCCGGCGACGCGACCGGTCTGCTCGAACCGCTCTTGGCGACCGGTCGCTGCGGCATCGTGGCTGCAATTAAGGATCCTGAAGCCGTGGCTGCCTGCCGCAAGGCCGGAACCGGCGGCATTCTGACGGTTCCGATCGGCGGCAAGACCGATGGGCATCACGGCCGGCCGATCGCCTTTGCCGGCAGGGTGCGTCATCTGTCAGATGGCGTTTTCGAGTTGGAAAACCCCAACTCGCACATGGCATCGATGGGCGGCACCCTTATCCGCATGGGCGATTGTGCCGTCATAGAGAACGACCAGGCGACGATCCTCCTGACGAGCAAGAAGACCGCGCCGATGGATCTGGGTCATCTGCATTCACAGTGCATACGGCCCGAGGACGCGGCCTATGTCATCGTCAAGGCGGCTGTTTCTCACAAGGACGCCTACGATCCGATCGCCCGCGCCAGTTTCTATGTCGACAGCCCCGGACTGTGCACCAGCAATCTAGCGCGACTGCCGTACCGCAACCTACGCGACAAGCGCATAGCGCCGGGTTGAGGGCCCCATGGCGGTTGCAGCTTGACGCTGGCGAACGAGCGCCGTAGCGCGGAGCATTCCGTCACCTTGAAAGGGCATCCATGATCGCCCCGCAGGAATTCAGCGAGCCGCCGCGCTGCGCCCAGCTGAGCGACTACCAGAAGCTGCGGCGATTGCCTTTTCTTTACGGTTTCACGGTTCTGACCGGCGCCGCCGTGCTTTGTACCGTACAGGCGCCACTGGCTCTTTTCGCGGCCGAACTCGGGCTTGGCGAAGACCAGATCGGCCTGCTGGCAGGAATGGCACCGTTGTTTCAGGTGGTCGGCATTGCCGCCCTTCCGATCATGACCCGTTTCGGCAGCCGTCGCCTTGCCGGATCAGCCCTGATCGCGCGCTACATCTTCCTGTTGGCTCTGCTGGTGGCGCCCACTTTCGCCGATCGGCCCGGACTGGTATTCGCCATTCTTCTGTTCGGCATGGCGGGATTTTCGGTGATGCGAGCCGTCGCCGAAGCGGCGATCGTTCCGTGGTCGCAGGAGTTCCTGCCGCGTGCCGTGCGCGGACGTGTCAACGGGATGATGGCCGTCGCCTTCGTACCCGTGGCGCTGATTGTTTCGTGGCTCATTCAGCTCTGGCTCGATGGCAATAGCGGCATCGAGCGGTTCTATGTCGTGTTCACGGTCGGCATCGTGGTCGGCGTGATCGGTGCGGCGATGCTGTTCGGGCTGGCGGGTGGCGCCGCGCGCGAGCGAAGCCAGGCTGGACTTGCGAGCTGGCGCCGGCTGGCCGAACCGCTGAGCGATCGCAACTTCCTGACCTTCCTTTATTCTTCGGGGACGCAGTACCTTGTTTTCGTAGCGCTGAACGTCTTCATGCTGTTGTTTTTCCGCGAGCGGCTGGCGATGAGTTCGGGACAACTGGTGCTGATGGCGGCATTCATGCCGGTCGGTGCTGCGATCGGCGCGCTCGGCGCGGGGTGGTTCGTCGACCGCTACGGAACGCGCGCGATGCGCCTTGCACTGCAAACCGGGCAGATCGCACTTCTTCTGTCGCTGCCTTTCGTCACGCCAGCGCTGCCGGGACTGGATATGATCGTGGCCCTGGCCTTCCTGTTGTTCGGCCTATTGTTCCAAGGCTCGATCGCCGTCAGCAATGTCTATTTGCTCAACAATGTGCCGGCCTCGGCCAAGGAGAGCTACATGGCGCTGCACTACTCCATCGACGGACTGATCGGCGGAGGCATTACTTTTGCCGCGGGCTGGTTGTTGACCTGGCTGGCCACCAATCCTGTCACTTTGAGTGGTCACGCACTTGGCAATTACGAAACGCTATTCGCAATTGGCGCCGCCGTTATCGCCAGTTCGGCGGTGGCCTTCTTTGCACTGCGCGAAGATGACGCGATCTCCGTGCGCGATTTCGTGGGGCACATTTCCTCGGGCGGAACGTTGCGGGCCCTTTGGGCAATCCAGGTCTACTCCACCGAAACGTCCGAAGACCGGCGGCGTTCGCTGGCATACGGATTCGGCAGTATCGGCAACCCGCTGGCCAAGGGCGAATTGCTCGATGCGCTGCGCGATCCCAGTTTCGATGTCAGGCACGAGGCAATCCTGTCGCTGGGCCATATGTCGGCCGATCCGCAGATCGTCGCTGCTCTAGAGGCCATGCTCGACTATCAGGGGCTGACGGAGCTGCAATACGCAGCACTGACCTCGCTGGGCCGGCTGCGGGCCATTTCGGCAGCCAGCCGCGTTGCCGCCCTGCTGGATGATCCCAATCCGCTCTTGCGCGCCCGCGCAATCCGGACCCTGGGCGAAATGCGCAGCATCGCCCATATCGATGCGATAAGGGACCGGCTGACGAACGATATCGAGCGCGACTGCCGGCTCGCTGCCGTCTCGGCGCTCGGCAAACTGGGTGACCGCGACAGTTTCGATGCGTTGATCGAGACTTATCGCCAGCAGATCGACGATGGCGACAACCCGATGGCCGAACCGCGTAGCAAAGTGGTGTTGCTGGCGCTGGCCAAGGTCATTTCCTGCGAGGAATCGTTTTCCCAGGTATGGCGGCGCGAGCAGGCCAGCCCCGGAACGGCTATCCCGGTGGTGCTTGAGCGTATCGCGGCCGGCCTGCGGCGCCGGGGCTTGCGCGATCAGGCACGGCGGATGCGGATGCTGGCCGCCAGCTTCGAGCCCGACGCCTTGGCCCATACCCGGGATGAACTATGCGCGCTGCGGTCTGTGATCGCCAGGCGCCGCCATGGCGATGTGCCCCTCGTGCTCAAGCTGATCGACGGCACGGCCGCGCTTCCGTCGCCGCATCCGGCCCTGGTGGTGCTGTTGGCCGTCGCGATCCGGCGCGTGGTCCGCTGGTAGCGGCAGACGCGCCGGGCGCCCATTCACCGCTTGCATTTGCCAGGCCAACTCATCGGCAGTTGCGCCCTGGCCTCGACCTCGGCCGCCGTTTCGGCATCGGTGAAGACGCGCATCACGCATTGCGGCTGCTTGCGGTCGATCACATCATAGACGAGATGATAGCCCAGCTTGTCCATGATCGGGCCGATCCAGCCGGCGCAGTGGTCACAGTAGCGGCCCATAGGCTCGGCGTCATTGTCCAGCACCTTGGAAAGGCTGGGGCACTTTTTCATGCGCAGTTCGAGCCATTCGTCGCCGCGCTCGATGTCGAGATCGCAGTTCTCCTCCTCACGGATGTGCAGCCAGTACTGCTCCATGCCGGCAAGCCCCTGTTGGCGAAACAGATCCAGCGTGTGCCGTTCCTGATTGGCCGAGATGGCGAGCCAGTAGTCCTGAAGGTCCGCCTCTGACCGCGCTTCCAGGAACTTGAAGACCTCGTTGTAAAAGCGGGTGAAGTGATCGCTGGGTATCATCGCCTACGCCTCCTGACGATCTGCCGGCAGCTGCCTTCGCCTGTGATCTCGGTCGTGATCGAGAACGGCGTGCCATCGGCCATCGCATTGTTGGTGACCGTGGTCTGGTCGCAGAAATGCGGCGAGACTGCACCGGCCAATTGCCGCGCATGCTCATAGGCGGGGCAGCGACGTACGGTCAGCACGATCGTCCCGTCCGCCTCGACGGTGATTTCGAAATCGGCGTTCTCGCGGCCAAAATAGTGATGCCAATGGCGGACCAGTTCATCGGCGTCGCCGTCCAGCAGGTGCCGGCGCAGGTCGGCATACACGTCTTTGCCTACACGTTCGAATATGGCGTGCAGCGCCTCAACGCCGAAACGCTCGACGATGAACTCGATCGTCGTGTTGGTAGCGCCGTGGAAGTCGAGGTGAACGTTGCCCTCGTCTTCATAGCGCAGCGGCCTGCGATCGCTCATGCCGTCCTCCGATAGCGTTCGACGCCGCCGATCACCGTTACTTCGACAGCCAGAGTGTCGGCATCAAGGAGCACGAAGTCGGCCAGCTTGCCCGGCGCGATGGAGCCCATGTCATCTTCCATGCCAAGGACGCGCGCCGGGACGAGACTGGTCGCATGGCTGGCCTGGACAAGATCGGCACCGCCCATTTTCATATAGTTGCGCATTGCCTCGTCGGGCGTCAGGGAGGAGCCGCAAAGACCGCCGTTTCTATCCCGAACCGCCTTGCCGGGCGCGCTGCGTACCCAGTAGCCGGGATAGAATTCGAACTCCATTCCGGGCGTGCCGGCGAACTTCATGGCATCAGTTTCCAGGAACACCCGGTCGGCCGGCAATTGCGCCAGGATCGCCAGCAGCCTGGGGTGGGTGTGAATGCCGTCTGCGACGACACCCAGGGCCAGCCCGCGCTCGGCCATCACGGCGTCGATCAGCGATAGCTTATGCACGCCCGATCCATCCGGTTCCGGGTCGGGCAAGACATTGTAGACATGCGTGACCGCATTGATGCCCCAATCGAGATAACGCGGAACCTCCTCCGGCGGTGCCTTGGAATGCCCAAGATGGACCGATACGCCATCGCGAGCCAGCCGGCGCGCGAACTTCTCCGCCTCGGGAAGCTCCGGTGCGAGCGTGACAGCCCGCAACAGCCCGTCGGACGCCTCGATCAGGTGCTCGGCCAGTCCGACCGATGGTCGGGCAACATTCTCCGGATTGTGAGCGCCGGGCATGCCGAAGCATGGTCCCTCGCTGTGCAGGCCGATTGCGCGCGCGCCGTCGGCGAGCCGGCATTGCCGGGCCAGTTCGGTCAGTGTCGGGCCTGTCGCATCGGGGGATAGGCAGCCGATCGAGGGCAGAAAGCCGGTCGTGCCATGGGCCAGCAGCTTCTCCGAGGCCGCCTGCACCGCGCCCTGCTCTGCATCGCCGTAAAGATGCTCGCCCATGCCGTGCTGCAGCAGGTCAATCATGCCGGGGTACAGGTAACGGCCCTGACCGTCGATCCGCTGCCAGCCGTCGCTGTCGGGCGCGCCACGTTCCGCGAATCCGGCGATGCGATCGCCCTCCACAAGGACATCACACGGCATTAGGCCGTCGGTTGCGACGACGGTCACGTTTACCCATCTATGCTTGACTTGCATGCCTCGTCCCTTATTAGCATGTTATCATAGTAACAGGGTAATTGAACCCTGCAATGGAATTGTCATGACAAAACAATGCGTGTGCGTGACGGGGTCGACGCAAG
Organism: Roseitalea sp. MMSF_3546; assembly: GCF_030732865.1. Taxonomy (GTDB): domain Bacteria; phylum Pseudomonadota; class Alphaproteobacteria; order Rhizobiales; family Rhizobiaceae; genus Roseitalea. The sequence goes on from NZ_JASHKB010000009.1 coordinate 80,473, forward strand.
GGATCGGTTACGGTGTCGCCGAGGCCTTCGCACGTGCCGGGGCGCGGCTGGTCATCAATTCGCACCTGCCCGATGACGGGGCCGTCAGGAGGCTGGCGGCGCTGACCGAGACGCATTTCGTGCAAGCCGATCTGAGCACGGTCGAAGGTGCGCGGACGCTGATCGATGCGTCTTGGGAAAGGCTCGGTCGACTGGACACGCTGGTGTGCAATGCCGGAACCTTCCGCGACACGGACTTCACCGATCTGTCCGAGGATGCGGTCGACGCCACCTTCGATCTCAATGTGAAGGGGCCGATGTTCTGTGCGCAGCGGTTTGCGAGCCGCCTGCCGCAGGATCACCGGGGCGCAAGCATTGTCCTGACCGGATCGACCAATTCGATGGCCGCCGAAATGAGTTCGGTCGCCTATGACGCCTCCAAGGGCGCCGTGCTCATGCTCGTTCGCTCGCTGGCCGTCAATCTGGCGGCACGCGGCATTCGCGTGAACGGCATCGGCCCGGGCATCGTCGACACGCCGTTGACGCGGCCCGGACTTGATCGCGGCAACGCGCGGCAGGTGGTGAACAGGCAGATCCCGCTTGGACGAATCGGTTTGCCCGATGATATTGGCGGCGCCGCGGTTTTCCTGGCTTCAGATGCGGCGCGCTACATTACCGGTCAGATGCTTTATATCGACGGTGGTATTCTGGCGCTCCAAATGAACAGGGATGTGTCTGAATGAGCACCGATCTGGCACCGCGCCATCTGCAGTTGCGGGACTTTCTGTTCCGGCGCTGGAAGACCAATGGCGTCAAGGTCGGCGATCGGATCGAGTCGCAAAATGAGATCACGCATCTGTGCGACTTCTCCCTGATCACCGTGACAAAGACGCTCAAGGACCTGGAAGCGGAGGGCATAATTCGTCGGCAGGTCGGCAAGGGCTCGTATCTGCTCCGCGCTCCATGGGCTGCGCAGCATCATCGGGTCGGATTGTTCTACAATCGCGATGTGGTCGGCGGCGGCATCTTCGACAACAGCTTCTATACGAAGCTGGTCATCGCCTTTGAGCGTATGGTGGTGTCGGAAGGGCATGAGTTCATTCTAGGCAGCTTCACCAATGACAAGATGCCCGAGGCGATCTGGGACGCACTCGACGTGATCGTGCTGACGTCCGTGACGGCGGAAACCGATCTGTCGTTTCTGGACCGATCGACAAGTCAGATCAGCGTAATCGACGAGACGCTGGTGCACGACAAGGTACACAGCTATCGCATCGACTATGGAGAGGCATTCCGCCGGATGGTCGCGCACTATGCCGACCGGCCGCGCCGGTACCTTTACATCGACACCGTCATCCCGTCCATCGAACAGCCGATGCGCCGTGCCGCGGCCGAAGCCGCGGTGAACGCGGTTGCCGGCAACAGCCTCGCCGCTCTGCGTGCCGACCAGGAGACGGGCCAGGTTGATGCCGAGGCGTTTGAAGCCGCCTTGGCCGAGTATCGGCCCGACATCGTGTTCGGCCATAGCCACGATGCCTGGCGTCCCATCGTGGAAAGGCACCTGGCACCCGGCGGGAAGTTCTATAGCTACGCCCTCGACAGCGACGCCCCCGGCTTCGTTGTCCAAGCCCGGGACTGGATGAACGCGGTCTTGCCGTCGATCTACGCCAGTCTCGAGAATCGACGCGCCAAGGGCGCTGTGCACGAGTTCCGGGCGCACTTTCAGCCCTGAACGACAACCGTCTCGGCACTCCGGTCACCACGAAACACGGCCCCGGTGCCCGCCAGCAAAGGAACCGCCATGCTCAAGCTCATCAACCAGGGTGCGCGCTCAAACCTGCCGTTCAGTCCCGGCATCATCGCCGGCGATGTGATGTTCGTCTCCGGTCAGGCTTCGGTTGACCGACAGGACGGCCACATCATCACGGACACGTTCGAAGGCGAGGTGCGCCGGTCGATCGAGAACATGTCTGCCATCCTCGACGCAGCCGGGCTGAGCCTCGACCACGTTGTCAACTGTCGCTGCTATGTGCAGCGCGAGGAGGATGTAGCCGAGCACAACCGCATCTATGCGGAATATTTCCCCGATCCACGCCCGACCCGATCGACGCTGGTCGGCGTGCTCGGCTCACGCCTGAAGTACGAAATCGACTGCTTCGCCTACATCCACGCCACGCGCCAGCAGGCCGAAGGCGGATAGAGGAATTCAATAGCGACATCCGATCAAGAACGCCTTCGCCAGGCGCAAGGCGTTGGCAGGCATCGCCATGCGCGGAAAAAGACTTCAACCCATCATCCATGAACGCGCTCGGGACAGCCGGTTTGCGAACCCCTCCAGGCCCCAAAAAGCCTCAGAAATAGGTCAGCACACCGTCTATGACATTGTATTCATCATCGACCACCGGCAGAAATCTCCACTTGTCGAACGCCGTGCAGGGGTGGGAAATGCCGCTTGCCACCATGTCGCCGACCTGCCAGTCAGCGCCCTCGCCGAGCCTCACATAGGTGTGCTGATCGTTCGTGGCGAAAACTTCACACTCGCCCACGCCGATGAAGCCGGTCCCGGGCCGGTAGAGCCGGAACGGTATCGGCAGGCCAGCGTCATAGGGCACATCGCGCTTGCCCATGGTCACGAAGGCCAGGTCCGGCTCCGGCCGCGACTGCACATAGGCCCAGGCTTCCAGCGCCGGCCTTAGTTCGCCGCTCCAGCTTCGTTTGGGGTCCGCCGCCGCCGCTCTCTGCGCGGCGCGATAGCTGCCCGAATCATTGGTCACATAGCAGCCACTGCGCAGCACGATGCGCACGGGTACGCCCAAACCGTGGAGCTTGAACGCGTCCGCCACGAGGTCAAAGAAGGACGACCCGCCGCCCGTCAGCACGAATTCGTCGAGACCGGCGGTCAGCGCGGGCGGCAGGGCGCGAGCGACGTCGACAACCGATTGTGCATAGTGCGCAACTGCCGAAGGGTTGTCCGCAGCGTCCGGCACAACTCCCTCGAAGGCGGCCACCCCGGCGAATCGGAAGCGGGCCGGGTCCGCCATTGAAAGCGCATCGGCTACCGCCAGCGCCTGGCCGATACCACGCAAACCCGTGCGCCCACCCGCAACGCCAACCTCTATCAGCAACTTGAGCGGCCGATCGGTGCCCAGCATGGACAGGTGGTGATCGAGATGGGACAATTGATCGATCGAATCCACATAGGTGTAGAAGTCAAAATCCGGATCGGTATTGAGCAGCTTGGCTATGGCGGCGATGTTGGCGCGACCGATGAGTTGGTTGGCCAGGATGACCCGCCTGACACCGTAGTGATGCATCACCTGCACCTGACCGGCGGTGGCTGCGGTAATGCCCCAGGCGCCATGGTCAAGCTGTTCTTCGAAGATCTGCGGCGCCATGGTGGTCTTGCCATGGGGGGCAAGTGAAAGATTGTGCGTCTCCAGGTAGTCCCCGAACACCGCGATGTTGTTGTCGAGCGCCGTCCGGCGGATCACCATCAGCGGCAGGGGCAAATCCTCGCGCAAAACGTTCCAGCCCTGCCGGGCGACATCGCGCAGCCTGAACGGGGTGGCGGTCGCGGGAATGCCCTTTGTGCGTCCGTCAAGAACGGTGTCGAGCACGGGATCGAGCCGAAGCATCTCACAGATCTCCGAATGTAGCGAGTGTGCGTTCCGCGTATTGGCCAAGCGCGATCACGTCGGCGCCGACGCTGAGGAAGTTGTAACCCATGTCGACCATTTCGCCGATCCGGTCGGGCGCGCAGACCGTGGCGGCGATCTTCCCATGCCGCCGAGCGGTCGCGGCAAGGTTGCGACGCGCGGCCTCGATGGCCGGATCGTTTATCGCGCCAGGAATGCCCATCGCCACGGACAGGTCACCAGGGCCGAAGAACAGGCCATCGACGCCATCGATGTCGGCGATCGCCTCCATATGGTCGAGCGCCTCGGGGTCCTCGATCTGGCAAAAGACGAAGCGCTCGCGATTGGCCTGGTCGAGATAGTCGGTCAGGCCGAGCTGCGCATATAGAGCATCGGCATTGCCGCCATCGACGGCGCGGCGGCCGAGCGGTGCGAACTTGGTCATGTCCCGCACCGCGCGCGCATCGTCAGCGTCCATGACATGCGGCACCATCAAACCGGCAGCGTCGATCTCCAGCCCGCGCACATAGTCCGAATAGCTGCCGCGCGCCACGCGCAAGATCGTATCGGTTCCGTAGAGCTTGGCTGCACGGACCTGGTTCTCGGCCTGCTCCCAAGTTGTGGCGACGTGTTCCATGCACAGCCACAGTGCGTCGGCGCCCGCTTGCGCGAAGATCTCGGTCACACGGGGGTCTGTCGTGTTGAGTTTGAGGCAGCGGGCGACGCGCCCGTCGCGGATGCGGCGCAGCACCCGGCTCGGGCGCATGGCAACTGGCGCCTTGGAGGAGGCGGAGTAGGGCTGATCGGTCACGGCAGGGTCTCTTGGGTTCATTTCGCTGTATAGCCGCCATCGACGGGGATGTTGGCGCCGGTGATGTAGCTCGACGCATCGGACGCCAGGAACACTACGGCACCCTTGAGGTCGGTAGCGTTCGCCATACGTCCGAGCTGCGTGCGGGCACTGTAAGCCTCGACGAAGGCCTCGGGCTGATGGTTGAAGAAGCCGCCGGGCGAGATGCAGTTGACCCGCACATTGTCGACGCCGACGATGCTCGCAGCCCAACGCGTGAAGTTCACCATGCCGCCCTTCTCGTAGAAGTAGACGGGTGACGGCCTGGCATGCATCTGGGTACCGGCATAGTTGGCCAGTTCGACGCCGACCATACCCATCATTGAGCCGATATTGATGATCGAGCCGGCCCGGCGCGCGCGCATGTCGCGTGAGAACAACTCGGTCACGTAGAACAACGCCGAGGCGTTGATGCGCAGGCTTCGGTCATAGGCGATCATGTCACCACCCCAGACCGCGTCGGGATCGCGTGTGACAGCGTTGTTCACGAGCACGTCGCAGCGCCCAGCCTGCTCCATGACGGCACAGTGCATGGCGTCAATCGAGGCCTGGTCGTCAAGATCGAGCGCCAGCGCTCTTACGTCGTAGCCGCGGCCCCGCTCCTCGGCGGCGACCGCTTCGAGCTTGGCGAGTCCGCGCGCGGCGATGAAGGTCGTCGCGCCGGCCTCGGCCAGCGCGGCGACGATCTGGCGACCGTACTGGCCCGCGCCGCCGGTGACCAACGCCACCTTGCCCTTCAGCGAGAGGCTCTCCATGACGTCCATCACCTCGCCTTCCATTCATCCAGCCGCACGAGTCGTCCGTCCTGCTGGCGGCTTTCGATCCCGGCGATCAGCAACTGCATGAGTTCGCGCGTCTCGGCGAACGGAACGCGTGCCCGGCCGTCGCGCAGAAATCCCACATAGGCGGCCAGTTGGTCGCGAAAGGCGCGATAGGTGTCGTTGGTTCGCAGCTGGATGCCACCCTTCGTGCCGGCGAGTGTAATCAGCCCGGCGCCGCCGACCATGTCCCCGGTCACCGTCAGCACCACATCGATGCCGTCACGGTGCGTCAGATGAACAACGTTGCGCGCGTCATCGCCGACGTTGCGGACCGACACGAACCCCGGCCCGAGGATCGGGAAGATCGCTTCGAGCGCATGAATGCCATAGGTCTCCCATTTCTTGGCCATCGTCATGCCGACATGGCGCAGCGCGCCGAACTCGAACGTCGCGCCGTGGTAGGGGACGAGTTCCTTGGCATACCGCATGGCCGATGACGAGGTGATCGGTCGGCCATCTTCGACCCAACGCGTGAACGTTTCGAGATCCGCCCTGTTATCGCACAGCGGCTTGTCGACGAACACTGGCACGCCCGCTTCCACGAACGGGCGGGCGCGTTCGACATGCTCGAACCCCTTGTCTGTGGCGATCAGCACCGCATCGACTTGGCCAATGACGTCCTCAGGGCGAGCGACCACGTGCTGGACATGGGCGACCTGCGCAACCCGTTCGGCATCGGCCGGATCGTCGGTCCAAACATGGGTGACCTCGGCGCCGTCTATGCCGAGCGTTCCGGTCGGCTGCTTGGCAATGTAGTCTTGGATCACCGCATATGGACAGCGCGCGAGCGCGTCGGCGTCGTAGCGGCCGTTGATGATGATCGACCAGGAATAGGGATGGCCATTGCCTTCGACCATGCCCAGCATGGCGAGCTTGAGTGGTTTGTCGCCGAGGGGAAGTCCGCTCATCGCCCGCGCCCTACCAAGCCGTCCAGCCACCATCGACCGCAAGAACCTGGCCGGTGACATAGCTCGCCGCATCCGACAGCAAGAAGGCAACCGGACCGGCTGTCTCGTCCTGATGGCCGATGCGCCCCAGCATGGTTGACCGTTCCAGATTGGCGATGAAGTCGGGGTGGTCGTCGACGATCGGCCCGTGCGGGAAAGGGCCGGGCGCGATGGCGTTGACACGGATACCGCGCGCGCCGAAGTGGCCGGCCATGTAGCGCACCATCTGGTTGAGCCCCGCCTTGGCCGCGCCGTATTCGATCGGGTTGGGCGCAATGGCGACTGGATAGTTGTCGGGCACCGGCGCGACAGTGCCATACATGGACGAATAGAGAACCATTGCGCCGCCCCGGCCAAAATGCCCAGCGGCGGCGCGTGCGATCAGGAAGGTTCCGGTCAGGTTGATACGGCTCGACCGCTCGAAGTCGGATGCATCCAGGGCATCGAAGCTCTTGCCCGACCCATATGCCGTGGCGACCACAAGCCCGTCGAGACCGCCAAGGACGTCGGCTGCCCGCTCGACGCAGGCGCGTATGGAGTCCTCGGCTTCCATGTCGAGTGGCACGGTTGCCAGTGTTCCGCCCGCCGTTGCGCCCAGTTCGGCTCGAATTTCTTCCATGCGCTCCGCATCGCGGTCGGCGATGCACACGGACGCGCCCATTCGGTGGATCAGTCGGCACACCGGGGCTGCCAGATAGCCGGCGCCGCCGGCAACCAGCACCTTGCGTCCCTCGAGCGTCATCATGATTCGCCTCCGTCGAGCGAAATAAAGCGCCGCTCGTGCCAGGAACGCTTTGCCGAAAGGGCCAGCGCCAGATTGAGGCGCGCCTCTTCCAGCGTTGCCAACTCGTCCGGTTTGCCTTCGAGCGCGTCGAGCATGGCATTGGCCTGCATGGCGAACCGCGCCTGATGGGCATCCATCGGCGCCAGCCCGTCCATGAAATCGCGCTGCTCCACCCACGCACCGCTGTCGTTGTCGGTGAATTTCAGTGTCGAATGTTCGAGCATGAGATTGCCGCGCGTGCCCATCACCTCGAATGTCGACGCAAAGCGCTTCTGAAACTGGTTGATCGTCAGATTCGCCATGGCCCCGCCGGCGAAACGGATGTTGACCAGACAGGTGTCCTCGGTGCGGCTGCCCTCGAGCGCCATCCTGTCGTGCATGGCGCCGACCGTGACCGGCCGCCCCAGGATCCAGATCAGCGCGTCGAAGCTGTGACTGGCCGCATCCAGGATCGCGCCGCCGCCCATCTCCGGGCTCGAATAGTAGGTCTCGCGATAGTCGGGCCGGTATCGGGCAAAGTCCTGCGACGCGTTGATATAGGCCAGCTTGACTGCGCCGATCTTGCCGTCGAGCACCTGAGCGCGCAGTGCTTTGAGTTCGGGCGCGTTGCGGCGCGTATAGCCGACGCGCGCGACCAGGCCGGCCTGGTCGACGTGCGCTATGACCTCTTCCACCCCGTCCAGGGAAACTGCGAGCGGTTTTTCGACCAGGAATGGCAGGCCGGCACGGGCGCAGGTCAGCATGATCTGTGTGTGCTGGTTGGCCGGCGCGCAGATCACGGCCAGATCATGCGCGGCAAGGTTGGCCTGTTCAAGGCTTTCATGACTGGCGGTCGGAGCATGCTGGCGCTCGGCCTCGGCACGTCGGGCCGGATCCGGTTCGACATAGCTCAGCAAGGCACGGCCGGTTTCGGTGAAACCGCGAATGTGCCGCCGCCCGATCCCCCCGGTGCCCACGATCAGCACATTGTACATGGTCTCCTCCCCACAGGCCGGGCACACAAAACGCGCTTGACAGGGTAAAATACTATGTTGTTATGTTAAGCTTATATCTTGGCCAGTCAACGGGGTTGGCGAAAAAGGTCAGATAGAACAGTCCGTTGCGCGACATGCTACGGGCGGGGAGGCACAGAGCTGGGTTTGCATAGCGCATACATTGCGGGTGTTTCCACGGGCCGCTACGCCTGGCCGGTTACGTATCGGCGCCGCTTCGGCGGCACCGCTCTGCCGGTTCGATGGTCGTGCGAAAGGGCCCAATAATGCGAAGCGGTGTCAAGCCGCCGGTCTGCGGGGATTCCAGGGCCGACGCGGGTTGGCTGCCAGGTGTCCTCTGCCAAGGTGCAACACAGCAAAGGGAACGCCATGAAGAAACTTCTCGCGACGACCGCCGGGCTCTTGATGTCGACAGCCGTGGTCGGAACAGCCACAGCGCAAGCTGTCAACGACAATCAGCTTTCCGATCCACGCGTACGCCAGGCAATCGCCTATGCGCTCGACATGGAGACGATTGTCGACACGATCTTTGAGGGCAATGCGATCCTGGCGAACGGTCTTCAGCCGCACGGACCGAACAAGCCCGATGGACTGAACTACTACAAGTACGACCCGGACAAGGCGCGCGCTCTGCTTGCCGAAGCAGGCTGGGACGAGAGCCGCGAGCTTGACGTCGTCTATTATTATGCCGACCAGATCACGGCCGACTTCATGGCCGCCATGCAGGCATACCTCGCCGATGTCGGTGTGCAAATGAACTACCGCCTGTTGGAGGGCGATGTCGGCGCGCAATTGACCGTAATGCCCGACGACCCGGTCGAAGGGCCTTCGGGCCTGTCATGGGACATTGCCTATGGCGCGCGCGCAGCACTGGCCCCGCACGAATACTTCAACCGTTTCGCCTACGGCCAGATGCCGATGATCCCGAACGTTCCGGAGATGAACGACCTGGTGGCCAAGGCCAATGGCACCGCCGACGTCGCCGTTCAGCGCGAGGCATTCCACGAGATGGAGCGCATCGTCAACGAGAACGTCTACATCCTCCCGCTCTACTATCAGCAGCTCTTCATCTTCCAAAGCGACCGGATCGACCGCAACGGCAATCCGTATGGCAACGAGCAATACAACTACAATTGGGGCATCACCGAATGGACCGTCGAGCCCAATGAGGATGGCGAACGCGTCGCCTACACCAATACCGGCCCGCAACAATTCTTTGAATTGCCTTGGCGCAATCTTGGCATATGGATCACCTCCAAGGCCGTCTTCGACACGGTTCTGCTGGCCGACGGCGCGCTGACCCCGATCGGCGGCGAACTGGCCGACAGCTACGAGATGAGCGATGACGGCCTCACGCTAACCGTCACCATGCGTGACGACGCGCTGTGGCACGATGGCGATCCGGTCACGGCCGAAGACGTCGCCTGGAGCATTCAGGCTGCCGCCATCAATCCCACGACGCAGCCGACCGTCAGCGCATCCTTCCGCGCCATCAAAGGCGCGGAAGCCTATGTCGCCGGCGAGGCGGACGAGATTTCCGGCATCTCGGTCGACGACAATGTGCTTACGCTCGAATTCGAGACCGTGGCGCCCAACATTCTGCTGTCGCTCACCCAGTTCCACCCGTTGCCCCGCAAGTATTTCGATGGCGTTGATCCGATCCAGCTTCAGCAGTCGGACTTCTGGCAGAAGCCGGTCGGTTCGGGACCGTTCATGATCGACGAAGTGCGAATGAACGATTTCATGACACTGGTGCCATTCGAGGACTATCATGGCGGCGTGGCGAAAATCGAACAGATCATCGTGACACCGTCCGGTGACGGCGACGGCAACCTCGTGCGCAACGCCGCTGCCGGCCGCGCCGACTTCGGCTACACCAAGAACACCGCCGACGTTCCTGCGCTCGAGGAGATGGAGAACATCACGGTGGTCCCGATCGACTTTCCCTACACGCGCATGTTCTGGATCAACCAGTTCGTCCGCAAATAGGCCTGATGGCGCCGCAGTTCCATAGCCCGCCGTGAACGCGGTTTCGCGGCGGGCCGGCGCTGCCATTGTCATGTCTGAACCGCTGACCCGGACCGGAAACGCCCGATGCTGACCTACATCATTCGGCGCCTGCTGACGCTCATTCCGATGGCCCTCGTGATCAGCTTCCTGGTCTATGGCGGCCTCGAATTGACGCCTGGTGACGCGGTTTCGCACATGATCCCGCCTGAAATGGCCGGAACCCTGCCGCCGGAGCGGCTCGATGCGCTGCGCGACTCCCTTGGGCTGAACGACCCTTTCATCGTCCGCTACGGTATCTGGCTGAGCGGCCTGTTACAGGGCAATTTCGGCTATTCCCTCACCGCCGGGGTGCCAATTCGCCAGATCGTCCTGGACCGATTGCCGGCTACGCTGGAGATGGCAGCGGCGGCGCTCGTCTTCTCCACGCTGTTCGGTCTGATCCTGGGCACGATCAGCGCGCTGACGCGGGGCACGACGGCTGATCACACCCTGACGGTGGTCGGCATGATCGGCGTGTCGATACCGGAATTCTTCTTCGGGCTGGTCGCCATACTGGTATTCGCTCTCAATCTGGGCTGGCTGCCGGTCGGCGGGCGCATGCTGCCCGGTTACGAGACCTTTTTCGACAGGCTGCCGCACCTGGTGATGCCAGCGCTTGTGCTGTCGATCATGATGACGGCCGGCGTGATGCGCTACACGCGCTCGTCCATGCTCGATGCGCTATCCAAGGAGTTCGTGAAAACTGCGCGCTCCAAGGGAATGCCGGAATGGCGAGTGAACCTGCTGCACGGGTTGCGCGTCGCGCTGACCCCAGTGATTGTGCTGATCAGTTTTCGCCTTCCTATCCTGATCGGCGGTTCGGTGATCATCGAGGAGGTGTTCCAGTGGCCCGGAATCGGCTCGGAATTCATCGCCGCGGTCCGCTCCCAGGATTACCCGCTTGTGATGATGATCGCGCTGCTGTCAGTCATCGCCGTGCTGCTTGCCAGTCTGATCGTCGACATACTCACCGCCCTGATCGACCCGCGCGTCCGGCTGGGAGAATAGCAATATGACCGCCACGCTGCCCGGCCCCGGCACACGCACCACCGCTCGGCCTCGGACGCGCCACGACAGGCAGTTCGACCGAATCCGCGCGCGCGAAGAGGCCGGCACCTTCAAGGCGCCGGTTCAGGGCCGGTTCTTCTCCAAGTTCCGCAGCAACAAGCTGGCCATGATCGGACTGGTCGTGTTCTCGGTCATCGTGCTCGCCTCGATATGCGCGCCGCTGCTGACGACGCACGATCCGCAACAGATCAATCTGCGGGCCATGCTTCAACCGCCCTCCGCCGACCATTGGTTCGGCACCGATCGCACCGGCCGCGACGTGTTCGCGCGCGTCCTGTATGGCGGGCAGGTGTCGATCTTGGTCGGTCTCGGCAGCGCGCTCATGGCGACCATCATCGGTGTCCTGATCGGCATCTACACGGCCTATGTCGGCGGCTGGGTGGACGCACTGGCCATGCGCATCTCCGAGATCCTCATGGCCTTCCCTCAGATCATCCTCGTACTGATGCTGGTGGCTATCCTTGGCCAGTCCCTGTCCAACCTGGTCCTGATCTTCACACTGACCGGCTGGGGCGGCATCTACCGTATGGCTCGCGCGCGCATGCTGTCCTTGCGCGAAGAGGACTATGTACAGGCGCTGCGCGCCTTCGGTTTGGCGCCGGCGCTGATCGCCTACAAGCACATCCTTCCAAACGCGCTTGGCCCGATCATGGTCAACACGACGTTGTCGACAGCCGCCTTCATACTTCAGGAGGCCGGGCTAAGCTTCCTGGGCCTGGGCGTACCGCTCTCGACGCCAACTTGGGGGAATATTCTGAATGTCGCGCAGGACCTGCGTGTGCTGGAAAACAACTGGTGGCTTTGGCTGCCGGTCGGCATCGTGATCTCGCTGTTCGTGCTCAGCGTCAACCTCATCGGCGACGGACTGCGCGACGCGACAGACCCGTCCCAGCAGGGATGACCATCATGGCTCCAGCGAGCGACGTCGCCCTGACGGTGAAGGACCTCAAGACCTTTATCTACACCAACAACCGCTGCAACAAGGCGGTCAACGGGGTGTCCTTTTCAATCAGGCGCGGGCGGACGCTGTGCGTCGTCGGCGAGAGCGGCTGCGGCAAATCTGTGACAGCAGCCTCGATCATGCAACTTCTGCCGACACTGTCACGCATCGAGGCCGGCGAGATCACCTATCACAGCGATCGCGGCGACATCCGCATTGACCTGTTGCCGCGCAACGGGCGCAAGATGCGAGCGATTCGCGGCCAGGACATCGCCATGATCTTCCAGGATCCGATGACCGCGCTCAATCCGGTCTACACGATCGGCTTCCAGATCATGGAGATGCTGCGCTATCACACCCGTCTGGGATGGCGCGCCCGGTACCGCAAGGCGGTCGAACTTTTGCGTTCGATGGGCATTCCGCTACCCGAACAGCGCGTCGACGAATACCCACACATGTATTCGGGCGGCATGCGCCAGCGGGCTATGATCGCCATGGCCATGTCCTGCAATCCGAAGCTTCTGATTGCCGATGAGCCGACCACGGCGCTGGACGTGACGATTCAGGCACAGATTTTCGATCTTATGGAGACGCTCAAGCGTGAACACGGCACTGCCGTCATGCTGATCACGCACGACATGGGCGTGGTTGCCGAGCTCGCCGATGAGGTCGCCGTGATGTATATGGGCAGTATTGTCGAGGCCGGCACGGTTGACGAGGTGCTGCGCACGCCGCGTCATCCATATACCAGGGCGCTGCTGGAATCGATTCCCATACTCGGTCGCGGCAAGGCTCAGGAAATCCATGCAATTCCGGGCCAGACGCCAAATCCTTACAAGCGCCCGCCGGGCTGCCAGTTCGCTGATCGCTGCCGCTACCGCATCGCCCGGTGCGAGACCATGCCTGAAGAGACGCAGCTAAGCGGGACCCATCGCGTCATGTGCTGGCGCCACGCGGACGAGGAGGTCCATCTCGATGCCGCAGAATGATCTCGTGGACGATCAGGAAGGCAGGGTGACCGCACTGGCAGCAGCGCGGCAGGCCGTGCCGGCCCCGGAAGAGCCGATCCTCGAGCTCAAGGATGTCAAGATACACTTTGCCGTCACTGCCGGCGTGTTCAAGCGCGTGGTAGGCCATGTCCGTGCGGTCGACGGGATCGACCTGCAGGTGCGGCGCGGCGAAGTGCTCGGCCTCGTCGGCGAGAGCGGCTGCGGCAAGACCACGCTGGGCAAGGGCATCCTCCAGCTTGTCAACATAACCAATGGCAGCGTGACCTATCGCGGCAATGGCGAGACGGTCGACTTGGCCGAACTCGATTCCAAGGCGCTGACACCATTCCGCAAACGGCTTCAGATCGTCTTCCAGGATCCTTACTCCTCGCTCAATCCGGCCTTCACGATCTTTGGTTCGCTAGAGGATCCGCTGAAGAAATATGGCGTCACCACCCGCGCCGAACGGCGACGTGTCATTGGCGACCTGCTCGAAGCGGTCAATATGAGCCGCGATGCGATGGACCGATATCCGCACGAATTCTCCGGCGGCCAGCGTCAGCGCATCGGAATTGCAAGAGCGCTGTGTGTCGAGCCCGAACTGATTGTCTGCGATGAGGCGGTCAGCGCGCTCGACGTCTCCATCCAGGCACAGGTGCTGCAGCTTCTGATGGAGCTCAAGCGCGACAAGAACCTGACATATATCTTCATAACGCACGATCTGAGCGTCACCGAATATCTGTGTGACCGGATCGCGGTGATGTATCTTGGCAAGATAGTCGAGCTATGCGACGCCGAAGACCTCTACGCCAACGCCCTGCATCCCTATACCGAGGCGCTCCTGTCGGCCATTCCCGTGGCGGATCTGGACAAGCAGACCGAACGCATCGTGCTCGAAGGTGATGTGCCGAGCCCGGTCGATCCGCCGTCCGGCTGCCGCTTTCACCCGCGCTGCCGCCACGCCCGGGACATTTGCAGACAGGCCGAACCGCCGCTCAAGCGCTACGAAATTGATGGCCGCGACCACTATGCCGCCTGCCATCTGATCGAGCGCGAAGCCGCGGACTGACGGACAAGTTCAGGGAGACCGCCGACCATGGCGCGCCACGACATTGCTCAACTCGACGGAGTCGTTCCGGCCCTGATCACGCCGTTCGATCGTAATGGCCTGTTCGATCCCGACCGCATGCGCACCTGCACGCGGCATCTTCTGGGACGCGGCGTCACCGGCCTTTACCTGACCGGCTCGACCGGCGAGGGCTTCATGATGTCGCCAGACGAGCGCCGCCTCGTCGTCGAGACGGTACTCGAAGAGGTGGCCGGCGCGGTACCGGTCATCGTCCATGTCGGCGCGATCAGCACGTTTCACTCGGTAGCGCTGGCCAGGCACGCCGCCCAGGCCGGCGCCGATGCGGTCTCCTCGGTACCACCGATCTACTGGCCGTTCACGGTCGAGCAGATCGTGCGGTATTATGAGGATCTGACCGCGGCGACGGATCTGCCGATGTTGGTCTATAACATCCCCCTCGCCGGCCATCTCGGCTTTGACACCATCGCGCGGCTGGCCGCGATCGACGGCGTGGCAGGCATCAAGTACACCGGCTCTACCCAGTTCGACTACACGCGCATGCGTGCCCAGTTTGGTCCCCGGTTCCGGATCTTTTCGGGCGCCGACGAAATGGCCCTGTCGGGCCTGGTCTATGGGGCGCCGGGGTTGATTGGCTCGTTCTACAACGTGATGCCGGAGGTCTTCATCGCTATGGTCGCGGCAGTGCGCGAGGGCCGGCTGGCCGAGGCCCAGGCACTGCAGGACAAGGCCAATGCAGTCATCTTCTTCATGCTGCGACAGCGCACGCTGGCCGCACTGAAGCGCATCATGGCCTGGCAGGGCGCCGACGCCGGTTACTGCCGCGCCCCGCTCGACGACGATTTCGGCCCGGATGACGAGGCAGCACTGCGCGAAGCTCTCAAGGACATGCGCGAGGCGCGCGGATTGACCGGCATAGATTTCTTGGACGCACTTTGAGGGAGGATGCCATGGCCCAGGCCCCGATCGACCTTGCACGTTTCAGCGCCGACTTCGCGCGCGACGGCTATGTCGCCATCACGCCGCTGTTTGACGCCGACACGATGGCCGCGATCAACCGCGAGTTGGATCGCTTCATCGCGGAAGTCGTGCCAAGCATGCCGCGCGAGGAGGTCTACTACGAAGCGCGCGGCGAGGCGGGCACGCTCAAGCAACTCCAAAAGCTGAACGTTTATGACGACTACTTCCGCGCCATGTGCGAGAGCGATGTCATTTGCGACCTGGCCGAGGCCGCGCTCGGCGAGGAGGCGGTCGTCCAGAACCTGCAATACTTCAACAAGCCGGCCGGCATCGGCCAGCCGACCCCGCCCCATCAGGATGGCTATTACTTCCATTTGTCTCCGTGCAAGGCGGTGACGGGTTGGCTGGCGCTCGAGCCGGTCGATCATGAAAACGGCTGCATCCACTATGTACGCGGCTCGCACAAGGCCGACGACTTCCGTCCGCACGGCCGGTCTGATGTGCTGGGCTTTTCACAAGGCATCACCGATTTCGGAACCGACGACGACAAGGCGAATACGGTCGCCTGCCCGGGCGATGCTGGCACGTTCCTTCTTCATGATGCCCGGATTGTGCACTGGGCGGGCGCCAACACCTCGCCGACCCGTTCGCGCCGCGCGCTCGGCTTTGTCTATTTCGGCAGGAGCGCCCGCGTCGATGAGGCCGCCAAGACGGCCTACAAGACAAGACTGGAGGCCGACCTCAAGGCGGCCGAAAAGATTTGATGCGTGCCACAAGTTGGCGTCCGGATGGCATCTGGGGCACGGTGCTGCTACCCGTCAAACGCGGCGCGGTCGATCACGGCGCGCTGACCGAGACCGTAGACATACTGTGCGCCAGCCCGCTTGCCGGGCTCTACACCAACGGCACGGCCTGTGAGTTTCACAATCAGACCGAAGCCGAGTTCGACGCGCTGGCAGAACTGGTCGCTTCACGGGCGCGCGCGGCCGGCAAGCCGTTCCAGATCGGTGTCAGCGACACCAATGCGCGCCGGTCTCGCGAGCGGCTGGCCCGGATCGGCGCGCTGTCCCCGGACGGGGTGCAGTTCATCGTCCCGGACTGGTGGCCGCCCGCGCCCGACGAACAGAAACGCTTTGTCGCTGGCATGCAGGCGGCGGCCGGAGATCTGCCGCTTGTTCTCTACCAGCCGCCTCACGCCAAGACGCAGCTTTCGCTGGCCGAGATTGCAGCGCTGCGGGCCGAGGCGCCGGGCCTTGTCGGCATCAAATGCCTTGGCGGCGACGCGGCCTGGTATGCCGAGCGACGGCGCCTGCTGCCCAGCTTCTCCGTCTTCGTTGGGGGCGGTTCTGTCGCCTTCGGCCGGCCCTTGGGGGCCGACGGCTCGTATTCGAACCTGGCCTGCCTGACACCGCATGGTGCGGTGCGCCATTGGCACATGATCGAGTCGAACCCCGACATGGCAAATGAGATTGAAGCCCGCTTCATGGCTTTTTTGAAGACCTACCTGCTGCCACTTGGGCAGGGCCGGCGCACGCTCTCCAATTCGGCGCTCGACAAGCTGATGGCGGCTGCCGGGGGCTGGGGGCCGGTTGGCCCGGATCTGCTTTGGCCTTATAGCGGCGCCAATGCCGAGGACGTCACCGCGGTCGCGCAGGCGGCTCGCGCGGCACTGCCCGAGCTGTTTGAGGCGTGAGCCACGGTCAAGCCGGGTTACTGCCCTCGGCCTCCAGCCCGCGAACGCGCGCGTCGAATGCCCGCCAGTCGTCGACCGGATCGAGCGGGTAGACCGGACGCGGAATCCGCCGCCATGGCAGGGTATGCACGTCCGATTGACCCGGGCCGGGCGTGTCGGCGCGGATCACCTGGGCGGTCAGCGGCGCAAAGAACTGAAAATTGGAGGCGGTCTTGAGCACGGCGATCTTGTAGTCCTCCGGCGTGATGCCGAAGGCCCGATAGACATCGGGCAGATTGCCGGCTACGCCGCGCTTTTCACTGATCAGCAGCGTCACCGGCCCAACATCGAAGACCGCAACGCGACCCATGTCGATATGACTCTGATGATTGAACGCGACCGGAACGTGGTGGCCATCGGCGAGAAGGCGCACGCGGCCGGCAACCTCGAGCGGGGTGAAGAATTCCGGCGCGGAATCGCCGCCTAGCGCCAGCGTGACCCAGGCGCCCTCACCCGCCTGGGCCAACGTGGCGACGGCTTGGGCGGAGATCAGCGGGATCAGGGCGCGGCTGTTAATGCCGAGCCGAAGCATCGATTCCAAGATCACATTGCTGTCGCCGGCGGCGCCGCCGAACACCGTATCGCCGGTATCGCTGATCACGACCATGCCCTTTTGGGCCGCATCAGCCCTGCGCACCGCATCGTCGACGGAAATCGCCTCGCGCCGCTGAAAGGCGTCGCGCATCGACCAGGCCAGATCGGCCAGTTCTTCGGCGAGCGCATCGGCCAGCGCCGCATCGCCGTCGGTGACGACCACGGTCGACCAGCCGCCCTCGTCGACGTCCAGCCAGGGCTGCATGGGATAATTGGAAGCCTGGATGACGCGAGGATCGGTTTCCATCTGCCGCGCCCGGTCGAACCAGGTCTTCATCGGTCCTTGCGAGGTCAGGAACTGTTCCTGATGCGACAATAGCGGGATCTTGCGCCAGGTCATGACCGGCTTCACCTCGCCAGCGGCGATGCGCAACAGCACCTGGGCGCCGATGCGTCCCGTATCATGTACGTCATGCGGCTGGGTGCGGTGGCCGACGATCGCATCGCAGTGAGCGATGAGCTGATTGGTGACATTGGCATGGTGGTCGATAGCGGCCACGATGGGCACGTGCGGACCGAGGATCGACCGGCACAACTTGGCCTGCGCGCCCTCGACGTCGTCGAGATGCTCGGCGGCGCAGGCGCCATGCAGCTGCAGCGCCAATCCGTCGACCGGTCCGGCCGTCTGCAAACCGGCACGTATGCTCTCGGCAAAGAAATCGAAGGCCTGCTGCGTGACGCGTCCGCCGGCGACGGCGAAGGCGCGGATGATCGGCACGGTCTCAACATCGCGGCCTGAGTCGCGCACTGCGTCCAGATAGCCGGCGACTGCGCTCTCGGCGGCGGCGTTGCTCAGCATTTCGTCGCCCTTCTCGATGCCGAAGGCGCGGTAGTCCTCCAGCGTCGTCGGCACCGGATTAAAGTCGTTGGTTTCCTGGGCAATGTGGATCAGCGCGATGCGCATGACGGCAGCTCCTTGGACGGTTGGCGCTTTCGGTCTCGGTTTGCGCGATCCTTGGGCATCAGGCCGAAACGATCGCCCACCAATTGGTCAATAACGGCAGAATTCGCTGAAAAGCTGCCCATAAGTCAACTTCATTCAATTATGTTGAATACTGCTGTGCCTCTTGTTGGAGCAGAAACCGATGAAAAGTGCCTTGTCAAGCGGCCCGACAGATGCATTAATGCGCTCGTATCGGAGAAGCCATCCACAATGGATGCCGATATGAGGATTGTATTCAACAATATTGAACATTCGGTATCGCCTTGGAAGCCCGCATTCAGTCTATCGGCCGAGCCGCCGCCCTGCTCGATGTCATGGGAGCGGGCGAATGGGTTGCATTGCGCGATCTTGCCGACAGGCTGGGCGTGGCCAAGACGACGACCAGCAACCTGGTTGGGGCACTGGTCGACGTCGGACTCGTCGAGCATGACGCAACGCGCGGTGCCTACCGTCTCGGATTGGCCCTGCTCGCCTATGGCAAGGCGGTCGAACGCAGGCTCGACATCGCGGCTGCACTTCGTCCCCATCTGATTGCGCTGAGCGCCGCAACCCGGGAGACCGTCAATCTGGCGCTGCCATGCCCGACCGATGCCATCATCGTCGAAAGCCTGGAGGGCAGCCGCTCGCTGCGCGTATCGTCCTATTCAGGCACCCGCGCCAGCTATCACTCGACCGCATGCGGACGCGCCCTTCTGGCGTGGCACAGCGAGGCATTCCGCCGCGCAATCTTTGCGCTCGGGCCATTGCCGGCCCTGACGCCGCGGACAGTGACGGATCCGGCCGAAATCGAGGCGCAGCTGGACGAAGGGCGGCGGCGCGGCTGGTTTACGGAGTTCGAGCAGAACGAGACCGGCAGCGCCTGCGTGGCCGCTCCGGTCTTCGGACCCGATGGCGGCGTTCTCGCCGCGGTCAGCATCGCCGGCCCCGTGGCGCGTTTCGATCGACAAGTCACGCAACGTCATGCCGCGCTTCTGGTCGAGCGGCTTCGCGGCATCGATCCGTTCGTTCAATCGTCCGTGACTGCCACGGCACCCAGCCGACCGGCGATGCCGGTCGTTGCATGACGGCCGGCCGCCTTCACCGAATCAACAGGACAGGGGACACAAATTCGATGGATGCCCAGGAGCAACCCGCCCAGCGCACGGCCGACGGCGACAACGGTCACAGCTTCGATCGGTCTTCGCAGGAAATCGAGAACAACAAGGCGGTTATGCCCGGCGGTGTCAGCAGCAACTTCCGGCTCGGCATGGCGCCGACGCCTCTGGTCATCGAGCGCGGCGACGGTCCGTTCCTCTACGACATCGACGGCAACAGGCTGATCGACTTCTATCTCGGCATGGGGCCGATGATCCTCGGCCACCGCCCGTCGCCGGTTATCGAGGCGGTGAATGCGCAACTTGAACGCGGCATCCTTTTCGCCGGCCAGACGTCGATCGAGGCCGAAGCGGCGCGCCTTGTGTGCAAGCTCGTCCCCTGCGCCGAGCGGATGCGCTTCAACACTTCGGGCTCCGAGGCGATCCAGGGCGCCCTGCGACTGGCGCGTGCGGCGACCGGCCGCCAGACCGTGCTCAAGTTCGAGGGCCACTACCACGGTTGGTTCGACAACGTCCTATGGTCGGTCGCCCCGCCCGCCGACCACGCAGGCCCCGCCAATGCGCCGCAGTTGGTTGCAGGCA
This sequence comes from Roseitalea sp. MMSF_3546, assembly GCF_030732865.1. Taxonomy (GTDB): domain Bacteria; phylum Pseudomonadota; class Alphaproteobacteria; order Rhizobiales; family Rhizobiaceae; genus Roseitalea. The sequence goes on from NZ_JASHKB010000009.1 coordinate 100,519, forward strand.
GCAAAGGCCAACTCGACAGCGGTGCACAGGGGCTTGCGGTTCTGCCCTGGAACGATCTCGAAGCGGTCCGGGCCCGCCTGGCTGATGAGGATGTCGCCGCCGTCATCATGGAGCCGGCAATGTGCAATGCCGGTGCCATTCACCCGCGCGATGGCTATCTTGAAGGCGTCCGCCAGGCCTGCACCGACACAGGCACGATCCTGATCTTCGACGAGGTGATCACGGGTTTCCGCCTGGCGCCCGGCGGAGCCCAGGAACGGCTCGGCGTCACCCCGGACCTTGCCACCTTCGGCAAGGCCATTGCCAACGGCTTTCCGGTGGCGGCGATCGCCGGTCGCGCCGACCTGATGGAGCTTTGCACGCAAGGCGTCCTGCATGGCGGCACGTACAATTCCCAGCCCGTTTCAATGGCCGCCACGGCCGCCACGCTCAAAGCGCTAACCCCCGAACTGTTCGCCACAATCGAAGAGCGGGGAACGGCGCTTATGGAAGGCTTGCGCGCGCTATTTGCGGCCGAGGGTGTCACCGCCAGCGTCAAGGGTTTTCCGCAGATCTTCCACGTCGCATTCGGACTTAACGCGCCGGCGCGTGACTACCGCGAACTGGCCCGCATGGACAAGGCCGCTTATCGCGCCTTCTGTACCGCCATGCTCCACCGCGGCGTGCGACTTCTGGAGCGTGGCGCCTGGTTCATGTCGAGCACGCACGATGCCGATGTCGTCGAACAGACGCTTGCCGCCGCGGCCGCCTCGGTGCGCGCGCTCAAGCGCGATGGCGTCCTGTGAAGCCTGACTCTTGCAAACACATCCCGATAAGGAGGAGTTGAACCATGTATCATCGGATCCAATTGCGACGCCGACGCAAGTCGACAGCACTCGCCGCAGCGGCCATGGCCATTGCCGTCGCGTTGCCAGCCACTCCAGCCCTGGCCGAAGTGGCCGACTCGCCGCGCGCTGACGATGCTGCGATTGTCCTCGCCGCGCGCCAGGATCCCGGCACGCTCGACTACGTCAAGAGCAATCTGACCGCTTTGCGCCTGTGGGTGCCGGGCAATGTCATGGAGCCGCTCGTCTATTTCAATGCCGACGGCACGGTCTCTCCGGGCGTCGCCGAATCCTGGGAAATCAGCGACGATCGACAGACCTACACTTTCACCATTCGCCAAGCCAATTTCTCTGACGGTTCGCCGATCACGGCAGAGGACGTGATCTACTCGCTCGAGGCGATGAGCCAGAGCCCAGTCGTTTCGAACGCCGCCGCCCATCACGCAGTGGAAGACATCGAAAAGCTCGACGATCGGACGGTCAGGGTGACCCTGTCGCGTCCCAGCCAGAACTTCTGGCGGGGAATGGGCGACGTTGCCGGCTTGATCCAGCCACAGGCCGCCGCCGACCAAATCGCAACCAAGCCGATTGGTTCGGGACCATACCGGATCACGGAATATGTCTCCAACAGCCACATCGCGTTCGAGGCCAACCCCGAATATTGGGGTGAGCAGCCGGAGATCACCAGCGTCACGGTCAGGATCATCACCGATGGCACGGCCGGCCTCAACGCCATCGAGGCCGGCGAGATCGACGCTTCGCCGGTCAACACCGTCGATCTGTGGGAGCAGATCGTCAATCGCGGACTCGACGAAGCCTATCGGCTGGTGACGTTTCCACAGGCTGGAGAGCCGACCTATGCGGTGGTCAACTCCAATGTCGACCACGAGATACGCAAGACGATTGCGATGACGCTCGACCGTCAGGCATTCAACGATGCGTTCGGCGCGCCGTGGGGTGTGGAAAACACGTGCACCTTCGGGCTGCCGCACTATCCCTGGTACGAGCCGGCAAGCGAGGAATCCTGTCCGTATCCGTATGACATGGAACAAGCCATGACCCGCATCGCCGAGAACGGCTGGGGCGACATACCACTTGAATACGCTTCGCTCAGCGACGTTCCGGATCTGTCGCTGCCCGCCGATCTGATGATCCCGCTGATGCAGGCTGCTGGCTTCACGGTCGAGCGCAATGCCATGGATCTGGCCCGCTATTCGCAGCTCATCTTCCAGGGCCGTCCGCCGCAGTTCGACGTCACGATCATGGCTGGTCCGGGTGAGCCGACCCAATGGGCATGCTCGGATCCCCAGAACGGCGGCTGGAGCACCTATTGCAGCGCCGAGTATACCGAGGCGCTAGCCGCGGCTGACCAAGCTCTGTCGCAGGAGGAATATGTCAAGCATATGAAGGAAGCCTCCGCGATCTTGCGCGAGGATGCAGTGATCATCCCGATCATCGCCAAGGCGGGCGTCGGACTGTATCACCCCGATCTCGTCGGCTTCATCGAGCCGCGCGTCGGCGTAGCGATCGAATTCGCTCCGATGTCCTGGCAATAGCAGGCGCGAGCGACGTAGACGCGGCCGCCGGCATCGATGCCGGCGGCCATAAGCCATGGCCGGCATTGCCGAACAGGGGAACTCCGACACATGCTTTTGCACTATGTGCTGCGAAGGCTGGCATTCTTCATTGGTGCGATGTTCATCGCCTCGGTTCTGATCTTCGTCCTGATCAGGGCCGCTGGCGGCAATGTCGCCGCCGTCGTGCTCGGCCGCGATGCCAGCCCCGAGGCGATCAACGCACTGGCAACCGAATACGGTCTCGACCGGCCATGGGCCGTGCAGTATCTCGACTGGATTACCGGCATGATGGGCGGCGATCTCGGCCAATCATTCCGCACCGGCGAGAGCGTCGCCGACCTTGTCGTCTCGCGACTGCCGATTTCGGTGCCGTTGGCCGGCGCCGGTCTTGTGCTCGCCATCCTGATCGCAATTCCGGCCGGCACCTACGCGGCGCGCAATGCCGGCCGATCCTCGGGCACCCTGATCGCCCTGATCAGCCAGATCGGCATTGCCGTACCGGTATTCTGGGCCGGCGTCCTGCTGTCGCTGCTGTTCGGTGTGCAGCTCGGCTGGCTGCCGACCGGCGGCTGGACGCCATGGAATGTCTCGGTGCTCGGCGCCATTCAGTCGCTCGTGCTGCCGGTGCTGGCGCTCGGGCTCGTCATGGCGGCGTCTTTGAGCCGGTATGTCCGCACGGCCGTGCTTGACGTCATGAACCAGGACTATGTGCGCACTGCGCGGGCCACCGGCATGAGTCAGACGCGCGCGCTGCTGACGGTCGGCCTGCCTAACGCCGCACTGCCGATCGTGACATTTCTGGGGCTTCTCATCGCCGAACTCATCGGCGGCACGGTGATCATCGAGACCGTGTTTTCCTTGCCTGGGCTGAGCCGCATGATCCTGTCTAATGTCGCCGCGCGCGAGGTCATCGTCGTTCAGTCGACGGTCATGCTGATCATCGTCTTCGTCATGTTCGTCAACCTGGTCGTGGACCTGCTCTACGGTCTGCTCGATCCCCGCATACGCGTCGCCGGATAGAGCCAATTCAGCCATGCCTCAAGCCGACACCTCCAACCAGAACGCAACAGTGCCCGAAGCATCTCCGCATCGGCGTCGACGGCGGCGCATCAGCAATGCCTCGCTACTCGTGGGGTTGGCCCTGACCAGTGTCTTCTTCATTATTGCGCTCGTCTCGTTCTTCTACGTGCCGCACGATCCGAACATGCCCGATGTGCGCAATCGGCTTCTGCCCTTCGGTTCGCCGGGACATTTGTTCGGCACCGACGTACTCGGTCGCGACATCGCCTCGCAATTGATGGTCGGCGCGCAGACTTCGCTACTGGTCGGCGTTGGCGGCGCGGCCATCGCTCTGGTGTTGGGCACGATCGCCGGCCTGGCCGCCGCCTCGTCGGGCAAGCTGGTGGACGAGACGATCATGCGTGGCGCCGACGTCCTGCTGTCGATACCTGGCATCGTAACCGCGCTCGTATTGGCGGCGACGATCGGCTCCGGAGCCGGAACCACGATCCTGGCGCTGACTGCTTTCTTCACGCCCTCGTTCACGCGCGTTATCCGATCGGCCGCCCTTACGGTGCTGGAGGAGAACTACATCACCGCCGCGCGCCTTTACGGCCGCGATCGCATCTTCATCCTGGCTCGACACGTCGTGCCCAACATTGCCGGCGTGATGATCGTGCAGTTCACCCTTTACTTCGCGGTCGGCATTCTGGTCGAATCGAGTCTTTCCTACCTCGGCGTCGGCGTCAGCCGGCCGTCCATGTCCTGGGGGCTGATACTCAACGAGGCACAGCAGCAGGTCGGCGTTTCATCGCCGCTCGCCATGTGGCCCGGATTGGCCATCGTCCTGGTGGTGCTGGGTCTCAACCTGCTGGGCGACGGGCTGCGCGACGTGCTCGATCCCAAGCTGAACGGGCGGCGCTCATGAGCGCGGTGCCAGCGGTTCAGGTGCGCGACCTCCATGTGCGGGCCGGCGGACTCACAGCCGTGCGCGGAGTCTCGTTCACCATTCCGGCCGGCGGCCGGATGGGACTTGTCGGAGAATCGGGTTCGGGCAAGACGCTGACTGCCCTGTCGCTGATGGGATTGCTGCCGGTCGGACTGCGCGCACAGGGCGAGATTCTGCACGATGGTGTCGACGTCACCAAGCTGTCGGACGCCCAGTTGTCGCGCCGGCGCGGGCGGACACTGTCGATGGTCTTTCAGGACCCGCTTTCGGCGCTCAATCCGGTGCGCCGTGTCGGCCACCAGATCGCCTCGGTGATCCGGCGCCACAAGGGTGTCGGTTCGAACGAGGCCGGGCAGCAGGCATTGTCGCTGGTCCAGCAGATGAGACTGCCGCGCCCCGAGCGCATCATGCACGCCTATCCGCATGAACTGTCCGGTGGCCAGCGCCAGCGCGTCATGATCGCGATGGCGCTCGCCTGTTATCCGCAGTTGATCATCGCCGACGAACCCACGACAGCGCTCGACGTGACCGTCCAGAAACAGGTGCTTCGCCTGCTCAATGAGGCGGTCTCAGAGCGCGGGTGCGGATTGCTGATGATCACGCACGACCTGCCGATCGTCGCTGCCATGTGCGAGACAGTGGCGGTGATGTATGCCGGACGGATTGTCGAGATGGGACCGGTTTCCGAGGTATTCACGGCGCCGCGCCATCCCTATACGCGCGGCCTGCTGGACTCCCAGCCAACCATGGACAACATCGCCATTGACGGGTCGTCTCGCTTGCCGTCGATTCCGGGCATGGTTCCGCCGCTCGACGGCCTGCCTGCTGGTTGCGCGTTTCATCCGCGCTGCCCGCGTGCCGACGACCGTTGCCGGCGCGAAGCGCCGATGCTGGACGGTGGCGGCCGCCGGGCGGCGTGCTGGCATCCGCTTGAAGGCACGCTTACCGGGACCAATGCGGCATGAGTGCGGACGTCGTGACAAGATCGAGTGAACCGGTCCTTGCCGCCTGCGGGGTAACGCAGACTTACAGGCTCAACCGCGCGCGACTGTTCGAAAAACGTCCGGTCCTGACGGCGCTCGACAAGGTCGACTTTGACGTCCGACCGGGCGAGGCGGTCGGCCTCGTCGGCGAATCCGGTTCGGGCAAGTCGACGCTCACCCGCCTGCTGATCGGCATCGAAGCGCCGGTTTCCGGCGTCGTGACGTTCGAGGGCGAAGACGTTGGAAGGATGACCGCCGACCGTCGACATCGGTTCCGCCGCTCTGTTCAGATGGTGCTTCAGGATCCGCGCAGTTCGCTCGATCCGCGCATGCGTGTGGGCACCGCTTTGATGGAGCCGCTGCGCAGCCTGCGGATCGAGGGCGATCATCGTGCGCGCGTGCGAACGGTCCTCGGACAGGTCGGGCTTGACGAACAGGCGCTCGAAAAGTACCCGCACCAGTTCTCGGGCGGTCAGCTCCAACGTATCGCCATAGCCCGCGCTCTGATGCCGGAGCCGCGCGTTCTGGTCGCGGACGAACCGGTTTCGGCGCTCGACGTGTCGATCCAGGCGCAGGTCCTCAACCTGCTGCGCGATCTGGTCGACGAGCTCGGTCTGAGTCTCATCCTGATCGCCCACGACCTGTCGGTCGTCGCCTATACGACGAGCCGCGTCTCGGTGATGGCGTCGGGTCGTATCGTCGAAACCGGCCGGCCGGCCGACCTGTTCTCGCGGCCCGGTGCCGAGGCGACGCGTAATCTGGTCGATGCGGTCCTGACCGTGCGGGACGGCATCGCCGGAACGGCCTTGGCGTAGCCGGCGGACCCGGTGACCTTTCCGGCCGCGCTGGGACCAGCAGAGTTGGCACCATGAGCTGCCGGACAGACCGGCCAGCCCTACCGACATGAAAGGGTGCTCCGGCACGCAGGCAGGAGTTCGTGCGCACGACCCGTATTGTCTCCAGGCGCTGACAGCGGATGCCCCACGCCGGCCCTAGCCGAAGGATGGCGGCGTCGGCGACTGCCCGCAGAAGGGCTTGGCAACGCCCAATCGCCTCGGAAACCTCAAGCGCGATCCGGAGGTGCAAGGGCATGACGAGGCCGCCAGCCCCGCCGCGGCCGATCCGGCCTTGCGCACCGCGCATAGACTGCTCGAGCGCTACATGCCGGCCTATGTCATCGTCGATGCCGACTTCGAGATTCTCGAAGCCTGGGCCGGCACCGGCGCCTTCCTCGAGCTGCCGCGCGGCCGGCCGAAGGCGAATCTGGCCGCGATGGCGCGCACCGAACTGGCCGTGGACATCAAGTCGGCCGTCTCGAAGGTGCTGACCTGGGGCGAGCGGCTCGTGCGCGACGACCTGATCGTGGGCCATGATGAAGAGCGCCGCTACCTCACCCTGATCGTCGAGACCCTGAGCGGGAGCGAGGCGAGCCAGGGCCGATGTCTCGTCGTCTTCCAGGCCGACCCCGCCGCAGTCGCGACATAGGTCGGTTCCGGGGGTGAACTCGGCGCGTCGGTCTCGCCGCCAGGCCATCAATCCCGCGCGCATCGAAATGCCCGCAAGCCAAAGACACGCCAGTAACCGTCGCTTTGCAATCTGGGAGACTGGAGCGGGCGATGAGATTCGAACTCACGACCCCAACCTTGGCAAGGTTGTGCTCTACCCCTGAGCTACGCCCGCTCGCGGCCGGACCGGCCGAACCGCCGCTATATGGCGCAAGCGCAAGGTGAATGCAAGCCCGATCTGGGGCGTCGGCCGCAACCGTTTCGGCAGCGCTCGCACGCGCGAACGCGCCGCCGGTCCGGGTCTGGCGCGCCCGGCGCGCCGCGCCCTGGCGATGGACACATGGCACCGGGCAATGGCCGGCAGCGGTGCCGGCACGCGGGTTCGGCCGGCCGCACCTGCCTGCGGTTGACGACAGGGCCGCGCTGTGGAACCAAGGCCGCCATGGTCGACGCCCGAACCGATCCGCCCGCCGCCACGGGCTCGCCCGCCCGCAATAGCGGCGCGTTGCTGGCATACCTCGATTCGCTGGGTATCGATGCCCGGACAGTGGAGCACCGGCCGGTCTTCACCGTCGCCGAATCGCAGCAGGTGCGCGATTCGATGCCCGGCGCGCACACCAAGAACCTGTTCGTCAAGGACCGTAAGGGTCGCCACTTCCTGCTGACCGTGCCCGAGGATGGCCGCGTCGATCTGAAGTCCATCCACCGCCGGATCGGCGCTTCGGGGCGGGTGTCGTTTGCCGGGGCCGACGCGCTGATGGCGCTTCTGGGCGTCGTTCCGGGCGCGGTCACGCCGTTCGGCATCATCAACGACAAGGACAGGGCGGTGACGCTGATCTTCGATGCGGCGCTGATGGACCAGCGGGTGATCCACGCGCACCCCTTGCGCAACGATGCGACAACGGCGATCACCCCGGCGCAGATGCGACGCTTCGTCGAAGCGGTCGGACATGATTTCAACGTCTTGAAACTGGCCGGCGAGGAGGCGACATAAGCGCTTGAGATCGATGCAGGCGATGCATCGGGGGATGCGAAGGCAGGCGACATCATGAACGCGACGAACAATCCATTCGCCCCGGGCGGCAATTCGGGCGGCTACGGCGAAACCACGGTCGGCTTCGAGGCCCCCTCGCCGGCGCCCGGACCGGCGCCGCTGGCCGGCGGTGCGGCCGCATCGGGGCCGCTGATCAAGGACACCACGACCGCCGACTTCCAGGCCGACGTGATCGAGCAGTCGCGCAGCCAGCCGGTGCTGATCGATTTCTGGGCCCCCTGGTGCGGGCCGTGCAAGCAGCTCACGCCGGCACTCGAGGCAGCGGTGACCAAGGCCGGCGGCAAGGTGAAGCTGGTCAAGATGAACATCGACGAGCACCCGGCCATTGCCGGCCAGATGGGCATCCAGTCGATTCCGGCGGTGCTCGCCTTCGTCGACGGCCAGCCCGTCGACGGCTTCATGGGCGCCCTGCCCGAAAGCCAGGTGACCGCCTTCATCGAAAAGCTGATCAAGATGTCGGGCGGCGGCGCGCAGGGCGCGGCGGTCGCCGAGGCGCTCGAACAGGCCGGCCAGGCCGCCGCGCAGGGCGATCTCAACGGCGCCGCGCAGATCTATGCCATGGTGCTGCAGCAGGATCCGGAAAACGCGGCCGCCTATGGCGCCATGGCCGGGCTGATGGCCGATCACGGCCAGGCGGAGCGCGCCCGCGACATGCTCGATCAGGCGCCCGAGTCGATCAGGGGCGCGCCGGAGCTGGCGGCGGTGCGCACCAAGCTCGAACTGGCCGAAAAGGTCGAGAAGATCGGCGATCCGGCGGCGCTGGAGGCGCGGCTCGCCGCCGACCCCGGCGACCACGAGGCGCGCTTCGATCTGGCACAGATTCTCAACGCGCGCGGCGAGCGCGAGGCCGCCGCGGACCAGCTGCTGGCGATCATGAAGGCGGACCGGCAATGGCGCGACGACGGCGCCCGCGCCGAACTGTTGAAGTTCTTCGAGGCCTGGGGCCAGACCGACCCGGCCACGGTCAAGGCACGGCGCAAGCTGTCGAGCCTGTTGTTCCGCTGAACCGTCCGGACGGCGTCGGCGCGCCTGCCGGGCCGCGAATTGCCCTTGCTGGGGCGCGCCAGCGCTCCATCTAGGGCCGAGGGACAACACAATCACCTGGTGACCGCATGAAGGCAGGCAACGCGAACTACAGCGACGTCGACGACATTCCGGCGGTGGTGCCCGTCTTCCCGCTGTCCGGGGCGCTGCTTCTGCCGGGCAGCCAGTTGCCGCTCAACCTGTTCGAGCCGCGCTATCTTTCCATGTTCGACACGGCCCTGAAGTCGAACCGGGTCGTCGGCATGGTGCAGCCGGCCTTCAGCGGCGACCTGGGCCGCCCCGAAAAGCCCAATCTGTGCAAGGTCGGGTGCCTGGGGCGCATCACCGCCTACAGCGAGACCGGCGACGGGCGCTATCTGATCACGCTGGAAGGCATCTGCCGCTACCGCATCATCGAGGAACTGGACGTGACGACCCCGTTCCGCCAGTGCCGCATCGCGCCATTCGCCTCGGATCTGGGCGACGGCGATGAAGGCACCGATGTCGACCGCGAGCAGTTGCTCGCCGCCTTCCGCGCCTATCTCGATGCCAACCAGCTCGAGGCCGACTGGAACAGCGTGCACAAGGCCGACAATGCCTCGCTGGTCAATGCGCTGTCGGTCATGTCGCCCTATGGCGCGGCCGAAAAGCAGGCGCTGCTGGAGGCGCCCAACCTGAAGAGCCGTGCCGAGACGCTGGTCGCGATCACCGAAATGTCGCTGGCGCGTGACAGTGATGATTATGCGCGCACCTTGCAGTAGGCTGAACGGGCATTCGCACTGATTCGGTCCTTTTCATGATGGGCGCCGCCGCCGAACCGCACGAACCCGACGAGCCCGCCGCCGAGGACGCCGATGCGGCGACGGACGCGGACGCCGCCAGGGACCATTTCGATCGGCACGGCGAAATGGACCCCTTGATGCTCGAACTTCTGGTCTGCCCGTTGACCAAGAAGCCGCTCGAATACGATCCCGAAACGAACGAGCTGATTTCCGATCATGCCGGCCTTGCCTATCCGGTACGCGGCGGCGTGCCCATCCTGCTGCCATCGGAGGCAAGGTCGCTGAAGGAGGAGAACCTGTGAGCGCCGCCCAGCCGGCCGAGCAGGCAGGCGACCGCCCGCGCGGGCAGATGCGCGGCCGCGCGCGCCGCGAGGCGCTGGTGCAGGCGGCCGCCGATCTGTTCTGGAAGCGCGGCTACAGCGCTAGTTCCATCGCCCATGTCGCCAGGGCGGCCGGCGTACCCGTCGGCAATGTCTACTACTATTTCAAGACCAAGGCCGATCTCGCAATGGCGGTCGCCGAGATGTTCGTCGGCCAGACCGAGGCGCTCGTCGAGGAGGTCTCGGTCAGCGAGCCCGATCCGCGTCGCCGGCTCAAGACGCTCATCGACCGGCTGCGCACCGGGCAGGGCTCGCGGCTCGCCCATGGCTGTCCGATCGCGGCGGCGGCGCGCGATTTCCGCGCCGACGCGCCCGCCGCCTCGACCCGCGCGGCCGAAAGCTTCACCATCCTGACGGGCTTCATCGCCGGTGAACTGGTGCGCACCGGCATGCGCCCTTCGCTGGCGCTCGGCCGGGCGCGCTCGGTGGTGTGCGAATGGCAGGGCGGCATCGCGCTCGGCCACGCGCTGGACGAGCCGCCCGTGCTGGCCGAAGCCTTCGGCCGCATGGAGCGGCTGGTCGCGGGGTAGCGCGCTCGGTGACGCGATGCAATCAGCCCGACTGTCGGCCCGTGGGACGATCCGCAAGGACAAGTGCGCAATCCCCGTAGCGGGGCGACGGGCAGGCGCGTCGACGCGCCGGGCACCCGCCGTCCGGAAATCCGCCCGCACCGGCCCCGGCACGATGGGTCAACCCCATCAAGGGACGCTGGCAAGAGCCAGCGCGCCGACCGTCAGACCGATTGCCCCCGCAGCAGCCGTGGGGCCGCGCCGGACAGTCCGGCGGCCTGCTTGATGAAGAAGGACTTGAGTTGCGGCATCCGGTCGACCAGGCCGAGCCCGAGATCGCGCGCGGCGCGCACCGGCGCGAGATCGTTCGAGAACAGCCGGTTGAGCACGTCGGTGGTCACGCCCATCTGCAGCGTGTCGAAGCGGCGCCAGCGCTGGTAGCGCTCGAGCACGTCGAGCGCGCCGATGTCCTGGCCGAGCCGGTGCGCGTCGACGAGCGTTTCGGCCAACGCCGCCGCGTCCTTGAAGCCCAGATTGAGCCCCTGGCCGGCGATCGGGTGGATGCCGTGCGCCGCATCGCCGGCAAGCGCGAAACGCTCCTTGACGAAGTCGCGCGCCAGCGTCAGCCCGAGCGGATAGGCGCGCGGGCCGTCCTCGACCCCGATCGCGCCGAGCTTCAGGCCGAAGCGCATTTCGAGCTCGTGCTCGAAGGTCAGCGGATCGGCCGCCAGCAGGCGCTCGGCCTGGCGCGTGGTCTCGGTCCACACGATCGAGGACCGGTTGCCGGTCAGCGGCAGGATGGCGAACGGTCCGGCCGGCAGGAAGTGCTCCTCGGCGCGTCCCCCATGCGCCCGCTCATGGGCGATGGTGGCGACAATGCCCGACTGGCCGTAATCCCAATGCACGGTCCTGATGCCGGCCATGTCGCGCAGCCTGGAGCGCACGCCGTCGCAGGCGACGAGCAGGCGGGACCGTACCACTTGCCCATCGGCCAGATCGACCGTCATGGTGCCACCGGCGCCCGCAAGGCCGGTGACCCCGACGCCCTGCACGATCTGCACGCCCGCCTCGGCGCAGCGCCGCCGCAGCGCCCGCACGAGTTCGACATTCGGCAGCATGTGCGCGAACGGCTCGCCCGGCTCGACCTCGCCGTCGAAGGTCAGGAAGACCGGCCGGACCGGGTCGGCGGCGCGGCTGTCGGTGACGATCATTTCGGTCATGGGCTGGGCGTGCGGCTTCAGATCGTCCCAGCAGCCCAGCGCCTCCAGCATCCGGCAGGCGGCGGCCGCGATGGCCGAGGCGCGCCCGTCCCGCTCCCAAACGCCCTGGGGCGCCGCATCCGCCACGACGACCTTGAGGTCCGGCGCTCCGGCGGCGACGGCAAGCGCGGTCGCCAGCCCGACATAGCCGCCGCCGGCGACGAAAACGTCGCAACTCGGCGGCGCCGCCGCGCGCATTGCCGACGACCGCCCGGGGCTATCGGATTTCGGCTTGGCTGACTTGCTCATTGGTTCGCTGCCCTTGTCTCGTGCCACGCTGCTTGATGAAACCGTCACGCCCCTGTAGCAAGGCGGCAAGCGGTCACACAAACCGATTTCTGCGCCCGTGCCCGGGCATCGCCTTCATCGTCACCGGAATCGCGCATGTCCAAGGCAATGCAAGAACTCTTGTCGATCCTCGATCTGGAGCGCGTCGACGCGAACCACTTCCGCGGCCGCAGCCCGCAGGTCGGCTGGCAGCGCGTGTTCGGCGGCCAGGTGATCGGCCAGGCGCTCGTCGCCGCCCAGCGCACCGTGGGGCGCGAGCGCTTCGTGCACTCGCTGCACTGCTATTTCATGCGCCCGGGCGATCCGTCCGTGCCGATCGACTATACGGTCGATCTGATCCGCGACGGCGGCAGCTTCACAACGCGTCGCGTCGTCGCCGAGCAGAACGGGCGCGCGATCTTCTCGCTGTCGGCCTCGTTCCAGATCGACGAACCGGGCCTTGATCACTTCATGCCCGCCCCGGCGGACGTGCCCGCGCCCGACGCGCTGATCGCCGAAAAGGACCTGATCGCCACCTTCATCGACCAGGTGCCCGAAAACGTGCGCCGCTACTGGGGCCGGGAGCGGCCGATCGAGTTGCGGCCGGTCTCGCTGACCCACTATCTGAGCCGCGAGACCCTGCCGCCGTTCCAGAACGTGTGGCTGCGCGCCACCGGACCGGTGCCCGACGACCGCGCCGTACAGGCGGCGGTGCTCGCCTATCTGTCCGACATGACGCTGCTCGACACATCGCTGTTCGCCCATGGCCGCTCGATCTTCGATCGCGATCTGCAGGTGGCAAGCCTCGATCACGCCATGTGGTTCCATCGGCCCAACCGGCTCGACGACTGGCTGCTCTATACCCAGGACAGCCCCAATGCATCGGGCGCTCGCGGCTTCACCCGCGGCAGCCTTTACACGCGCGAGGGCCTGCTGGTGGCCTCGGTGGCCCAGGAGGGGCTGATCCGGCCACGCTGATGCTCAAAATTCAGGCAAACGCCACAATCTGCCTATTCTCTAGCCACTTGCCGGCGGAATGATTGCCTTCTTGTCGGGCAAGCGCTCGATTTTCTCATGAATATCAATCCGTTGCCGAATTGGCACGCGGTGTGAATCGGCATGTTGCGACGCAGCGTGCCGTGGTTTGGCACCTGTGGCCTACCGCGAGCGGCATGGGGTCGTCGTGGCAAACCAAACGGGGAAGAAAGCGCATGAAAATAGTCATGGCTATCATAAAGCCCTTCAAGCTCGACGAGGTGCGCGAAGCGCTTACCGGGCTTGGCGTTCAGGGCCTGACCGTGACTGAAGTCAAGGGTTACGGACGTCAGAAGGGCCACACGGAAATCTATCGCGGCGCCGAATACGCCATCAGTTTCCTGCCGAAGCTCAAGGTCGAAGTCGTGGTCGATAACGACATGGTCGACAAGGTGGTCGAAGCCATCTCCGGCGCCGCCAAGACGGGCCAGATCGGCGACGGCAAGATCTTCGTTCACGCAATCGACCAGGCCGTTCGCATCCGCACCGGCGAAACCGATTCAGAAGCGCTTTGATGCGGCTTCGGTATCCTTAGGAGTTCTGAACCCATGACCAAGACAAAACTTGCAACTCTGGGATGGACCGGTCTTGCGGCAGCCGTGCTGTTCGCCGAGCCCGGCCTCGCTCAGGAGGCCGCCGAAACGGCCGAGGCGGCCGCCGACGCGGCCGGCGGTGCGCCCTCGCCTCAGGTGCAATACATCTTCAACACGCTGCTGTTCCTGATGGGCGGCTTTCTGGTGATGTGGATGGCGGCTGGATTTGCCATGCTCGAAGCGGGCCTGGTGCGGTCCAAGAACGTCTCCATGCAGTCGCTCAAGAACATCTCGCTGTATTCGATCGCCGGCCTGATGTACTGGGTGGTTGGCTACAATCTGATGTATACCGGTGTCGACGGCGGCTATATCGGCTCGTTCGGCACCTATTCGTTCGACCCGGTCGGTGGCGACGCCCTCGATACCGGCTATTCGACGGCCTCGGACTGGTTCTTCCAGATGGTGTTCGTCGCAACCGCCGCCTCGATCGTCTCGGGCACGGTGGCCGAGCGCGTCAAGCTGTGGCCGTTCCTGATCTTCGTGGTTCTGCTGACCGGCTTCATCTATCCCATCGCCGGCTCCTGGCAGTGGGGCGGCGGCTGGCTCGCCGAGATGGGCTTTTCCGACTTCGCCGGTTCGACCCTCGTCCATTCGGTCGGCGGCTGGGCGGCCCTGGCCGGTGCCATCGTCATCGGCGCGCGCAGCGGCAAGTTCCCGTCCGAGGGCGGCGTTTCGCCACTGCCGGGCTCGTCGATCCCGCTGGCGACGCTGGGCACCTTCATCCTGTGGCTGGGCTGGTTCGGCTTCAACGGCGCCTCGCAACTGGCCATGGGTACGATCGGCGATGTCACCGACGTCAGCCGCATCTTCGCCAACACCAACCTGGCCGCCGCCGCGGGCGTGGTGACGACGCTGGTCCTGCTGCAACTGCTGTACAAGAAGGTCGACACGACCATCGTGCTCAACGGTGCACTGGCCGGCCTCGTCTCGATCACCGCCGAACCGCTGGCGCCCGCGGTCTGGCAGGCGATCCTGATCGGCGGCGTGGGCGGCGCGATCGTGGTCTTCACCGTGCCGATGCTCGACCGTTTGAAGATCGACGATGTCGTCGGCGCCATCCCTGTGCACCTTTTCGCCGGCATCTGGGGCACGCTGATCGTGCCGTTCTCCAACGCCGATGCCAGCTATGGCGTGCAGCTTGTCGGCATCGTCGCCTATGGCGTGTTCACGCTGGTCGCCTCCTTCGTGATCTGGTTCGTGCTCAAGGCCACGCTGGGCGTGCGTGCCAGCGAGGAAGACGAGATGAACGGTCTGGACATGTCCGAAACGGGCGTGGAGGGCTATCCCGAATTCACCCGGGCCTAGTCACCGGAGAATTCGGCTCGAAGGCGGGGCCATCCTCCTCCCGGCCCCGCCTTCGTCACAACGATCCCGTCGTGATGGTTTCCATCACACCAACTGGCCCGGTCCCTGCGACCGGGCCTTTTTTTGCCGCCAGCGGCCGTCTTGTTTCGACTTCCGGCCCGCCGCACGCCCCGCCCACCGGGCCTCCGGGACGTCTCCCGGGGATGATGAGAGCCGGCGAGCGCGCGCCGCGCAGATGGTTAATGCCCCCTTTACCATCCCCGCCTACTGTGGCGGCAAACCGACCCGATTGGCACGACCAGGACGCAACGCATGCCGGCCAACCGCGCAGCAAACCCTTCGCTCAGCGGCCACAGCACCAATGGTGCGATCGAGATGGACATGGACCGGCGGGCATCGCGTTGGCCGGTGCCGGCCTGGCTGCGCCGCCAGGGCCGCCGTGCGGGCGGGACCGCGCTGTTGGCCTTCGGCGCATTCCTGATCGCGGCGGTGACCACCTGGAACGTCGCAGACCCCAGCCTGAGCCACGCCACCGACGCGCCGGTCACCAATCTGATGGGCTATCCGGGCGCGGTCGCCGCCGACCTGGCCATGCAGTTCTTCGGCCTTGGTGCGCTCGCCGCACTGGCGCCGATCGGCTTTTGGGGCGTGACATTGCTGCGCCAGGCCGTGCCCGATCTCGCCGCGCGGCGCCTGGGTGCCTGGCTGGCCGGCGTTCTGCTCGCCGCCGCCGCGATCGGCTGCATTCCCGCGCCGGCGAGCTGGCCGCTGCCATCGGGCCTGGGCGGGGCGCTCGGCGACATGGTGCTGCGTCTGCCGGCGCTGTTCCTGGGCGGATATCCGACCGGCTTTGCCGCGTTCGTCATCGCGCTGCTGCTTGCGCCGATGGCCGGCCTGCTGCTGGCGATTGCCGCCGGCTATGGCTGGCGACGGCCCGCATCGCGCGCGCCGGCCGCGGCCGAGGGCCGGCCGGCAGATGCCGATGCCGATGCTGATGCCGATGACGGCCCGGACGGCGCGAGCTTGATCACCATCGGCGCGCTCATGCATGCCTTTTACGCGTTTCGCGCCAATCTGCGCCGGCTGCTGCCCGCGCGGCGGCGCAAGCGACACGAAAGTCAGCTTCGGCACGACGAACCGGCAATGGCCGCGCCCGAGGCGCCGCCGCCGCGTCAGCCGGTGCTGATCGAGCGCCCCGGTTCGCGCATCCCGCCCGCGCCGCCCGCCGAGGACGAAATGGCAACGGCCGAGCAATGGCGCGGCGTCGAGGACTGGGCGCCCCAGCCGGCGCCGGCGCCGCAGGCCGCCGCGCCCGCCGCGAGCGAACCGGCGCCCGACCAGGGCGCATCGCGTGTCGCCGCGCCGGCCCCGCCACCCAAGCCGAGCGTGCGCGTGCAGCGCCAGGCGCAGGCCTCGCTCATCCCCGAGACCGGCTTCGAACTGCCCTCGGTGCATTTTCTGGTCGAGCCGAAAAATGTCGGACGCGACGAGACGCTGTCGGACGACGCGCTCGAACAGAATGCACGCCTGCTCGAGGGCGTGCTCGAGGATTTCGGCGTGCGCGGCGAGATCATCCAGGTCCGTCCGGGCCCCGTGGTGACGCTTTATGAACTGGAGCCGGCGCCGGGCATCAAGTCCTCGCGCGTCATCGGGCTCGCCGAGGACATCGCCCGCTCGATGAGCGCGATTGCCGCGCGCGTCGCCGTGGTGCCCGGCCGCAACGCGATCGGCATCGAACTGCCCAATGAGCGGCGCCAGACCGTCTATCTGCGCGAACTGATCTCCTCGCAGAACTACGACAAGTCCAAGGCCAAGCTGGCGCTGACGCTGGGCAAGACGATCAATGGCGAGGCGGTCATCGCCGACCTCGCCAAGATGCCGCACCTGCTGGTTGCCGGCACCACCGGTTCGGGCAAGTCGGTGGCGATCAACACCATGATCCTGTCGCTACTCTACAAGATGACGCCCGAGCAGTGCCGGCTGATCATGATCGATCCCAAGATGCTCGAACTGTCGGTCTATGACGGCATACCGCATCTGCTCACGCCGGTCGTCACCGATCCCAAGAAGGCCGTCGTCGCGCTCAAATGGACCGTGCGCGAGATGGAGAGCCGCTACAAGAACATGTCCAAGCTCGGCGTGCGCAACATTGACGGGTTCAACGCGCGCATCCGCGAGGCCGAAAGCAAGGGCGAGCAGCTCAGCCGCACCGTGCAGACCGGTTTCGACCGCGACACCGGCGAGGCGATCTACGAGACCGAGACCCTCGATCTGGAGCCGATGCCCTATATCGTCGTGATCATCGACGAGATGGCCGACCTGATGATGGTCGCCGGCAAGGACATCGAGGGCGCGGTTCAGCGCCTTGCGCAGATGGCGCGCGCCGCCGGCATCCATGTCATCATGGCGACCCAGCGGCCCTCGGTCGATGTCATCACCGGCACGATCAAGGCCAATTTCCCCACACGGATCTCCTTCCAGGTCACCTCCAAGATCGACAGTCGCACCATCCTTGGCGAGCAGGGCGCCGAACAGCTTCTGGGCATGGGCGACATGCTCTACATGGCCGGCGGCGGGCGCATCCAGCGCGTGCATGGGCCTTTCGTGTCCGACGAGGAGGTCGAGGACATCGTCCGGCACCTGAAGGCGCAAGGCGTGCCGCAATATCTCGAAGCGGTCACCGAGGAGGACGAGGACGATGCGAGCGATGGCGGCGCGGGCGGCGGCGCCTCCGATGGCGATGCGCAGGGCGCCGATCCCTACGATCAGGCCGTGGCCATCGTGATCCGCGACCGCAAGGCCTCGACCAGCTATATCCAGCGCCGCCTGGGCATCGGCTACAACCGGGCCGCCACGCTGATCGAACGCATGGAGCAGGAGGGCGTGATCAGCCCGGCCAACCATGCCGGCAAGCGCGAGATCCTGGTGCCGTCCGAGGACGAGCAGATGGCCGGCATGTGAGCGAATGCACCGACATTGCCCCGGCCCCGCCACAGGATAGCCAAAGTGTCTGCGTAGCGCCTGCAATCAACTGGGTCCGAGAACCGACCGAAAGACCGATGATGAAAACCATGCCCCGCATTACCCGTTTGAGCCGCCGCGCCGCGCTGGCGGCCGCCATCGGCACCGCCGCGACGCTTGCCCTGCCCGGCCCGTCCCTTGCCCAGGCGCCCGGCGCTGCCCAGGAAATCGCCAACCATTTCACGCGTGTGCGCACAATGATGGGCGAGTTCGTCCAGTTCGGACCGTCGGGCGAACAGACCGGCGGCCGTTTCTTCATCGAGCGCCCGGGCCGCGTCCTGTTCCTCTACGAGGAGCCGTCCAACATCCGCGTGGTGGCCGATGGCGACAACGTCGTGGTCAACAACAAGAAGCTCAGCACCTGGGACATCTATCCGCTCGGCAAGACCCCGCTCAATCTGATCCTTGGCGACCGCATCGACCTTGGCGGCGGCCGCGTCGTCAGCGTCACCGAGGACGACGATCTGACCACCATCGTCATGCAGGACAAGCAGGTCTTCGGCGACAGCCAGATCACCATGATGTTCGACCCGCAGAGCTACGATCTGCGTCAGTGGACGATCCGCGACGCCAAGGGCCAGGACACCACGGTGATGATCTACAATGTCCGCAAGGGCGTGACCTTCGGCCCGGACACCTTCGAGATCGACTACAACCGCATCCGCCGCGAGCGCGCGAGCCGCTAACGGCCCGATAGCGGCATCTGCGTTCCATCGGTGCCGCACGCGATAAGCTGTGCGCGGCACCGGTCGCGCCGGGTCCCCCGCTTGCCGGCCCGCGCCCCGTTGCCTACAGATCCGGTCCAGCAAAGCCTCACTGCCGCATGGAGCCGGAATTGCGCGCGTCCTCGACCCTGACCGTTGCCACCTGGAACATAAACTCCGTGCGGCTGCGCCAGGGCCTTCTTGAGCGCTTTGTGCTCGAGCATGAACCCGACATCGTGTGCCTGCAGGAGACCAAGTGCCAGAACGGCCAGTTTCCCGCCGCACCGTTCCGCAAGCTCGGCTACGAGCACATCGCGCTCAACGGGCAGAAGGGCTATCACGGTGTCGCCACGCTTTCGCGGTTGCCGCTGGCACAGATCCAGTGCCGGAGCTTTTGCGGGATCGGCGATTCGCGGCACGTCGAATGCGTCGTCGAGATCGCCGGTCGGCGCATTCGCCTGCACAATTTCTACGTTCCGGCGGGCGGCGACGAGCCCGATCGCGATGTGAACCCGAAATTTGCGCACAAGCTCGATTTCCTCGAGGAAATGCGCTGCGTGACGACCGATGCGGGCACCCATGACGCCGCGCTTCTGGTCGGCGATCTCAACATCGCCCCGCTCGAGAACGATGTGTGGTCGCACAGGCAACTGCTGAAGGTGGTCAGCCACACGCCGGTCGAGACCGAGACGCTGGAGGACTTGCGGCGGAAGGCCGGCTGGACCGACCTGATGCGCACGCGCATCCCGCCCGAGGAAAAGCTCTATACCTGGTGGAGCTATCGGGCGCGCGACTGGCAGGCCTCCAACCGCGGCCGCCGGCTCGACCACATCTGGGGCACGCCGAACCTGGTCTCGCCAATGTCTGACCTGCGCGTTCTCACCCAGGCGCGCGGCTGGCCAAAGCCGTCCGATCACGTGCCGGTGATCGCCCGTTTCGCGCTGGGCGCCTGACGTCGCGGACACGGAGGCCGGCAGGGCTGTCGCGGATCCGCTCGGCTCGCGACCTACAGATCGACGGACTTGCGGAAGCTGCGTTCGAGTTCGGTGATCCGGCGCAGAAAGGCCGACAGTTCGTCGCGCATGATGTCGTGGATCGCGAGCGCGGTGTCCGGATACTCGCCGAGCATGCGCTTGAAGATCGATCGGCTCACGCGGAACAGTTCGGCATCGGTCCTGGCAACCGCTCCGGTCATGCGCTCGGTTTCGGTGATCAGCGCGAACTGGCCGAGCACCTCTCCGGCGGCGGCCGTGTCCAGCGCGACGTCCTTGCCGCGAATGCGCCGCGTCAGGTCGATTTCGCCACGCACGATGACATAGCCGCATTCGGCCGGATCGTTCTGGACGTAGAGCGTTTGCCCGGCGGTCAACTGGACCCGCTCCGCGCCGAAAGCCAGGAGCCGCAATTGATCCTGGTCCAGATGCTCAAAGAGCGTTGCGGCCGAAAGGGCGCGTATGTCATCTTCGAGCGTCACGGAACCGCCCCGCCCCCGATCGTTTGCGAATCAAGCTGTTACATGAGCGTAGCAGAAATAAAAAGGGGAGCGCCGCCCCCGGCAAGTCGATCTGCGCGTCGAGCCAGTTTCGCATCCGATGCCAGGGCCACCGGGACCTTCCGACATCGATTGGCGGATCGAAAGCCCCGCTCAAATCAATGCGTTACCAGTGACCCGCCAAACCCGGCATCCGCATCGGCGAGCGCTGCGGAGGCGATGCACGCGCCGGGATCGGTTCGGCCGGGCGGTTCGCACGGCGTCCGGCTGCCCCGTTGGGCTCACGGTACCAGCTTGTAGCCGCCGCTTTCGGTCACCAGGATCGCCGCGTTGGAGGGGTCGCGCTCGATCTTCTGGCGCAGCCGGTAGACATGGGTTTCCAGCGTGTGCGTCGTCACGCCCGAATTGTAGCCCCAGACCTCCTCGAGCAGCGTGTCGCGCGTGACGACCTGTGCGCCGGCGCGATAAAGATACTTGATGATCGCCGCTTCCTTTTCGGTCAGGCGCACCTTCTTGCCATTGCCGTCGATCAGCATCTTCTGGCTCGGCGTGAAGGTGTAGGGGCCCACCGCGAAGGTCGCGTCCTCGCTCTGTTCGTGCTGGCGCAACTGCGCGCGGATACGCGCCAGCAGCACGGCGAACTTGAAGGGCTTGGTGACATAGTCGTTGGCGCCGGCCTCCAGCCCCAGGATCGTGTCCGAATCGGTATCGTGCCCGGTCAGCATGATCACCGGCGCCTTGAACCCGCCCTTGCGCAGGATCTTGACCGCCTCGCGCCCGTCCATGTCGGGCAGGCCGACATCCATGACGATCAGGTCGATCATGGCCGACCGCGCCGCCTCGATTCCCTTGGCCGCGGTCTGGGCCTGAATGACGTCGAATTCCTCGTACAGCGACAATTGCTCGACGAGGACATCGCGCAGATCGTCGTCGTCATCGACCAGCAACAGCGTCCGTGTCGTCATCTTGCACCCCTTGAGCTTCGGGCCGCGCCCGCAGCGAATCGTCCCTGACGGCCTTTTCGCCCGCCGTTTTGGCATCTTAGCGACAAAAGTGATCTCAACAAATGCTCAACTTTGCGTGTATGAGCGGGCCATGCCCGAATGCACCACGACAACCGGACCGATCGGGCGCACCGTGCTGCGCCGGCTGGTGGTGCGGCGCGCGCCGGGCCGGCCGAGCATCGGCCTGCTCGCCGCCGGCGGTCGGGTGCTGCCCTGCGCATTGGGGCGCAGCGGCACGACCACGCGCAAGCGCGAGGGCGACGGCGCAACCCCTGGCTACGCCGTGCTGCGCCCGCTGTGGGCCTACTGGCGGGCCGATCGCGGAGGACGGCCGGCCACGGCGTTGCCCGTGCGACGGACAGCGCACACCGATGGCTGGTGCGATGCGCCCGGCCATCCCGCCTACAACCGGCCCGTGCGCCTGCCCTTTGTCGCCTCGCACGAGACGATATGGCGGACCGACCATCTCTACGACATCTGCGTCGTGCTCGACTGGAACGTGGTTCCGGGTCGCCGGCGCAATGCCGGCTCGGCGATCTTCATGCATCTTGTCCGGCCCGGCTATGCGCCAACGGCCGGCTGCATCGCCCTTGCGCGGGACGATCTTGTCTGGCTGCTGGCCCGCATGGACCGGCACACCCGCATCGCCGTGTGCGGGTGATCACACGCCCATGAAGCCGATCACCGCGCCCATGAGCAGCGCCACGATCAGCCAGTGCGCGCCGTCGATCAGCGTCAGGTCCCAGCGCGCGCCCTGGTAGCGGTGGTTGACCAGCATCGCCGTGATGATGAAGCCGAGCCACACCAGCCCCCCGGAAATGACGCCGTTTCGCACCGTCACCCGGCCATCGCCCAGATGGCCGATCACGCCCGCCAGCACATAGGCCATGACAAGCAGGCTCACCGCCGTCGTCACGAACAGGGTCGGCGTGAATGCCGCCTGCTCGGGCGTCAGGCCCGCCGCCTTCATCCAGGCCCGGGACAGCGCGCCGTAATAGACCGCGCCGAACACGAAGGCCGCCAATGCCGCAAGCCCGACGGCGAGATAGTTCATTCCCGCAAATTCCATGGCCGTCTCCTCCACCGCCATCGCCCCTGTGCGATGAAACGCCGCACCGGCGCGCGAATCAAGCCCGCGCCTCACGCATCAGCCGGCCGAACCGGCGAGCAAGGCGCCGATCGCGGTCGCACGCGCGCGGTCCGCACGGGCACGCTCGCCCGGAAACGGTCATCGGGACACGGTCATCTGGGTGGATCGTCGAGGCCGCCCATGCGGCAGACTTCGAGCCACTCGTCCTCGGTGACCGGTTGCACCGAAAGCCGCATGGAGGTCACCAGCGCCATCTCCGAGAGCCTGGGATTGGCCTTGACCGCCTTGAGCGTCACCGGCTGCGGCATGTCGCACACCGCCCTGACGTCCACGCACTCCCAGCGCGGATCGTCGGTGGTCGAATCGGGATGGATCTCCTTGCAGATCTCGACGATGCCGACGATCTGAAGACCCTCGTTGGAGTGATAGAAGAACGCCTTGTCGCCCAGCTTCATCGCCCGCATGTTGTTGCGCGCCTGGTAGTTGCGAATGCCGTCCCATTCCTCGCCCGCCGCGCCCCTGGCCTTCTGCTGCTCCCAGGACCACTTGAACGGTTCGGATTTGAAGAGCCAGTACTGGGCCATGGTCATCCTTGTCGAAGTTCGGGTCGGATCGGGCGCGCCAGCAATGTCGCGATGGCGATGTCGACGTCAAGCCTGCCCGAAAGGATCGCCGCCACCGTGGCGATGATCGGCGCGTCGATGCCGTGCTGGCGCGCGATCCGGTCCGCGATGGCCGCCGTGGGCACGCCCTCGGCCAGTTTCAGCCCGGATGGATCCTCGCCGCGGCCGATGGCCCGACCATAGGTGAAATTGCGCGACTGCGCCGACGCGCAGGTCAGGATCAGGTCGCCCAGCCCGGACAGGCCGGACAGCGTCTCCGCCCGGGCGCCCAGCGCCATGGCGAGCCGCGACATTTCTGCAAATCCCCGCGTCGTCAGCGCCGCCAGCGCGCTCGCGCCGAGCCGGCGCCCGTCGACGATGCCGGCGGCGATCGCCAGCACGTTCTTGAGCGCTCCGCCCTGCTCGACCCCGACCGGATCGTCGCTCGCATAGCAGCGCAGGCCCGGCCGCGACAGCGCCCGGCTGGCCGCCAGCGCGGCCTCCAGATCGTCCATGGCGACCGTCACCGCGGTCGGCAGGCCGGCGCTCACATCGGCGGCGAAGCTCGGTCCGGACAGCACGGCGTGGCGGTGGCCCGGCGCGATCTCGCCCATGACCTCGGTCATCGTCCGCCCGGTCTCGCGCTCGATGCCCTTGGCGCAGGAGACCAGCAGCGCGCCCGGTGGCACACGGCCGGCCATTTCGCCAAGCACGGCGCGCAGTGTCTGCGCCGGAACCGCGAACAGCACATGCTCGGCGCCGGCCAGCGCTTCGGCGGCATCGGTCGTCGCACCGATGGCCGCGGGCAGTTCGATATTGCCAAGATAGTATGTGTTGCGGCGTCTGGCGTTGACTTCGGCGATGACGCCGCCATCGCGCCCCCACAGCGTGCACGGCGCCGCGCCGCGCGCCATGGCGGCTGCCAGCGCCGTGCCCCAGGCACCCGCCCCGATCACCGCCACGCTCATGCCTTGGCCCCCTTGCGGCCCGCGCCGATCAGCGGCGCGGCCGCCTCATCGAGCGGCCATCGCGGCCGCGGCGGCGCATCGAGCGGCGTCCTCGCGCCCTGGCGGAAATGTTCGAGCCCTGCCCAGGCGATCATCGCGGCATTGTCGGCGCACAGCGCCATGGGCGGAGCGAAGAAGGCGAAGCCGTGCACCCGGCAAAGCGCCTCGAGCATGGACCTGATGGCACCATTGGCCGCCACGCCGCCGGCGACGACCAGCGTCGGATTGGGCGCGGAGATCTCGTTTCGGTATCGCTGCAGGCTGCGCGTCACGCGATCCTCCAGCGTGTCGACCACCGCAGCCTGGAACGAGGCGCAAAGATCGTCGATGTCGGTGTCGCCGAGCGTGCCCAGTTCGCCGGCACGCTGGCGCAGCGCGGTCTTCAGTCCCGAAAACGAAAAATCGGGCCGCGCTTCGCCCCTGAGCGGGCGCGGCAGGTCGAAGCGCGCCGGGTCGCCCCGCGCCGCGCGCGCCTCGACCTGCGGGCCGCCCGGATAGGGCAGGCCGAGCAGCTTGGCCGTCTTGTCGAAGGCTTCGCCGAGCGCGTCGTCGATCGTCGTCGCCCAGCGTTCGTAATCGCCGAGCCCGCGCACCAGCAGCATCTGCGTGTGTCCGCCCGATACGAGCAGCAGCAGATAGGGAAATGCGAGCCCGTCGGTCAGGCGCGGGGTCAGCGCATGCCCCTCGAGGTGATTGACCGCCACGAACGGCTTGCCGCGCGCCATCGCGATCGCCTTGGCCGTCATCGTGCCGACGATCAGTCCGCCGATCAGCCCCGGTCCGGCCGTTGCCGCCACCGCGTCGATCCGGTCCCAGCCGGTTTCGGCCCGTTCCAGCGCGCCCGCGATCACCCCGTCGAGCTTTTCGACATGGGCACGCGCGGCGATCTCCGGCACCACGCCGCCGAAAGCGGCATGCTCGGCAAACTGGCTGTAGACGACATTGGCGAGGATTTCGCCGCTCGGCGCGTTCTTGGCGGCGCGCACCACCGCCGCGGCCGTCTCGTCGCAGCTCGTCTCAATGCCGAGAACCGTCGTCATCGTCCACGCTCGCCAAAGGACCGATTGCCGCGCACCGTCTTCGGGGTTAGGGATTGGCCCGCCTATCACGGATCGGGGAGCAAGCAAACATTGGCGCACGCATTCGGCAAGGTCAGGATCGGCACGCGCGGCAGCCCGCTGGCGCTCGCCCAGGCGCATGAAGTGCGCGACCGCCTGGTGGCGGCGCATGGCACCGATCCGCAGGCGATCGAGATCGTGGTGATCTCCACCGCAGGCGACCGCATCCTCGACCGCCCGCTCGCCGAGGTCGGCGGCAAGGGCCTGTTCACCGAGGAGATCGAGGCCAGGCTGGCCAGCGGCGAGATCGACATCGCCGTCCATTCGTCAAAGGACATGCCGACGGCCCTGCCCGAAGGGCTCGCCCTGACCGCCTTTCTGGCACGCGAGGATCCGCGCGACGCCTTTATCGGCAAGGCCGCGCCGAGCCTGGGCGAATTGCCGCAGGGCGCGGTGGTCGGCACGTCGTCGCTGCGCCGGCAGGCGCTGGTGCGCCGCGCCCGGCCCGATGTCACCGTCGTCGAGTTTCGCGGCAATGTGCAGACACGCCTGAAGAAGCTCGCCGACGGCGTCGCGGACGCCACGCTTCTGGCCAATGCCGGCCTGAGGCGGCTGGGAATGTCCGACGTGATCACCGATCTGATCGACATGACCGTGTTTCCGCCCGCCCCCGGCCAGGGCGCGATCTGCATCGAGGGGCGCGCCGGCGATGCGCGCACGGACGCGCTGGTCGAACCGCTCGATGATCGGGCCACGCACGCCGCGCTGACATGCGAACGTGCCTTTCTCGCCGCGCTGGACGGCTCCTGCCGCACGCCGATCGCCGGTCACGCGCGCATCGACGGCGAGACCATCGATTTTGCCGGCACGATCCTGACGCCCGATGGCAGCCGGTCCCATGATGTCGCGATGAGCGGGCCGCTCGGCGACCCCGCCGGGCTCGGCCGCCGCGCCGGCGAGGACGTCCGCGCCCGGGCCGGCGAGAGCTTCTTCGAAAGCTGGACATGACCGCCGGGCGGCGGCCGACCGTCCTCGTCACCCGGCCCCAGCCGGGCGCCGCGCGGACCGCGACCGTTCTGCGCGCGGCCGGTTTCGAACCGCTCGTCCTGCCCTTCACCGAAATCGCGCCGCTGGCGGTCGACCCCGCTGCCATCGATGCGGCGCGAAAGGCCGGTGGCGTGGCGGTCACCAGCGCCAATGCCATCGCGCAAGCGCCGCCGCCCCTGCTCGGCGCCATTGCCGGCAGGCCGGTCTTCGCGGTGGGCGAGGCGACGGCGCGCAAGGCACGCAAAGCCGGTCTCGCGCCGGTCGTCTCGGCCGATGGCGACGCCACCGATCTCGCCCGGCTTGTCGATGCGCAAAGCGCGCCGTCGGCGCGCGTCGCCTATCTGTGCGGACGCATCCGCACCGGCGCGCTGGAAACCGCGCTCGCGGCAACGGGCCGCGACATCGTGCTGGTGGAGACCTACCAGGCCAAGAAAGTCAGCGGCCTGACTGACAAATGGCGGGAATTGGTCCAAAGCCGCAAAGTCGACGCGATCCTGTTGCATTCCGGGCTCGCCGCACGGATAGCGGTGCAGCTTCTGGACGCCGACAGCGAGCGCCAAGGTGCTGCGAATGTTGATTTTTTCGCGATATCCGAGCGCGTTGGCCGGGAGCTCTGCGACGCTGCGAAGGCGCGGCTGCACATCGCACGGGCCCCGCGCGAGGATGCGCTGATCGCTGCGCTCGGGGCCGTCTATGCCAGGCCATGAGCATCGCATCGACCGATGTGGCTTTCGCTGCGCGTTCAGCGTGCTACAAACGCCTTGCGAAGGCCCGCGATCGGACGGTTAGACGGAGGCGACTATGGCGAAGCGGACAAGACCATCGGAGGGCGTCGGCCGCACGTCGACGCGCAAGCCGGTGACGATCGATCTTGAAGCCGAGCGCGTTCAGGACAAGCCCTCCGGGCCCGACGAGGCCGCCGAACACACCGATCCCGACACGAACGAGCGGGCCGAGACCGAAACCGCCGCCGCGCCCGGTGACCCGGCACCCGAGCCCGTTGCGCTCGGCACCTCGCCCGGCACGGCAGACGAAGCCGACAAGGCCGACGATACGCAAACGAGCGGGTCCGAAGGCACCGGCCCCCGGCCCTGGCAGGCAAGCCACACCGACGAGCAAGGCGATGGCGATGACGAGCCGCAGGCACGCCCGTCGGCCTCCGGCCGTGGCGAAGAGGCGCCGCCGCCCCAGCGCCGTCGCGGCGGGTTGGGTGCAGTGCTCGGCGGCATCATTGGCGGCCTGATCGCGCTGGCCGGCGCCGCCGGTCTGCAATGGGGCGGCGTCCTGCCCTCGCTCGCGCCGCAGCCCGAACCGCCCGCGCCGGTCGACCTGACCCCGCTGCAGGGCGAGATCGCCCAGCTCGAAGGCCGCATCGACGACCTTGCGGCCGCCCAGGACGCCCCGGCGCCGCCCGTCGAGATCCCTCCGGAGATCACCGAACGCATCGAGGCGGCCAATCAGGCCGCGCAGAGCGCCGGGAGCCAGGCGGCCGAGGCGCAGTCGGCCATCGACACGCTCGCCGGGCAGGTCCAGCAATTGCGCAGCGCGATTTCGGCCGGCGAAGCCGGTGAAGGCGCCGGCCTCGGCGCCCTGGCGAGCCGCGTCGACGCGCTCGAGCCGGAAATCGCGCAACTGGCCGAGCAGGTCGACCGGCTTGCGAGCGCGGCCGCCGAAACGCCCGGCGGCCAGGCGCTGTCCGACATCGAAGCCGCGCTCGAGGCGACCTCGGGCAATGTCGAGGCCCTGCGCGCCGATGTCGAGGCCCTTGGCGGCGATGTCGGAACGCTGGACGAGGAGGTCGCCGCGCTGCGCACAAGGCTCGGCGAACAGCTTGCCGCGCTCGGCGAGCGGGTCGCGGACAACCAGGCCGCCATTGCCCAGGCACAGCAGCGCATCGAGGAGGGCGGCGCCGATTCCTCCGCCGTCGCCCGCGCCATCGCCGCCACCGCGCTGAAGACGGCCATCGACCGTGGCAGCGCATTCATGTCCGAACTGGAAACCTATGCCTCCACCGCCGGCGAGGACGAGACGGTGGCCGCGCTGCGCGACTTCGCCGCCTCGGGCGTGCCGACGGTCAGCCAGCTCGTCGACCGCTTCGACGCGGTCGCAAGCCGCATCGTCGCCACCGGCCAGGGGCTGGACGAGGACGCCTCGCTCGCCGACCGGCTGATGTCGAGCGCCCGCTCGCTGGTGCAGGTGCGCCCGGTCGGCGAAACCGCCGGCGAAACGCCCGGAGCGATCGCCGCGCGCATCGAAACGCGTCTGAAAGCTGGCGAACTCGAAGCGGCGATCGCCCAGTGGGAGACGCTGCCCGACGCCGCCAGGCGTGTTTCGGACGACTTCATGGAGCAGGTGCGCGCAAGGCTGACCGTCGATCAGCTCGTCGCCGGCGCGCTCGACACCGCGATGGCGGCCGCGCCGCCTGCCACACCGTCCCAGTAAGCGAGCGCGAGGGGGTTTCGTCATGATCAAGGTCCTGATCTTCATCACCCTGGTCTTCGCGCTCGGCTTCGGCTTCGCCTGGCTGGCCGACATGCCGGGCACGGTCGAGATCACCGTCGCCGACCAGCTGATCACCGTCTCGCTGATGGTCGCCGCGATCGGCATCGTCGCGGTCGTCGCCGCCATCATGCTCGCCTGGTGGCTGATCCGCGTCGTCTTCACCTCGCCCCAGCGCATGCAGCGCTTCTTCCGGGCGCGGCGGCGCGACCGTGGCTATCAGTCGCTGTCCACCGGCATCATCGCCGCGGGCGCCGGCGACAGCGCCACCTCGCGCCGCATGCTCAAGCAGGCGAACGGCCTGCTCGACGCACGCTCCGAGCCGCTGATCCAGCTTCTCGATGCCCAGGCCACCCTGCTCGAGGGCGATCACACCCAGGCGCGCGCCAAGTTCGAGGCGATGCTGGAGGATCCCGAACTGCGCACCCTGGGCATGCGCGGGCTGTATATGGAGGCGCAGCGCCTGGGCGATCGCGACGCCCAGCGCCACTATGCCGAAAAGGCGGCCGAGCTGGCACCGCAGCTGGTCTGGGCCGGCAAGGCGGCCATCGACCTGAAGACCGCTTCCGGCGACTGGGAGGGCGCGATCCGGCTTCTGGACAAGCAGAAGCAGGCCAAACAGCTTTCCAAGGAAGAAGCCAACCGCAAGCGCGCCGTGCTGCTCACCGCGCTCGCCATGGATTGCCTCGAGACAGACACCGCGCGGGCCAAGCAGTCCGCGCTGGAGGCCCACAAGCTCGAGCCGGGCTTCGCGCCGGCCGCGACCACCGCCGCCCAGGCCGCCTTCCGGCTCGGCGAGATGCGCCGCGGCGTCAAGGTGCTCGAGACCACCTGGCGCAAGTCGCCCCATCCCGATGTGGCGCTTGCCTATGTCAACGCCCGGCCGGGCGATTCCGCCCTCGATCGCCTCAAGCGCGCCCAGCGCCTTGAATCGATCAAGCCCAACAATACCGAGTCCTCGCTCATCGTCGCGCAGATGGCGATGGAAGCGGGCGAGTTCGAAACCGCCCGCAAGGCCGCGGCGTTCGTGCTGCGCAACGAGCCGCGCGAAAGCGCTTTCATGCTGATGGCCGACATCGAGGATGCCGAGACCGGCGATCAGGGCAAGGTGCGCGAATGGCTGTCGCGCGCGGTGCGCGCGCCGCGCGACCCGGCCTGGACGGCCGACGGCTATGTCGCCGAGAAATGGGCGCCCTTCTCTCCGGTCACCGGCCGCATCGACGCCTTTGCGTGGAAGGTGCCGGTCGAGCGCATCGGCCCGACCATCGAGAACGATCTCGACCCCATGGTGCCGGGCACGCCCTCCGACCGCGGACCTCGGACCGGAACGGACGAAGCGGCCATGGTGACCCTGCCGCCAGCGCCCGCGCCCGCCGAACCGGCCCGGCCCGAACCCGAACCGGTGCGGACCATCGCCGCCCCGGTCGACCTGTCCGAGCGCGTCAGGGCCGCCCGCAGTGAACGCGCGCACGGCCCGGCCGGTGCCGACGGCGAATCCGAACCGGCCGAAGGCACCGCGCAGGACGAACCGGCAACCATCGATGCCGGAACGGCAGGGGACGGCGCCAACGAGCCGTCCGATGGTTCGACCGGCGGCGAACCGGCCCCGCAAACGCCGCCCCGGCCGGCCGCGCGGGAGGACAGCGACGAGCCCGCTCGAGAGCCGGCGCAGCCAGGCGCAAGCGCCGATCGTCCCGGCGGCACCGGCAATCGGGAGCCGGCGCCGGCCGACCACACCGAACCCGGACCCGATGGCGAGACCGGAAAGACCGGGGCACGCCCGGCGGCGGCCAATGGCGAGGCCGGGGCGGACAAGTCCGAAACGGATGACGGGCCCGTCAAGCCGCCCATTCCCGACGATCCGGGCGTGGATCCCGACAGTGAACCGGACCGTCCGCGACGCTTCCGGTTGTTTTAGCGACGACAGCCCATAGATTGGAGCGGATGAGGGGCCGCAAGACCCGCCGACCGATCCAGCCGAAGGCGCCGCCATGCTCGACCGATTTCGATCCTTCGTCCGCGAGCTCATCGACAATGCGGACGCAGACCCGCGCGAGGACGCGCCCGACAGCCCGCAGCTCGCCGCCGCCGCGCTGATGTATCACGTCATCCAGGCGGACGGCGTGCTGCGGCCGATCGAGCGACAGCGCTTTGCCGATGTGCTCACCGAGGAATACCAGCTCGAGGAGGGCGAGCTTCGCCGGCTCATGGAGGCGGCGCGCGAGGCCGACAGCGAGGCCGTGGATCTTTACCGCTTCACCTCGGTCCTGATGGACACGATGCGTGAGGACCAGCGCATCGGCTTCATCGAACTGCTCTGGGAGATGGTCTATGCGGACGGCTATCGTCACGAACTGGAGGACAATGTCGTCTGGCGCATTTCCGAGCTTCTGGGCGTCAGCGGCCGCGACCGCGTGCTGATGCGCCAGCGCGTGCAGGAAAGGCACGGCATCGACGGCAGTGACGGTGGCGATGAGGCTTGAGCCGGGCATCGCTGCGCTGTCCGGCAAGGCGGGCGTTGCGCCCACGGCCGAGCCGTCGGCGAAGAAGCCGGTCCTGATCATCCTGCATCAGGAGCGTTCCTCGCCCGGCCGCGTCGGCCAGCTTCTGCAAGCGCGCGGCCATGGATTGGACATTCGCCGGCCGCCATTGGGCGATGCGCTGCCCGAAACGCTCGCGCACCATGCCGGCGCGGTGATGTTCGGCGGCCCGATGAGCGCCAACGATCCCGACGAGTTCGTCAAGCGCGAGACCGACTGGCTCGCCGTGCCGCTCGCCGAGGACAAGCCCTTCTTCGGCATCTGCCTTGGCGCGCAGATGCTCGTCAACCATCTTGGCGGCCGCGTGGATGGCCACCGTGAGGGCCATGTCGAGATCGGCTGGTATCCGCTCGAGCCCACCGAGGCCGGCCGCAGACTGATGGACTGGCCGGACATGATCTACCAGTTCCACCGCGAGGGCTTCACGCTGCCGTCGGGCGCCGAGCATCTGGCGACCGCCCAGACCTATCCCAACCAGGCCTTCCGTTACGGCGACAATGCCTGGGGCGTGCAGTTCCATGCCGAACTGACCCAGACGATGATGCACCGCTGGGTGGTCCATGGTGCCCACCGCTTCGACCTGCCCGGCGCGCAGCCTGGCCGCGCCCATCTTCAGGGACGCCTGCACCACGACCACAAGGTGCTGCGCTGGCTCGAGGACTTTCTCGATATCGTCTTCGAGCGCGAGGACGTCTCGGCTCGCTGACCGGCTGCCGCGGCTCCCTGCCGAATTCGCTCGCGGCCGGTCTGGCATCGAAACGGCCTTCCCGGTCCGACCACCTTGACGCCCGCTGCGCAATAGCGCTGGCCAAGACGGCCCGCTGCCACTATATGCGCCGCAACAACGCTTTTCCTCGAGATTGAATCATGTCCCTCCGCAACATCGCGATCATCGCGCATGTCGACCATGGCAAGACGACCCTGGTCGATGAACTGCTCAAGCAATCGGGCGTTTATCGCGAGAACGAACGCGTGGCCGAACGCGCGCTCGATTCCGGCGACATCGAAAAGGAGCGCGGCATCACCATCCTCGCCAAGGCGACCTCGGTCACCTGGGGCGACACCCGGATCAACATCGTCGACACGCCCGGCCACGCCGATTTCGGCGGCGAGGTCGAGCGCATCCTGAACATGGTGGACGGCGCGGTGCTGCTGGTCGACGCGGCCGAAGGGCCGATGCCGCAGACCAAGTTCGTCGTCGGCAAGGCGCTCAAGGTCGGTCTTCGTCCGATCGTGGCGGTCAACAAGATCGACCGGCCCGACGCCCGGCCCGACGAGGTGGTCAACGAGGTGTTCGATCTGTTCGCCGCGCTCGACGCCGACGAGGACCAGCTCGACTTCCCCATTCTGTTCGGTTCCGGCCGCGACGGCTGGATGGCGGCGGAGCCCGGGCGGCCCGCCGATGCCTCGCTCACCCCGCTTTTCGATCTGATTTGCGATCACGTTCCCGCGCCGACCGTGGGCGACGGCCCGTTCCGGATGATCGGCACGATCCTGGAGGCCGACCCGTTCCTGGGGCGCATCGTCACCGGGCGCATCCATTCGGGCACGGTCAGGCCCAACCACACGATCAAGGTCATCGGCCGCGACGGCGCGCCGATCGAAACCGGCAGGGTATCCAAGATACTCGCCTTTCGGGGCCTCGAACGCCAGCCGATCGGGGAAGGGTCGGCCGGCGACATCGTCGCGGTCGCCGGCCTGTCGAAAGGCACCGTCGCCGACACCTTCTGCGATCCGGCCGTCAGCGAGGCGCTGGAAGCCCAGCCCATCGATCCGCCGACGGTCACCATGAGCTTCATCGTCAACGATTCCCCGCTCGCCGGGACCGAGGGCGACAAGGTCACCAGCCGCGTCATCCGCGACCGGCTGATGCGCGAGGCTGAAGGCAATGTGGCGCTCAGGATCGAGGATTCCGACCAGAAGGACGCCTTTCACGTCTCCGGCCGGGGCGAACTGCAGCTCGCCGTGCTGATCGAGACCATGCGCCGCGAAGGGTTCGAGCTGGCCGTCTCGCGTCCTCGAGTGGTCCTGCAAAAGGGCGAGGACGGTGCGCTGCTCGAACCGGTCGAGGAGGTGGTGATCGATGTCGACGAGGAGCATTCGGGCGCCGTCGTCCAGAAGATGAGCGAGCGCAAGGGCGACATGCTGGAGCTGCGCCCATCGGGCGGCAACCGGGTGCGCCTGGTCTTCCATGCGCCCACGCGCGGGCTGATCGGCTATCAGTCCGAACTGCTGACCGACACGCGCGGTACGGCGATCATGAACCGGCTGTTCCACGGCTATGCGCCGTTCAAGGGGCCGATCGCCGGGCGCACCAACGGTGTCCTGATCGCCAATGAGCCGGGCGAGGCGGTCGCCTATGCGCTGTTCAACCTCGAGGATCGCGGGCCGATGGTGATCGACCCGGGCACCAAGGTCTATCAGGGCATGATCGTGGGCATTCACACGCGCGACAACGACCTTGAAGTCAACGTGCTCAAGGGCAAGAAGCTGACCAATGTGCGCGCCGCCGGCAAGGACGACGCGGTCAAGCTGACGCCGCCGGTGCGCATGACGCTCGAACGCGCCCTGTCCTGGATCCAGGACGACGAACTGGTCGAGGTCACGCCCCGGTCGATCCGGCTGCGCAAGCTCTATCTCGATCCCCATGAGCGCAAGCGTTTCGAAAAGGCACAGAACGTCGCATGAACGGCCAGGCCCCTTCGGCGGGGCTGTCAAGACCATGTGAAAAGGCCGCGGGCGTTGCATGAATGCGCTTGCCCGCCACGGCCCGCTGGCTCACACTGGCCCTGCCATGCGTGCCCTCACCCTCGACATAAGACCGGCCCAGCCGCGCGATGCGATCGAGATCGCCGACGTTCACGCGGCGGCCTGGCAGAACGCCTATGCGGGCATCATCCCCTACAGGGCGCTGCGCGCCATGATCGGCCGGCGCGACCATCGCTGGTGGCAGCGCGCCATCCGCCGCGGCACCTCCATGCTGGTGATCGACCTTGACGGCACGATTGGCGGCTATGTCACGTTCGGGCTCAACCGCGCCCGCGCCCTGCCGCAGGACGGCGAGGTGTACGAGCTCTATCTGCGGCCCGAATATCAGGGCGTCGGCTTCGGCTCGCGCCTGTTCAGGACGGCGGCGAACCGGCTTTCCAGCCATGGCTGCAAGGGCCTGGTCGTGTGGGCGCTCGAGGACAATGCCACCGCGATCGACTTTTATCGCGGACGCGGCGGCCGCCCGGTCGCCGAGGGCGCCGAGGTCTTCGACGGCCAGCGCCTGCGCAAGACCGCCTTCGTCTGGGATTGACGATCGCCGGCGGCGGCGGGCAGGCATTCGGTTCGACCGGCCGGGCTACTGCCCGAAGGCCCGCACCGGCTCGGCGGCTGTCGGGCCGACGGCACCGTGATAAGAAGGCTCGTCCTGCCGGCAGACGAACGAACCGGCGAGATCGTCGCCCACCTGCCGGGCCAGCGCATTGGCGTCGGCGTTGGCGCGCGCGTCGACATAGCCGACAACGCATCCCTTGCCCTCTCCGGGCTGGGCGACCCTGGAGATCACCAGCACCTGGCCGCGAATTGCCGGATCGGGCGCGCCCGTTTCGGGGTTCATGTTGTCGATGAACCATCGCAGGATCGCCGCCCGCGGCACGCCATCGGCAATGCGCCACTCGACCGTCTCACCGATCGCGTTGAACGGGCCGAAGCTCTCCCAGGCGCCTTCGCCATACCAGGCGCCGACATAGCCGTAGAAGACGGACATGCGCAGGTCGCCCTCGGAGACGAGAACACCGTAGCCGGCATGGCCGGGGCACGACCATGTGCCGCCGACCCGATGGGAGGCGATGCCGGCGCAGGCCGCCGAAATCGACACTCTCGTATAGACGCTTTCCATGGCAAGGGCGGGCACCGCCGCGCAAAGGCCGGCGGCAAGGGCGAGCGCGGCAACGCCGGTGCGTGTGGGCTCGGGCAAGGCTGGTCGGGGCATGGGGAGCTCCTGCTGCGTGAAAACGCCATCATGGCCGTGCCGATGCGACCGGACAATGACCCCTTGCATACGCGGTACGCACGAAGGTCGTGTTGCGGCGCAGCGCCATGGCCGCTATCACCGCGCAGTACCAGCCCGGAGACCCCCATGCGCATCGACGCCATTTCAATCGGCGGCAACCCGCCCCACGACGTCAACGTGATCATCGAGGTGCCGTTGGGCGGCCAGCCGATCAAGTACGAGATGGACAAGCAGGCCGGCACGCTGGTCGTCGACCGGTTCCTCTACACGCCCATGTCCTATCCGGGCAATTACGGCTTCGTGCCCCACACCCTGTCCGAGGACGGCGATCCGATCGACGTTCTGGTCTGCAACACCCGTCCGCTGGTGCCCGGCTGCGTGATCAATGTGCGGCCGATCGGCGTGATGCTGATGGAGGACAATTCGGGCCAGGACGAAAAGGTCATCGCCGTGCCCTCGCACAAGCTGACCAAGCGCTATGACAAGGTTCTCGACTATTCGGACCTGCCCGAGATCACGCTGCAGCAGATCGAGCACTTCTTCGAGCACTACAAGGATCTCGAGCCGGGCAAATGGGTCAAGCTCGGTGGCTGGCAGAACAAGGACACCGCCGAAAGGCTGATCGTCGAGTCGATCGAGCGCGCGAAGGCTTAGGCGAGGCGCGTTGCAGCCTTCGGCCGCGCGGCCGGGCCGGGCCGAGCCGCGCCGCGCCGGCCACCGTTCAGGTGCCCAGCGTCTTCCACACCTCAAGGCCCGACCAGTCCTGCACGAACGCGTAGGGATAGGACGGCAGACCCGGCGCGGAAGCCTCGGTCAGCGCCTGCAGATCCGCCGCTTCCAGAACGAGGTCTGCGGCCGCCAGATTGTCGGCAAGCTGCGCGACGGTCCGGGCGCCCAGCAACACCGTGGCCACGCCCGGACGAGCGAGCAGCCAGGCGATCGCGACATGGGCCGGTGGCCGGCCGTAGCGTTCGGCGACCGCGCGCACGACGTCGAGAATCGCGTAGGTGCGTTCGGTATTGCGACGGTCATAGGCTTCCACGCCCCTGTCGGGATCCTCGCCCAGACGCGTCGCGCCGGTCGGACGCGCCTGGGCGCCATATTTTCCGGTCAGCCAGCCCCCGCCCAGTGGCGACCAGGGCGTAAGCGCGATCGCTTCGTCCAGGCAACACGGCAGCACTTCGATCTCCACACCACGCTCGAGAAGATTGTATTGCGGCTGCACGGCCACCGGCAGCGGATAGCCGCCGGCGCGTGCGGCGGAGACGATCTTCTGCAACTGCCAGCCGGTCAGGTTCGACCAGCCGATATTGTGGATCCGCCCGGCGGCGACCAGATCGCCCAGCGTCGCCAGCGTTTCCTCGATCTGGGTGTGCCGGTCCCAGCCATGGATGAAGTACAGATCGACGGCATCGACCTGCAGTCGGTTCAGGCTGGCATCGAGGCACCGCCTGATCGCGCGCCGCGAGCCGCCACGACTTCCCGCCGGCGGCGCGAAACGCGCCTTCGTCGCCACGATCAGATCGTCCATGCCGCCGCGCTGGCGGCTCCAGCGGCCGATGATCGCCTCGGAGGCTCCGGCACCATAGACATCGGCGGTGTCGATCAGCGTGCCGCCCCGTTCAACGAACAGGTCCAGTTGCCCGAACGCCTCGGTCTCGCCCGTCTCGGCGCCGAAGGTCATGGTGCCAAGGGCCAACTGCGAGACCAGTGGGCCGTTGGCACCAAGGGCGCGCGTCGGCAGATGCGCTTGTTTCGTAGCTTCCTGCGGCATGCGAACTCCCGTTGATGCGGCCTGGCCCGAGTCCCGCTCCGACACCGGCATCCCACATGCATCGCGCGCACATGGCAATGTCGGAATGTCAGGACCGATAGCCGGTCAGGCCGCGGGTGCAAACACATCAGGATGAAGGACGCTTTTCGCCGATGAAAAGCGCGGCCGTCCGCCATCCGCCGCGGTCAGATGATCGCCGGGGCAAGCACGTTGACGATGATCTGGCGCAGGAAATAGATGCCCACGAAAAGGATGATCGGCGAGATGTCGATGCCGCCCAGATCGGGCAGGAAGCGCCGGATCGGCCTTAGCACCGGCTCGGTGGCCTTGTAGAAGAACTCGCCCAGCATCGACACGAAACGGTTCGACGTGTTGATGACGTTGAAGGCGTAGAGCCAGGAGAAGATGATCGCGCCGATCACGATGAAGGTGTAGATATCGAGCGCGAACAAGAGGGTGTTGATGAGGGTGAGGCCCACGCTTCGGCTCCTTTTGGCTGGGACCGCCCAGACATAGGCAAGCAGCGCCCGCCGGGCAAGCCGCCGGCGGTCCGCGCCGCGCCGCCGGCCGGCGGAACGAAAAGGCTTTGCCTGCGCGCGAAAACAGCCTAACGCAAGGCCGATGAGCGACGACACCGGACACGCGGGCGTGGCCGACGGACGGTTCGAGGCCTTTGCCTATCCGGCCTATGTGAAATACTGGGCGGCGCGTTTCGCCTCAAACTTTGCCGGCAATGTCGTGGTCGTCGCCGTCGGCTGGCAGATCTACGATTTGACGCGCGATCCGCTCGATCTGGGGATCGCCGGGCTCGTTCAGTTCGTGCCGCTGGTGCTGTTCATGCTGGTGACCGGCTCGGTGGCCGACCGCTTCGGGCGGCGCACGGTGATGGCCTGGTCGGTCGCGGTGGAGATCGCCTGCACGCTGGTGATCCTCGCCCTGACCTGGCGCGGGCTGACCTCGCCGCTGCCGGTCTTCGCCGCGCTGTTCGTCTTCGGCATCGCGCGCGCCTTCTTCGGGCCGGCCTCGCAATCGCTCGTCGTCAACCTGGTGCCCGGCCGCGTCTTCCCCAACGCTGTCGCATGGAACTCTTCGGCCTGGCAGGTCGCCTCCATCGTCGGGCCGGTCGCAGGCGGCCTGCTCTACGGGGTGGGCGCGACCGTCGCCTATGGCGCGGCGGCGGTGGTGTTCGTGGTCGCGCTGCTGCTCGTCATCGCCGTGCCAAAGCCGGCCCAGCGCGCCGACGTGGCCGCGGTGACCTTTTCCTCGCTGTTTGCCGGATTGCGCTACATCCGCGACCAGAAGGTGATCCTGGGCGCCATCTCGCTCGACCTGTTCGCGGTGTTCCTCGGCAGCGCGGTCGCGCTGCTGCCGGTATTCGCGCGCGACGTGCTCGAGGCGGGTCCATGGGCGCTGGGCATGCTGCGCGCAGCGCCGGGCGTCGGCGCGCTGCTGATGGCGGTGTTCCTGGCCACATCGCCCATACGCGACCATGCCGGCCGCATATTGCTCGTGTCGGTCGGCCTGTTCGGCCTGTTCACGGTGGTCTTCGGCGTGTCCACAGTTGCGTGGCTGTCGGTGATCGCGCTCGCCCTGATCGGCGCCTTCGACATGATCAGCGTCTATCTGCGCGAGACGCTGCTGCAGTTGTGGACGCCCGACTGGGTGCGCGGGCGTGTGAACGCGGTCAACATGGTGTTTCTGGGTGCATCCAACGAACTGGGCGATTTCCGCGCCGGCGTCGTCGCCGCGGGAATCGGCGCCATGCCGGCCGTGGTGATCGGCGGCATCAGCGCCATGGCCATCGCCGCCGGCTGGGCGTTCCTGTTCCCGCAATTGCGCGACGTGCGCCGATTGCATCGGCCGATATAGGCGATCCTGACAGCCCGGCTACGAGCCCGGCGAGGCTTCGGCCGCTGCCAGCTTGTCGATTTCGGGCACGATGGTGCGTTCGAGGATATCGGCGCTGATCGGGCCGACATGCTTGTAGGCGATGGTCCGGTCGGGGGCGACGATGAAGGTCTCCGGCACGCCGTAAACGCCCCATTCGATCGCCGCGCGGCCGGTATCGTCGGCGCCGACCGCATCGAACGGATTGCCGAGCTGGCGCAGAAAGCGGATCGCGTTCTCCGGCTTGTCCTTGTAGTTGAGCCCGATGATCTGGATGCGCTCGTCTTCGGCCAGTTGCATCAGATAGGGATGCTCCTGCCGGCACGGCGCGCACCACGAACCCCATACATTGACGATGGAGATGCTGCCCTCGAGCATGGCCGGATCGAGCCCCGGCGAGACGGCGCCGCTGCGGGTCGTCAGCCCCTCGATCGCCGGTAGCGGCGTTTCGGGCGCCTGCCGTCCGATCAGCGCCGAGGGCACGGTCGAGGCCACCCGGTCGGGCAGCAGCAGCATGTAGGCGAACACGCCGGCAAGCGCGAAGAACACGATCACCGCGATCATGATCGGCCAGGAGATGCCGGAGCGGCCGGCGGAGGTGCGCTCGCTCGTGCTCATGGCTCGGCTCCGTCGGTCTCGCCGCCACGCGCCGACCGCCGCGTCAGGCCTGCCCTTTCCAGGCGCTCGATCTCGCGCATCGTCGCCGCCCGGTCGATGAGCAGCCAGACGATCACCAGCGCGAGCACGCCGAAGGCGGCCCCGTAGCTGGCCAGAACGAAAGCGCCATGGCTCCACATCAGCCCTGCTCCAGAACCGCGGTCGCCGGTGCCGAGGCGGCACCGCGCGCGCCGGCCCGACGCAGGGCGGCCGCACGCCGGCGGCGGATCTCGTTGCGCATGGCCAGCATGTGCATGGCGAAAAACAGCACCATGAAACCGGCCGCCGTGACCAGCAGCGGCCACAGCATGGAAGCATGGATGGTCGGCCCGTCGAGCCGGATCACCGAGGCCGGCTGGTGCAGCGTGTTCCACAGATCCACCGAGAACTTGATGATCGGAATGTTCACCGAGCCGACCAGCACGAGGATCGCCACCGGACGCGCCGCCCTGGCCGGGTCCTCCATCGCGCGCTGCAGGGCGACGATGCCCAGATACATCAGCATCAGCACGAAAACCGAGGTCAGCCGCGCGTCCCACACCCACCAAGTGCCCCACATGGGCCGGCCCCACAGCGAGCCGGTGATCAGGCAGATCAGCGTGAAGGCCGCGCCGATCGGCGCGGCGGCGCGCACCGACACGTCGGCCAGCGGGTGCCGCCAGATCAGCACGCCGAGCGCCGACGCGGTCATCACCGCATAGACGAACATGGAAAGCCACGCCGCCGGCACGTGGATATACATGATGCGGACCGTTTCGCCCTGCTGATAGTCCTGCGGTGCGTTGAAGGCCCAGACGAGGCCACCGAGCGTGACGATCGCGGCGATCACCCACAGCCACGGCAGCATGGCCGCCGAAAGGCCCATGAAGCGGGTCGGATTGGCCAGGCGCGAGAAGAACCCCGGCTTGCGGGCGGCGGAAACACTCATGTGCGCGATATAGGCCGTCAATTGTGGCGGGGCAATTGATCCGTGACAAGCGAACGCGCACGAAACCGTTACGCTTTCGGGTCGAAGCCGGCGGCAACCAGTTTCCGCCAGCGGCGCTGGCGATGGCCGTAGAAGATGCGCGCGAAAAGGGCGATGGCGGGTGTCAGCCAGCCGGCCTCGATCGTCACCCGATCGGTGTAGCGCGTGCCCTCGCCCTCGGGCGCCACCTCGATGACGTGATCCCAGGTGCGGATCAGCGCGCCATGGCCATTGTCGCGGATCGACCATGTCTCGCCCTCGGCGGGCCGCATCTCGATGCCGACCATTTGCCAGCCCATCGGCACGATGCCGAACAGGTGCATGGCGACCTTGTAGCGGTCCTGCTTCCAGACCTCGGGCAGGGCCGGCGGATCGATCGGCGTGAATCGGATCAGTGGCCGCGAGACGTGCAGCAGGATCGCCGGGCGCATGATCTGCTCGCGCACCATGGCCGGATCGGCGGGCAGATGGGTCGAAAGCTCGACGGTGGTCATCGCTGATCGGTGCGAGCTGGAGCGGGGCCGGCCGCACTTGTCTGTTGAAATCGGTACGGCAATGCCGTATTTCCTTCAGGAATGCACACGGTTGTCACGACGTCGGTCTTCGAGCGGCAGGCCAAGGCGGCAGGCCTTTCCGAAGAGGAGTTGAGCGGCATCATTGCATACCTTGCCGACAACCCGAAAGCGGGATCGGTGATTCCTGGGACAGGCGGCGCGCGGAAGGTGCGCTTTGCGGGTGGCGGCAAGGGCAAGCGCGGTGGTTACCGCACGATCCACTATTTCGCGGCCGATGACGTACCGATTTTCTTGCTGGCGCTCGTCAAGAAGGGTGACAGAGCCGATATCAGCCAGGCCGAGCGCGACGCGCTTGCCGCGACCTTGCCCAGAATCGCGGAGGCATACCGGACAGGGTCGGGCGCCAGAAGAAGATGATCTGCAAGGAGGCACGGATGAGCAAGTTTGGCCGGGAACTGGTCGAGAGCGCCGAGGAAGCATTGGCCATCGCCAAGGTCGAAAAGGCCCCATCCCGCATGGTGGTCCCCGCCAGGACCGACGTGGCCGCGTTGCGGCGGCGCCTCGGGCTGACGCAGGCCGGCTTTGCCGCCCGCTATGGCCTGAACGTTGCCACCGTCCGTGACTGGGAACAGAACCGCCGGCAACCCGACCAGCCAGCCCGCGTGCTGCTGAAGGTCATCGAAAACGATCCGGAAGCCGTCGAGCGGGCGCTCGCCGAGTAGCACTGCGGGTCCGCGTCAATCCTGCAACCCCTTCAGCGCCACGGCCGCCGCGAACGGGCCGAGCACCGCAAAGAACAGCGTCAGGGCGGCGAGAAACGCAAATGGCTGCACGAAGGGCGCCGGATCCTCCACCGCGCCGTAGCTCGCCATGACGCCGAAGATCAGCACCGGGATCGTGAACGGCAGGATGATCACCGAGACCAGCAGCCCCCCGCGCGGCAGCGCCACCGCCACGGCCGCCCCGGCCGCGCCGATGAAGGTGATCGCCGGCGTGCCGACCAGCAATGTCAGCGCCGTGGCGCCGATCGCGGCGATCTCCATGTTCAGCAACAGGCCGAGCAGCGGCGTGACGATGACGAGCGGCAGCCCCGTCACCAGCCAGTGCGCCACGCACTTGCCGAACACGGTCAGCGCCAGCGGTGTCTCGAACCGGCTCATCACCAGCACGTCGAGCGCGCCGTCCTCATGGTCGATCCGGAACAGCCGCTCGAGGCCCAGAAGCGAGGCGAGCAGCGCACCCACCCACAGGATCGCCGGGCCGATGCGCGACAGCAGGTTGAGGTCCGGACCGAAGGCGAACGGCGTCACCGCCACCACGGCGAGATAGAACAATATGCCGATCAGCGCCCCGCCTCCGGCCCGCACGCCCAGCCGGATGTCGCGGACGATCAGCGCGATCACGCCGGTGCCCGCTCGGCAAAGCGCAGCCGCTTCATGCCCGCAACGGCGATCGACAGATGCGTCGCGGCGATGACGATGCCGCCGCCGGCGACATGATCGCCGACCAGCCCCGCAAACACCGCCTCCGCATTGGCGTCGAGCCCCGATGTCGGCTCGTCGAGCAGCCAGATGGTCCGGCGGTTGAGCAGCAGCCGGGCGATCGCAACGCGCCGCCGCTGCCCCGTTGAAAGGTCCGAGTAGGGCACGTCGATGACATGGTCCAGACCCAGCCGGCCGAGTGCCTCCTCCGGCTCCAGAAGGGGCGCATCGCCGAAGATGCGCCAGAAATCGAGATTCTCGCGCACGGTGAGCGCCGGCTTCATGGCATTGACCGGGCCGAGAAAATGGG
Organism: Roseitalea sp. MMSF_3546; assembly: GCF_030732865.1. Classification (GTDB taxonomy): domain Bacteria; phylum Pseudomonadota; class Alphaproteobacteria; order Rhizobiales; family Rhizobiaceae; genus Roseitalea. Next base: position 143,218 of record NZ_JASHKB010000009.1, read on the forward strand.
CGTGCGCGGCGATGTCGCCGGCCCCGTCCGCGGCGTTGGTCACCCGTGCCCACCCCGCCGCCGGAGGCAGGAACCCCGCCAATACGCGCAGCAGCGTCGACTTGCCGGCGCCATTGGGGCCGGTGACGGCCATCGCCTCGCCCGCGCCAAGGGCGAAGCGGATGCCCTCGAAGATCATGTCGCCGCCGCGCCGCGCGGCCAATCCCTCGACCTCAAGCCGCATGTCATGGTTCCGATTGGTCGGGCTGCATTGACACGAAAATGTTGACGCGCGCAATCGCGGGACCGATTTGACCTTGGTTGGTCTGGAAAGCGCCCTTGAATGGTTCTAAGCAGGCGCCATCCAAAGGCGACCGCACTGCACAATGCGGTTGCCGCAACACATATGCCATGGTGATCGGCGATGGCGCAGCCAGCCGCCGCGCTGGCCAACCGGAGGTAGCGTACATGTCCAGCATCGACAGCTTCAATTGCCGCAGGACGCTCGACGTAGGGGGCAAGGCCTACACCTATTTCAGCCTGGCCGAGGCCGAGAAGAACGGGCTCGACGGCATCTCCCGCCTGCCCTTCTCGATGAAGGTGCTGCTCGAGAACCTTCTGCGCAACGAGGACGGCCGTTCGGTGACCAAGGCCGACATTCAGGCCGTCGCCGCCTGGCTCGACGACCGGGGGACCGCCGGCTACGAGATCGCCTATCGGCCGGCGCGCGTGCTCATGCAGGACTTCACCGGCGTGCCGGCGGTGGTGGATCTTGCCGCGATGCGCGATGCGATGGTCAATCTGGGCGGCGATCCCGAGAAGATCAATCCGCTGGTGCCGGTCGACCTGGTCATCGACCATTCGGTGATCGTCGACGAGTTCGGCACGCCCATGGCCTTCGAGCGCAATGTCGAGCTCGAATACGAGCGCAATGCCGAGCGCTACCGCTTCCTCAAATGGGGCCAGAGCGCCTTCGACAATTTCCGCGTCGTGCCGCCGGGCACCGGTATCTGCCACCAGGTCAACCTTGAATATCTGGGCCAGTGCGTGTGGACGAAGGATGCCGACGGCGAGACCGTCGCCTATCCGGACACGTGCGTCGGCACCGATTCGCACACCACCATGATCAACGGCCTTGGCGTTCTCGGCTGGGGCGTCGGCGGCATCGAGGCCGAGGCCGCCATGCTCGGCCAGCCGATCTCCATGCTGCTGCCCGAAGTCATCGGCTTCAAGCTGACCGGCGCGCTCAAGGAAGGCGTCACCGCCACCGATCTGGTGCTGACGGTCACGCAGATGCTGCGCCAGAAGGGCGTGGTCGGCAAGTTCGTCGAGTTCTTTGGCGACGGGCTCGATTCCATGACGCTGGCCGACGCCGCCACCATCGGCAATATGAGCCCGGAATATGGCGCCACCTGCGGCTTTTTCCCGGTGGACTCCGAGACGCTGAACTATCTGCAGATGACCGGCCGCGACGCCGACCGGATCGCGCTCGTCGAGGCCTATTGCAAGGACCAGGGCATGTTCCGTGTCACCGGCACCGAGCATCCGGTCTTCACCGATACGCTGGAGCTCGACCTCGGCGAGGTCGTGCCCTCGATGGCCGGGCCCAAGCGCCCCGAGGGCCGCGTCGCGCTCAACCAGATCGGCGAGAAGTTCGCCGAGGCCTTCACGAGCGAATACAAGAAGGATGCCGGCCAGATCGATGCCCGCTATCCGGTCGCGGGCGAGGACTACGATCTGGGCCATGGCGACGTGGCGATCGCGGCGATCACCTCGTGCACCAACACCTCCAACCCGTCCGTGCTGATCGGCGCCGGCCTGCTGGCGCGCAACGCCAATCGCCTGGGCATCAAGCAGAAGCCATGGGTGAAGACCTCGCTGGCGCCGGGTTCGCAGGTTGTCGCCGAATATCTCGACAATTCCGGCCTGCAGAAGGAGCTCGACCGGATCGGCTTCAACCTTGTCGGCTTCGGCTGCACCACCTGCATCGGCAATTCCGGCCCGCTGCCCGAGCCGATCTCCAAGACCATCAACGACAAGGGCCTGATCGCGGCGGGCGTCTTGTCCGGCAACCGCAATTTCGAGGGCCGCATCTCGCCCGACGTGCAGGCGAACTATCTCGCCTCGCCGCCGCTGGTGGTCGCCTACGCGCTGGCCGGCACGGTCAAGATCGATCTCGAGAGCGAGCCGATCGGCCAGGACAAGGACGGCAACGACGTCTACCTCAAGGACATCTGGCCCTCGCCGCAGGAGATCCAGGAATTCATCGGCAAATATGTCACGCGCGACCTGTTCGCGACCAAATATGCCGACGTCTTCAAGGGCGACGACCGCTGGCGCGCCGTCGAGGTGCCCGAGGGCAAGACCTATGCCTGGGACGACAATTCCACCTACGTGCAGAACCCGCCCTATTTCACCGGCATGGACGCAACGCCCAAGCCCATCGAGGACATCGAAGGCGCGCGCATTCTGGGCCTGTTCGGCGACAAGATCACCACCGACCACATCTCGCCGGCCGGCTCGATCAAGGCGCAGTCCCCGGCCGGCTCCTACCTGATGGATCACGGCGTCGGCGTTGCCGACTTCAACCAGTACGGCACGCGGCGCGGCAATCACGAGGTGATGATGCGCGGCACCTTCGCCAATATCCGCATCCGCAACCACATGCTCGGCGAGAACGGCCGCGAGGGCGGCTACACCATCCACTATCCGTCCAAGGAGGAAATGCCGATCTACGATGCGGCGATGAGATACAGGCAAGAGGGCGTGCCGCTGGTCGTCTTCGCCGGCGGCGAATATGGCAACGGGTCCTCGCGCGACTGGGCGGCCAAGGGCACCAACCTGCTCGGCGTCAAGGCGGTGATCGCGCAATCGTTCGAGCGCATCCACCGGTCGAACCTGGTCGGCATGGGCGTGGTGCCGTTTGTCTTTGACGCGGGCGTGTCATGGGCCTCGCTCGGCCTGAAGGGCGATGAGACCGTCACGATCGAGGGCCTCGCCGACGTCAAGCCGCGCCAGAAAGTCATCGCCAAGGTCAGCTATGCCGACGGGACGACCAAGGACGTGCCGCTGATCTGCCGCATCGATACGGCGGACGAACTCGACTACGTCAACAATGGCGGGATCCTGCACTACGTGCTGCGCGATCTGGCGGCCTGAGGGCGCGCCGGGCACCAGCATCACGTCGTTGCCGGCCACCGCCATCGGCCGGGCGCCGCCTTCCGTCGACGGCAAGGACGGGCTGAAGGCGCTGGAACTGGCCGCGGCGGCGAACGATTCGCTCCGCACCGGAGAGCCGGTCAGGCTCGCGCCGTCCTGCGCATCCGCGCGGCCGGGCTTGCCCCATCGCCGCCGATCGCATTTCATGGCCGCAAGGGCCGCAACGGAGCGCAGCGATGGACCGCAAGACCGACCCCACCGCGACGGTCGATCCCGAACACGGTTCGGACGGCGCCTGCTGCCGGCCGACCGTCAGGGGCGAGGACGACGGCAAGGCGGACACGGCGGCATCGGCGGCGCGCGCGGCCCGCGACGACGCCCCGCCCGTTGCTCGCGCGCCAATACGTGTCGAGTTTCCCGGCGGGCCGAGCTTTGTGGGCACGGATACGCCAGTTATCCCCGTCGACGGCGAGGGGCCGCCACGCAGGATCACGCTCAAGCCCTTTGCCCTTGAGGCCGAGTGCGTCACCAATGCGCGCTTTGCCCGCTTCGTCGCCGAGACAGGCTATGTCAGCGAAGCCGAGGAGTTCGGCTGGTCGGCGGTCTTTCGCGGGCTCGTCGACGATCAGCGCGCGGCGACCATGCAGTACAATCCGGCCATTCCCTGGTGGCTGAACGCCCCCCATGCCATGTGGCGCACGCCCGAAGGCGCCGGCAGCGATCTCGACGGGCGCTGGGACCATCCGGTGGTGCAGGTCTCCTGGCGCGATGCCAATGCCTTTGCCAGATGGGCCGGCGGCCGGCTGCCGACCGAGGCCGAATGGGAGCACGCCGCGCGTGGCACGCTCGCCAATCCGCGCTATGTGTGGGGCGATGCCGACCCCGACGACACGACGGTCTATTGCAACATCTGGCAGGGCAGTTTTCCGCGCACCAACACGCTCGCCGACGGCTTTTACGCCACCAGTCCGACCCGCGCCTTTCCGCCCAACAGCGTCGGCCTTTACGACATGGCCGGCAATGTGTGGGAGTGGTCGGCCGACGCCTTCCGCATCCGCTCGGTCTCGCGCGCGGCCAGGGCGCGCAATGCCGACGCGCGAAAGACCGACCAGAAGGTGCTCAAGGGCGGCTCGTTCCTGTGCCATGCGAGCTATTGCTACCGCTACCGCATTGCCGCGCGCCTTGGCCTGCCCGCCGATTCGGCCGGCAGCAACACCGGCTTCCGCCTCGCCTACGATCTGTAAGCCGCCCGCGCCTGGCGCGGACCAAATCGCCGGCCGGCACGCCCGGCCGACGATCCAGCCTCCTCACCCGACGCTCCGGCGCCGCGTTCAGGCGCCCAGAACCTCCTCGATCGCCGCCTTGGCCGTACCGACGATCGTATCGGCCTCGGCGCGGGTCAGGCACAGCGGCGGCGCAAAGCCGATGATGTCGCCCTGCGGCATGGCGCGGGCGATCACCCCGCGTTTGGCCATTGCCCCGGCGACCGCCGCGCCGACTTTCCTTGCCGGATCGAAAAAGGCGCGCCCATCCCTGTCCTCGACCAGTTCGACCGCGCACAACAGGCCCTCGCCGCGCACATCGCCGACATGGGCGTGGCCGGCGACCGCCTCGGCCATGGCCGCATTGAAATACGCACCCACATCGCGCGCATTGTCCACGAGCCCCAGTTCGTCGATCAGTTCGAGATTGGCCACGCCCGCCGCCGCGCCGATCGGATGCGCCGAATAGGTCCAGCCATGGCCGATCGGGCCGGTCTCGTCGGTGCCCTGTTCGAGCACCTTCCAGATCCGCTCGGAGACGATCGAGCCCGACAGCGGCGCATAGGCCGATGTCAGCCCCTTGGCGATGGTGATGATGTCCGGCTTCATGCCGTAATGGTCCGACCCGAACATCGAGCCCAGCCGGCCGAAGCCGGTGACCACCTCGTCGGCGATCAGCGCGATGTCGTGCCGTTCGAGCACCGGCTGGATCGCCGCCCAGTAGCCGGCCGGCGGCGGCACGATGCCGCCCGTGCCGAGAATCGGTTCGCCGATGAAGGCGGCAATGGTCTCGGGACCCTCGCGCTCGATCAGCGCCTCGAGTTCGGCGACGCAGTGGCCGACGAAATCGGCCTCGCTCATGTCGCGGTCCTCGCGCCGGAAATAATAGGGCGCGGTGGTGTGCACGATCCGCTCGAGCGGCAGGTCGAACTTGTCGTGGAAGATCTTCAGTCCGGTCATCGAACCGGTCACCAGCCCCGAGCCGTGATAGCCGCGCCAGCGCGAGATGATCTTCTTCTTTTCGGGCCGGCCGCCGATGTTGTTGACGTACCAGATCAGCTTGACGTTGGTCTCGTTGGCGTCCGAGCCGCCCAGGCCGAAATAGACCTTGGACATGTGATCGGGCGCCCGGTCCAGCACCATCTTGGCGAGGGTGATCGAGGCCTCGGTGCCATGACCGACATAGGCGTGATAATAGGCGAGCTTACGCGCCTGCTCGGCGATCGCCTCGGCGATCTCGGTACGGCCATAGCCGACATTGACGCAGTACAGCCCGGCGAACGCGTCCAGCAGACGGGCGCCGTCGCGATCCTCGATATAGACCCCTTCACCGCCGGTGACGATGCGGTTGGGGCTTTCGCCGCGCGCATGCTGGGCGAGGTGGGTGGAGGGGTGGAAGAAATTCTCGCGGTCCCACTGGTCGAGCTGGTCGTTGCGGAGCATGGCGTGTGCCTTTCTGGTTCGTGTTGGCGTCATGCCCAGTCGCGGCAGACATATTTGACTTCGGTGAACGCCTCCAGCCCGAGCCGGGAGCCTTCGCGTTCAAGACCTGACTGCTTCATGCCGCCAAACGGGATCGGCGCGCCGGTGACCTTGGTGCGGTTGACGGCGACCATGCCGAATTCGAGCGCCCGGCTGAGCCGGTAGATGCGGCGCGGATCCTGCGTGTGCAGATAGGCGATCAGGCCGTACTCGGTGGCATTGGCGCGGTCGAGCGCCTCGGCCTCGGTGTCGAACGGTGCGATGGCGGCGACCGGACCGAAGGTCTCCTCGCCCATGATCTGCGCGTCGGCGGGCACGTCGGCGAGCACGGTCGGCGCAAAGAACAGGGGGCCGGCCGGGTGAAGTTCGCCGCCGGCGAGCACGCGCGCGCCCCTGGCAACGGCATCGGCGACGTGCGCCTGCTGCTTCCGGACGGCCGCCTCGTTCATCAACGGGCCGATATCGGGATCGTCCATTCCCGGCCCGACCGTCAGCGCCGCCGTGCGCTCGGCGAAGCGCCGGCAGAATTCGTCGTAAACGCCGCGCTCGACGAAGAACCGGTTCGCCCCAAGGCAGTCCTGGCCGGAGGTGGCGAACTTGGCCTTGACCGCCTCGTCGACGGCACGGTCGAGATCGGCATCGGCGAACATCAGGAACGGTGCATGACCGCCAAGCTCCAGGACGAGCCGCTTGACCGTCTCGGCGCCCTGCCGGTAGAGCAGCTTGCCGATCCCGGTCGAACCGGTGAAGGAGACCGCGCGCACCCGTGCGTCGTCCATCCACGGGCCGACCACTTCGGCGGCCTTGCCGGTGACGACGTTGAACACGCCCGCCGGCAGGCCGGCGCGCTCGGCCAGTTCGGCCAGCGCCAGCGCCGACAGCGGGGTTTCGGCGGAGGGGTGGGCGATCACGGTACAGCCGGCCGCGAGCGCGGCGGCGGCCTTGCGGGTCAGCATGGCCGAGGGGAAGTTCCACGGCGTGATCAGCGCGGCCACGCCCACCGGCTCGCGCCAGACCTCGACCTCGGCGTCGGGCAGATGCGAGGTCACGCTCTCGATATTGGGCCGTTTGGCCTCCTCGGCGTAGAACTCGATGAACGAGGCGGCATAGTCGATCTCGCCGCGCGCCTCGGAAATCGGCTTGCCCTGTTCGAGCGTCATGATCCGCGCCAGGTCCTCGGCATGGGCGACGATCCGCTCGTACCAGGCGCGCAGGATGCGCGAGCGCGCCTGCGGCAACAGTCCCGACCATCCGGCGAAGGCCGCCTGCGCCGCATCGACCGCCGCGCGGCTGTCGGCGCCGTCGAGCGCGGCGACCTCGGCCAGTTCGCTCCCGGTCGCCGGATCGGTAACGGCGAAGGTCCGCGCCGCCCCGCCCGAAATCCAGCGCCCGCCGACATAGGCGAAGCTGCGCAGCAGGGACGGATCGGCCAGCCCCACCGCATGCAGGAAGTCGTCGGTTGCAATGGACGGCATCGCCTGGGCCATGGCTTTTCTCCCTCGAACGGATTTGCCCGCAGGCTAGGGTCCGTTGCGTATCAGCACGCGAGGCCGCGTTTCGGCCCAACCCGAAGGGCCGCGTGGTGATTGTGAAAAGACCCTAGCCCGATTGGGTCAGAAGGATCGTCCGAAGCAGCCGCCCGGCGCAGGCGATCGCACTGTTTTGCCCGGCCGGCGCAGTCAGTCTTTCGCCATCTCGCCCAAAAGCGTGGCGAAGGGCGGCGGCGCGCCGGTCTTCACCGGCTTGGTGACGATGTATGTGAAATAGCGCGCCAGCCCGATACCCTCGCCGAGCAGCGCGTCGATCAGACGCTGATAGCTGTCTATGTCGGCGGCGATTACGTGCAGCAGATAGTCGAAGCCGCCGCCGAGCGCCCAGCATCCGACGATCTCCTCGTGCCGGTCGATCGCCCGCTCGAACGTCTGGAACGCTTCGGCCCGGTGGTTGTCCAGTTCGGCGAGCACGAACACGGCGACATGGGGCGCCAGCTTCTTGAGTGCGATATCGGCATGGTAGCCGGTGATCAGCCCGGCCTTTTCGAGCCGTTTGAGCCGCTCCCAGCACGGCGTGGCGCTCAGCGCCACGCGCTCGGCGAGCGCCGTCTTGGAAATGCGGCCCTCGCGCGACAGGATCGACAGGATCTTCACGTCGCGGCCGTCGAGCTTGATCGCGGACATGACAATGCTTGTGCGGCGGCGCCGGGAGCTTGTCAATTGTCATGATCGATGCGCATACTCGACCATGACAATCTGGCCCCCCAGACGCGGCCTCTTGCGACGGCCGGCCTATCGCTCGCTCGCCGAGACGGTGACGCGCGCGGTCGAGGCGGGCGAGCTGAAGACCGGCGACCGCATGCCCACCCATCGCGACCTTGCCTACGATCTGGGCGTGAGCGTGCAAACGGTCAGCCGCGCCTATGACGAGCTGATCCGCGCCGGCGTCCTGGTCGGCGAGGTCGGCCGCGGCACCTATGTGCGCGCGACCGCGAGCGAGCCGCGCACGCCCTACCTGCCCGAACGCCAATATGGCTCGATCATCGATCTGTCGCTGCTCAAGCCGGTCTTTGCGCCGCTGCACGAGGCGGCCATGCGCCAGTCCCTCGAGCGGCTGTCCCAGGACCTGCCGATGACGACGATCGCCTCGTTCCGCCCCAGCGCGGCGCTGCGCAAATACAATGACGCGGCGGTCGAATGGCTCGCCCTGTGCGGGCTCACCGTCGCGCCGCCAAGCCTGCTTCTGACCAACGGCAACACCGCGGCCATGACCACCGCGCTGATGACCGCGGCCAATCCGGGCGATCTGATCGTCGCCGAGGAACTCGGCCACCACACGCTCAGGCCGCTGACCAGCTATCTGGGCATGCGCCTGCGCGGCCTGCCGATCGACGCCGAAGGCATCGAGCCCGAGGGTTTCGAGCGCGCCTGCCTGCGCGAGCCGGTCAAGGCGATTCACCTGATGCCGACGGGCCTTGCGCCCAAGCCCGCCACCATGGGCACGCAGCGCCGCCAGGCGATCATCGACATCGCGCGCCGTCATGACGTTCTGATCATCGAAAACGATGCCTGGGGGCCGATCCATCCCGACCGGCCGCCGCCGATCGCCGCGCTGGCGCCCGAACGCACCTTCTATTTCACCTCGCTGACCAAGTGCATCATGCCGGGCCTGCGCGTCGGCTTTCTGGTCGTGCCCGAGACCCACGAATCCTCGGCCGCCAACCGGCACCTGGTCACCAACTGGATGGCGACGCCGCTGATGGCCGAGATCGCCATGCGCTGGATCGCCGACGGCACCGCCGAGCGCCTGCTGACATGGCAGAAATCGGCGCTCGCCGAGCGCAACGCGGCGACCGCGCGGATCCTTGGCGGGCTCGACCTTCTGTCCAGTCCCAACGGCATGCATGTCTGGCTGCCGCTGCCCGACGCCTGGCCCGAGGAGGACTTCTTCGCTCACGCCCGCCTGCATGGCGTCGCCGTCGCGCCCGGCTCGTCCTTCTGCCTTGCCGATCCCAAGCGTCACGCCGGGGTGCGGCTGTGCCTTGGCGGGGAATCGGGCGAGCGGCTGGAGCTTGGCCTCCAGATCGTCCGGCGGCTGATCCGCAGCCGCCCCGAGCCGGCGTTGCTCGCAATCTGAGCCGGCGCCGCGGCCGATGGCGGCGCGTCGCCCGGGCCGGTCGCTCGCCGGTTCATGCACGCTTCGTTCCGCGATCGGACTAAATTGTCATGATTTTATTATTGTTATTGACATGATTTTTTCTCTGCCTCACCGTAGTAAACCAGAACAATCCGGTCTTTTCCGGCCATTGGCAGGACATGGCCGGTCAGGACGCGCCCAGCATTGCGCGTCGTCAGTTTCCGGTTTTTCAAAGGGAGAGCAGTCACATGACAAAATCCATGCGTTCACTACTGGGGACCGTGGCCGCCGCCGCGATCGTCGTGACGGCCACGGGCGCCGCGCAGGCCGAAACATGGCGCTACGCCTTCGAGGAGGCGCTCGACGAGGTGCAGGGCATCTTCGCGCAGAAGTTCAAGGAAGAGGTGGAAGCCAATTCCGACCACACCGTTCAGCTCTTCCCCTTCGGCACGCTGGGCGAGAGCGCCGACATCATGGAGCAGGCGCAGGCCGGCATCCTGCAATTCGTCAACCAGTCGCCCGGCTTCACCGGCGCGCTGATTCCCGAGGCGCAGGTCTTCTTCGTGCCCTATCTGCTGCCGCAGGACCAGGACGCGCTGTTCGAATTCTTCCGCTCGTCGGTGGCGATCAACGAGATGTTCCCCGAACTCTATGCCGAGCAGGGCCTGGAACTGCTGACCATGTATCCCGAGGGCGAGGTCTGCATGACCACCCAGGAGCCGGTGCGCAGCCCCGAGGATCTTGACGAGGTCAAGTTCCGCGTCATGACCAACCCGCTGCTGGTGGAAAGCTACCGCGCCTTCGGCGCCACGCCGACGCCGCTGCCCTGGGGCGAGGTCTATGGCGCGCTGCAGACCGGCATCATCCAGGGCCAGGAAAATCCCGGCTTCTTCCTGGAATCGACCAAGATGTACGAGGTGACCGACGTCATCACCTGCATCGGCCACAACAATTTCACCACCGCGCTGATGGCCAACAAGGACTTCTATGACGGCCTTGGCGAGGAAGACCAGCAGGTGATCCAGGACGCGGTCGACGTGGCGTTCGAATACATCCTCGAATACCAGCGCGACCTTCAGGAAGAGTCGCTGGCCAAGATCAAGGAAGCCAAGCCGGACATGCAGATCAACATCCTGTCCGAGGAAGAGCGCAAGCCCTTCATGGAGACCGCGCCCGCGGTCGAGGCGGCCTTCATCGAGATGACCGGTGACAGCGGCGAGGAGATCCTCAACCAGATGAAGACCGATCTCGAGGCGGCCGCCGAAGCCACCGGCGGCTGACCGTCAGTTCGGCAATGTCGGGCCCGTCACCGATCAGCGGCGGGCCCGTCCGGACGCGGGCGGGCGCGCACGCGTCATGAGGAGGCCGCTTTTGTGACAGAACAACCGTTGACCAGCGAGCCCG